>NZ_PKUS01000013.1 GCF_002866825.1 Pseudohalioglobus lutimaris | reverse complement strand
TAATAGAACATCGCGCCGGAATAGTGTTTGAGCGCGGCTCGCCGCGCGTTGCCGGCGGTAATTCTCTGTGCCGCCTGGGCTGCACTCGCCGCGCCGTGCTCTGCTGCGAGTAAGGCCAGGGCAGCCGAGTCCTCCGACCACAGGGCGTGGCCCACGTCGGCGGCGACAGCCGTGAACGCCCTGGTATCCTGGGCGGCGAGGATGCCGGTTGCCTGCTCCAGCAGATCGGCATTGGGCGCCTGGGGATGCCGGGGAAACGACAGGCCATATTCAGGGGCGATATGAAAGGCATCGTCACGGGAAAGCGGCAGCAGCATTTCCGGTTCAGGTACGTTCTTGCCCACGGGACCCGCTACCAGGTGGCAGTCCAGGACGATGTCATAGCGCTCCTGCAAACGCGGCAGCAGCTGGGCGGCCAGGTGACTATAGCCGTCTTCCACCTGGTGAAAGTACTCAACGCGATGCGGCCTCTGTTCACGAACGCGCGCCTTCTCAGCTTCAGCGCGTCGCCTGGCCAGCCGCGCGGGGTCAACCAGCCGGGTCATCACCCTGGAAGTCAGCCACCGCTTGAGCCGACTGGGGTCCATGGTGGCGGCACCGCCCTGCTCTTTGAACTGCTTGGTCATCGTTGTGCTCCCAATATCAGGGTTCAGTGCTTTGAGTTTCTATTATCAACACGGAAACCACCAGGCTAACCACCGGACTAACCACCGGACTAACCACCAGGTTAGGTTAGGTTAGGTAAGATCAGTAAAGCTCGCAGGTTTCCTGGGTTTTGTAGCTGACCGAACCCTCGTACCAGGTACCGACGCCGACGGTTTCGCCGCTGTCTGCCCGCAATACCTCCACGTTCCCCCCTGACTTGAAACTCACCTGCAAGGTGTAGCTGGTGAACTCGGGGTAGTTGGCGTCGATGAACGCCTGCTCGCATCCAGCGCTCTGGCTACTGCGCCGGGCGTCCAGTAAAAACAGGGCGCTTGCCGCTTCATAAAAGCCGGAAATGTCGTAGGTGACGTGGCACTCGCTCACACCACTACCGTCGAGGTTGCTGTAGTTATAGTGGGTTTCCGTACCAATGGTCTGCCCCGTGCTTTCATTGAACTCCAGCTCTCCGATGAAGTAGCGGCTACTGCCCCGGAACACCGAGCTGTCCTGATTGGGGTCACAGTTCCTGAAGGCCATGGCCGAAGAATGCCAGCCGAGGCCGGGGAGCACGGCGACGAGGAGCGGCAACAGGGCCATGGCGAGCAGTCTTGGGCGCATGATCAACGTCTGGCACAGGCTGACCTCATTCTCACCCTCTAACCGGTAGGGTGCAAGCCGTCATCCAACACCGGACACCGGTGCTCAGATCCGCGCGCCCGGCCGGAACTTGACGGTGAACCGCAGGTAGGCATTGCTGGAGAAGTCCACCTCGGGCTCCTCCACGTCGCCGTCGTTCAGGCGCAGGCCACGCATACCACCAACGCCTGCCTCCGCGCCCAGCCAGAAGTTACCCGCTACGCGGTACTCGCCGGTGAGGCCGAAGTCCCAGCTATCGAGATTCACACCGACGTTCGCATCCTCCAGGTCCAGCGACCAGGAAGCGCCGGAAGGTGCCGCACCCAGGCGCAGCATCCAGTCAGGGCCGGGGGAATAGATCACCGCGGGCCAGGGCATTACTGCACTGAGCGTCCAGCGTTCGTTAATCGACCAGGAGGCACCGAGGTAAGGCAGGTAGGTGTCATCCCCCGACCCCACATCAAAGTAAAGCCCGAACGCCCACCATAGCGTCTCATCCTGCACATAGCGCGAAAAAGCGCCGCCGAGGTACTGCCAGTCCCAGTCGCTGTTCTTGAGGTCGCTGTTGTGCCCCAGCGGCATAACAAGTGCGGCCAGTTGCCAGTCGGGGTTGGCCTGACGCATCCAGCCTACCGGCAAGCCCACACTGCTCACGCGCACGTCACCGAACTCATCGGAATCGACGTTGAATTCAGACACGCTGAGGTATTCGCCCACGATCAACGCGTCGCGCTTGCCCAGCAGGAAGGGCACAGCCGCCATCTGGGAAATGCGATTCACGTCGTACTCAAGACTTCGGCCGGCACTCGATTCAGCCTCCACATTGCTGTAGGACGCGACACTAAGAAAGGCCAGGGGCGGAAACGGGGCATTGGAGATGGAGCGCTGAAATTCGAAATCACTGGCTTCAAACCGCGCTACTGCCTGCTGCACCAGACCCGGCTCTTCGTCACCGGCAACAGCCAGGGGCGCAGCGACCAGGGTGGAACAGGCTATCGCCACATGCCTTGCTGCTGCATGCACTAGCGGCCGGTCGCCTTGTCCAGGCCCTCGCGCAGGTTTTTGGCCCAGCGCTTCAAGGTGCGGTCGGCCTCAGCCTTGTTGGTCACGCCACTGGTCCACTGCAGGCGTCCCATGTCCGGGGCGCGTCGGCGGTCGACGATGCGCGCGAGCGCCTGGCCGGTGGTGCCGTCAAACAACTCCAGCGACAGGGTCATCTCTCCCGTAGAAGTGGTATAGGTGCGGTTGATGCCGGGGCTCATGGTGTCAGGTGCATTGATGTCCAGGTTGATAATGGCAGGGCGCAACACCAGCACCGCTTCGCCATTCTCAAATTCATCGACCAGCTGGTAGGGAGGTGCTTCCTGCAGCGACTGGCGGAAGAAGCGCGTGCATTCTTCTCCCAGGCTGTCCTTGATTTTATCAACGTCTTTCTGGGTCACTCGACGGGTCAGGTCCATGCGGCTGTTGTTCTGATCGCGCAGCCAGTTCTTGCGGAATGCAACCGAGCAGTCGGCCAACCCGAATTCGGTATATGAGGAGAGATCGGCACCGGGCAGTATGTAGACCTCCTGAAACTTGCTATCCGGCTGCAGCACCAGGCCGTCGTGGGTTTCCTGCGGGGCCTGGCTGGCACAGCCTGTGACCAGGGCGGTGACCAGGACTCCCAATTTTGTTTTCCATACTTTCTTCATGGCTTATTCCTGATTTACAGTGACAAAGAACACTTACCGATTTTAGACTACACTCCAGCGAAAAGTTACGCCGTTTTTTCGGTTTGCCCGCCCAACCGCAGTGATTCACCCGCACAGGTCCCCATCTGGCCATGGCCAGCGTCATTATCAGGGACCTGAAACCACCATGATGAGCCAGCCACCATGAATAGCAAAAAAAGAAGAGGCCAGAGTATGCAGCAAGGCAATATCAAACGCGCTATTCTCGCGGGGATTCTCCTCGCTTCACCGCTGACGCTCGCCGAGATTGAGGAGAACCCGCAGCGGAACCTTTACTTCGGCGAAACCCATATGCATACCGCCTACTCGCTGGACGCCTTTATCGGCGGCACGCGACAGACGCCGGGCGATGCATACCGGGCGGCGCGCGGCGAGACCGTTGTGGTCAATGGCCAACCCCACAAGATTCGCCGTCCACTGGACTTCGCCGCGGTTACCGATCACGCCGAATATATCGGCGAAATGTACTCGGTGCTCAATGAAGGCGCTCCGGGGTACAACAATCCGCTGATTGAGCAACTGCGGGGACTGACTGACGTCGAGGACCGGGAGAAATGGTTCTTCAAGTACGTGATCAGCAACAATCGCGGCGAAAAGCCCGCACATACAGAATTCTTCACAGGTGAAGAATCGGTCAAGAGCGGCTGGAAGCTAGCAGTAGACGCGGCCGAACAGCATTACGTACCGGGGCAATTCACCACCTTTGTCGCCTACGAATGGAGCGCTGCGCCCAAGGGTGGAAACTTGCACCGCAACGTTATATTCCGCGGCGCGGAGGTTCCGGACGTGCCGATGAGCTATATCGATATCAATCGAGAGGAAGGCTTATGGGCGTGGCTGGCGACGCTGGAGGGATCGGGTATCCGTGGTATGGCTATTCCCCACAATTCCAACGCCAGTAAGGGCATGATGTTCCCCGACAGTGACTCCAGTGGCGAACCCATCGACCTGGAATACGCACAGATGCGTGAGCATTTCGAACGCGCCATCGAGATGATGCAGGTAAAAGGCAACTCTGAAGTGCACCGCACATTCTGGGCGGCAGACGAGTTCGCCGACTTCGAGAATGCTGATTCCATCCAGAATTCCAGTGGCAGGACCTACGCCAGGGGTAACTTTGTGCGCAGCGGTGTGACCAGGGGGTTGGCGTTTGGCCAACAGCTGGGCATCAACCCGTTCAAACTGGGCTTCGTTGGCGGCACCGACAGTCACAACGGCCTGATGAGCGACGTGGATGAGGACAATTTTGTCGGCTCTCACGGCCCGCTGGATGGTTCAGTGCAAGCGCGCCGCGAGGGTAATGTCACCGGCTGGATCGACGGCAAGGACCTCAGTATCGGCGCCCTCACAGCAGTCTGGGCGACCAGCAACACCCGCCCGGCGATATGGGACGCGATCCACGCCCGTGAGACCTATGCCACCTCTGGCCCGCGCATGGCGGTGCGCTTCTTTGGCGGCTGGCTCTACGACGAGCAGTTACACTCCCAGGCTGACGCGATAGAGCGGGCGTACGCAGGCGGTGTGCCAATGGGCGGCGACATGGGCAAAGCTCCCATGCGCAATCGCGCACCGCGGTTCATGGTCATGGCGAGCAAGGACGCGCTGGGCGCCAACCTTGATCGCATCCAGATCGTCAAAGGCTGGGTATCGGCAGAGGGCGAACTCAAAGACAAAGTGTTCGATGTGGTCTGGTCGGACGAACGCAAACCCGGAGCAGACGGCAAACTGCCCGCCGTGGGCAATACTGTTGACCTGACAACAGCGACCTACCGCAACAGCATCGGCGCTTCACAGCTGGCGACAATGTGGCAGGACCCGGAGTTCGACCCTGCGATTCCTGCGCTGTACTACGCGCGCGTGCTCGAGATCCCCACGCCGCGCTGGAGCACTTACGACGCGGTGCGCGCCGGCTTACCCTTGCTTGAAGATGTGCCCGCGACTATCCAGGAGCGCGCCTGGTCATCACCAATCTGGTATACACCGAAGAACTAGCGGCCAGTGTGTAACGCGGCAACCGTCAGCTCATGATCCAGACGTTGTCATAGGCAAGCACACTGGCGCGCCTGCGGCCGCTGTCTGCAGGCGGTACCCCGTCGATGCTCTGGCGAATATCGGCGGCGACATTTCCCGCCAGGTAATAACTGTGCTCCACCAGACCCCTGACCACCGGCGTGCAGTCCACCTGCTGTATCTTGCGGTGTAACTGACCGGGACGGGCAGCGCCCGCTCCGCCCAGGCGCTCGGGCTGCCCCTTGCTGTAGTCGGAGATCACCATCGCCGTATCCCCACGGTTGTGATAAACGCTTACCTGGCGCGCCAGCTGGTTGATCTGGCCCAGGGGTTCGCCGGGTTCCAGCGCGGTGTCGTCCACATCAGGGGCGCAGAGAAAGATGTGTTCAAACAGGCGCGGCAAGGCCGCTCCCGGGGTGAACTGGTTGAGCCGGTCGATCACCTCCTGCAGCAGGTAGTTGCCCATGGAGTGACACAACAGGTGAATGTGCTGGTCACAAAGCTCAACCTCTCTGTCGCGCGCGCGGTCGTGCAGCGCCATCAGGTAGTCGCGAGTTTTCAGCAGGGCGCGCCCGAAGGAAGCACCTGAGCCGCGCGCCTCGGCGCGATCCGACTTGTAGGACACCCAGGGCAGCATCAGGCCATCAGAGGGCCAGGTGAACAGCACCACCACCACGTCTTTCTCTTCACAGGTGCCGGAGAGGTTGGCCTTTTTCTGCATCATCAGTTGCAGCGCCAGGGCAGAGCCCACGGCCTGGTGCCAATCGACGTTGAAACCGTGGATATAGACCAGGACATCGGCGGCTTTGGTCATGGCCTCCTGCAGGTCGGCGAGCATGGCCCGGGAGCCCAGCACCACATCCTCCTGCGCCGACTCGGCGATGTCATCGCTGAGCTTTTCCCGATACGCACTGATCGTGCTGGATTCCTTCGACTGTCGTGTGAGGTAAGCCGCCAGCCCTTCGCCGTCCCCCTCTCCGGTGGCCGACATATCGCGCGACAGGTGCTTGTCAATATCGCTTTTCAGGGCGGTGACCCGCGTCACCCCGAAACGCAGGTTTTCAATACCATCCTGGCTGAAGTGCCCGCTGTAACCCGCCGGCCGCCAGCGATTCTTGCCCTCGTGGCGGCGGTTGGTGGCGTAGTACAGCTTCAGCCTGGCCATGGGTCAGTTGATCGGCGCGGGCGCCGAGCGGACACCCAGTTCGTTGTCGATCATCAGCAGACCGTAACCGTCGTCTTTTACCAGCTTCAATTTGGAGATAATTTCGCTGACGGTCGCCTCTTCCTCCACCTGCTCATTCACAAACCACTGCAGCAGGTTGTAGGTAGCGTGGTCTTTTTCCTTGAGCGCCTGGTCACTGAGGTTATTGAGCTTGCCGGTCATGGTCTGCTCATGAGCCAGGGAAGCCTTGAACACGTCAAGGATAGTGCCAAACTCGTTGGCCGGCTTGGGGATTTGATCCAGCACAACATGCGCGCCCTGGTCGATCAGGTAATTGTAGATCTTGGTGGCATGCATCTGCTCTTCTTCATACTGCTGCTTGAGCCAGTTGGCGGCGCCGCTGAAGTCGATGTGCGCACAGTAGGCAGACATGGCGAGGTAAAGATAGGCGGAAGAGAATTCGTCGTTGAGCTGCTGATACAACGCTTTTTGCATTTCATTGGAGATCATGGGTGCTACCTTGTTGAAGACCCCCCCATTCTAAAGAAGGGCGATGGCGAGCGCCACCGCCCTGAACAAGGACGAGCCGCTACATCTGCGGAATTTCCTCGAACACAATGGGTAATTCCGCGCGCCCATAGCGCTCGGAGCGCCGGCGCAACGTTTCCGCGGCCTCATCCAGGTTTTTCATGATCACGAAGCGCTGTTCACGCACGCCATCCAGGGTAAAGCGCGCCAGTTCATCCAGATCCTGAAACTGCATCTCGGCACCGGCGGCTTTCATCGCCTCCTTGAAGGCCTCGATATCGGGCGGCGGCGCACCGGGCTTCTCACGCGTCAGCTCTTCGGGACGGTTGCGTTCCGGGTTCCACAAACCGGTGACCAGCACCCCGCCAGAGGGGTAGAACAGCGACGCGCGCAGCCTGGTGTTTTCACTTTCCAGCTGCGAGGCCAGGCACTCGGTCATGGCGCAGACGGCAGCCTTGCTGGACGCGTAGACCGACTGATAGGGAAGACTGGAAATACCGCCGTCACCGGAGGTGGTGTTGATCACGTAGCCTTCTTCGCCGCCGGCGATCATACGCGGAACGAAGGACTGAATACCATGCGCGACGCCCATTACGTTGACGCTGTATATCCACGCCCAGTCGTTGGGTGTGGTCTCCCAGATATTGGCTGAAGGCGCGGCCACGCCGGCGTTGTTGAACAGCAGGTGACAGGCGCCGTGCTGGGCGTAGACAAAGTCAGCCAGCGCCTCGACGGACTCTGGTTTGCGCACGTCTACCTTGAAGGCGCTGACCTCGCGGCCCTCGCCACTGCACTCGGCAACGGCGGCATCCATGGCCCCCTCTTCCACATCGGCAATAACCACTTTGGCGCCATCATCCAGCAGCGCCTTGACCAGCGCTTTGCCAATGCCGCCGGCACCACCGGTGACCACCGCTACCTTGTTACGAAAATCCTGCATGTTGCTCTCCACGTCGACTGTAAGCGGTCATCATTCCACACATGCATGCCCCCGGCAGTGACCACAAAGATCACCGCCGCTGACCTATTCAATCATTCGCGGGGCCGGAAGTAGCCTACTCCCGCGGGAAGTTTACTTTGAGCGAGAGCTGGGCACGCAGGTCGTAGCCGTCATCACCGCTGACGTCTTCGCGCTCTCCCCAGATCAGTTCGCCGCCTATCATCACACCGCTGGTGGGATAGTGCAGCAGATTCACCTGGGCGATCTGGCCCTGCTCGAACTCGTTGCCCGCCTGGCCCTTGGTGGTATCGAGCTTGGTTGTGCTCCAGCCCACCGATGAGGACCACTTGTCGCTCCAGTAGTGGTCATAGTAGGCAACGACACCCAGCAGTGGCACGGCCTCGGCGCTATTGCCCTGCAGATTGGCTGTCTTCGGCGCGAGGTCGACCCCGCCATCGTTCATATAGTTACCGATACCCTCCCCATAGACCAACTGCAACTTCAGCTTGTCCTTACCGAAGGTATTGATCACCGTGCTGGCATTCACACCCCAGCCAAATTCATGATCCCTGGCGCCGGTATCGAGCCGCTCATAACCCAGCTTGCGTGCCATCCCGGCCAGCTGCCAGTGACCCCAGTCGTTGTTATTGCGGTAGCGTACTGACAGATCGGGGATATCGTTGTACTTCCTGAAGACATCATCGAGCACCGAGTCACAGTTCTCCACGTCACCGCTGGTGCACTCATCGCGGAACTTGCCCACGGTGAGCGCGGTATCAGGGTTTTCCAGGGCAATGGCGAAGACATCGTCACCCATGGGTACGGTGTAGCGCACTTGCTGGTTACGGTAGAACACCATCCCGGTAGGCCCCCAGTAGTCGATGGTGTTGGGGAAAACATCGGCATCCATAAAGTTGGACCAGTACTGACCTATGCCTACGTTGTTCCAGGTTGCCCACGCGTGACGCAGGCGCGGGGTGGTCTGCCCGGCATCGCCGCCGGTGCCGAACAGCTCCGCCTCCAGCAACGCCGTTACTTTCCCGGCGGGGGTGTCGTAGTCGGCGGCAAAGCCCAGCCGCGACTGGCGCACACTGAACACGAAATCACCGTCTTCGCCGAACTGGCCATCCTGGGTAGGAATGGTGCTCACGCGCAGGGTGTCGGCCCAGTCCGGGTCCACCCGCTTGAAGTCGTAGATGGCGTCCGCCATCACAAAGCCATAAATGTCGAAACCCCGGGCAACTTCCTGTTCCCTGGCCACGACCACCGGCGACTCTGATTCCAGCTCTGGCTGGATGGACTGCTGGGTCAGTGTTTGCTCTGGCTTACCCGACTTTAACTGCTGCAACTCCTGCTGCATCAGTTGCAGCACTTCCTGCTGCTGCTTTAGCTGGCGCTCCAGTTGCTGGATGCGCTCGGCTTCAGTCGCCGCGCTGGTGGGCATGGATAGCACGGCGGCCGCAACGGCGGCAGACAGGACAAAGTTGCGTTTGAGCATTTTGGATTCCCCGGGGAGTGATAGCGCAATGGCCTTGGTAATGCCCTCAATATAATAGGGCGACGGGGCGACAGCAACTCAGCAGCCACTTTCATATTGGCAGCATACGCGGCAATCAGTCGAGCAGTTCGGGCTGCTCGGCAATGATCACATCGTACAGGGGCTGGAAGCTGAACCAGCCCGCCAGTGGTGAACCTACTGTTTCACGGGTCTGCAGGGCAATCTCATGGGGTATGGAGATAGGCGAGCCGGCCGCCTCGGCCAACAGCTGTGCCTGGCAGCTGCGCTCCATGGTGATAAACCACCAGGCGGCAGCATCCAGGGTTTCACCAACAGTGATCAGGCCATGGTTCTGCAAAATGGCGCCCTTGCTGTCGCCCAGCGCGGCGGCAATGCGCTCGCCCTCGGTGTTATCCAGCACCACGCCGGAGAAGTCGTCGAACAAAACATGGCTCTCGTAAAAGGCGCAGGCATCCTGGGTCAGCGGATCCAGGGTCTTGCCCAGGGATGAAAACGCCTTGCCATAGACCGAATGGGAATGCGCGGCGGCGGTGATCGCCGGATTGGACATGTGGATCTGCGAATGAATGGTAAAGGCCGCACCATTGAGCAGGCCCGCACCTTCCACTACTTCACCCCCATGACTGACCAACAGCAGGTCGGACACGCACATCTGCTTGAAGGAACGGCCCATGGGGTTCACCCAGAAGTGGTCGGTGAGCTCCGGGTCTCGAACGGTGATATGCCCCGCCACGCCCTCGTCGAAACCGAACTTGCCGAACAGGCGCAGTGCGGCTGCCAACTTCTGTTTGCGGTCCTTGCGGATCTCTTCATTGCTCTGCTCTGAAGGCAGGATGCCCTCTGCGGCGTCCATGTTCATGACGATCTCGTTGGCTGCGTCGCTCATTTTCTTCACCTCAATTGATTTAGTGTTTTTACGTTTATACTGCGGCGATGGCTCAACGAGACATCACCGCCAAAATCTTGCCCTGGTTGCAGCGCTGGGGCCTTGCCGACCTGGCCCAGGGCGACCCATGGCTGCACAGCATGGCCCTGCGGTCGTTTGCTGTCGATGACTTCCTGGTGCGCAGTGGCGACACCGACGACACCCTGTACCTGATCAACAGCGGCCTGGTACGCCTGTTTTACCTTACTCCCGACGGCAGGGAACGCAACAAGGCGTTCTACCGCAGTGGCCAGGTAACGGGTCCGGTGAGCGCCGCTTTGACGGCTTCCCCCGCGCCTTTCTCCATCCAGTGCATGGAGCCGGTAGAAAGCATCTGCTTCTCCTACCGCGCGTTCACTGCGGCGGCAAACCGCGTGGCCGGCATCAATGCCCTGCAACAACAGCTGCTGGCGGACGCCTTCGTGCGCAACGAACAGCGCGAGGCCATGCTACTGACCTGCAATGCCGAACAACGCTACCAGTGGCTGCTGGACAACGAGGCAGACCTGGTCGGGCGGATCGCACAGTTTCATATCGCGTCCTACCTGGGCATTGACGCGGTGTCACTCTCCAGGCTGAAACGTAAGCATAGGCAATGAAAACCAATCGGGCATTAACATATGTTAAGCGCCCCCGCACAAGGAAAAACCGTGAACACATTACCGCAGCCGGGTATTTACCGGCACTACAAGGGCCATGAATACCGCGTTTACGAGGTGGCCACCCACTCGGAAACAGAAGAGTTGCTGGTGATCTACCGACCGCTCTACGGGGAACAGGCGCTGTGGGCGCGTCCGCTGGCAATGTGGGCGGAACAGGTGCAGTGGCAGGACCAGTCAGTGCCGCGCTTTGAGTGGGTCAGACAGGAGTAACACTAGTCCCGGAAGCGGTCAGCGGGCGTGTGCTCAGTGGCCGGCAGCAGCTTGAGCAGGCCGCGTATCAGCTCCGTGTCGCGGCTCTGCCACGCCCAGAGGCAGATTGGCGCCACCGAGGGCACAATCAGCACGTTGAGCTGGTAGAACAGCGCGATCACCGTGCCATTGGGCACGAACACGCCCGGCTGTTCCATAAACTGGCCACCCAGGTTGATCATCAGCTCCTTCATGCAGACGCTGAGGATGCCAACCAGAATCAGCGGATACAGTACCAATACCCCACTGACAAAACTGATCACTCCTCGCTTGCCGGGCGTAGCGAAGTACAGCGTGGCATAGAACGGCAGGGAGTAAGACAGAATGCCGGGGTTGATGGCAAAGGCGAGCCGGTATTCAGACTGACCCGGTGGCACCGGCCTGCCGTTCAACTCCCCGAACTGCGTCATCAGTACCACGTCCTTGCCATGGAACACCACGCCATCAACTATCTGCGGATAGGCGGTGTGCAGGATCATGTCGGCCAGTCCCACCGCGGGCATGGCAATGGCCCCCGCGGCCAGCGTCCACAGCGCAAAGCAGGGCAGGATCAGCGCGAACGCAAACAGCAGAAACTGGCGCAGGTTGTGGTCAGGTGGCAGGGGCATGTGCCGCCTCCGGCGCGGAATTCGCCAGGTAGCGCAGGTAAAGGATAAACACCACCAGCACGTCGAGCATTATCAGTGCAGGCCAGAGATACAGATGCACCCAGGAGAAAATATCGAGATCCCAGTCGCCCAGGTAAAACAAGGTGATGATGCGCACGATGTTGAGCGCCTGAATCGCCAGAAACCCCAGCAAAATAGCCGAGATACGCGCCTTCCAGCTCGCCGGATAAGCAACCACCGCGGCCAACAGCACAATGGTTGCCTCGACGCCATTACAACCCGCCTCAATGGAGACGGCGAAGCCGCTGTCGCGAAACTGCAGTACTTTGCCAAAGGCAATAACGGTGTCGTCGAAGGGCGCGATCAGCGCGGCGCTGATCTTCGCCAACAGCGATGTGAACGGCACAATCACGTGTTCCTGTACCGGGTTGAGCATCTCCACCGAGAACAACGCAACCAGCACGACAGAAAAGGTAATGACAAAACGTTTCAACAGAAGGGCCCCGATCTACAACAGAACTTATGGTAGCACGGAGAGGCTCAAAAACTCACCGCCGAGTGAGGCTGGAAGAACTGTTCCAGCATCTCACGCTGCTCCATGGCGTCGTGGTAGCCGCAGGCGATGAGGTCGCGGCAGAAGCCACCTTCAAACAGCAGGTAACTGGCCAGGCTTGTGCCCCCGCCCTGGGGGGTGGCGCCGGTAATATTAAGTACCGTGCGCATCGCCCGGGGCAGGCTGCCGATATGCCGGGACACCAGTTGGTCAATCTCAATGGACGGGTTGATACAAAGAAAATCCACCAGTCGCAGTGCCCCCGTATCGGCATAGGGGGCCTCGTTCTGCACCATACCCACCAGTTCGTTGATACGGGTGAGGTGGTCCATGTCGTTTTCCAGGGCGTCAATGAATGCGCTGTTAAAAACGTGGCCCACCATCTTTGCCAACGAGGGTGAGTGGCTCTCGTGATGCACCTCCGGGGGCCGGTCCGGATTACCGCTCACCCCGACCACCATTACGCGCTGGGCGCCCAGGTGCAGTGCGGGGCTGATCGGCGAGACCTGGCGCAGGGCACCGTCGCCGTAATAGCTGTTGCCGATACGCGTGGCCGGCAAAATCGTGGGAATGGCCGAAGAGGCCAACAGGTGCTCCACGGACAGTTGCGTGGGCACTCCCCGGCGCCGGGCACGCTGCCAGGGCTGCAGGGCCGAACCCTCGATATCGCTCTGGTAAAACGTCACCGACTCGCCACTGCTGTAGCTGGAGGCAGTCACACCAATGGCGTCGAGGTAGCCACCGCGCAGGCGCCTTTCCAGTCCACTGAAATCAATAGCACCTTCCAGCAGGGCAGCCAGCGGCGCGGTGTCCAGCAGCGACAGCGGCGCACGCACGCCTGTACCGCGATGAAACAGGGAGACCAGCAGCCGGAAGACACTGCGCAACAGGTCCCGGTAACCGGCCCGGTACACCTGGTCGACGCTGAGGTTACTCCAGAGGTACTCCACCTTTTTCACCGCCAGGCGGAAATTGTTTGCCGAGGCACCCAGCGCCACCGCATTGATCGCCCCCGCGGAGGTGCCGGTGATGATAGAGAACGGGTTGTGCGCGCGCTTGGGCAACACTTCGGCTGCGGCCTTGAGCACCCCCACCTGGTAGGCGGCGCGGGCGCCGCCACCGGTGAGAACCAGGGCGGTACGATCGGATGTGGGCAGGTGGGGTGGTGTCATGCCTCCATTTTTACTGGAAGTTATAGCCGATTGCCAGACCGTATGTTCGCGGTTCCAGGGTAAATACGTTGGTAAACAGGCCTGAAGAGGCGCTGGACAGGAACTGACCGACGAAATGGTTATCGTCGGCGATGTTCTTCACGTAGGCGCGCAGGTACCAGCTCTCGTCCGGAGACACCAGGTTGGCCTGGGCATTCCAGATATCCCAGGCATCAATTTTATCCACCTCTCGATTGTAGAGGCGCGTGTACATCTCGTCCTGCCAGTAATAGTCCACGCGCAGCGACAGGCCATAGTCCCCGGGCAGGCTGGCGTTGTACTGCCCTCCCAGGCTCATGGACCACTCGGGTGAATTGAGTAACTGGTTGCCGTCGAGATCCTCGAGCACGCCATCGGTCACCGGCAGGCCCTGCTCCAGCAAGCCACGACAGCTGTTGACCTGTCCGCCCACGCCTGCATCAGCAAACTCCTCGGGTGACAATGACACCACGCAGTTGGTGGCCTGGGTGTTGTCCTTGATCAGGGTAACGTCGTCGCGCCCTCCCGTGGGGTCGCGGGGATCGACACTGGCAAAGTCTTTCACCTCAGTGTGCAGGTAAGAGGCATTGGCGTTGAACTGCCAGCGGGCGCTGGGCGCGAAGACGAACTCAGCCTCCAGACCGTAGATCTGGGCGTCCGTGTTTTCATTGAACGAGGTACGGTTAACAATTTTAGACGTTTGCATACCCTCATAGTCGTAGTAGAACGCCGAAAAATTGGCCTGCAGGGTGCTGTCCAGCAACGTGTTTTTTACGCCGACCTCCCAGGCATCGACGAACTCCGGGTCAAATGTCGCGGTCTGGCTGGGGAAGTCCACCGGGTCAAAGGGCGGGTTGAAGCCACCACCCTTGTAGCCACGGGACCAGGACAGGTAGGCCAGCGTATCGCCGTTGATGGCCCAGTCGAGCACCGCCCTGCCGGTCCACTCCTTCCACTCCTCACTGTCGTTGCGATAGGCCACGGGAATCGGCTGGTCTGCGCCCAGCGGCTGCAGCAGGCGCTCTCCGGTTTCTGCGTCCTCGTTGAGCAGTATCTGCCGGTCGCTGATACCCTTGGTATCGATATTGTAGCGTGCGCCCAGGGTGATCTTGAGTTCGGGCGTCAGTTCATAGTAAACCTCACCAAACAAGGCTTCGGACTCAATGGTGAACTGCTCGGTGTCGGTATTGAACTGCGGGCCCACCCAGCCAAAGCCGTCCTGGAAGCCCACCGAGCCGGCCACCGCCGCCACATAATCAAAGCCGTTGGCGATCACCCAGTAGTCGTCCTGCATGTCCACTTCCATCCAGAAGCCGCCGACCAGGAAATTGAAAGGCCCGTCGTAGTCAGACTGCAGGCGCAGTTCGATCGACGACTGGTCCGTGTCGCGGTCAGACTGGTCGAAGGACTCCAGGCCCTGGGGCGTGTAGGCAATATTGCCACCCACCGAGCCGGTCGCATTTCTGGAGGGCGCAGACAACGGTAGTCCCTCACTGAACAAGGTGGCATAGGTTTCCGGGGCAATGAACTCAAGCGCCGCAGGAATGTCGATGGGGCGGCCCACATTCCAGGTGTAATCCATGCGCGAAAGCACGGTAGTTTCCTGGTAGCCCGCCACCAAGGCCACTGTGTAATCGCCTATCTCGTGCTCTATATCCAGGGTGACCAGCGTCTCGTCGGCTTTATAGACAGGGTCAAAGTCGGCGAAAACCTTGCGCAGGTCACGCGGTTCTTCACCGGGGTTGTTGGAGCCAAAGGGGAACAGGCCCAGGGGCCCCAGCAGCGCATCCGAGGCAAGAATATTGGACAGTTGTGCACTGGGATTAGGCTTTTCAAAAGCCAGCCGGTCCGGCAGGCAGCCCAGCAACCCTGAAGGGTCGTTGGCGCACATTTGCTTCTGGCTGCGGCTGCGGGTGCTGTCCTCGTCGAAGTAGGAGAACATCAGGTCTGCCGTGGTGTTCTCGCCCGTCCAGTTGAACGAGGCACGCAGGGAATACTGGTCTCGTCCATCGATATCATTCCCGGTAAACAGATTCTCGGTATAGCCGTCGCGCTCCAGCCAGAGGCCGGCGAAGCGGGCGGCAAAATTATCCCCCAGGGGCACGTTTATATAACCTATGACCTTTTTGTGATCGTAGTTGCCGTACTGGCCTTCCAGGTTGCCTTCCAGCGCGTCGACGTGGGCGGTCCTAGTGATCATATTGACGGCACCGCCGGTGGAGTTGCGGCCATAAAGCGTACCCTGCGGTCCGCGCAATACCGCCACCTGGGCCACATCGTAATACTCGGTCTCAAACAGGCGCGGGGAGAAAATCGGCACTTCGTTGACGTGAATACCGACACCGGAATCGGCAGATGCCGCGACCAGGTTGGTGCCCACGCCACGGATCTGGAAGTTGTTTCCAGTGAAGTTGCCTTTGGTGTAATTGACGTTGGGCGCACTGAAGCGCATGTCCCCAAAGCCCACAATCTGGCGCTCGCGCATCGCCTCTTCATCGAAAGCGGTGATGGCAATAGGCACGTCCTGCACCGATTCGCTGCGCTTCTGGGCGGTAACGATGACTTCTTCCAGCTGAGCAAAACCCGGCAAAGGGGCGAGGAAACAGGCGGCAACAGCACATACCAGGAAACGCTTACGCCCCGGGAACACAGTACTCATGGCAACTCCTTCATTATTGATTTTATGTAAGCAGCGTCAATACTGTGGCACAGTGACAGCAGAAATTCATCACCCTGAACACGGTTTTTGGGAACCAGGCGAGAATTGCAGTGCGGCGCAGTCTATACAAACCTCTGGGAGTCACCTTCCTTGCCCTGGGCGCAGCGGGGATCGTGTTACCGGTTCTACCCACCACACCCTTTGTGTTGCTGGCAGCCTGGTTCTTTGCCCGCTCCTCCGAACAGTGGCACCAGCGCCTGCTGGACAGCGAGCTGTTCGGACCGATGATCCACAACTGGGAAGAGAGACGATGCGTATCCCTGCGCGCCAAGTGCGTAGGCATTGGTTCCATGGCCGCGGCGGGCACCGCGTCGATTGTCTTTGCCCTCAGCAATCCCTGGGCCCGCGCCGGCACCGCACTGCTGATGCTCATCGGTGCGCTGGTGCTGGGCTCGATAAAAACCTGCCCCGCAACCACGTGTGCCTGCGAAGAAGACGCTACAGAGAACGACTCACCAGAATGATCTCCGGGTCATCGGGGCTGCGCAGGGCACTGAAACCCATACGTTTACACATACGCAGCATGCGCGGGTTTTGCGCCAGCACTTCACCCATCATGGTATCCAGGCCGCGCTCGCGTGCCACATGCATCAGTCGCTCCATCAGCTTCGGTCCCACCCCGCGCTTCTGCCAGGCATCGGCGACGGTAAGCGCGAACTCGCAGGAGTTGCCGTCCGGGTTGATCACGTAGCGGGCAACGCCGAGAAACGTCTGCCCCCCGTCCTGCCCTGGCGCGATCGCCACCAGCGCCATTTCCCGGTCGTAATCAATCTGGGTGAAACGCGCGAGCATGTCCGGCGTCAGCTTGTCCAGGCCATGCATGAAGCGGAAGTACCTGGACTGCGCCGACAGGTTACTGACAAAGTCCTGTTCCTTACGCGCATCCTCCGGACGAATGGGACGCACCAGTACTTCGGAGCCGTCCGCGAGCATCATCAGGCTTTCCAGGTTTGCCGGGTAGGGGTGAATCGCCATATGCCCGTAACGCACGGTACTGCTCGCCGGCGCTTTCACGGTAATACGCGCGCCAATGGCGATCACCCCCTCCTCGTCTACCAGCAGCGGATTGATGTCCAGCGTATTGATACTCGGCAGTTCGCAGGCAATTTCGGAGACTCGCTGCAGCACCTCTGAAAGTTTGCCCAGGTCCGCCTCGGGGTAGCTGCGGAACTGGCGCAGGAATCGCGCGGCATCGGTCCTGTCGATCAATTCGCGGCTGAGGAAGTCGTTCAGCGGCGGCAGGGCAACCTGGGTTTCGCCGGAGAGCATTTCGATGGCAGTACCGGCGGCGCCCAGGTGAATGACCGGCCCGAACACCGGGTCCCGGGATATACCGATCATCAGCTCCCGCGCATGCGGCCTGTCGATCATCGGTTCGATACACACACCCTGCAGCCGTGCATCGGGCATACGCTCTGCGACGTCCCGAATCAGTTCCTCAAAGGCAGTAAAAATGGAGCGCGACTCACGGATGTTCAGGCGTACGCCGCCGACGTCTGACTTGTGCAGGATATCCGGGGAGTTGATCTTCATCGCCACAGGCAGGCCAACGTTTTCCGCGGCCACCAGTGCATCCACAGCATTGTCCGCGTTGCTGCTGGGTAACACGGGTATGTTGAAGGCGCGCAGCACAGCCTTGGACTCGGCCAGCGTAAGAATCTCACGGCGCTCGGCCAGGGCGTGATCAACAATGGTCTGCGCGGCGTAGACGTCCGGCCGGTGGTTCTCCGCCAGGGGTTCGGGCACCTGCAACAGGGCGGTCTGGTTACGGCGGTAGCTGGCGAGATAACCAAAGGCATCGACACCGCCCTCTGGCGCGATGAAATGCGGAATGCCGGCGTCCACCAGCAATTTACGGCCGGAAGCGACCAGCCGCTCGCCCATCCACGACGTCAGTACCGGTTTGCGCGCACCCTGTGCGCCGTCGATCACACCCTGCGCACAGGCAGCCGGATCGGTGAAGCCCTGGGGGGTACACAATACCAGCAAACCGTCGACGTTCTTGTCCGCCAGGATGATTTCAGTGGCGGCGCGATACCGCTCGCCATCGGCGTCGCCGAGGATATCCACAGGATCACAGTGTGACCAGTGCCCGGGCAATACAGCAGACAAGGCGGCAACGGTCTCAGCGGTGAGCTCCGCCAGCGGTACCCCCTGACTGCCCGCCCAGTCCGCTGCCATCACTCCGGGACCGCCGCCGTTGGTCAGCACAGCCAGGCGCGAACCCTTTACCCGGGCACCCGTGGCCAGAATCGTCGCCGCTGCAATCAGCTGACTCACCACGGTGACACGCACGGCACCGGCGCGACGTATAGCGGCGTCGAATACCGCGTCGCTGCCCAGCGGCGTATGGATATGCGCCAGCGCGGCGCGCTCCCCCGCCTCGTTACGGCCGGACTTGATCACCGCCACCGGCTTGAGACGCGCGGCAGCGCGCAGCCCGCTGAGAAACAGGCGCGCGTCGGTGATGCGCTCAACGTAAAGCAGGATACTGTGGGTGTGGGGGTCCTGGGCCAGGTAATCCAGCACGTCGCCCATTTTTACCGCCGAGGTCGCACCCAGTGACGCCACCGCGGAGAAGCCAAAGCCATTGCTGTCGGCCCAGTCCAGCAGCGATGCGCAGAAAGCGCCCGATTGGGTTACCAGTGCCACCTTGCCCGGTGCCACCGGGCTGCGTGCCGAGGAGACATTCAGCTTGTTGGCTGGACGCACGATGCCCAGGCAGCGCGGCCCCACTAACGCAATCTCGCATCCGCGTGCAATTTCCACCAGCTCGTTCTGCAGTGCCAGCCCGCTTTCCTGGGTTTCGCTAAAGCCGCCGGAAAGCACAATTGCAGCGGCAATTTTGTGCTCGCCGCACTGGCGCAGCAGCGCTGGCTGGGTCGCAGCCCGCGCGGCTATAACCGCCAGCTCCACCGGCTCGTCTATGGCCGCCACAGAGGCAAAAACAGGTACCCCGCAGGCTTCCTCGCAGTCCGGCATCACCGCGAAGACCTTGCCCTGGTATCCGCTCTCACGCAAATTGCGCAATACCTGCATGCCGATACCGCAGTAGTCGCCATCACAGACAACGACTACCGAGGCTGGCCCGAATACGCTTTCAAGATAGTGCTTTCTCATAGAGTGAGTCAGTCTGCGACGGACGACGTCGCCGGGTTATGATCCAGCGCAAAGTATAAGCACAATTTGGTGTCACCTGTTGCACGCCCCCGGAGCAAGAGGCAAGATCACTGAAAACGGAGTACACGCATGAGCATCGGCTACATCACGCACCACCAGTGCCAGCTGCACGACATGGGTTCCTACCACCCGGAGCAGCCGGCGCGCCTGGCCGCCATCAATGACCGGCTGATCGCCACCGGGCTGGATATGGCCCTGCGCCAGTATGACGCCCTGCCGGCCGCCCGCGAAAAGTTACTGCCGGCGCATGGCGCTGACTACATCGCGACGGTTTATCGCAAGTCGCCAGAGCACGGGCAGGTTTCACTGGACGACGATACCAGCATGAACCCGTTCACCCTGCAGGCCGCACTGCTCGCAGCCGGCGCGGTAATACAGGCTGTGGACATGGTCATGTCCGGTGAGGTCGACCAGGTATTCTGCGCCGTACGCCCGCCCGGGCATCACGCGGAACGCAGCAGGGCCATGGGCTTCTGCCTGTTCAATAACATTGCCGTGGGGGCTTACCACGCAGTGGAGCATCATGGTCTGGAACGGGTCGCCATTGTCGACTTTGACGTACACCACGGCAATGGCACAGAGGATATCGTCAGCGGCGATGAGCGCTTCCTGTTCTGCTCCACATTCCAACACCCCTTCTACCCGCACAGCGCGCATGCTGAGCCTGCGCAGAATATCGTCAACGTACCGCTGCCCGCAGGAAGCTCGGGCGCTGAATTTCGCGCCGCCGTGAGCGAACACTGGCTGCCGCGACTGGCCGCATTCAAACCGCAGTTGGTCATGGTCTCCGCCGGCTTCGACGCCCACCAGGCGGACCCGCTGGCGGACTTCAACCTGGTGGATGACGACTTCGCCTGGGTGACCCGACGACTGTGTGAACAGGCAGAGCAAAGTGCCGGGGGTAGACTGGTCTCCTCACTGGAGGGCGGCTATGACCTGCACGCCCTGGCCCGTTGTGTGGAAGCACACCTGAAAGCAATGCTGGGCGAGCGCTAGAAGTGTGACAGCCTGGGTTTGAGCAACGCCGGCCCGAGCACGGTGGACAACAGCACCACCAGCACCAGCGCGCTGTAGGTGTTGGGCAGGAAAATGCCGTGGGCAAAAGCAAACGCGGCGAATACCAGCCCTACCTCACCGCGCGGGATCATACCAAAACCGATACCCAGCCGATCGAAGCCCTCGCCTTTCACCAGGAATCCGGAGAAGCCCTTGGATACAATCGCCACGACAGTGAGAAAGACGATTGTGGCCAGCATCTTCGGGTCCAACAGCACCTCCAGTTGCACCAGGGCGCCGATACCCACGAAGAATATGGTGATGAGGATATCGCTGATGGGTCGTATCAGTTCCTCCAGGGTGTGCTTCTGCAGCGTGTCGCCCACCCGGAAGTCCACATCGTCCAGCAGCAGGCCGGCGACGAAGGCGCCGATCAGCGGTGCCAGGCCGGCGAAGGCGGCGATCTGGGCAACGCCCAGTGCCAGACAGAAGGCGAAACCGGTCCAGATGCTGGCGTGCTTGGTGAGAGCGACCATCTGCACGATTTCGGGCATCAGCTTCTGGCCGACAAACAGCGCGCCGGCGAAAAACAGCAGCGCCTTGCCGATAATCAGGAACAGATCCGTGTAAGCAAATTCTCCGCTGACCGCCACGCTGGCAAGCACCGCAAGCAGCAGGATGCCCATCACATCATCGATCACAGCGGCGCCGAGAATCACCTCAGCAGACTGCGATTTGATCAGCCCGTGCGACGCCAGCAACTTTGCGGTGATGCCCACGGAAGTCGCCGCGAGCATGGCGCCGACAAACCAACCCTGCAAACCGCCGTTAATGCCCAGCAAGGCACTGGCGCCCAGCCCCATCGTCACGGGTAGCACGACACCGGCGCAGGCAACTGCGGTGGCATTGCGCCCCACCCGCAACAGGTCTTTCATGTCCGACTCCAGGCCGACCAGGAACAGCAGGAGCACCAACGCCAGCTCCGACGAGTAAGTCATGAACTGGCTCTCGCGCAGCAGCGCCGAGAAGTTGAAATCAATACCCACCACGGCAAGGTTGCCCAGCAGGATACCGGCACAGATTTCGCCCACCAGTTCGGGCATGCCCATGCGCTCAAACAGCAGGCCGGAGATGTCGGCCAGGGTAATCATCAGGATCAGGGCGAGTGACGTCCGCGTGAACTCCTCGCTGGCACCACTGGCCCAG
Organism: Pseudohalioglobus lutimaris; assembly: GCF_002866825.1. Lineage (GTDB taxonomy): Bacteria > Pseudomonadota > Gammaproteobacteria > Pseudomonadales > Halieaceae > Halioglobus > Halioglobus lutimaris. The sequence continues at coordinate 108,643 of NZ_PKUS01000013.1, read as the reverse complement.
ACGGCCGAAGGCAGCAGGGCCGCGGCCACCAGAAGCCACATTATGCGTTTTCCCCGGGTCAAGATGGTCCTCCCTCCCTGTCGTGCTGATTCCCCACCGTGTTGGCTGCATGCTAACACGCAGGGACAGTCTTTGACCCGGCCCTGTTCAGGGTCGGAAACCCTGCTGTGTGAAGCGTACCGAAGGCGCCGGGCCAGATCCACGCGATCAATACTTTACCGAATTGTCACTTGCGACAAACGTGCACAGATGTATACTTTTGTCGACTGTATTGATTCTGGAGCAGAACATGGCCGAGGCCGCCGCAGCATTGCCCCCCGTGGCAGAGATTTTTAATCCGAATTCACAGGCCTATATGACCGACCCGGTTCCCCAGTGCCTGGCGCTGGCCGAACGCGGACGCCTGGTCTGGTACGAGCCCTGGCAGGCGTGGATCATGACCCGCATGGAAGACATCATGCAGTGCTGGAAAGAAGAACCCCTGTCCTCCGACTTCTATGATTGGGAATTCGCCCCGCAACGTCCGCCCGCTGACGAATGGAGCAATTTTGAGCGCGCCATGATCGGCCACAGCCTGCTGGCGGACCATGACCATCACCGCCTGGTGCGCCGGGTCACGGCACCGGCCTTCTCGCGCAACGTCGTGGACAATATCCAGGCCAAGATCGAGCCGGAAGTGAAGAAATTGTTCGACCAGTTGGGTGAGCCCGAGACCTTTGACTACATTGAGGAAATCGCCAACCACATTCCGTTCATCTCCATCACCCGTATGGTGGGCATCCCGGAAAAGTACTGGCCACAGATCAAGCAGGTGATCCTTACTTTCACCGAGACCTGGAACCCGACCATCTCCGACGAACAGCGCGAGGCCGCCCGACAGGACTCCAATCGCGCCATCGACATCATCAAGGAAGTGATTGCCGAGCGCCGCGAAACCCCGGAGCAGGACGATTTCCTCTCCACTCTTCTGCGTATCGAGTCCGAGAATGAGGGTTTTGAAGAAGGCGACATCATCACCCTGATTCTGGCGCTGATCGGTGCCGGGGCCGACACCACGCTGGTCGCCCAGCAATGGTCGGTCTATGCGCTGCTGAAAAACAAGGACCAGATAGACAAGGCCCTGGCCACCCCGGAAGCCTTCGCCAATGCCTTCAGCGAAATAAACCGCTGGGGGGTTTCCTCAAAGATGGGCTTTGCCCGTTACGCGCCCCGCGATATGGAGTTCATGGGCGAACAACTGCGCAAGGGCGTGATGGTACTGATGATGCCCCACCTTAAGGACCACAACCCGGAGTACTACGAAAACCCGGAGACCTTCGATGTAGAACGCGTTTTCGACCCGGACGTGATGTTTGGTTACGGCCCACGCTATTGCATTGGAGCAGCACTGGCCAAGCGCCAACTGTACCTGACCATCTCCGAGCTATACCGACGCTTCCCCAATGTGGAGCTGGCCGAGGAACCCGAGCGCGATCCTGGGGACCACAATGCCGTGGTATTCAAGCGCCTGCTGCTGCGCACCAACTGCAAATAAGGTCAACCGGGGCTAGATCCAGATCATAGCCCCCATTTCGAAGCGATGACTCTGGGCCTCGTTGTAGGGATACATGCGCAGCTTGTAGTACTGCAGCCCGGCGAGTTTCGCCTCCAGGTCGATACCAAACAGCGTGGCGCCGTTCTCCTCACCCATGGCTGACAGCTCTGCTATCTGCTCCACTTTGAACTCATCGCCCGCAACCTCCCGGCCCAGCAGGCACTCCAGTTTCACGTCACCGGCGGCCAGGCCATTGAGGTGGCCATGCACGCGCAACATGAGCCGATCATCGTGAAACAGGTGAGCCGAAGGCTGCACCTGCAACTCCATGCGCACTCCTGCCCAGGACTCGCGCACCCGCTGCTTCCACGCCGCCAGTTCACGGGCCAGGGATGCGCCGTTGGCTTCCAGTTTGCGCCGCTGGTCCCGGGCCGGCGCGTAGAAGTCGCGCACGTAATCACGAACCATGCGCTGGGCATTGAAGCGGGGAATAGTCGATTTCATCGACGCTTTTGACAGCGTGACCCACTGGTGAGAGTAGCCGGAACCATCGCGCTGGTAGTAAGTGGGAATCACCTCATGCTCAATGATGTTGAGCAGGTCATTCCCCTCCTCCTGCTGGCGCTGCTCATGGCCAAAGTGCTCATCCCGTGGGGTAATACCCCAGCCGTTATCGCCGGTGTAGCCCTCATCCCACCAGCCATCGAGCACGCTGAGATTGACGGCGCCGTTGAGACCGGCCTTCTGGCCGGAGGTGCCACTGGCTTCCAGCGGATACTCGGGAGTATTGAGCCACACGTCTACGCCGGTGACCATGGACCGGGCCAGCGCCATATCGTAACCCTCCAGCAAAAATATCTTGCCGATAAAGTCAGGGTGTACCGAGTAGTCATGAATAAGCTTGATCAACTGCTGCCCGGGATGGTCGCTTGGATGCGCCTTACCGGCAAAGACGATAATGGCGGGACGCTCGGCATTGCCGAGAATGCGCGCCAGGCGCTGCGGGTCGGAAAATAACATCCCCGCGCGCTTGTAGGTGGCAAAACGGCGAGCAAACCCCATCACCAGCACGTCGTTGTCGTCGTCAACTAAATGGCGGGTCATACGCCGCACCACCGCATCGCTGGTTCCGTTGCGCTGCTGCTGGGCCACCAGTGTGTCCTGCACGCGCTGCAACAGCTGCTGCTTCAGCGCCTTGTGAATACTCCAGTAGTGGTAATCGGGAATATCCTCCAGGCGTTGCCAGTAATCCTCGTTGAGCAGTTCATTGCGCCAGTCATCCAGGCGCAGGTCGAACAGGCTGATCCATTCTCGCGCGAGGAAGGTCTGCAGGTGTACGCCGTTGGTCACGTGGCGGATGGGGTTTTCCTGGTGCGGAATCTGCGGCCAGATACTCTGTTCCATCTCCGCCGCGACGCGGCCGTGAACGCGACTGACACCGTTATGGAACCGGGTGCAGCGCAGGGCGAGGCTGGTCATGTTAAAACCATCGCCTGAGTTCAGGCCCAGAGCGTACAGTTTGTCGAAGTCCATCCCCAGCGCGCTGGCCATGGGTTGCAGGTATTTCACCATGAGGTGATGGTCGAAGATATCGTGGCCCGCCGGCACCGGTGTGTGCGTGGTGAAGACGGTACCCGCCGCCACCAGCTCCATGGCGCTGTCGTAATCCATGCCTTCATTCATGCGATAGGCGCAGCGCTCCAGCAGCTGGAATGCGGCGTGTCCCTCGTTAATATGCCAGACGGTCGGGCGCACTCCCAGTTTCCGTAGCGCGCGCACACCACCGACACCCAGCACCAGTTCCTGCTGCAGGCGCATCTCCCTGTCGCCGCCGTAAAGCTGGTTGGTGATAAGCCGGTCCTGCGCTGTGTTGCCGGGTATATTGGTGTCGAGTAGATAGAGCTTGATATGCCCGGCCTGGGCGGTCCATACCTGAGCCCTGAGTGTGCGCCCGGGGAACTCGATTTCCAGAGTGAGATGCTGGCCGGACTCGGTCAGTGTTGGCACCACCGGCAGATCGTGCGGGTGTGAACGGGTGTAGGACACCTGCTGGTGACCCTGGCCATCGATGGTCTGGGTGAAATAGCCGGCCTGGTAAAGCAGGCCGACGGCCACAAAGGGTAGACCCAGGTCACCCGCCGCTTTGCAGTGGTCGCCGGCAAGAATACCCAGGCCACCCGAGTAGATGGGAAAACTCTCGTGAAAGCCGAACTCCAGGCAGAAGTAGGCGATCAGGTCCTCCGAAGGATCGAGGATCTCGGCCAGCTCAGGGTGCACCCGGTGTTCCCGGTAGGCGTCATAAGCCGCCATCACCCGCCGGTAGTCCTCCATATAGGAGCGGTCTGAGGCAGCATCGTCCAGTCGATCCTGGGCCACCCGGCGAAGGAACACTTTCGGGTTGTGACCGCAACCGTCCCACAATTCCCTATCGAGGCGGTGATAGAGTGAACGAATGGAGCGATCCCAGCTGTACACGAGATCATTGGCAACCTCGCTGAGACGGTTGAGCTCCGCTGGAATACGGGGCTGCACCTCAAGGGGAAAACGCGTACCGGGCATAGTGAATCCTCAACTAGGCATCAAGGCCATAAAGCGATAGGTAATTGCGCGCGCTGTTCTGCCAGGAAAAATCCTGGGCCATCGCGGTTCGCTGCATCTTGCGCCAGACCTCGCGGTCTGGCCATAGCTGCAGCGCGCATTGTAATGCGCTCCACAGTGACTGGGAATCGGGTTCGACAAAAACAAAGCCGGTGGCCGTGCCCCTGGCAAGATTCTCCGCGCTGGCGTGGGTCACCGTATCTGCCAGGCCGCCGACTGCCCTGACCAGGGGCAGGGTGCCATAGCGAAGGCTATACATCTGGTTTAATCCGCAGGGTTCAAACAGGGACGGCATCAGGAATACGTCTGCCGCAGCCTCAATACGATGCGCCAGCGTTTCATTGTAAGACAGCTTGACCGCCATGCTGTGCGGATGACGCTCGGCCAACTGCGCCAGGGCCAGCTCCAGCGAGCTATCGCCGGTGCCCAGTACCACCAGGCGAACGGGCAACGCTAACAGCTCATCCAGCAGCGGCAGCAACAGGCCCAGCCCTTTCTGCTCGGCCAGGCGACCAACAAAACCAAACAAGGGCAGGTCATCGCCCGCATCGAGACCCAGGTCCTGTAACAGGGCCTGCTTGTTCACCTGTTTATCATCCAGGCTGTCGCGATCGTAGTTCTGTACCAGCAGCGGATCGCTGCCCGGGTCCCAGACCTGCTCATCGATACCGTTGAGAATACCGACGAGGTGATCACGACGATGGCTCAGCAGGCCTTCCAGGCCCAGACCCCCGGGGCTCTCACAGATTTCTTTCGCATAGGTGGGACTGACCGCAGTAATCCAGTCAGCGTAACCAAGGCCGCCCTTGATGAAACACAGCTGGTCATAGAACTCCAGGCCGCCGCCTGTCCACAAGTGCTCGGGAAGCTGCAGGCGGTCAAAGGTCAGGCGGTCAAACATGCCCATGTGAGCGAGGTTATGAATGGTAAATACCGTGCGCGGTCGCTTCTCGTGCTGGTGCGTCAGCGCGATGGCGGGGCCAGTGTGCCAGTCGTTGCAGTGCAATACATCGGGCAGCCACTCCAGCGGGGTATCGCCACAGGCGAGAGCTGCGGCCAATCGCGACAACAGCATAAAGCGTTCGGCGTTGTCCACCCAGGCCACTCCCTGGGCATCGTGATAGGGATTACCCGGGCGCTCACTGAACAGTGGGTGGCACAGCAGCCAGGTGGTCACGCCGCTACCTGGCAACTGCGTTTCCACGATGCTGACGTCGCCACCGGTGAGTGCAACCCGGGCGACCTCTCTGGCACTGTCCAGTTTTTCCAGCACGTCCTGATACCCGGGCAGCAGGATGCGCACGTCCACGCCCATCCCCTGCAGCACCGCTGGCAGGCTACCCGCGACGTCCGCCAGACCACCGGTTTTAACCAGTGGATACACTTCACTGGCGACGAACAACAATCGGCCACGATCAGACATCGGCCGCCTCCAGTTGCAGCACTATGCCCGCCATGGGCGGCAGGGTTAAGACCAGTGAGCAGGGCCGTCCCATCCAGCTGCTGGGCTCGCTGACAATGCGCTGGCCATTACTCACATCGCTGCCCTCGTAGTACCGCGAGTCGGAGTTGAGCACTTCCCGGTAAACCCCGCCCACCGGCGCGCCCACCCGGTAGTTCTGCCGCACCACCGGCGTGAAGTTAAGTACCACTAACAGGAAGCGGTCCTCATCCCGGCGCAGGTAGGCCAGCACCGACTGGGTGGCGTCGTTGCAGTCGATCCACTCAAAACCCTGCGGTGAAAAATTGAAACGGTGCAGTGGGGTGAGCTCCCGATACAGCATGTTGAGGTCACGCACCAGTTGCTGAACACCCCGGTGCGGGGCTTTCTCAACCAGCGACCAGTCCAGCTGCTCGCGGTGGCGCCACTCCAGCGGGTCAGCCAGTTCGCAGCCCATAAACAGCAGCTTGGCTCCCGGATAAGTGAACATGTAGAGATACAGCAGGCGCAGATTGGCGAAGCGCTGCCAGTCGTCCCCGGGCATGCGGCCCAGCAAGGAACGTTTGCCGTGTACGACCTCGTCATGAGAAAAAGGCAGCATGAAGTTCTCGCTGAACGCGTACATCAGGCCAAAGGTCAGCTGGTCGTGGTGATACTGGCGGTATATCGGCGGCTGCGCCATGTAGTTCAGTGAGTCGTGCATCCAACCCATATTCCACTTCATGGAAAAGCCCAGGCCCCCCACCCAGGTAGGGCGCGTAACCTGTGGCCAGGCGGTGGATTCCTCTGCGATGGTCAGGGTGCCGGGGTGCGCGCCATGGGTAAGCGTGTTCAGCTCACGGAGGAAGTCGATCGCGTCGAGATTCTCGTTACCCCCGTATTGGTTGGGCTCCCAATCGCCATCCTCACGGGAATAGTCCAGGTAGAGCATGGAGGCCACTGCATCCACGCGCAGGCCGTCCAGGTGAAATTCCTCAAGCCAGTAATTGGCGCTGGCCAGCAGGAAGTTGCGTACTTCGCGGCGACCGTAATTGAAAATCAGCGTGCCCCAGTCGGCGTGCTCGCCCCGGCGCGGGTCAGCGTGTTCGTATAGCGCGGTGCCGTCGAAACGCGCCAGGCCGTGGGCGTCACGGGGGAAGTGCGCGGGCACCCAGTCCAGAATCACGCCGATGCCTCGACTGTGCAGGTGATCGATAAAAAAGCGAAAGTCGTCAGGCGTACCGAAACGCGCTGTCGGCGCAAAGTAGCCGGTGGGCTGATAGCCCCAGGAATCATCGAAGGGATACTCGGTGACCGGCAACAGCTCAGCGTGGGTAAAGCCCATGGCCTCAAGGTAATCGGCCAGCTCGGGGGCGATCTCACGGTAGTTGAGCACCGCATTGTCCTCTCCACGCCGCCAGGAGGCCAGCTGCAACTCATAGACAGAAACCGGAGCGCTCTGCCAGTCCCAGTTTGCCCGGCGTTGCAGCCAGTCATCGTCACTCCAGCGGAATTCACTGGGCGGCTGCACCACCGACGCCGTGGCCGGGCGCAATTCGAAGGCGTTGCCGAATGGGTCTGCCTTGAGGTGCAGGCCCGAGTCATGGCCACGAATCTCAAACTTGTAATTTGCCGCTGAAGGCAGGCCGGGAATGAACAATTCCCACACCCCACTGCCGCCGCGCACGCGCATGGGGTGCGCCAGGCCGTGCCAGGCGTTGAAGTCCCCCACCACGCTCACCCTGTCGGCATTGGGCGCCCAGGTCGCAAAACGCACGCCCTCAACCCCCTCGTGTCGGCAGCAGTGGGCGCCGAGGATACGGTACAGGTGCTGGTGCCTGCCCTCGGCAAACAGGTGCAGGTCGAGGTCACCGATCAGTGGCTTGAAGCGATAGGGGTCATCAAATTCACGCCACTGCCCGGCACCATCGCTGCTACGCAGGCGATATGAGGGCAGCGAGGATGCACTGATACTGGCGGAAAACAGATCCGTGTCCGGCAGGCGCTTCATGGCCACCTTCTCATCGGCCAGCACCACTTCCATGGCCGCTGCGCCTGGCGCTATTGCCTTCACATGCCAGAACTTGCCGCGCCGGTGACAACCCAGCACTTCAAAGGGGTCGTGATGCCTCCCAGCCAGAAGTCGTTGAACACTGTCACTGATTGTCCGCCTTTGACTTACCATTCCAATCCGTTTGTATTAGTCTGAGGTTAGTATGCTCACCGAATCGTGTTCGGCTGATTAACCTCACTGTAACAGGACGTTAATGCCTGCACTTTACTTTACGCTAACTGAATAACAGATCAATGAAACCGCTATGAATAATCCTGATTCAGTTCGTCACGTCAGCCGCATCACTCGCAACACACTGGCACTGGTACTGGCAGGCGGTCGTGGCTCGCGCCTCAAGCAGCTCACCCAGTGGCGGGCGAAGCCTGCAGTACCCTTCGGTGGCAAATTCCGCATAATCGACTTCCCCCTGTCCAACTGCGTCAATTCGGGCATTCGCAGGGTCGGAATCCTCACCCAGTACAAGTCGCACAGTCTCAACCAGCATATCCAGCGTGGCTGGGGCTTCATGCGCGGTGAATTGGGTGAGTTCGTCGAACTACTACCGGCCCAGCAACGCCTGGAGACGTCCTGGTACCAGGGCACGGCCGATGCGATATACCAGAACATCGACATTATTCGCGCCCACAAACCCGAGTATGTGCTGATCCTGGCAGGCGACCATATCTACAAAATGGACTATGGAACCATGCTCGCCGCGCACGTGGAGAGCGATGCTGACATCACCGTGGGCTGTATAGAGGTACCGCTTGAGCAAGCCTCGGCTTTTGGCGTGATGGCCGTTGACGACAGCGACCATGTGGTTGAGTTTCAGGAGAAACCGGAACACCCTCCCGCCATGCCAGACCGGCCGGACAAGGCGCTGGCGTCCATGGGGATTTACGTTTTCAAGACCAGCGTACTTATCGACGAGTTGATTCGCGATGCCAACACCGATGGCTCCAGCCGCGACTTCGGCAAGGACATTATTCCCAGCAACATTGGCAGGCGGAAGGTCAGTGCCTTTCCCTTTCGCGATGGTTCCAGCGGCGAATCAGCTTACTGGCGCGATGTGGGCACGCTTGATGCTTTCTGGGCGGCCAACCTGGAGCTGATCGGCATCAGCCCGGAACTGAACCTGTATGACCTGCGCTGGCCTATCTGGACTTACCAGGACCAGGTTCCCCCGGCCAAATTCATATTCGACGACGAGAACCGGCGGGGCATGTCCGTGGACTCGATGGTTGCCGGAGGTTCCATCATCTCCGGCTCTTCTGTGCGCCACTCCATGCTGTTTTCAAACGTACGTGTTCATTCCTATTCAGAGATCGAGGACTCGGTCATTTTCCCCCACGTGGAAATTGGCCGCCATTGCCTGATTCGCAAGGCAGTTATCGACAAGCACTGCTCTATTCCCGCTAACACACAGATCGGCGTGGACCCGGAGGAAGACGCCCGGCGCTTTCACGTCTCCCCTGGTGGCGTCGTACTGGTAACGCCCGAGATGCTCGGCCAGCGGGTGCACCATGCACTCTGACCAGCCGATGAAGGTCGTCCTGTGCTGGCATATGCACCAGCCGGAATATCGCAACATGGGCACCGGCACCTCCCAACTGCCATGGACCTACCTGCACGCCGTGAAGGACTATGTGGATATGGCAGCGCACCTGGAGGCGGTGCCGCGCGCAAAGGCGGTGGTGAACTTCGCACCTATCCTGCTGGAGCAGATTGAAGCCTACATCCGGGAAGTGAAGGCGTTCCTGGCAGGCAGGGGCACTATTAATGACCCGCTACTGGCAGACCTGGTCGAACCGGCCCTGCCGGGAGATGGTGAGCTACGTCTGGAATTGATGAAAAAGTGCCTGCAGGCCAACCGGGAACACATGATCGAACGGTTTGAACCCTATCGACGCCTTGCTGACCTGGCGAACTACTATAAAGAGCATCCCGCGTCACTGATCTACGCCTCCAACCAGTTCCTGGCCGACCTGCTGGTGTGGTATCACCTTTCCTGGCTGGCCGAGTCCGCGCGGCGAACTGACCCGCGCATCAGGGCGCTGCAGGAAAAGGGCTACAACTACACGCTCCATGAACGCCGTGACCTGCTGCAAATACTGCTGGAACTGCTTGAATCCGTGATCCCCCGTTATCGCGCGCTGGCAGAGTCGGGACAGGTGGAGCTGATCATGAGCCCCTACGCCCATCCCATTGTCCCTCTCTTGCTGGATATGGAGAGCGCCCACGAAGCGATGCCCGACGCGCACCTGCCCATCAACACCACCTACCCGGGCGGCAGAGAGCGCGCACGCTGGCACCTGCAACAGGGGCTGGATACCTTCGAACGCGTTTTCGGCCTGCGTCCTCAGGGCCTGTGGCCATCGGAAGGGGGAGTGAGCCAGGAATCACTGCCACTGTTCGAAGAGGCGGGATTTACCTGGCTGGCCAGCGGCGGCAGCGTGCTGAACAACAGCCACGACAACACGCATCACGGTTGCAGCCACAAGGTCTACCGCTTTGGCGAGGCCGGTATCAACTGTATTTTTCGCGATGACGGTCTCTCCGACCTCATCGGCTTCAGCTACTCAGACTGGCACGCCGAAGATGCAGTGGCCAATCTGGTGGGGCATATGGAGCATATCGCCGACCTCTGCCCCGACCGGAGCGACTGCCTCATTACCATTATCCTGGACGGGGAAAATGCCTGGGAGTATTACCCGGAGAATGCCTGGTACTTCCTGAGCCACCTGTACCAGACACTGGCGGAAAACACCAAGCTGGAGCTGACCACAGTGACGGACTTTATCCGCACGTGCGAGCCACAGCCTGTCCACGAAGAACACCTGGTAGCCGGTAGCTGGGTCTATGGCACGTTTTCCACATGGATCGGCGCCCCGGAAAAGAACCGCGCCTGGGACCTGCTGGTCGAGGCCAAGCGCTGCTTCGATGAGCAGGTTAAAGAAGGGAAACTGTCCGCGGAGCAGCTGCGGGACGCCAGCAGGCAATTGGCAATATGCGAGGGTTCCGACTGGTTCTGGTGGTTCGGGGATTACAATCCCGGTCCCACCGTCAGCCAGTTTGACCAGCTGTACCGAATGCACCTGGCACACCTTTACTACCTGCTCAACGTTGAAGCCCCCGGGTACCTGTCTGAAGTGATATCCCGTGGCGGAGGCCAACCCAGCCGCGGCGGAGTCATGCGCCACCACGACCAGAGCGCACAGTAATGCCACAGGCCAATCAGCGCAGGGCAGGCGTCCTGCTGCACCCCAGCAGCCTGCCGGGAGAGGCGTATACAGGCGAATTCGGGGCCGCAGCGAAGCGCTTTATCGACGCCATGGTCGCTGCGGGCCTGTCCATCTGGCAGGTGTTGCCACTGGGGCCGACTCACGATGACGGCTGTCCCTACCAATCCTCCTCGGTACACGCAGGAAACCCTGACCTGATCTGCCTGGACTGGCTGGTGGACCAGGGCATGCTGTCAGCGCAGCAGGCGGCCCAGGGGAAACGCGGTCCGCTTGAAAAACGCGCGGCGCTGGACCAGGCATCGCAGGTTTTCTTCGAGCAGTTGTTCAGCGCCGGCACGTCGGCACTGGTGAGCGCTTACAGTGAGTTTGCCGGGGAGGCGAACTTCTGGCTGGAGGACTATGTACGCTTCCAGGCGTTCCGTGACGCCGAAAAAAGCCAACCGTGGAGCACCTGGGAGCCTGGCCTGCGCAACCGTGAAACTGACACCTGCGACCGGCGGGCCATGGAGCTTGCGGAGCAGCTCAGCAAGCTGCGTTTTCGCCAGTTCATTTTCCATTGCCAGTGGGTCGAACTGAAAGCCTACGCCAACGAGCGCGGCATCCTGCTATTTGGTGACATGCCCATCTACGTGCATCTTGAGAGCGCAGATGTCTGGGCCCACCAGGAGAGTTTTGACCTGGATGAATACGGCCAGCCCATCACGGTGACCGGTGTACCACCGGATTACTTCTCGGCAGAGGGGCAGCTGTGGGGTAACCCGCAGTACAACTGGCGGCATATGCAAGACGATGGTTTTCAATGGTGGCTGCAACGCTTTGCTTCCGCAGCGCGCATGTTCGATATAGTGCGTATCGACCACTTCCGCGCGCTGGAGGCACACTGGGAAGTTCCCGCTGATGCCACCAGCGCCATAAACGGTCGCTGGGTACCCACACCCGGCCGGGAATTGCTCAACACGGTGCGCGAAAATTACCCCGAACTGCGCCTGATAGCGGAAAACCTGGGCGTTATCAGCCCGGAGGTAGAAGCACTGCGCAAGGATTTTGCCCTGCCCGGCATGCTTATTCTGCAATTCGCGTTCGACGGCAGCCCGGACAACCCCTACCTGCTCCACCACCACGATGAAAACGACGTGGTCTACAGCGGAACCCACGACAACGACACGTCCCTGGGGTGGTTTCTGGATCTTGACGATGCCACGCGCGAAAAGGTCTGCGGTTATTTCAACTGCACTGCGTCTGACATGCCCTGGGCGATGGTGAGCCAGGTGATGGCCTCCCGTGCCAACACCGCCATCGTACCCTGGCAGGACCTGCTTGGACTGGACGGCAGTCACCGCATGAACACACCGGGCACCACCTCGGGAAACTGGCGCTGGCGTTTCAACTGGGACCAGGTACCCGCAGACCTGTATCAACGGACACGGGACCTGCTGCAACAACACGGGCGACTCCGCGACTGATACCCGGGGGTGACTCCGCTGGTGATTATTTACCCGGTTCTGTGGATAATCACCCTACCCGAAATGATGGATTGAAGCTGATGATGCGTCCTGCTGCTCTGTTGCTGCTGCTGTTCACCCTTGATACCGCCGCCGGCGAGTTGCTGGTCACCGACGCCGACGGCACACCCTTGGCCCAGGCCATGGTAACGCGCACGCCGCTGGAGGTACCCGAGGCAGACCTGAGCGACGATGGCTACGCCCCTCACGGTGTGACCAATGTCTCAGCGATAACGGTGACGCGCTTTACCGCTGCCGACGGGCACGCCGATATTTTCGAGGAAGGTCAGTTCAGCTACCGCGTACGTGCCCAGGGGTACCAGGATGCCTGGTTCACTGAACCGCAGGACAGCATTGCCCTGGCACCCATGAATGAGCAGCAGCTACATGCCAGCTACCCCTCCAATGTGTGGCTGTCACAGATGCCTTTCGGCGGTGATGAAGAACTGAAACAAACCTTCCAGCTTAACTGCGCTTTCTGTCACCAGCAGGCTTCGCCCTTTATGCGCAATGAGCGCACCGTGGAGCAGTGGGTGAGTGTAATCGAGCGGATGAACAGCTACGGCGCCCGCCTGCCAGGGGACGACATTCACCAGGTGGCCGAAATCCTGCAAAAAGAGTATCGCCAATTGCGTGAGCACCCGGAGCAGGTGCCGCAACCCAGAACCTGGGAGCAACACCTGTCAGAAGTAGAGATGACCGAGTGGCCCATTGGCGACGGATTCTCGCAGATGCATGATTTCCTGCTGCACCCCAATGGCATGGTGTACGTGGGTGACAACCTGTTCGACCGCATTTACGAGATCGATACGGCAACCGGTGAGTACACGGTATACAAGGTACCCCACTATGAGGACGCCCGGGTCGGCGGCATCCTCGGAAATCGTTTTACCGTCTTCCCGAAGATGCACAACTATATGGGCGTGCACTCTTTCGCCTATTCAAAAAAAGACGGCAATATTTTCATTACCCCGTCCATGCAGCAATCGCTGCTGGAGTTCGATGTAAAGACCAAGGAATTCATCATCCACGACATGCCCGGTGGCTACTATCCGCACACCATTCGCACCGACGATGAGGACAGGGTGTGGTTCACCCTGGCACTGTCTTCCCAGGTGGCCATGTTCGACAGGAAAACCAGCGAGTTTACACTTTACGACCTGCCGGCCCGCGGCTTCCGGGAATGGCTGGTCCTGAAAAGCCTGCCACTGCTGTTCAGTCTGGCCCCGGAAAACCGGCCCACCCCCGAACCGGACCGCGAGGCAACCGGCCTGCCCATGCCCTATGGCATCGACGTCGCCCCTGATGGAGACATCTGGGTGGCACGGCTGTACGCCAACGACCTGGCGCATATAGACCCGGACAGCGGCGAGATCACTATGATCGACTTCCCCTTTGAGGGACCGCGTCGCCTGCGTGCAGACGCTGACGGCAATATCTGGGTGGTGGCCTTCCAGAACGGCCTGCTGGTGAAGTACGACCCGGTCAAGAAGGCCTTCACCCGCTACGAACTGCCGGTGGTCAATGAACTGCCCTATGCGCTGAACGTGGACCGGGACCGGGGCGTCGTCTGGGTAAATGGCAACCAGTCTGACACTATTCTCAGTTTTGATATCGCCAGCGAAAGCTGGAAAGTCTACCCGATGCCGCGCCAGCGCTTTTTTACCCGGGACATCGAGATCTCCGAGGAAGACGGCGCCATCTACACCAGCAACTCCCACTTCCCCACCTGGCAGTCGGAGGGCGCCACGCCAACCCTGCTGCGCATCACACCGCTGGAGCAGTGATGCCGCTGCGCCTCATCGCCTCGCTGGCGGCAGCCCTGTGCGCATCGGCCAGTGTCGCCGGGGACTGGCAATATTATGGCGGCGACCAGGGCGGTCGCCACTACTCCACGGCCGCACAGATCAATCGCGACAACGTCAGCCAACTGGACGTGGCCTGGGTGCATCGCAGCGGTGACCAACAGCACCTGGCCGAGTGGATGGGTAATACCTCTGCGCAGTCCACCCCACTTTTACTGCCGCCCAGGGCCGGTGAATCGCTGGTGTATTGCACCCCGTTTAACCGGATCATCGCCCTGGACCCGGCAACCGGCGCAGAACGCTGGAGCCATGACCCCGGCGTTAAACTGGCCGGCGAGCGACCTTTCCGCTGTCGCGGTGTGGCCTACTATGAAGAAACCCGGGTAGCGGACGGCGCTGCCTGCCGCCATCGACTGTACAGCAATACGCACGACCGGCGCCTGCTGGCGGTGGACGCGCGCAACGGTGAACCCTGCGCAGGCTTCGGCGAAAACGGCGTGCTGGCCCTGCACGGCAACGACCAGCCCGCCGACATGATCAGCACGTCTTCTGCTCCCCTGGTAGCGGCTGGCGTGGTCGTCACCGGCTCCACGGTTGTGGACTTTCATTATTCGCGCGCACCGCGCGGCACAGTGCAGGCTTTCGATAGCCTCACGGGCGAACTGCGCTGGCGCTTTGATCCACTGCAGGGCCAGGCGCAGAGCGGCGGTGCAAATGTGTGGGCGCCGATGTCCGTGGACGAGAAACTGGGGCTGGTATACCTGCCCACCAGTGCACCGTCGCCCGATTACTACGGCGTAAACCGGCCCGGCGACAACAATTACGCCAACAGTGTTGTTGCACTGGCGCTGGAGACAGGGGAACTGCGCTGGCACTTCCAGCACGTGCGCCACGACCTGTGGGATTACGATACCCCGGCGCAACCGATTCTCTTTGAGTGGACCCGCAACGGGAAGGCCATTCCGGCCCTGGCGCAGCCCACCAAGCAGGGATTTGTGTTCGTACTGGACCGCAGCACCGGCGAGTCGCTCTGGGAGATTACGGAACAACCGGTGCCACCCTCGCAGATTCCGGGCGAGTCCTCCGCACCTACCCAGCCCAAGCCCATTGCTCCCCCGCCGCTGCTGGACTCCTTCCTTATGCCGGCACAGGCCTGGGGGCTCACCTTCTGGGACCGCGGCGACTGCGCCCGGCAACTGGATGAACTGGACAACCTGGGCCTGTTCACGCCGCTGAGTGAAAAACTGACGCTGATGCTGCCAGGCAGTCTGGGCGGGGCCAACTGGGGCGGCGGTGCCATTCTCGGTGATTCAGGTGTGCTGGTGCTGAACGTCAACACTGCCCCGTTCACCGGCAGGCTGATACCTGCCTCGGCCAACCCGGGCGAGCGCGACAAGCGCGACCACCCGGCATCGGGTGAGCGCATGCGCGTGCCCATGCAGGGCACACCCTACGATGTCGAGGTCGGCGCCATGGTGTCCCCCCTGGGCATTCCCTGCAGTCCGCCGCCCTGGGGCAAACTGGTAGCGGTCGACCTGGAGCGCGGCGTAATTCTGTGGGAGCAGGCGCTGGGTTCGGTGCATGAACTGGGCCCGTTCCCCCTGCCCTTCCACATCAACTGGGGCACACCCAACCTGGGCGGTGGTATCGCCACAGCCGGTGGACTGTTTTTCATAGGCGCGACCATGGACCGACAAATACGCGCCTTCGACACACACAGCGGTGACATGCTGTGGAAATACACGCTGCCTGTAGATGCTACTGCCACTCCCATGACCTATACCTACAAGGGCCGCCAGTACGTGGTGATCAACGCCGGCGGGCATGCCATGTTCGGCCGCGCTCACGGTGATTACCTGTACGCCTTCGCCCTGGAGTCACCATGAAAAAGATATTGCTGGTACTGCTTCTCCTGATCGCGGGTTGCGCCACCTGGCTGGCGTTGCAGGACTCTCCGATGAAAACCCTGGAAGGCCTCGCGCTGCAGCATGCCGATAAATTGCCCCTGGCCTTTTTCGGTGAGCGCCTGTTCGATGAGCACTGCGCCAACTGCCACGACAATCCGCAGATGCACGCACCAACCCGTGAGTCGCTGTCAGGATTTTCCCTGGACTCGGTGATGGTGGCGCTGACCTTCGGCAAGATGCAGCCCATGGCCGCTAACCTCAGCAAGATCGAGCGCGGGCTGATCTCCATCTACCTCACCGGTTCAGATACGGGGCACTACGAGTGGCTGGCGGCGAGCACCTGTAGCAATGCCCCCGCTCCCCCTGGCGTCACCTACTCGGGAGACTGGGGCCTGGGACCTGGCAACCAGCGCTTTGCCAGCCCGGTGCACAGCAACATAGACCGGGACAATGTGGCCACGCTGGAACTGGACTGGGCGCTGGCTTTTCCCAAGGTCACCGATATGCGCTCTCAGCCGGCCGTGGTTGGCGATACGCTTTATTTCGGCGACAAGACCGGCAGGCTCTACGCGATTGATCGCAAGCTGGGGTGCATACGCGCGCACACCAAGGTCGCCAGTGGCATTCGCTCGGCAATTACCCTCGCCGAAGA
The DNA here is from genome assembly GCF_002866825.1 of Pseudohalioglobus lutimaris. Classification (GTDB taxonomy): domain Bacteria; phylum Pseudomonadota; class Gammaproteobacteria; order Pseudomonadales; family Halieaceae; genus Halioglobus; species Halioglobus lutimaris. The sequence goes on along the minus strand of NZ_PKUS01000013.1, from coordinate 91,930 downwards.
CGGCAGCGGCAAGCCGATACTGGTGTTCGCCGACTCCATGGCATTTGTCTATGCCGTGGATCCGGCCAGTCTGGAAATAGAGTGGAAAGCCGACGTACGACTGTTCGACACATCCACCATTACCGGCTCGGTCAGCTACCATGACGGCAGACTGTTTGTGCCTGTGTCCTCCTATGAAGTGGCCGCGGCCGGCAACCCCCAGCATGTCTGCTGCACGTCTCACGGTGGCATCATCGCCCTGGACGCCAGCGACGGTGATCGCCTGTGGGAATGGCACGCCACCGCAGACGCGACCGAACAAGGCGTTGATCGCGACGGCAAACCGATGTTCGGCCCCTCTGGCGTTTCCGTGTGGAGCACACCGACTATCGACGCGGGGCGCAACCGCCTCTACGCCGGCACCGGGGAAAACCTCTCCCATCCCGCCACGGCTACCTCGGACGCGGTGATTGCGCTGGACCTGGACTCGGGGGAGTTGCTGTGGAGCTTCCAGGCCACCGCCGACGATGTCTGGAACGCGGCCTGCCTCAACGACGGCGCCAACTGCCCGGAAAACGCCGGTGGTGATTTCGATATCGGCGCTTCGGTGATTCACGCAACGCTGGATGACTCAACGGAGCTGTTACTGGTGGGCCAGAAGTCCGGTGACGCCATGGCGCTGGACATGAACGGCAAACTAGTGTGGAAACAGCAGGTGAGCAACGCCGCCATCGGCCCCGACCTGCACCAGACCACCACCAACGGCGGCATCCACTGGGGCATGGCGCTGTCCGGGGAGCACCTGCTGGTACCCGCTGCCGACCCTGAGCGGCCGCGCCCGGGTTACGACCCCAGACCGGGAATACACGCACTTGAGGTGCGCAGCGGCGAACCCATCTGGTTCCAGGGTGTGGAACGTGGCTGTTACCTGGCGGAGGAGGACAAGCCCCTGGTGGGCCTGCAGAGCATGCGCGAAGGCAAGAGCCGCTCGCTGGAGGAGCAGTACCAGTGCTCGTTCTTCTATGGGCTTTCCGCCGCGGCAACCGCGACCGAGGAAGTGGTTTTCAGCGGCGGCCTGAACGGGATACTGCGCGCCTATGATATTCGCAACGGCGACATACTCTGGCAGACCGCAACGGCAAAGCCCTTCGACACAATCAACGGTGTGAAGGGTCACGGTGGCTCCATCGATGTAGACGGACAGGTGCTGGCCGGGGACTGGCTCTACGTGCAGTCCGGCTATTCCATGTTCGGGCAGTTACCCGGCAACGTACTACTGGCCTATCGCCTGCGACAGTAAACGCGGGCCATGATGACCAGCGTTCACACCGGCTTGTTGGCGGCCTCGGCTGCTTCTGCTGGCGCCTCACGCGGCATCACCTCGGCTACGGTGCTGGCATTGCCATCGCGCACGGAACGGTAGTGCGGCGACGTTATCTCCACCTGATGACCGTGGAACTCGTCGAGAATATTGGCGTGTAACATAGAGTAGATGGCCGGTAGCTCCTCGGGTGAACGTGTCCAGCCGTTGATCTCGTAGCTCACATAGTTGTCGTCCAGCGAGGTTTGTAAAACAAAGGGCGCTGGCGTTTCCGCGATGTGGTCTGTCTTCTGTGCGGCCGCGATCAATAACTGGTTAACAGTCTGCCACGGCACGTCGTAGCCGATGGTAACGCTGGTGTGCACCAGCAGGCCCTTCTGCCCCATATTCTTGCTGTAATTGATGATGTTGTTGGTCAGCACCATGGAATTGGGTATGGAAACAATCACATTCTTGAGGGTCTGGATGCGGGTCACGAAGGTGCTGCGCTCTACCACCCGGCCACGGGTGCCACCCACCTCCACCTGGTCTCCCACGCTGAAAGCCCGTGTGTACGTCAGCACCGTGCCGGCGATCACGTTGGAGACTGCAGTGGTTGAACCCAGCGAGACCAGCACTCCCACAAAGATCGATATGCCCTGGAAGGCGGGTGAGCTGGAGCCGGGCAAGTAGGGAAAAATAATCACCGCGGTTAACGCATAGATCAGTAGCTTGACGAGCCCGAAACTGGTGTCGGCCCACTCCGGGTAGAAGTTTTTCAGGTAGATTCTGCGGGTGCGTATACCTTCGAATATAAGCCCCAGGGTTCTGATGACAAAGCGTGCCACGACCAGGATCAACACAATGGTGACGAGGTTGGGCAGATAACTGACGAACCCGGTCCAGACATAGACCAGCGCATCCAGGAAGCTGGTGATCATCGATGCAGCCAGGCGCAGCGTCCAGCCGGAGGTTAGAAGCAACCCGTTGATGGCCGACAGTATGAACAGCAGGGAGAGAAGCCGACCCAACCAGGTCCAGACACTCATCCACAGGTTTTTCATGTCGGCGGCAGAAAGCAGGTCCTGCGCCTGCCAGCGCAGCGCACGGTAGCGCTCTTCGGGCGCCGCCTCCATACGCTTGAGCCGGCGCGAGATATAAACCCGGGTGAGCAACAGAAGCAGCAACGATACGCCAATAATTGTCGCAGCGATAACCAGGCGCATCAGTGGTGCCGAGGCATCCATGTGGTCAAAGAGTCGCAATACCAGCAAGGTATCCTCGTTGATCGGCATTACCTGGGTCACGGCCTGTTCTACCGTCTGGTCGGCGACCGGCGCCGCCATAATTTCATTCGGGTCCGACATATTGCTACTCTGATTGGTTTGGCGCATTGAAGGATAGCAGGGACTTCCCTCGACCAACACACTGTATACTGTACCGGCGCGCTGCCGCTGCATTACACTGGCACTCATGGAAGCCTTTGATGCAATTTACGCGCGCGCCTGTGAACGTCACGGTGGCGCCGACCTCCTGAGCAGCCTGATGCCAACGGTGCGCAGTCAGCGTGCCCTCGCCGCCACACACAACCATCGATGGCTGGCGGAAATGACCCGCTGTACCTTCCAGGCTGGATTCGTCTGGCGCGTTATCAATCGAAAATGGGATGATTTTGAAGACGTGTTTTTCGGTTTCCCGCCGGAAAAAATACTGATGCTAAGCCCCGAACAGATCGACCGCATTGCGCAGAATCCGCGCATCGTGCGCAACCGGCAGAAAGTGCTGTGCGTGCAGCACAACGCGCAGTACATCTGCGACGTGGCAAAGGAGCATGGCAGCTTTGGCAAATGGGTGAGCCGCTGGCCCGAGGATGACCTCATCGGTCTGTTCCGGCACATGAAGCAATACGGCAGTCGGCTGGGCGGCATGACCGGCCAGCGCGTACTGCGCAACATGGGCAAGGACACCTTCGTGGTGACTGGCGACGTGGTCAGGTGCCTGCGCCGCGCGGGCCTGGAGATCACCGACAACCCCACCAGCCAGCGCGACCTGAAACGCATCCAGGCCACGTTCAACCAGTGGCATGAAGCCTCCGGCCTGCCCTACAGTCACATCAGCCGTATCTGCGCCTGTTCTGTCGATTGACGGCAGGGGTAAGCCGGCTGCCGCAAACCTCAGGCTCGCTACATTCCCGCCTGCGCGGATATAGAACAGTGACTGCAACGCCCTTTCCCCCTGCGTTCTTGATCCAGATCAAGCTCGTGACGCATGCGCCCCGGCTTTAGCCAATATGAGGTATGAGCTGAAATCCCGGTGCCGCCATAGTGGCTGGAATAGACAACTGCTATAACGAGGGAAGGACAATGAACGCACCGCAGAAGACACAGGCAGAACAACTCTACCAGGCCGCCCGCGACCTGGTTCCAAACTTGCGCGCGCGGGAAAAGGAGACCGCCGCACTGGGGCAACTCCCGGATGCGACCATCGCGGCCATGCAGGAAGCCGGCTTCTTCCGCATCATGCAGCCCGCGCGTTACGGCGGCTTTGAGTTGGACCCGGAGGTTTTCTTCAAGGTGCAGATGACCCTGGCCGAGGGCTGCATGTCCACTGCCTGGGTACTGGGTGTGGTGGCGATTCACAACTGGCAACTGGCGCTGTTCGATGACCGCGCACAACAGGATGTCTGGGGCGAAGACGACTCGACACTGATCTCCTCTTCCTACATGCCGGTAGGTAAAGTTGAGCATGTGGACGGAGGCTACAAGCTGTCGGGACACTGGGGTTTCTCCTCGGGCTCCAAGCACTGCGACTGGGCGTTTCTGGGGGCCATGGTGCCACCGAAGAACCCGGGCGAAGCACCTGACTACCGCACCTTCCTGGTGCCGCGCAGCGACTACGAGATCGTGGAGAACTGGAATGTGTCCGGACTTGAGGGTACCGGCAGTCACGATATAACCGTCAAGGATGCATTTGTACCGGAGTACCGCACGCACCGTTCCGTTGATGGCTTCGAGTGCAACAGCCCCGGCAACGCGGTAAACGACCACTACATATTCCGCCTGCCCTTCGGCCAGATTTTCGTCCGCGCGGTATCCTCTTCCAGCATCGGTTGCCTCAAGGGTGTGATCGACAGCTATGTGCAGGTCAACAAGGAGCGTGTCGGACTCAACGACGGTAACAAGGTCGCCCAGGACCCGGATGCGCGTATGGCGCTGGCCGAGTGCATCGCTGCCGTTGACGAGTGCCAGACCATCATGTTCCGCAACTTCGACAGGATGGTGGAGGCTGCGCGCAACGGCGTGGCGCTCGAAATCGAGGATCGCATCAAGATGCGCTTTGACGCGGCCCTGGTCTCACGCAAATGCACTGACGCCATCAACCTGATGTTCAACGCCTGCGGCGCCCAGGGTATTTTCCGCGATCATCCTCTGAACCGCGCGTGGCTTGATATCAACGCCGGCCGACAGCACGTGGCCAACAACCCCTTCAAGTTCGGCCGCAATGTCGGCGCCGTGATGATGGGCGCTAACAACGAGGATTTCTTCCTCTAGGCAACGCACGGGGGCGGTTCTCAGGCTTGAACCGTCCCCCTTGATAGATATCAACAACCGCAGCAAGTGCCCCCTTCTTGCCCATACCCGTGGCAACGCCGTCGGGGGCAGACCCTAATCACACCACAACGTGGAAAACGGAGAACAGTAAATGACCGTAGCAGCAAAGACCACCCAGGCAAAACGCGAACCCTACCAGATAAAAACTGACGAGCGCGAAGAGCGCTATGCTCGCGGCTGGTACGTGGTCGGCGCCACCAACAGCATTAACCTCAAGCCACGGGCACTGAACGTGTTCGGCACCAAACTGGTGGCGTACCGCGGTAAAGAAGACGGCGAAGTACATATTCTCGATGCCTACTGCCCGCACATGGGCGGTGACCTTTGTGGCGGTGAGGTAACCGGTAATTCAGTGGTTTGCCCTTTCCACCTGTGGAGCTGGGGCGCCGACGGTGTCTGTGACGACATCCCCTACGCCAACAAGATCCCCGACAAAGCGGTCATCAAGTCCTGGCCCGTGCTGGAAAAGAATGGACTGGTCTTTGTATGGCAAGACCCCGAAGGCAACCCGCCTATCCCCGAACAGGAACCGGCGCGCATGGAAGACTGGTATTCCGAGTCCTGGACGGATTGGGAGATGGAAGCCATTCCCATCGAGTCGCTGGGCCGGGAACTGGTGGACAACATGGCGGATATGGCCCACTTTGGCCCCATTCACTATTCCAGCGTAAAGTCCTTCAGGAACACCATGGAAGGGCATCAGTTTGTACAGTACATGGTGGGTGGGCACGATATTCTCACTGAAGGCGACGAGGGACTGATTACTTCCGTTGCGCGTTATGAAGGCCCTGCCTACATGACCACGACCATGACCGGTCTCATGGATGGGCACCCGATGAAGGTACACCTCCTGGTGAGCCATATCCCTACTGACATGAACCAGTTCGTCATCAATTTCGGCGTGATGATGATGAAGAACCCGAAGGCATCAAAAGCGCAGAACACGGCTTTGGTGCAGGAATACATGGAGAAGAACATTGAGTCCTTCCACCAGGACGTGGCGGTGTGGAACAACAAGTGCATTATCGACAACCCCCTGCTATGTGACGGGGACGGCCCCATCAACCTGGTACGCAAGTGGTACAGCCAGTTCATGACCAATGTGGACGAGGTACAGCCCAACCAGGTGAAAGCTCGCGAACACGTGACGATGGAGGGACCGACTGTTGAGGAAGTACTGGCCAAGCAGGGCTTCTGACCACCCTGGCTGGTTAACAAAGCGGCCTGCGCCGGCTGGTGGGTTTTACCCCGCCTGTCGGCGCAGCACGTGAGCGCAATAAAGCGCTGCCGATAACAGCACCACCGCCCCGCCCTGGTGGCTCGCCGCCAGCCAGACCGGCACATGCAACAGCAGAGTGCTGATACCCAGTATCACCTGTAACCACAGCGCAGCCAGCAACAGCAACACAGCGACCCTGCCCTGCCCGCTCAACCCCCGACGCCACACCACCAGCGCAAACGCATGCACTACCGCGAACAGGATGTAAGCGAATATACGGTGATTGAACTGCACGGTGGTGATGTCCTCAAACGCGGAGAGCCACGCCGGAGACATGCTGTAGAGGCCGGGTGGGATAAATGTGGTGCCCATCAGCGGCCAGGTACTGTAGGCGAAACCTGCCCGTGTTCCCGCCACCAGGCCGCCACTCAGTATCATCAGGTAGATCAGCGCAACCAGCCACAGCGACTTGCCACCGCGCTGCTGCGAGGCCGCGCCGCGCGAGAACAGCAGGTCAAACGCCAGCCAGAGCATATAGGCGTAAATCGCAAAGGCCAGACCAAGGTGCGAGGTGAGGCGGTACTGACTGACCCGTGGGTTGTCCACCAGGCCGCTCTTGACCATGTACCAGCCCAACAGGCCCTGGCAACCGCCCAGGAGAAACAGCATCCACAGCCGCGGCATCATGCCTGCGCGCACCCTGCCCTTTACGGCGAAGTACACCATGGGCAGGAAATACAGCACACCAATCAGGCGCCCCAGCACCCGGTGCAGGTATTCGTACATGAAGATGTACTTGAACCCCGCCAGGTCCATGCCGCGATTGACTTGCTGGTACTCGGGAAACTGCCGGTATTTCTCAAAGGTGGCCAGCCACGCCTCTTCGGAGAGCGGGGGAATAATTCCCATCAACGGCTTCCACTCCACCATGGACAGGCCGGAGCCGGTGAGTCGGGTGACGCCACCGAGCACGATCATGCCGAAAATTACCGCGGCACAAAGCAGCAGCCAGTAGGCGACCTGGCGGTCGTAGTGAATCTGTCTTTGGTTGGTCAGCATAAGGTTCGTCTGAAGCGTTGAATGGATCTGGTGATAGTTGCGATTCAGGGTGCCGCAGCACCCTGTGCAGGGTCATTCCCGCAGCAGCGGGAATGACAGCGCAGTGGACAGGCTTTCTCTCTAGATACGCTCAAACAGTGCGGCAATGCCCTGGCCGCCACCGATACACATCGTGGATACCGCATAGCGGCCGCCAGTGCGCTCCAGTTCATACAGGGCCTTGACGGTAATCAGGGCGCCGGTGGCACCAATGGGGTGACCCAGGGAAATTCCCGAACCGTTGGGATTGACCTTGGCCGGGTCCAGACCCAGTTCCTTCACCACGGAAAGCGCCTGGGCGGCAAATGCCTCGTTGCATTCCCATACGTCCACATCGTCCTGGGCAACGCCGGTCTTTTCGAGCAACTGGCGCACCGCCGGGGCGGGGCCTATACCCATGATCGCAGGGTCTACACCTGCCACGGAATAACCGACCATACGCGCCATGGGCTTGAGGCCCTTCGCTTCGGCGACACTCCTTTCCATCAGTACCAGCGCAGAGGCGGCGTCGTTAATGCCTGAGGCGTTGGCCGCCGTCACGCTGCCGTCTTTCTTGAAGGCCGGGCGCAGGCCGGAGAGGGATTCCGCGGTGGCGCCGTCGCGCACGTGCTCGTCAGTCTCAAAAATGGTGACACCTTTGCGGGTCTTTATCTCGATAGGCAGGATCTGCTCCACAAATCGGCCTTCCTGCTGGGCCTGCACGGCGCGGCGATGGCTCTCGGCGGCGAACGCGTCCTGTTCCTCGCGGCTGACGCTGTATTTTTCAGCCAGGTTTTCCGCGGTTACACCCATGTGGTAATCGTTTACCGGACAGGTCAGTGCACCCATCATCGCGTCGACCATGACGCCGTCACCCATGCGCGCACCGAAGCGGGCACTGGGCAGCCAGTAGGGAACCCGGCTCATGGATTCAGCACCGCCCGCCACCGCAGCGTCACAATCGCCCAGCAGAATCACCTGCGCAGCGGAAATAACCGCCTGCAGGCCCGAGCCGCACAGGCGGTTCACGGTCAGTGCGGGCGTCTCATTGGGCAGGCCGCCCTTCAAAGCTGCGACACGGCTCATGTACATATCACGACGGTCGGAGTGGGTGACATTACCGAACACACAGTGACCGATATCGGCACTGTCGACACCGGCGCGCTGCACTGCCTCGGCCACAACCTGCCCCGCCAGTTCGGTCGCCGGAACATCCTTCAGGCTGCCGCCAAAATCTGCGATGGCGGTGCGTACACCGCTCAAAATCACTACTTCACGATTACTCATGCTTCTCTCCGGGAGTTCGGTTGTTACTCATCAAATCAGGCGGGCGACACTTTACCAGATCGCCCACGGGAAAACAGGTCCGCTCAGGCCTGCAGTTCGGGAAGGTCACGGTACAACTCAAGGGCCTGCGGATTAGCCAGCGCGTCAGTATTTTTCACCGGTTGGCCGTGCACCACATTGCGCACCGCCAACTCGACAATTTTGCCGCTGATGGTACGCGGTATATCGTCGACCTGAATGATCACCGCGGGTACATGTCGCGGCGTGGTGTTCTCGCGAATGGACTGGCGAATGCGCTCGCGCAGGGCATCATCAAGGTCCAGGCCCTCACGCAATACAACAAACAGCACCACGCGCACGTCGTCGCCCCAGTCCTGGCCTATTACAATACTTTCCACGACTTCTTCTACCCGCTCCACCTGGCGGTAAATCTCGGACGTGCCAATACGCACACCACCCGGGTTCAGCACAGCGTCGGAGCGGCCGTGGATAATAAAGCCACCATGCCCGGTTATTTCTCCATAATCGCCGTGCGCCCAGACGTTGGGATAGCTGTCGAAGTAGGCCGCATGGTACTTGCTGCCATCGGCGTCGTTCCAGAAGCCGACAGGCGCGCAGGGAAAGGGCCGGGTGCACACCAGCTCTCCCTTTTCCCCGATGACAGGCTCTCCAGACTCGTCCCATATCTCCACTGACATACCGAGGCCGGCGGCCTGAATCTCACCCACATAAACCGGCAGCACCGGGCAGCCCCCCACAAAACAGGAAAGAATGTCCGTACCGCCGGATATGCTGGAGAGGCAGACGTCAGCCTTGAAGTCACGGTAGACGTATTCAAAACTTTCGTGAGACAGCGGCGAACCTGTGCTCAGGATGGTGCGCAGGGTATCCAGTCGGTGGCTGAGCGCAGGCCTGTGCCCGGCTTTTTCCAGTGCGGCAATAAACTTCGCGCTGGTACCGAAAACGGAAATGCCCTCATTGTCGATGGCATCCAGCAGCAAGCTGCCCTCACTGGCAAAGGGCGAGCCGTCATACAACACCACGGTAGCACCGGTGGCGAGTCCGGAGACCAGCCAGTTCCACATCATCCAGCCACAGGTGGTGAAATAGAAAAGCACGTCGTCGCGGTCCAGGTCGACATGCAATCGATGCTCTTTGATGTGCTGTAAAAGGGTACCGCCCGCGCCGTGAACAATGCACTTGGGCACGCCGGTGGTTCCCGAGGAATACATGATGTACAGCGGGTGATCAAAGGGCAGCCGCTGAAAATCAATCCGGGTTGCAGATGCGTCCAGGTAATCCGGGAACAGTACGGCATTGTCGATGCCATCCAGATCGGGAGACTGCTCCAGCAACGGCACCACCACCACCGCCTCGATGCTGCTGATCTGCCGGCGAATTTCCGCCAGGCGCTGCAGCGAATCGCAGCGCTTGCCGTTGTAGTGATAGCCATCTGCCGCAAACAGTACTTTCGGCTCAATCTGGCCGAAGCGATCCATCACCCCGTTAATACCGAAGTCCGGCGAGCAGGATGACCACAGCGCCCCCAAGCTGGTGGTGGCCAACATGGCCACCACTGTCTCTTCGATGTTGGGCATGAAACCGGCCACGCGGTCACCGGCCACCACCCCTTGCGCGCGCAGCGCGGACGCCAGCCGGGCGACCTGGGCGTAGAGCCCGGCATAGCTCAGTTCCCGGCGTTCGCCATTTTCCAGCAGGGACACCAGGGCGGTGCGCTCATCGCGAAAACGCAGCAGGTTCTCGGCGAAGTTGATGCGTGTATGCGGAAACCAGCGCGCGCCCGGAAATCGCTGCGCGTCCACCAGCGCGGGACTGAGCTCGCCCTCTCCGATTACGTCACCGTCCTGCCAGATGGCCGTCCAGAAGGCGGCGGGGTCAGCCACCGACCAGTGATGCAAGCCCGCGTAGTCATTGCCCACCGGAAGACCGCGCTCCCTGAGTGCGGACTGGAAACGCGTCAGATGCGCCTTTGCGATACGTTCTTCAGAGGGTGTCCACAGTGGTTGATTCATCGTCTTGTCCTCCTGGTTCAGCTTGCGAACTATGGACATCGGCAATATATTTATCAAATATATTTTATGGATCTATCGATAGATATTTATTATGAATGTATCCCTGCGCCAACTACGAGCCTTTGTCACGCTCGCCCAGAGTCGCTCCTTTGCCGAGGCCAGTGAACGTCTGCACCTGTCGCAGCCCGCGCTCAGTGTCGCCATCAAGAACATGGAACGCGAGGCAGGTGGCAGCCTGTTTGACCGCTCCACCCGCTCGCTGCAACTGAGCCCGGAAGGCCGGCAGTTCCTGCCGGCGGCCCGGCGCCTGCTGGCGGACTGGGAGAAGGCCTTCGATGATCTGGGGCGCGCTTTCAGCCTGCAGCAGGGTAAGGTCAGCGTCGCGGTGATGCCTGCTTTTGCCGTCAACCAGTTTCCCGAGGCCCTGGCCAGCTTCCAGGGGCAGTACCCGGATATCAATATCACCGTGGAGGATATCGTCATGGAACTGGTTATCGACGCAGTGCGCGAGGGAAAAGTGGACATGGGTATCACGTTCGAACCCGAGCAACTGGACGGCGTGGACTTCCTGCCGCTGTTCACTGACCGCTGGGTTGCCCTGGTACACCCGCAATCACCCCTGGCAGGGAGAAAAAGCCTGTCCTGGTCGGCACTGGTTACAGAGCCATTTGTCGCCATGAACCGTGGGTCCTGGTCGCGAGCCTCTACCGACCGCGCCATGAGTGCGGCGGGCGTCACGCCCTCGCGCCTGCTGGAGGCCAACCAGCTCGCGACCATTGGCCGGATGGTCGCGGTGGGGCTGGGCGTGGCGGCAGTGCCGGCACTGTGCCGTGGCCAGATGGAGAGCATGGGCGTTGTCTGCAAACCCCTGGGTAAACCGGAGATCGCAAGATCAGTGGGCATATTCACCCGGCGGCGCCACGCCCTGTCACAGCCGGCGCAGGCCCTGCTCCTTTGCCTGCAGCAGCACTTCGGCTCCGCTACTGGCCGTGAGTCGTGCTCCTGACGTAGAATTCGCCTCCCGATGACAGAGCCACCCCCATGCCCCTGCTAAAACTCGATAAAGCCAGCCTGCACTTCGGTACTCATGTGCTGCTGGACGAGGTCAACCTGACGATCACCCGCGGCGACAAACTGGGCCTGCTGGGGCGCAACGGCGCCGGCAAAACCACCCTGCTTAAAATCCTCGCCGGCGAGACCGCACTGGACTCCGGAGAGCGCTGGCTGCGCCCCGGCACGCGCCTGGCGAGGCTGGAGCAGACCCTGCCCGAGGCTGACGAGCTCACTGTCTACGATGTGGTAGCCGGCGGCCTGGAAGAAGCAGGCGCACTGCTGGCTGAATATCATCACCTGATACAGGGTGAGGATATGGATGCACTGGCACGGGTTCAGCAGCAACTGGAGGCCGTAGATGGCTGGAGCCTGCAACAACGGGTGGAGACCACACTGAGCCAACTGCAGTTGCCGGCTGATGCCAGCATGGGCGAGCTATCGGGCGGCTGGCGCCGGCGAGTCGCTCTGGCCAGGGCGCTGGTCAGCCAACCGGATATCCTGCTGCTGGACGAACCCACCAACCACCTGGATATTCCCGCCATCGCCTGGCTGGAGGAACAGCTGCGCAACTTCCGCGGCTGCCTGATCCTGATCACCCACGACCGCCGTTTCCTGCAGAACGTGGTGAACTGCATCGCCGAACTGGACCGTGGCCACCTCACTCTGTGGCGCGGCGACTACCGTGGTTTCCTGCGCCATCGGGAGCAGGAACTCGAGGCGGAAGAGCGCGCCAATGCCTTGTTCGATAAAAAACTTGCGCAGGAAGAGGTGTGGATCAGGCAGGGTATCAAAGCCCGACGCACCCGCAACGAAGGCAGGGTGCGCGCCCTCAAGGCCATGCGCAATGAACGCAGCGAGAGACGCGAGCGCCAGGGTCGCGCTGACTTCGGCGTTGAGGAAGCCTCACGCTCGGGCAAGATCGTTGCCGAACTGGAGCACATCACCCACGCCTTTGGTGACAAGGTTGTGCTCAAGGACTTCAGCACTATCGTGCAGCGCGGCGACCGCATAGGCATCGTCGGCCCCAACGGTGCGGGAAAATCCACGCTGGTAAAAGTCCTGCTGGGACAGCTCAAGCCAGACCAGGGCAGCGTCAAGCTGGGTAGCAAGCTTGAAATTGCCTACTCCGACCAGTTGCGCGGACACCTGGATCCGGAGAAAAACCTGATCGACAATGTCTGTGGCGGCCGTGATTTTATCGACATAGGCGGCAAGCAACGCCATGCGATTTCCTATCTGGGTGACTTCCTGTTTTCTCCGGAGCGCGTGCGCACCCCGGTGAAGGCGCTGTCCGGTGGCGAGCAGAACCGCGCCGTGCTCGCCCGCCTGTTCAGCAAGCCTGCCAACCTGCTGGTACTGGACGAACCGACCAACGACCTGGACATCGAGACCCTGGAGCTGCTGGAGGAGATCCTGCTCAACTTCGAGGGCACGGTGCTACTGGTCAGCCACGACCGTGAATTCATGGACAACGTGGTCACCAGTCTGCTGATTCTCAAGGGCGACGGGCGCGTTGAAGAACAGGCCGGCGGCTACAGTGACTGGGAAGCGCGCGGAGGCAGGCTGGACGATACGGCCACGGCAAAGGCCAGCATCGCTGAACCGGCGCCGAGCACTCCCCAACCGGCTGCAACCAGGGCGAAGCAGCGCAAACTGTCTTACAAGGACCAGCGCGAGCTGGACGCGTTGCCAGAGAAGATCGACCAGTTGGAAACCCGGCAGCAGGCCCTTGAGGCGCAGGTCGCTGAACCGGCGTTTTACCAGGGTGAGCATACACACGTAGAGAAAGTGCTGGCGGAGCTGGGCACGGTGCAACAAGAGCTGGAAACTGCTTTTGAGCGCTGGTCTGAGCTTGAGGGTTGAGGGTTGAGGGTAGAGGGATAAGAGTCGTTTTTGATTGAGCAGGCCGAGCTGCGTTAACCCAGGGGCCCGCTGCAGCGCCCACACGCTTCGCCGAATTTTCGAGCCGCTGCGGAACTCCGCAAGGGTTGCTGGGCGCAACCCTTAACCGCCTCAGACAGTCCTCGCGGAAAGGCCCTCGAAAACACGGCTGCGCAAAAAGCCGTGGGCTGATTGCTGCCGTGGGCCCCTGGGTTAACGCAGCTCTCCTTCATCAGGCAGCGGCCAAAAGCAATTCTCTGGAGCTCTGGTTGACCAGCGTATAGAGCAAGGCACCAGGGTTATCACGCTGCTTCTGGCAACAAGAAACCCGACCGAGGCCCGATGCCGCAGGCAGGTCTCGAAAACAGTCAGGCCATCGCGTTTAGCGAAGTCCTCTTTTCGGGAGCCTTCCGCGAGGACTGCCTGAGGCGCTGAAAGGTTGCGCCCAGCAACCTTTGCCGAGTTCCGCAGCGGCCCGAAAAGAGGGCGTAGCGTATGGCCGTTTTCGAGGCCTGCCTGCGGCATCGGGCCGCCCACCGCGTTCAAACTCCGGAAAAACCAGACCTGCATCAAAACCCGGGCAGACTACAAAACCGCCGCCACTGACTCGGCCAGGTAATCGATATTGCCGGCGTTTACTCCGGCCACATTGATGCGCGAGGAATCGAGCATGTACACCGCGTAGTCCTCGCGCAACCTGCTCGCCTGTTCCGCTGACAAGCCCAGGAACGAGAACATGCCCTTCTCTTTTTCGATAAAGGCAAAATCGCGACCGCTGGCCGCTTCCAGCTTTGTGCGCAGGTCACTGCGCAGGCCGTTGATGCGCGCGCACATCTCCATCAGCTCCACGCGCCAGGTCCGGTCCAGCTTGCTATCGGAAAGGATTTTCCCGGCGATCAGTGCGCCGTGCGCAGGCGGCATTGAATAGATCCGGCGAGCTGCCACCAGCGCCTGGCTGACCAGTGCTTCGGCGTTTTCCTGGTCGCGGCAAACAAACATCGCGGCGCCCGTGCGCTCGCGATACAGCCCCATGTTCTTGGAACAGGACGCAGCAACAATCAGCTCGGGCAAACGTTCAGCGAGCAGGCGCAAGCCGGCCGCATCTTCATCCAGTCCATCTCCGAGACCCTGGTAGGCAATATCGATGAAGGGCAGGAAACCCTGGGCCTCGGCCATGTCTGCCACAACGGCCCACTGCGCCAGAGAGAGGTCTGCGCCACAAGGGTTGTGACAGCAGCCGTGCAGCAATACCACGTCACCCGCGCCAGCAGATTTCAGGTCTTCAACCATGCCCTGGAAGTTGACCCCATGAGTGGCCGGGTCGTAATAGCGGTAGTTGGAGAACTGCAGACCAACACTGCCCAGCAGTGGCAGGTGTACCGGCCAGGTCGGGTCGCTCACCCAGACGGTTGCGCCCGGTGTTGCGGCATGAATAATCTCTGCGCCAATACGCAGCGCACCGCAGCCACCCGGCGCCTGCACGCTGCTTACCCTTGCGCCCAGCAGGGCCGGGTGTTCCGCACCCAATAACAGTTTCTGCATGCCGCTGTTGAACGCATCCACGCCTGCCGGCGGCAGGTAGGCTTTGGTGATTTCATCCGTTGCCAGCATCGCCTGGGCTTCACGCACCGCGTCAAAGACCGGGCAAACCCCGGTCTCATCCATGTAAATCCCCACCGTGAGATCTACCTTGGCGGCTCGGGTGTCGGCACGCGCCATGGCGGCCAGCCCGAGGATGGGATCAGCGGGGAGTCGTTGCAGTTGGTCGAGCATCATGAAGCGGTATCCTTGCAATCAGATTTCGGCGAGCAACTCGGTGAGAAATTGCCAGAAGGGTTCAACAGTATTAATTTGCAGGCGCTCGCTGGGCGAATGCGCACCGCGAATGGTCGGCCCGAAAGAAAGCACGTCCACATTCGGTAACTTGCTTTTGAGTATACCGCACTCCAATCCCGCATGGATGGCCTTCACCGCAGGACGGTGACCGAACAGTTTTTCGTGCAGCACGCAACCGCGTTCCAGCAGCGGGCTGCTGAAGTCAGGCTGCCAGCCGGGGTAACCAAACTCCGGGGTGACCTCCAGGTCGAAGGCGCGGGCCAGGGCCAGCACCGCGTGCTGCAACGGCCGCGACTGGGCCTCATCGAAGAAGCGGTAACTGGATTCAAGGAAAAGATCACCGCACTGCAGGCGCAGCACTGCCAGGTTGATACTCAGGTCTACCAGGTCGGCAGGCTGCTGCAGGCTGTATGCCTGTGCGCCATGCGGCCAGGCGGCAATAAGGTCCAGCACGCGCAAGCTATCCACCTCATCCAGCGCACGCTCCAATACCGCGGTCTCCAGTGATAACTCGATGCCGGCGTCTGCGCCAGGTACGTAAGCCAACCACTGCTGGCGCAGTGCCTCCAGCTTTTCTGCCAGCAGCTCGCCGGTACCAGCAGGGACTGCAAATTCAACCACCCCTTCCCGTGGAATCACGTTATGTGCCACGCCGGCGTCGACGCTGGCCAGACGCAACCCGGGAACGTCACGCAGGCACTCGCCCAGTAACTTGATGGCGTTGCTGAGCTGCTCATGTATCTGCACACCGGAATGACCGCCGGCAAGGCCGCGCAGGGTGAGCCGCCAACAGGCAAGCTCGGCAGCCACAGGATCCTCCGAGAAGCTGCGGGCGAAATGCCAGCCGCCGCCACCGGCGCAGCCGATATACAGCTCGTTCCAGTCCTCGGTATCGAGGTTGAGCATCAACGTGCCGCTGAGCAGGGACGCATCCAGGTACAGTGCACCGCCCAGACCGGTTTCTTCATCAACTGTGAACAGCAACTCCAGCGGCGGATGGACAACATCCGGGTCAGTCATGAGCGCGATAGCGGCAGCGCAGCCCAGGCCGTTGTCTGCACCCAGGGTGGTGCGATCCGCACTGAGCCAGCCATCTTCGATCCGCAGCTGCAGTGGATCAGTTGTGAAGTCGTGCGCGCGGTCCGCGGTTTTCACCGTCACCATATCCAGGTGGTTCTGGATAATCACCGTGGGCCGGTCCTCCCTGCCGGCACTGCCGGGCACGCGAATCACCAGATTGCCGGCTTCATCCTGCCGGTGCGAATAACCTGCCTTGTCGGCGAGGTCGACCAGGTATTGGCGGACAGCCGCCTCTTGCCCGGAAGGTCGTGGAATACGCGTGAACTGATAGAAGTGCGACCACAAGTGGGCCGGCTCGAGGGGGTAGTTCGCAGGTTTCATGGGAGTCCGAAATAGCACATGGCGAGACGGCGCATTATAGCCCGCTGGGTATTTTTCACACAAATTGCGCGCAATTTTTACGCCCAATCGTAGTCCTACCTTCATACACTTCAGCTAAAGCAACTATTTTTCAGCAGGATCATAGGGTTATGAAAAGAAGAGACGAAGGTAAGACGAGCCTGGTGGAGTTTCTCTCCAGCATCAAATTCGCCCGCCGCGATAAGCAAGGCAAGAAACAGCAAAGCAACAACCGCTTTGCTCGCTTCGACCAGCGCGCGCCGGTTTCACAGCCGCTGGCGATGGAAGATTCCTACCTGATTCGCAGCGCCAACTAGAGAACTCACCCGCGGGCAAGCTCACGCCCGCGACTAGTTGACCACCCTCGCCAGTGCAGAAATACGCTCGCTGGCACAGACAGCCCAGCGCCGCTCCGGCGCCACCAGGTGGTTGCCGATCACCGCAAACACGATGGGGTTGAACGGAAACCCCACGTGGCTCGCCAGCACTGCCATATTGGTCACGTATGCCGGATCGCCCTCACAGCGGGCTATACCCTTGCCGACAATACCGTCCGATTCGCTGAACAATGTGAGTATCGGCACCTGTAGCTCTCCACCACTGTAGGTGTAATCAACCCAGTGACGCAGGGATTCCTCGGACTCATTCCCGGCGCTCTCGTTCATACGAGCCATCACGCTGTAGAGCGCCGTGCCTCGCGGATCGCCGAAGGGTGTGCCCAGCGTAATTACCTGCCGAATCCACTGCGGGTAGCGGTGCGCCAGGGCCACCGAATACAGCCCCCCCAGACTCCAGCCAATAAGGGTCACTTTGCGCCCGGAAGACAGGTATTCACGCTCCACCCGCTCGGCGATCTGTTCTTCCAGCGCGGCGCGGTGGCGCATGAACTGTTGCATATTCTGCGCACGGGCATCGCTGGCATTGCGGCCAAGGCCCCAGGGCACCGCATGGTAACCCCGCTGGCGAAGGAATCTGCGCAGCAACGCGGTCGAACCATCTGCGCCCATAAACCCCGGAATCGTCATAATGGTATGGCCGTCCCCCTCAGGCAGTGTCCGGAACAGGCGCTTGCACAACAGACTGGCGCCCGCCTCCAGGGCGACTCGACCCAGCTCACCTACACTGTGGCGCAAACGGGGAGGTCGAATATCGGCGACAAAGTAACTGCGGGTTGTGCTCATCGGGATTCCTCAGGCTCTCGCGTATCCACTCCATTGTGCGGGGTTTTACCCTGCAGCAACAGACCGGGCAGCAGCAAGCGGTTCAACTTTTCATGCTAGAATTCCGCCCTTCCACAAGGCCTGCTATTCCCCGGACAACCAGATGAGCTTCCCCCAATGAGCGAACCTCGAGACACACTGTACGCCGACCCACTGGGCGAAACAGGCTTATTCACCTTCGACGATCAAGTGGCCCGCGTATTCCCCGACATGATCAAGCGCTCGGTCCCTGGATACACGACTATCATCGCCATGACCGGTCTGCTCGCCCAGCGCTACGCTACACCCGGCAGCAATCTCTACGACCTGGGCTGTTCGCTGGGCGCATCCACCCTGGCGATGCGGCAGAACTTACGCGAACCCGGGTGTCGCATCATCGGCGTGGACAACTCACCGGCCATGCTTGAGCGCTGCCGCAACATCGTTGACACGGATACACACGAAACGGCAGTGGACCTGGTTTGCGCTGACCTTGAAAACGTTGCCATTGAAAACGCATCCGTAGTGGTACTCAATTTCACCCTGCAGTTTGTGCCGTTGGCCATACGCGATGACGTTATTGCACGCATCTATCGCGGTCTGCGTCCCGGCGGCATCATGGTACTGTCTGAGAAAGTCACCTTTGAAGACCCGCATCTGGACGCGCTCAACATAGACCTGCACCATCAATTCAAACGAGCCAATGGCTACAGTGAACTGGAGGTCGCGCAGAAGCGTGCCGCCATCGAGCATGTGCTGCTGCCAGAAACACTGGCCACGCACAAGCAACGCATGGCCAGCGCTGGCTTCCAGGCAGCAGACGTCTGGTTCCAGTGCTTCAATTTTGCATCCCTGGTCGCGCTCAAGTAATGGACTACGCGCAATTACTGCAGCGCTGGCAGGGCGGCGACCTCGATCGCTGGGTCCAATTACTACCCGCACAGCTTGAACAGGGGCTGTCTCACCAGCGCTATGGTGACCTCGCCCGCTGGCTGCAGGCACTGGCAGACCTGCCGGATATCCCGGTTGAGCGCATCGACCTGAATACATCCAGGGTGGGGGCCTGCAGCGCAATCACGCCGTCTGACTCTACCCTGCAGACACTGCGGGAAGCCCTTATGGGGCTGCATCCCTGGCGCAAGGGCCCCTATGAATTGTTTGGCCAGCTCATCGACACCGAGTGGCGCTCCGACTGGAAGTGGGACCGGTTGGCGCCGGGACTGGACAACCTGCAGGACAGGCGTGTGCTGGATGTGGGCTGCGGCAGCGGCTACCACTGCTGGCGCATGCGCGGCGCGGGCGCCGCGGAAGTGATAGGGATTGACCCCACCCCGCTTTTTGTCGTGCAGTTCTGGGCACTGCAAAAATACCTGCAACAGTCTGCAGTCTGGGTGCTACCGGCGGGGATCGAGCAGGTACCCGCAAAGCTTCACGCCTTCGATACCGTGTTTTCCATGGGCGTCCTGTATCACCGCCGCTCGCCGATAGACCACCTGCAGGAGCTGCGCGACTGTCTGCGGCCGGGGGGACAACTGGTGCTGGAGACCCTGGTTATTGAGGGTGCGGCGGGGCAGGTTCTGGTGCCGGAGGGGCGCTACGCGCGCATGGGCAATGTCTGGTTCCTGCCCAGCTGTGACACCCTGTTGGGCTGGCTACGAAAACTGGGGCTGCGCGATGCAAAGGTGATTGATGTGGGCTATACCAGCACCGAGGAGCAGCGCGCTACCGACTGGATGCGCTTTCACTCACTGGCGAACTTTCTTGACCCGGATGACACGAGCAAAACCATCGAGGGCTATCCGGCCCCGCGCCGGGCTGTGATCACGGCGCACGCGCCAGGCAGATGGACGCAGCGCGAAGAACAGTCTTCCTAGAAACGATCTTTCACTGTCATCAACAACTGTACGCTGTCCACGTCATCGTCCTTATTGAACGGGAAGGCCAGATCAATGTGGATCACACTGCCTTTTTCCGCGCGACTGGAATTGAGCCGTATACCGATGCCCGCGTTGGACAACACACCCCCGTTAGAGCCGTTGTCCTCGCCCTCAAACCAGGCCCTGCCCACATCAAAAAACACAGCGTAGCCAACGCGCAGCAGACGGAAGGGGTGCCAGTCCGAGTAGTAGCGCTGTTCAATATTGAACACCACCGAGCGATCACCCACCTGGTAGTTCCGGTCATAGCCACGCAATCCGTTCTGCCCTCCCAGAGTAAGCTGCCGGTCCCGGGTAAGCCCGTCCGTGTAGTCCAGGCGAATCCCGGAGAACACAGACCACTTGGGACTCTGGCGCCAGAAGTAGCGACTGTTCACCGTCCACCACAGATTCTCGAAGTCCGTATCATCGACCGACAGGAAGCCGGTGATCTCGCTGTCCATCAACCACAGGTCCCGCTCGCTCACGCGCAGTGTATTACCATAGCGCCCGGAGAAGTGGACCTGGTCACGCGTGGCCCCGAATGTCTCCGCAGAATAGCCCAGGTTCCACTGGTAATGCTCACCAACGTACAGATCCTCGGTCCGGCCCAGGTAATTGAGGTTATGCGCCTCCATGTACTCGTCCTCAATGGACTGGTAGCCGACAAAGGGGAAGCTGTATTCCCGGTCTTCGGGGAGCTCGTCCGGCGGGATATCGGAATCGGAGAACGCGAACTCATTGTCTTCGTAATGGTAACCCAGCAGCCAGCGGCCCACTTGCTTTTCCAGTTCCCGCTCGGTGGCGACACCACCGTGCACGCGAACCGACCGCTGCTGGTGGTTAAACTCTTCTACCTCGTCACCGCGAAACCAGATATTCTCCTCCAACTCCCAGTCTTCCAGGCGTACACCCGCCGACCAGCGTTCGTAGACCGAGAAAAACGGCCGGTTCAGGCGAAAACGCCGGTCGTGACCGTCGTCATTGTCCGTCAGCGATAAGCGCATACGCCAGCGACTGCCGGCCAGGGCGGGATCTTCGTAAATAACCGTCGTGCCTGAGCGTTCTTCATCACTGTCATAGCGCAGGGCCACCTGCTTGCCGGTACCCAGGAAGTTAGTGTCTCGAAAACCCAGCGCATAGTCATTTTCCCCACCGCTGCGACTGAACGACACGGTGGGGGTAAAGGTCCAGATGTCCCGGGTAATCACTTCCAGGTCCACCTGGTCGCCGCAGCGCCGCCATGGGCGCACCCGGGCATCGTAAATGAACTTCAGGTCGCGCAGGATGCGCTCGGACTCCTGCACCAGCGTGGCAAGGTAGTAGTCGCCCTCCCGGAAGAGCAACTGTTCGCGCACGACCCAATCACGGGTGAGGCTGTGAAAGTCATTGGCCCAGCGATAAATCCCCCTGTTTTCACGGGCATCCTCGGTGTCAAACACCCGGTAGCGGGTGACGCGGATACTGGCGACAAACGTGCCGTCAGGGATGGATTCGGCAAAGCTGCGGTGCTCCGGCGAATTCTCGAAACGAAAACTGGCCGAGGGGTCCTGAAGCTGCACTTGTGTACAGCTCTCCCCTTCTGCACCTACGCCCTTGCCCGGCACCCACATTAGCAGGCTGCACAACAGCAAACGGCAAACCTTTATCGTTATCCCCATACGAGCACGATATCCCTGTTGAGAGATACTGACAATCCTCTGCCTGTACTCCTCACGCTGTGAGAGCTAAACTTGGCCTTCTTCTATATCGCCTCAAAACGGCAGCAATTAACAGGAATTTCTGTTCTTTACTGCTAATTGTAAGGAGCTCTCCTTGTCTTCCCCATTACAGCAGCAGATAGCATCGCTGCGGCAACCCAAACAACAGGACATGCTGCGCAACATCGGCCGCGGTATCGAGAAGGAAAGCCTCAGGGTCAACCCCCAGGGGTTCGCGGCACAAACGCCGCATCCGCCCGCACTGGGCTCAGCACTGATGCATAGCAGCATTACTACAGACTATTCCGAAGCACTGATGGAATTCATCACTCCGGTGAGCACCAGTATTGAAGAGAGCCTGCAGACCCTGGAGGACATTCATCGCTTCGTATACAGCCAGCTTGGGGATGAGATCCTCTGGAGCACCTCCATGCCCTGCCAACTGGGCGATGACAAGGACATCCCCGTGGCGCAGTACGGCAGCTCCAACGTGGCCCGGATGAAAACAGTCTATCGCTACGGCCTGGGCCACCGCTATGGCCGGGTAATGCAAACCATCGCCGGCATCCACTACAACTTTTCCATGCCCCAGGCTTACTGGGAGGACGCCTGGGGCAGCGCCGGAAAACCGGGCGACCTGCAGGACTACATCAGCGAGCGCTACCTTGGGCTAATCCGCAATTTCCGGCGCTACTCCTGGCTGCTGATCTACCTGTTCGGCGCCTCCCCTGCGGTCTGCGGGAGCTTCCTGCGCCATCGCGAAAACCATGGCTTGCAACCCTTCGGTGACGGCCACAGTCTGCACCTGCCCTATGGCACTGCCTTGCGCATGGGGGACCTGGGTTACAACAGCGACGCGCAGAAGGACCTGCGTATTTGCTACAACTCCCTGCCCAACTATGTGGAGACGCTGCGTCAGGCCATCATGCAACCCCATCCTGGCTACAGTCGCTTCAGTTGCGGCGCCGGAGGCGACTACCAGCAACTCAACGACAGTCTGCTGCAGATCGAGAACGAGTTTTACAGCCCCATTCGCCCGAAGCGGGTCACCCGTTCCGGTGAGACCCCGTTGCACGCGCTCACCGAGCGAGGCATTGAGTACATAGAGGTACGCTGTGTCGATGTGAGCCCCTTTACACCGCTGGGTCTTGATGCGCAGGAAATCCGTTTTCTTGATACCTTCCTGCTGTTCTGCCTGCTGAAGGACAGTCCACCCTGCGACGACGCAGAGCAGGACGGCATGGCGAGCAACATGGAGGCCGTGGTCAACCGGGGTCGCGAACCGGGTCTGCTGCTGCAAACCTGGGACGGTGAGCGCTCGCTGGCCGACTGGGGCAGGGACCTGCTGGAGAGCATGCGGGATATCGCCGAGGCACTGAATACGGCGCATGACAGCCGCGGCTACACAGAATCCCTGCGTGAACAACTGGCCAAGGTCGCCGACCCTGAGCTGACGCCATCTGCCCGGGTGTTACGCGAGATGCGTGAAGGAAGTCTTCCCTTTTTCCGCATGGCCCTGGGCTACAGCCAGCGCTGGGCTGAGCATTTTCGCGAGCACCCGCTGTCACCACAGAAGATCGCCGCATTTGAAGAACAGACCCGCAACTCGCTGCAGGCACAGGCCGAGCTCGAAGCGGAGCAGGAGATAAGCTTCGAGCAATACCTGGCGAATTTCTACCAACAATATGCGACGCTGCCCAGGCCTTGAACTTCCTCGCCCACTTTCACCTGGCCTGGCCCGAAGAGGGCCTGGTAGTCGGTGCACTGGAGGGCGATTTTCGCAAGGGCTGGCT
Source organism: Pseudohalioglobus lutimaris (assembly GCF_002866825.1). GTDB lineage: Bacteria > Pseudomonadota > Gammaproteobacteria > Pseudomonadales > Halieaceae > Halioglobus > Halioglobus lutimaris. Next base: position 68,627 of record NZ_PKUS01000013.1, on the reverse strand, counting down.
GCGCGGGGAGCTGCCGGGCAATATTGAGCGCGGCGTGGCCCTGCACCGGGCAATCGATGCCTACACCGACTCGCACCCCCTGATGGCGGAACTGCGCAGAGAATTCCCGCAGGCAATGCGCCGTTACGCCGGAATTCTCATCGACCTCAGCTTTGACCACTACCTGAGTTTGCACTGGGATAAGTTCAGCGATTTGCCACTGGCCAACTTCATCCCGATCGTTTATCACCAACTGGAACAGAACAGCCACCATCTCAGTGGCAGTGCTGAGCATATGCGCAAGCGTATGCTGCAACATGATATTCTTGGCAGGTACAACGACTGGGAAACAGTCCCGGCAAGTGCAACGCGCATCGGTGAGCGTTTTCGTCGCGGCAACCCCTTCGAGGATGTCCGTGCAGACATTGACCCCGTAAGAAACAAGCTGGAGCAGGCCTTCCTCGAGTTTTACCCCGAGTTGCAGTCCTGGGCGGCAACCACCCGGCAACGGCTGAACTAAACCTCTGTAGACGTATCCAACGAAGCGCTCGCCGTGTTGCATCCGGCGAGAAAAGCACCTAACGTGACGGCTGAAAATCAAGGAACAGGATTCATGTTGCAATCATTGACCCCCAGGATGGTATTTATCGGCCTGACACTTCTGGCAATCATCTCCATGGCGTTCGCCATGGGCTACCTGGAGCGCCAACTCAACCTCGCCGCCTGCCCCCTGTGCATGACCCAGCGCGCCTTTGTGGTGGCCTGGGGCCTGATTGCACTGATCGCCGTCATCCATAATCCGCGGGCGATCGGCAACCGCATTTACGCCTGGCTTTGCGCAGCAAGTGCCCTGGGCGGCGCCGCCATTGCCGGCCGGCACGTCTGGCTGCAGCACCTGCCTCCGGAGCAGGTCCCGGCCTGCGGACCCAGCCTGGGGTATATGCTGGAGACACTGCCCTTCACTGAGACGCTCTCGATTGTCATGATGGGTGACGGCAACTGCGCAGAAACCATGTGGACATTCATGGGCTTGTCCATACCCGAGCAAACCCTGATCCTGTTCGTCATCACCGCAGGCATCTGCCTGTGGCAAGCCTTCCGCCATTATCCCCAGGATGCCCGCAATGCCGCATAGAAGCCCCCAGCAACAGTTCGAAGCCGTAGAACAGCTACTCACTCGCTGGCTCCGGGAGCGCAGGGAACTGCTTGGCAAATACACCGAGATCGTTGTCGGCATGGACGGATTGCTGGACGCCGAAGGACTGCAACGGCGCCAGCATGTGCTCTGCCAGTTACTGGTGGACTATATCTCAGCGGGGCATTTCGAGGTCTACCACGAACTACTGGAGGAGGCGGAGAGCTTTGGAGATGGCAGCAATAGCCTCGCAGAGAAGGTCATGCCAGCCATTGGCGACACCACAGAAGTGATCCTCGCCTATGAAGAAAAATACAGCGACAGCGCCAGTGAGAACGGGAAGCTGAAGCGGGATCTCTCGGCCCTGGGGGAAGTGCTGGAATCGCGCTTCCAGTTGGAAGACCAGCTTATCGCCGGCCTGCATAACAGTCACCGGCGCCAGCGTAGCTGACACCGGTGGCTCCAGTTACTCTGCCGCGGCAGCTTCTTCGGTCTGGCTGGGGATGCTGATCAGCTCCACCTCAAAGATCAGCGCGGAATTCGGGCCAATCATCTGGCCAGCACCACCGGCGCCATAACCCAGCTCCGGGGGAATCGCCAGCTGGTACTTTGAACCGACATTCATCAGCTGCAGAGCTTCAGTCCATCCGGGAATTACCTGGCCAACGCCAAAGGTCACGGTCTCGCCACGCGCATAGGATGAGTCAAACTCAGTACCGTCGACCAGAGTACCTAGATAATGCACTTCCACGGTATCCTCAGGGCCGGGGCTGGCGCCTTCGCCCGCTTCAAGAATCTCGTACTGCAAACCGGTCTCGGTAACCATTACACCTTCGCGTGCCTTGTTCTCTTCGAGAAAGGCGGTGGCCGCAGCCAGATTCGCCTCTGACATCCTTGCCTGTGTTTCCTGCTGCTCGGCAACCATCTTTTCCTGGTAGGCCTGCATCTCAGCGGCAATCTCCTCCTCCGTCATCTTGCCTTCGCCGCCACCAGCGCCATCACGGTAGCCCGCGACAAAAGCATCTACGTCCATTGGCATGCCGTCCTGGGCCATGCGCTGACCCAGCCCGAAAGCAATACCGTAGCTGAGACGCTGTTCGGAGCTTTCCAGGCTGACGGCAGCCGGGGCCGCCGGGGCCGCTGCACTATCGGTGCTGGCGGTCTGTTCGTTACAGGCTTGCAGGCTGAACATTCCAACCACTGCAAGCGGCAATACGTACTTCTTCATAGCGTCATTCCATCTTTAAAAACTGTATTAGGCAGCCGAAGTGCCCTGCTGAAACTGCCACCGCTTTCCTTTTTTACAGCGGGCTCCGGCTTGATTGCCCGGGCATAGCTGACTGGTAGCGAAGGAGTGCGGAGCGCAGTGGACCCGCAGTGTACTACCGGGCCCAGCCGGTTGCCACCCCTCACCAACCGGTGTCCGGCGCTGGTGAAAAGCCAACCCCGCGCGTAGAATCCGCCGCCATATGATCATACTGCGCGACATCGAACTGCGTCGCGGCAGCAAGCTGCTGCTGCAAGACGCAAACGTTACCATCCAGCCTGGACAGAACCTGGCATTGATCGGTGCCAATGGCAGCGGCAAATCCACGCTCTTCGCCCTGTTACTGGGGGAGCTGGGTGCCGATCACGGCGAAATCCAGGGCATGAGCAACCTGCGCCTGTCGCATATGGCCCAGGAAGTCCATGCAACCAAGCTGCCGGCGGGGGAATACGTCTGGCGCGGGGATCACCGGCTGGCGCAACTGATGGACAGGCTGCACGAACTGGAGTCCCGCGGCGACTACGCTGCCGCCGCGCCACTGCACTCGGAGCTGGACGCCATAGACGGTTATAGCGCCGCGCGCCGCGCCGAGGTACTGCTGCAGGGCCTGGGCTTTGCCGACGACGCCCCGGGCCGCGCGGTCAGCGACTTCTCAGGCGGTTGGCGCATCCGTCTCAACCTGGCGCGCGCGCTGATGACGCCGTCGGACATTCTCCTCCTCGACGAACCCACCAACCACCTGGACCTGGATGCGACCCTGTGGCTGCAGCAATGGCTGCAACAGTACCCCGGCACCCTGTTGATGATCTCTCACGACCGGGATTTCATCGACGCCACCTGCGAGCGCATTCTGCACATTGAGCAACAGCAACTGCGCAGCTACAAGGGCAACTACTCCCAGTTCGAGGCGCAGCGTGCGGAGCGACTGGCCAACCAGCAGGCCAGCTTCGAGAAACAGCAACGCCGCATTGCCGAGATTGATGACTTCGTGCGCCGCTTCCGCTACAAGGCGACCAAGGCGAAACAGGCCCAGAGCAGGCTCAAGGAGCTGGAACGCATGCAAGCCATCGCGCCGGCCCACATCGATTCACCCTTTGATTTCAGTTTCCCGCCTGCTGACAAAACCAGCGACCCCCTGCTGCGACTGGACGAGGCAGTGCTGGGCTATGCGGACATCCCCGTACTGCAGGGCGTGGACCTGCAACTGCGCCCGGGAAGCCGTTACGGGTTGCTAGGACGTAACGGCGCGGGTAAATCCACCCTGCTGAAGTCACTGGTGGGGCAACTACCTTTACTGGGCGGCGACATCACCGCCGGCGAGCACTGTCACATCGGTTATTTCGACCAGCAACAACTGGAGGCGCTGGACATGGAAGCCAGCCCCGCCCTGCACATCCAGCGCCTGAGCCCTGAGGCGCGCGAGCAGGAAATTCTCAACTTCCTTGGCGGCTTCAACTTCCGCGGCGACGCGGCGACCAGCGCCGTAGCACCCTTCTCAGGCGGCGAGAAGGCGCGCCTGGCACTGGCGATGGTAGTCTGGCAACGACCCAACCTGCTGGTGCTGGATGAGCCCACCAACCACCTCGACCTGGAAATGCGTCATGCCATGGAAGTCGCCCTGCAGGCCTATGAAGGCGCACTGATACTGGTGAGTCACGACCGCCACATGCTGCGTAATACCGTAGAGGAACTGTTGCTGGTGCACGACGGCAGGGTAGATGAATACCAACAGGACCTGGAGGGCTACGAGCAATGGGTGCTGGGCAATTTCAGGACCGAAAAACCAACAGAGCAGGTGGAGTCCGACGTCGATGGGTCGCGCAAGGAGAAGCGGCAGCAGGCGGCGGCCCAGCGCGCAAAGCTGCGACCGCTGCGCAAGGGTCTGGAAAAAAACGAAACCGAAATGGCACGGGTTGAAAGCCAGTTGCAGCGGATTCAGCAGGACCTGGCCGATACTGAGCTATACCATGAGAGCCGCAAGGATGAACTGGGCGCTCTGCTGCAGCGCGAAGGCGAACTGAAGCAGCGTGCCAGCGAACTGGAAGAGGCCTGGCTGGTGCTACAGGAAGAGCTGGAAGCTGCGGGCGGCTAGCGCCGTCCACCCAGCGCTCGATAGCACCTGCTGCCCAATGCACGCAGGCTCGCGTAAGACGATATCAACGGCGACAACAAGCCATAGCGCATCCGCGAGTAAGCGGCCAGCTCCAGGGCAATCGCCTCAATACTCTCCGGGCTGAAACTGTCGTAGGCCGCGCCCGGATCCGGGTAGCTGGCGTCCAGCGCCAGGCCATAGTGTTCGCGCAGCCAGTCCAGGTCCGGCTTCATGCTGGCGACGACCTGCTCATACACGGCTGCCGGTGCGGTGTATTTACGGCCCGGTATCTTTGCCAGGCGCTGTATTTCATTGGCCTTGCGCAGCCGATTACGGGCGCCATTAACCATCACCGGCAGGCTGTGATTGAGTGCACTGATCAACAGCGCCGCCTCGTGGCTCATACTGGTATTGGATGGCGGGCGGGGACGAAACTGCTCACCCAGGTCGATACCCAGCTGGGCAAACATGGCCCGCGTCAGGCCCCGGGGGTCGGCCACGGCGGCACTGAAGTCATACACCACCAGGGAGCCAGGGCCAAAAGCTCGCTCAACCCTCTGGAACAGGGACTTGAAGCGATAGAAAGGTGGCTTTGCATACAGGTCTTCCAACACGCTGCCTATATTCAACCGTTGCTGGATTTCACTGGAAAGAGCGTGCACCGGGTGCCGCACACAGGCCAGCACAATGATTTCATCCGCGTAGCCGCTCAGCCACTGCGCCAATTCAAGCATGTCAGGGCGGTAGAAATGCGCCACACTCTCGGCGGACAGCATCAGGTTTGCCGCACCGGTCTGGGCAAACCCGCGCTCAAGGCAGGCCAGGGTCTGCTTGTTATACGCCGCCAGTTGCTCTGCTGATTCCAGCCCGCGGGCCACCAGGCGAGCACGCACATCCGCATGCGAGGAATACAGGGCGCGCAGCAGAATCGAATGATTGCCGTGGAAGTGGCGCTCATGGGGGAAGTGTGTGGGATAGAAAATGTCGTGCTTTGACTCCAGCAGCTTCGCGTTGGCGAGAATATCGCGCTGCACAGACGTCGTACCGGTCTTGCCCAGACCGATATGCAGATAGAGTTTCCTGAATCGTTTCACCGTATTATTCCGCAAAAAGCCAACGTCAGCCCGCGACCAGTGCCAGCTTCTGCGGCCGGGGCAGGCGCTTTATCGCCGCCTCACGCCGCTGCGCGCTACTGCGATCCGCGGCCGACTCTGACCAGAGCAGCGCTACCGGCCGGCGCCCCCGCGTATAACGGGCCCCCCCTACCACCTCTCCGTTGTGTTGTCGCAATCTTTTCTCCATGTCCCGTGCCACGCCCGTATACAGGCTTCCGTCGGCGCAGCGGAGAATGTACACGGTCCACACCGGGATCACCATCAGCTCAGCGCCAGCACCTCTTTGACACAGTCACTGATGCCCGCATACGCCTCGGAAACACTGCCCGCGAGCATGTAAGCGGGGGTCGTGACCAGCTTGTTGCCGACATCGACACGCGCCTCGGTCACCGGGCACTGCAGGTGCTGCGCGCCCATCGCGTCAATTGCCGCCGCCACTTCGGTGTCGTTGCCGATGGTGCACTGCGCGCCCGCGCCGCATATCGCCGCGGCCATCACCGGCGCAATGCAGATCAGTCCTATGGGCTTGTTAGCCTGGTGGAAACCGCGGGCAACGCTGAGAAAGTCGTCCTGCACTGACATCTGGTCACCGGCGACCGCAAAATCACAGAGATTCTTGGCCGCGCCGAAACCGCCCGGCACCAGCAGGGCGTCGAACTCTCCCGGATTGAGCGCGCTCAGCGCCTTGATATCACCCCTGGCAATCCGTGCTGCCTCCACCAGGGCATTGCGGGTTTCGCCTGCTACCGGCTCCCCGGTAAGGTGGTTGATTACATGCATCTGCTCGCGGTCCGGGGCAAAACACTGGTAAGTGGCGCCCTGCTGTTCAAGGCTCAACAGCGTGAGCACTGCCTCGTTAATTTCTGCCCCGTCGTACACGCCGCAACCTGAGAGGACCACTGCTACCTTTGCCATCAATTAGCTCCTGGAGAATCACATCACTATGCAGTGCCAACTTTAGCGTTTTATCTGCCGCGATTGAACCGGTGGTAGCGCTCTACCCAACCCAGGAGTTTCTCCGGCTTACGCGCCTTGCGCCACTCACCTGCCAGGAACTTGTTGCTCTCCCCCAGGGTGGGATAAATATGGATAGTGCCAAGAATCTTGTTGAGGCCGATGCCGTGCTTCATGGCCAGCACGAATTCGCTGACCAGCTCGCCCGCATGGTAACCGACAATCGTCGCACCCAGTATGCGGTCACTGCCTGGGCGGGTCAGCACTTTGACGAAGCCGTGCGCCTCTCCGTCGGCAATAGCGCGGTCCAGGTCGTCGATGTCATAGCGACTGACTTCATAGGGCAGGCCCTGCTCATCCGCCTCCTGCTCGTTGAGCCCGACGCGGGCCACTTCCGGGTCAGTGAATGTGGCCCAGGGCACTACCGAATAGTCGACGCGAAAACGGCGGAAGCGGCCGAACAGGGCGTTCACTGACGCATACCAGGCCTGGTGACTGGCCATGTGGGTAAACAGGTAGGGGCCCGCCACATCACCGGCGGCGTAAATAGTGGGTACAGCTGTGCGCAGGTAGTCATCGACCTCTATACGCCCGGCAGCGTCGAGGCCAATACCCAGGGCCTCCAACCCCATGCCTTCCACGTTGGCACTACGACCGACAGCGAGCAGGAGACGGTCGAAAGCGACCTCGCGCTCAGCGCCATCAACCAACAGGCGGCAGACCGGCCCCGGCACTGCGGTGAACGACTGCGGCTCCGCAGCGGTCAGCACCTCTATGCCCTGCGCCGCGAAGTCCTGCTGTACGCGCAGGGACACCTCCTCGTCCTCACGCGGCATGATCCGCGCCGCGTGAGTAACCAGGGTGACCGCACTGCCCAGGCCGGCAAAAGCCTGGGCCAGCTCACAACCAATGGGTCCGCCACCCAGCACCAGCAGGCGAGCCGGCTGCTCTCGCAATGCCCACACCGTGTCAGAGGTCAGGTAGTCAATACTGTCCAGGCCGGGGATTTCCGGCACCCGCGGCCTGGCGCCACTGGCGATAATGATATTGCGAGCGCTGATACGCCGGCCGCCGACCTCGACCTCCCACGGCGAGACAATGCGCGCCTCGCCCTGCAGGCAGTCGACACCCAGCGAGGTGAATCGCTCCACCGAGTCGTGGGGCTCTATCGCGCCGATGACTGACTGCACCCGCTCCATAACATCCGGAAAACGGACCTTTACCTCCATAGGCGCCAGGCCAAACTCCTCGGCGCGACTGGCATAGCGGGCGATACGTGCCGAGCGGATCAAGGCCTTGGAGGGCACACAACCTGTATTCAGGCAGTCTCCTCCCATCTTGTGCCGCTCAATCAGCGTGACCTTTGCCTTGACGGTTGCCGCGATCAAAGAGGCGACCAGTCCGGCGGAGCCGGCGCCAATGACCACCAGGTTGGTATCAAAGGACCGCGGCTTGTTCCAGGCCGCCAGGCGGCGCCTGGATGACAGCCAGCCCACCCCCCACCTGGCGAGCAGCGGGAATAGCCCCAGTAAAACAAAAGACCCCAGCAGTCCCGGCGAAATAATGCCTGCCAGCGAATCCAGCTGGCCCAGCTGTGTACCCGCGTTCACATAAACAGCCGTGGCTGGCAACATGCCCAGCTGTGACACCCAGTAGTAGCGCCACGTTGAGATCGGTAACAGACCCATGAGCAGATTGATCAGGAAGAACGGGAACAGCGGCACCAGGCGCAGCGTAAACAGGTAGAAAGCGCCGTCTTTGGCAAACCCCTCATTGATCGCCTGTAAGGGTCGCCCGAACCGCGACTGCACCGTGTCCCGCAGCAGCGTACGCGACACCAGGAAGGCCAGCGTCGCGCCCACGCTGCTGCCAAAAGAAACCAGCAGTAGCGCATACCAGAACCCGAACAAGGCACCACCTGCCAGGGTCATCACCGCCGCTCCCGGTACAGAAAGTCCGGTCACCGCCACGTAGATCGCAAAGTAAATCGCACCCGCCAGCAGCGGATTGTCGGCATACCAGTGCTGCAGGTCACCAATGCGCGCCTGGACGACCTGCAACTGCAGGTATTGACCGAGATCCAGCGCGAACCAGCTGACCAGGGCGAGGCCGATGATGGTCAGAACCAGCAGTTGTTTTTTGTTCATAAGTGCACACCAAAAGGTTAGCAATACAGAAGCCAGCGTCGGTGGCGGAGTAGGCGATTCCGGACCGTGCGAGGCCATGGGTGGCCGAGGCCGAGCTGCCATGGACGGCGATTTTGCGTGTCCGGGGACCACCTACCCCGCTGCCGGCGCGATAACGGAGCGGTACAGGCTGCTTTTATATCACACAGCACTAAGCTCAGAGTGAAAAACTCTGGCTTGGCAACTTGTACCGTCTACGACCGGTGGTATGATGACCCCCTTTCTATCCCAGCAGTTTTAAACGCCGCAGAGCGGCCGGAGACCAACATGTCAGACAAGATCGTACACGTCAGCGACGCCACCTTTGACGCCGAAGTCCTCAATTCAGACATTCCCGTACTGGTGGACTTCTGGGCCGAATGGTGCGGGCCCTGCAAAATGATTGCCCCCGTACTGGACGAAATCGCGGAAGAGTATGAAGGCCGGCTGAAAATAGCCAAGGTCGACGTGGACGCAAATCCGGAGATCCCACCCAAGTTCGGTATCCGCGGCATCCCCACCCTGATCGTATTCAAGGGCGGCAATGCAGAGGCCACCAAGGTGGGCGCATTGTCCAAGTCACAATTGAATGAATTCATTCAGGAAGTCGTCTAACCACGGCTCAATTGATTCGCATCATTGCCCAGGCCGCTTCCTCCGTGGCTTCATAGAAGTTTTTTACAACGGAGAATCAGAAGTGGCCGAGCCAGTATCCAACCCCCACCCCACCAACAGTGCCAATGACCAGGACCAGGCGGTCACAGCGACCGAACACGGTCCCTATAACCCCCCTCAGCTGAAGGAAGACCTGGTTGGCACTCTGGATTCGCCGGAGGCGATTCGCGACCTGTTCACCAGTGGCGTGTATCCCTACGGGGCCAAAATCAGCGCCGCTGAATATGAAGCCACCAAGCGTGAGCTGCAGGTAGAACTGCTCAAGGTCCAGCGTTGGGTGAAAGAAACCGGCCAGAAAATTGTGGTGCTGTTCGAGGGTCGCGATGCTGCCGGCAAGGGTGGCACGATCAAACGCTTCATGGAGCACCTCAACCCTCGCGGCGCGCGGGTGGTCGCACTGGAGAAGCCCTCAGACCAGGAGCAAGGCCAGTGGTACTTCCAACGATACGTCAAGCACTTCCCCACCAAGGGTGAGATCACCCTGTTCGACCGCAGCTGGTATAACCGCGCCGGGGTCGAGCGGGTAATGGAATTCTGCACACCTGAAGAGTACCTTGAGTTCATGCGCCAGACGCCGGAAATGGAGCGCATGATGGTACGCAGCGGCATCCGCCTGTTCAAATACTGGTTCTCGGTCACCCGTGAGGAACAGCACACACGCTTTGACAAGCGCCGCAACGACCCGCTCAAACAATGGAAACTGTCGCCCATCGACCAGGCATCCATCGACAAGTGGGATGATTACACCGAAGCCAAAGAGGCCATGTTCTTCTATACCGACACAGCCGATGCGCCCTGGGCAGTGGTCAAGTCAGCAGACAAGAAACGCGCCCGCCTGGCCTGCATGCAGCACTTCCTGCACAGCCTGGATTACCCCGGCAAGAATCAGGACGCGGTGAGACCAGACCCGCTGATCGTTGGACAGAGCTCGCACGTGATCGGCAAGTCCCGCCACATACTCGGCCCATCTTTGAGCGCCTGGTAGCCAGTCACCTACAGGGCACGCGAGCGCGGAATAGGCTGCGCTCGCGCACTCGCGGGCCTTTGCGCGTATCGCCAGGGGCAGAATCAACGGCATCTCAATGAGCCGCGAAACCTCAAATTAGCGGTAGACGCCCCCGGTACAGCGTGCTACATTTTCTCCTGTTGCACAGTCCCGTGCAGCGATAATAATGCTGTCACTCAAACTATTAGCTCCACTCCGCTGGCAACCACCGGCGCACTGATCCTTTAAATTCCTCTCTCTTCGAGCACTCACTGCACCCGTAATCTATGAATCTTACCGACCTGAAAACCAAATCCACCCAGGAACTGATCGACATCGCCAAAGAGATGGGCCTGGAAAACATGGCCCGCTCACGCAAGCAGGATATTATTTTCGCCATCCTCAAGCGCCACGCAAAAAGCGGTGAAGACATTTACGGTGATGGCGTGCTGGAGATACTGCAGGATGGCTTCGGCTTCCTGCGCAGCGCAGACAGTTCTTACCTCGCTGGCCCTGACGATATCTACGTCTCGCCCAGCCAGATACGTCGCTTCAACTTGCGCACCGGCGACAGCATTTCCGGCAAGATTCGACCGCCCAAGGACAGCGAGCGGTACTTTGCCCTGCTCAAGGTCGGCGAGATTAATTTCAGCAAGCCCGAAAGCGCCAAGCATAAAATCCTCTTCGAAAACCTCACCCCGCTGTTCCCCGACGAGCGCCTCACCCTGGAAAAGGGCAACGGCAGCTCCGAGGATCTCACCGGTCGCATCATCGACCTGGTCGCCCCCATCGGCAAGGGCCAGCGTGGCCTGTTGGTTGCACCGCCCAAGGCGGGTAAGACCATCATGATGCAGAACATCGCCCAGGCGATTATCAGCAACAATCCCGAGTGCTACATCATCGTCCTGCTCATCGACGAGCGTCCGGAAGAAGTGACCGAGATGCAGCGCTCGGTGGGCGCACGCGGCGCTGAAGTGGTTGCCTCTACCTTCGATGAACCGCCCTCGCGCCACGTACAAGTAGCGGACATGGTCATCGAGAAAGCCAAGCGCCTGGTCGAGCACAAGAAGGACGTTGTCATCCTGCTGGACTCCATCACCCGCCTGGCCCGCGCCTACAACACGGTCATCCCCTCTTCCGGCAAGGTACTGACCGGTGGTGTGGACGCCCACGCACTGGAACGCCCGAAGCGTTTCTTCGGCGCCGCCCGGAACATTGAGGAAGGCGGCAGCCTGTCCATCATCGCCACCGCATTGATCGCCACCGGCTCGAAGATGGACGAGGTGATCTACGAGGAGTTCAAGGGTACGGGCAACATGGAACTGCACCTGGACCGCAAGATTGCAGAGAAGCGAGTGTACCCGGCCATCAACATCCGCTCCTCGGGCACACGTCGCGAGGAACTGCTCACCGGCGACGAGGAACTGCAACGCATGTGGATTCTGCGCAAGCTGCTGCACGGCATGGAAGACACGCCTGCCATCGAGTTCCTGATCGACAAGCTCAAGGACACCAAGACCAACGACGAGTTCTTCAAGTCGATGCGGCGGAAGTAGTCGTACTCTGGTTTCTCTGGCGACACTGCTTTGGTGCCCGCCGCTTTGTTGTTTTAGACCTACCGCCACAGGGTGGTGATACAGGCCAACCGGGGACCGCGTAAAGCGCCATCCCTGGCAGCTCGGGCTCCCGGAGCGCCGGCCGGCACATCCCTGTGCTCGCACGTCCCCGGTAAACCTACCCCTCCACCCTGCGGCTCCTTCCTCCATTAACTAATTCTGAAAACACGCTGTTGTGCGTACATGTAGCGCGATAGAGCTGCGGGGGGCAAGGCGGGTATGGCGTGGGCGTCTGAGCCCATGGATGGCCGAAGTCGAGCTGCCATGGACGGCGCTTTTGCGTCCCACGACATACCTGTCTTGTCCCCCGGCTGCGGTAGTCCCAAACCAACCGTACAACGCATTAACTAAAACCCATGCCATTGCACGCTATCCAGCTAAAGTGTAGTGTCAGCCCCGACACCGCAGCGGACTATACCGACAGTGAAGTACAAAGATCTCCGCGAATTCATCGCCGAACTGGAACAGCGCGGCGAGCTGGTTCGCATCAGCACCGAAGTAGATCCCCATCTCGAGATGACCGAAATCGCCGACCGCACCCTGCGCGCCCGTGGGCCCGCCCTGCTGTTTGAAAACCCCAGGGGGTTCAGCACTCCAGTGTTGGCAAACCTGTTCGGTACGGAGCAGCGGGTAGCCCTGGGCATGGGCGCGGAAGATGTGAGTGCGCTGCGCGAAATCGGTGAGCTGCTGGCCTATTTGCGTCAGCCGGATCCCCCCAAAGACATGCGAGATCTCGCGGATAAAGCGCCGGTGCTCAAGCAGGTGCTCAACATGGGACCGAAGAGCGTGCGCAATCCTCCCTGTCAGTACCATGCCAAACAGGGCGACGATGTTGATCTCTACCAGTTGCCCATCCAGACCTGCTGGCCTGGCGATGCGGGTCCCCTGGTGACCTGGCCCCTGGTGATTACCCGCGGGCCCGAGAAGGAGCGCCAGAACCTCGGTATCTACCGCATGCAACTGATCGGCAAGAACAAACTGATCATGCGCTGGCTGTCCCACCGCGGCGGGGCCCTGGACTACCGCGACTGGCAACTTAAACACCCCGGCAAGCGCTACCCGGTTGCTATCGCACTGGGTGCAGACCCGGCGACAACGCTGGGGGCGGTAACGCCCGTCCCCGACGGACTCTCCGAGTACGCCTTCGCCGGGCTGCTGCGCGGCAGCAAGACCGAGATAGCTGAATGTTTCACTCCGCTGTGCCGGGAACACGGCCTGCAGGTGCCTGCGTCGGCAGAGTACATCCTCGAGGGCTACCTGGAGCCGGGGGAAGTCGCTGACGAGGGCCCATTCGGTGACCACACAGGTTACTACAATGAAGTTGAAAGCTTCCCCGTATTCACGGTGGAAGCGATCACCCACCGCGAAGACCCCATCTACCACAGCACCTATACCGGCCGCCCACCGGACGAGCCGGCCGTATTGGGCGTGGCCCTGAACGAGGTGTTCGTGCCGCTGTTGCAGAAGCAGTTCCCGGAGATTGTTGATTTCTACCTTCCTCCGGAAGGCTGCTCTTATCGTATGGCGGTGGTGACTATCCGTAAGGAGTACCCCGGGCACGCCAAGCGGGTAATGCTGGGGGTCTGGTCGTTCCTGCGCCAGTTCATGTACACCAAGTTCGTTGTAGTGACGGACGAGGACATCAATGCCCGCGACTGGCAGGATGTAATCTGGGCGATGACCACGCGCATGGACCCCCGCCGGGACTGTGTGTTTGTCGACAACACCCCCATCGACTACCTGGACTTTGCCTCACCGGTTGCCGGCCTGGGCTCCAAGGTCGGGCTTGATGCCACCAACAAGTGGCCGGGTGAGACTGATCGCGAGTGGGGTGAACCGATTGTGATGGATGCGGCGGTTAAGAGTCGGGTTGACGAGATCTGGGATGAGTTGGGGATCGCGCTCGATTGACCTCGGCCCTCTCGACACCTGCTTAAATTAAGCTTGCTGACTACCACTTGCTCGGCGGCTGTTTTTGGGTAAAAGTTGGTGCATTATCCGTTCGCCGCTCGCTGCTCGCTGTTCGCTGTTCGCTGTTCGATGTTCGCTGTTCGATGTTCGCCGGGGCGACAGCCAACAGCGCCGCCCGAAAACCGCCAAAAAGCGTCATCCCTGACAGGCTTGGCTTCGGCCGTCCGTGGCCTCAGACATTTTCGGGCGGCGCTGTTGGCTCTCGCACCTCTTAACGTTCTTAACGTTCTTGCCGTTCTTTAAAGGCTTAATTTATTATTTTTGGATGACGGCACCGAGGCGTGGAGATCCATTTCCGCGCCGTCTAGAAAGAAAGACCAGCGCAGAAAGAACAAGCCAGGAAATCAGCTGGCAGCTAAAGTCGAAGGGCGCTCCGGCACAGGTAGCTCAGGCAGCGCGGGCTCACTCAGCAACAGACCCTCGCGATAGTAGGCGCCGGCCACCTTGGGCTCTTCCAGCGCAACCAGCAAACGACCCAGCTCGGCGCAAACCTCGGGAGTGCGTTCCAGGCGATAACTGTTTTCGAAGTAATCCCGCGCCTTGCCCCAAAGCGACTCCCGCGCAGAAAGCCGACCCAGGGTCAGCAGCAGTTGTGGATCATCGGTGTGCTGTGGGAGCCACGCTTCAGCGTGTGCCAATTGCCTGGCGCTGTCCTGGCCAACAACCAATCCATACTCGCGTACGAGCTTGCTGTCCCAGTGCTGCTTCAATGCGCGCAGGATCACTTTTTCAGCAGCGGCATGTTGCTCGCCTTTGACCAGCAGGGCGACATACTCATACAGCACGGCCGGATCGTTCTTCAGGTGCCCGGGAATTTTGTTCCAGGCTGCGCGCAGTGCATCGCCGGTGTCATCGGCGACGGTGGCGCTGGCAGACAGTTTCTGCAGGTAGACTTCACGCTCCAGCGATTCCAAGGCATCGGCAGGCATCACCTTGTACTTCTTCAGCTCAGGCAACAGTTCAGCCAACTCACTCCAGTCCTTTAGCCCGTAATAGGCGCGACGCAGCAGGTCCAGCACATACGGGTGGCGCCCGGCGTTGCGACGTGCCCGCACCAGCGTGGCCAGGGCCTGCTCATACTGGCCTGAATGCAGGCGCAGCTCGGCCTGGGTGAGCTCGACGGCTATTCCCGCCTCGGATTCCGCGTCTTCGGCTGCGCCGAGGTACTCACGCATCTTGTCCGGTTCGTTGAGGCGGTAACTGGAACGGGCCGCCATCAGGTAGTTGATCAACGGCGCTTCACTGTTCTTTGCGCCGCGCAACAGCTGTCGACGCGCACGCGTCCAGTTGCCTTCGATGAAACTGATCAACCCGCGCGTGGTCAATCGTGAAGCTGCCCTCGCCCGGCGCCCGCCTACCCAACTGACCAGGGAGGCCTGGCCACCCACCAGGCGACGCAGCAATCGCACAGCCAGGTAGACCAGAAACGTAAAGACGACAAGCAACAGTACGCCTACCCAGAGGCTGGTCTCAACAGTGTAATTGCCATAGGCCACCAACACGTAGCCGGGATCGGTCTCGATCACTGCGACTATGCCCACCCCCAACAGCAGGGCGACGAGTACCAGAATAAATAGCTTGCGCATGGCTTACTCTGCGCCTCCCTGTTGCAGGCGTCGTTTCATTGCCTCGTCCAGTGCCTGCAGAGAGCGATCCATATTCGGCATATTCACCTGGATTATCTGCCCTTCCAGCTGGGTAATCTCCCTTGCCATTGCGCGCGCTGCAGCCTCGTCCGTATCAAGGAACTGGTCCACCCAGTGCTGGGCGCGCTGCAAGCTTTCGACATACAGTGTCTGGTTACCGGAGAGCAGGGCCACCTGCGCCTGCTCCAACAGCATACGCAGATTCTGGCGCACCAGTCCCTCCCACTGTGGGTCCATCAGCGCCTGCATGGGCACATCACGTCGGCGAATAACGATGTAGTCCGAAAGTTTTCGCGCGGCTTCTTCATAGCCCCGCTCCAGGCGCACCTGCCATTCGTCGGCCGGCTCAGCCTCTGGCTGCGCAACCTGGTCCTGAAGCTGGAAGATTCGCAGTTCGCCGGCCTGCTCGATAAGCGCGGTCAGGCGCAGGTAAATACCTTCCACATCGACACTGGGTACAGCACGCAGCGCAGCTTGCTCTGCGGCTATGGCTGCACGCACCGCATGCAGGCTGGAGTCGTCCAGCTCACGGAGAATAGCGTCGGCGCTATTGAGCAAGGCCAACGCGGATTCGGTGTCGCGAGCCATAATGACGCGCTGGCTGGCCAGGCGCAGCAGATACTGCGCCTCTGCCCGCAACCAGCTCTCATGATCATTGGCGCTGTAAGCGGCTAACTGTTCGCCCTGGCGCTCTATCTGGGAGCGCAGCGAACCCATGGCTTCGGCCTGGCTGGCAAGCTCTGCCCGGGCTTCCTGCACACCGCTGTTCACCTCCGCCTGCAGCTTGCGTTCCAGCGCCCGCAGTTCATCACCCTCGCTACCGGTGACTGATTCCAGCTCGACAACACGTTGCTGCAGGGCCTTTTCACGCTCCAGCCCCTGCATTACCGTCCAGCCAGCGGCGCCACCCAGCGCTAATACCAGCAACAGGGCCAGCCAGCCTACAATGGACGACCCGCCCTTCTTTGCCGCTGCCGGAGGTGGCGGCGATGGCGGCCGCGAAGGCCCGGAATCGGGCTGCGTAGCCGGGCTCACAGCGCTCTCCTCGCTACCGGGTTTCTCGCCGGCAGGCTCCTGCACAGCATCAACAGCGCTTTCCTCGCTGGGCTTATCATTTTTCTCACTCACTCGTTACTCTCCGCCTCGCCTTGTTAGCAGGGCTTCCAACATGGCATCGTCCGAAGCATTCGCCGCAGTAGTGATGTCAGTAAAACCCGCCTGCTGCGCCAATGTCGCAACACGCGACGAGGGCACAACCAAACCTATATCCCTAAACTTAGTGTTTTCTTTGTCGCTAAGCAACGTCAGCATATTATTCAAGCCCTCACCGCTGCTGATCAGCACCGTATCCACCTGTCGGGTCTCCAGAATCTGCGCCAGCTTTCCCGGGGCCAGATCCGGGCATCTACGCTGGTAGCAGGCCAGCTCGTCCACCTGTGCCCCGCGAGCGGTCAGTACCTTTTTCAGCGCCTGCCTGCCGCCTTCTCCCTTGATAATCAGTACCTTCTGGCTCTCCACCTGAGCTAACTCCGGCAGGACAAGCAGACCTTCACTGTCCATTTGTGCTTCCGGAGACAGCGGCTGCAGCCCACGCTGCGCCAGCAGCGCCGCAGTGCTTACGCCTACCGCATACCAGTTAATCCCGGTCGGCAGCTGCGGCCAGTAATCATCGATACAGTCCAGGCCGAAACGCACGGCGTTGACGCTGATAAAGATCACGTGCTGATACTGATCCAGATCGATGAGGCATTGACGCAGACCGGGTGGCAGCTCGGCAAGTGGTTGCAGTACCATCATCGGCTGGTGGATACCGCACACGCCGTGTTGCGCCAGCGAGGCCAGCAGGCCACCCGCCTGCCCGGCAGGCCGGGTCACCAGGATGGTTGGGCTACTGTGCATAAACCTCGGCCAGAATTTCTCCCGCGCCCTGCTGCAACAGGTCCTGTGCCACCTCGATACCCAGCTGCTCGGCCTGAGCCGGCTCTGCCCAGGACTCGGCACGCAACAGCTGGGAGCCATCGGGTCGACCCACAAGACCACGCAGGTGCAGGCGGCCATCATCCAGGTATTCAGCGAAACAGGCGATAGGCACCTGGCAACCACCATTGAGGTGCCGGTTCATGGCGCGCTCTGCCAGCACGCGTCGCGCGGTCGGTTCATGGTGCACCGCCTGCAGCAAAGCCAAGGTCTGCTCGTCGGCGCTGCGCAATTCAACACCCACAGCGCCCTGGCCGCCCGCTGGCAGCGAGTCCTCCACGGCAATCCTGTCAGCGATACGGCTGGCAAAACCCAGGCGAATGAGGCCGGCGCTGGCAAGAATGATGGCGTCATACTCGCCCTCGTCAAGCTTGCGCAGGCGGGTATTCACATTTCCTCGCAGGAACTTCACCTCCAGGTCCGGGCGCCGCGCGCGCAACTGGCACTCCCGACGCAGGCTGGACGTTCCCACCACGCTGCCGGCCGGCAGCGCTGACAACGACTTGAAATTGTTGCTCACAAAGGCATCAGATGGGTCTTCACGCTCACAAATCACACCCAGACCGAGGCCATCAGGAAAATCCATGGGCACGTCCTTCATCGAGTGCACCGCAATATCTGCGCTGCCCTCAAGCAGTGCGGTTTCCAATTCCTTGACGAAAAGCCCCTTGCCGCCGACTTTGGCCAGCGGTACATCCAGTAACTGGTCTCCACGCGACGTCATGCCCAGCAACCTCACCTCCAGGCCGGGGTGGGCACTCATCAGGGCGTCGCGTACGGTTTCCGCCTGCCAAAGGGCCAGCGGACTTTCCCTGGTAGCGATAGTCAGAGAGCGGGTGGACATGGAGTAAGTTCCTTATGAACGGTACTGCTGGAAGCGCGCAATCATACCATTTCAGCTGCGATCGTTCAGCGTTGCGATAGCCGTTGCTTGACCTCGCTGAGATGACGACGACTGATGGCTGGAGCCTGCTCCAGATCGTGTAGAATCACCCGCCAACTGCCATCCTCGATTTTCTCGAGTCGCTCCACGTGGTCAAGCGCCACCAGCGCATTGCGGTGGACACGCAGAAAGCGGCCTCCAAACTCCTGCTCGAGATCCTTCAGCGTATCCGGGATAAGCAGCTCCATCTCCGGCGCCACCGCGGTTACGTACTTTTGCCCGGCAATGAAACAGCGCACCTCGGTCACCGGCATGGACTCAAAACCACGATGAGTCTGGCTGCTGATTGTACTGCGGGCCGCAGCTGCGCCCTCGCCTTGCTGCAGGCTGGCCAGCTGTACACGATTGACGCGCCCGGCGCCCTCTAGCGCGCGGTCCAGTTCTGCCTCACGCACCGGTTTAAGCAGGTAGGCCATCGCCTGATGCTGCAGGGCCTGCAGAGCATACTCATCGTAAGCGGTACAGAAAATCACCGCGGGTGGGGACTGCAGCTTATCCAGTTCCGCCGCCACTTCAATGCCGTCCATCCCCGGCATCCGAATATCCAGCAACACCACGTCAGGCTCCCGGGCGGCGACTATCTGCATGGCCTCAGCGCCGCCGGCGGCCTGCAAGCACTCTGCGCCAGGACGGATACTCCCCAACAAACGCAGTAGTCGTTCGCGAGCCAGTTGCTCGTCGTCAACAACCAGGACCTTCAACGTAACTGCCCCGGGCTGTAGCGCAACGCGACCCTGAAGCTCTGTGCCGCTGGTTCAACCTGCAAACCTGCATCGGGGCCATATATCACTTGCAGCCGCTGCTCCACATTGGTGAGCGCCATCTGGTTTCCGCCGGAGTTCTGAATGCCGGGCGGGACCGGGTTTTCCACCATCGCCCGAATCGTCTCTCCCTCCCGGTCCAGGACAACAATAATCGAGCCGCCCTCCGGCAAGCGCGCAATCCCGTGGTAAACCGCATTTTCCACCAATGGCTGCAATACCAGGCTGGGCATGGGCTCATCCAGCAGCGTCGGGTCGACCTGCCAGTCGATGTGCAGGCGGTCACCCAGGCGCAATTGCTCAATTCCCAGGTAGAGCTCGCAAAGTCTCAGTTCATCCGCCACCGTGGTTACCCCGCGGCTTTCCTTGAGACTGGCGCGAAACAGCTCGGCCAGGTCCTCCACGGCCTGCTCCGCTGACTCCGGGCGCGACATGATCAGGCTGGCAATGCTATTGAGGGTATTGAACAGGAAGTGCGGCCGGATACGTGCTCGCAAGGAGTCAAGCCGGGATTGCAGCTCCATTTGCTCCTGTCGTAACAACTGCTGCTGAAGGAAAAAATAGCGCAGGATAATACCGCCTATCACCAGTGACACCAGGAGGTTGCGCAGCACCCACCAGCCACCCTGCGTTTCACCCGTCAGCCAGGGGAACGCCGTCAGCGCAAGAACGCTGGAAGCAGCGGTAACCAGGGCAATAAGAGAGAGACTGATGGTTGTCGCCAACACCAGGCTGAGACGACTCAGCGGGCCGCGACTGAGACACAGTAGCAACGCACTGGCCAGCACGACCCACTGCACGAAAAGAGAGCAGATCGCCAGCAGTTCCCAGTCGAAATCAGGCAGGGCGCTACTGGCGAGTGCGTAAACCATCACCAGCAGCTGAGCGACCAGCACCATCATCAGCACGGGGCGCGAGGCGCACAGGTCAGGAATAAAAAACTCCCCCAGCTCCGCGGCGACGGTTTCTTTTTCGCGATCAGCCTGGGCTGACTGCATGCTTTCGCTCCCTGGCACCGCAGCTGGCCTGTTGGCCGCCCCGGCAACGATTAGTGCCCCAACAGGACCAAACAGCCCTGATCTTAGCTGATATACTTGCATCCCTTTGTGGCGCGAACAAGGTAAAAAGTCACGCCGCAACCGTCAGTTCAGTAACAGGATTTATGATGAGCAAGGAACAGGACACCAGCAAACTCTGGGGTGGACGCTTCAGCGAGCCCACGGACAGCTTTGTGCAGCGCTTCACCGCGTCGGTTAACTTCGATCAACGTATGGCCGCGGAAGACATCGCCGGCTCCCTCGCCCACGCGCAGATGTTATGCAGTGTCGGCGTGCTCTCTGCGCCAGAGTTGCAACAGATCCAGGAAGGTCTGGCCACGGTGCAACGGGAGATAGATGAAGGCAGCTTCCAGTGGTCGGTAGAGCTGGAAGATGTACACATGAACATCGAGGCGCGTCTCACTGAATTGATAGGCGTGACCGGCAAAAAGCTGCACACCGGCCGCTCGCGCAACGACCAGGTTGCTACAGATATCCGCCTCTTTCTGCGCAGCGCCATCGACCGTATCGCCAGCGAACTCACGCGCCTGCAAGCGGGAACCATTACCCTGGCGGCTGCCAACGCAGACACCATCATGCCGGGCTTCACCCATTTGCAAACAGCACAGCCGGTTTCTTTTGGCCATCACCTGCTGGCCTGGAATGAAATGCTTGAACGGGACTACGGGCGACTGATGGACTGCCGGGCGAGGATGAACCAGTCCCCCCTTGGCGCAGCGGCGCTCGCCGGCACCACCTACCCCATCGATCGTGCGCAGACGGCAGCGGCGCTGGGGTTCGATAAACCCACGGAGAACTCGCTGGATTCTGTCTCCGACCGCGACTTCGCCATTGAGTTCTGCTCATTCGCCGCCCTGCTGTTGACGCACCTCTCGCGCATGTCGGAAGAGCTGGTGGTGTGGGCATCAGCACAGTTCAACTTTATCGAACTGCCCGACCGCTTCTGCACGGGCTCATCTATCATGCCGCAAAAAAAGAATCCCGATGTGCCGGAACTGGTGCGCGGCAAAGTGGGTCGCGTAAACGGACACCTGGTTGCGCTGCTTACATTGATGAAGAGCCAGCCCCTGGCCTATAACAAGGACAACCAGGAGGACAAGGAACCGTTGTTTGACACCGTGGACACCGTGTTGGACTGCCTGCGCGCGTTCGGCGACATGCTGCCGGCCATCAAGCCGCGCCGGGAGCAGATGCGCGAGGCCGCGCGCAGCGGCTTTTCCACTGCCACCGACCTCGCGGACTACCTGGTGGGACTGGGACTGCCCTTTCGCGACGCGCATGAGGTCGTCGGCAAGGCTGTAGCCCATGGTGTAGCGACGGGTATGGACCTGGCCGAAATGGAGCTGGCCACCCTGCAGGGTTTCTGTGCGGACATCGGCGACGACGTATTCGAGGTGCTCACGCTGGAGGGTTCGATCGGCGCTCGCGACCATCTTGGCGGTACGGCACCGAACCAGGTAGCCGCGGCCGCTCAGCGGGCACAGCAGCGCCTGGCTGAACGCCAGTAAACAAACCCGGGCCCTGCCTGAAATCCGGCTAGTTTGCGCGGTAGCGCAGACTCGCCTGGAAGGCCACGTCCGGAGCGGTTTCCACCTGCACGTCCTCCACCACGCTGATATCGACCGTCCAGCGCTCGGCGAAGCGCCAGCGACCGCCGACGGTTAGCATGATGGCGTCCTCGCCAAGGCCGTCGATACCGCTGTCCGTTGGCGCGGCATGCGCATCAAGCTGGCCTATCAGTGACCACGCCGGCGTTATCAGCCAGTCGACCGTCAGGCCCGCAAACCAGAGGTCGCGCTCCTGCATATGGGCAATCAGCTCACTTTGCCCCGCGCGCAGGTAGCCCATCTGACCGTGCCAGCGCAGGGGCAGGTCCGCAAGGTGGTCTCCCGAAAAGCGCAGGGCGACAAACGCGTCATCGCTGCCACTGCCAGTGAACTCATCTTCATCCCCGGTGGAGAATTTATAACCCGCAACAAGGGCCGCCGACGCGGCTTTGTCATGGTAGAGCCGATAGCTCAGCGAGAGCGTGCTGTCACCCATACCTGAGCTTGCATCCCGCAGGTCAAAGGTATCGCTGCCTTGATAACGATAGTCCAGCAGGTCCTGCGCCGCCCTGGAGCGCCCCCCATCTGACATGCCCCAGAAGTCGTGCCAGTTATCAATCAGCGAGTCCAGGTCGCCGCCGCTGTGATCCAGCCAGGGCAGTTCCAGCTGAAGATCCCAGTTATCTGTCAGGGCGTAGCGCAGCTCAAGCGCAACACGCAGGGTTTCACCGTCCAGGTTGAGCGCCTCGTTCCCACGCACCTCAGAGACATAATGGCTGGCGATACTGGTATGCGCCGCCAGGCCGAAACTGCCCGCCGGGCCAATGTCTGCGTTGCGCTGTGAAGGCAGGCCGAACAAGCCGGCAACGGGACTCAAGTTTTTCACATAGAGCGGCTCCTGCGCCTGCGCGCCGCTGGACAGTATCGCGGCCGCGAGCACCGTCAACGCGTGCCGAGACAGACGACGATGCCCGGGGCTGGCTGCGCAGCCAGCCTGAGCAAGGACGGGGCGAGCTGCTGTGCTCATAGCCATGCAAAATCGATCTCGCCCTGCTCACGCATCTGCGCCACCACAAAGGGTCGCAGCAGTGAACCGTCACGGGTATTGCGCCAGTCACCGGCGTCAGCGTCAAACTCAAAATGGAAACCGCCAGACCGCGCTGCCAGCCACAACTGCCGCACCGGGGGCTGGCGACTGAATACCATAGTGGTGCCATTCTCGAACTTTACCGTCAGCACCCCGCCTCCGGCCTCATAATCAAGGTCGGAGTCCACCTCATCCAGGGCCAGTTCCACCGCCTCAAAGGTCTCATCCACCAGTTCACCGTATTCTGCTTCCGATATCACTATTGCTTACTCAAAATTAAACACCCGCACATGATAAGGGCTGCTCGCGCCGCTTACTACCGGCAGGTATAATCGCCGCTTTTGCACTGCTGGAGCACCCATGCGCCACCTCGTTTTACTGGCACTACTGGTTTTCCTGGGCGGCTGCGGCCAGACCGGTCCGCTGTACCTGCCGGGAGAAGCACCTGCGCAGGGTCCCCAGGAAAACACCGGGATAATGCAGGAAGATAGCGCTCCGTAAACCCAGGCCTGGAACATGAGACAGACGATGAAATACTTCCCCTATCGGGATGGACAGCTATACGCCGAGAATACGCCGGTCAGTGAGATTGCCGCGCGCCATGGCACGCCCTGCTACATATACTCACGCCAGGCACTGGAAGGCGCGTTTCGCGAGTACCAGCAGGCACTCTCCGGCTGCGATCATATGGTCTGCTATGCAGTGAAGGCCAATTCCAACCTGGCGGTGCTGGATGCCCTGGCCCGCCTGGGTGCCGGTTTCGACATCGTGTCCGCCGGGGAACTGGAGCGGGTCATCGCCGCCGGCGGTGATCCTGCCAGGGTCGTTTTCTCCGGTGTGGCCAAGAAGCCCGAGGAGATGGCGCTCGCGCTGGAGCTGGGCATCGCCTGCTTCAACCTGGAATCCGCCGCGGAACTGGAGGTTCTGGCCAGCGTCGCAGCCAGCGCGGGCCGGGTCGCGAAAGTGTCTGTGCGCGTCAACCCGGACGTGGATGCGCAGACCCATCCCTACATTTCCACCGGCCTGCGCGAGAACAAGTTCGGCGTCACCACCGAGGAGGCGCTGCGTGTTTATCGCCGCGCTGCAGAGCTGCAGAGCATCGAAGTCGTCGGCGTGGATTGTCATATCGGCTCCCAACTCACCCAGATCAGCCCGTTCATCGACGCCCTCAAGCGCCTGCTTGACCTCATAGACCAACTGGCCGACGAGGGTATTGTCCTGCATCACCTGGACCTGGGCGGCGGGCTTGGCGTGTGCTACCGGGATGAGCAGCCCCCCTCTATCGGGGACTACATCGGTGCCGTGCGCGAGGTTCTGGGTGACCGCCCATTGCAGCTGGTATTCGAGCCCGGGCGTTCTATCGTCGCCAACGCAGGCCTGCTGATCACCCGGGTGGAGTACCTGAAACCCACGTCAGAGCACAACTTTGCCCTGGTGGACGCGGCAATGAACGATATGATCCGCCCGGCGCTCTACCAGGCCTGGCTGGATATTCGCAACGTCAACGAGCGCAGCGACGGGCATCGCGCCAGCTGGGACATTGTCGGGCCGGTTTGCGAAACCGGCGACTTTCTCGGCAAGGACCGCGACCTGACACTGCACCAGGGGGACCTGCTGGCCATTTTTGGCGCAGGCGCCTACGGCTTCACCATGAGCTCCAATTACAACAGTCGGCCGCGGGCAGCAGAAGTCATGGTCGACGGCGACAGCGTTCACCTGGTGCGTGAACGGGAGCGCTTTGCTGATATCATTCGTGGCGAACACCGCCTGCCCGACCAGGGCTGAATGACGGTTACCAACAGGCCTAACGCATGCTTCTGAAGTTCACTAAAATGCACGGCGCAGGGAATGACTTTGTGGTTGTTGACCTGATCAGTCAACGCTGCAAGCTGCGCCCGCGGGATATTCGCAAGCTGGCGGACCGCCGCTTTGGCGTGGGCTGTGACCAGGTTTTGCTGGTCGAGGCACCGGGCAACCCCGAGGCCGACTTTCGCTACCGCATCTTCAATGCAGATGGCGGTGAGGTGGAGCAGTGCGGCAACGGTGCGCGCTGCTTTGCCCGTTTCGTCCGCGACAGGCGGCTGACCAGCAAGCGCGTCATTACGGTAGAGACCGCGTCAGGCATGATCGTCTTACGGGTGCGCGATAATCACCGTGTAGAGGTCGACATGGGGGCTCCGGTATTTGAACCGGGTAAGATACCTTTTGAGCGCACAGAAGCAGCCCAGAGCTACTCGCTGGAAATAGAAGGGGGGAGCCTGGAAATCGGCGCTCTGTCCATGGGCAACCCGCACGCAGTACACCGGGTGGAAGAAGATGTGCAAGCGGTCGATCTGGCGCACCTGGGACCACTAGTAGAAAACCACCCGGAGTTTCCCCAGCGTGTGAACGCCGGCTTCATGCAGGTGTTATCCGACAGCGAAATCAACCTGCGGGTTTACGAACGGGGCGTGGGCGAGACCCTGGCCTGTGGCACCGGGGCCTGTGCTGCCGTGGTCTACGGCATAACGCGCAACTGGCTGCAGGATACCGTGACAGTAAATCTCCCGGGCGGTAAGCTGTCTGTGTCCTGGCAAGGACCGGGCCAGCCCGTGATCATGACCGGCCCGACAGCGGTCGTCTTTGAAGGCACCATAAGACTTTGAGGCCGCGCTATACCGCGCCTCACCAACCAGGGGACCAGCAATGGCAGCAGGGAATAAACCGGCACAGAATACGACACCGGAAATAGCATTGAACGATGAGCTGGTACGGCAGTACCTGCAGGAGAATGGAGACTTTCTGCAGCGCAACCCTGATATGCTGGACCACCTGCACATTTCCCACGCCTCCGGCAGCGCTGTGTCGCTGGTGGAAAAACAGGTGGGCATCCTGCGCGAGCGCAATATCGAAATGCGCCACCGGCTCAAGGCGCTTACCGCCAATGCCCGCGACAACGACCAGATTTATGAGCGAACCCGCAAGCTGGTACTGTCCCTGTTGGAAGCCGACAACGTGGACGCGCTCTACACTGCATTCATGGACGCGATGAGCAAGGATTTCAAGGTCGACTACGCCAGCATGATCCTGTTCGGTGAAGCCGCCCACGAAGGCGCGTGTCGCGTTGAGGACGCCGCAGCGGCAGAGCGGGAGATAGGGGCATTGCTCAAGAGCAACAAACCCGTATGCGGTGTTTTACGCAAGGAAGAACTGGCCTACCTGTTCCCGGAAGCCGGCGCAGTGGGCTCTGCGGCGCTAATGCCTCTGGCCAACGGCGAGGAACTGGGGCTCATCGCCGTCGGTAGCGCCGATGCCAATCGCTACGCTGGCAACATGGGCACACTGTTCCTGACCCATATTGCCGACGTGATTGTGCGCCTGCTGCCCGGGCTGCGGTAGCCGCGCTTGAACACTTCCCTGGCTGACAGCTGCGGGCAGTTCATCGACTACCTGCGGGACGTACGCCAGCTCTCGCCCCACACCCTGAGCAACTACAGCCGCGATCTCGATTCCCTGCAGGGCTATTGCGCCAGCCATGAAAAGCACAGTGCCCAGGACCTGCAAGAAGCTGACATTCGCGCCTGGGTAAGCCAGATGCACCGTCGCGGACTCGCGGGCAGCAGCATCCAGCGCAGTCTTTCTGCAGCGCGCTCCCTGTTCAACTACCTGGGACGGGTCAACGGTTTTCCGCGCAATCCGGCGGCCAGTGTGCAGGCACCGCGAAAACCACGACGCCTGCCAAAGACGCTGGACGCGGACCAGGTAGACCACTACCTGTCATTCGAGGACGACGGTGCCACGGCCCGACGCGACCGCGCCATTGCCGAACTGTTCTATTCTTCGGGCCTGCGACTGGCAGAACTGGTGGCTGTGAACATTGACGACATCGACCGCCATTCGCGCCTGCTTACGGTAACAGGCAAGGGCAACAAGACCCGCACCGTACCCGTGGGCAGCGCGGCCATTGCCGCCATTGATCACTGGCTGGAAACACGCCCACACACCGCAACAGATGCCGACGCGGCCCGCGCGCTGTTCACCAGCAATCGGGGTCAGCGCATCAGCGTGCGTAATATCCAGGCGCGATTGAAGTTGCAGGGTCGCAAGGCGGGGATGCGACAGGACGTGCACCCACACATGCTGCGGCACTCCTTCGCCAGCCATATGCTGGAGTCATCCGGCGACCTGCGCGCGGTTCAGGAACTACTGGGTCATGCCAATATTTCCACAACGCAGATCTACACCCATCTGGACTTTCAACACCTGGCCAAAGTTTATGATGCCGCCCACCCAAGGGCGAAACGACGCAAGCGGGACTGACCACTTGCCGATTAAAGTCATCACCTTCGACCTGGACAACACCCTGTGGGATGTGGAGCCCGCCCTGATTCGCGCCGAAGAGGCACAGCGTGCATGGCTTCTGGAGCATCGCCCGGGGACGATGGAACAATATGATCACGCCAGACTCTGGGAGTTCAAGAAGCGCGTTTGGCAACGCCACCCGGAGCTACTGCACAACGTCAGTGCAATGCGCGAACAGATGCTGCTGGAACTGCAATTGGCGGCCGGCTATGCCGAGAAAGAAGCACGTGTCGGGGCTGAGCAGGCATTTGCTGTATTTTTGCAGCAGCGTCACCAGGTTGAACTTTACGAGGAAGCCCTGGAGATACTGGAGGCGCTCTCCCGTGACTTCACCCTTGGCGCACTCACCAACGGCAACGCGGATATCTTCAAAACCGATGCCGGTGAATATTTCGACTTCGCCTTTTTGGCAGAAGACGTAGGTGCAAGCAAGCCTGCGCCCGATATGTTTCACGCTGCAATGGCGAGCTCAGGTGCCACCGCTACAAATATCATCCACGTGGGTGATAATCCCGAGCACGACATCCAGGGCGCACGGGCGGTGGGTATGTATACGGTATGGGTGAACACGCTGGGACAGAAGTGGCCAGGAGGGGAGCGAGCGCACCGTGAAGTGATCAGCCTCAAGGATCTCCCGGCGGCGATTGACAGCATTGCCACCGAAGCGCCAGGGGAGCGGTCCTGATAGCAACCGCCCGGGAATGCGGATGTGGCCTAGATAGCATCCTCACCGGTTTCGCCGGTGCGGATTCGGATGACCTGCTCCAGCGGCGAAACGAAAATCTTGCCGTCGCCAATTTTGCCGCTGTTAGCGGTACTGGTTATCGCCTCGACGGCCTTCTCGACCTCGTCATCGGCAAGCGCTATTTCCAGTTTCACTTTGGGTAGAAAATCCACCACATATTCTGCACCGCGATAGAGTTCGGTGTGCCCCTTCTGGCGGCCGAAGCCCTTTACATCGGTAACAGTAATCCCTTGTACGCCAATCTGCGATAGCGCGGCGCGCACATCGTCCAATTTGAACGGCTTGATGACGGCGGTGATCAGTTTCATGCGCTAAACCTCATTGAAGTAGACGCGGCAATGATAGGTGCTATAGGGGCGCCTGTAAATTGAGGCGGGTCAAGTGGAGGCGTACCTGCCTCTCGCGGACGGCCACGGCAGATCCGGGGCTTTATCCCGGCCGCGTCCGCTCCGGCGTCCTGCCTCTCGCGGACGTACCGTACATCCTGTACATAAAAAAGGGGGCGCGAAGGCCCCCGGGTGCACGCATTATCCACATGCGCCAGCAGATGTTTAGATTCCGCTGCCTTTGGCGCCAACGAATTCCGGGTAAGCTTCCATGCCGCATTCGGCAACGTCCACACCCTCATACTCTTCTTCCTGGCTGACGCGGATACCCATAACAGCCTTCAGGGCGCCCCAGACGATCAAGCTGCAGACGAAGACCCAGGCGAAGATAGTGGCTGCGCCAATAATCTGGCCGCTGAAGGATGATGCGTCGTTGGTAACAGGCACCAGCAACAGGCCGAGCAGACCCACAACACCGTGAACAGAGATGGCGCCGACGGGATCGTCGATCTTCATCTTGTCCAGAGCAATGATGGAGAACACGACCAGCGCGCCGCCAACCCCGCCAAACAGGGTTGCCTGCAGGGCTGTGGGTGTGGAGGGCTCAGCAGTAATGGCAACCAGGCCAGCCAATGCGCCATTGAGCGCCATGGTCAGGTCAGCCTTGCCAAACAGGGTTCTGGCGACAATCAGCGCAACAATCAGGCCACCGGCCGCCGCTGCGTTGGTGTTCATAAACACGATAGCCACGCTATTGGCGCTTTCGACGCTGGCGGTTGCCAGTACCGAGCCACCGTTAAAGCCGAACCAGCCCATCCAGAGGATAAAGGTGCCCAGCGTCGCCAGCGGCAGATTCGAGCCGGGGATGGCGTTGATCTGGCCGTTGGGTCCGTATTTGCCCTTGCGAGCGCCCAGCAGCAGCACACCCGCCAGGGCCGCTGCGGCGCCTGCCATGTGCACAATACCGGAGCCGGCAAAGTCAGAGAAGCCAAGGTCACTGAGGGTATACATGCCAAATACCGCATTGCCACCCCATGTCCAGGAGCCTTCCATCGGATAGATAAACCCGGTCATGACCACAGCGAAGGCCAGGAAGGCCCACAGCTTCATGCGCTCGGCAACAGCACCCGAGACAATGGACATGGCAGTCGCCACGAACACCACCTGGAAGAAGAAGTCGGCGGAAGGCGCATAGGTAGCCGCTTCTTCTGCGCCGGCCACGCCGTCACCCGTGATAGTTGAAAGGAACATGTCCCCGCCATACATGATCATGTACCCGCAAATCATATACATGGTGCACGCCACCGCATACAGCGCGACGTTCTTCAAGAGGATCTCTGTCGTGTTTTTGGAGCGGACCAGACCGGCTTCGAGCATTGCGAACCCGGCAGCCATCCACATTACCAGCGCGCCACAAATCAAGAAATAGAAAGTGTCCAGCGCGTACTGCAGTTGAAATATATTGTCTTCCATTGGAAAAGCTCTCTCGTGATCAGTTCAGGGTTTAGATAGCGTCTTCGCCAGTCTCACCGGTGCGGATGCGAACCACTTGCTCCAGTTGCGCGACAAACACCTTGCCGTCACCGATCTTGCCGGTGTTGGCAGCCGTGGTGATGGCCTCAATGGTCTGGTCGACCAGGCTATCGGCTACCGCAACGTCGATTTTCACCTTGGGCAGGAAGTCGACAACGTACTCAGCACCGCGGTACAACTCGGTGTGGCCTTTCTGCCGGCCAAAACCTTTTACTTCTGTCACGGTGATGCCCTGCACGCCGATTTCTGACAGCGCCTCACGCACGTCGTCCAGCTTGAAGGGCTTCACTACAGCCGTGATTAATTTCATGTTTCTCTCCTGGTGTTTGGATCAAGGCGCCGCGAGGCGCCTGTGTAACGGATAAGCCGCGCTTACATGCTCTTGGAGATGGAAACCACGACTGTGTCATCACCCCAATCGGTGCCAAACACTTCGTCCTCGTCCAGGGTTGTGCCAACGTAGGTTGCTCCCAGGTCCACGCCCAGCACGGACCAGGTCACGCCCACGGAGTAGTCTGTGTAGGTGTCCTCGTCATCCGACAGGAAGCCGCCGTCCTCGTCGAGGTCGTTATAGCCAACGTGGAAGTCCAGCGACCAGTTCTCGGCGAAGCCCCAGCTGTAGTCCGCGTAGTAATAGAAGAACTTGTCGGTGTCACCGTAGTAGTCGTCGGAGTAGGCCATGCCCAGTGTCAGGTCGTGCCAGGAGAAACTCCCGTAGATTTCCTGGTAGTCACCGGCATCACCATCATCGCCGGGGTAGTCGTAGTACAGATAGCCCACATCGATGGCGGAGTTCTCACCCACGTCCATACCCCAGCCGACGTAGTAGTCCAGTTCCAGAGAACCGTCGAAGCCGTCAATACTGTCGAAGTCGACCGACGAGCCCCAAGTACCGATGTAGATGCCGTTATCAAAACCCAGGTCGAAACCGCCCTGGATTGCGATGTCTTCGTCCGACTGGGAAATACCGCGGAAGCGGTAGTCACTCACCAGGGCAACGTTAGCGCTGATTTCAGCAGCCTGTGCGGTGGTTGCGGTAGCACCGGCCAGAACTGAAGCGGCGATTGCAGCGGGAAGTAATTTTTTCAACATGTTTCATTCTCCAAAAGGGATGTGTCCAGGTTTCAGATTGTGTATGCGTCATCTCGTTCTCGGGCACACTGTGCGCTCTACCAATCTGCCCGGTAGATTGCAGAGCATGTGCCAGGCCCGGGATTTATCTTTTTTTTCAATAAGTTAGCGCATTAAGCAGGGGACGAAGCCGAGTGCCGCGCACCAAAAGCGCTCACGGATTCGCACCATCGATCGCCTGTGCACTGGCGTGGCGCACCGAAACAGGGCACCGAAGTGAGCGCTATGGCGCTCATTTGTTCACCACGGTGGTGATTTATGATCTGTGTTCGGCATCGCAAATAGACTAGAATTTATGCGAATCCTCCAGGCATAAGGCCGCAAGAAATGGCAATCAAACCACCCCCTCCTCCCTGGGAAGTACTGCAGCAAGTAAACGAGATGGTTGGCAGCTCCGGCCTCAAGGGCGAAGTGGACAAGGGCGTGCGCGCATTAGCCCAGTCTGCGCTGACACGACTGGACGTGGTGAGCCGGGAGGAATTTGATGCGCAGACTGAAATCCTCAAGCGCACCCGGGAACGCGTTGTCGCCCTGGAGGCGGAACTGGAGACACTGACGAGGGAACTGGAAACCCTCTCAAACTAGCCATGTAAAGCCCGGTGCCCCACAGGACATCGGCTACAGCGCTCAGGGAAGAGCCATGGAACTGTCTGTTATACACAGCCGGGCACTGTCCGGCCTGTCTGCGCCAATGGTGCGCGTTGAGGCCCATCTCTCCAATGGGCTTCCCGCCTTCAATATAGTCGGCCTGCCTGAAACCGCTGTTCGCGAGAGCAAGGAAAGAGTCCGCAGCGCCCTGCTCAACTCCCACTTTGAGTTTCCCGACCGGCGCATCACCATCAACCTGGCACCCGCAGACCTGCCCAAAGTCGGGGGTCGCTTTGACCTTCCCATTGCCCTGGGCATCCTCATTGCTTCCGGACAGCTGGAAAACCGGCGGGGTGAACATGACGAATTCCTCGGCGAACTTGCCCTGGATGGCAGCCTCAGAGCGGTACCCGGCGTGGTTTGTGCTGCACTGGCGGCCAGTGCCTGCGGCAACACCCTGTTCGTACCAACCGCCTGCGAGCACAATGCGAGCCAGGTGCCCGACGCCAACATCCTCGCGGCCCCCGACCTGCTCACCCTGTGTGCCCACATCAATGGCTCCGCTGCGCTGCCTCCCAGCAGAACCGCCGAACACCGGGTCCCGGCGAGCTACCCGGACCTGAGCGACGTGGTGGGACAGACATCCGCTCGCCGGGCACTGGAGGTCGCCGCCTGCGGCGCACATAACCTGCTTCTGAGCGGGCCACCCGGCACCGGCAAGACACTACTCGCCAGTCGCCTGCCCGGGATACTGCCTCCGCCCTCCAAAGAAGAAGCCCTGGTTGCCCTGGCCCTGCGCGACTTTCAGGATGCACAGACCACGGACAGTGCACTGCGCCGTCCCTTCCGCTCGCCGCACCACAGTGCCAGCGCAGCGGCGTTGATCGGCGGAGGCAGCCATCCGCGGCCGGGGGAAGTCTCCCTCGCCCACGGCGGTGTACTGTTTCTCGACGAGTTACCAGAGTTCAATCGACACTGCCTGGAGGCCCTGAGGGAGCCACTGGAATCCGGCCAGGTCACCCTGTCGCGCGCCCGGCACAAGCTCACTTACCCCGCCAGTTTCCAGCTGGTCGCCGCCATGAACCCCTGCCCTTGCGGCTATCTAGGCGACGCCGAACGAGCCTGTCGTTGCACACCTGAGCAAGTGCAGCGCTATGCAGGTCGGGTTTCCGGGCCATTGCTGGACCGTATCGACATGCACGTTCCCGTGCCCCGGCTCCCCGCGGCCATGCTGCTGGAAAAAGGCGCCGGAGGTGAACCCTCCGCTGCCGTGAGAAGCCGGGTTATCCAGTGCCGGGCGCGCCAGCTGGCGAGACAGCAGTGCACCAACGCTAATTTACATAGCGAGCCCCTGCTTGACGTCTGCCAACTGGGCGAAGCACAACGCCAACTGCTGGAAACCGCGGCGCAGCGCCTGCATTTGTCCGGTCGAGCACTGCACCGTACCTTGCGGGTAGCCCGCAGCATCGCCGACCTGGACTGCGCAGATGTGGTGGAAGAAAACCACCTCAGTGAAGCACTCGCCTACCGTCCTGGTTGATCGGGCAGGACCCGGTGCAACTGGCAATACCGCGACGGCTTTACCCGCTATGCCCTCCGTGCCAGAATCAGACGTTAACTAACAACCATTAGTCTGATGCCGGTCCGGCAGCGGCAAGCAGGAGATAAACATGAGCCAGTGCCCCTTTTCCAACCTGTTGGATCCCGACACCTACAAAGAGGGCATGCCCTACGAAATGTTGCGCGAGATCCGGCACGCAGGCCCCGTGGTAAAAATGGATGACCCGCTGACCGGCATACCGTATTGGGTAGTCACCCGGATCAAGGAAATGGACTTTGTATCCAAGAACCCCAAACTGTTCTCTTCCGCAGCGCGCTCGGCCTTTCCCATGGAAATGGATGAATTCACTGTGGAGATGCAGCAGAACACCATTATCAACATGGACCCACCACGCCACCAGAAGGTACGCCGTATTGTGCGCAATGCCTTCACCCCCAAGCGGGTTGACTCCTATGAGCCATCGTTTCGCGAACACGCCCGGCGTATCGTCGACGCGGTCGCAGCAAAAGGAGAGTGTGAATTTGTTGAGGAGGTTGCGGCGGAACTGCCACTGATTTCCATACTTGAACTGCTGGGGGTGCCGCTGGAGGACCGGAAACAATTTTTCACCTGGACCAACACCATGATCTTTGCCGACGACCCTGATATGGCCGTCTCCGAGGAAGAAGCACAGCTGGCGGCGATGGAGGTGATTGGCTATGCCATGCAGCTCGCTGAGAAACACCGCGATGAGCCCATGGACAACATCACCGGCGCATTGCTGGACGCCGAGCTGGAAGGGGAGCCGGTGTCACCCGAAATGTTTGGCTGGATGTTTATCCTCATCCTGGTCGGCGGCAACGAGTCCACCCGCACGGTAATGGCGCAGGGCATGCGCCTGCTAATGGAGAACCCTGAGCAGCTGCAGTATCTGGTCGACAACCCGGACAAGATATCCAATGCAGTGGAAGAGATGCTGCGCTACAACACCGCTTTCATCTCCATGCGCCGCACCGCCACGGAGGA
Organism: Pseudohalioglobus lutimaris; assembly: GCF_002866825.1. Taxonomy (GTDB): domain Bacteria; phylum Pseudomonadota; class Gammaproteobacteria; order Pseudomonadales; family Halieaceae; genus Halioglobus; species Halioglobus lutimaris. Next base: position 34,424 of record NZ_PKUS01000013.1, on the reverse strand, counting down.
CGTGGAAGTGGGTGGCCAGCTGATTAAAGCTGGCGACAAGGTTATTTTGCACTACCATACCGCCAATCACGACGAAGACGTGTTCGGTGACGACGCCATGGAATTCGACGTTACCCGCGCAGAGCGCATGCCCGACCTGTACAACCAGCTCCGCTCCTTCGGCATCGGCCAGCACTTCTGCATTGGCACCCACCTCGCCCGCCTGGAACTGAATGTGATGTTCGACGAGATCATTCCCCGCCTGCGACAACCCCGGTTTGTGGACCAGCCAAAGTACGTTCGCTCTTTCTTCGTCAACGCCATGAAGGAAATGAATATCCGCTTTGACCCGGCAGCACAGGACACCGACGCTGCCTGAGCCGCAGGAACAGGGGTAGACACTGAGTGGGCCAGCCCCACGTTGCCAGGGTGACAACAGCGGCGTCATAATGCGTTGCTGGCGCCGCGATGTCGGCACTCACCTTCAAACGGGGACAGAACATGCCTGCACGACACCTGATATGGCTTTGCCTGGTCGCGGGGCTGCATCCCGTTTTTACCGAAGCAGTTGCTGCCGCCAGCCCTGAGGAGGCATCCCGCCTGGGTACAGAGCTGACGCCACTGGGAGCAGAGAGAGCAGGCAATGCCGATGGCAGCATCCCGCCATGGGACCCGGCCATGACACCAATACCCGAAGACTACGAGCCCGGCTCCAACAACTATATCAATCCCTTCCCCAACGAAAAGCCCCTGTGCACCATCGACGCCGGCAACTGGCAGGATCATGCACAGCAGCTGACCGAGGGCAGCAAGGCCATGCTCGAGAAGCTGGGGCATGATGGTTTCATGCTGCGAGTCTACCCGAGCAAACGTTCCCACAGTGCCCCGGACTGGTTCTACGCCAACACGCTGAAGAATGCGGTTAACGCCAAGCTGGTCGCCGGCGGCCAGAAAATTGAGAATAGCCTCCCGGGCACGCCCTTCCCTATTCCACAGTCGGCGCTGGAAGTCCTGTGGAATCACATGATTCGCTACGCGGAGCCCTCGACCCAGGACTACGACGTCTACTATGTTAATTCCAATGGCAAGCCGATTCTGTCTACCACCGCCACCTCCGCACTCGTCTATCCCATGTACGAAACACCCGATGAGCCGGTGGGCGACAAGGCCTGGCTGAAACTGCGCATAAACTACAAGGCACCCGCCCGACGCGCCGGGGAAATCCTGCTGGTGCATGAGCCGGGCGCTGACTACAGCGCCGGGCAGGGCCGGCGGGCATGGCAATACCTCACCGGCCAGCGCCGGGTGCGGCTGGCACCGGCGGTGGCCTTTGATACGCCCAATCCGGCGGTGGCCGGCACCTCTACGTATGACGACGCATTCATTTTTAACGGCTCTCCCGAGCGCTTCGATTGGAAACTACTGGGCAAGCGAGAGATGATCGTCCCCTATTCCAACTACGACTTCATTTTCAAGCATGAGGTGGAGAACATGCTGGGCGAACGCTTCCTGAAACCTGAATTCGTGCGCTGGGAGAAGCACCGGGTTTGGGTGATCGAGGCCACACTGAAACCGGGACAGCGTCACCTCTACGGCAAGCGCCGCCTCTATATAGACGAGGACAGTTGGTCAGCGGTTGCCGGAGAAACCTATGACGCGCGTGGGAACCTGTGGCGCGTTCAATTCAATTACAGCGCGCGGCTTTACGACGGCCACGCCAGTGCCGGCGCCAATGGCGTATATGACCTGCTGCAGGATATCTACAACCTCAACGGCAAGCCCAAACCGGGGAAGTACCGGCATGGGTTCGACAGCAGCGGCCAGTATTTCACCCCCAAGGGAATGGCCCGCGCAGGCGTACGCTAGCGCAGCAACGTCCGCTGGCGGCAGGTGCAACCCTTCAGGCCAAACCTGTACACAGTGGCGCGAGTGGGAGACCATAGCGCCCTGCTGCGAAACGACAGGGGAGCAATGTGGACTCAACAGAACAACCAGGCGACAACCGCAGCCGCGCCATGCAAAGAGCGGTGATCGCGCTGCTGTTCCTCGCCGTGATCTATACCCTTTATTTTGCCTCTTCACTGCTGATACCGCTGGTTCTGGCAGCGATGCTCGCCCTGCCGCTGTATCCCTTGGTGCAGTATTTACGCCGGTTCTACATCCCGCGTGCAGTCTCCGGCGTGGCACTGCTGATCGCGCTGGGTGTGCCGTTCACATTACTGGGCATGGAACTGGCAGAGCCGGCAAAGCGCTGGCTTGACCGGGTTCCCGAGATCACCCTGAAGGTCAACGAGAAACTGGACAGCATCACCGACGCCCTGGCACCGACTGCCACAGAAAACACAGCGCAGGCGGCACAGTTGAAGGAAGAGCAATCAACACTGGGGCGGCTATTCAGTTGGTTTGGCGACAGCGATGAACAGGAGGTGGTAAAGGCCAGCGCTGAGCAGCCCAACAATGAACTCTCCCGGCAGATCGGCCTCCGTGGACTGCAAGTGCTGCTGGATATCGTCGCCGAGATGCCGGTGTTTCTCGCCCAGGGTGTGGCGGTGATCATCCTGGTGCTGTTCCTCCTGGTTTACGGCCCGGGCATCTATTACACCGCTATTGAGGCACTACCCCGGATCAAAGATAAGGAGGACGCAAGGGCCCTGGTCGTTGAGACGCAGCGGGAGCTGTCGCGCTACATTTTCACGGTTTCCATAATCAACCTTGGCCTTGGCGTGGTTACCACGGCAGCGCTATGGGCAATGCAGTTCGAAGATCCACTATTCTGGGGCGCAGTGGTCGCGCTGCTCAACTTCGCACCCTATGTGGGTCCAGTGCTGAGTGCCACGGCCATCGCCGTGGCAGGCCTGGACCAGTATGGGTTTGCCTGGGCTTCGCTGGTTCCGGCGGCGGTTTACTTCGCCATCAACGCTATCGAGTCACAACTGGTCACGCCCGTGGTGCTGGGTCGCACGGTCAGCATCAATCCTCTGTTCACCATGCTCTGGCTGATGCTGTGGGGCTGGCTATGGGGGGCGGCCGGTGTACTGATTGCGGTCCCGTTGCTGGTCTGCATCAAACTGGTGCTGTCGCGACTGCAGCTGTTCGAACCCTGGATCAAAGTTATCGAGGCCAGGCTGGATACCCCGGACTAGGGTGCACAGGCGCCGCTTTCAGTCCTTGGAGTCGCGCAGGCGCCCCCGATAGCGGCTGCGGGCAAGTTGCTGCATGTCTTCAACCGTGTCACTTTCGTCCATAATTTCACGACCCAGCATGGTTTCCACCGCGTCCTCCAGGGTGACAATTCCGGCGGTCTGTCCATATTCATCTTCCACCAGGAACAAATGCTCGCGGCGCTTGATAAACTGGTCCAGCAACTGCAACACGGGCAATTCCTGACGCACCCGGTAGATTGGCGAGGTGAATTCACGCAGGGGTTCGTCTTTGCGCCCCTCGTACTCCGCAGCAAGCATGCGATGCCGCAGTACCAGCCCGATGACGTTATCAATATCACCCTCAAACACCGGGATGCGGGTAAAAGGAGAGTCCCCTAAAAGATCAAGGGCCTGTGCCAGGCTCAGGGAGCCATCGAGCGCCGTTACCACCGTACGCGGGGTGAGAATCACACCGGTGGTGGTCTCGCGCAGTAACAGGATATTCTCTAGCAATTCACTCTCATGTGTTCCCAATGCGCCTTCCCTGCGGCCCAGTCGAGCGAGGGCGGCCAGTTCGTCACGGCTGATACTGGCGGCCTCGCCTTTGGAAAAGGAGCGTGTGATCAACGCCGAAAGCCAGACGAAGGGGTACAGCAACTTTATCAGGACACGGATAACAAGGGCCGAGGGCAGAGCAAGTTGCTTCCAGAAGGTTGCACCCAGCGTCTTGGGAATAATCTCGGAAAAGTAAAGAATGGCCAGGGTCAATACGAATGCCACCAGCGTTTCGTACTGCGCACCAAATACGCGAACAGCCTGCGCCCCCACACCGGCCGCACCCATGGTATGGGCAAAGGTATTGAGTATGAGAATACTGGAAATGGATTGATCCAGGTCGTCACGCACGTTTTTCAGCACCTGCGCCCGACGCGGCTTATCCTTGAGCTCACTCTCTACGAATGCGGGTGTCACCGACAACAGCACGGCCTCGAGTATCGAGCACATGAAAGAAATGCCAATGGCAATCGTGAGGTAGATGACCAGCAGGGTCATGGTGATGTATCAGGCCTTGTCAGCTGAGAGAGGGGACATTCTAACTGAAAAAAGCTGCGCCAGTCTCAATACATGATTGAGACCGGCGCAATGGGTCATCCGCTGGTCCCTAGCCGAACGTACTTCCCTGGGCAGCCATATCCAGCAGCAACTGCGGCGGCTTGAACTCCTCGCCGTATTTCGCCTCCAGCTCTGCGGCGCGCTCGGCAAATGCCTGCACGCCATAGGCATTAACGCACTGGTAAACACCCCCGGTGTGAGGCGGGAATCCGATTCCCATAATTGAGCCGATATTACCGTCCGGCACTGAGGTCAGGACCCCTTCTTCCATAATGCGGATGGCTTCTAGCACCTGGGAGAACAACAAACGGTCTTTGACATCCTGGTAAGGCAAATCCACATAGCCACCCGCTGCGAATTTATCCTTGAGACCGGCCCAGGTACGCACCTTTTTGCCTTTTTCATCATAGTCATAAAAGCCAGCACCTTTGGCCTGGCCCACCCGTTTGGCGTCTTCCACCATATACCGGATCACCTCGGATTCGGGACTGGGCTCCCACTTCTCTCCCGCGGCTTCAGCATCCGCCTGGCGCTGTTGAGCGCCATGGTAGGCCGTCTCCAGAGAAATGGTGTCCAGCGTTTCCAGCGGACCCATGGGGGAACCGTTGAACGCCGCACCGTTCTCAATCAGGGCCGGATTAACCCCTTCTGCAAGCATGCGCTGGCCCTGGGTGATGGTCTGGCCAATGACCCGTGTGGTGAAAAAGCCGGGGGCATCCCTGACCACAATGGGCTTCTTGCCAAGCTTCTGTGCCAGGTCGAATGCCCAGGCCAGGGATTCGTCCGAGGTATGCTCGCCAGTGATGATCTCCACCAGCGGCATGCGCTCAGCGGGAGAGAAAAAATGCATACCAATGAAGTTCTGCGGGCGCACGGAGGCGCGCGCCAGGTCGGTGATCGGCAGGGCCGAGGTGTTACTGGCAAAGATCGCACTGTCGCCAAGCACAACCTCGGTTTCCCGGGTGACAGTCGCCTTCACATCGCGATTCTCGAAAACCGCCTCGATGACCAGGTCACAACCGGCGAGGTCATTCACGTCGGCAGTGGGATGGATGCGCGCCAGGATTTGCTCTGCCTGCTGCGCGTCAATGCGGCGGTTCTTCTCGCAGGCCGCAGCGGCGTAGGCCTTGCCCCGCTCGGCGTTCTCCTGGTTGATGTCCTTGAGGATCACCTCGATACCAACCTTGGCAGCGGTAAAGGCGATTCCCGCACCCATGACCCCTGCACCGAGAATACCCAGCTTCTTTACGTCGGTTTTGTCGATGCCATCAGGACGGGAGGCCCCGGCGTCCAGCTGGTTCATCTGCACAAAGAAGGTGGTCATCATGTTGCGCGAGACCTGGTCCAGCAGCAGACGCTGGAAGTAGCGCGCCTCAATCTTGTGGGCAGTATCATAATCGACCCTGGCCGTGTCTATCACCGCGGCGATGATCACCTGAGGGGCGGTCATATTGCCTTTGGTCTGGTTCATCACGTTCACCGGGCCAAAATAGGTCAGGCCCTGGGTGGCCTCGTCTTCGGGACCACCCCCGGGAATGCTGTAACCTGGCGCCTCCCAGGGCTGCTGCGCATCGGGGTTGTCCAACAGCCAGGCCCGCGCCTTCTTCGCCATGTCTTCTTCATCAGTCGCCAGCGCGTGCACCAGGCCCGCATCCAGCGCCCGGGTCGCCACCAACTGTTTGCCCTGGGAAACAAGGGTCAGGGCCTCCTGCATGCCCAGCATACGCACCATGCGCACCACACCCCCGGCGCCGGGCATCAAGCCCAGCATCGCCTCCGGCAGGCCGATTTTTACTTTGGGGCTGTCCAGGGCAATACGATAGTGGCAAGCCAGCGCGATCTCATAACCGCCACCCAGCGCAGGCCCGTTAATACCCACTGCAACGGGCACGCCCAGGCGCTCCAGTCGCGCCAGGGGCGCTTTTGACTCCAGCAGGCTCCGGTACATCTCCTCCCGCTCTGCGGGGGCAGGGTCGAGGTCCATTTCCAGCATCTGGGTGATATCCCCGCCGGCGAAGAACTGGCCGGGCTTGCCGGAGCGTACGTAGACGCCTTTTATCTCATCTTTCATCGCCTCCAGCTCATCCAGCGCCCGGGGCATGGCTTCCGCATATTCCTCGCCCATCACGTTGACCGCTTTGCCTGCCTGGTCGAAGATCAGGTCGACAATGCCATCGGCATCTTTTTCCAGTCTGATATAACTCATCTGTCTCTCTCCAATCCGCTACACGCGCTCAATGATGGTGGCAATGCCGATGCCGCCGCCGGCACACAGGGTGACCAGGCCGGTGCTGAGGTCACGACGTTCCAGCTCATCCAGCAGGGTGCCCAGGACTATCGCGCCGGTGGCACCGATGGGATGGCCCATGGCGATCGCGCCGCCGTTGACGTTGATTTTATCGTCGGCGACGTCCATCAAGCGCTGGTAGCGCAGCACCACAGAGGCGAACGCCTCGTTCAGTTCAAACAGGTCAATATCGCTGCTGCTCATACCGGCCAGCTTCAGTGCTTTCTCTGAGGCAGGCGCCGGCCCGGCAAGCATGATAGTGGGCTCAGCGCCGGTCACGGCACAGGCACGAATACGGGCTCTAGGTTTCAGGCCCTGGGCCTGCCCTGCCGCTTTATTTCCGAGTAGCACCAGTGACGCGCCATCGACCACACCCGACGAGTTGCCCGGGGTATGAATGCATTCCACCTGTTCCACTTGCGGGTACTTGAACTTGAGAAAATCACCATGACCAAAGTCGTTGAACAGGGTGAACGCGGGCTTGAGCTTCGCCAGCCCCTCCATGTCGGTTGGGCGGATCAATTCATCATGGTCCAGTACCGTAACGCCATTGAGATCTTTCACTGGCACCATGGATCTGTCGAAATAGCCGTTGTCGCGGGCGTGGGCTGCCCGGCGCTGCGACTCACAAGCATAGCGGTCCACATCTTCGCGGCTGAACCCATCGAGACCGGCCATCAGGTCGGCAGCCAGTCCCTGAGAGATACCGTAACTCTTCATCGCGACCCAGGCGTCGCCGGCAGCGGCGCCAGAAGCGCCAATGCCCAGGCGGGACATACTCTCCACTCCACCGGCAATGCCCATGGATTCCATGCCCGACATAATCTTCATGGCCACGGTATTGACCGCATCCAGGCCACCGGCGCAATAGCGATGCAGCTGCGCACCCACGGTGACATCATCCCAGCTTGAGTAGACCAGCGCCGTCTTGGCAATATCCTGGCCCTGCTCCTTGACCGGTTCACCGGTGGCGCAGATAAAATCCTCTACCTGGGTAGTGTCCAGATCGTGGCGGGATTTCATTTCCTCCAGCAGGTTGGTCACCAGGTCAATCGGCTTGACTTCATAGAGTCCGCCTCCGGGCCTGCCCTTGCCGCGCGGCGTGCGGATGGCGTCATAAATAAACGCGTCAGTGCTCATGTAAAACCTCATCATGGGTGCAGTTGGATGCCGACAACATACCCGATGCATGACACGCCACAAGCCGCTGTCGTCATTAGCGAAAGGTTGTATACGGATTTGAACTGGGCAATGCTTTGGCCTGTGACATTCGGCCAGATCGGGCTGACATTTCCTGCCACGCGTCGCGGCGGACCCATCTCTTTCGTGCTAGGCTATTTTTACCAACTTTTAACCATGCCATTTTCCAGACCGGGAGCGTTGCGATGAACGAGATGAAAGCACTGGTAGGCCAGCTCGCCGGCTATGGGCAATTGATCGCCTCTGTGCTGGTCGTGCTGTTTGGCGGCATGGTCGCCGTTGTCGTGCTCTATCGTCTGGTCAGCCGGTTCGTCAAGCCCGGCGGCAAGTACGGAAGAGCAATCAAGGTTTTCTTCGGCGCTATCTATGCCATGGTACTGGTGATCGCTGTATTGATTGCGGCGCAGCGAATCGGCCTGCCCGTGCAGGGACTGGCCGGGCCAGCGATTCTCATCGTGATGGTTATCTCCGTCGTTGTCTTCTTCCTGGTGCCTTTCCTGCCTCGCCTGCCCTTTGTTCTCGGCGATATGGTGCAGATCAGGGATGTGACGGGAATAGTGGATGCGATCACCGCCTACCAGGTAGTGGTGCGCAGTTTTGACGGCCAGACGATCTTCATTCCCACCGCTCTGGTGATGGCATCGCCCATCCGCAACTTCAGCGCAGTACCGCACCGCAGAATCCAGATGGACGTGGACGTCTACGCAGAAGACGATATAGAGCGTGCGCGCAGCCTGCTGCTGGAAACCATGGACCTCAATGCCAATGTGTTGGCAGAACCGGCACCGGCGGTCTTCGTCACCGGCGTGACCGGTGAGCGGGCGAGCATGGTGGCCTTCTGCTGGGTCGCCAATGAGGACTGGTTCGGCACCCGTGACGCTCTGTGGGTAGCCCTGTCTTCGGCTTTTGCCGATGATGACAAGGTCCGCCTGGCCCTGCCCAGACTGGACATCGCCACCTCCTAGCGCCGCAACCCGATAAAGCAGGGTGCGCGGTCTGCTCCGTCAGTGCTAGACTGCGCCTCCGGAAAACCCCCGCTTACAGAGCCACAGTGACCCAACTCAATCCCCGACAGCGCGAGGCTGTGCGCTACATCGACGGCCCCCTGCTGGTGCTGGCCGGTGCCGGCTCCGGCAAAACCAGCGTGATCACCAGCAAGATCGCCTATCTCGTGGACACCTGCGGTATTCGTGCCAGCCGCATTGCGGCGGTAACGTTCACCAACAAGGCCGCCCGGGAGATGAAGGAACGCGTGGGCAAGCTGCTCAGGGGCAACTCGGCAGAGGGGCTCACGGTCAGCACCTTCCACCAACTGGGACTGAAGATAATCCGCAACGAGCGCAAGCTGCTGGGCCTGAAGAACGGCTTTTCCATCTTCGATGGCCAGGACAGCCAGGCGCTGATCAAGGACCTGCTGATCCAGGAGCACGGTTCCGACGGCGACCAGGCACAAACCATCCAGCACCAGATCTCCAACTGGAAAAACGACCGACTGCTGCCCGAGGAAGCCATCGCCCGCGCCAAGGGGCCGGCGCAGGTACTCTGTGCGCAGGCCTATCGCCGCTACCAGCGTGCACTCAAAGCCTATAACGCCCTGGACTTTGACGATCTCATCCTGCTGCCCACCGTATTGTTCGAGCACCACCCGGACGTGCTGGAAAAATGGCAGAACCAGATTCACTATCTTTTGGTGGACGAGTACCAGGACACCAACTCCAGTCAGTACCTGCTGGTCAAGCAACTCGTGGGAGTAAGGGGAGCGCTGACCGTGGTCGGTGACGACGACCAGTCCATTTACGCCTGGCGCGGCGCCCGTCCGGAAAACCTGGTACAGCTGCAGGATGACTTTCCCGGGCTGAGGCTGGTCAAGCTGGAACAGAACTACCGTTCCACCTCGCGTATTCTCAAGGCCGCCAATACGCTGATTGCGAACAACGCCCACGTCTTCGAAAAGCAACTGTGGAGCGAGATCGGCTACGGCGACCCCCTGCGCGTCATTCGTTGCGCGGACGAGAATCACGAAGCGGAACAGGTGGTGGCGGAGATCATTGACCACCAGCTGCGCAAACGTACACGGTTTGGCGACTACGCCATCCTTTACCGCGGCAATCACCAGTCGCGACTGATCGAGCTCGCCCTGCAGCAGCAGCAAGTCCCCTACCATCTTTCCGGCGGCACCTCGTTCTTCGCCCGCAACGAGGTCAAGGACATCATGGCTTACCTGCGCCTGTTGGTGAACGAGAATGACGACAACGCCTTCCTGCGCATTGCCAACGTGCCCAGGCGCAAACTGGGGGCTTCCACCCTGGAATCCCTGGGCAACTACGCCAACGAACAACACTGCAGCCTTGGCCAGGCCATTGGCCGCATAGGCAGTGGCAGCCTCCCCGAGGCTGGCCTGAAGCGATTGCGCGAGTTCAGGTTGTGGCTGGACCGCATACGCCGACAGGTAGAAAGTGGCGGCGGCATTACTGCCGTGCGCCAGATGATACGCGAGATGGAATACGAGGAATGGCTGAACCAGTTGAGCTCAAGCGAGGATGTCGCGGAGCGACGCATGGGCAACGTACATTTCCTCGTCGACAGCCTGCACAAGGTGATGACGGACGAAGGTGTGGCACTGGACGAGGCCATCTCTCGCCTGGTGTTGCGCGACCTGATGGAGCAACAGGAGGAAGAGGACGCCAGCCCGGACAACGTGCAGCTGATGACCATGCACGCCTCCAAGGGCCTGGAGTTCCCCCATGTCTTTATTATCGGTATGGAGGAAAACCTGCTGCCGCACCGTGCCAGCGTGGAAGACGGCAATATCGAGGAAGAACGACGCCTGGCCTATGTGGGCATTACCCGTGCCCAGCAGACCCTGGCCATGACCATGGCGGCAAAGCGCAGGCAGTTTGGTGAAACCATCAACTGCGAGCCCAGTCGGTTTCTCGACGAACTGCCGGCCGACGACCTCAACTGGCAGGGTGCAGACATCAAAGATGAGAAAGCGAACGAGGAGCGCGGGCAGGAAACCCTGGCCGGACTGAAGAATCTGTTCGCCTGACGCATTGCGCCGGCGAACATCATTTACCGCCGGGTTCTTCCTGGACCGCGGCCAGCCCTGATCCACCCTTCAACTTTTCGCGCAGGGTCTGCACGATAGCGTAAAAGCCAGGCACAAAATACACACCCACCAACAGTGCAGCGACCATACCGCCGAATACGGTGATACCCAGAGACTGCTGGCCAAAGGCACCTGCCCCACTGGCGAGCATCAACGGCAGAATCCCGAGGATGAAGGAAATCGCCGTCATACAGACGGCGCGAAACCGCAGACGGCCAGCATCCCGGGCGGCGACCAGAATATCCTCTCCCTGCTGCTCTCGCCGCTGCCTTGCGAACTCGACGATCAGTATCGCCGTCTTCGCAGCCATACCAATGAGCAGCACAACACCGATCTGGGCATAGAGGTTAAGCGCCGTGCCTGTGAGCAGCAGCGCGGCAATAGCACCGCCAATGGCCATGGGCACAACCAGGATGATGGCGGCGGGAATGGACCAGCTCTCATACTGGGCCACCAGGAACAGGTAGACGAAGATCAGCGCCAGTGCATAGGCAAAGATCGCCGTCTGCCCCGCTTCCCTTTCCTGGTAGGCGAGACCGGTCCACTCGAAGGTGTAGCCGCCCGGCAGCACTTGCCTGGCGAGTTCCTCGAAAGAGGTCATCGCCTGCCCGGTACTCACACCGGGCGGTGTTGCCGCGCGCACGCTTGCGGCCCGGTAAAGATTATACCGGGTGGAAACGTCCGGCCCGAGTATGGGGCGTGTGGACACCAGGGTACTCAGCGGCACCATAGTGCCGCTGGAGGACTTCACGTAGAAGTGGTCGAGATCAGTAAGATCGGCCCGGTAAGGCGCGGCCGCCTGCATGATCACACGGTAGGTCTGGCCGAATTTATTGAAATCATTGATGTACAGCGAACCCATTTGCGCCTGCAGGGTCATGAAGATTTCATCCAGCGACACACCCAGGTTTTTTGCCTTCAGGCGATTGATGTCGACGAAGTACTGGGGCACGTTCGCGCGGTAGGTGCTGAAAACCCCCTGCAAATCAGGGTGCAGGTTACCTTCCACCACCAGCGTATTGATTGCCGCGGCCAGTTCCGATGCGGGCCTGGAAAGTGTGTCCTGCAACATCAATTCCAGGCCACCAACCGCGCCCATGCCGGGAACGGCAGGTGGCGAAATAGCATAGATACTGGCCTCTGGAATCTGCGCAAATGCCTGTGCGTTGATGCGCCGGGCTACGTTGAAGACCAGGTTCTGCTTATCCTCGCGCTCATCCCAGTGCTTGAGCACAACAAACACAGTTCCGCTGTTACTCGCCATGGCGCCACTGAGCACTGAAAAGCCAGTAATTGCCGTCACCGTTTCCACAGCGGGGTCAGCCGCGATCAGGCCCGCCAGCTTGTCCATGGCGGCCTTGCTCCGGCTAATGGATGAGGCATCCGGCAACTGCATATTCACCATCATGATGCCCTTGTCCTCATCGGGAACAAAACCAGTGGGCGTGTTCATAAAACTGAAGGCCAAGGCTGCCATCCACGCAATGAAGATCAACACAACCAGGCGCAGCGAGCGCAGCACCCACTGCACACCACTATCATAGAAGCCAGTGAGGCGACTAAAACCCTGCTGAAAACGCTGGTACCAGCCTGCCTCCGTTTGCTCCCCCGACTTCAACAGGAGGCTGCAAAGTGCAGGACTCAGGGTTAACGCGTTCAGGGAGGAAAAACACACCGCCACACAAATCGTCACCGCAAACTGCCGGTACATCACGCCACTGATACCCGGCAGCATGGCCACCGGGATGAACACGGCCAACAGCACCAGGGTGGTGGCAATGATTGGACCGCCCACTTCCTGCATGGTGACCAGGGCGGCATCTCTGGACGACAGGGTGGGATCTTCACGCAAGTGCCGGTCGCAGTTTTCGATAACCAGGATGGCATCATCGACAACGATACCGATGGCCAGGATGAGTCCGAACAGGGTCACCGTATTGATGCTCATACCCATGGTCATCAACACGAAGAAGGTGGCAATAAGGGACACCGGTATCGCCAGCGTTGGTATCAGGGCGGCACGCCAGTTGCCGAGAAAAATAAAGGTAACCAGGACCACCAGTGCAACGGCCTGGAACAATGAGATCACTACCTGCTGCACCGCCGTCGATACATAGCGTGTGGTGTCGTAACTGATAACGTAGTCCAGACCTTGCGGAAAACCGGCGGACATCGTTTCCACCAACTCATTCACCGCTTCACCCACAGCCAGGGCATTGGCATCTGCCATCTGGTACAGCGCCATGCTGACGGCCGGAGTGCCGTTGGTCTCACCGTAGAAGTTATAGTCGGACTGCCCAAGTTCGACGCGCGCAACGTCCTTGAGATAGATCGCGGAACCGTCGGAGCGCGCGCGCAAGACGATGCTCTCGAACTCGTCCACGTCATGCAGCCGCCCCTTGGTCTGCAGCGTGTATTCGGTCTGTAGGGCGCCGTCAAACGGCGGCGCACCAATCTTGCCCGCCGCAACCTGCACATTCTGTTCGCCGAGTGCGCCATGGATATCCTTTACAGACAGACCCAGACTGGCCATCTTGTCCGGATACAGCCAGAGGCGCATGGAATAAGCAGCTTCACCGAGTATATTCGCCGAGGAAATGCCGTCCAGGCGGGCAACCGCACCCTGCACGTTGATCTTCACGTAGTTGGAAATGAACTTATAGTCCAGCGAGTTATCCGGTGAGGTAAAGCTGATGATCTTGAGAATGTCAGGTGAGCGCTCGGCAATACTGAGGCCCATCGCAGTGACTTCCGTTGGCAATGAAGGCTCCGCCAGCTTCACACGGTTCTGCACGCGCACCAGGGCCATGTCCGAATCTGCGCCCACCTCAAAGGTCACGGTAAGCATATAGCTGCCATCATTGGCGCTCTTGGAGGACATATAGATCATGCCCTCCACGCCGTTCACGGCATCTTCTATCGGCGTGCCCACGGTGGTCTCCACCACTTCCGCACTGGCACCGGGATAGACTCCGGAGACGATAATGCTGGGCGGCGAGATCGCCGGGTACTCATTGACGGGAAGACTGTAGATGGCCAGGCTGCCCATCAGGGTGAGCACAATCGCCAGCACCATGGCCAGTTTGGGCCGGTGAATAAAGAACGCGCTGAACACCGTCTACTCCTGCCCTTGGGCTGGCGCAGGCAGCTCGCGTACTTTCACCACCATGCCGGGGCGCACCTGCTGCAGGCCACGCACGATAACCTGCTCTCCCTCTTCAACGCCCTTGACCACCCTGACCATGAAATCGATACGCTGGTCCAGCTCCACGTTGTGCCGCTGTACCGTACTGTTACTGTCTACCACCAGCACAAAACTGCCCTGCTGGTCCGCCTGCACGGCAGCCTGGGGAACAAACAGACCTTCAAGCAGGTTGGTATCCTGCAGAATCACCTTCACATACTGGCCGGGCACCAGGATCGAGTGAGGGTTGGGAATAGCGGCCCTGGCTTCCAGGGTCCCCGTCTCCTGGTCCACACGGTTGGAAAAATAATCAATGCGGCCTACCTCGGGATACACCATGCCGGTCGTCAACTCCAGCGTCACCTCGACATCACGCAGCGCGCTGATATCCGGCTCCTCGGTCATACGCGACTTCATAGCCGCCACATAGGCCGCCTCGCTGACGTTGAATAGCGCCTCGATCGGGTCAATGCTGACCAGGGTGGTGAGATTGCCGGTATTCGGCCCGACCAGGTCTCCCACGCTGGCGATACTGCGACCGATACGGCCGGTGATAGGGGCGATGATGGTCGTGTAGCTCAAGTTTACCTCGGCACTTTTCATCTGCGCCCAGGCCGATTCGATACGCGCATCCGCGTCAAGTTTCTTTGCCGTGAGATCGTCCATCTCCGACTCGGATATCGCCCCTCTGGGCAGCAGTTCCCGACCGCGCGAATAGTTGCGCACGGCGTTGGCCTGATTGGCCTGGGCAGCGGCAAGGTCAGCCTTGGCCTTGGCAAGTGCCGCATCGAACTCGGAAGCGTCCAGGCGATACAGTATGTCGCCCTCCTCTACCAACTGCCCCTCGCGGAAATCCCGACTCACCACGTATCCGGATACCCTGGCCTGGATGGCCACGTCATCCCTTGCCTGCAGGCGACCCACATACTCGGACTTGGGCTGATAGGGTTCCAGCACGACCTGGTCTACAACGACTTCTATCATTGGCGGAAGCACAGCTTCCTCGCTGCAGGCAATCAACAGCAGAGGGAATATAAATAACCCTGTTTTAAAAAGCATAGTCTCTCCTTCGCGGGTTCCGCTAACCTTAGCAGACTCCCGTGAACAGGACCCAAAAACAAAAAAAGCCGCGAACCTTCCGGGTCGCGGCTTTCACCTGGTCGCAGGGTCTTACTGGCTACCTGCCACCATGTAGTCTACCGCGGCGTGAATCTCTTCATCGGAGCAGGACATACAACCACCCTTGGCAATCATGCCTGTGCCGGGAACACCGTTGACTCCAGCAAGGTGCAGGGCCTCTGTGCCCTTGGCGATACGGTCAGCCCAGGCGGCGATATCACCAACTACGGGCGCCCCACCTGCGCCGGTGGCGTGGCAGGCCATACAGGCACTGTTGTAAACATCTTCCCCTGAGCGGGGGCCGCTGGCGACGGAGGCGGCGGCACCGCCGCAATCGGTGTCGCCCTGCAGGCAAACCTCGCCCACGGGATGGATACGTTCCTCGATTTCGGCGCGCTGGGCGTCGGTGAGGTCGACGGCGGCTGCGCTGAAGGCCAAAACCAGGGCGACAAGGCTAAATGCAATTCGGGTCATAACGGCGAGATCCTGTACGAGTTCGGCGGGCATTATAGCCACTTCTGGGGTGAGGGAAAACGTTAAGACGTGGAGAATTATTTCGCCATCTCCAGCCGATACTGGTCCCCACCGTCAATTCGACCTAGTATTCCCGTCTCAATAACGTTCCAAAGGACGCCCTTATGAAGCTTTACACCTACGATCCAGCCCCCAGCCCCCAGCGCCTGGCGCACTTTATGAAGTACAAGGGTATCGAGATTGAGACCCAGCAGATAGACATGATGACGGGGAAGCACCTCAGCGACGAATACCGGGCCATTGTCCCCGAGCGCACCCTCCCTGCACTGGTGCTGGACGACGGCACCGTGCTGGCGGAGGTTATCGGCATTTGCACCTACCTGGAGGCGCTGTACCCGGAAAAACCACTGTTCGGCAGCACCCCGCTGGAGAAAGGGCTGGTCAGCAGCTGGGACTACAAAGTCGTCACCATGCTGTTCATGGCCGTCGCCGAAGCGCTGCGCAACAGCAGCCCGGGCTTCAAGGGGCGCGCCCTGCCCGGCGAGCTGGACGTGGAACAGATTCCGGCGCTGGCCGAGCGCGGCAAGACACGTCTGATGTGGGGCTGGGAGCAGTTCGACAGGGCGCTGGGAGATGGCCGCCAATGGCTCGCCGGGGATAATTTTTCCTTTGCCGACATCGATCTGGCCGTTTGTGCCGGATTTTCCGGCTGGGTTAAATGCTCCCCGCCAGAAGAACTGGCCAACCTGCAAGCCTACCTGGCGCGCGCGCAGGCCCAGATGGCTGCTTAGTAGCCAGACGGGTACCCTGCCGCTGCCAAAGACCACCGTCATTCCCCTGCGGGTGGGAGTGACGGGCACGGTTATCGCCGGGGGTGACGCCTCTTCCAGAGCAGCCCCCTGCCAACCCTCTAAAAATAGAACGCTGCCTGCACGAAGAAACCCGGCCCTGAGCCGAGCGTCAAATCATCCACACCGGTCTCCAGTCCCCCGTATTCCGTGCCGGCCGGGCCAATCGGCACATTTACCGCACTCAGTACCTGCCAATTCTGGGCAAGGTCCCATTGCAACACCAGTTGCGCGAGCATGGAGCCGTCACCCATGTTATAGAACAGGTTGGGAGTGACATTTACCAGCGGTGTCACTTCCACCATTAATGACCCGGCCAGGTAGTGCCGGCCCAGCGTAAACAGTTCCCCCCGCTCAATCCGCTGCACCAGATCCTCTGCAGCAGCTATTTTTTGCGGGCTGTAGTCCGCTTCCCGCAGTCCAAAGCCGTTGAAAAAATACTCTGCCACGCCGCTGATGTTCACGCCCCGCCATGTCCAGGAGTAAGACCAGTTCACCACAGCGCTGACCACCCAGTCCTCCTGGGCATCGGTAAACAACACATCACCGCGCAGCACCGACTCGCCGACGTTCAGTAAACCGCCACCGCCTACCAGGGTCTGTTCGAAGTGTTGCGCCAGTAGCAGGTCGAATTCACGGTTCAGTCCAAACCCATGAAACTTCAGGGCCGTAGAGCTGACGGCACGGCTTACATCCCCTTCCTCGTCACGGCGTTGCACGTTCACCATCTGCCAGTCGTTACCGGAGTCCAGCAGGTACTGCCCGTAAAACATGTCGTCGCCAATCTTGTACTCCGTATCCACCGCCGCCGGGTCAAAGGGGTTGAAGAAGTCCATCGGGTTATAAATCAGTCCGTTACCCCAACTGACGGCCTGGCGACCGAATCGCGCAAAGGCTTTTTCGCCGGCCCAGGACACAGCCAACCGATCTAACCTCTGCACCACCGCTGAGTTATCACTGCTGGAAATCTCATGCGTCAGGTCCCACCAGCGACGCTCGTCATCTGGCAGCACAGGGGGCAACAGGAACAGGTTCTCGAAATCCGCCGCCAGGGGGACGGTGTCACCATGCCGGGCGAGCCACTGGTAATCCGCCTGCAACTGCAAAGGGCCCGGACGGGGGGCTCGAAATTTCAGACGCAGTTCAGCGGCCTGGTCATGTGTGACTGCACCAACAGCGTCGCGAAAAACACTGTCCTCGGGATAACCGGCAGTCAGCCAGGCCGCTTTGAGATGTCCCCCGTTCAATAACGGCACCTCGCCACTGGCCTGCGCCGATATCAGGGCCAGCCCAAGCAGCAGAGGTCGTACAGACGACACTATCCCTGCGCCATCGTGTGCGGCTGCTGGGGCTCGTCACTGATCAGGCGCCCATCCTGCAAGCGCACCAGGCGGCGGGCGTAGCCCATCACCCGCGTATCGTGCGTGGAGATAACGAAGGTCACGCCCCTCTCCTGGTTCAGGGCGACAAACAGATCCATAAGCTGTGCGGCACTGTGCGTATCCAGGTTTGCCGTGGGCTCGTCTGCCAGTACCAGGCGGGGCTTGCTGGCGATGGCTCTGGCCACGGCGACCCGCTGCTGCTGACCACCGGAAAGCTCCGAGGGCAACCGGCCTTCCATACCTGCCAGGCCCACCTCGGCCAGCACCTGGTCGGCCAACAACCGGCGCTGCGCCGCCGGCACACCCTGTACCTGCATGATGAATTCCACGTTTTCCCGCGCCGACAGCACCGGGATCAGATTGTAGGCCTGGAATACGAAGCCGATACTGTTCAGGCGGATATCCGCCAGCTCGCCCTTGCCCAGCGTATCAAGGCGCTGCTCACCCACAGTAATCTCGCCGCTATCTGGCCTGTCCAGCCCGCCCATGGCATTGAGCAAGGTTGTCTTGCCCGAGCCTGAGGGTCCGGAAAGGCACACAAACTCACCGGCATCGATAGACAGGCTGACCTTGTCCAGGCCGGTGATGACTTCTTCTCCCTGCCTGAATGTCTTGCACAGGTCCTTGCAGATAATCGCGCTCATCAGTTCTTCCGTCAGGTTTTATTCAGTGCCCGCACCGGGTCCAGGCGCGCTGCACGCCAGGCCGGGAGCAGGCTTGCCAGCAGGCCCAGCACAATGACTACCACTGTGGACATGAGCATGTCCTGGTAGGCCAGTGCCGGATAAAGCGTGGTGCCCATGCCCATCATCTCCATCCCCTGGGCGACCCCGGAGATATCGATACCTGATTCCAGTGGCTTGATGGTCACCCAGGCCAGCAGGTTGCCGGCAGCCAGGCCCAGCAACAGCAGGTAAAGGCTTTCCAGCAGCAATTGGTAGAGGATCAGGCTGGGACGCATGCCCAGCGCCTGCATCAAACCGATCTCCCGCACCCGCTCAAATACAGCCATCGCCAGGGTATTGACCAGGCCGAATGACAGCACCAGAAAAACAACCACCATGAGAATCAGGGTAAAGCCGTCCTGCAGGTTAAGCATGCTGGCCAGAAAGGCATCCAGGTCCATCCAGGTGAGTACTTCCAGGTCCGGCCCTGCGGCCGCGATGATCGCCGGTGCCCACAAGGCAACCTGACGATAATCCCCCGCACTTATTGCGATTTCGGACACCGCGTCGCCAATACCGAGCATCTCCTGCAACACGTCACGGCCGGCATAGACAAACTGTTCCTCGTTACTGGCCAGGCGCGCGCGATAGATACCAACAACGCGCGACCCGCGGTCCGCCACATTGTTCTGTGGGTCCTGCGACATAATCACCACGCGCTTGCCTAGTTGGGTGTCGAGTTTACGGGCAAGGCTGGCACCCAGCACCACCCCACGGTCGCCAGCATCAGCGAGAAAACGCCCCTCCACAATCTCATCGGGCAGGGAGCCCAGTGGCTGCTCTGCCGACGGGTCCACGCCCAGCAGCGTGACGCCACGGTTATCGCGCTCGCTGGCAATCACTGCCGGCACCCGCACCCTGGCCGCCCAGGCAGTGACCGGTGGTTTCTCCAGCGCTGCCAGCAGATCGCCCCCGGGAGCCGACATGCTGTTCACCACGCTGGGGTCGTTGCGGTAGGAGGGATGATGAATCTGTACTTCACCCGGCAGCACCGCCAGGCCATTGAGCACCATCTGGTCGGTCATGCCGCGCATCAGGGATGACATGAAGATCATCGCCCACACGCCGGTACCAATGGCCAGCAGCATCACCAGCGTGCGACGGTAATTGCGCCACAGGTTGCGCCAGGCCAACACTGCAACAACGCGCGAGGCACCGCTCATCAGGCCGCCCTCATGGCCGCGACCGGCTCCAGGCGGAACAGGCGAAGTGCCGGGTAAATCGCCGCGACCAGGGTGAATACAAATACCGTCGTCGGCCCCCAGGCCAGTGCCAACAGGCTGACCTCCGGATACATACGGTCGCCCATATTGAAGCGTGCCGCCATTTCCTCCATGCCCGGGTAAGTGAACCCGGCAACGCTGAGATACCAGATCAGCAAGGCACCAAAAAACAGGCCCAGGCCCAGGCCCAGTGCGGCCATTAACAGTGTTTCCATGGCGACCAGGCGTGCCAACCGGCCGGGGCCCATGCCCAGCGCCAGCATCACACCAAACTCCCGGGTGCGCTCCAGCACCGACATCAGTTGGGTATTGAGCACACTGAACGCCACCAGCACGATCAGCACAGCGTACATGAACCAGTTACTCGCCATGTCCGACTGAATAGCCTGGCGCAGACCCGGCTGCAACGCTTCCCAGTCGAGCACCCGCAGTGAGTCGTTATCGGCTACCAGACCCTGAACGGTGCTTACCGCCGCGGGAACGGTATCCAGTTCCGGCAAACGTACCACCACCGCGTGGCCATGATCGCCCATGGTGAACACATCCTGAAACCAGGTCAGCGGTACCTGGGCGACAACGCGATCGAGGTCGGCAATACCGGTATCGACTATACCGACGACGGTCGCAATGCCGGCAGCAAACGACCCGTCGCGGCCACTGCCCAGAAAAGTCAGCTCCCCGCCGAGGTCTACTTGCAGATTGCGGGCCAGCACAGCACCGATGACGATGGCGTCGCGGTCATCGGCGCGCAGATAGCGGCCGCGATTGACCAGCCCGGGAAAGCTCGACACCTGTGGCTCAAGCGTGGGCTGCACGCCGGTGAGCAGTACACCGAAGGAGCGATCGTCGCTGGAGGCCAGAGCGAAGGCCTGGCCGCGGGCCGCGACTGCATCTACGCCCAGGGCCGCGCGCACTGAATCAGACAACGCGACCACCGCCGGCACGGTGTCACGCATGCGCTGGTCGGCCATGAAATCACCGTGCTGCACCTGCAGGTGCCCACTGACCATGGCGAGGCTGTTGTTGATCATCATCTGGTAGGAGCCCAGCTGCAGGGAAATCATGAATACCAGCAGCAGGTTGCAGAACACCATGGCACCCACCGTCAGCCAGGTACGACGCCCATGACGCCACAGGTTGCGCCAGGCCAGCAGCCAGGTCACATTCATTGTCGCGGGTTTCTCAGGTTTGCAAGGGTGAACAGATTGGCGGGGAGCGTCAGGTCAAACTCTACTGCCTCGGTGCGCACCTCGGTCCACTCGTCTGGAGTATCCACCTTGCCCATACGCAGAACCGTGGCCACCATGCGTCCGCCCATTTCCCTGATTTCGCCAGCCTTTAGCGTTTTTACCAACTCGCCGTCCTGGTCCCAGAACTGCTGTTCAAGCAACACCCAGTCATCGCGCACCTCCAGTACTTCCTTGCCCCATACCACGGCAGCCTCTTCATGGGGCACGGACTGGATCACCCATATCGTGTGGCCGTCCTCCTCACGCGAGGATAGCAGCGTGTGCTCATAGTCCTCGATAATGGCCGTGTCTTTGCTGACGTCCTTGTTGGAAAAGTCCGAGCCCATCCAATTCTGGCTCATCATCGACGATGGCACCTTTATCACCCGGTTGATCTTCGGTGCGTAGGTCCACATATTGCCGTCCACGGACAGCGTGCCGTTACCGGCGTCTTTTTTCGGCTCCACTACCCGCACCAGGGTTTGCTTGTCGCCCTCGCTCCAACCGCGCATGGTCATACTGCGCTCCCAGTCGGGGCGATGAATGATCATGGTCATCTCTGAATAGGAAGTCTGGCCGCGGTAGTGATCCATGGCCTTACGGATAATGTCCTGGGCGCTGAGCGGCTCGTCGGCGACCGCCTGAAGGGTAAAGAGCAGACCCAAAAGCATAATGACCTGGCGCATACGGAACTCTCCAAAGCTACATCGTATCAGTGTAACCAAAAAGCCCCACAGATGGCATGGGATGCGCAGGCAGCGCCCGGGTGGGGTGAGACGGCAAAAAACGATGATCCATTTCCCGCCTTACTGCGCTATAACACGGTAATGCCTGCAAAACTGCCCACACCCGTCCGCCACCTGCTTCTGGCCCTGTTGCTGCTACAGACGCTGAGCGCATGCGGCGGGACCGGCGCAGATACCCCTTTCACCACGTATATCGAGCGTCTGCAACGCACTCTCTCAGTCAGCGCTAACAACAACACACTGCCTGCATCTGTACCCAGGCTGCCACGGGCGGGCCAGTTGCGGCTCACTATAGAGCGCGACAGCCTGGGCGCCCTGGATTTCCTGGACCTGCGTGGCTGTGACCTGCAGGTCACCATAGGCAAGCAGAACAGCAGCCTGGGTATGCTGGCCCGCGACTCCCAGCGCCTGCTGCTGGCGCTGGAATTCCTGCGCCTTGCGCCGGCCTGCGTAGACATGCTGACGAATGAGGGCAACGAAGAACTGGTGCGGGATCTTGAGCGCGCGCAGGTATTGAAACAACGCCAATTACCCGCACTGATCTTCAACGCCACACTGGGTAGCGCGGAGTTCGCCGACCTGTGGCGACCCGGGTCACTGGAACACGGTTACCCCGACGATACATCCAGCAGGGTGATCACCGCGCTGGAACAGATAAACGCCAGCACCACTCGCTGGCTGCAGGGCGACTACCAGGCCGACAACCTGGCATTTGAACTACAGCTCAGTGAAGTGAGCCTGGGAGACGGCGGCACCCTGTGGGGGGCACTCGCCCACCAGGCACACTGGCTGGAGCGCGCAAACAGCGTGTTACAGGCACAGGCCACACGCGGCCCCCTGTGCGCCGGACGCATACGCCCTGCCGCCGCAGACATCCTGCCCAACGTGATTCGCAAGTTTTTCATCGACGGCATTCAGCCCCGGGCCGCGATATTAGGCCGGCGCCAGCATGAACTTATGCCGCCAGTGCTGGAGCTGGAACAACAGCTGGCAGACTTTTTACCAGCTGACTACCGACACTGGCAGGCTCGCCGCGATAGCGACCTGCAGGATTTTGGGCAGGCGCCGCGTGAACACGTCATTCAACTGCAATCAGTATTGGAGAGCTGCGAGGGGAACCCCTGACCCTGCTATTAGTCAGAGAAATTAGCTACACTGTGCCCCGGGCCGGGCCCGCGTCACGGCGAAGGCAACCGTGAGCAACGACCAACGAGCCCGATCACTACTTACCGGAGTTAATAATGAACGCTACACTGAAACGTCTCTGCACCAGCATTCCCCTCTTCAGCGCCGCGCTATTGATGGTGGCCTGTTCGACCACGCCCAAACCCAGTATCGACTTCAAGCAGGACTACGACTTCAGTAAAGCCCGAAAAATCAGCTTCTACGACCGCTCCGGACAGGTCTCCGGCGACAACCCGCTGCAGCTCAGCGACTTCCAGAAAGAACGTATTGATGATGCGCTGGCACTGGAGTTACGCAATCGTGGTTTTGAAGTAGTAGACAGCGACGCCGAGGCCGACCTGCTGCTGAGCTGGCACCTGGGCACCCAGCACAAGACAGATGTGCGCACCTACGAGACACCTTCCTATGGCATGGGATACGGGCGCTACGGTGGCTACAATCGCTACAGCATGTACAACTGCTGGAACTGCAGCAATACCGAGGTCAGCGTAAGCAATTACACCGAGGGCACGTTCATCATCGATATGATCGACCCGAAGTTAGGCAAGAGCGTATGGCGCAGCGTGACCCAGTCAAAACTCAAGGGCAAGAAGCACGAAGATGAGCCCGGCGAGATCAATGAAGCGGCTGCGCTGGTGCTGGGAACCTTCCCACCGCTGTGATCATCGCGCCCTGAATTGCAACCCGGCTGCGGCCGGGTTTTTTATGCTGCCGATTTTTACACTACCGGAGTAAGGTGTAGTCAAGCCAGCAGACAGAAGCACCTGGATATTGAAAATAGCACTGCTTATCAAGGGCAATCTCGGCCACCTGCAGCACATCAGGAGGGATGTGGAGTGCCTGCGACAGGCACTGCCGCAGGCGCAGATAACCGCGCTGGAAAGTCGCGAGGCAGGGTCTATCGTGGACCTGGCGAACCGCGCCTGCGAAGGCAGCGACTACCTGATTGCAGTGGGTGGCGACGGCACACTTCACGAGGTTCTGAACGGCGTCCTGCAACACGGCCTGGCACGCCGGGCACTTCCTGCGCTGGGGCTGCTGGCCCGCGGAACCGCCAACGACTACGCGCGCACAGTCGGCCTCCGGGGAGACACAGCGGAACTAATCGGGCTATTGAAGAGCGGCGATTGCCGCTATGTAGACGCCGGGCGGATACGCTACCGCGGTGCCGGAGACCAACGCGACATACGTTACTTTCTAAACTCCGCCGACATAGGGATTGGTGCGGCAGTGGTGTCGAGCATGCAGGCCATGCCACTTGTGATAGGACGGCCCCTGCGCTACCCGATATCGATCGCCCGCACCTTTCTCACCTTCCGCGGAAAGGAATTGACCGTGCGCTCTGACCAGGGGCTCTGCTGGCGCGGAAGATCACTCGCGGTGGTAGCCGCAAACGGCCGCTACTTCGGCTCTGGCCTGTGCATCGCGCCGCACGCGAGGATTGACGACGGCCAGCTGTCGGTGACCCTGGTGGCGGACGCCAGCACAGCTGACTTCCTGCGCCACCTCGGGGCCCTGCGGCGCAGCGAGTTTATACGCCACCATGCAGTTTCTTACCACCGGGCGCGACGGCTGGAAATCGAACATCACGGTGACCCCGCCCAGATAGAAGCCGATGGTGAACACCTGGGCACAACCCCGGTGACTGTGGACATCTTGCCGGGGGCTATAAAATTGCTTTGTCCTCCTACAAGGAAAGCCTGACGGGAAGCTGCCCTCGCAGCGACGCCATACCAGTGAGCACTGCGGCCAGGGCCTGGTACGCGGGCCCTGGCTCTCCGCCGTAACCCACCGTAGCGCCGTCATAGGTCGCCAGCACGGTATCCGCCAGGGAAGTGAAGTCGGCGCAGCTGTAGGGTGAATTTAGCATCACCACGACGCGCTGCACTCCACCGGCCTGGCCCAGGGACCATTTCTGCACCGAGGCCGGGCTGTGGTCGGCCAGCGCGTCCAGGTCCTCCGCACCACCCAGGTCAACGGCGCTGACTGCAGGCTCACTGACGCCGACCAGGTACACATCGGCTGCCGCCAGCAGTTCGCGCTCCCGGGTAGCGTCGAAGTCTTCCAGGCTCTGCCAGGTGATTCGCAGGGAAGGGTCGAGAAATTCCAGTGCCTGACAAAGCGCCGCCGCGCTGTCCCGGCCAGGCATCAGCAGATGTACTGCGCTCCCCTGGTTCAGTCGTGGTTGCGTCCCGCTCACCAGGGTAATGCTGTGGCGCGCAATGTTCGCTTCGAGGCTGCGATGCGCAGCACAGCCAAGACAGGAGACCGCTGCGCAGTCCTGTTCGCCGGCTGCGTGGCGAGCCTGCAGTTGTAGAATACGCTCCGCGGAAACCCGCAGTTGTTTCTCCTCGAGTTCACCCGCGCGCACCGCTTCCGCCACCGCCGATACCAGCAAACGCAGTTGCGCCAGAGCATCCCCACTGCGCACCAGCAGCGGCATCAGGGCAATGTCCACGCCCGCGTGAAAACACGCGAGTACCGCCTCCAGCGGCGTCATCAGTTCACTGATGGCGCGCATATCCAGCGCGTCGCTGATCACCACTCCCTTGAAGTTCATCTGTTCGCGCAACAGGCCGGTGACAATGCGGTGTGAGAGCGTTGCCGGGCGGACAATACCGGTACCGGGAAGCGTGTCTGCGTCCAGCGCCGGATACTGGATGTGCGCGGTCATCACCATGGCCGGGGAAACCGCAGCAATAACGTCAGCAAAAGGCGCCAGGTCAACGCGCGCGGCGCTCTGCGCGTCGCGCATTACGCAGGGTAAATGGGTGTGGCTGTCCTGGCTGGTGTCACCGTGTCCGGGAAAATGCTTTACCGCGGCCGCCACCCCGGTGCCCTGCAGGCCACTGACAACCTCAGCGCCCAGAGACGCGACCGCAACGGGGTCATCACCGAACGCGCGTACGTTGATGACCGGGTTCTGCGGATTGCTGTTGACGTCCAGCGTGGGGGCGAAGTTGACGTTGATCCCCAGTGCAGCGAGTTCTTCACCCTGGGCGGCGCCCATGGCGCGCGCCAGCGCCGTACGCTCATCGGCGGGGCAGGCTGCCAGCGCCATATTGCCACTGAAACTGGTCACCTGTTCCCGCGGCAGGCGGGTCACCCTGCCCCCTTCCTGGTCGATGGCAATCAGCGTCATCGGTGACAGGCACTGGCGAATCTGCGCCGTCAGTGCGGTGATCTGCTCCACGGATGCCAGGTTCTCCCGAAACAGGATAATGCCGCCCGGTTGCAAGGCCGCAAGCCCCTCGGCGAGGGTGGGCGGTAGCTGCAGTACCGGCTGCGCACCGCTGCCGGTGTCGAAGAAGCGGATATCCAGCATCAACTTCAGGGCGACGCACTGTTCCAGAGTCAGGTTTTCTGCGGCTGTCATCCGGCGGGAGCATTCCATGGTAGGTACGATTGAAAGTACACGATACCGCGCGCGCCCCGACGGGGGAACTGTGCGCGAGGCAACTATTTCTCCGGAGGGTGCGAACTGGTACCCTAGCGCCCTTTCCAATCCTTGCCGCCCCCGCGCGGCAGTGGCCTCAGCGGAGTAAACCTTGGATTCTATCATCGTCAGCGGCGGTCAGCGCCTCAATGGCACCGTCAGCACCAGCGGCTCGAAGAACGCGGCGCTGCCCATTCTGTTCGCCTCATTGCTGGCGGACGGACGTCACCACTTCGACAATGTGCCGGAGCTCAAGGACATCGAGTCGACGCAGCAACTGCTGGCGTCCCTTGGCGCGACCAGCGAACGCCAGGGCGGCTCGCTGCTGGTGGACGTGGAAGCGCCCGCGGCGCACGTTGCGGACTACGACATGGTACGCAAGATGCGCGCGGGTATTCTCTGCCTGGGACCGCTACTGGCTCGCTACGGCGAGGCAAGGGTCAGCCTGCCCGGGGGCTGCGCTATCGGCTCCCGCCCTATCGATCTGCATATCGAGACCATGCGTCGGCTGGGCGCCGATATTTCCAGCGAGGGTGGTTACGTGGTGGCCCGCGCGCAACGCCTGGTGGGTGATCGCATCCTGTTTGAGAAAGTCACCGTCGGCGGCACCGAAAACGCATTAATGGCCGCCAGCCTGGCCAGCGGCACCACCGTGATTGAGAACGCAGCCAAGGAGCCGGAGGTCGTCGACCTGGCCAACTACCTGATCGCCATGGGCGCCCGGATAGAGGGTGCAGGCAGCAGTGTGATTACCGTTGAGGGTGTCGAGAAGTTGACCCCGGCGCGTCACAGTATCGTGCCCGATCGCATAGAGGCTGGCACGCTGCTGATCGCCGGCGCTATTACCGGTGGCAATGTTACGGTGGACTGCTGCATCCCCGAACACTTGCAGTCACTGGTCGACAAGATGCGTGACGCCGGTTTCCGCGTGGATACCACTGCCGACGCGATCACGGTGCAAAGCACCGATAGCTGGCAGGCCGTGGATATTGCCACCGCGCCCTACCCCGGCTTCCCGACAGATCTGCAGGCCCAGTTCATGGCGCTGATGACCCAGGCCGAGGGCACCTCCGTGGTGACCGAACACATTTTTGAAAACCGCTTCATGCACGTACAGGAACTGGTGCGACTGGGGGCGGATATTACGCCCATGACCCAGGTGGCGGTGGTGCGCGGCAAGCGCAAGGGCCTGAGTGGGGCGCCCGTCATGGCCACAGACCTGCGCGCCAGTGCCAGCCTGGTGCTGGCCGGACTGGTCGCCAGCGGCGACACCGAGGTGAGCCGTATCTACCACCTGGATCGCGGCTATGAGCACCTGGAAAATAAACTGGCCGGCCTGGGCGCAAAAATTCGCCGCGTCACCACCGAGTAGCGCTCAGCTGTCGCCCCCGGGGAGCCTGCGCTTGGGGTGCATGCCATCGCTCATGCCCATAAACGGCGGATGGATGGAGTAACCCAGCAGGCGGCGGATATCCTCGGAGACTGCAGCCGCGGTCTCTGCTGACACGGAAAGGAAATAGTTCTCCTGGGTGCGCAGCCAGGGCTCGCAATATTGCGCGGTGATAGCCAACCGACTGCTGCCACTGAAGTTTTCGCCGCCCCCGTGCCAGAGGTTACCCAGAAACAGAATGCAGGACCCCGCCGGCATCACCGCCGTCACGCGCGCGTCCCCGGGCTGCGGTGAACGCTCCTCCGCCCACAGGTGGCTGCCGGGAATCGCCACCGTGGCGCCATTCTCTGCCGTGAAATCATCCACCGCGAACACCGTTGCCGCCGACAGGGCTGGCCGCGGGCGTGGCCAGGCGTAAAAGCCGTCGTCAATATGCAGGGGCTGGGCGGGAGAGTCACTCAGGATATTGATGACCTGAGCCTGGGACAGCAGGTAGTTGGGCTGAAACAGCCGGTCCAGGTGCGCCAGTACCAGCGGGTGCTCGATAAACGGATCTGCCGAACGCAGCTTCTCAGGAACAGCGTAGATGCGCTGCGTACGCTCCCCTTCAAAGGAATTGCGGCCCATTTTTTCCAGCTGCGGTGTGGCCTCTGTGCGCAGCGCCTGCAGGGTGTCCGCGTCCACCATATCCTGGAGAATGATGTAGCCGTCGCGCATCAGTTGTTCATGTTGTGACTGCACCAGGGCCGGGTCCAGCCCGGCCGCTTGCTCACTGCGGGTAAAGCCGTGCGTGCGTGCCAGGTCCGTGCCCAGGTACTGGTCGAAGGAATCAATCTGGCGAAAACGCGGGTCGTCGCGACCGCTCTTTGATTCACTCATCGGCTTACTCCTTACTGGTGGCCCACGCTGTCATCAGCGCGCAGCCAGCAGTATAGCCCGAGCCGCAGCTTGTCTGGCGGGTAATGTGCTTGAGCACAATGGCATCACTACCGTCGACCACGCCGCGCAATCAAGCCGTATTGTACCGGCAGTACCGGCACGGCATGAACTGCACCGCTGCAAAACACGTAGTATCCTGTGGGACACACCGATAACGACATCGGGCTACGCATCCGCTACCCGACGTACAAGGCCAACAAAAAACATCAAGGAATCACCATGCAGGCAATGACTCTCAAGGCACCATGTGGACTGGACCAGCTCACCCTCAAGGAAATCGAGCCCCAAGCGCCGGGACCGGGTGAAATCCAGGTCGAGGTCAAGGCCAGCTCGTTAAACTTCCACGACTACGTGGTGGTGCTCGGGCTGCTGCCGACCGAGGACGGCCGCATACCCATGTCAGACGGCGCCGGTGTGGTCACTGCCGTGGGCGAAGGGGTCAGCCAGTTCGCTGTGGGCGACAGGGTACTCAGTCACTTCTTCCCGCAGTGGCAGGACGGTGGCCCTACCTTCGAGCGCCTCCAGGGTGTTCCCGGCGACAACGTGGACGGCTTTGCCGCCGACAGCGTCACCATGCCCGCCAACGCCTTCAGCCGCATGCCCGCCAACCTCGACTTCGCCGAAGCGGCGACACTGACCTGCGCGGGCCTGACCGCCTGGCGGGCGCTGATGGTAGAAACGCACCTGCGCCCCGGCGACTGGGTCCTGGTACAGGGCAGCGGCGGCGTATCCATTTTTGCCCTGCAGTTCGCCAGGACTATGGGGTGCCGGGTCATCGCCACCTCCTCTTCTGACGCCAAGCTTGCACGTCTGGGGGAGTTGGGGGCAGAGGTCCTGATCAACTATAAAGACACGCCCGATTGGGGTGACAAGGTACTGGAACTCACCGGCGGCCATGGCGCTGACCTGGTGGTTGAAGTGGGTGGCTCGGGTACTGTGGCGCAGTCCGTGCGCGCTGTGGCTTTTGACGGCTGCATCAGCATGATCGGTGTACTGACCGGGTTCTCCGGTGAAGTGCCCACCGCAGAACTGTTCCAGAAGAACGCCCGCATCCACGGCATCACCGTGGGCAGCCAACGG
Source organism: Pseudohalioglobus lutimaris (assembly GCF_002866825.1). Lineage (GTDB taxonomy): Bacteria > Pseudomonadota > Gammaproteobacteria > Pseudomonadales > Halieaceae > Halioglobus > Halioglobus lutimaris. Next base: position 4,633 of record NZ_PKUS01000013.1, on the reverse strand, counting down.
CACCAGGCCGACATGATTGCCGCAGTAGAAGCCAATGACCTGCGTCCGGTCATCGACAGTCGTTACCCGCTGGCACAGCTGGCCGACGCCTTCCGCCACCAGGAGACACAGCAGCATTTCGGCAAGATCTGTATAGAGATGCAGTAGCAGGCAGGGAGCACCTGCGTCAGGAACCGGCCTTGCGTGACTTGTAATTCACGTAGCGCGTCACCAGCCTGTCGACAAGGCTGCTGTCATTGCCGGCGCCTGCAGCCAGGTCAAGCTCCCCGCCGCCGGCGCGGTACTGTTCAGAGTACATCTCCAGTACTTTCTTCTTCACCATGCCGCGCAAGGGCACGTGGGCCATCATGCCGTAGGTTGCGGCCCCGCCCTGCTGCGCGAGGGATGGATCAGCCTTTACCGCGGCCACAGCCGAGCGCAGGTCCTCAAGGTATTCGTCTACCACTCGCAAATGCTGCGCGGTGACCATGGCATGCAAGCCCGCTGGCTGCTGATTGCGGTTGACCTGCCAGCCGCGCGCGTCCATCTGGTCACCCACGGCATAGATATTGACGTCCGCGTCGACCGAGCGGTAGGAAAACAGCGGCCCCTGCGGATTGCCCATGACCTCCAGTTCAGGCATGGCGGCAATACCCGCTTTCAACTGGTTCACTGCCGATAGCGTATCCTCGGCCAACTTGCGGTATCCCGTCTTGCCAAAGTACTGAATCACCCCCCAGGCAGCCGCATAGGCTCCCCCCGGACGCGTGCCGAGCAGGGCAGACGATGCAAACACCCCACCCGGCCAGTTTTCATACGCAAACATCTGGTAGCGCAGGTAGTCCAGGTTGCGATAGGTGATGGTAGAGGCGCCCTTGGCGGCGTAGCCGTACTTGTGAATATCTGCAGAGATCGACGTCACGCCGGGCACGCGGTAATCCCATGGCGGTATCTGCTCCCCGTTCATGGCCATGAACGGCAGGATAAAACCGCCCACGCAGGCATCCACATGCAGTGGAATTTTCTTTTTCTGCGCTATCGCACCCATCGCTTCGATGGGGTCGATGGTACCGTGCGGGTACTCCGGCGCGCTGCCCAGAATCATCACCGTGTTGCGATTGATCAGCCGCTTCAGCTTTTTCAGGTCGGGCGTAAAATCCCTGGTCAACGGCACCAGCCGTATCTTTACGCCAAAGTACTCCGACGCCTTGAACCAGGCCACATGGGCGGTGGTCGGCATGATCATTTCCGGGTTCTTTACACCGCGCTGGTCTCGCGCCATATCGCGGTAGGTTTTAACCGCCATCAGGCAGCTTTCGGTGCCGCCGGAAGTGACCACACCGCAAACCTCTTCGGTGCCGTTGAGAATATCGGCGGTAGCGCTGATCACCTCGGTTTCAATTTTTTTAAGGCTCTTGAAAGCGCCCGGGTTCAGGCCGTTCTCGCAGGCATAGCTGTGATAGCTTTGTTTGAGAAAATCAGAGTGGTCCTCATCCAGATAATAAACAAGGCTCCAGACGCGGCCATCCTTGTAATGGGGATCCTGGTCTTTAAATGCGTCAAGGTCACTCAATATCTGTTCGCTGTCACGACCCTGTTCGGGCATTGCCTTATGCATGGCGAAACCTCCGGTAATTCGTTTACAGGCTCTGCAAGTACAGGCCGAGACTGATGCCAATGTAGTTGCCTAGCGCGTAGCCAATAATGCCTGCCGTCATACCCGACAGTATAGTGCCCGGATTACCCAGGGCCCGCGCCATCATCGGTACAAAGGGCGGGCTGCAGACGGCGGCGACCGAGGTCACCATAAACGTGTCGCTGTCGATGCGCGCAAGCCGACATAGCAGCGCGTGCACGACGACGCTACCCAGCACCGTTCCGGCGATAAACAGCGTGATGATAACGTCTACCTGGGCGAGGCGTTGCAGACTGGCCATGGATGCCACGGCAAAGCAAAACACGTAGATAAGATACATGCCCAGCTTATAGGCAAGGTGCATGCGCCTTACCCGGGGGACTAGCGAGAGCAGGATTCCAAATGTAGTAAGCGCCATGATTACGATAGCGGGGCTGCGCGCTGCACCCTTCGCCATGGCGTGCACTTCTGCGAGCACCAGGGCAGCGGCTACCACCAGCACGGCCAGCGCCAGCGCTTTGATCTGCTCGGGCAGATTACCTGCCGTGAGCAACGAGGAATAATCGTCGCTGTCGTAATGGCTGGCCTGTGCGTCCGGCTCCCCGATTGCTGGCGCTGTCACGGCGGAGGTCTCCACCGGGGGCGCAGGGGCGCCGAGTAAGCGTCGAAACAGGGCCACGCCCATTGTCAACATGAAGAGCAGATAGGCTGCGCCGATCAGCGTATCCAGGCTATGAAAAATAATATACTCGCTGTGGGGAATATCCAGGCCCGACTTGATCGCCGCCAGGTTGGGTGTACCTCCGGTATAAACCCCAACCGACATCGCCGCAAAGTGCGCCGCAGACTCGGCACCACCGCCCCGGAAAAGAAAGAACAGACAGGTTGCCAGCGTGACCACGGAGGTGGTGGCAATGCCCATGGAAAGCATCGCTTTGCCCGCCACGGTGCGCCACTGGCGCACATCCAGCGTGAACAGAAGCAGCGGCAACGCCAGCAGCACAGTCGCATCGACCAGCATCTGTTGCGCGGGAATGAATGCCTCTGGCAACACGTTCGCATTACCAACGAGTAAGCCAGCAATATAACAAAGCGCAATAATGCCCAGCTTGCGCGCCCAGGCCTGATGGTGGGCGGTCCAAAGCAGCAGCGCGGGAGCGAAAAAAAACACCATGGCGAGCAGATAAGTCATCTGCATCGCATTATAGGCTTGATATAACGCCCTGTCCTGAAACCCGTGTTGCTCGCTGCCCAGGGTTGCCGGCGCAGCATTAACCGTGGACGCAGGACAGCGCCATGCCTATTCTGTGCAGTACTATTTATTGCGTCAGGCTGCGGGTGCGCGCGGCATCCTGGCCTCGTGGGAGAAGCCAATGAAAAGAGTCCTGATCACGGCCGCCCTGGTCATCCTGCTCATCATAGGCCTGTTGCTGCTGCCGCCGGTGCGAGCAAGACTCATCGCCCTCACTCTGCCGGACCACCCCGACTGGCCGGCGCCCCAGGATCAATTACAGCCAGGCACCGAGGGCCCGGTCTACTACGCCACTACCAGCCCCTACGACCTGGAGATCATTTTGGGAAATATGGCGCTGTCCCGACCCACTACCGGCAAAGGGTTCCTCAGCTACCCGCAGCAGGCCAGCACTGACAACCCGGTTCCCGCCATGGTAATTGTGCCCGGCAGCGGCGGCATCACCCCGGGCCGCGAACATGAGTACGCGGCCTGGTTCAACCAGCGCGGCATCGCCGCTTTCGTGGTTGAATACTATGAACCGCGGGGATTCAGCAGGGACGCCAACTACGTGATCCGTACCTCATCGGTAACTGAGTTCGACCTGATTGCCGACGCCTACGCGGCGCTTAAACTGCTGCAGACCAGCGCGTCAATCGATTCCCGGCGCATCGGCATTATCGGCTTTTCTTACGGCGGCATGGCGGCGCGTCTGGCCATGGACAGGCGCATCCACCAGGCGCTCGCGCCCGACGCGTATCCGTTCAACCTGCATATAGACGCCTACGGCCCCTGCTACCAGGACCTGCAGTCTGACAACGTGGGAGACGCCCCACTGCTGACCCTGCGCGGCACCGAGGACGCCTCCAACGACCTGGTGGCATGCCGCCAGCGGGAGGATGCGTTACGTGCCCTGGGTACCGAGGTCACCGCCCATCTCTACGAGGGCGCAGGACATGCCTGGGAGGCCTCCGTGCCCAGGTTCTTCAGCGAGGACTCGCCCTACCTGGCGGGCTGCGAGCTCGTCTATGACGACAACGGCAGGCCACTGCTCAACGGCGAGTACCTGAACGAATACACCGCGGACGCCAGTCACGCGGAGAAAATGCTGTCGCGTTTCACCAGTGCACCCAAATTCAAAGATTGTGTGGGCTTCGGCTACATCGTAGGGTTCGACGAGCCGGTACGCGATCGTGCCTATGCCGACATCGAGGCTTTCCTGGAGCAGTACTGGGGACCCCTGGGCGTAGGTCCTTAACGTTTATATACCTGCCCCGACAAACTGCGAATCCGGGCAATCACCGCAGGGGTGATCTCAGGGCGTCGCGCGGCAGCATAGAATACCGCGAAGAACACGCCGCCCGGCATTGTCCGATGCGCAGCGAAACTGAACGCCAGAGCCCTCTTCTGTACCACGTAGTACCCAATCACCTGGCTTACACGACGCCATCCATTGTGACTATGTGACGGAACCCTGTAAAAAGAGCTGGACGTGGGGCCGGCAAAAAGCCTGGTATTGTGGGAAAACCCGAAGGTCACAGAATAGACGAAACCCTGCATCGCTGGTAACATCGCCCGCCTTCACCGCCCGTAGCTCAGCTGGATAGAGCGCTGCCCTCCGGAGGCAGAGGTCAGAGGTTCGAATCCTCTCGGGCGGGCCATTCTACAAAGCTTTTCCCAGTAAGTTTGCACTAACATTAATACCAGTTGGACCATATTTGGACTGCGGATTCAAACGGTCGACGCAACATTCTAATCTCTTAGTACAGAGAAGGAGTGTTGTCGAT
>NZ_PKUS01000012.1 GCF_002866825.1 Pseudohalioglobus lutimaris | reverse complement strand
AACGTGACCGATGGTGCCCACGTTTACGTGGGGCTTAGTACGTTCAAATGTTTCTTTGCCCATTACGACAATCTCCTATGACACCGGCCGCAGCCTTGCTTTAAACCACTCTAGTTAAAACCAAACAAACCCAAACACACTTTATAAAAAGTGGAGCTCATAACCGGATTTGAACCGGTGACCTCTTCCTTACCAAGGAAGTGCTCTACCGACTGAGCTATATGAGCCTTACCTTCACACTCTGGAGCGGGTAGCGGGAATCGAACCCGCATCATCAGCTTGGAAGGCTGAGGTTCTACCTTTGAACTATACCCGCGTACTGCCAAAATCTAATCTTCAGACAGATCAACGAGTTAACCTGCCAGACACCACTCCAGACATGCCTGCTATATGGTGGAGGGGGGTGGATTCGAACCACCGAAGCTTTCGCGTCAGATTTACAGTCTGATCCCTTTGGCCACTCGGGAACCCCTCCAGAAGGCGGCATATTGTCCGGATGCCCACACCCAATGTCAACCGCTTATCCCAATAAAATGATCGACTTACGCACACTTTTTCAGCAGGCGATACAGGCAACCGATACCCACCCCAACGACCGGGAAAATCACGCTTCGCAAGGCACTAAATTGAGAAAAAAGCGGGGATGGAATGGAGCTGGCGAGAGGAATCGAACCCCCGACCGGCTGATTACAAATCAGCTGCTCTACCTACTGAGCTACGCCAGCCAAATCCACGCCTTTGAGCCGGTGTATATATAGAAGGAAGAACACCCTCAAACCGCTGCCGACTCAACGGGCGGTGATTCTATGCAAAGCGCTGGGGGGATGCAATAGGCGAGCCTGAGAAAGTCGCCTGCCTTGGCGCTACGGCGAACACGCCCCCGACAGCCACGAGCCCGCAGGATCGCCCGGGGCCTGGGTCACGGCAGCCCGCAATCGGCAGTTGCCGTACTGGTCGGACCCGGCCTACTATGCACCCATCTCAACAAAGCGACAGGTAAACAGATGCGGGCAAGGTTTATTTACGGACTACTCGCAGCAGTAACAGCACTGGCAGCGACATCCGTATCCGCGGGATTAAGCACAACGCTGCCGATTTCCGCCGAGATGGGTACAAACATTGCCCGGGAACAGTTTCCCATCACGGTAAACCTGACAAAGGCCAGGCTTTTTCTCACCGAGCCCACGCTGCTGTTTATCGACCGGCAACGCATCGGCATTCAGGTCAGGTTCCAGGCCTACGACCACCGCCCCCAGGCAGGTGTGGCGATCAGCGAGACGGGGCGTGCCGCTTTTTCCGGCAGGCTGGGTTACGACCCTGTTGAACGCAAGATCCTGTTACACGAACCCAGGATAGATGCACTACAGTTCGACCGTGACAATACCGATGCACAAGGCTTGCGGCGGGAGCTACAGGGGGCCTGGTCCGCTCAGATAACCGACCCTATGCGCTCCGACCTGCCCAGGCACCCATACCTGCTGCCGTTCAGGGAGAATATCCAAGACCTTTCCTTTGACGGTGAGCACATCGTGATCTCGGTAAACTACCGTTGAACACCTGGCGCAATCACCGCCGACCAGGAACTCTGCGGCGCGGCGCTCATGTTCGAGTCCGCATGGGCCTGCTGCCGCACAACATCTGTCAGGCACAGATACAGAGAGACCACCAACACCGAAAAATATGCCTGTGAAATTCGTCATCGTCAGCGCTCCACGTACCGGCAGCACATTGCTGGCGAAAACGCTGAACAGCCTCCCGGGGCTTATATGCCATGGCGAGCTGTTTCTCCCCAACCAGGTTCGCGGCTATCGCGACGGGTTTGATCCCTTTGCTGCCACAGAAGAACAGCGTAAGACCCGTTCAGCGAATCTGCTGCAACTACGCAACACAGACGCCTGTGAGTTCCTGGAAACTGCGCTCTACCGGCCGGAGATGGCGGTAGGCATGAAGGTCATATACAACGACCTCCTGCAAACACGCTGGCGCGACGCACTACAATGGCTACTGGCCGCCCCCGACCTGCAGTGGATTCACCTGCAGAGGCGCAACCCACTGCGGCGCTATGTTTCCGAGCGGATCATGCAATCCGGCGGCGCCATCCACTCAGGGATGGGCGGCAAGGCAAAGGGCCAGATACAGGTAAAGGTCGATATCGAGGCCTTTCAGGAAAGATGTGACCAGCTCGACGCGGAGCGGCAGCGAGTGGTCCAGACGATCGCGGGAAGATCCGTACTCGATGTGTTTTACGAGGACCTGTCAGCCGACATCGGTGGCACAGTCGCAAGCGTATGCAAAGCCCTGGGCATTGATACTTCCCCCGCGTGCATCGCGCCGGCACTCAACAAGGTTGGGGCAGAAGATCTCGCCTTGTCCGTCAGTAACTACGCGGAATTACTCGACAACGACCTGACGCGCCACTGGGCGCATACCAGCTAAGCTCGCCCGCAGATGCAGCACTATCGGCCAGACATAGACGGTCTCCGGGCGCTCTCCATCGTTGCTGTGGTTATCTATCACGCTTTCCCGACCCTCCTTCCGGGCGGCTTCGTCGGTGTAGATATTTTCTTCGTCATCTCCGGGTACCTGATCACCGGCATTATTCTGCAAGGCCTGCAGGCACAACGCTTTTCGCTGATCGGCTTCTATCGCCGCCGCATCCAGCGCATCATCCCCGCGGTATTGCTGGTCCTGGTGTTCTGCCTCGTGACGGGGTGGTGGATACTGCTGCCCTATGAGTATGCAATGCTGGGCAAACAGACCGGGGCAGCGGCCGTGTTTGCCCCCAACATTCTTTTCTGGAGCGAGGCAGGATACTTTGATACCGACTCCCGACTGAAACCCTTGCTACACCTCTGGTCGCTGGGCGTGGAGGAACAGTTTTATCTCGCCTGGCCTTTGCTGCTATTGCTGTTAACCAGGGCAAAAGACCATCTGGCCTACCTTGTCGTCGCCCTGCTGCTTGCCTCCTTTGCAGCCAGCGTGCTGGTCACCGCCGACCCGGCCGCACACTTTTTCCTGCCCCACTTCCGGGCCTGGGAACTGCTGACTGGAGCACTGCTGGCTTGCCGACCTTTCTCTACCGCGCCTAGAAAGGCTGGCGCTACGCTAGTCGCAAGCGGGCTGGCGATGCTGGCTGCAGCGGCATGGCAGATCAGCAGTCGTTCAGAGTTCCCGGGATGGTGGGCCCTGTTACCCACTGCGGGCGCAGCGCTGGCTATTTACGCGGGCCCCGACAATAGCGTCAGCCGTATACTTGGCAGCCGCGTGCTGGTGTTCATTGGCAAGATCAGCTTCCCACTGTACTTGTGGCACTGGCCGCTGCTCACGTTTGCTCGACTCATGGAGCCGGCAGAGCCGCAGCCACTGATTCGCTTCACGGCGGTCGCCGTCAGTGCAGTACTGGCCTGGCTGAGCTTTCGCCTGGTGGAAACCCCCTTACGCTATCACCCGGGGCGCACGGTACCCGCACTGCTCATCACCGCGTTATTGCTGACCGGCGCAGCAGGGATGCTGGTGATGGTCCGGGACGGCTTTCCCAGCCGAACCAGCCAGGTAAATGCAGCGGCTAGCGCGCTCTACTGGAATGAACTGGGCCTGCATCAACGCGACGACTGCTCAGCCGCTTTTGCACTCCCCCCCCGCTGCCTGAGTAACGGCAAACAACCCAGTGTCGCCGTGCTCGGCGACAGTCATAGCACCAATGTTTTTTTTGCCCTGGTCAGTGCTTTCAAGGACACCCATCACGGTGTGGTCCGGCTCGGTCGCGGTGGCTGCCCACCGCTCTATGGCATCGAGATTCGCGACTCCGGTCGCAACTCCACATGCCTCACCGACACCGCAGCACATCTCGACTGGGTGCTAGGCCAGGCGTCTATCGAAACAGTCTTTCTCTCCTCCATGGGCCCCATGTATATCAATCCGGACAATCCGCGATTTACGTTGCGCAAACCCGGCAGCAATGGGCAGGCGAATAAAGCCGCGCTGTTTGCATCGGCGCTGGAAGAGACCGTAAGCCGACTGCTGACGGCGGGCAAAACGGTGGTACTGGTGATCGACTGGCCGGGCCTTGGTTTTCAGCCCAGTACCTGCATCGACACCCGACCTGTACGCCTGACTCCCTTTGAACCCAGGCAGTGTCGCCTCCCAAGAAAACGTTACGATCGAATCAACGGGGAGTATCGCCAGATACTGTACGGCATTGCCACACGCCATGAGGGTGTCAAGCTCTGGGATACAGCCGGTGCTTTGTGCGACGCACGCCACTGCCATGCACTGCTGGACGGGGTATTGCTCTACAGAGACCCGGGGCATCTGTCACTGCCCGGGTCCCGCTATCTCGGAGAGAGGATGGTGCTAATCGAGCCGGACGAACCCTGAATCGCTGGCCATCACTTCCAGCCCCTCAAACACCAGGTCAGGCAGGTAATTACCACCCTGCCCCAGCAGTTGCATCAGGGTCTCACCCGCTCCACCGCAAAAAAACAGCGTGGGCGTCGGGGAACCGGCCTGCTTCAGGGCCAACGCCACCGCGCCCGCCTGGGCCAGGGCGATTCCGTGACGCACTGCCTCTGCCGTCGATGCTCCGGGACGCAGATTGTAGTCCACGCTTTCCTCGAAACGCACGCGGTCGGTATCCAGCAGCAGGGCCCGCTCCATCAGCGCGGGCCCGGGAATAATATAACCCCCCTCGTGATGACCAGCGGCAGCAACGAGATCAACGGTGAGCGCTGAACCGGCGTCCACCAGACAAAGCCTGCTCGCGCAGTGATTGCGTGCGCCCAGCATCGCCAACCAACGATCCACCCCCATGCGTTCAGGCTCCGCATAACTGTTGACCAGATCGCCGCACCGCGCTGGTGTTCTGGCGAACCAGGGCTCCACATTCCAGCGCTGCCTTAGCCTGTCCGCAAGCTCGGCTTCAACCTCAGGCCTGGCGACACTGGATATCCAGATCTGCCCGGGCTCCCCAGGGGTGGAAATCAGGGTGTCGCGGGCGACGCTGTCACCGTGCCGGAACATGCCACGGGCGACAATGCCCTCACCAAGCCGCATACGCCACTTGGCGCTGCTGTTGCCCACATCCAACTGCAGGCAACAATTCACGAGAATGCCCGCATCGAAATTTCTCCCCCAAACACTGACTGCACACCTCCGGCAGCAGTTTCCAGCTGCAGGGCGCCGCGCCCATCCACACCGCGAGCGATGCCCGCCATCTGTTGATCGCCGCTGTGCAACACCACAGTCTGACCGGCGAACGCGTCCAGTGACTGCCACTCTTCCTGCCACGGCGCAAATCCAGTGCGCTCAAAGCTTGCCAGCAATGGCAACAGCTCATCCAGCAGGGCACCCAATAGCGCCGAGCGGGAGGGGCGCACGCCGTTGCAACACCGCGCCACATCGGTCCAGGACTGGTCTATGTCCGCGCCGCACTCCCGCGGCATGTCGACGTTGAGCCCAATGCCCACCACCACCTGGCACACGCCCGTCGCATCACCTGTCATTTCCAAAAGAATGCCGCCCAACTTTGCACCATCGGCCAACACGTCGTTAGGCCACTTCAGCTGGACTGGCGGCACGCCACAGCGGCCCAGTGCGCGGGCTACTATCACCCCCACCGCCAGGCTCATCCCCTCCCGCACGGCCGCGCCGCCGCTGTACTCCCAAACCGCGGAAACATAACGATTGCGAGCATAGGGGCTCACCCATTCGCGGCCGCGCCTGCCGCGGCCCGCGCTCTGCTGCTCGGCGGTGCACACGTAGCCGGTGGCATCACCCTGTCCGATCTGTTCCATGGCCCGGGCATTGGTCGAGCCAATGCGGTCCTGCAAATCGAGGTGGCGCAGCAGGCCAAGGGAAGCCTGACTCATGGAATCGCGCACCGCCGCCTCTGCAAGCAGGTCAATACCTCCAGGGATCCTATAGCCTTTACCTTTCACCGACTCGATCTGCAAACCCAACTCAGTCAGCTTTTTCAATTGCTTCCATACCGCCGTGCGGCTGACACCCAGCGCATCGGCGAGGTCCTGGCCGGAAACAAAGTCACCGCTGGCCAGCAACGGCAGGAGTATCGTATTGGGCATGAGCAGCTAAGGGCCTGAAACAAGGAAGGCGATAATAACAGGCTTGCACGCGACAGGCAGTCAGGGCAATCACAGCAAATCAATATTACCGTTTACGTTAACGTAAACTTGGGCTATATTTACTTTCATGCCCGACCGCAATCGACCAAGCCACTCACCCGATACCACCTATACTATTTCAGAGCTGGCGAAAGAGTTCGAGGTAACGACGCGAACGATCCGCTTCTACGAGGAAAAGGGCTTGATTGCACCACTGCGGCAGGGCCAGAAGCGACTTTACACTCCGGCCGACCGCGTGCGCATCAAGCTCATTCTTCGCGGCAAGCGCATTGGCATGACGCTGGATGAATGCGTCGAAGTAATCGATATGTACGACCCAGCACATAATAACAGCGAGCAGTTGCGCTCCCTTATAGACACGGTCCGGGACAGGCGCGCACGCTTCCTGCAACAACGGCGCGACATCGATGACATGCTCGCTGGACTGGACGAGGTCCAGGCCCTTTGTGAACAGGCCCTGGCCGATGCCGGGGACACCCAATAACCCAGAGAACCCCCAGGACATCACCATGAACAGCGGATACCCCACACTCAACTTCGGCCTCGGTGAAGAGATCGACATGCTGCGTGACGCAGTGTACGGCCTGTGCCAGAAGGAACTGGCGCCGCGCGCGGCCGACATTGACCGCGACAACGATTTCCCCCACGACATGTGGCGCAAGTTCGGCGACATGGGGCTGCTGGGCATTACCGTGGAAGAGGAGTATGGCGGAAGTAACATGGGGTACCTGGCACACTCCGTTGCCATGGAAGAAATCAGCCGGGCCTCGGCTTCAGTGGGCTTGTCCTATGGCGCCATGTCTAACCTGTGCCTGAATCAGTTGCGCAAACATGGCACCGAGGAGCAGAAGCATAAGTATCTGCCCAAACTGTGCAGCGGCGAGCATGTTGGCGCGCTGGCCATGTCTGAGCCCAACGCAGGCTCGGATGTGGTGAGCATGAAACTAAGCGCTCGCCGCAAGGGTGATCACTACGTGCTCAACGGCAGCAAGATGTGGATTACCAACGGCCCCGACGCCCATACCTACATCATCTACGCAAAGACCGACCCCAATGCCGGCTCCCGCGGCATTACCGCGTTTATCGTGGAGCGTGACTTTGCCGGGTTCTCCCGCTCGCCAAAGCTGGACAAGCTCGGCTGCCGCGGCTCCAACACCTGTGAGCTGGTGTTTGAAGACTGCGAGGTGCCTGTCGAAAACATACTGCGCAACGAAGGAGACGGCGTAAAGATTCTCATGTCCGGACTGGACTACGAGCGCACTGTGCTGTCCGGGGGGCCTGTGGGCATCATGCAGGCCTGCCTGGACCTGGTGATTCCCTACCTGCACGACCGCAAGCAGTTCGGCCAGAGCATCGGCGAATTCCAGCTGATGCAAGGCAAACTGGCAGACATGTACGCCGATATGAACGCCTGCCGCTCCTATCTTTACGCGGTGGCCGCGGCCTGCGACCGGGGCGAGGAAACTCGCCAGGACTGCGCTGCAGTCATCCTCTACACCGCAGAAAAAGCCACGCAGATGGCGCTGCAGGCAATACAGGCGCTGGGCGGAATCGGTTATACCAACGAATTGCCCGCGGGCCGATTGCTGCGCGACGCCAAGCTGTATGAGATCGGCGCGGGCACCTCTGAGATCCGCCGTATGCTGATCGGCCGTGAACTGTTTAACGCCACCAGATAAATAAGGGAGCTCAACATGACCGTGCTGCAATCACGCATCAATTCCCGTGACGCGAGCTTCGCCGCCAACCGCGATGCCATGCAGGCGCAGGTCGACGACCTGCATGCGGTGGTGAAACAGGTTCGCGAGGGTGGCGGGCCACGCGCCCAGGACCGCCACATCTCGCGAGGCAAACTACTGCCCAGGGACCGCCTGAATGCGCTGCTCGACCCGGGCTCTCCATTTCTGGAGTTGTCACAGCTGGCAGCCCATGAAGTCTACGAAGACCCGGTACCCGCTGCCGGCATCATCACCGGCATAGGCCGCGTGGCTGGCCATGAGTGCATGATTTTTGTTAACGACGCCACGGTCAAAGGCGGAACCTACTACCCGCTGACCGTGAAAAAACAGGGCCGGGCCCAGACCATCGCCGCCGAAAACAATTTGCCCTGCCTCTATCTTGTAGACTCGGGCGGTGCCTTCCTGCCGCTGCAGGATCAGGTGTTTCCCGACAAGGACCACTTCGGTCATGCCTTTTACAACCAGGCACGCATGTCCGCCCGCGGTATTCCGCAGATCGCCGCGGTGCTCGGTTCCTGCACCGCCGGCGGCGCTTATCTACCCGCGATGGCCGATGAGTCGATTATCGTCAAAAAACAGGGCACCATCTTTCTGGGCGGCCCGCCCCTGGTGAAAGCGGCCACGGGTGAAGTGGTCACCGCAGAGGAACTGGGTGGCGCAGACGTGCACTGTCGCACCTCCGGCGTTACCGACCATTACGCGAACAACGATCATCACGCGCTGGAACTGATGCGCCGCTCGGTAGCCCGCCTGAACCGGGTCAAGCCGGTGAACATGGATATCCACGAGAGTGTCGACCCGGTCTATGCCGAGAAGGACATCTATGGCGTCATTCCGGCCGATACCAAACAGCCCTACGATGTACGCGAGGTCATTGCCCGCATCGTCGATGGTTCCGAGTTTGACGAGTTCAAGGCACTTTATGGCGAAACCCTGGTCTGTGGATTCGCCCGCATCCACGGCTACCCGGTGGGCATCATTGCCAATAACGGCATTCTATTCGCCGAGTCAGCAGTAAAAGGTGCGCACTTTGTAGAGCTCTGTGCACAGCGCAAGATCCCCCTGGTCTTCCTGCAGAATATTACCGGCTTCATGGTTGGCAAACAGTACGAACACGGCGGTATCGCCCGGCATGGCGCAAAGATGGTGCACGCGGTGGCCTGTGCCAACGTGCCCAAGTTCACTGTCATCATTGGCGGCTCCTTCGGCGCCGGTAACTATGCCATGTGCGGCAGGGCCTACGAACCACGCTTTATGTACATGTGGCCCAATGCACGCATCTCGGTGATGGGCGGCGAGCAGGCCGCCGGCGTGCTGGCCACCGTAAAGCAGGATCAGCTTGCCCGCGACGGCAAGGCGATGACGGCTGAGGAAGAGGCTGAGTTCAAGAAGCCGACCCTCGAACTATACGAAAAACAGGGACACCCCTATTACGCCTCGGCGCGACTCTGGGACGACGGTGTGATTGATCCCGCAGACACACGGATGGTGCTGGGACTGTCGATTTCGGCCGCGCTCAATGCGCCGATAGAGGAAACGCAATTCGGGGTTTTCCGCATGTAGGGTGCTGCTGCACCCGGGTCAGGGTGCGGGCACCCTGAACCAACAGATTGACCAGGACAGAAAAATGAGCCAGGACGCAGTTACAACAGATATCGACCCGAGAGGCGTGGCCACCGTCACCCTCAACCGGGAGGACAAGCACAACGCCTTCGACGACGCGATGATCGCCGCATTGCGCGCAATTTTTGACGACCTCGCGGGCGACGACACGGTGCGGGTGGTGGTACTGGCATCAACGGGACGGAACTTCAGTGCGGGGGCAGACCTGGGCTGGATGCAACGCATGGCGGAGTATGACTACAACCATAACCTGGCTGATGCGCGACTGCTTGCCGGCATGCTCAGGTCGCTGCACGAGTTACCGCAGCCAACGATCGCCCGCGTGCAGGGTGCTGCTTTCGGCGGCGGGGTTGGTCTGGTGAGCTGCTGCGATATGGCGGTGGCCACCGAGCGTGCCAGTTTCTGCCTGTCTGAGGTAAAAATCGGCCTGGTGCCAGCGACCATCAGTCCCTTTGTAGTGCGCGCAATGGGCGAAAGAGCCTGCCGACGCTACTTTACCACGGCGGAGCGTTTTGACGCGGCGCGTGCCCTTGCCCTGGGCCTGGTCAGCGAGGTCGTCGCCGAGGCTGAGCTTGATGGCGCAGTAGAAGCGCTGATCCGCAGCATACTCGGCAACGGGCCGCAGGCGGTAAGGGACGCCAAGCACCTGGTGGCAGATATCGCCGGGCGCGAAATTACCGACGCTCTGGTTGAGAGTACCTGTGAGCGCATTGCGCACATCAGGGTATCGCCAGAGGGTCAGGAAGGGCTAGGGGCGTTTCTGAACAAACGCCAGCCGGCCTGGTCAAGCGAACAGTAATGTGACGGATACCCAGCTATGTTCAATAAAATCCTGATAGCAAACCGCGGTGAGATCGCCTGTCGGGTGATCAAAACCGCCCGGCAGATGGGCATCGCCACGGTAGCGGTCTACTCGGATGCGGACCGCGATGCCCTGCATGTGCACATGGCGGACGAAGCAATACACATTGGCGCCGCGCCGGCACGGGAGTCTTATCTTCTCGCTGACAGAATCCTGGCCGCAGCATTGTCCACCCATGCGGACGCCATCCATCCGGGCTATGGCTTCCTTTCGGAGAACGCGGCTTTCGCTCGCGCCTGCGCCGAGCAGGGAGTTGTATTCATCGGCCCTCCCGCTGCAGCCATTGAGGCCATGGGCTCCAAGTCTGCTGCCAAGCGAATCATGGGCGAGGCTGGCGTCCCCCTGGTGCCGGGCTACCATGGTGATGACCAGGATCCCGCTGTGCTCCAGCAGGCAGCGGATGCAATGGGCTACCCGGTGCTGCTCAAGGCCACCGCCGGCGGCGGCGGTAAAGGCATGCGCCAGGTCTGGTCTGCGCAAGAGTTTGAGCAGGCGCTCGCCGCAGCCCGCCGGGAGGCCATGTCAGGCTTTGGCGATGACACCATGCTGGTAGAGAAATACCTGACCCGACCGCGGCACGTGGAACTGCAGGTGTTCTGTGACAATCACGGCAATGGCGTCTATCTCGCCGAACGCGATTGTTCGGTACAGCGGCGACACCAGAAAGTTATCGAGGAAGCGCCCGCCCCCGGCATGAGCGAGGCGCTGCGCCGCGAAATGGGAGAGGCCGCCGTTACCGCCGCCCGCGCCATCGACTATCGCGGCGCCGGCACGGTGGAGTTCCTGCTCGATGAGGATGGCAGTTTTTACTTCATGGAAATGAACACCCGGTTGCAGGTTGAGCACCCTGTAACGGAGATGATAACGGGGCAGGACCTGGTGCAGTGGCAACTGCAGGTAGCCAGCGGCGCACCCCTTCCCCTGCTACAGGAGCAAGTACGTATCAACGGGCACGCCTTCGAGGCAAGGGTTTACGCCGAGGACCCGGACAACGATTTTCTGCCCGCCACAGGCACGCTGGACTTCCTGCAGCCGCCGGAGGAGTCCGCCCACGTGCGCGTAGACACCGGTGTGCGACAGGGCGACGAAGTCAGCGTGTACTACGACCCGATGATTGCCAAACTGATCGTCTGGGATGAATCCCGCGAACGTGCGCTGCAGCGTCTGGGAACTGCCCTCGCCGAGTACCGCATCAGCGGCACAGTGACCAACCTCGACTTTCTCTACAACCTGGCTACTTCACGACCTTTTGTTGAGGCCGAGCTGGATACCGGTTTCATCGAACGGCACGGTGAACTGATATTTCACGAGCGACACCAGGACCTGGCGCGCGAGCTGCCGCTTGCGGCGCTGGCCCTGCTGCTGCAGAAGCAGGCTGATACGCCAGTGCGCCCGCAGGACCCCTATTCGCCATGGCAGAGCAATAACGGTTGGCGAATGAACGAGCCGCACCTGCACCGGCTGACATTGCACTGCCACCAGCAGGAGTATCGAGTCGAGATAGAACAACAGAGTGAGGCATACATCGTCCGGGTGGCAGATGAGGAGAGCCGTCTCAGCGGACACCTGGACGGCGACATCCTGCACGTGGAACGCGATGGCCATCGCCAGCGCGGCACCCTGGCGCGCACGCATGACGGCTATACCCTCTACATGCCAGAGGGCGCCTGTCATTTTCGCGAGGTCATGCCAGATACCGGCGAGGCGGATGCCAATGGCGCCGGCGGCGGACTTTCCGCACCCATGAACGGCACCATCGTGACACTGCTGGTAGAACCCGGGACGGAGGTTCAAGCCGACACGCCGCTGCTGGTGATGGAGGCAATGAAAATGGAGCACACCATCCGCGCCCCCGGCGCTGGCGTGGTGCAAACCTTCTACTACCAGCCCGGTGATCTGGTGGACGGTGGCGCTGAGCTACTGAACTTCACCCCTGCCGAGGAGTAAACAGCCATGACCCTGCCGCAACGTGTTTCTATCGTGGAAGTCGGCCCCCGAGACGGCCTGCAGAATGAAGCCGGGACCATCCCCCTGGAAGTAAAACTGCAGTTACTCGACGACCTGGCGAATGCCGGGTTGGAGGTGCTGGAAGCGGGTAGCTTCGTCAACCCGAAGTGGGTACCGCAAATGGCAGACAGCGAAGCAGTATTCCAGCAAATGCAGCGTCACGGAAATGTGCGCTATACGGCACTGACCCCTAACCTTCAGGGGTTCGAACGCGCATTGGCCGCAGGCGCGGACGAGGTAGCTGTATTCGCCGCCGCATCGGAAACGTTTTCTCGTAAGAACATCAACTGCGACATCGGCGACAGCCTAAAGCGCTTTGAAAGCGTGATGGCAGCCGCCTCGGCCAGCAATATACCCGTGCGCGGCTACGTATCCTGCGTTCTGGGCTGCCCCTATGAGGGCTATATTAATCCGGCAGCCGTTGCTGGCGTAAGCGCGGCCCTGCTGGATATGGGTTGCTACGAAGTCTCCCTGGGAGACACCATCGGCACCGGCTCCGCCGGCAGTATGGCCAGTCTGCTGGACGTGCTGCTCGCGTGCTTCAGGCCGGAGCAGCTGGCTGTGCATTGCCATGACACCTACGGGCAGGCCCTGGCCAATATCCTGGTGGCGCTGCAACACGGCATCGCCACCGTAGACGCCTCTGTCGCAGGACTGGGTGGCTGCCCCTATGCCCGGGGCGCTTCGGGCAACGTGGCCACGGAGGACGTGGTGTATATGCTCAATGGCCTGGGCATTGCTACCGGCGTCGACCTCGACAATCTGGTGGCGGCAGGCAATGCAATTTCCACTGCCCTGGGCAGAACAACTCAATCACGCGTGGCCCGCGCACTCACCAACCCTCAATGAGCATGCCGCCAGCAAAAACCAGGTAGCATTTTGGAGGAAATACTACTGCTTGTGTTATTAACGCAGCGATTAAGTGGTACATTCCCTGCCATGCCCAATCGCCTGACTTTTTCCCTGCGTTTCCTCGCCGCCTGCCTTCTGACCGGCTCCGGCGTGGCGCATATCGCTGGCCTTTGGTTTCGGGAACTGGATGAGAGAGCCGTGGGGGCAATGCTGTTGGGCGCCGTCTACCTCATTATCGCGATCGGCCTGTTCGGGCAATCCCGCTTCAGCCTGTTCATGGCCATCGCGGTGCCGGCAACTGTCGCCCTGAGCGCAATCCAGCAGCTAGAGCCGCCAAATACGCTGCAGACCGCCAATGTCGCCGTCGACGTGCTGGTGGTATGCCTCAGTACGCTCGTGCTCTGGCAGGTACGCAACCGGCCCAGTCGTTAGTGATACTAGACCCGTTCATCATTCTCATCGCCCTGGCCTGCGGCCTGCTCAGCAGAGCACTGGGCCTGCCTGCTCTTATCGGCTACCTGGCTGCTGGATTCGTGCTTCACGAAACCCACATCGAAGCTGGTGCGCTGCTGCATAACCTCGCGGACCTCGGCGTTACCTTACTGTTGTTCACGATAGGCCTGAAACTCATACCTGCACAGTTACTCAAGCCCGTGGTGTGGGGCACAACAGTCGTCCATATGCTGCTGATGCAGTTGCTTTTCGCCGCCGTGCTGTGGATAGCAGGCATCGCTATGCCCGGCCTGGGGCTGGAATTGAACGAACTGCTGGTGATCGCCTTTGCACTGACCTTCTCCAGCACAGTGTTTGTCATCCAGGTGATGCAGGAGAAGGGCGAGATGTCCTCTCACCACGCCAACCTGGCAATCGGTATCCTGGTGATACAGGACCTTGCCGCCGTACTCTTCCTGACCGCCACCAAAGGTAGCCTTCCCGAAATCGAGGCCCTGCTCCTGTTGCTGCTGTGGCCGCTTCGCCGACCTGTCACCCTGCTGATGGAGAAGGCCGGGCATGGCGAGTTGTTCACTCTCTTTGGCTTGGCACTGGCGCTGGGCGGCGCCGCCCTGTTCGAACAGGTGGGCATCAAAGGTGACCTGGGTGCACTGGTTATCGGCGCGCTGCTGGCGGGCACACAGAAGTCCAAAGAGCTTTACCGCAACCTGATGAACTTCAAGGACCTGTTCCTGGTCTGCTTCTTCCTGACTATCGGCCTTGATGGCTGGCCCGAGGAGGAAGCGCTGTTCCTGGCGCTGATATTGGGTGCCATGGCGTTGATCAAGCCGCTGGTCTACTTCCCCTTGATGACATGGCTGCACGCTGCACCCCGCACCGCCCTGCTCAGTGCCAGCGCGCTGGGGAACTACAGCGAATTCGGCCTGGTGGTGATTGCGGTGGCGGCAAAGTCTGGCTGGGTAGCCCCCGAATGGGCGAGCACCGTCTCGCTGGCCATTGCCGCCAGCTTCCTGCTGTCGTCGCCGTTGAGCAAACGCGCACACGAACTGTATCGGCGGGGCCATGATTTCTGGCTGCGCTTTGAGTCGGAGCAGGTCAGCGCGGCCAGGCCAGACACCAGCAACGCGAGGATCATTGTCCTGGGCATGGGCAACATCGGCAAGGGAGCCTACGATGCAATCGCTGAGAAACACGGGCGCGAAGTCCTGGGCGTGGACCTGAACGACCGCAAACTGATGGAGCACACCCGCAAGCACCGGCGCGTGGTCACTGCTGACGCGTCAGACCCCGACTTCTGGCATCAGGTCGATCTGGGCGAGGTGACTCTGATTCTACTGGCACTCACCCATCACGAGGAAAACATCCTGGTGGCCGAGTTGTTAAGGGACCTGGGCTACAAAGGCCAGACGGCCGCCGTGGTGCGCTTTGCTGAGGAGGCGCGAGATCTGGAGAAACACGGGTTTACGGCCTTCAACCTTTACGCCCAGGCGGGTGCGGGCTTCGCTGACCATGCGGTACAACAACTGGAAAAGTCGGAATCCTGAATGGCACTTAAACCTACAATCTACAAGGCCCAGGTCGAGCTGGCCGATTCTGACCGCAACCATTTTGAGTCCCTGGCGTTGACCATTGCCTGTCATCCGTCGGAAAACCTTGAACGCATGGCAGTGCGATTGCTGGCATATTGCCTGCAGGCGGCAAGAGGACTGGAGTTCACTCGTGGCCTGTCTTCTGCCGAGGAGCCGGACCTCTGGCGTCATGCCGACAGCGGCGAAGTCGAACAATGGATAGAAGTTGGACAGCCGGAGGCGCCGCGCCTGCGCAAGGCCTGCGGCAAGGCCGGCGAGGTCGTGGTTTACGCCTTCGGCAGGAGCGCCGACACCTGGTGGAAACTGAATGCGGAGGCAATCACCGCCCTGCCTCGCATCCATGTATGGCAGTTCGACTGGGGCGAGGTGGAAGCCCTGACGGCACTGATCAAGCGGACCATGCAATTAAACGTGAGCATCGTTGGCGGCGTACTTTACGTCGACAACGGTTCCGATTCCGTCAGTCTGGAGCCGCGCCCACTGCTGTCCAATTGAACCAGAAACGCCAGATTGACCGCCAGATAGCCGCTCAGCAACAGCGTAAACGCCAGCCCCGCTCCCTGCAAGGCAGTCACGACCAGCAAAACGAACACCAGCACAAGGCGCAGCTGCTCCCAGCGTATCAATCCGTTTACCGGGCGCGCTTCCAGCCAAAGCGTGGTTGTCATGGTAGTACCCAGCAGCATCGCCCAGCCAACAAACCCGGCCCAGTAGCCCAGCTCCGTCTTCAACAGCCAGTCCAGCAACACCACCACCGCCACCAACTGAAAAAAGCCGTACCAGGAGACTACTGCAGGCACTTTTGGATCGTACTTGGTGAAAGTGGAAAGGTCATTCTTGTGACGAGGGTAGGTAGCGGCAACGTCGGCCGGTTGCCAGCCCGTGCGTGCAACCCAGACACGCAGCTTGTCCCGCCAGTTGCGGGTGCGCCAGCTGTCCATGGCCATGTCCACGTAAACATGGGTCAGGGCGTGCAGGGGGTTGAAGCTATGCAGCGGGCCACGGATGCCAAACACCACTGGTTCCTCATCCAGCTCTTCCTGGAAGGTACCAAAAAGGCGATCCCAGAGAATGAAGACGCCACCATAATTACGGTCCATGTAGATATCATTCTGTGCATGGTGAACACGGTGATTTGACGGGGTCACAAACACCCACTCATACCAACCCAGTTTCGGGATATGTTCAGTGTGCACCCAGAACTGGTACAACAGGTTAAGTGACGCCACTGTCACGAAAACCTCTGCGGGGATACCAATCAGAAACAGCGGTATGAAAAAAATCCACCCCAACAGGAATCCCGTACTGGTCTGGCGCAGAGCCGTGGTGAGGTTGTATTCCTCGCTCTGGTGATGTGCCACGTGGGCTGCCCAGAGAATCGTGCGCTCGTGGCCTAGACGATGCAGCCAGTAGTAGCAGAAGTCATAGAGAACAAATGCCAGCACCCAGGTCCA
The DNA here is from genome assembly GCF_002866825.1 of Pseudohalioglobus lutimaris. Classification (GTDB taxonomy): domain Bacteria; phylum Pseudomonadota; class Gammaproteobacteria; order Pseudomonadales; family Halieaceae; genus Halioglobus; species Halioglobus lutimaris. Next base: position 133,497 of record NZ_PKUS01000012.1, on the reverse strand, counting down.
GGCCTTACCGCTGTCCATCTGGGAAAGCGAGACATACTGCGTCACCAGATAATAGACATAACCACCTACGCCAAGGGTGACCAGCCTCCTTGCCTGGCTGAGTACGCCAAGAAAGAGACTGCTGACCGAATCGTTAAGCCTGTAGGTATTGCGCCCGCGGTAGATGCCATAGGCCAACTCCATCAGCATCGCGACGACAAACACAGGTACAGCGTAAACGGTAAGGTCCATGGTGTAGGCTCAGGCCAGTTCAGCGCTGAGGGCGCAAAATGTGATGCGGGGAACGGGGTAGCGCTGGCACATGGCATCCTCCGGGGGGACACTGGCGGGCTGGGAGCCAACCGGCGTGAAGTCGCTGATAATTCTAAACCGTGGGAAGCGAAATTACAGCCCGTCTATACAGGGCCGAATCTGGCTAGTGTGCCCGGTTCCGCAGCGCTATAGTGCGGACATGGACGTTATCGACACACCACCCACCCTACCGGACCCCGAACACTGTCGCCGCGCCAGATTGTCGCGCGACCCTCGTTTCGACGGGACTTTTTTCCTCGGCGTCAGCACCACAGGCATCTATTGTCGTCCGGTATGCCCGGCCCGGACACCGGCGGAAAAAAATGTCAGTTACTTTCACCTCGCCAGCCAGGCCGCGGCGGCGGGATATCGGCCCTGCCTGCGCTGTCGGCCAGAGTCCGCACCCGGCAGCCCGGCCTGGAACGGCACGTCAACCACAGTGCAACGCGCACTTGACCTCATTGACGGGGGCGCGTTGCGTGATGGCAACATGCGGCAACTGGCTGACCGCCTGGGTATCGGCGAGCGCTACCTGCGCAAACTATTCCAGCAGGAGTTGGGTATATCGCCAGTGACGGTGGCACTCAATCAGCGCCTGCTGTTCGCCAAGAAGCTGCTTTCGGAAACCAATATGCCGCTGACACAGGTTGCCTTCGCAGCTGGCTTTGGCAGTGTCAGGCGGTTCAACAGCGCGGTGAGCGAACACTTTCGCCTGACGCCCTCGCAGATGCGCGGGCGGCAGAAAAACACCACGGGGCCCGGGATCTGCCTGCAGTTACACTATCGCCCGCCCTATGACTGGCAAGGGGTGGTGGACTTTCTCAGTCACCATGCGGTGGCAGGGGTAGAAGAGATAACGGCAGAGCGCTACCGCCGTCAATTGCCAGATGGCACACTCGAGGTGAGCCCGATAACGGGCAAGGACGCACTGCAGCTACGTCTGGAGATTACCGACAACCGCCGACTGATGACCCTGGTAGCGCAGGCGCGCCGCATGTTCGACCTGGATGCCAACCCGGATGAGATAGAGGCAGTGCTGCAGCAGGATCGCGCATTGGGGGCACTCGCCAGGCGGTCTCCCGGGGCACGATCGCCCGGCCACTGGAGCCTGTACGAGTCAGCTGTGAGGGCAATAGTCGGCCAACAGGTGAGCACGGTTGCAGCGCGCACCGTACTTTCAAGGCTTGCCCAGGCGTGCAGCGATAACCAGGGTGAGTGCTTTCCATTCCCCGCGGCTGCAAAGCTTGCCGCGCTGCAGGATGAGCACTTTCCCATGCCCGGCCGCCGCCGGGACACACTACGCCAGGTGTGCACCCGGTATAGCGGCCGTGAACAGGAACTCACGGTGGAAGCCCTGGCTGGTTTTCGCGGCGTCGGCCCGTGGACCGTCGCGATGGTGAGCATACGCGGGGCCGGCGACCCGGACACGTTTCCCGGAGGTGACCTGGGCTTGCAGCGCGCCTGGGAAGCGCTGGAGGGGAACAAAAACGAACTGAAAGCGGCTACAGAACGCTGGCGCCCCTGGCGCGCCTACGCTGCCAACCTGCTGTGGAGGAGCCTGTCAGCATGAACTATCAATATATGAGAAGCCCCATCGGCCGCCTGCGCCTGCTGTCAGACGGGCAGTGCCTGACCGCCATTGAATTCGAAAATCGGCAATTGGACCGCCCCGGTGATACGGAACGCGGCGACCCGGTGCTAAGGCTATGCGCACAGCAGTTGGATGAGTATTTTGCCGGCAAACGACGCAGCTTCGATATTCCGCTGGCGGCCGGTGGCACAGCCTTCCAGCAGCGCGTCTGGCAGGCACTTTCGGATATCCCCTACGGTGAACTGCGCAGCTATCGTGATATCGCCCATGCCCTGGACAATGACAAGGCAGTACGCGCAGTGGGAGCAGCCAATGGCCGCAATCCGATCCCGGTCATCGTACCCTGCCATCGGGTAATTGGCAGTGATGGGTCATTGACCGGTTTTGCTGGTGGCATAGCGGTGAAGCGGGCATTACTGGAGCTGGAAGGGGCGGAGCTTTAGCGGGCCGGCAGTAAACTCTCAGTCCGGGCTCACCCGCGCAGGCACTGGTTTGCTTCTGGCAGGTTCCGGTCAGGCGTTCAGATCGGGAATCATGTCATCCTTCAGGCGAATGATGGCATCCTTGAGGCGCAATTTTTCTTTCTTCAGGCGCTGCAGCAAAATCTGGTTCTGGTAGGGAAATTCATACATTTCGTGAATACGCGCGTCCAGGGCACGGTGCTTGGTCTGCAAATCCAGCAGGCGCATGGCCGGGGTCACGAATTCGTTGGCGGCTTCGGCAGACGCATCCCCATTCGGCCCTGTTTGCTTCATATCGGTCATGCGTTCATCTTAGTACTGCAGGCAGCGTGTCATTACTCTGCAACTCTATACCCTCATCGATTGACTACACAAGTATTCTTCTCATTCTATTGCACCGGGCCTGACTCCCTGGCCAACATTTGTTGCGAGAGCCAGTGATCAGGGTCACCCAGGGCGATGAAATAAGGGCTCAGTAAGGTATCACGACAATTGTACCGAAGCGGCTTGCCGTCCAGTCCCAGTAACGCTCCCCCGGCGGCCTCCAAAAGGGCCTGGCCGGCGGCAGTATCCCATTCACTACAGGGTGAATAGCGGGGATAGATATCACCCTCACCCGCCGCCAGTTGGCAGAATTTGAGTGCACTGCCACTGTTGTCTCGATGAATCTCTCCCCACTGCTGCTCCAGCCACTCCAGACAGCCCTGCAAGCGCGGCCCTCGATGACGACGGCTGGCCAGGACAGTTAGCGGCCGTTCGCGCTCCAGACCCCGGGTTGTCAGCGGGGTCCAGTTATCCTCTACCCGGCTATAGCGCCTGGCCCAGGCACCGGGTATGCCGACATAGGCCTGCGCCTCCAGGGGCGAGTAAATCACCCCCAGCACGGCCCGGTGATCAACGATCAGGGCTATGTTAATGGTAAATTCGCCGGTTCGGGCGAGAAACTCCTTGGTGCCGTCCAGGGGATCTACCATCCAGAACGCAGGCCAGGCGCGGCGCCCGGCCTTCTCCTCATCGGACGACTCCTCGGATAAAATCGGTAGCGCAGGGTCCAGCGAGGCCAGACCCGCGCTGAGCCGCTGGTGGGAGGCGATGTCCGCCTGTGTCAGCGGAGAATCATCATCCTTGGGCTGGTATTGATTGGCGTCGGGGGAGCGGTAATATTCGCATATTTCATCGCCCGCGCGTTGGCAGAGCGCAAGCAACGGAGGCACAAGGGCGGGGAGATCGAAGCAGTGAGTAGTCATAACGGGCGCCGATTATAGCCCCAACGGCGCCGGGATGCGCGCTCTGCGGCAACAGGGCATAATCGCGTTAATTCTACAGGCAAACTTTCGCAATGATCGACTGGAACACAATCGATACCGTACTGCTGGATATGGACGGCACTCTGCTGGACCTGCATTTCGACAACTATTTCTGGATGGAGCATGTTCCAAGGGTCTACGCACAGACTCATAGCCTCAGTGAACAAGAATCCACGGAAAAGCTGCACGCCGCTTTCAGTATCGAACGGGGAACGCTGGACTGGTATTCGCTGGACTACTGGTCAGATCGCCTGCAGTTGGATATCCCCGCAATCAAACGGGAGCTGGGACATATGGTCAGCATGCGCCCTCATGTGGTTGAGTTCCTCACCCATTTGCACGCATCCCACCGCGATGTGGTGATGGTCACCAACGCTCACCGCAAGACACTGGACATCAAAATGAACAACGTCGACATCACCGGCTGGTTCGACCGGCTAGTGGTGTCCCACGAACTGCACGCCCCCAAAGAAGAACAGGTTTTCTGGCACCGCCTGCAGGCCCTGCACCCGTTTGACCCCGCTCGCACCCTGTTGATTGACGACACAGAGCCGGTACTGGAGTCAGCACGAGACTATGGCATCGTCCACCTGCTTACCCTGCTACAGCCCGACAGCAAAAGGCAAAAGCGCATTGATACGCGCTTTCCCGGCATTCATCATTTCGACGAGATAATGCCGCCTGCCAGCCAGGTGGATGCGCCTCGGTGATGATTTGTGGCACACCAGGACCGGAGACAGCGCACTATGAGTGATTTCAATGTTGACAAGTTACGCCTGGACAAGTGGTTGTGGGCCGCGCGCTTTTTCAAGACACGCAGCCTTGCCAAGGCAGCAATCGAAGGCGGCAAAGTTCACCTGGGCGGCCACCGGGTGAAAGTTTCCAGGGAAATTGCGGTAGGTGACACGCTGCATATCCGTCAGGGCTGGGACGAGAGGATTGTGGAAGTCCGGGCCCTCTCCGCCCAGCGTCGCGGCGCGCCGGAAGCCCAGGCCCTGTATGAGGAAACAGAGCAGAGCCTGGCCAAACGCGAGGCGGACGCGGCAGCGAGAAAGGCCGCTGGCGGCATGATAGACAGGCCCGCCACTCGCCCCAACAAGAAGCAGCGGCGACAGATTCACCGGTTCAAGGAAGGCTCGTAGCGCCCGGCAACGACAATCCGGTTTCTCCCTTCCTGTTTGGCCCTGTACAGGGCCTGGTCGGCCCTGGAGATCAGATCGCCGGGCAGCAAATCGTTCTCCGGCTGCACGGTTACCACGCCCTGGCTAACCGTAATGATGTTAGCCACACCTGAACTCTCGTGGGGCATTTGCTCCTCTTCGACCATCTCCCTGAGGCGGTCGGCAGTGCGCAAAGCCGAATCCGGCGCGGCTCCTGGCAGCACAAGAATGAACTCCTCACCACCGTAGCGAGCAACAACCTCACCGGCCCGGGCACTGGCCTGCTGCATCAGGTCCGCCAGCTTCTGCAGTACTAAATCACCCGCAGGGTGGCCATAGGTGTCGTTATAGCTCTTGAAAAAGTCCACATCGAGCAGGATTAAAGACACATAGCTGCCGTTGCGACGAGCACGGTTAATCTCTTCCTTCACCGCCCTGTTAACCACGCGACGATTCCCCAGTCCGGTGAGTTCGTCAATATTGGCAAGGTCGGTAAGCTGGCGCCGTGCATCGCGCAATTGCCGATTGCGATCGCGCAGCGAGTTGGTCAGGTCGGCCAGTTCCTGGGACATGGTCTCACGTTCCCAGTTCAGGGTGATCATGTTGCGAAACGTCCGGTGAACGCGGTCGCACACGATCATCAGGACCGCGCAGAAAGCCAGCAGGGCGAGGCCGATCACCAGGTTGTAAGGCTGCTCCCAATAGTGAGCCAGGCTCCACCAGGCTATAGGCCACAGGGCAGTGAACAGGTAGGCGAAAAAGTACTCGCGGATGATCACGGAGAAACCGACAGAAACCGCGGTAATCATCACGATCAGTAACAGCAATGTGTACTGCATGGTGATAGGCACGTGGTGCGACGCGAAGATGTAGACCCCGGCCCATACCGCACCCGTCGCCGCCGCACCCAGTAGCAGACGCCGATACACGCCTTGCGGATTGGTGAGGTAGCTGCGATTGACCAATGCATTGCTCATTTGCAGGGAGCGCACCAACAGCAGAATCAGGAACGCCGCCGCCCAGAGCAGGATGACGGTGATATCCAGAAAGGGCCAAAAGATCGCAATAGTGGCGCCCACCCCGACCAGGTGGGAGGTCACAGTGGCCAGCCGGCCGTTTTGCATCAGCAGTTCCAACTGGGCGGAGAACAGTTCCTCCCTGGGTATGCGCTGTTGGTAAATCATGCCGCCATCCTACCTCCCACCCACCGAAATCATACAGGCGCGTGATAAAGCTGCGACCCAGGTCACACCCCGAATAGGGCATTCATTGCCCATTGCATTCTGTTGGGAGACACTGGGGAAAATTAGAAGAGCCGGCTCCTTCTCCGTGATATCCTGGAAACTACTGCGCACCTGCTGCCTGGTGCTGTTGCTGATCCCGATTGCGCACCTCATCTACATGGTGTCCAGGGATACTGTCGCCTCAATGAACAGCTCTCCTGATGCCTGGGCCGCAGAAGTCGAGGCCTATGCTCGCCAGGACCGTATTTCCCAGCTCCCCAAAGATCCCATTGTTATCGTCGGCGGACGCCGCGTGAAGCTATGGAGTGGACTCGATGACCTGCTGGCACCAAAGCCTGTACTGGTACGTGGCCTGGGAGAAGCAACGGTCGATGACCTCAGTTATCATTACAATCGACTCATTGGCTTCTACCAGCCGGACACGGTGGTATTACTGCCCGATAACAGCGAGTTCCATATTCGCGCCAATAATGACGCAGAAACCCTGGTTCATGACATCGGGGAACTGGTTGAACTGGACGCCAGCCAGGCAAAGTCGCGTCGTTTCGTGATCATCGCCCCGCTGAAGACCCCACTATATCCATCGACCGTGCCCGTGATTGACGAGACTCTGGAGCGGCTGGAAGCCTGGGCCCCCAAACACGACAACGTGACCCTGATCGACGCCAACACGCTGCTGAGCAAGGCTGATGGCATGCCCAACCCGGCTTACTACCGGGCAGACGGAGTCAACCTGAACGAGCACGGCTATGTGCGCCTCTCGGTGCTGCTGCAGATGGCACTGAGGGGAGACCTGTAACCCCCACAGAAAAGCGCTGCCTGCATCCCAACATAGGCCGATATGGGATAGAATGCCCCCATGTTTTCGGAAATCCCTACCACACCGCCCTGCACACCGTTGCTGACCGCCATAGACCGGGGTCGACCGCCTGGTGATCTGGATGCGCAGGAACTGACTCAGCTTGCACAGGAGCTGCGTGCCTACCTGCTTTACAGCGTGGGACAGTCCGGGGGCCATTTCGGCGCGGGCCTGGGTGTAGTGGAGCTCACCATCGCCCTGCATCATGTTTTTAATACGCCGGATGACCGCATCGTCTGGGACGTGGGTCACCAGACCTATCCCCACAAGATTCTCACCGGGCGTATGCAGCAGATGCACAGCATGCGCCACGCAGGCGGACTTTCAGGCTTTCCCAAGCGCAGTGAGAGCGAATACGACACGTTCGGTGTCGGCCACTCCTCGACCAGCATCTCCGCGGCCATGGGCATGGCACTTGCTGCCAGACAACAAGGCCTGGAGAGAAAAGTAATTGCCGTGATCGGCGATGGCGCGATCACCGGCGGCATGGCCTTCGAGGCCCTGGCACATGCCGGCCACGAGCGTCCCGACATGCTGGTCATTCTAAACGATAACCAGATGTCTATCGGCCATAATGAGGGGGGCCTGGCCACCTACTTCGCCAAGATATGGGCCACCAAGACCTACCTGGGCATGCGTGAGCGCTCCAAGCGCTTTCTCGAACGCTTCAGCTTCATCTGGAAATGGGCCAAGCGCACTGAAGAACACATGAAAGGCATGGTCGCCCCCAGCACCATGTTCGAGGAACTCGGCTTTCATTATATCGGTCCGCTGGACGGGCACGACCTACCGCAGTTGGTAAAAGTGCTGGAGAACATGAAGGATCTGGAGGGCCCCCAGTTCCTGCATATTCGCACGGTTAAGGGCAAAGGATACACCCCGGCCGAGGAAGACCCGGTGGGGTATCACGCGCTTAACAAGGTTGAGGCGAAATCACCGGGGCCTCAACCCGCAGAGTCCCCCGCACCGAAACCGCCCAAATACCAGGACGTGTTCGGGCAGTGGCTGTGTGACATGGCCGAACAGGACCCTCAACTGGTAGGCATTACGCCCGCCATGTGCGAGGGCTCAGGCATGGTCGCGTTCGCTGAACGCTTCCCCAGGCGCTACTACGACGTCGCCATAGCCGAACAGCATGCCGTCACCCTTGCCGCAGGCATGGCCTGCGACGGGCTGAAACCGGTGGTGGCAATTTATTCCACTTTTCTGCAGCGCGGTTACGACCAGTTAATCCACGATGTCGCTCTGCAGAACCTGGACGTAACCTTCGCCATAGACCGCGCCGGACTGGTGGGGCAGGATGGGCCCACACACCATGGCGCATTCGACCTGAGTTACCTGCGCTGCATACCCAATATGGTAATTGGTGCACCATCGGACGAGAATGAATGCCGACAGATGCTGTATACGGCATACCAGCATCCGGGCCCTGCTGCCGTGCGTTACCCCCGGGGCACGGGAACCGGTGTTGGAATCAACGAGACGATGGCATTCCTGGAGATAGGCAAGTCGGTCAACCTGCTGGAAGGCTCAGGAGTGGCGATTCTCAATTTTGGTACACTGTTGCCCCAGGCGCGCGAGGCTGCTGAGAGCCTGGGCGCCACTCTGGTTGATATGCGCTGGGTGAAGCCATTGGATGAAGCCGCGCTGGCTAACGTCAGCGATAGCCATGACCTGCTAGTCACTGTGGAAGAAAATGCCACGGCAGGAGGCGCCGGCGCAGCCGTTAGCGAGTTTCTCGCCAAGTGTGGTGATACCACGGCAGTTTTGCACCTGGGTATTCCGGATGAATATATTGAGCACGGGGATCACCATGCTCAGTTGACCGGGCTGGGTCTGGATGCGGACGGCATTGCGCTGAAAATAAAGCGCCGTCTCGCCCTGATAGATGATACTGCTATGAGTGCTGCAACCGCTCAAAAAACCAATGTCGTTACCGCCACAGCGGTCACCCACACTTCCTGAGGCGACCTCAAAGAAGCAATGGATCGCGATTACCAGCTCAATTATTCGAAGATTCGCCCCTCTGTTTTTGACAGTGATGCGCGCGCGCGCAAGGCGTTTACCATCGTTAAAGTCTGCCAGGACTTCCTGGGGACCGACGACCTGAGCGAGCTTTCGTTATTGGATGTCGGTAGCTCCAGTGGGATTATCGATGACGTGCTGGCTGATTATTTTGGCTCGGTACATGGAATCGATATTGACGAACCCGCCATGCAGTTTGCCCAGAAAAAATTCAGCAAACCAAACCTGCACTTTGCTGCCGGCGACGCCATGCAACTGCAACATGCAAGCGACAGTTTTGACGTGGTCGTATGCTCCCATGTTTACGAGCACGTGCCGGACGCAAGCAAAATGTTCGCGGAAATTAACCGCGTACTCAAACCGGGTGGCTTTTGCTACTTCTCAGGCAACAACCGCGTCATGCTAATGGAGCCGCACTACAAACTACCCTTTCTGTCCCTGCTGCCGAGACCCCTGGCTCACCAGTACATGCGTCTTACTGGACGGGGTGATTACTATCATGAACAGCATGTGAGCTACTGGGCGCTAAAGCGATTATGTGGGTCTTTTCAAATCCACGATTATTCCGCGAAAATCATAGACAAGCCTGAGAAATTTGGAGCCGACTATATGCTCAAGCCTGGCTCGACCAAATGGCGCATGGCAAATTTTGTCGCCAGAAACCTTAAGTGGGCGACGCCCCATATCTGGCTGCTACAGAAAGCAGCCAGATGAAGGAAGGCGAGACCAAACCCCGCATTTTAATGGTGACCAGGAACTTTCCGCCACTGACGGGCGGCATGGAACGGCTGATGCAGCATACTGCGGAGGGGATTTCTTGTTACGCAGATCTCACCATAATTGGCCCTACCGGTTGCAGAGCCTACGCTCCGCCAAAATCCACAGTTCATGAGGTGCCCTTCGGCCTCCTGCCATTTCTCACGATCGGCAGCATGATTGCAGCAAGAACATGCCTGCGTAAAAACTTCGATCTCGCTATCGGCGGTAGTGGCCTGGCAGCGCCCACACTGTGGATACTCAAGGGCCTGTTCAAATTGCGCACGGCGGTGTTTATTCACGGCCTGGATATCGTGGTTAACAATTTCATTTATCAGAGGGCTTTTATTCCGGCTGTGCGGGCAGCAGACCTGCTCATAGCAAATAGCCAAAGCACTAAAGCACTCGCGATCGAAAGGGGTGTTGCCGAGCGTAAAATCACCGTTATTCACCCGGGAACCACATTGCCCGAACTTTCAAGCCTTCCCCCTGACGCAGACTTCTGCAGCAGGCACCGTATTCAGGACAAGCGGGTTGTCTTATTCACCGGGCGGATTACCCGCCGTAAAGGCCTCTCACAATTCATCACCCGCAGCCTGCCAGCTATAGTTCAAGCCCACCCTGATACCGTGCTATTGGTCGTCGGCGACAGCCCCGATCAGAGCCTGAACAGGAACGGTGAGACAGAGCACGTAAACAAAGCACTTGAAGAGAGCGGACTCGGAAAAAATGTACTTTTCCTGGGCAAAGTGGGCGACAGGGAACTGACGGCGGCTTATGCAGCTGCGGACGTACAAGTGCTCCCTCTAGTCGAAGTACCAGGAGACATAGAAGGCTTTGGCATGGTGGCGATTGAAGCGGCTGCCCTGGGCACACCCACCGTGGCGTTTTCTCTGGGCGGCGTGACGGACGCAATCTCACCAGGGAATGGGCGACTTGTACCCGAAGGTCGCTATGATCTGTTTAGCAGTGCCGTTTGCGAACTATTCAATGATAGTACGATCACTGCTGAATCATGCCGCAAACATGCCTCCGACTTCAGCTGGAAAATTGTCAGTGCGCGGCTCAAAGAAGTACTGGCGCAAACCATGGACGACTAACAACTTCACGCCGTTTTAATAACCTGCAGAGTCATAAGGAACCTGCCAGACTACAGAGGACACCCCGAGGACGAGCTATTAGCGTCCAGTATTCCTGAGAAAACACTTTCTTGTTAGCCACTGGCATCGAAGAGCAGATCATTTATATAAAGATGAAGAATAGCGCCTCAAAAGACAACTGCGATGCAACCAGTGCCCCTTCACCAGGCCTACACGCAATCTTCCTGCTCCAGCGCAACTCATGAATATACTTTTCCTCTGTAAACGTTTTTACACCGGCAGTGATCTGATCAAGGAAAGATTCGGCCGTTTATACCACTTTCCCCGCCACTGGGCAGACTGCGGACATCGAGTGACCGTCGTTGCAGCCGATTACAAGAGTATGAAGAGCACGCATTTGCAGGAACCAAACTTGCACATAGTCGCTGCACCATTTTTCAAACCATGGGCCGGCTTTGGGGCTAAAATCCGCGAGAGCGTTAAAGCAAACCCGCCCGATATCGTGATCGCAAGCTGTGACAGTCATTTTGGCTATATCGGCATGCGCCTGGCGCAGAAGCTCAACGTTCCATTCGTATTTGACCTTTACCATAATTACGAAGACTTCGGGAGCAACCGCGTTCCCGGTATGCGCTGGATGTACCGAAAAGCGCTCAGTAATGCAGCGCTAGTTGTTTGCGACAGTGAAAGACTTGCCGAGAGAATCGGCACGTACAGTCAAAACACCCATATCGCTCCCCAGGCCACGGACAACACGGTATTCCGCGCTCTGGATCGCGACGATTGCTGCGAAAAACTAGGTCTGGACAAAAACCATCGCAATCTGGTGTATGTGGGCAACGTTGATTCAAGATTTGACGAAAACACGCTCATCAGGACGGTTGAGCTTCTCGCTGAATCAGGCCATCAACCCAGGCTGATCATCGCCGGCCCAGGGCTCAGTGACCTGCATAGCAACCATCCTCTTGTTCACTATTTAGGACGCCTGCCGCAGGAAAAAATACCGCTTGTGATTGGCTGCGCCGACCTGTGCCTGATACCTTATCGCAGGACGCTGCTGGCAGAGACGTGCAACCCGTGCAAACTATCGGAATACATCGCATGTGGACGCCCAATCATCGCATCTAACATCTCGAATATCGCTGAATACCTGCCAAGATCCGGGTACCTGTGTTACGAGCCCGAAAACGTCGACTCACTACTGGCGTCGATTTCGGCGCAACTCGCCAGGCCAATCCTCGAAGAGCAGGGTACCGCCTTACTGTGGGAGAATGTCGGTGCAGAGTACTTGATTGAACTTGAAAAGCTGACAACACTGGCTGCCAGATGAACGCCGCGAGGCATAGAAAACGAACTCCCCGTAGCCCAGGGGAAGAGGAATAGACACGTTTTATGTTTGAAGCACTTTCCAGAATCGCGAACTACTTCAGAGTACTGGGGCCGAAAGGCATTTTATCCAGTCTTTCGGCATGCATTTTGAAGAAGGATACATATATTGAAAAGCATATTGGTGACGCAGCGCACCCGATTCGATTGCGAGCGATGACGTCGGATGTCCCGACCTTCAGGCAAATTTTTATCTATCGTGAATACGAACTTCACGACTATCCCGCGCCAGAAATCATCATAGACGCCGGAGCAAACATAGGGCTGGCATCCATATTTTTCGCCAACAAATACCCGGGGGCAAAAATAATTGCCATAGAACCCGAAGAAAGCAACTTTATTCTCTTGCGCGAAAACACCGCAAACTACCCCAACATCCACCCTCTTCAGGCAGCCCTGTGGAATACTAACGAAAAAATTTCACTAGTTGATCCCGGACTTGGAAAGTGGGGCTTCATGACCGAGTCTGGCGAGGAAGATGCTCTCAATCGCGAGCATTCACCTGGCGAGCACGGGCAAGTCGAAGGCATCACCGTCGACAAGATATTGGAAGACTTTCAACTGGAGCATATAGACCTCCTCAAGATTGATATAGAAGGAGCAGAGAAAGAAGTATTCGCCGACACATCCAACTGGCTGGATAAAGTTGACACCATCATCGTGGAACTTCATGAGCGCATGAAACCCGGATGTACGCGGTCCTTCTATCAAGGCACTCCTGGCTTCACCAATGAATGGACTCAGGGCGAAAACGTTTATCTCTCCAGATGCCATTCGGAGGAAAGCACATGACAATCATTAAGCTTGAAAGCGTCCCTGCGGTCGGCCAGTTGGCTAAAGTGTCACCACATTAGTTCGCACAGGGCACTGCCACCGCAGCACAACAAGGTCCCTTCCTACGGGAAAAAAGCCACTTGAAAACAGGCCCGCACGCGCAAATATGAGATGAAAATAGAAGAGTACGACATAGTTGGCTACAAGATTATTTCGCCGTTGCACCTGGCAACGCTTATGGCTTACGCCTCTCTATTCAGGCAGACAGAAGCAAGATTAAAAGTGCTCGTCATCGTCTCAAAGGGTCCGTGGGCAAAGAACATCCTGCGCCGACCTGACCGCACCCGCGGAAACATGGATATCACATTCGTTGACGAAGCAGATTTCGAGTTGAATAAGTCTCCGCTGTGGCCGCTTTACCTGCTACTGAAGCCATTAGTCACTCTGCTTTCGAAGTTATCTGGACGCAACACCAAACCCTTGTGCTCTCCCACCATGGCCAGCGTAATGTTTACTGTTGGCTCTTGGCGGAGGATGCTGCGGTATAAGCCTGTGATACTCGACGAGGGTATTGGGTCATTCAACTTAAGCCACAGTTTTCGGCAAGAGGCAGAACGGCAGGCATCTAACCAAATCACAAGGAAAATACTGGCCTGGGTTTACGCTAAAATCTGGAACCACTTAACCGCTTTGGGAGGAGAGCGAGTCAGCCTTTTCAGCTTCATTGAAGGGACCCCTTCAATAAACCAGGATATCGCAGAACGCTACCGCGCAACATTTTTAGAAAACTATAGCCTGGGAAAGGCATCGGTTGATCTGCAACCGAATACCGTATTGATACTCACCCAACCGTTCTCAGAGATGGGAATATGCTCAGAGCGCGAAATGCTTGATGCGCTAAAAAGCATGAAAGAACAGATCGAGGAGATGGGGGCACAACCTGCAATCAAGACCCACCCGGCAGAGACCAGTGGAAAATACGATCATCTAGGAATCGAACAACTTACCTATGCAGGCCCGGCAGAGGACCTGTTCGCGGCAAAAACCCAGAGTATAAAGGAAGTATGGGGATTCAGCTCAACGAGCCTGATAACCGGAAGTGCGCTCTTTGGCCTCAGGTGCAGAAGAATCGATCTCGATCGCCCTGGTGCTTCTATCAGACTATTTAAAGGTGAAGCACTGGCGCTGTTCTTACACTACACGGAACCTGTTTCCTTAAAAGGCGCATAGGTTTTCGCCTCCATACGTTGCATGATGATTTCCTGGATAACTGCTTTTCCCATCATTGCTGAACATATCGACCCAACACCGCATTTTACAAACCACTTACCTGGAAGGAGCACGGCTTTACCGCGCGGTTGATACCCGGCCAGGCCTGTCGGAGTAGATTTGTTGCCAAAAGAACCGGCATCTTTGCAACAGGAATAGCGGCGCTATTGAGCGTGATTAAGCTGGTCCACGAAAATCAAACCAGGGCATCGGATGACTCCGATGGGCTACCCACCACGTTAACAGGAACCGAATAGCCATCGCTATGGCAAATGCGATAGCTGCCCCCTCCAGCCCAAACAATGAAACCAAAGAGACCAACAAAACAACATTGATCAGACCCGAAGTTACCGTAGCCAAAGAAAGTCGCCCGGTCCGCCTTGAGTAGAATATGTAATTTGTAACCATCAGGTACATCCCGCCAAACGCCTGCCCCATCGCCAGCCAACCGATGACTTTACCGGCTCCGGCGTACTGCTCACCTGCAATTAGAATAACCAATTGAGGCCCCAGAATGAACGCCAATGCGGCACCCAGTAAAATCACTGCAAACCAGATATAGGTGAGCTTAACAATCTCCTGCTTTTCTGCAGTCACGTCTCTCTGGAGGCGCTCAAACAACCACGGTACATATGCCTTGTTGACTGCATCGAAAACCAGGGCCATAACAGCCGTGAGCTGCACCGCAACCATATAGACACCAGCATCGGCCAACCCGAGCTGCGCATTGACCACAAACCGATCCATCGACGTTAATAAAAAAATCCCGACCGTGTGAGGCAACAGAGGAAGGCCGAACCGCAATACGTCTTTAAGATACTCGGGTTTCCACGAAAAAAGGCCGAGCAACCCATCCTTGCCCAGAAGAACCAGGGCTGCAGATGCAATCAGGCCGGTAGCACACAGTAGCGCATCAATCCGGCCCTGGGAGCCGCTGAGCAGCACCACAACCAATAACAGGCAAAACAGCAGGTCCAGCACGCCTTTTGATACCTGCAATGCGCCATACTGAAAAGGTTGCTGGCGAACTTGCCACTGCCCCAAACGCAGCTGGATTACAACGCCGGCGGAACATGCGAAAACTGCCCACAGCACCCACGAGACCTGGATATTCATCCAAAGTGCAAAATGCCCACGAAATAGATATACGGCTATGAAAACCAGGAGAGTGCTCAGTATCAGAACCTGCAGGCATGCAGCGATGTAGTGCCTGAACTCAATGGCGTGAATGTCGTGATCGTAGTACTTGCGTCCGGCAGCGCCAACTGCACCCAGCCCGACAATCGACCCAAGCGCCGCCAGAAAGGTTTGAAACATGGCAACTTCACCATACTCCACAGGGTTAAGATAGCGAGTGAGGATTGGCAACAATAGGAATGGAATGACTGCGCTGAATATATTTGAAAATAGATATATGCCAGAACTCGACATTAGTGAGCGTATTCCTGACTTGTTAGGCACAGTCACCTTCTCCAAGGCATGCCTGCCTGGCAATGCGGGCACCACCTTCCACCTGCAGCAATCGTATTACGCACAAAGCAGATCACACATCCACGTTTTGTTATACTGGCCCATTCGTCAAAACCGCATTTGAGCCGCTAATGAGCAAAAAAAAACAAACCCCTGATTTCGCCACCACGCTAGCTGAGTTGGAAACCCTGACTAGCCGCATGGAGGGCGATAATCTCTCGCTGGAAGAATCACTGAGAGACTTTGAGACCGGCGTACAGCTTATCCGCGATGCCCAGAGAGCGCTACTCGAAGCACAGCAAAAAGTGCAACAATTGCTTGATGAAAATACCGACCCGGATGCGCCCGAGCAGCAGGGTGACGAGGAATCCGTGTGAAATCAAACCAGCCTGGTTTTATGCGCAGCGCACAGGACGGATTCGAGAGGGCGTGCGCCAATTTTCTTTCCGGAAGCGCAGCTGATTTCATCAAGCACGCTCACCCGATGAAGGGAATTTCCAGGGCCATGGAATATGCCCTGGCTACTGGAGGCAAACGCATTCGTCCATGCCTGGTTTACGGCGCCAACTATTCCGTAGCAAACGCTGAGCTCACAGCCGATGCGCTGCCATCGGTTGCTTGCGCCATAGAGCTCATACACACCTATTCATTAATCCACGACGACCTGCCAGCCATGGACGATGACGACATGCGTCGCGGCAAACCCAGCCTGCACAAAGCGTATGACGAGGCCACCGCCATTCTGGTGGGGGACGGCCTGCAGACCCGGGCTTTTGAATTACTTGCTGATGCACCAGATCTCTCTGCAGAGCAGAAAGTGCGCATGATCAAGGTGCTGGCCCAGGCGGCCGGTATGGAAGGCATGGTGGGCGGTCAGTATGTTGACATCCAGGCGGTAGACTCGGACATGATGCTGGACGAACTGCGCGCCATGCACAGGATGAAAACCGGAGCGCTGATTCGCGCGTCGCTGGCGCTAGGGGGAATTGCGGCCGGTGCAACAAACGTGCAGCTAGCGGCACTGGATGCGTATGGCGACCATATTGGCCTGGCGTTTCAGGTGGTAGACGATATTCTCGATGTGGAAAGTAACTCCGAGACACTGGGCAAGACCCAGGGCAAGGATGCCGAGGCCAACAAGCCTACCTATGTGAAACTGTTAGGGCTGGACGGTGCCAAAGCGGAAGCACAGCGATTACTGCAGGCGGCGCTTGATGCATTGGAGATGTTCGGGGGGTCGGCGGACCAGCTAAGGGAATTGGCGCGTTATATTGTGGAGCGTGATCGATAGACCGCTACCTTTGACCCGGTTGCCCTATTCCCGCCCCTCAAACATATGCCCCAGCTTTCCCGCCTTGGTCCTCAAGTATTTCTCGTTATGCGGATTGCTGTCCGTATGCAGGGGAATACGCTCAACCACGTCAATACCCTGCTCTTCGATCGCGTTCACCTTGCGCGGGTTGTTTGTCATCAGGCGCACTGACTGGATATTCAGGTGCTCGAACATGGGCTTGAGAATACTGTAATCGCGCATGTCGGCGCCAAAGCCAAGCTGTTCGTTAGCTTCTACGGTGTCCGCACCGGCATCCTGCAGTTTGTAGGCCTTGATCTTGTTGAGCAGGCCAATTCCGCGCCCTTCCTGGCGCAGGTAAAACAGTGCACCTCGCCCTTCCTCAGCGATAGCCTGCAGCGCTGCCTGTAACTGGTTGCCACAATCACAACGCATGCTGAACAGGGCGTCGCCGGTGAGGCATTCGGAGTGGACACGGGCCAGTACAGGCTCGCCATTGCCCACTTCACCCATGGTCAATACGACGTGTTCCTTGTTGGTATCCACATCTTCGAATCCGTGCATATCGAAGTCACCCCAGGCAGTGGGGAGGCGGGAGGATTCTACGTAGCGTGCGCTCAAGGGGGGCGTATCCATGTAAAAGGGCGCGTATTCTAACAGTTTGCCGGGGCTTGGGCGAGCGCCCTCACTGCATGCGACTCAGGGTGAGAATCCCCTTGTTTTCCTCTATTTTTACGTGGCGCAGGTAAGTCATACCCAGTAAAACCGTACCCGGGTACGCTCCGGCTATGACCGTTGCCGGCACGTTATTTACCCGAATTCCACCCACATCCACAGAAGCCAGGCTCACGCTCCAGGCCGGAACCACACCCGAGGCCGTCTCAACTTGCGCAGGCGCGGCCTGCTTGAGATTGATACCCATACGCAGCGCTTCCGACTCATTCATTGCAACCATATTGGCACCCGTATCGACCAGCACCTCCACTTTTCTGCCGTTTATTGACGCGTTGGTCAGGTACTGCAGGCTGGCATTACGGCTGATGCTGACAACCTGTGCCGGCGGGGCCTGGTAATTACTACCCACCCGCTGCGAGAGCCCGAGCACTACTTGCTTGCCCTGCACCTCCAGGGTCGCGGTGCGGGAATAGGCAGCGATCAGTGTCACGCCTTTGAAAGACTGCCCTTCACGGAGCATCTTGCGTTCGCCATCGACCAGAAGAATCGCGGTTTTGGGCATTAGCCCCTCGAGGTCGATCTGCGGGGCGGCGTTCACCACCGAGCAGAGCAGGCCAACCACACACATACCGGGCAAGCGCAGCAGCCGAGGTAAGCCGCCCTCCGCGGCTGGGCAAAGCAATCTTTTGAGCTTCTTCGCAATAATCATCCCAACCACCAGCGTATAGAGTGCAGCAGTGCACAGGCCATCGCGCCGGCCACCACATCATCAATCATGATGCCCATACCCCCACCCACGCGTTTGTCCAACGCACCAATTGGCCAGGGCTTGACGATATCAAAAACACGAAAGGCCACAAAGCCCGCCAGTATCCAGACCCAATCGGGTGGCAGAGCAAACATGGTTATCCAGTAACCGACAAACTCATCCCAGACGATGCCGGGATGATCATGCACCTGCAACTGCCTGCTGGCCGCCTCGCAGACCCATACTCCAAATACAAATGTGATGAGCAGCGCGACCGAATATAGGCCCGGACCCAACTGCGCCAGCAACACGTAAAATGGCACCGCTGCCAACGTGCCAAAGGTACCAGGCGCCCTGGGAGCCAGCCCCGACCCAAAGCCAAAGGCGAAAAACTGGGCCGGCGATCGATAGGGGCTTGGCAGATTCGACTGGGGATCGGGCATGGCGTGTGGGCTCCAGTGCTCTGGATTCCCGTGTGCGCGGCTGCATGGCACACCGGAATGGCGAAGTGTCTGTTATTTAAAAATGCTGGTAGCCGCTACTGAAGTCAAGCTCGAGGCCAGTGAAAACCCCCTCACCCTCTTCCACCGTACCAATGAGCGTGCAGCCCGCAGGGGCGTGCTCAGCCATCGGAAGACAGAAGCAAAGTTCATAGTCATCGCCGCCGCCCAGGGCCCAGCGCAATCTCTGGCCGCTGTCCTCCTGCGTGAGTATGGCGGCCGACAGCGGTAACGCATCCGGATCTATATTGATGCGCACACCACTGGCTGCGGCAATATGCCCGGCATCTGCCAGCAGGCCGTCGGATATATCGATAGCGGCAGAGGCCCTGCCCAGTAATTGACGCCCCAGTGCCAGGCGCGCGGTCGGACGATTAAAGCGCTGCAGCAGAAACTCGGCATGGTCTACAGAGGGCTGCCATTGGCCGCTGAGGAAAGCGAGCGCGCCGGCGGCATCCCCCAGCGTACCCGAGACGTAGACCGCATCCCCGGCGCTGGCGCCGCTCCTGAGCAGGGCCTGATCCAGCGGCAACGCGCCCAGAACCTGCACAGTAATCGTCAGTGCACCGCGAGTGGTATCGCCCCCAACCAGGGGCAGGTCATAGGCCGAAACCGCCTGTGTCACACCCTGACTGAAAGCATTGAGCCAGAACTCATCGGCCTCGGGCAGGGTCAGGGCAATGGTCATGCCCAATGGCCGCGCACCCATGGCGGCCAGGTCAGAGACGGCCACCGAGACGGCACGAAAGCCGATATCCTCGGGGAAGCTGCCTTCGGGAAAATGCACGCCCTCCACAACCGTATCTACAGAGGTAGCCAGCCGCTCTCCGGGTAGCAAGCGCAGAATCGCGCAGTCATCCCCAACCGAGAGATCCACGGCCTCGCCGCGCCCCAGGGCGGAAAAATAGCGGTAAATCAGGGTGAATTCAGATGCGGCCATCAGGACGCCGCGTCGGTCTCGGCCTTGCGCAGCTGGCGGGCGACTTTGTCGAGCACACCGTTGATGTACTTGTGACTGTCGGTGGCGCCAAACTTTTTGGCCAGGGCGACCTCTTCATTGATCACCACCTTGTAAGGTACGTCAATGCGCTCCTTCAGTTCAAAGGTCCCCATGCGCAGCAGGGTTCTCTCTATGGGGTCAAGGTCGTCGATGCTACGGTCGAGCAGCGGCTCGAACGTGGCTTCGAGTTCATCCACGCAGCCGGGCACGCCGTGCAACAGGGCCTGAAAGTATTCCAGGTCAACGCGCGCGAAATCGTACTCGGCCCGAAACTCGGCCTCGATCCCGTTGAGCGTCGCACCGGCCATCAGCCACTGGTAAAGCGCCTGCATACCATAGTGGCGGGCCTTGCGGCGCTCCGCGGCAAGTGTGCTATGGGTCGCCCTGGTCATTCAGTCGAGCTTATTCATCAGACTGACCATTTCCAGCGCGGACATCGCTGCCTCTTCGCCCTTGTTACCCGCCTTGGTGCCAGAGCGCTCAACGGCCTGCTCGATCGTGTCAACGGTGAGCACCCCGAACGAGACTGGAACGCTATGCTCCATACTGACCATCGCCAGGCCCTTGGTGCACTCGCCGGCGACATATTCAAAGTGCGGGGTGCCACCGCGAATAACCGCGCCCAGGGCGATAATCGCATCAGCATCACCCCTGGCGGCGATTTTTTTACATACCAGGGGAATCTCGAAAGCACCGGGCGCGCGAACAATTGTGATCTGGTTATGGCTTATGCCATGTCGGCGCAGGCAATCAACGGCGCCTTCCAGAAGGTGCTCGACAACGAAACTATTCCAGCGGCCCACAACAATCGTGTAGTTGCCCTTGGCGCTGGTGAAGTCGCCCTCTACTGTTTTAATGTCGCTCATGTCTGTTTCTCTCCTTCCTTTGTCGTCCCCGCACAGGCTACCGGCCCGCTCTGTGCTTGATTCGCGGCATTCAGTCCTGCGAGCTCACGAAGTCCATCACCTCCAGGCCGAACCCGGAAATCGCATTGTACTTGATCGGCGCGCCCATCAAGTGAATTTTTCCGACCCCCAGGTCACGCAAGATCTGTGATCCCAGCCCCACTGTGTTGTAGCTATCCGGACTGGCTGTCGCCGCGGCCTCGGCCTGGCCCAGGGCCATGTCGATACTGCTGAGCAGGCGCTCTGGCCCCTCGTCCTTCGCCAGCAGAACAACCACACCACACGCGTTCTCCGCCAGGGTCTGCATGCAGCGTGCGAAGCTCCAGCTGGGGTGACCCTCCACCTCGCTGCACACCATGTCACGCAGCGCAGATTGCACGTGAACCCGCACCAGCGTGGGCTGGTCGGGTGTGATTTCGCCACGCGATAATGCCAGGTGGATATTGCCTTCGGTCTGGTCGCGGTAGGCCGTCAACTGAAACTCGCCATAAGCCGTATTGATGCGCCCCTCGCGGACCCGGCGGATGGTACGTTCGTTAACCATGCGAAAATGTATCAGGTCAGCAATGGTGCCAATCTTCAGCCTGTTCCTGGCGGCAAACTCAGCTAGGGCCGGGCCGTCAGCCAGCGTCCCTTCCGGCGTGAGAATATCGGCGATAACCGCCGCCGGGAGCAGGCCTGCCAGGCGTGCGTAATCTGATGCGGCCTCGGTGTGGCCAGCTCGCGTCAACACTCCGCCCGGAACCACTTCCAGTGGAAAAATATGACCCGGCTGGACGATATCCGCAGGCACCGCGTGCGGGGCAACGGCTGCTTGCACAGTCAGGGCACGGTCCGCTGCAGAGATGCCGGTGTCTATGCCCTGGGATGCCTCAATAGACAGCGTAAAGTTGGACTTCTCGCCGATCGCCGCTTCTACCATCGGTGGCAGGTCCAGCTGGCGACAGCGCTCTTCCGTCAGGGTCAGGCAGACCAGCCCCCGGGCCTGGCGCGCCATAAAGTTCACATGGCTGGCGTCGCAATGCTCGGCAGCGACCATCACCACACCTTCGTTATTACTGTCGGCGTCGTCGTCTACCAGCACGACCATGCGGCCCTGTCGCAGATCAGAGATCAGCTCGTCCACTGTATTTACTTGCATTGCATTCTGTCTTCGTCTCTTTTGAGTGTCGTTGCAGGGCGTATCAATCGCCCTGTTTGTTGCCCCTGCTCCAGGGGCAACGAGCCGCTTACTTATTCAAATACCCACTCTCAGCCAGCGTTTCCATGGACAGCGAACCACCCTGCACATGTGCAGCACTGTCTCCCTGCATCAGCCGCTCCAGGTAGCGGGCAATAACGTCCACTTCCAGATTGACGCGAGTGCCGGGCTGATATTCGCCAAACACCGTTTCCGCCATGGTCTGTGGAATAATGTTCAGCTCGAACTCAGCGCCGTTAACCGCGTTCACGGTCAGACTTGTGCCATCCACGGTAATACTGCCCTTGTGGGCTATGTATCGCGCCAATTCATCCGGCGCCCGCAGCGTAAAGCGAATGGAGCGAGCATCCTCGTGCAAACTGACTACCTCGCCCACGCCATCGACATGGCCGGAAACAATGTGCCCCCCCAGTCGGCTCGCCGGTGTCAGGGCCTTTTCCAGGTTCACCCGTGAACCCTGCTTCAGGCCACCCAGCGTCGTAAAGTCCAGGGTTTCAACCGAGACGTCAGCCCAGTAACCATCACCGGGTAACTCGACGACGGTCAGACAGGCGCCATTGGTACAGATGCTGTCGCCCAGGGCGACGTCCGCAAGGTCCAGTTCCCCCGTGTTGATACGCAGGCGCAGGTCGCCCCCCGAGGGTTGCATCGCCGCCACTTCGCCAACGGCCTGAATAATGCCTGTGAACATACGTCTCCCTGTCGATACTGCGCGGTTCTTGGTGCTTATTGGTACCGGGGCACCACAGTAATGCGCCAGTCCTGGCCCACCCTGCGCATGTCCTCGATATGCAGCGGCAGCTTTTCGGTCATCCGCTGCAGCGGCAATTCCAACAAGGGCCGGGCGTCACTGCCCATCAGCACTGGTGCCATATATACGATCAATTCGTCCAGCAGGCCCTCTCTAAGGAAAGCGCCAGCCAAACGCGGGCCGCATTCTACCAGAATTTCATTGCTTTGCCGCGCGGTGAGAAAGTCCAGCAGACCGTGCAGATCGAGGCCATTTTTATCATGCTCAAGTGGCAGGCGGTTAACCGCTGTTGCGATGATCGCCGCCGGCACCACGGCCTGGTCTGCATGGCACAGCAGCGTCGGGGCAGCGCTGTCGAGGACGTTCGCCGACGGCGGCGTGCGCAGTCCTGAATCCAGCACCACTCGCAGCGGCTGGTGAGCGCTGGCGCGAAGCGCTTCCTCCGGTGACAAACCCAGTTCGTCCTCACGTACCGTAAGCGAACAGTTGTCGGAGATCACGGTGCCAACGCCAGTGACCACGGCACAGCTCATGGCACGCAACCTCTGTACATCTACACGCGCCGCGGCGCCAGTTATCCACTGACTCTCTCCCGAGGCCATGGCGGTCCGCCCGTCGAGCGACATCGCCAACTTGGCCCTCACGCGTCCACGACCACGGCTCATGCGGGCAATAAAACCGGGAATGACCAGGCGCGCTTCCGACTCCAACAAACCGCACTCAACCTGAATGCCGGCAGCGCGCAATTTCTGCAATCCGTTACCGGCCACCAGAGGATTCGGGTCCTCCATGGCGGCCGACACGCTCACCACCCCGGCCCGGATCAGGGCATCGGCACAGGGCCCTGTTTTGCCCTGGTGGGAACAGGGCTCCAGGGTTACATAGGCGGTTGCTCCCCTGGCGGCGTCTCCGGCCTGCCGCAGGGCCTGCACCTCGGCATGATCGCCGCCCGCGGGTTGAGTAAAACCCTCGCCGACCACGGCACCGTCACGGACCAGCACACAACCCACGTGGGGGTTGGGCATGGCAGAATACATACCGCGCCTTGCCAGTTGCAGGGCTCGGGCCATCATGCCGGTGGCGAATGCGTCTGACATCGTCGGGCGATCAGTCGGACCGCGGCTCTCTTTCGAGAAAGTCGATGGCGTCGCGAAATTCGGATATATCCTCGAAGCTGCGATACACAGACGCAAAGCGCACGTAGGCGACCTTGTCCAGCTTCTGCAAATTGTCCATAACCAATTCCCCAAGGAAGACGGAGTTCACCTCACGTTCTCCGGTGGCCCGCAGTGCGTGCTTGATCTTGTTGATAACGGCTTCGACATCCTCGGTAGGCACTGGGCGTTTCTCCAGGGCCCGGGTGAAACCGGCGCGCAATTTGGCTTCATCAAATGGCTCACGGTTGCCGTTTTGCTTGACCACGCGCGGCATGACCAGCTCGGCAACCTCGTAAGTGGTGAAGCGCTCGGCGCAGCTCAGGCATTCCCGACGTCTCCGTACCTGGTCTCCCTCGGCGACCAGGCGCGAATCGATCACCTTGGTGTCTTCAGCGGCGCAGAATGGACAATGCATAGGTTAGTCTCGATTGGCTAAGTAGCTGAACAGTAACATATTTTCGGAAGCTGTTCGCCCAACAGCGTCGTGGCGCCGGGGTAACCCTGTTGCCACAGTCAGGCCACCGCTTTTTACGCAGCCGCGCTGGCGGGGGCTTTCCGCTGTGGATGTCTGAGGCTGCCAAAAGGTTGCGCCCAGCAACCTTTGCCGGGTTCCGTAGCGGCCCGCCAGCGCGGCGGAGTTTGTGGCCGTGGCAACAGGGTTACCCCGGCGCCACGACGCTTCATGCACCGAAGTGGGTAGGCGATTTATCAATCAACCATAGACGGGGAACCGCGAGCAGATTTCCAGAACTTTGCCTTTCACCTCTTCAATGACCTGCTCGGAATTGCCGCTCTCTAGAGACTCCAGCACGTCACACATCCAGTGAGTGAGCTGAGCGCTTTCCTCTTCGCCAAAACCGCGAGTGGTGATCGCGGGCGTACCCACGCGCAAACCAGAGGTTATAAATGGAGAGCGTGGGTCGTTGGGCACAGCGTTCTTGTTGACGGTGATATTGGCCGCGCCAAGGGCCGCATCGGCATCCTTACCGGTGTAGGGCTTGCCGATCAGGTCTACCAGCATCAGGTGATTTTCAGTGCCGCCGGAAACGATATTAATACCACGCTCAATAAACGTTGCCGCCATGGCCTTGGCGTTCTTCACCACCTGCTTCTGGTACTCGACAAATTCGGGGGTGGCTGCTTCCTTGAAGGAGATCGCCTTGGCGGCGATCACGTGCATCAGCGGACCACCCTGACCTCCGGGGAATACGGCGGAGTTGAATTTCTTTTCCAGTTCTTCGTTGGCCCGGGCCAGGATGATGCCGCCACGAGGACCGCGAAGTGTCTTATGGGTAGTAGATGTCACCACGTCGGCGTGCGGGACCGGATTGGGATAAATCCCCGCCGCCACCAAACCAGCAACATGGGCCATATCCACCAGCAGGTAGGCACCGACTTTGTCAGCAATCTCACGGAATCGCGCCCAGTCCATCACCTGGGAATAGGCGGAAAAACCGGCGATGATCATCTTTGGCTTGTGCTCCAACGCCAGCGCTTCAACCTGATCGTAGTCCACCTCACCGGTTTCCGCGTTGAGGCCGTACTGGATGGCGTTGTAGTTCTTGCCGGAGAAATTAGGCTTGGCACCGTGGGTCAGGTGCCCGCCATCGGCAAGGCTCATGCCCAGGATGGTGTCACCCGGCGTCAGCAGCGCCAGGAATACAGCGTAGTTGGCCTGCGAGCCTGAATGGGGCTGCACGTTGGCATAGTCGGCACCAAACAGGGCTTTAGCCCGTTCGATCGCCAGCTCCTCAGCCTGGTCAACGTAC
The DNA here is from genome assembly GCF_002866825.1 of Pseudohalioglobus lutimaris. Classification (GTDB taxonomy): domain Bacteria; phylum Pseudomonadota; class Gammaproteobacteria; order Pseudomonadales; family Halieaceae; genus Halioglobus; species Halioglobus lutimaris. The sequence continues at coordinate 107,807 of NZ_PKUS01000012.1, read as the reverse complement.
TCGCAGCCGCCGTAGTAGCGCTTGTGGGGGTAGCCCTCGGCATACTTGTTGGTCAGCACTGTGCCCTGTGCCTGCATTACCCGGGGACTGGCGTAGTTTTCGGACGCAATCAACTCGATATGCTCTTCCTGTCGGCGCTCTTCACGGCCGATGGCGGCAAAGATTTCGTCGTCAAATCCCTCTATGGTCATGCTGTTTTCGAACATGGGTGTCTCCCGGGTACTGGCGGGGTCTCACACCCCGACTGGAAAAGCGACGCAGTTTACAGAAAAAGGCAGCTACAAAGAAGCGTTAAACCGCTAATATCCATTCAGGTTTCGACCTGCGAGCACCCGGGCGCGCGCCTGCACAATCCCGACGCCCTGGCGACTGTCACTACGCCGGTCCACATTGATAGATCATGATATCTGGCCTATATATAACGAGGTGGCGCAGTCATTGCATGGGCAATATTGCGGTGCGCGCAACACACTATCCAGGGGAAACATGAAAAGTAGCTGGAATACTTACGACACCGGTCCCTTCTTCGATGAACTGATCACGCCGGCAGGCACGCCCCGCGTGGCCGCACGGCGGGCAGTCAACCTCTTCAAGGAAATGACCAATGAGGAGATGAACGCCAGGCGCTCAGCTGCGGAACTGGCAATCATAGATATGGGCATCTCCTTCACCGTCTACTCAGAGGGCGAAAATATAGACCGCGCCTGGCCCTTCGACATGATTCCACGGATCATCACCGGAAAAGACTGGGCGAAAGTCAGCCGAGGGCTCGCCCAACGCACCCGCGCCCTCAACGCCTTTATTGATGACATCTATAACCAGCAGAGAATCCTCAAGGACGGCATCGTTCCCGCTGAGACCGTACTGGAGTCGGGAAACTACAAGGCGCAGTGTGCCGGGATGTCGCCCCGTTATGGTGCCTGGGCACATATCTGCGGCACTGACCTGGTGCGTGACAAGGACGGTAGATTCTACGTATTGGAAGACAATCTGCGCGTGCCTTCCGGTGTCTCTTACATGCTGGAGAACCGCGAGATTACCAAACGGGTACTGCCCGAGCTGTTCGAAAACTACAGCGTTCAACCTGTGGATGACTACCCCTCACGCCTCTTCAGCACGCTGGCCTCTCTCTCGCCACGGGACCGCAGGCGCCCCTGTGTAGTGGTGCTCACTCCCGGTATCTACAACTCCGCATATTTCGAGCACTCCTTCCTGGCCCGCGGCATGGGCGCGGAACTGGTCGAGGGCTCGGATATGTTCGTGGATGACGACGACTGCCTGTATATGCGCACCGTGGACGGCCCCGAGCGTGTGGATGTGGTGTATCGCCGCATCGATGACGACTTCCTCGACCCGGAGGTTTTCCGCGAGGATTCCACCCTGGGTGTGCCCGGCATTATGCGCGCCTGGAAAGCCGGTAACGTGGCCATAGCCAACGCGCCCGGTTCCGGCGTGGCCGACGACAAGGTCGTCTATGCCTTCGTGCCCGATATGATTCGCTACTACCTCAATGAGAAACCCGCCATTCGCAGCGTGAAGACCTATCTGTGCATGATTGAAAAGGACCGGGAATACGTATTGAACAACCTGGAAAAGCTGGTGGTGAAACCCGCCAATGAGTCGGGAGGGTATGGTTTGATGGTGGGCCCCCACTCCACCAGTAAGCAACGGGATAAATTCAGCCGCCTGATTCAGGAGAACCCACGCAACTACATCGCCCAGCCCACGCTCTCACTTTCCACTGCGCCCACCTACATCGGCGACACCGTGGCACCGCGTCACCTCGACCTCCGACCCTTCATCCTCAGCGGCAAGGAAACCTGGGTCACGCCCGGTGGGCTGACCAGGGTCGCCCTGGTAGAGGGCTCCCTGGTGGTTAACTCGTCCCAGGGCGGCGGTAGCAAGGACACATGGATTGTGGAGGGCTCGAGATGAGACTGCTCTCCCGCGTCGCCGAGCGCCTTTACTGGATGGCGCGCTATCTTGAGCGAGCCGAGGACACAGCCAGATTGCTGCGCTCGCACACGCACCTGATCATGGATATTCCCTCCGGGTCAGAACCCAGTTGGGAGGTACTACTGCAAACCCTGGATGCGGAAGAGGGTTTTTCCAGGAACCACCGGGTAGCCAACGAAACCAATGTACTCAGGTTCCTCATGGCTGACCTGGAAAACTTAAGCAGTATTGCCCGCTCCATTCAGGCCGCGCGTGAAAACGTCCGTACTACCCGCGATGTCCTGCCGGCAGAGGTCTGGGAACACGTGAATGAGCTTTACCACTATTCACGAGAGCACTCGGCATCATCGGTGGGCCGACGCAATCGTCACCGCTTCCTGGAGCAGGTGATCGGCCGCTGCCAGATGATCAATGGCCTGATCATGACCACGCTGTGTCGCGACCACACCAACCGCTTTGTAAGAATCGGACATTTACTGGAGCGCGCCGACATGACCACCCGCGTTCTGGACGTGGGCATAGGCACCCTGATGAACGAGGAACGTAACCCTAGCACCACCGATCCCCTGGTCTGGGCAAGCGTACTCAGCTCGCTGTCCGCCCTGGAAACCTACCGGCGCACGGTTGGGCCACTGGTAGAAGGCGCGGAGGCCGTCGACTTCATTTTCCGCGACGGCACGCTGCCGCGGTCGCTGAAGTTCTGTCTGAATGGCATTCGTGAAGAACTGGCTCCCATGCAGAACAATACAGCGGCGATGAAAGTGATCGACCGCGCACGACGCAGCCTCTCCCGTTTCGACCCACATAAAGCCGGACGACTGGACATGCATCGTTTTATCGACAAGTTCCAGGCCAACCTGCTGGCCCTGGGTACGGAGATCAATGTCGCCTGGTTTCTCACCGAGCAGGCTTGAACCTCCACCCACATAACCTCACGCGGTACACAACATGACGATTCGGGTAGCGATCAACCACCGGACATCCTACAAGTTTGACCGGCCCGTCAATATGTCGCCGCATACTGTCCGTTTGCGTCCTGCACCACACTCGCGAACGCCTATTGCCAGCTACAGCCTGAAGATCAAGCCGCAGGAGCACTTTATCAACTGGCAGCAGGATGCCTTCGGCAACTACCTCGCCAGGCTGGTGTTTCCAAAGAAATGCACCGAGTTCGAAGTCGATGTAGAAGTCATCGCCGAAATGACGGTGATCAACCCCTTTGATTTTTTTCTCGAGGAGTACGCGGAGAACTACCCTTTCACCTATCCGGAACAGCTTAAGAAAGAGCTGCAGCCCTATCTGGAGGTCATAGAGCAAGGCCCCCTGTTTGCAGAGCTGCTGGAGAGCGTTGACCGTAGCAAAGCCACGGTCAACGACTTCCTGGTTGCGGTAAACCAACTTGTCGAGAGCAAGGTCGAGTACCTGGTGCGCCTGGAGCCGGGCGTACAGACACCCGAGGAGACCCTGGAACTGAAGAAGGGGTCCTGTCGTGACTCGGCCTGGCTGCTGGCTCAACTGTTCCGCCGCCTGGGTCTCGCATCACGCTTCGCCTCCGGTTACCTGGTACAACTCAAGGCGGACGAGAAGTCCCTGGACGGCCCGTCGGGCACGGAGGAAGACTTTACCGACCTGCACGCCTGGTGCGAAGTTTACCTCCCGGGCGCCGGCTGGGTGGGCCTGGACCCCACTTCCGGGTTGTTTGCCAGCGAGGGCCACATTCCACTGGCCTGCACACCGCACCCGGTCTCTGCGGCCCCCATCGCCGGCGCCACAGACAAGTGTGAAGTTGAGTTCGAGTTCAGTAATACGGTTACCCGCATCCTTGAAGATCCGCGCGTTACCAAACCCTACAGCGAGGAACAGTGGTCGCACATCCGCGCCCTGGGCAGCGCCGTGGACGCGGTATTTGATGCCAACGATGTACGCCTGACCATGGGCGGCGAGCCCACCTTTGTCTCCGTCAATGACATGGAGTCGGACCAGTGGAATACGGACGCCCTGGGGGCGGACAAACTGAGTCTGGCCAAAACGCTGTTGCTGCGCCTGCGTGACCGCTTTGCCCCCCATGGGCTGCTTCATTACGGTCAGGGCAAGTGGTACCCCGGAGAAGAAGTTCCCCGCTGGGCACTGGGCGTGTTCTGGCGCAAGGACGGCGAACCGCTGTGGCGGGATCACACCCTGTTTGCACGGGTAGACAAAGACTACGGGCGCGATATCAAGGACTGCATTCGCTTCGGCCGCAAACTCTGCGACCTCCTGAGCCTGCCACGAGCCTGTAGCCAGCCAGCGTATGAGGATGGCATTTACTACCTGATGCAGGAGCAAAACCTGCCCAAAAACCTGGATATCCTCTCCAACAAGGTCAGCAGCGACCTGGACCGGAGACGCCTCGCCAGACTGATCGAGCGCGGCTTCAGTATTCCCACGGGCATGGTGCTGCCGCTGGCACGCAACACCGGATGGCCGCTGCAGGAGAAGGAATGGCATTCCAGCCTCTGGCCGATGCGTCGAGAGCGCATTACCCTGATCCCGGGCGACTCGCCCATGGGCCTGCGCCTGCCCTTGGCCGACCTGCCAGAGCTCGCTGAAAAAGCCGACCAATTCCGCCCCCAGCGCGACCCTTTCGAGCCCCGCAAGGGCCTCGCCAAACGCGAAGACATGCGCTTTAACGAGGCCGGTGAGCATGCCGATGACGCTCTGGAGGAGCCTGCGTATGAAGCGGTCGTGCGCACTGCGCTGTGCATCGAGGCCAGGGACGGCAAGCTGTGTGTCTTTATGCCGCCACTGGAATACCTGGAAGACTACGTGGAGCTGACTGCCGCCGTGGAGGTCGCCGCCGCGGCGCTGAGCATGCCGGTGCTGGTCGAAGGCTATGAGCCGCCCAAAGACCCACGCATGCAAAAATTGCTGGTCACGCCGGACCCGGGCGTGATCGAAGTCAACGTGCACCCGGCAAACAACTGGGCCGAGCTGGTGGAAAACACTACCGCCCTTTACGAAGAGGCTAGGCAATCGCGCCTCTCCACCGAAAAATTCATGCTCGACGGACGCCACACCGGCACTGGCGGCGGCAACCACATCACCCTGGGTGGCGCCACGCCGGCAGACAGCCCCATGCTGCGTCGTCCGGACCTGCTGCGCAGCCTGATCACATTCTGGCAGCATCACCCCAGCCTGTCGTACCTGTTCTCCGGCATGTTCATCGGTCCAACTTCCCAGGCGCCGCGGGTCGATGAGGGACGCGACGAGATGCTCTACGAGCTGGAGGTGGCGTTTTCCCAGATGACATCAGGCGAGGTGCCCCAGCCCTGGCTGGTTGACCGCCTGCTGCGCAACCTGCTGATCGATGTTACGGGCAACACCCATCGAGCCGAATTCTGTATCGACAAGCTGTATTCCCCGTCCGGGCCGGCTGGCCGGCTGGGGATACTTGAGTTCCGCGGCTTTGAAATGCCGCCGCATCCGCGTATGGCCCTGGTGCAGGCGCTGCTGCTGCGCTGCCTGGTGGCACGCTTCTGGGAAAAGCCGTACCACAAGCCCCTGGTGCGCTGGGGTACGGAGCTGCACGACCGATTCATGTTGCCTCACTATATCTGGGAGGATATGAAACACGTGGTGAACGATTTGCGCGACCACGGATATGCCTTCGACCTGGAATGGTTGCTGCCCTTCGAGGAATTCCGCTTCCCCCACTACGGCCGGGTGCAACTGGGCGATATCGAACTGGAACTGCGCTGGGCGGTGGAGCCCTGGCATGTTCTCGGCGAGGAGACCACCAGCTTCGGCACCTCGCGCTACGTTGACTCTTCCGTGGAGCGCCTGCAGATCCGTTGCAGCGGCCTCACCGAGGGCCGCTACGTTATCGCCTGCAACGGCCGTCGTGTGCCCATGCGCAGCACCGGCGTCCACGGCGAGTATGTGGGCGGTGTGCGTTACCGTGCCTGGCAACCTCCCTCAGCCCTGCATCCTCTTATCGGTGTCCACGTGCCGCTGACATTTGACCTTATCGACACCTGGAACGGGCGTTCACTGGGCGGCTGCACCTACCACGTGTCCCACCCCGGCGGCCGCAGCTACGACACCTTTCCGGTCAACGCCTTCGAAGCGGAATCCAGGCGCATCAATCGTTTCGATACTGTTAGCCACACCCAGGGGCCGTTCATTCCCATGCCGGAGGTCTCTGCCCTGCGTGAGTTCTTTCCCAACGGCGCAGTGCCCGGACCCATGGAGCCGCCACCGGAAGAACCGGCAGGTGAATACCCCTACATTCTCGATATGCGCAGCCCCGGTCCACGCTAGCGTGGCCGTAGCTTTATGCGTATATTGAGCCGCCTCAAATCAGTGTCCAGCGCCGCAGGTTAAGCTCAACCGATGTCCCAGTCGCAATCACCATCAATTGGCCAGCCAACAGTGCCGGCAGCCTCCGACACGCTGGAGTACAGCCCCCAGCCCGGGCTGCTGGACGAGACCAGGGCGGCAGACGGCAGTGTCAAGCCAGGCTGGCAATACCTGCTGCAGAGCGTTGGCGACCTGGGTCCGGAGGTGATGCGCCAACGCGAGCACAAAGCCAGACGCATCCTCCGCGACGATGGCGCCACCTACAATCTTTACGGCAAGCCGGGCAGCCCCAGCACCAGCTGGGAGCTGGACACTGTTCCCTATGTGATCGACAGTGAGGACTGGGCCGGTATTGAAGCGGGTCTGGTGGAGCGCTCAGAGCTGTTCAACCTGATCCTGCGCGACCTCTATGGTCCGCGCGATATCATTCGCCATGGTGCGCTGCCCCCGGAAGCACTGTTCGGCCACGGCGGATTCCTGCGCGCGTGCCAGGGCCTGCAAATGCCTGGTGAACAGGAGTTGATCCTGCACGCCGTCGATATCGTACGGCGCGCAGACGGCAGCGTTTGCGTGCTCTCCGACCGCACCCAGGCGCCGTCAGGCTCTGGGTACGTTCTGGAAAACCGCACTGTGATGTCACGCGTTTTTCCCAGCCTGTATCGTGACAGCCATGTGCACCGCATCGCCAGTTTTTACCATCGACTGCGCCTCAAGCTGATTTCGTTGTCACCCTCGGGGGATATTCCACGCATCGCCCTGCTCACCCCGGGTGCAAGGAATGAAAGCTACTTCGAGCATGCCTACCTCGCCAACTACATGGGCTTCCCGATGGTGCAGTCCGGCGACCTGGTGGTACGCAATGGCTTCTTGTGGATGAAGTCGCTGGAGGGCCTGAAACGCGTAGATGTGCTGCTGCGCCGGGTGGACGATGAATCCTGTGACCCAGTTGAGCTGCGCGCCGACTCGCAGATGGGGGTACCGGGCCTACTCGAGGTCGTGCGCACAGGGCGGCTGGTGATCGCCAACCCACTGGGTAGCGGCGTACTGGAAAACCCCGCGCTGCTGAAATACTTACCCGCTATCAGCATGTTGTTACTGGGCCGCGAGCCACGCCTGGATTCAGTGCAGACATACTGGGCTGGCGACCACCGGGACCTGGCTTTTATCAACGACAATATCCGCTCACTGATCATCAAGAATACCTGGCGCGGTAGCAACGAGCCCAGTGTTTTCGCCGGCGACCTGGACGAGACTCAGCTGCAGGCCCTGCTGGCAAGAATCCATCGTTACCGCCACCAGTTCGTCGCCCAGGAAAAGCTGGCGAAGTCCTACACGCCCGCATTCAACGGCAGCGGTCTGGAGCCCAGGCCGACCCTGCTACGCACATTTTCGGTGGCAACAGATAATTCATACACGGTACTGCCCGGCGGGCTGACGCGCATAGGCACATCACTGGACGGGCAGTTCATCAGCATGCAGGAGGGCAGCCCCTCCAAAGACACGTGGGTGACAGCGTCGGAGCCGGAGCGTGCACCGGTGCCGGGGCTTGCCCCGGAGAAACGGCATTTTTCAGGCGAGTCAGCGCTGGACAGTCCGCCCAGCCGGGTTGTCGAAAACCTGTACTGGATGGGTCGTTACGCTGAACGCGCGGACGCCTCGATGCGCTTGTTGCGCACTGTATTCGTGATGCTCAATGGCGAAGACCCGATCAGCGCCGATGCCCAGCGCATCCTGCTGCAGACCGTCTCCGAGATCACCTACACTCTCCCCGGTTTCACCACGGCCACAGCGGCACAGCTCGCAGACCCGGAAGCGGAACTGATGCAGATTGTGCGCGACGGTGAACGTGTCGGCAGCGTGCGCTCAACCATCAACTCGATGTTGCTGGCCGCAGACGAATCCAAAGAACTGCTTTCCACTGACACCATTCGCGTTATCAATGATGTGCGCGATGCGCTGGACAATCTCGACGGCGACCTGGCCGGCGGGCTTGCCTCGGCACCCGAAGAAGCACTGGACCCACTGGTTACCGCGCTGGCCGGTTTGTCGGGGCTGACCCAGGAATCCATGATACGCGGAATGGGCTGGCACTTTATCGAAATGGGCAAACGCATCGAGCGTGCACAACAAACCATCGCCACCGTTAAAGGTCTGATGGGCACTGTCAGCGGAGAAATGGAACAGTCCACGTTGCTGACTGCCCTGCTTACCTCAATGGAGGTATTGATCACCTACCGGCGCCGCGGTCGCGAGAAGCGCGGCATCGAACTTGGCCTGGAGCTGGTCCTGCTGGATAGCCGCAACCCGCGCTCACTGCTGTTCCAGCTGGAGCGCCTGCAGGAACACCTGGTTGAGTTGCCCAGGCCCGGCAAAGAGTCCGGCGAGCTGAATGCGGAGAGTCGCGCCCTGCTGGAAGCGAGCACCCTGGTTAAACTCAGCACCCTGCCGCAACTGCTCCAGGTCGCAGACCAACGCCGTCCCGAGCTGGAAGCCAGAATGACGCAGCTGGCGGACTTGTTGCGTGAATTCAGCCGCCTGATTACCGATAAGCACTTCGATCACCGCAGCGGCCCGCAACAATTGTTCACCAGTTTTGGCGGCACCGCCCCGGGAGTGCTCAACGCAGGCTTACCAGGCGCCGGGGAGCGCGGCTGACATGCGCTATCGAGTCACTCACTCCACCCATTACCGCTACGCCGCCAGGGTCACATCCTGCTACAACCTGGCCAACGTGGTGCCGCGCGATACCAAACGCCAGCGTTGTATCAGCAGCCGCATCGTGGTTTCACCGCAGCCTGCCGTCAGCCGTTCGCGTACCGACTACTTCGGCAACCAGGCTTACCACTTCGAAATACAGAAAGCCCACAAGGAACTGGTTATCACTGCCGAGAGCGAGATCCACATCTCGGACCGGGACCTGGACCTGAACCTGGATTTTGGTATTTCCTACGGACAGGCCCTGCACCATCTGCGCAACAACCGCTCGCAGCAAACGCTGGAAGCCCGGGAATACCTGCTCGACTCGCCCATGATAGCGGCGAGCGAGGAGCTGGCGGCCTACGCCCAGCCCTCGTTTATCCCCGACCGATCACTGAAGTCATGCGTTGCAGACCTGACCAGCAGGATTTTCCACGATTTCGCCTATGACCCGGCTTTCAGCACTATCGCCACCCCTCTCACCGAAGTACTGGCGCACAAGCGCGGCGTCTGCCAGGACTTCGCACATCTGCAGATAGGTTGTCTGCGCGCTGTGGGCATTCCCGCCAAATACGTTTCCGGTTATATCGAGACACTGCCGCCTCCAGGTGAAGAAAAAATGGTGGGTGCCGATGCCACCCACGCCTGGGTCAGCTACTTCTGCCCGGATGAAGGTTGGCTGGAGTTCGATCCGACCAATGACACGTCTGCCAGCAGCCAACACATTGTCACCGCTTTTGGTCGCGATTACATCGATGTCACACCGATCAAGGGCGTGATCTTTGGAGGGGGTGAGGCCCCGGTTCTCAGCGTTTCCGTTAATGTGGAGCGCATAGAGGACTGACTCACACTGAATCCCGGCACCGTGTCTGCGCTCCCCGCCATACCTGTCATTCAGCAGAGGGTGCGCGCGGCGCGGCGCGCTGTTAAAATCCGCGCCTTTATCAGCCCATTCAAGAGTTACCCATGGCCCAATACGTCTACACCATGAACCGGGTCGGCAAAATCGTGCCGCCCAAAAAAGAAATTCTCAAGGATATATCCCTGTCTTTTTTCCCGGGCGCCAAAATCGGCGTTCTGGGTCTCAACGGTGCGGGTAAATCCACCCTGCTGCGCATCATGGCAGGCGTTGACACCGACATTATCGGCGAGGCACGTCCGCAACCCGGCATCAAGATCGGCTACCTGCAGCAGGAACCGCAGCTGGACCCTGAAAAAACCGTCCGTGGCAACGTGGAGGAAGGCGTACAGGAGGCCATCGACGCCCTGGCTGGCCTGGAGAAGGTCTACGCCGACTACGCAGAGCCCGATGCTGACTTCGATGCCCTCGCCAAAGAGCAGGCACGACTGGAGGACGTTATTCAGGCCACCGACGCACACAACCTGGACCACCGCCTCGAAGTGGCCGCCGACGCCTTGCGCCTGCCGCCCTGGGACGCAGACGTGACCACCCTCTCCGGTGGTGAGCGCCGCCGGGTCGCACTGTGCCGCCTGCTGCTGTCCAACCCTGACATGATCCTTCTCGACGAACCCACCAACCACCTGGACGCCGAGAGTGTAGCCTGGCTGGAACGCTTCCTGGAGAGCTTCCCGGGGACCGTGGTGGCGATTACCCACGACCGCTACTTTCTCGACAACGCGGCCGGCTGGATTCTGGAACTGGACCGTGGCCGCGGCATTCCCTACGAGGGCAACTATTCGGATTGGCTGAACGCCAAGGAACAGCGCCTGGAGCAGGAAGCCCGCCAGGAAGCCTCCCACCAGAAGGCCATCAAGGCCGAACTGGAATGGGTGCGCTCCAATCCCAAAGGACGCCAGGCAAAAAGCAAGGCTCGCCTGCAGCGCTTTGACGAGTTGCAGTCGCAGGAATTCCAGACCCGGAACGAAACCAACGAGATCTATATCCCACCCGGGCCGCGCCTGGGTGATAACGTGATCGAAGTAAAGAACCTGAAGAAAACCTTCGGTGACCGCCTGCTGTTCGACGATGTCAGTTTCGTTGTCCCCCCCGGGTCCATCGTCGGCATCATCGGTGCCAACGGCATGGGTAAGTCCACCTTGTTCAAGATCATCACCGGCGAGGAGCAACCCGACGGCGGCGAGGTCAACGTCGGCGAGACGGTGAAGCTGGGCTACGTGGACCAGTCCCGTGACGACCTCGATGGCACCAAAACCGTGTGGGAAGAGCTGTCTGACGGCCAGGACATCATCCGCATAGGCAACTACGAGGTGCAGTCGCGCTCCTATTGCGGACGCTTCAATTTCAAGGGCTCCGACCAGCAGAAATACGTGAAGGATTTATCCGGCGGTGAGCGCAACCGCCTGCACCTGGCCAAGCTGCTCAAGCAGGGCGCCAACGTGCTGTTACTGGACGAACCCACCAACGACCTGGATGTGGAAACCCTGCGCGCCCTGGAAGAGGCCCTGCTGGCTTTCCCCGGCGCCGCCATGGTGATCTCGCACGACCGCTGGTTCCTGGACCGCATTGCCACCCATATTCTGGCCTACGAGGACGATGGCGGCGTGGTATTTCATGAGGGCAACTTTACTGACTACGAAGAAGACCGCAAGCAGCGCCTGGGCGCGGCCGCGGATCAGCCGCATCGCGTGAAATACCGGAAACTTAAATAACGCCGACCTCCCGGGATGCCGCGAACAATCAAGCGGACATGTAAGCGGCTTCCCCGGTGAAGTGAAAACCTCGGTTTTTAGAGGCAGGAGTGTTTGCGTCGAGCACACACAGCGCTATAGTGTTGTTATCGCTAGTATAAATAGAGCGTTAGTATGACCGAAATCCGTAATGAGCAACGCAAGAACACCCGGGTCCCCCTGGATCTTCCGGTGGAGATTCACCAGGGTGGCAGTATGTGGCCCCAGCGCCTCATCGATATCTCCCTCTCCGGAGTCGCCACGGACCAACCCGGCGAGTGGGACGCGCAATACAATGAAGCCTTCACCCTGATCATCAAGCTGGAGGATGGTACGGAAATTGAGCTGCATGCCTACCTGCAACACGTAGAAGCGGGTCGCCTGGGTTTTACCGTACAACACGTGGACCAGGAAAACATCGGTCCGCTGATGAATCTGCTCAGCCGACAAATGGACCTGTCAGCCCTGGAAGAGGAGCTCGCCCGCCTGCTGTAGAGGCGGTGGGAACGGTGCCGGCATCAGCGCCTGGGCACCAGCACAAACTGGCCGTTTTCGTGGCCTGCATCCTCAATGGCCGCGAACTGGGGTGCCTGGTCCAGGTAACCCAGACGAGCCGCTTCCATCTGCACCCTGCCGAATACCTGGGCATGCAGCATCTCGCCGTTGATCACCCCTGCGTTGCCCCCCAGCACCTCAAGCAGCGCACCGGCAAAGACCGAGTGACCATCAGGACCCTCGTCCAGCACAGGCTTGAGTCCACCAGATGTCAGCACGGTGCGCGACTTGTTCGCCATCCAGTATTTCACCAGGGCAGGGACCGCTTTATTGATGGTGGGGCTGGCATTGCGCAACATGGCGCCTGAATAGCAGGAGTCCGCCACGACCAGAACGTGTTTGGCAGGGCTGTGGTTGAGGGTCTGGGTAAGGTCACCGCTGGATACGGCATCAGACAGGGGTGCGCCCATGCGGTAGTCCGTGGGCAGCCAGTAGCCATCCCCGAATTCGTCCATCTTGCCATGACCAGCGTAATACAGCACCACTGCGTCCTTTTTGCTGAAATCCCTCGCCTGCTGCAATACAGAGTACATCTCGCTGCGATTGAGATTGATCAGCACCTCCACCGAGAAACCATAGCGCGACTCCAGCATCTGTTTCAGCTCACGGGCGTCCCGCGGCGGCGTCTGCAGGTCCGGCATGTAGTCATATTCATAGTTGGCGATAATTACCGCCTTGTAATTGCCTGCCGGTTTCACCCGTGGCAGTGAGGCTGGTACGCTGGAAAAAGACGGACCGGAAGCCGATTGTGCAGCGGCCCGGCCACGCCCGGCCGGGTTCGCGACCACCGCGGTGCCGCTGCGTGTAGCCAGCAGCCGGGTCTCCTGCTGCGCGCCCAGCATATTGACGTCACTCTGCAGACGCGCCTGTTCCCGACGAATCTGCGAGGTCTCCGTACCCACCTGCGCCAGTTTCATCCGCGTTCTTTCCAACTCCGCCTGCAGGCGACGCCGGTCCGCTTCACTGCGACTGCGACTCGTGCCCAGGTCCTGCTCCAGGTTCTGCACCTGCTGGTTCAGCGCTTCCTTCTCCCAGCGCGCCTCCTCCATGGCCTGGTCGGCTGCACGCAGGCGGGTCTGGGCCGCGGCTAACTTGGTCTTGGCCGACTCCAGTTCAATTTCCATCCAGCTGCGCTGGTCTACTTCCGCCGCCAGCTCCGAGCGCATCTGATCCTGCTCATTGACCATATCCGCCCAGCGCCCTTGCATGGCATCGCGCTCCGCACGCAATTCGCTCACCACCCGCTGTTGCTGTTCCATTTCAGCGCGCAGTATCTTAACTTCTCCCTGTTCATCCTCGCCCAGTGCTTCCATGCGCTCAGCCAGGGTGGCCGCATCTGCCTGGGCATCGGCCAGGGCGTACCGACTGCGGGTCAGGTCCTTTTCTATTTGTGCCACTTGCGCCTCAGCTGCCTGCAACTGTTGCGCCAGTGCCTTGCGCTCCGCCTGGCTGCTGGCCAGGGCGGCGCTGAGATCGGCCTCGCGCAGATTGGCGCTGGCCAGTTCATCCTTGAAGCTGCTGCGCTCCTGGGCCACCGACTGTTGCAGTTGGGCTAATTCGGTTTCCTGCCTGGCGACCTCAGCCCGGGCTGCACGCAGTGCATCTTCAAGGGCGGTCTTGTCCGCGGAGCCCGCCGCCCCGGAAGTCTGTTGTCGGCCAACTTGTTCCTGCAAACTGGCCTGCCTGGCCCGGCTATCTTCAAGCGACGCCACGGTCTGCGCGAGCCGTTGTTCCATCGCCGTCAAGTCCTGTTCCTTGCCGTTCAACTCCCGCAGCAGCGCGTCGCCCCGCGTGGCCTCCTCCTCCAACTGCTCTTTGGCGCGGGCGAGTTGCTTCTGCCTCACCTCGCCCTGGCGAATGCTGGCGGCCAGCTGGGCCTCCTGGGCACTGACGTTAGCCTCAAGTATTTCGATAGCGACCGCCTGCTCATCCAGGCGTTGTTGACGCGCCAGCAGCTGCTGCTCCAGCTCGCGCACCCGGACAGGGTCCCCTGCCGCCTGCACGGACTCCAGCTCGGCCTGCAAAGAGGCGGTAGAGCGACGCTCCGATTCCAGTTCGCGGCCCTGTGTGACCAAGCTGGTTTTGGCACTCTCCAGGTCGCGCTGCAGCCGCCCGGTGGCCAGGTTTTGCTTTTCCAGCTGGCCCAGCAAACCGTCAATACGTCGCTGCGCAGCGCTGCGCTCGGCCTCCACTTCGGAGGCCAGCAAAAGGTCTTCATCCAGATCCAGCGCACTGCGCCAGAGGCCCAGGGCCTGGCCCTTGTCTGCCTCGACGCCCAGCCCGTTTTCGTAGAAATAGGCGAGCCTGCGCTGAGCCCGACGGTCACCCTGCTCCGCGGCCTTCCCATACCATTGCGCTGCGCTCTTGTAATCCGGCTCTCCAAGCCAGCCTTTCTCATATATTTCACCCACGTATATCTGCGACGTAGCATCACCGTCCAGCGCACCCTCCATCCAGACCGCCAGCGCATTCTCGTAGTTAGCTCTATCGTAGAGGGTATATTCGCCACCGCGGATTTCACACTCGGAAGAAGTCATCTCCCGGGGTTTGCGCCGCTCCAGATAGGTCATCATGCCGCCGACCTTGCGTACCCGGCCAGGTAGCAGGCATATCACCGGTTTATTGGCGTCGACGTCAGCGTAGTTTTTACTGGCGATTGAGGCCTGCTGCTCCGTGGCCGCCATAGTGGGCATCAAGGCAAGGATCGAGGCCGCAGCAAGTAATGGAAGTTTCACGGGGTTCCTCCTGTTATTCGAGTTTTCCCTGGCCAATCGCTTCAGTATAGACCAGGCACCTGTGCCTGCTAGTAGAGCCTTCAGCAATCCAGGGACATTTCCTGCGCCAGGGAACTCAGGTCATCGTGCCCGGGGTATATCTTCAGGCCCTCACAGGTAGCGAAAGCCGCTCCCCCTTCATCGCCCTGCGACGCCAGGGTATCGGCCCACCCGGCATAGGTATCGATAATAGCGAGTATGCCTTCTCTGGCCTGTGGAGAATCCACCAGGCCCAGCACCCCGGCATAGGCGCTATAGGCATTGTCCGCGCCGACGCGCAGGATGTGATGGGCGCTGGCAAAATCGCCGGCGGCAAATTCTGCCTGGGCGATTTCCAGGTAGGCATCACCCTGCGACAGCCAACGTTGTACCCGCAACTCCTGCTCGGGGGTAAGCGGCTCGCTGCCGGCGGTGACCAGGCTATCGAGAAACACCTGCTCAGAGTCCGGTGCCTTCATCGCCAACAGCCCCAGGCCGGCAGCAGCAAGAGTTGCCGCCAGGGCCACCCCGGCCAGGCCACCGAGCACCATCTTGCGGCGAGCCCGCTCACCGCTAAGTCCCTCCGCAAAAGCGTCCACACTGGCCAGACGATCCGCGCGATTGAACGCCAACCCCTTCTCCAGCGCTGCCCAGCGACCGCCACTGAGCCCCGCCACTCGCGCGGGCTTGAGGCCCTGCGCACGGGCCTTGATTGATTCTATGTTAGCGAAAGGATGCTTGCCGGTCAGCAGTTCATAGCTCACGCAGGCCAGGGCGTAGACGTCATCCTCAGGGCCAGGAGGTAGTCCCTCGAACATTTCGCAACTGGCGTAGGCCGGGGTAAGCGCACCCAGTGCGCTGGCGTCAAATTCCGTTTGTTGCCCTCCCTGTTGGGCGCTCTCATTGGCGCGTGCGATGCCCAGGTCGAGAATCTTTGCCGCGCCGTCGGTGGTGAGGAATACGTTGTTAGGCTTGAAGTCGGAGTGCACCAGGTCGGTGCCGTGAATGTAGGACAGGCCCGCCGCCATACCCTCAATAATCGGCCAGGCCTCGTCCCAGGGCAGGCCGTCGCGGGCACGACCGGCAATGAGCTCATCCAGCGGTTCACCGCGGATGTGCTCCATGATCATGTATGGCTGTCCCAGGTGCTGGTCGAAGTGCAGCACGTGCACCACATTGGGATGGGACAACTGTTGCGACTTGCGCGTTTCGCGCTGCAAGGCCATGCGCGCCACGCCGTGGGAGGCGAAGCGGCTGCCTAGAAACTTGATAGCGACCTTGGACTGGCGATCCTTGAACTCGCGTTCGTACAGCTGGTCCACCGCAAGGAATACACGACCCATGCCGCCCTCACCGAGCAGGTGCTCCAGCCGATAGCGCCCGGAGATGATATCCCCGGGAACCGGATCCACCACATCGTCGCCAGGCGATACTGGTGGCGTGGCCAGGGTATCGGCGACGGTGGCCTGCTCCCCAGTGTCCGGGCCCGAGGTCGGGGTCGGGTCGACCACCGTATCCGCTACGGTGCCCTCGGTCAGGTCTTCAGCCTGGTGCGCGCTGCGCGGCGGAATCTTCATATCACCACATCCTGGCGGCCGCAGTGTCTGTCTCCAGCGCTAGAAACTCCCACGCACACCAATGGTAAAGAGGTTGGCGGATACATCTTCAAGGCCCAGGGTCGTGCGGTAGTCGACGAACGCCTGAATATTATTGGCGAACACCGCTGCCACACCCAGACCGACGGAGAAGTAGTCCGTGTCAGGATCATCAGAGCCCACGTTAAGATTGAAAGACTGGCCCACCTCTTGTGAGGCGTAGCGCGCGTCTACCATTCTCGCATCGTTCTTGAACTCATGGTGCCAGTCCGCGCGTGCGTAGGGCACGAGAACGCCGGAGGACGTACTGAAGCTGCGAGTCAACTGCGCCCCCAGGGTGGAAACCAGGGACTCGATATCCTGATCCCCGTAAGCCAGGTTAAGCCCGCCGTTGACAGCGGAATCCTTCTCCGTATAGCCGTCCACGGTAATGTCCAGGTAGCTCAGCCCCAGGTCGACACCGAGGTCAAAGCCACCGAGTTCAAAAGTGGTTCCGGTAGACAAACCGAGGCCCAGGGTGTCACTGTCGGTTTTGCCGCTCATCGTGCGATCGATATCCAGATTTTGACCGCGGCCAGAACCGTCGGCAGCGCCCTGGTAGCGCACCACCCGCTCTGTCTCATAATCGTTACTGCCGTAACTCACCAGCCCGTCCACGTAGAAACGCCCGAGGTTGCCGATCAGGTAAGCACTGAGACTGTAACCATCCAGCTCAAAGCCACCGCCCGACACAGTGGAGGTAAGCGAGTTACCCGCCAGCGATGACCTGCTGTTGTCAAAGTCCACCTCATAGTCGGCATAGCCCGCGGCAACGCCGGCTACCAGGCCAGAATCGAACATATAGTCAAAGCCCAGAGTGGCACCATAGGAGTCGTAATCGTATTCGTCCTCAACCTGAGTGCCGTCGCGCTCACCAAAACCGTAGGCGCCGTTGAGAAACCACCCCCAACCCAGGCCGTCACCTTCCTCACCGGCATTGCCGCCGACCACCGGCGTGCCGTTCATGGCGAGGTTGACGCCACCGGCTGTAGAGCGCGCCCCGGCACGTATAGCGTCCAGACGCATACCGATATTGGCAAACTGCCCGTTTGAGGTCTCCGAGGCCAGGCTGCCCTTGGACACCTGCTCCTCACCGGTGAGTTGCTGCATCGCCTCGGCGAGCTGCCCACTGCTCCAGCCCAGGTTATTACCGGTGGGGCCATCATTATTCGCCAGGGCATTAGCGGTGGTGACCATTTCGTTACAGCGGAAAAAAAGATCCTCTTCTGCGGTTTCCGCCGGGCGTATATCGCCAGCCACCGGACGGTACTTATCCAACATCTGGCCACAGGTCAGCTGCACCACATTACCGGTACCCACCTGCAGGTCTGTGCTGTTGTCCGCTCCTGCTACCACGGAGCCCAGCGTCGTATCCTGTGTCTGTGTCTGCGCCTGTGAGTGCGCAGCAATCGTCACCCCAAAGACCGCTATTGCTATTTGCTTCTTATTCACGATGAACTCCTATTTTTATTTTAACCGCTGCAACCGCTAAACGCAGATTATCAGAGTAGTTGCGGACAGGTTATTATCATAGACCAAAATTTTAGGCGAAGTTAAGTCTTGTCAATTCCCGCCCCTCCAGCCCGGCAGGCGAAACCGGCCCCGCTTGAGCAGCTTGGCGGCAGGGCGCTGGCCCTGCTGCTGACTCTGCTCAGTGCCGCCTGCGGCCAAAACCCTACTCATGAGGCAATGGCGCTGGCTGCCGGGGCCGACGCCCATACCGGCTATATTACCGGCACCACGTTCTCCCACCTGCTGGTCACGCGCATCCCCGACGGGGATGTCGAGCAACTCAGTGTCTACCTCGGCGGCGATGGCCGCGCCTTCATCCGTCCTGGGCAGGTGTCCCTGGACCCGACGCCCAGGCATCATCTGGGCCTGAACCTGATGCTGGCAGACCCTGGCCCGGCGGCCTATATCGGCCGCCCCTGTTACTACAGTGCTGCCGGCAGCACACCCTGTGAGCCCTCTCTGTGGACCACATCCCGCTACTCCCGGGAAGTGCGCGACAGTATTGCAGCGGTAGTGGCCGACCTTGCCGGGCAGCACCCGGAGGCCGCCATCCGGCTGATCGGCTTCAGCGGCGGCGGCACCCTGGCCATGCTGGTGGCCGCAGTCAGCCCCGCAGTGGTCGAAGTGGTGACCCTGGCCGCACCACTGGATACCCAGCGATGGACAGAACTGCACGGCTATAGCCCCCTGACCGGTTCTCTCAATCCCGCAGACCAGCATCATTGGCGGCCTGGCCTGCGACAGTCGCATTACTTCGGGGAGCACGACAAGAACGTCCCCGCCGCACTCGCAAGTGGCTTTATCCGCAGGCTACAGGCAACCGGCCTGCCGGTAACATCACACACCGTCAGTGGCTTTGATCACAGCTGCTGCTGGCTACAGGCCTGGCCTGCCCTGGCGGAGCTAAAGAAGCTGCCACAGGACCAACAGGGCGGCGACGAGCAGCACCGCCCCGGCCGTCCATTTCAAGGCAGCACTCCCTGATTTCGTACTTGTCGCTTTGCCTGCACTGGCCGCCGCAGGAGCGGCCGGTTTCTTGCTCGCCGCCGGGCTGCCACCTGCCTTGCCATGAAACACCAGACGGGTATTTCCCAGGCTGATTTCATCCCCGTCACCCAGGTAGGCAGAGAGGCGTTTTTCGCCATTTACATAGATGCCATTGGCAGACACCAGGTTGACCAGCTGCCAGCGCCCACCGCTGTGGCTCAGCTGGGCGTGTCGCTTGGATACGCTGCTATCATCGAGCAAAATCTGACAGCGCTCCTCACGACCGATCTCCCACACGTCGGGACTGTCGCCGCCGCTGAGTTCAAGTTCCAGTAATTCAGGTTCACCGCCGGTGGCAGACAGCAACAGCAGGTGAGCCAGCTCCGAGGCCCTGCCCATGGCCTGCCCGGCGGGGCTCTCCCGCTGCAGTTCATCCAGCCCCAACACCCGGGTGTGGCCCTCTTCGGGCCCATCCACCCAGCTGCCGGGCACCGGCGCATCCGCCGACGGCGAGGGCTGCGGCGCAGGTGGCGGGTCTGCTTTCACGGCCGCGGCAGGGGGCTCCTTGTTCACCGCCTCGTCTGCCGGCGGCGCCGCACTGACCACAGTGGCACCGGCATCGACCACGGTCGCGCCCATATCCACCACGGTGGCATCCATTGCCGCTGCGCCGCCACTTATCGCCACCACGTAGCAGTGCTTTTCGAAACAGAGGATATCGCCATCGGCAAGCTCCACCTCACCCACCGCCGGCGTTTCATTGACCCGGGTGCCGTTGGCGGACCCCAGATCCTCTACCGTTAGCCGGCTGCTCTGTACGCGCAGCCGTGCGTGTTCGCGTGATACCCGGCCATCATCTATGACCATGTCGCAGTCGGGGGACCGGCCCACCGTCTGCTCTCCCGACAACTCGATGCTTGCGCCGTCACTGGCGACAAGTTTCGCCGTAAATTCACTCATTTTCGTTCCTCTTTACACTACGCCCTGGCTGATCAGGCCAAGGATTACTGCAACGATTAGCGCTGCCCCCAAAAAGATCCTCAACCGCCTGGACCTTTGCGCGCCGGTATCATCCTTACGTTCATCCCCGCTCACTCCCGGCTCCGAGCCTGGCGTGAAATTCTGTACGGTGTCTTCCGCGCCGCGAGGAGCAATACGCCGCACCACCGTCTGTCCCGTATCCCCGCTGTACTCCACCGCCGCGGTGGCCATTCCATGGTATTCCCCACTTTGCGGATCGAAGTGCCAGTATGTCCTGGGAGCGCCCTCACCCTCGCTCGCGGCCGCGCCCGCGCAGTCCACCAGCAGCGCAGTGATATTGTCCTGACCGCCCTTGTCCACCGCCAGCTGGACCATTGCCTTGCAGCGGCTGGCCGGGTCTTCGTCCCGGCCAAGAATCGCAGCCAGCTCGCCGCTATCCAGCACATCGGAGAGACCGTCGCTACACAGCAACAACTCCGCTCCTTGCGGCAACTGTCCCTGGTTCTCTCCCACCGCGAGGTCACCCTCTTGCTGCAGGCCAATGGCCTGTACGATGATGTTTTTACGCGGATGCACCCTGGCCTGCTCGGGAGTAATCTGGCCCTGATCCACCAGGGTCTGTACGAAAGAGTGATCCTGGGTAAGCAGGTGCAGCATGCCGTCCCACAGGTAGGCCCTGCTGTCACCCACCCAGGCGATCCGGTAGCCGGACTCGTCGCATTGCAGGCCGACCACGGTAGACGCCATACCCTGGCGCCCCTTGCCCTGTTCTATCGCCTCGCGTACCGAACGATTGGCCTCCTCCACCGCCTCGCGCAGGGTCAGCCCCTCGGCGACCCCTGCTGAAATCGTGCTGCAGGTCAGGGCACTCGCCACCTCCCCGGCATTGTGGCCACCCACCCCGTCGGCAACCAGGGCCAGACCCAGCTCACGGTCCACCAGCCAGTTGTCCTCGTTGTGGTCTCGCTGCCCGACGTCGGTCGCCGCCTCGGCATTGAGTACAACCGCCTCATTCACAGGGCCTTCTCCACCTGCCCGGCGAGCACCGCAAACTGCTTGGGCACAAAGCGGTTCTCATCACGCACGGATTCGAACCAGGCATCCATGGCCTTCTCGTAAGTCCCGGCATCGCCCAGTGCCAGACCCAGGGTTTCCACCCCGAGGAACACCTGTTCAGCGGCGGTAAAGTGACGGAACTGCCCAGCGGCCGCGCGCTGCAACAGGCCGCCGCGCAGCCGTTCCATGGTGGTGCTGTCGTAGTTACTGCCACTCAGTTTTTCAGCCATCGGGGCGAGCAAGTCGTGTAAGCTGCGGGCCTTTGCGACCACTGCCTCACGGCTTTCCAGGGATGCTGTATGCAAGGACCGCAACGCATTGTCCAGCGCGCCGGCCTCGCCCAGCTTGCCCGTCTTTATCACCGCGATAAGCACGACCAGGCTGCCATCATTGAGGCGCACAGCCCCTGGGGGCAGGGCCTGATCAGCCCCCTCCCGCTGCCAGCGCAGGTCGTCCATAGGGTGGTGGCAGGCATGACACTGGTAAAAAGACAATTCGGGGATGAGGCCAGGATCAGTAAACCAGGACTCCTGCAGCAACTCCAGCTGCGCCATGGCGGTAACTGACAGTCCCGCCAGCCACATATTGACCGAGGCAATCGCCGGTTTACGCTCCCGGTAGTCGCTGTCGACCTCGTAGTGTGCGGGCTGGTTGACGGTGAATGTCTCCAGTTCGAAACTCAACCGTGGATGACCGGCACCCATGATCCGGTGGGTGGCAAACTTGTCCCGGGTACCCAGATGGCAGGACAGGCAAAGGCGTGCCCGCGCCAGCGGTTCCTCGGTGGGGTACATCCCCTTGGCCAGGTTATCCGCATGGTTCGTTCCCTGCTCCGCATGCGATTCCAGCCAGCGTCCGGCGCCACCGTGGCAGGCCTCGCAGCCCACACCGTCGGAAATCTGGAAGCGCCTGCCGCGGGCCTCGCTGGCGACATTGTCCGCATGGCAGTCGAGGCAGATTTTCGCTCCCGCCGCTGACGGCAGCCCGAGCTTGCGGGCGATAGCCCTGGACTGGTCTGTCTGCAGGGTGCGATAGGCGCGGGAGTGGTAATCCTGGCGCAGCCAGATCCGGTACTCGTTCAGCCACACAGTGCTACCGGGCTCGGGGCTGCTCTTGCCGTGGCACACGCTGGTGCTGCAACTGGCCACACCCTCGTGCACATCGGCCCCCGCTTCGGGCAGGGGCAACTGCTGGGCCTTGAGGCCCAGGGAGAGAAACAACAGGGACAGTGCTAGTTTTCCACGTACCATGGCTTACCGTCTTTATCCACATAGAGTCTGCGCATTTCAGCTTCGTTGAGGGGTCGCGATCCAACGCGCCCGAATACCGCCACCTGACCGCCGGTCTCGTCCACCCCACGATCGCGCTCCAGGGGCCGACTCAGGGAACGCGCCGGGGACGGAGTAGTATAGCTGGCGATCAATTCAGGCTTCGGCTCGGGGCTGAAGCCATAGAATTTGGGCTGACTGTCCGGCGAGGTCAGCTGCAGTACCTTGAGCCCGGCGCTGCCATCGGCCACGTAAGCGAATATAGAGGCGTTGGTCGCAGCCACGGTGACATCGCTGGCATCCACCAGACCGTCTTTGAACAGCTGCAGCAAACGCGGTTGCTCCGCGCGCTTGATGTCGATGATGGCCAGCCCATCGGCGCCGGCGGCCACGTAGGCGTAAGTGCGCGCCAGGTGCAGGCGCCGGGCATCGGCCAGGGGTACCGTGGCACCTTCCACCAGCTGCGGCGAGGCGGGGTTGGTAATGTCCACCAACTTGAGTCCGTCCGCGTCAGTGACGAAGAGATAGCGGAACTGCTGGGCCACCGAGTGGCCGCGATTCAGCGGCACCACCGCCTCCAGCACCGGCGTCAGGGGTTTGTCCAGGTTCAGCACCACCAGGCCTGCATCAGCGATAATGTAGACGTAACGACCCCCTATGGTCATATGGCGCGCGCCGTCCAGCACCCCGTTCTCGTTCCAGGTCAGTGCACGCTCAAGGAAGTTATTGCGCGGTTCCCCGTCCATCAGGGTATCGATGTCGGTAAGGATCAAGCCCTCTTCGCTGTCGGTGATATAGGCGTAGTCGTAGGTGGGATGGAAAGGCTGCTCCAGGTTGGTCTTGCGCATCAGGTCTCCCTGGTTGCGCGAGGGCTGGATCGGCTGGGTGGTGGGCAGCACCACGCAGGTGGCATTACTGCTTTCCACCCGGGTGTCATGACCCAGGGGACTGAAGGGCGCAGTAATGAGGCGCTGGGCCACACCTTTGTTACCGATACTGGCAGCGTCATACACCTGCATACCTTTCTCCCCCTCCGCCACGAACAGGTATTCGCCGCGCAGCTGCAGGCAGGCCGCAGGGCCAGAGCCGTGCGGATAGCCGTGTTGCAGCATTTTGCCCTGCTCCTGGTGGGCCTGGAAGAAGTCCGGGTAGGCGTAGCGCTGCAGGTAGGAGCCGATCACCGCCTGGGGTTCCTGCCACTCGGTCACCTGCACGCCGGTGATGTGATCTTCGCCACCAACATAGGCATGGTAGCCAAGGAAGTCGGCGAAATCAGTACCGAACATCAGCAACTGGGCCATGATCGCGTTGTTGTCATTTTCCCGTGACAGGTGGCAGTCCTCGCACTGCTTGGTCTCGGTTTTGCGCACCGTGTGCGGGAAGTGGGGGTTCATCGCCTGTGAGCTGTAGCCGCTGGACGCGATGGGCGGCTGCTGTACGTAGATTTTCTCGCGATTGGCATTGGTGGAGGACAACACCAGGGCAGAGGTGGAGCGCACCGGCGCGATCTTGCCGCCCTTGGCGGTCTCCCTGCGCCCGAGGAAGAACATCTGGTCGCGGGCGACCTGGGGATTATAGGTCGCGTAATTGCGCGACTCACCGCCTTCGTAGTGGTGCCGGTCAGTCTTGTTGTTGGCTTCGATCGGGAGGTGGCAGCCGGCACAGCTGGTGGTCCAGGAGGTATGACAGGTATAGCACTCCATCTCGTCGTCGGAGTGCGCCAGCTCGGTGGTCGCCACTTCGGAACCCCAGTTCTGCTTGCTGGTGTCCTTGCTCATCAGCTTGGCCCGCGCCGCCTTCTCGTTGTACTCGGGGTGCGCCGGGCTGACGGTATCCTTGACCAGACTCATCTCCCACTCCAGCTCCGGGTCCAGCACCGAGCGCTGGATCAACTTATTGTCGATCCACTCAAAGCGTTTGCGCCCGTCCGGATTGCGGATGGCCCCCAGGTCGGTGCCCCCCTCCAGGGCCGCCGGCCCGGAAGTAAACAAGTTGGGGTAGGCCTGGGCAGAGCCGTGGCAGTCCTTGCAGTCGATCTCCACCGCAGCGGCCACTTCACCGTAGATGTGCCCGTTGCCGTGATTATCCTGGGCGTAGTGGCAATCCACACAGTGCATGCCCACATCCATGTGGATAGAGGACATATGTACCGCCTTCTGGAATTTCTCCGGGTCGTCGTCGCTGACCGTATTGCCCTCAGCGTCGAGCAGGGTGCCGTCACGGTCGCGCTTGAAAATCGCGCGGAAGTTCCAGCCGTGGCCGTGATAGTCGGCGAACTGGGTGTCATTGAGCCCGGGATTCAGCTCGGAAACGGCCTTGAGGAATTCCATATCCGCCCACTTGCCACGAGGGGCAGCGCCCTCCGGGTTGCGGTCCAGCACCTTACGCCGCTCCTCCTCGGTGGGATAGACCTGTTTCTCCGGCCACATGGCGGGCGCATCAGACTCGTAATCCCACATGGTGTAGCCGAGGTAGCTGTTGACGAACATATTCGGCTGGTGCATGTGGCAGACCATGCACTGGCTGGTGGGAATCGCCCGGGTGAAGGCGTGCTGCAGCGGGTGGCCGGAGCGTCCTTTCTTGATGGTTGGATCTGCAGTCTGGGTTTCCCCGGTGTGGCCGAACTCGGCGTACTGGCCGGAATGGGCCGGGTCGCGATCGTTGGCGTACACCACGTGACAGGAGGCGCACCCCGAGCTGCGGTAGTCACCCGGCTGGTCGTTGGTACCCAGGAACCAGGTGTGGGGGTCGTTCAGGCGCGTCTTGGTGATATTGATCACGGGCACGGATATGCGACCACCGGTGCCAGGGCCACGGTTGGACTGGCGGAAGTCGGGCCGCCCGGGTTCCTCCAGGCGCTGCAATTGGCCCAGGGCGTTGGGGACACCGGTCTCCGGGAACAGGTTGGATATATTCCTGCCGCCGCGCTCAAACACGCGGAAAATATCCCCGGGCTTGATGGTCTCCCAGGCCGGCAGGGGGAACAACTGGGGCAGGATACTGGCCTGCTCGGTCATTTCCGGTGTGGGCTTGAGAGGGGCGATTATGGAAGCGGGCTCACCCTCGCGGGTGTAGGCTTCTCCAAGAATATAGCGTTTGAAAGGCAGGATGCCGTTGTTGTATGCCGCTCCGCCCCAGAGCATGGCGGAAGTGGACATCAGGCTGCGCTCCGCGGCCTCGATGATGGGCAGGTGGCAGGCACCGCAGGCCTCCCGCGCGATCCGGTAATCCGAGGGGTTGATAAAGCGCACGAACTCCGGGCTCTCTTTGTTGAGCAGGGTGTACGTCTGCTCCGGGTTTGCGCTGGAGGGATAGTGCCAGGCGTCCGGGTAACGGGGCAGTACGTGGGCCTGCTCCATCGCTGCCACATAGGCCGTTGCCGAACGGTCCAGCCCCGGCGTCACGTTCACTGCGGCATCACCACCGTGACAATCAGTGCAGCCCAGTTTGACCGCCGGGTTGGCATGCATGGTTTTCTGGTCGGTCTGTGTATGGCAACTCTGGCAACCCGAGGACTTTGCATC
The DNA here is from genome assembly GCF_002866825.1 of Pseudohalioglobus lutimaris. Lineage (GTDB taxonomy): Bacteria > Pseudomonadota > Gammaproteobacteria > Pseudomonadales > Halieaceae > Halioglobus > Halioglobus lutimaris. The sequence continues at coordinate 81,897 of NZ_PKUS01000012.1, read as the reverse complement.
CATCTGCTCCTGGGTCTGGCTGACCGGGGCGTTCGGTGCAGTCACGTAATTACGCTCCACCGCCTTTGCGCCTGACGCGGCCAGGCTGTCACTGGCGGGTACGGCCAGTAGCGCCACGGCACCGAGTACGGCCCAGGTTCTGGACAGGACCCCCATTCGCTTTTCCTGTACTTCCTTTATCATCTCAATCCCCTAGAAAGTCAGTATCACGTTCAACAGCACGGAATAGGGATCATCATCCCCGTAAAGATCCTGGAACCCATCGCCCGACAGTAACTGGGCGTAGGACAGGCGAGCCACCACATTCTGGCTCATGAAAGGCCGCCAGATCAGCGCTGCGGACAGGTCCATGCCGATCTCGCTGTCCACACTTCCCTGGTTGCGCGCCACCTCCAGCACCTCCGTCTCGGCAAAGGCCAGGTAGTTGGCATTGAGAGAGAGGCGCAGCTCCGGGAGGATATCCATGTCGACGCCGCCACCCACCAGCACTACGCCGGGATTGGTAAAGTTGGACTGGCCGTGCTCCTTGGATGAGCGCATGGAATTGAGCACACCGTTGCGCTGCGACAGGGCCACCCGGCCGCCGCCGATCAGCGGCACACCCTGGCGTATCCAGTAGCTGGTATCCGCGCCGGCGAACTGCGGATTCTCGAAGATCGCGTCGAAGCCCTGGCTCTTGTCGTCAAACGGGTCATCGTCACCCGAGCCATAGAGGAAGGACAGGCGGGCACGTATCCAGTCGAAGTCCATGGACGGTTCGGCGGCAAAGAAGTATGCCTCGATGTCCGAGTCCTCGCCGTTGAATACCGCGCCTTCCTCCTCGCCCAGGGCGACGTAGAAAGAGGTGGTGAGATTCACCCGACCGATATGACCATCGCCATTGTAGCCCAGGTAGTAAACGTCATAGTCGCGCAGGCGCTCCTGGCCCACGGAGGCCGGGCGGGCGATAAAGTCGTTATCGTCGTAGAAAATCTCGTCTTCCCGGTTGCGGTTATAAATGGCGGTGAACTGGGAGAAGAAGCCCAGGCTGGGCTGGTCCTGCCAATAGAGGTTGGCGACGAACACGTCGTCGTCACGCAGGTCCTCGCCAACATCGTTAAGACCTGAGTTGGTGTCTTTTTCCATGCGCCGGAACCACGCCAGGTTGTACTGGAAGCGGTTGTTGCTGCGGGTGCCGAACAGGCGCACACCGAACGGCGAGTCCTGGAAAAGGAAGCCGCGGAAGTCACTGGAGAATGGCTGGATGCCCACGCGCAGGCTGTCAAAGTCGTAGCGGTCGGAGACATTGCGCAGGTGTTTGTCGACGAACGCCGCCTGTATGCCCGCGTGGCCATCGCTGCGCGTGTAGTCGTCTTCACCGGGGTCCGCGTTGAGTCCCAGTACCTCGTCGAGTTCCGTATAGTTGTAATTGAACACCGGCGTGAACCTGAACTCCCAGTCCGGTGGTCGGAACACGGTGTCGCCCTGGTAGTAGACCAGTTCCACGGCAACATTCTGGTTGAACAGGAACTGCTCAGTATCCCCGAACACATCAAGTGACCCGGGATTCCTTGTGGTCTGTCCCCCCACCGGAGTGGGTACGTCGCGCCACTCCAGCACAGAGTCGGAAATGGCGGTGACATTGAAGAACCAGTCACCGTGGATGGGCTTGTCGCCCTTGATAGTGTTCTGGTTGTAGGGGTCCCACCAGTTGTCCTCGTAACCGAGGCTGTCGACAATGCGCCAGCGATCGGGAATGGGCACAGCCTCCACGTATTGCTCCGCGGTAGGCCGGGGAATGGATGAATAGCGCCGTGGTAACACGGTACGCGTTTCGCTCTGCGGCGCCTCGCGGGTTACCTCACCGGTGGTTTCATCCACCACGACTTCACGGTAGGTACAGTCGCGATTGGACCCTCCCGTGCGCCGCCGGCCACTGCTACTGCGGTCCCGGGTGTCGTTGTCATCGCACTCCAGGCCCGGCTCGTTCTGCTCGGCCTGTGCCCCCGGCACAGCGGCCAGCAGGGTGAGTCCAGCTGCCAGCAGCAGCGGCGTGAATACTCGATTTTTCAGTAGTTCTATGTCCATGACACTACTTCCCCGCGCAGACCTGTTGTTCGTCGCTTCCAAAATAGGGTGATTGCGGGCACTGCACATAGCGCAGGCGCTCGCCCATGGGTTTCAACCGGTCGGCGCGTATCTCCGGTGGTGCGTTGTTGACCCCGGCGCCCGCCTCGTGCACGCCGAGAAATGCAATCATGTCATCCTGGTCGATACCGTCCCCGGACACGCCGATGCCCCCCACCAGCACATCGCCGCGGTAGATGGGCACGCTGCCGGGAAAGATCTGGATGCCGTTGGCCACACGCGGCGCACTGGACTGGGCGCAGTTGGACGGCACATCGTCGCCCGCCAACCCCAGGGCAAAAGCCACGTGCCCGAGTACGTTGTTGAAACTCAGGTCCAGCTGCAGCCCGGTGGAGAACACGCTCCACTCATCCGCGGAAAAGGACTTGCTGAACGGGCCATGGGGATTGCCGAGGATGCCGTCCGGGTAAAAGGGCCTGGAGAGGTTTCCCCCGGAGCGGTCGGAGAACGCGGTGCCGTCGGTCAGTGCGGTGGGCCCCACAAAGGCCTGGACCGCGTCCACATAATCGGCAATGAACACCTCCGCCTTGGGGGACAGGTCCGGATTAACGTACACCGCGGGATCGGTGATGCCGCGCAGGAACGCGGCGGCATCTGCGGAGGAGAACAGGGCCGCTGTGCGCGCCTTCTGCAAAGACACATCCGCGCCGAACACCGGGGCATCCCGGGTACGTGCCATGCCCAGGATGGAGCCCTGGCTGTCCACCACCGAAACTGTCACCCGGGCCGCACTACCAAGTGGTCGGCGGATCTGCGCCCGTGCCCGGTTGGCCACGGCCAGGGCCGAGCTGATCAAGGCCTCCACTTCCCCGGCACTCAGGGGCGCCACGGAGAGCGAACCTCCATCGGTGCCATCGCTAGGGGGAAAACGGTTGGCATTGCTTTCATCAACAAAAACGAAGGCGTCCAGGCCGGCAAAGCCGGTAGCCGGACGTATGCCCGAGCCGGGTTGGCCGAAAGCCTCGCCCGCGCGTATACCACCGCTGGTATAACCGATGACCGCAATGGACTGCCCGCGACCCACCAGGCTGTCGTAGGCGGGCGCCTGCTCCGGCGCCTCGCGCAGGTCGCCAAAGCCGACATCGGCGAAGCGCAGCGTCTTACCCTCTACGGTGATGCGGTCCGCGCGCCGGTCCAGTGGCGCGGCGAAATCCCAGGTTGCCGCCAGGGCGATCTGCTCGTCCAGGTCACGATCGGTGTCGAGAATATTTTTGTCGATGGAGTACCGCCCGTCCGCCATGACCCCCACGCCACCGACCACCGTGCCATCTTTGTACAGGGGTAGCCCTCCGGGATCAGCTGACAGCCCCAGGGGAGAGCGCTGCGGGCCCACACCGGTCTCCACCACCGGGCCGGCCTGGGTGAAGTCGGAACAGGCCAGCTGGCTGAACTGCACCCCGAACAGGGGACCCGCTGGCTGATTGTCCTCACCGGGATTGAAATGCTCCTGCACGATCTGGTTGGCGGTACGGGTGGTAAAGGCATTGCCCTCGCTGGACAGGTAGGCCCCGGTGACCGCCTTGGCGATCGCGGCCAGCGCATCGCCATCGCTACCGGCGGGGAGGACCACGCCTTCCAGTCCGGTACTTACCGAGGTGGGAAAGGAGGTACTGATCACCACCTCCCGGGATGTCGGTGCCATGCGATGCACCGCCAGTACATTGCCCACCCGGTCCACCACCGCAATGGTGGCCTCGGCGCCCAGCGCGTCTGCCTGGGCAATACCCTGGGCCAGCACCTGCTTGATGTCTGCCACCGTGAGAGCGGACCCGGCACCGGCGCACTGGCCAATGCAGGGTACATTCTGGTCATCCTGATCCGGGGAAGTACCCGCGCTACTGCCACCGCCACCACCCCCGCCACAGGCCGGGAGCATGCTCGACAGAATTACAACCATTGCCATCCGTTTCATCATCTACTCCCCCCCTGAACCCGCAGGTTCGTATGCGGTATCGTGACCACGGGCCTGCAACGCCGGTGTAGCTCCGGCCTCGTGGTAAACGTGACAGCTAACGCAGTCCACCGCAGAGACCCGCTCGTTATCCGCATGACAACCCAGGCAGTTCTCCCGCCCGGGAATAAGAATATCCGCGGCCTGGTCGGACGCGCTCGCATCGTGACACGTTTCACACACATTGCGGCCCTGCTCCCGGGCCAGGCTGAGGTGACTACTGTGATCGAAACTCGAATGCGGGTACCAGTCCCCGGTGACCTTGATGGGTTCCACGTACCAGCGGTCGTGAATACTCTGCATACCGGTCTCGGTGACCTCGTGACAGGTTACGCAGCCGGTTTCCGCAAACTGGAAGCCGGCCTCTGACATCGCCTCACGGCGCCCGCACTCCAGGCCGCTGCCCTCGCAGCTGCCTGCGGCATCCCGCTTCCCGGGCACCCGCCGCGGTTTCTTCGCCGCCCGCTCCTGCCGCAACACCGGATCGGTAAACTCGCGGATGAAGTGCGCCTCCATGGCCACCGTGGCCGCGCGCAGATCTCCGTGGGGCAGCTCCAGCTCTGGTTCGAAGCTATCGAAATTGAGACCGTGACAGCTGCGGCAGTGGGCGTCCATGGTCACCGGTTCGAAGTGCTCGCCGTCGTCTTTGAGGGTGTGGCAGCTGGCGCATTCCAGTCCTTCGCTGCTGAGCTTGTCCTGCACCTTGTCCACATCCATGTGTACAGCATGGGTGAATTTCAGGTTGGAGCGTTCCCGCTGTGTCTCGGGCAGCGCGCGCACGCGATCTACCTGCCAGCCGTGTACACCCCCGGGACCCCTGGGCGTGAGCAGGGCGAGACGGAACTCAGGGTGGGCCGCCTCGGTGAAACCGCTGACCGCTTCCATGCCCTCCGCATCCGGCCAGTCCGCGGGCTGCGCGTGGCAGTCCACGCACAGTCCCCGGTCCCTGCGCACCAGGGCCTGGGGCTCGTTGTGCTCCCGATGACAGCTGGCACAGCGTTCACCGCTGAAGTGTTGCGCCGGATGCACGGTCACGTCCACGTGTTCATTGACCTCGCGGTGGCAGACCAGGCAAGCCTCGTCCTGCACCATTTTGAAAGGTTCGGTGTGGCAGGCCTGGCAGTCATCGCCAATGCCGGTGGTGCGGTGCGCCGCCACCAATGGTCCACTGGACCACATGCCGTCATCGGGCAGGGGCAGCGAGCGCAGCCGGGCCCCCAGCTCAGGCTCGAACAGCACCACGGCGGGCACCACCAGGCACAGCACCAAAACCAGCAGGGCCAGCAACCAGCTACTACGGCGGCGGCTCCATATCACCTGCTCCAGTTCCAGCGCGCCGCCGTAATTTACCGCGGCAGTGGCGGTGGCTTCCAGGCGCAGGGCCAGGTCAAAGCCCGCCGGCGGTGCAATCAGTTCCAGACGATGCCCGGGTAGCTCCAGCGCAACCCCCTGCTGCAGGTCGGCTTTTGATACCTCCCGGCCATCCAGTTCAAAACGAAAGCCGCGGGCGCGCAGGCTGGCGCCGTCTGCGCCTTTGGGGGTTATTTCAACAACACCGGGCAGGCCCGGCAGCTGTACCATCGCTCCTTCAGCCCCCCCCAAAGTGAGGCGATTGCCTTCATACTCCGTCTCCAGCGCTTCCGCACTGCCCCGACCTGTCTGTTTTCTCACCAGGAAATGCATGGGGTTACCAGTAAATAAAGACGGAGAGAATGTGCACCAACAAGGCCGCCAACAGGGCGAACGTCAGGGGCACGTGGAAATAGAGCCAGAGTTTCAGCAGGCCCTTGAGACGGATATCCCGACGCAGCAAGTGCAGGATCACCTGCCGCCGGCCGAACAGCGACAGCAGTTCACTGAGCGTCTCCGCCTCGCTCTGCTTGCGCGCGTCGGGAATGCGCCGGGAGAGCGTCTCAATGAGCACCGACTGTTCCGCATTGGAGACCGGTTTGCCGCCACCCGGCTCCTGTACCAGGGAGCGGTCATTGGCACGCAACTGCTGGAACAGGTTGCCACCCAGCCGGGTGAGCTCCAGCGCACTGAGCACCATGCCCTGCAACTGCGCGTCGCTGCCTGCGGCCACGTCGCGGATGCGCTGGTCCAGTTTGCCCAGCTCCTCCAGCCACGCCGCCCGGTCCCTGTCGACGATATTGCTCGCCACCCGGTCCGGCAGGTGCACATAGACGTAGAGGCCATAGAAGCCGGAGAAGATCACCAGGCACATCAACACGTACGCGAGCGTATGCACATTCCAGCCAAACTGGGCGGCACAGTGCAGGGTCGCCACTGCCAGCAGCACACTGCCCAGGTAGATATGCGCCGAGGTCCACCCCTGCACGGTACCGGCACTGGAACTGTAGCTGCGCTTGCGCACGCCCAGCACACTGAGCCAGAGAATGAGCAGCGCCCCGATAGTGCCGAGCACATAACCCTGCCAGGTGCCGCCATTGGGGGGCTGGGCCGGAGACGCGCCCTGGGATACATAGAGCGCGATAGAGAACAACCCCAGAAGCAAAGCCCACTTGCCGTAGCGGTAGTTACGCCAGTTCAGCATTCCCGTGCGCATGCTCAGCGGGCCTCCACCAGTTCAACGAACTGATCCGGGCCCATGCGTATGGCCGCGCCCGTGGGGCAGGCGCGCACACAGGCCGGGCCGCCGGGGCGCCCCATGCAAGCATCACACTTGACCGCCTTCTTGCCTACATCCTTACTCTCGGCGGTGGGCGTGAAGCCGGCCGGCTCGCCAGGCCCGGACCCGCGCCCGAAGAGCAGCCAGGACCACAACCCGGGCTTGGGCGGCGCGCTGTAGCTCAACTTGATGGCGTCATAGGGGCAGTTGGTTTCACAGTTGCCGCAGCCAATGCAGCTTTCGGTGATAAATACCTCGCCACTGGCCGCCCGGCGGATCGCGTCCGGGGGGCAGTCCTTCATGCAATGGGGCAGCTCACAATGGCGACAGGAGACCGGCACGTGCAGGCTGGCCAACGAGGCGCCGGACTCCCGGTCGAGGCGGGAGATACCATCATGGGTTTCCGCACAGGCACGCTCACAGTTGTCGCAGCCCACGCACAGAGACGTGTCGATCACCAGGGCGTTGGTGGCCTCGCCCATACCCTGTTCCATAAGGAAACCGATTGAGCGCGCCGCCTCGGGCTGCGAGGCCATGGAATTTGTGTACTGCAGCAGCTGACTCAGCTCCCCCTGCAGAGTGCTGATGTGTTCCGGCTCGCTATTGACCAGGGCGAGGAACTGCTCGCGACCCAGACGCAGGGTCTCCGTGCGTACCGCCGCGGTGGCGGTATTGCGCCGCAGGGGGGCGCCCATCAGAGCCATCTGTCCCGCCAGTTCACCAGAGTGCAACTGCGCCACGACCAGCTCCGTGCCGCCCTGGGAAAGTACGACGGTGCCGCTGCGGATCAGGTGCAGGCAGTCACCGGTTTCCCCCTCGGTGAACAGCACCTCCCCGGCGGCGAACTGACAGGTCTGCACCTGGTCTGCCACCAGCGCCAGTTCCTCCAGGCTCATGGCCGGGCGGAACGCCGCCTGCAGGGCGCGCATGATAAACACACGGTCTATTCCCTGGCGCACCTCCTCGTTGGAGTTCATCAACTTGACCATAACCCGTCGAGGCGTCTCGATGAGAATGCTGTCGCGCTCGACGATGGCGTCCCCCTGTCGCGGGCGACCGGAGAGCAGGCTCATCTCACCGAAGAACTGGCCTGGCTTGATCTGGTGCCACGGGCCGTCCTGCTCCAGTTGCAGGCGCACTTCACCTTCTACCAGGGTGAAGAACGTGGTACTGAATTCGCCATTACGATAGACCGGCTCACCCGCCGCCACGAAGACCGTGGAACGCTCGCCTCCCTGCGGGGCACGCGCCAGCTCTTCCGCGGGCAGGCTTACCGTGATGCGGCTCTCGATAATCAGTTCGCGGAAAGCCAGCGGGTTCATGCGTTTGAACATGGGTACCCGCTGCTGGTACAGCTCGAGAATATCCTCAGCATCCATGACATAGGGCAGGCCGGAGAACTGGTCCTGCAACAGTGGGTAGTCCGCCGGGCGGGTGTCCTTGCCGTGGATGAACTCCACCACGTCATAGCCCTGGTTCATCGCCTGTTTGATCAGCGGGTAACCGCCCAGGGCGCCGATTACATATAGGCCCGGCACATTGCTCTGGTAGTGGCGATCCACATCGGGCACTGCGTCGGCACTGGCACTGCCGATCTCTATGCCGCAGGACTCCACGAAACGCCGCGGGGGGACCGTACCCAGCCGGGCGATGATGCGATGGCACTCCAGACGCTCTTCACCCCCCGGGGTGTTGAGCACAATGGCACCGGTCTCCCCGGGGGCATCGGGCAGCTCCACGGCGGCCACGCTGCTCTCGTAGCGGCAGTGAAAGGCCCGGTCGCGATCGTTGATAGCGGCCAGTACCGCGTTCAGGTTGCCGTCTTTGGCGCGGCTGAACTCACCGCGCCGATTAATAATATAGACGGTGTTGAAATCCGACAGGGCGATGGCGTTCTCGATGGCCGCGTCACCCGCGCCTACCACCACGATGGTCTCGCCCTTGAAATCTTCCGGATCGTCCAGGGTGTAGAGGACGAAGTCTGACTCAGCATCCCCATCTACGCCCAGGGTGCGCGGGTTGCCCTGGGTACCGATAGAGAGCACCACGTTCTCAGCCGTGACCGAATCGCCGGAGGCCAGGCGCAGGGTAAAATTGCCTTTCTCTCCTTCGATGCCCACCACTTCCGCGTTATAACGGACATTCAGCCCGCCGCCTATGCTGTTGTCCCAGGCACCGAGAATTTCCTCACGCTTGCCGGCGGCGAAGGGCACCTCACTGCGTAGCTGCAGAAAGCCGGGCTCGTCCATGACGTGCTTGCCTTTCTGGTACTTCTGGATGGTTTTGGCGAAGGTCGTGTGCCCCTCAAGAAGCACGTAACTGGGCGTACTGGCACCGGTCTCGGCATCATAAATGGCCGCTCGACCAGCCACACTGAGCCCTGCTGGCCCTGCCCCCACAATCGCTATCCGATAATCAAGCGGCACAGGTTATCCTCGGTCGCGTTATTATTTTTTCTTGGGAATCCCTTTCCCGCTCTAAAGAATATAGGCCAAAGTTTGAAGTTCGCCAAGCATTTAACCTAGTGCTTCGGACGACTTCAGCGCGAGGATGCGAATGCAGCTATACGTTGCCGCTTTGCCCATGGCCACATCGCGAAAGCGTTTCTGGCAGCCAGGCAAAAACTGAGCAACTACTAATGGCGGCCATTGGCAATTCAGACAAATCGTGCAATATTGGGCGGCGTTGATTGTTTCTCACAATCAGCGACTGGACGTCCCAGGAAGAAAAAGAATCAGCGGAAGATGATCGAACAGGAAATACCTGGTTACACGATAACGAAGAAGCTTGGAAGCGGGGGAATGTCAGCTGTTTACCTCGCGGAACAACTGAGCTTTGGTCGACATGTCGCCCTGAAGATTCTGTCGCCCGGAATGGCGGAGACCGAACACTACGGCCACCGTTTTGTACGAGAGGCCCGCATAGCCGCCAGCCTGTCGCACCCCAATATTGTTGCTGTTTACGACACCGGGGTCATCGAAGGCCACTATTATCTTGCCATGGAGCACCTTTCCGGTGGTGATCTCAGAGAGCGCCTGCGCCTGGGTATTCCGCTTCCCGAGAGCATAGCAATCGTTCAATCAATTGCAGACGCTCTCGACTACGCCACCACCGCAGGCATAGTCCACAGGGATATCAAGCCGAGCAATATAATGTTCCGGGAAGATGGCAGCCTTGCCATTGTTGATTTTGGCATAGCCAGAGACCTTACCACTGAAACGATGGTGACACAGGTGGGCACGGTCCTGGGAACACCCCACTACATGAGTCCCGAGCAAAGCCTGGGCGAAGAACTCGACAACCGCTCTGACCTTTACAGCCTGGGCATTCTTTTCTTCGAATTACTAAGCGGAACACTACCCTATTCCGGGGACAGCGCGGCGGCGGTGGGCATACAGCAGGTTCAGGCGGAAATACCGAAGCTGCCTGATGGCTTCGAGCTGTTTCAGCCACTGATCGATAAAATGCTGGCAAAGCATCCCGACGATCGCTTTCAATCCGGTGCCGAAATCATCGCTTACATCGACCACGTCGCTGAACAGGTTACCCCCGAACTGCAAACGACGGTACTGTTGAGCCGCGATGAAATGCCGCACAGCAGCAGTCGGAGTTCGCTCGCCAACTCACCCAGTGCACGAATATCACGCCGCAGGATTACACAGAACAAGTCAATCCCGCGCACGTTGCACCCCCGCGCACCACAGAATAAAAGCAGAGCATGGCTGTACTTGCTGGCAAGTGCGGTGGGCATCGCCTCGGTCGGTCTCCTGCTGTGGATTTCTCCCTTTACGGCCGATTCAGGGAAGTTGCAGAAACCGGACAATGCCGGGACAGCAGGCACCGCTTCGACGGATAAAACGGCATCGAGCAATCGCGTCGGCGACAGCTCTGGAGGATCGGACAGCATATCAGCGACTGCTGCAGAGGAATCGCGACTGGACCAGCTGGTGCTGAGACAAATCGAACTGGCAGGTGAAGCCCTGGAGGGCGGAGAGCTTTCCCGGGCGTCAAATCACCTGCAGATGGCGAGCGACATCCCGTCATCCCATCGCACCGAAATTGAAGCGCTGGAATCACAGCTGGATGAGGCAAAGCGAGAACGAGCAGAAACCCAGAACCTGGAAGCGCAATTCAGATCGCAGCTGAACGCCGGGGATATCTACCTCCCGGCCTCAAATAACGCCTACATTACGCTTTCCCAACTAGCAGAACGCAAGCTGGCGACAGATCAACTTAGCCAATACCGACGCTCCGCAGACGCAGCTGCAAACAAAAAAATCGAGAGCTTACTGTCAAACAATTTCCTGACCAGGGCCAAAAGAGAAATAGAACTATGGGGGAGTTATGTGGACGCCAACACGACCGGCCCTGCCCGCCTGTCCCTGGAGTCAAAAAACTCGCGCTGGCAACGCGAGCAAGCGACCAACGCAACATTAAACCGACTGGCTGCTGAAGCGGAGACACTTCAACAAGCCTCCCCGAATAGCCTACGGCTAAATCAGGAACTTTATCGCCTCTACACCAAGATGCTATCCCTCGATAGCAACGACCAGACCGCAAAAACGGGCATTGAGGAGCTCACCGCCAGAGAACTCGATTCGGCACGCTCACATATCGACGCCTGGGAATTGGAAAAAGCCAGATCATCACTTGAATTCGTTCGCAACGCGGATGCCACGGCCCCCAACCTGAATAGACTGAAAGCCGACTTACTCGCTCGCGAGTCAAAACGCGCATTGGCCCAGCAGGCAATAGCAGATGCAAGGTCAGCGGCGGATCGAGCCGCTTCTATTCATGCGCAGTCCACCGCCACGAAAAAAGCTACAGTGAAAATAACTCGCGAACTGGACAATGCACTGAATAAGCTGGAATCTGCCGAGCAACTGGAGCCAGGGCGAATCGATGTACTCTCTGGCCGTAAAGAAGTGTTCGCCCTTTACTCAACTTTCTTCGATCGAAACATCATGGAAGGAAATATAGAGATGGCGGCCGTCTATTACGAGTCCATTTCGTCCAGCTCGATAGTGAACCGTGCTGAACAGCGCACAATCGAAAAGATGCGGGAGGAACTGGAATCCCAGAAAAAGGTAGGTGCAAGGTATTTCCCGACCTTCTAAATCCTAAAACGTATAGGCCAGGCCGATACGCATCTGTATATCCGTTTCTTCGATATCGTAATCACCATCAGGTGACTTCATGTCAAAATCGTACTTCACGTAATCAGCAGACAAGCTATAGCTCACCTGTTCGTTAAGCGCGGCTTTCCAGGCAACACTGAGTTTCAAGCCATCACCATCGCCAGTTTCTGAAAACTTGAATGCACCTGCAAAAAGCGTATCGAGGTCCGCATCGAGGAAGCCATAGGCAGCGCTGAGAGAAAGACCACCGGTATCGGTGAGCGGTATCGCATAACCACCACCGAGATAAAATCCATCATGCTCAAACTTGTAATCGGTACCGCCATCTCCAGTGACCGTTGTGTCGGACCAGCGATATCCCGCATAAACACTGGCACGTTCCCAGAGTCGATAGCCACCAGTTAAAGAGTATTCCTGCTTATCGCCATCGAGCCCTTCACTATAACCTAGCGCCTGTATATTCAGATCTTCGCTTGCCTCGGCAGTCTGATGGAAATACCCATCCAGATAGGCCTTACCCACAGCCGCCGTTAAGCCTACCCGCAGAAGAGGGGCGACGGTCTGAAGTTTATAACTGAGAGTATCGGAAGTGCCGCTGGCAAAAGGTGAATCTTTCACGTCAAGCGTATACTGAGTGAACCCGATTTCCGCTCTGGGTATGAGCGTAACCTCAACCGCTGTCGCGCACCCGGCATATAAAAACGCAAGCGCTGGCATCGCCACGCATCTGGTGTTCCATTTCATTATTCTTCTTCCTTGTTTTCAGCCCGGTGGCGAGTTGGCCACAACCAGAAAAGCCCCAAAACGTAAATTAAATTCCAAACGCTGTACTTGTCAATAGTTATAAGGCCATCGCTAGCCGAGTAGCCTTCAGGGAGCCCCGTCATCAGGCATCAACACTGTCCAGAGCCTCAGAGAGCCTGCTCACCGCCACCACCTCCATTCCGGGGATCGCCCCCTTGGGCGCATTGCCTTTGGGCACGATGGCGCGCTTGAAACCGTGCTTGGCAGCCTCGGAAAGACGTTCCTGCCCGGAAGGTACCGGGCGAATTTCACCAGACAGCCCCACCTCGCCAAAGATCACCATATCCCGGGGCAGCTGCCGGTCGCGGTAGCTGGAGACGATCGCCAGTAACAGGGCGAGGTCGGCACTGGTCTCCAGTACCTTGACCCCGCCCACCACGTTGGCGAATACGTCCTGGTCACCCACCTGCAGGCCGCCGTGACGGTGCAGCACCGCCAGCAACATGGCCAGGCGATTCTGCTCCAAACCTACCGCCACTCGCCGGGGGTTACCCAACTGGCTGTCATCCACCAGCGCCTGGATCTCCACCAGCAGGGGACGGGTGCCTTCCCAGACCACCATCACCGCGGAGCCGGAGGAAGGTTCATTGCTGCGATCGAGAAAGATGGCGGAGGGGTTCTTCACCTCGCGCAGGCCCTGCTCGGTCATGGCGAACACGCCCAGTTCGTTGACCGCGCCGAAACGGTTCTTCTGCCCTCGCAGTGTGCGGAAACGGGAGTCGTGCTCACCCTCCAGTAAAATGGAGCAATCAATCATGTGTTCCAGGACCTTGGGGCCCGCGAGGGAGCCGTCCTTGGTCACGTGCCCCACCAGGAACAAAACGGTGCCCGTCTGCTTGGCATAGCGGACTAGATAAGCGGCGCACTCGCGCACCTGGGACACACTGCCCGGCGCGGAAGCGATCTCGTCGGTGTGCACCACCTGGATGGAGTCCACCACCAACACCTTCGGCTTGAACTCCTCTGCTGCCGCGACGAGGCTTTCCACGTTGGTCTCTGACATCAGCCGGAGTTTGTCGGTGGGCAGCTGCAGACGCTGCGCGCGCATGGCCACCTGTTGCAGGGACTCCTCACCGGTGATGTACAGCGCTTCCATGTTCTGCGCAAGGTGGCACATGGTCTGCAGCAGCAGCGTACTCTTGCCGGCTCCCGGGTTACCGCCTACCAACACCGCCGACCCGGGAACGAGCCCTCCCCCCAGCACGCGGTCGAACTCCTCGGTGCCGGAGGAGAAGCGCGGCAGGTCGTGCAGGTCGATATCCCTGAGCACCCGGGCGCCGGACAGGGCGCCGGCAAAGCCCGCGCGATTGGCGGTAACTCCGGCGCCGGCACGACCGGACCCCTTGGCCGGGCCCAGTCTGATCTCGGTGATGGTATTCCACTGCCCACAGTCACTGCACTGCCCCTGCCATTTAGCGTAGTCAGAGCCGCATTCGTTGCAGACGAAGGATGTTTTTTGTTTGGCCATAGATAACAAGGACGCCCTGCTGACTGCAGGAGCGGCTGCAGCTGCGATAAAAACGGGGGTTACGCCCTCCTTCATCGCGGCTGAAGGCGCTACCGCAACAATTGCCCACCCACGACCAATCGGCGGGTGGAAATCATTTTTTACTGTCGTAACCCATTCAGGCCCGCTATCCTAGCAGACCGCCCATCGATACTGTTACCACCATGTCAGATTCTTCCCTGGTCCCCGAACGACAGCTGGTTTTTTCCCCCGGCCTGGCGGCGACCATCGGCCTGGAAGAGACTATATTGCTGCAACACCTACAGGTATTGTTCGAACACCGGCAGGCGCAGGTACAGCGCAATCATGCCTGGCTCAACGTGGAGCGCAGCTACCTGCTGACGACCCTGCCCTTCTGGAATGCCGTCGACCTGCATCGCATTACCCGCTCACTGGTGGACAAGGGTGTGATCCTCATGGAATCCCCCCCGTTGCACAGCAGCGAGCACCTGCTGTTTGCCATTAACGAACCGGTGGCGGCGCAACAGCCGGTAGCAGAGCCCGCGCCCCCTGCACCCGCGCCCAGTCGACGCTCTGCCGCGCTGTTGCCGGTGCACTGGTCGCCCAGCGAGGACCTGCTGCAACTACTGGGACTGAACCACAACATACCGCGGCAGTTCGCCCTGGACCAACTGGAAGATTTCATCTTTTACTGGCGCGAGCGCGGGGAAACCTCCCACGCCTGGGAGAACAAGTTTCGCCAACACGTGGTCAGCAACTGGCGGCGCCAGCAGAGCCAGGGATCCAAGTTCCAGGTAGAGGCACCGACGGCCCTGGACAACCACTGGCAACCCAGCGCCGATGCGATGGAGATCATGGCCCGCGGCGGCATCGACAGGGACTTCATTGAGCAGGCAGTACCGGAGTTCATCCTGTACTGGCGCGAGCGCGGGGCAGCGCCGAAAGAACTCAACTCCAAGTTCATCCAGCACATTCGCATACAGTGGGCACGTTACACGTCCAGCCTGGAGCACAGCACCGAACCCAAGCGCATCGTCGACCACTGGCAGCCCAGCGCCGACGTTTACGATATCCTGCGCATGTCTCATATCGACCTGGATTTTGCGCGGTCAGTACTGCCGGAATTTATCGTCTACTGGAAAGACTCCAACCAGGCCCACACCTCCTGGAACAGCAAATTCCTGCAGCATGTAAAATACCACTGGGCCAAGCGCCACCAACTGCAACAAACGGACAAAAGCCATGGCGGACAGCAGGGAACTGATTCAACAGGTCGCACGCGAGATAGAAGCCTCGAAGACGACCTCACCGACACCAGCTGGGCGAGCTGACGCAAAGCGGGCCACCGATGAGGGCCACGTTGAGGCCATCAACCAGGTCTTTGCCCTGTTTCGCCTGAACTACCACAATCAGTATTACTCCGCCTACCCGGACCAGACCCAGCTCAAGCAGATCAAGAAGCTGTGGCTGGACGCCCTGGCAGAACTGCCCGTTGAGCAGATTCTCAAGGGCGCCAGGCACGCCATCGAGCACAGCGAATACCTGCCCACCTTGAACCGTATGCTTGAATGCTGCCAGGCAGGCCTGGTGGAGTTCGGCCTGCCCTCTGCTCACGACGCCTACGTGGAAGCCTGCCAGGCCGCCTCACCCAAGTCCGCACAAGCCTGGAGCCACCCTGCCGTATACCTTGCCGGCCGCGACAGCGACTGGTTTTTCCTGGCCAATAATGAGGAGCGCCGCGCATGGCCAGTCTACCGGGAGCATTACCAGCGATACGTGTCTGCCGTGTTACGCGGTGACCAGTTGGAAGTGCCCGCACCCCAGGCCCTGGAAAAACAACCCGCTGAGCCACTGTCGCGGGAAGAGCAGATAGCCCATTTGAAGAAGCTGCGGGCGGAATCCGGACTGTAAATTCCATCACAAGCGCCCCGAACGTTCCCCGCCGGACGCAGCTCGCGTAACGTGTAAGCCAAACCCAGCCACGGAGGGCATGGGATGGCCAAACAGGCGGCAGTTTATATCCTTGCCAGCCGCAGCACGGGAGCACTCTATATCGGGGTGACCGGCAACCTGATGCAACGTATCTGGCATCATCGCAACATCCGGGCAGAGGGTTTCACCTCACGGTATGCGGTGCACAAACTGGTCTACTTCGAAATGCACCGGAATGTGCGCGATGCCCTGGCCCGCGAAAAGCGCCTGAAGCGCTGGCACCAGACGTGGCGATTACGGATCATCGAAGAACAGAACCCACAGTGGATGGATTTGTGGGATCAGGTGATTCAGTAGCGCCAGCGGATTACGCCGCCAGGCTCAATACTCGTCGGAGAAGCCCCTGGCGAGGTTTTCAAAGCGGGTGTATTGGCCAATGAAAGCCAGCCTACAGCTGCCAATGGGGCCGTTCCGCTGCTTGCCGATGATGATCTCCGCGGTGCCTTTGTCCGGGGAATCCTCGTTATAGACCTCGTCCCTATAGATAAACATGATCACGTCAGCGTCCTGCTCGATCGCGCCGGATTCACGCAGGTCCGAATTGACCGGGCGCTTATTGGGGCGCTGCTCCAGGGAACGGTTGAGCTGTGACAGTGCGACCATGGGCACCTTGAATTCCTTGGCAATGGCTTTGAGACTGCGGGAAATCTCCGATATTTCAGCGGTGCGGCCCTCGGAAGAGCCGGCAACCTGCATCAGCTGCAGGTAGTCCACCATGATCATGCCGATATCACCGTCGTTTTCGCGGGCCACCTTGCGCACCCGGCTACGCACTTCCGTGGGTGTCAGCGCTGGCGTATCGTCAATAAACAGCGGCATATCGCGAAGCTTGTTCACCGCTGCAGTGAGCTTGGGCCAGTCCTCCTGTTCCAGCTTGCCGGTGCGGATGCGGGTCTGGTCTATACGCCCGATGGAGGACAGCATACGAATAATCAGCTGGTCGGCAGGCATCTCCATGGAAAACACCAGTATGGGCCGCTTGGCCGCCAGCAACGCATTTTCCACCAGGTTCATGGCAAACGAGGTCTTACCCATTGAAGGCCGGCCGGCGACAATGACCAGGTCGGAGGGCTGCATGCCCGAGGTCATGCCATCCAGGTCGTCGAAGCCGGTGGTAAGGCCGGTGATGTCACCGCCGGAGTTGAACAGTTCGTCAATACGGTCCAGGGCTTTTTTGAGCAGTGGGTTCACATCCAGCGGGCCGCCGGACTTGGGGCCCTGCTCACTGATCTGCATGATGCGCCGCTCGGCTTCATCCAGCAGTTCCAGCGAGGTGCGTCCCTCCGGGCTGAATCCGGAGTCGGCGATATCCTGTGCCGCCTCGATCAGTTTGCGCAAGCTGGCGCGCTCACGCACCACCTGCGCATAGGCGCGAATGTTGGAGGCACTGGGCGTATTCTGGGCCAGCTCCGCCAGGTAAGGCAGGCCGCCAGCGCCCTGCAGTTCACCCCTGGCCTCCAGTTTGTCGGCCACGGTGATCACATCAATAGGCTCTGCGGCATCGGCCAGCTGGGCTATCTCACGGAAAATAGCCCGGTGCGACGGGCGATAGAAGTCAGTGGCAGCTACCTCCTCTGCCACAGAGTCCCAGCCGTCGGCCGAGAGCAGCAAACCGCCGATCACCGACTGTTCGGCCTCCAGTGAATGCGGCTGCATCTTGATCCGCGCCAGTTCGCCGTCAACGGCGCCGGGGAGTTCGGATACATTGGGTGGGTAGCCAGGGTCTTCCATTTATCGCGTTTTCTTGTATGGCCAGACAGGGTATCGAAAATTCCCGCGCCCGTCATTCTCGCGAAGGCGGGAATCGGGAAAAACAATGGGCTCTTTTATCAGCAATCGGCCAGCTGCAACATACGCATGCCGACCAAATCCCGGACACAAAAAATGCACCGGCCAGGGATGACCGGTGCATTTCGGAATATAGGCCGCCCCGCCTGAGCGAGAGCAACAGGCCTCTTACTCGGCGATGACCGCCAGAGCAATGACCCCGTTCACATCACCGTGAACCTGGATGTTGACCTCGTACTCACCCAGTTCGCGCAGAGCCCCCTCGGGCAGGCGTACTTCGGCCTTGTCGACCTCAACACCCGCTGCGCAAACGGCTTCGGCGATATCGCGTGTACCGATTGAGCCGAACAGCTTGCCTTCTTCGCCCGCATTGGCAGTGATGGTGATCGCCTCCAGTGCGTTGATCGCAGCAGCGCGCGCTTCCGCGGCGGCCAGCGCCTCGGCGGCAGCGGCTTCCAGTTCAGCACGACGCGCTTCAAACTGGGCGATTGCCCCTTCAGTGGCCGGTACGGCCTTGCCCTGCGGGATCAGGTAGTTGCGGCCAAAACCGGCCTTAACGTCCACCTTGTCACCCAGGGTACCCAGGTTGCTGATGTTCTCCAGCAAAATGACTTCCATCTTACTTTCCTCGTTATGGGGAGCTTGCTCCCGCTACTTCATAATTCTCATTCATCATCGCCGGGGCTGACGTCCTGACCGGGTTTCCCTGTCCAGCGCTGGCGAAAATTAAACCAGCTGTCAGCGATGGCGGCGAAGACAACCATCAGTTTTATCGGGTCCAGTAACAGCCAGGCCAGGTAAAAGCCAACCAACCACCCTGTACCCTGGCCCTTCCAGTGGACCCTCGCATGAACCAGCGCCAGACCGGCGAAGCTCAGCGGTAATAATGCAATCACTGCCCAGGTGCGATACTCCATACCCAGCGCGGACAGCGCGACGGCTGCCATGGCCATTGCGGTGGCCACTGCCGGTGTATAGCGCAGGAGCCGGAACTCGCTGCTGAAACCACCCGGGTTGTACAACGCTGCCTGCCAGTAACGCCCCAGCATCAGGCACAATACTGCGGTGGCACCGGTGCCCGCCCCCATCATGCCGGCGATCTGCGCCGCGGTGGGTCGCGCCAGCTCTACCGGCTCGCCGCCCTGCGACAGTTGCTGCTCCATGCTGGCGAGAAACTCGCCGAACAAAGCCACCATCTGCTCCAGGTACTGGCCACCGAAGCTCATCAGGGCCAGACCACTGATCACCCCGACCGCAATACTTGCCAGCACCGCCAGCGGCAGGCTGACGCTGATGCGCAGTACCACGGCCAGCGCCGCTGTGCCCACCAGCAGGGAGAGCGGCCCGCTGTCACCAACGGTATACAGCAATACCCCGGAGGGCAGCAGGGCCCACAACAACAGCTGGGCGCCCGCCCCCACGCCTTTGCGCAGGGTGACCAGCGCCAGTATCGCGGCGCTGATCCAGCAAAACAGTATGCTCCCGGACCCTGCTACGGTAAGCAGTAGCGCCTGGAAGCGCCCGCGCATGGCAAACTCAGCGATCGCCTTCATCGGTTCAGGCCGGCCTGCCCGGTAGTGCGGGTCAAGGGATTCCTAGCTGTGCGAATCCGAGTAGGGCAGCAGGGCCAGGAAGCGTGCGCGCTTCACTGCTGTAGCCAGCTGACGCTGGTACTTGGCCTTGGTGCCGGTAATGCGACTGGGAACAATTTTGCCGGTCTCGGAGACGTAGGCTTTCAGGGTTTCCAGATCCTTGTAATCGATTTCTTTAACGCCTTCGGCGGTAAAACGACAGAACTTACGACGACGGAAAAAACGGGCCATGACAATACTCCTCTCTTACTCTTCAGCTTCGGCGGCAGGCTCGGCGGCCGGCTCTTCAGCGGGTGCAGCAGGCGTCTCTTCGGCGGCGGGCGCCTCAGCTGCCTTGCGCTCTTCGTAACGGGTCTTGCGCTCGCGAGACTCTTTCTCGGCCTTCATGATGTGGGATTCATCAGTCACGGCCTCGTCGCGGCGGATCACCAGGTTACGGATCACGGCGTCGTTGTAACGGAAGGTTGTAGTCAGCTCGTCCAGAGCGTCGTTGGACGCTTCCACGTTCATCAGCACGTAGTGTGCCTTGTGAATCTTGTTGATGGGGTAGGCCAGCTGGCGGCGGCCCCAGTCTTCCAGGCGGTGTACCTGGCCACCATCTTTAGTGATGGTGTTGGAGTAGCGCTCGATCATGCCGGGCACTTGCTCTGACTGGTCCGGATGGACCATAAATACGATTTCGTAATGACGCATTGAATAGCTCCTTACGGGTTAATGCTACCCGTCGCTTCTCGTGAAGGCGGTGTAGCAAGGAGGATCGGGGGCACGGGGCCTCCGGGCAAATTTTGAGGCGCGGATTGTATAGAGTTTGAGCAGGGGTAGCAAGCGTTGGATCTCCCCGCGGTGATCTAGCCCCTACCCTCGCTGCCGCACCACTTCGAACAGGCAGATCCCGGTGGCCACCGACACGTTCAGGCTGCTGACCGAGCCTGCCATGGGCAACCTGATGAGAAAGTCGCAATGTTCCCGGGTGAGGCGACGCAGCCCACTGCCCTCGGCGCCCATCACCAGCGCCATGGAGCCGCGTAAGTCATTGTCATATATGGTGTTATCGGCTTCACCAGCCGCACCATAGATCCACACATTGCGGGCTTTCAATGCCGCGAGTGTACGAGCGATATTGGTGACCCTGACAAACGGCACCACCTCTGCGGCGCCGCAGGCCACTTTGCGCACGGTGGGGTTGAGGTCCGCTGAGTTGTCTTTGGGCACGACGACGGCGTGCACACCCGCAGCGTCGGCACTGCGCAGACATGCGCCGAGATTGTGGGGGTCGGTGACGCCATCGAGCACCAGAATCAGTAAAGGCGCCTGCTGCTCATCCACCAAACGCAGCAAGTCGGATTCCTGCCAGAGGTTTGATTGTGAGCCTTCGCCATCGGCGGCGATATCAAGGCTTTCGGCCACAGCACCCTGGTGTCGGCCGCTGACCATGGCGTCCAGACCCTTACGCGGCTCCCGAAGGACGGTCACGCCCTGGTTCTGCGCCAGCTCCAGGAGAGCAGAGATACGCTTGTCTTCGCGGCCTTGCTGCAGCCAGAGGCGCTGCACGGACTTCGGGTTCTGGCGCAGCAGGCTGTCGACAGCGTGGATTCCGTATATGTATTGCATGGGTCGGGTTCTTCCGGGCTTATTGGTGCGCAGTGCGCACCCTAAGAATATGGGCTAGTGGTCCAGGGTGTAAATTTCACATCATGCGGGTGTCAGGCATTGTTTTGATTGCAGCTTGCGCGGCCTGTGCATAATGCATCGATTGTCATGTGCATCCCACCCCCGCAGGGTGCGCACCGCGCAGCGTCTATCCCCTCTATCCGGCCGCTCAACGCCGGCGACGCGTCCCGGTTTTCCCTTTAGGCTTAGGCTTGGATTTGGCCTTAGGCTCGGTCTTGGATTTGGCCTTAGACTTGGCTTTTGCCTGGCCCTGCTGCCCTGAACCGCCTTTTTTTCCACTCCTGCGCCTGGGCGCCTGATCGCCCTTGCCTTTACCTGTTTTCTTTTTCTGCGAGCCGCCGGCGTCAATCATTTCCAGATCGATCTTGCGATCATCGAGATCAACCCTGGCGACCTGCACGCGCACCTTGCCGCCCAGTTGGAAACTACGTCCGGTGCGTTCGCCCGTGAGGCGCTGCTTGGCGCGGTCATAGTTGTAGTAGTCACCGGGCAGCGCAGTGATATGCACCAGGCCCTCTATAAACAGGTCGCTGAGCTGAACAAACAAACCAAAGCTGGTCACTGCAGCCACCACACCGTCGAACTCGTCGCCGACGTGCTCCTGCAGATACTCACACTTGAGCCAGGCATCCACCTCACGGGTGGCATCATCGGCACGCCGTTCAGCCATGGAGCACTGCTCACCACATACCGTCATGGCATGGATGTCATAGGGAAAAATCTGCTGCCTGGGTATCGGTTGCGCACCCTTCACCCTCTGCACACCTTCAGCCGACTTTTTCTGGCGTACCATTGCGCGGATGCCGCGATGCACCAGCAGGTCTGGGTAGCGGCGGATAGGTGAGGTAAAGTGAGCATAGGCGTCATAATGGAGGCCGAAGTGCCCACCATTATCAGGCTGGTATTTGGCCTGACTGAGAGAGCGCAACAGCATGGTCTGGATTACGTTGGCGTCATCACGACCGGCAATGTGCTCCAGCAGGTGTTGATAATCCAGCGGCGTAGGCTTGACACCACCCCGAAGCTCAAGCCCCAGTTCACCCAGGAACTTGCGCAGACCTTCCAGCTTTTCTTCACCGGGCCCCTCGTGCACCCGATAGAGAATGGGTAAATCATTCGCCTCAAAGAAATTCGCAGCGGCCACATTGGCGCAGAGCATGGCCTCCTCAATCAGCTTGTGCGCATCGTTACGCACCACCGGCACAATCGCTTCGATCTTCTTCTGTTCATCAAAGATGATGCGCGTCTCTACCGTATCGAAGTCGATGGCACCGCGCTTTTCGCGTGCGCCCCGCAGTACTTTATATAGCGCATGCAGGCGCTTCAGGTCGGGTTCACGCTCTGCATCCACATCAGGATGACTGCCATGATCCAGCACCTCTCCCACCTGCGTGTAGGTCAGCCGGGCATGAGAATGTATTACCGATTCGTAAAAACTATATTTGGTGAGCTTGCCCTGACGCGACAGGTTCATTTCGCACACCATGGCCAGGCGGTCCACACGCGGTTTCAGCGAGCACAATCCGTTGGACAGTGCCTCGGGCAGCATGGGCACCACGCGCTCGGGGAAATACACGGAGTTGCCGCGTTTGGCAGCTTCTTCATCCAGCGCCATACCAGGGCGCACATAATGGGAGACGTCGGCAATGGCCACAAACAGGCGCCAGCCGCCGAGGCGCTTCTCGCAGTAGACTGCGTCGTCAAAGTCGCGGGCATCCTCACCGTCGATGGTGACGAAAGGCAGCTTGCGCAGATCCACCCGATGTTTTTTGTCGTCCTCGGCCGGCTCAGCATCAAGACTTGCCGCCTCGCGCTGAGCATCCTCAGGCCATTCAAAGGGGATGTCGTGGGAGCGTATGGCCACGTCGATTTCCAGCCCCGGGTCCAGGTGATCACCCAGTATTTCGGTGATCCGTGCCTTGGCGCCCAGCCGACGCGTGGGATAGTCGGTGATTTCCGCGGTGACGATCTGACCGTTTTTGGCACCCTGCTTCTGGTTGGGTGGAATCAGGAACTGGTGCGTGAGGCGCCCGTTGTCCGGAATCACAAAACCGATACCGCTTTCTTCCTGGTAGCGGCCCACCACCCTGGTGATGCCGCGCGCCAGCACCTCTACCACCTTGCCCTCCAGGCGGCCACGGCGGTCCTCGCCGGTGACCATGATCAGCACCTCGTCACCGTCGAACACGAAATGCATCTGCCGGGCATTAAGATAGATGTCCTCGCCCTCGCCCACCGGCATGGCAAAACCATAACCGTCGCGGTGGCCCTGCACCTTGCAATGCACCAGGTGCATCTTGTCGACAAGACCATAGGCACCCTTGCGGTCAGACATGATCTGGCCGTCGCGTTCCATGGCGCGCAGGCGCTTACGCAGGGCGTCGGTTTGCTCTCCCTCCGTCAGGCCAAGCTTTTTACACAGCTTGCTGTGCACCAGCGGCTTGTTAACCTCGCGCAGAACGTCGAGGATAACTTCCCGACTGGGAATGGGGTTGTCGTAATTGGCCGCTTCGCGTTCGGCGTGCGGGTCGGCGATGGTCTTATCTTTCCGGGCCATGTAGTTGGGGCCTTTGCTTAAAAGGCAAGTATACGTCACTGCGGCCCCGAAAGCGGCACTTTCCCGACCGGGCGCAGCCCTCGCCCGATCGCGCCCAGCGCAGAATGGACTACTGCTTAAATCACCCCGTAAGCCACCATGGCATCCGCGACCTTGATAAAGCCCGCCACATTGGCGCCTGTTACATAGTTCACGTGATCCCCTTCCTGCCCGTGCTGCACACACTGGCGGTGGATGTCGGTGATAATCTGCTGCAGCCGCCCCTCCAGGTCTACTGCCGACCAGGCCAGGCGCTGGCTATTCTGGCTCATTTCCAGGCCGGACACCGCCACGCCACCGGCGTTCGCGGCCTTACCCGGGCCATAAAGTATTTTGGCCTGGTGCAGAACATCAACTGCGGGGATTGTGGTGGGCATATTCGCGCCCTCGGATACCGCCAGACAACCATTGCTGACCAGGGTACGGGCATCTCCTTCCTCCAGTTCGTTCTGGGTCGCACAGGGGAAGGCCAGGTCGCAGGGCACGGCCCAGGGTCGACCCTCATGAAACGAGCACCCGAAGTGCTCGGCATATTCGGCAATGCGGCCACGGCGCACCAGTTTGAGATCCTTCATCCAGGCCAGCTTCTCCATGTCCAGCCCATCCGGGTCGTGAATGTACCCGGACGAGTCAGACAACGTCACCACCTTGCCACCCAGTTGGATGAGCTTTTCTGCGCAGAATATGGCCACGTTACCTGACCCTGAGACCACGCAGGTCTTGCCCTCGATACCGTCACCCCGATGGGCCAGCATCTCCTGCATGAAGAAGGCGTTACCGTAACCTGTGGCCTCGGTGCGAATAAGGCTGCCCCCGAACTCAAGTGCCTTGCCGGTGAGCACGCCGGTGAATTCCTTGGCCAGCCGCTTGTACTGGCCAAACATATAGCTGATCTCGCGGGCACCAACACCGATATCGCCCGCCGGGATGTCTACGTTGGCGCCGATGTGGTGCCACAGTTCCGTCATGTAGGACTGGCAGAAGCGCATTACCTCGGCATCTGATTTGCCCTTGGGGTTAAAGTCAGCGCCGCCCTTGCCGGAACCTATGGGCAGAGTGGTGAGGCTGTTCTTGAAGGTCTGCTCAAAGCCGAGGAACTTGAGAATGGACAAATTTACCGAGGGGTGAAAGCGCAGCCCGCCTTTATAGGGGCCGATGGCGTTGTTGAACTGCACTCGATAGCCGCGATTGATACGCACATTGCCCTCGTCATCTTCCCACACCACGCGGAAGATCACCGTGCGGTCCGGCTCGGTCATCCGCTCCAGAATGCGTGACTTGCGATAGCGTTCGTGGTCACGAACGTACGGGATGACACTGGCGGCAACCTCGTGCACGGCCTGGTGAAATTCCGTTTCGCCGGGATTGCGCTTGGCCAATCCCTCCATGAAATGGTCCAGGTTGAGCTCATCGTAGTTCATCGGCGTGGCCTTCTTATAATTAGTTTATCCAGCCCTCATATTAGACCCGATCAGGGAGATGACAAGAACACCGTCAACCCGTCGCGTTTTTGCCCGCACAGCATTGACAAAAAATCAGCGGGCCAGTAAAGTTCGCGCCCTCAAGGATCAGCAACGTCGATCCCGGAGTCCCGGCACGAGCAAGCCCTGAACCTGGTTCAGCAGACTGCGCTCCCCGGGGAGGTGCATGGCATCTAACTCTGCCCAGGTGGTGAAATTGGTAGACACGCTAGCTTCAGGTGCTAGTGCTCGCAAGGGCGTGGAGGTTCAAGTCCTCTCCTGGGCACCAATTTTAAAAAGGTCGAGCTAACGCTCGGCCTTTTTTGTTTGCGCGTTCGGGCCGGAATCCCTGCCGGCCAAAACGATGGCGCATAGTCTCTCACCGCACCATCGACACTTCTGGCAGGGTGTATTCCCCAGACAGCACCGCAGCGCCGGGCCGGTAGATCCGCAGCAGAAAATTCCAGCCCTCGCTGATGTCGACCCGGTTCGCCCTGGCGCCGCAGGCATCTTCAGAACCGAAATACGCGGTGAAGCTGCCGTCTTCGTTGAGCGTGACATTGCGGTCATTAATCACGTTCACATTGCTTTTCATAAATCCGTCGCTGCCATAAACAGTGATCGACCAGAACGCCTGCGTCTCCGGGGTGTCATAGGTTGCGGTATAGCAGCGCTGCGGGTCGGACGGACCCGCATAATTTATATAGACCGCATCCTTTGCCGGAAACAGCCCCCACGCGCCGGCCGCGGCGAGATGACGTGTCTCTTCATTCACTTCACCACGCGGGCCCATCCAGTCGGGCTCGAATTGCGCAAACTTGCTGAACTCCACTTCATACCGGGAACGTAGCGCCAGCATGCTCTCCAGGTCCCACTGCGGTGCGGTAAACGGCACGGCACTGCCCGCCTTGACTACAAACTGGTCCTGCAGTTGATTGGCAGCGGCCACATCCGCGGGATCGGCGTAGTCAAGCAGCTGCACGCGGTACAGCAGCGTCACATAACGCGTATCGCCCGACAAATCGTAGGTACCGGGTTCGTAGAAAACGGCCGGCGCATAGTGATCATTGTCGAGGACCAGCACAGACAGGTAGCGCCCGTCATCCGTCCCGGGAACCGTGACGGTGGCCCCGCCTGCGGTGTCGATCACGGCGCTGCCATACAGCGTGTCGCGATTCATGCGGATAACCGGCTGATCGGCGAGCAACGCGGGCTCACGCACAAAGGCATTGGTATTGACCTTACCTCCTGCGCGCTGCTGGAAATTGGCGAAAGCGGTGTCCGTTTCGGCGCGAATGTAAGTCTCCGGGGTAACGGTAACGCCATCAGCTATAGCAGCATGGGTCACTCCGGCAAAAACGGCTAATGCCAGGCTGTTTCGCAACTTGTGCATGATGGTGATCCTTTTGTATTGATAGTAATCGTTTCCCGGCATTCCACGGCAACGCACGTCGAGGGGTTTGCGACAGCGAACCTCCTCCTTCTTGACTTGCTGATGACACCGGTCTTATTGTCGGTACCGATCCATCTAGTCTTTACAAATATAACACCCCGAAGCTGAGAGCGAACCGATGTTTGGCGACAACCCCAATGATGCACAGCTCAAGGCGAGCTGGGATGATTTCTGCGAGCAACTCAAGAGCGCCGGCGACCTGGTGTTCCGGGATTCCACGCCCAACGATGATATAGACCGCGCCAAAGGCTTTCGCCTGCTGGCGCGGAACATCGCCCTTGCCCTGCAGTTCAACCTCGAAAATACCGACCCGGACTTCCCCGAACTGCTCCACTACTTTGATCCACTGCGCAAACAGGGGGGCGACAACCCGGATGCACTTTACGTGGGCGCGCCCATCAACGGGGAGCACACCTATCGCATCAGCGGCAACCGCGGCACAGCGCGCTATTTCGCGATCACCGTGCTCGAAGATGGCAACACCCCGTGGGGCGGGGGCGTGGTCGGCAACCTTATCGACAGCGACCTCCACGTTGAGGAAGACGGCTCGTTCGAGCTGATCGTGGGACCGGATGAGCACCCGGGGAACTTCATCAAAACAACAGCGGACACCTGGCGCATCACTTTCCGCCAGTTCTTTGCCGACTGGGAAAATGAAGTGCCCATGAAAGCGCGCATTGATTGCCTGAGCGACGTGGAACACAACCCGGTTTTGAGTCCATCACGCCTGCAGGCCGGGCTGGCCGACTCCGCTGCCTGGGTCAAAGAGTCCACATTCTATTGGGCCGACATGCTGGACCGCTGGAAAGCGCGTCCCAACGACTTTGTCTCCTACCGCCAACTGGACGACAACGCGATCGATGCAACGCCGGGCGGCGAACCCCTGATCTGCTATTGGCAACTCCCCAGAGACGAAGTGCTGGTGATACGTGTGGTCCCGCCGCTGGCCAGCTACTGGGCTGTGGAGTTCGGCAACTACTGGTGGGAATCCATGGACTACCGCTACCAGTTGTGCAACACCAATTGTCACCAGGCCCAGCTTGAAGACGACGGAGAACTGCTGCTGGTTGTTGCCCACGACGATCCGGGCGTGCCGAACTGGCTGGATCCGTCCGGCCACCGCGAAGGCTATATCGCCCTGCGCTGGATCAACGCCGACCACTATCCAAAACCCGAATGCCAGCAGATGAAAGCCGCGGATCTGGCTGCATATTTACCTGCCAATACCAGGCGCATCACCTCGACACAGCGTAAAGCCCAGCTTGCCGCGCGTCGCCTGGGCGTGATCAAGCGGTTTCCTTACTGAGTCGAGAGGCTGATAGCAGCAATGCGCTATGCTCCCAACGAGATAAAACGGCATAAGCAGACTGCCGTTGTAAAAATAGCCAGCTGCTCACGCCTGCGTGTCTGTGCCGGGATCTGTTTGAAGACTGGCGGGCACCCGCAGCGCGCGGGCGGGGCAATCCCGCTTAAATCTCAGGGGTATTGGACAGGTATAAGGTAACCCTTCTACCGGTGCGGCGGTTGTGGCACCATCGGGTCTTTCGTCTGTGGTCATCTAACTGCCATGCATATCCAATGTAGTCGTCACGACCGGCGTGCCAATACCGGTTGGCCAGAAAGGCTCGCTCACTAAATGCGCGATTACTTCCTCAGGCGCCTGCTATTGGTACCGCCCACCTTGCTGGGTATCACCATTATTGTGTTTGCTATTACCCGCCTGGTACCCGGTGGTCCGCTGGAACGCGCCATCATGGAAGCACAGCAGATGGATGCCGCCACTGGCATGAGCAGCCAGGCCGCCGGCCAGGGTATGGCCATATCCGAGGCGCAACTGGACAAACTCAAGGCTTACTACGGTTTCGACAAGCCGGTGCTGCAAAGCTACGTGGAGTGGGTGGGCAAGGTCGCCTCCGGAGACCTGGGCACCTCTTACCGCTATAACGAACCGGTGTGGGATGTGATCGTGGATCGCTTCCCGGTGTCCTTGTACTACGGCCTGGTGACGCTGGTGCTCACCTACGTGGTGTGTATACCACTGGGAGTGGTAAAGGCGATCAAGCACCGCACGGCGGTGGATAACGCCACCTCGGTACTGATCTTCATCGGCTATGCGATTCCCGGCTACGCCCTGGGCTCATTGCTGTTGCTGTATTTCTCCGTGCGCCTGGACTGGTTCCCCATGGGCGGCTTTGTCAGCTACGACTTCGCAGACAAGGACCTGGGCGGCAAGGCGCTGGACCTGTTGCAGCACTCGATACTCCCCTTGACCTGTTATATGGTCGGTGCGTTCGCACTGGTCACCATGCTGCTGAAGAACCACCTGATGGACAACCTGGCGGCAGACTACATGCGCACCGCCGTGGCCAAGGGCGTGTCCTTCAGGCGCTCGGTCACCCGCCACGCCATGCGTAATTCGCTGATCCCCATCGCCACCACCTTCGGCCAGAACATTACCCTGCTGGTGTCCGGCTCCTTCCTGATCGAGACAATCTTCGACATCGACGGCTTCGGGCTGCTGGCACTCACCGCCGTACTGGACCGCGATTACCCTGTGGTCATGGGCGTGGTGCTCATTAGCAGCCTGCTGCTACTGGTGGGCAACATCCTGTCGGATGTGCTGGTCGCCCTGGTCGACCCGCGGATACGGTTCAACTAACGCATGTTTTCCTTCAACCCACAGACACTGAAAAAGCTGCGCCGCTTCCGCCAGATCAAGCGCGGCTATTACAGCTTTCTGTTCTTGTCAGTGCTGTTGCTGGTGCTCGCTTTCGGTGAACTGCTGGTCAACAGCCGCGCACTGCTGGTGAGCTATGAAGGCGAGCTGTTCTTTCCCACTTACACTGCCTTCCATCCGGGCACTGACTTTGGCCTGGACTACAGCTACGAGACCAACTACCGGGAACTGAAAGCACACTTCGCGGCACAGGGGGGTAACAACTGGGTCATCATGCCGCTGGTGCCTTACAACGCTTATGAAAACAACGCACAGGGGGGCATGTTCAAGCCGGTGCCACCGTCCCTGGACAATCAACACTACCTGGGCACAGACACCACCAGCCGGGACATTCTCGCGCGCTTGTTCTACGGCACCCGCATCGCGCTGGTATTTGCCCTGGTTTTTACCGCCTGGGTCTACCTGATCGGCATCTCCGTGGGTTGCGCCATGGGGTACTTCGGCGGTGTTTTCGATTTGTTCTTCCAGCGCGTCATCGAGATCTGGTCGAACATCCCGTTCCTGTACATGGTGATCATCGTGTTCTCGGTGATCCCCTCAAGTCTGGCTATCCCCTCGCGTATCGGCATTCTGTTATTCATTATGGTGCTATTTTCATGGACCGGCATGACCTACAACATGCGCACCGAAACGTATAAGGAAAAGTCGAGGGACTATATTGCCGCGGCGCGTATTCTCGGCGCCTCCGACACCCGCATTGTGTTCCGCCATATCCTGCCCAACGTGCTGGCCACGCTGGTCACCTTTATGCCCTTCGTGGTGGTGTCGGCAATCTCGGCGATCACCGCGCTGGACTTCCTCGGCTTTGGTCTGCCGCCGCCCACGCCCAGCCTGGGTGAGTTGCTCAAGCAGGGCACTGCCAATCTGCGCACCGCGCCATGGATAGTCTCCGCCGCCTTCACCACGCTGGTGGTATTGCTCACCGTGGTGACGTTTATCGGCGAGGCGGTACGCGAGTCCTTCGACCCGAAAAAATTTACTGTATATCGATAAGGAATCCGCAATGAGTAAAGCACGCCCTGAGCGCCCCTGGCTGCGACTGCTGGCCGCCAGCGTTACCACCTTGGCTCTGGCCGCCTGCGGTGGAGATGATGCCGGCACGACAGAGTCCGCTGCGGTAACGGAAGCGCTCGACAACAGCGCAGAAGTACAGGCCTATTACGCGGCCAACCCGGACTTTTTCATATTCAAGAGCATTGCTGACCTGCCAGCCGACCTCACCTGGGAAAGCGGTGCAGAACTGCCGGAAATGGGCTCCCCCGAAGCCCGAAAAGGCGGGACTGAATATCGGGCACTGCAGGATTTCCCACGCACGCTGCGCACTATAGGCCCGGACTCCAATGGCGGCTTCCGGCCGCTGCTGCTGGATGACGTGGAAATGCGCATCGGCTTCCGCCACCAGGACGCCTTCGACTTCATTCCCGGGCTGGCCAGCGAGTGGGCACGGGGTGAAGACGGCAAAACCTTCTATATCCGCCTTGACCCAAGGGGGCGGTGGTCAGATGGCGAGCCGGTGACCACCGACGACTTTCTGTTCATGTTCTGGTTCCACCGCTCGCCTTATATCACCGCGCCCTGGTACAACAATTACTACAGCACCATGTACACCAATATCACCCGCTACGACGACCTGACGTTTTCCGTCACCACGGCGGCGGCCAAGCCCGATGCCGACTCCAAGGTACTGGAACTGACACCCAAGCCACAGCACTTCTACTCAGAGGTGGGTGAAGACTTTGTCGATCGTTACCAGTGGCGTGTCGCGCCTACTACCGGGGCCTACACAGTGCGCGAGCAGGACATCAAGAAGGGCCGCTCCATCGCGCTGACGCGCGTCAAGGACTGGTGGGCCAACGATAAAAAACACTTCCGCTATCGCTTCAATGCCGACCGTATTCACTTCACGGTCATCCGCGACACGGAGAAAATCTTCGAGGCCTTCCGCCGCGGTGACCTGGACCAGAGCGGCCTGAACCTGGCGGAATACTGGTACGACAAACTGCCCGACGATGCCGCCGACGTGCAGGCAGGCTATATTCACAAGTCGGTATTCTACAACCAGCGCCCGCGCCCCAACATGGGCCTGTGGATGAACACCGCCCGTCCACTGCTGGATAATCTGGACGTGCGCCTGGGCATACAGTACGCCACCAACTTTCAACTGGTGATCGACAAGTTCTTTCGCGGCGACTACAACCGCCTGCAGAGCGCACAGGACGGCTTCGGCGAGTTCTCTGCCTCCGGCATCCGTTCACGGGAGTACGATGTAGACAAAGCCCTGGCGCACTTCGCCAGGGCAGGATTCACCGAGCGCGGCGCCGACGGCATTCTGGTCAACGCGGACGGCCAGCGCCTGGCATTCACCGTCTCCACCGGTTACCAGACCATGAAAGACGTGCTGACGATACTCAAGGAAGAAGCCGCCAGAGCAGGCCTGGAGTTCCGCGTGGAAGTACTGGACGGCACCGCCGGCTGGAAAAAAGTACAGGAAAAGCAGCACGATATTCACTTTGCCGGCTTTGGCGTGTTCCTGGAGATGTACCCGCGCTTCTGGGAGCACTTCCACTCGGATAACGCGTACGACGACGCCTTTCTCGACGACGGCAGTATTAATCCCGAACGCAAGATAAAGACCCAGACCAACAACCTGGAAACCTTTGCCGTATTCGAGGTCGATGCACTGATCGAGCGTTACCGGGCCTCCGCGGACACGGAGGAAATGATCGCAATCGCCAACCAGATAGGTAATATTCTCCACGACCATGCGTCCTATGTGCCGGGTTTCTATCAACCGTTCTATCGCGTAGGCAGCTGGCGCTGGATTCGCTACCCGGAGTTTTTCAACCACAAGCACAGCCGCAGTTCCGGCCAGCTGTTTGTGCACTGGGTGGACGAGGAGATGAAACAGGAGACGCTGGATGCGATGAAGGACGGAAAGACCTTCGAACCGCAGATCCGTTACTACGACCAGTGGAAAGAGTAAGCAGCGCCCATGCCCCAGCTTGAGGTAGACAGCCTGGTCACCGAATTCGACACCGACGAGGGCCGCGTACGCGCCGTCGACGGCGTCAGTTTCTCTGTGGAGGCTGGCGAGACGCTGGGGATTGTCGGTGAGTCCGGTTGCGGCAAGAGCGTCACCGCACACTCCATCATGCGCCTGCTGCCTCAACCCATGGGCAAGATCGTCAGCGGCGCGGTGCGTTTTGCCGGCCGCGACCTGACCACCTTGCCGATTGCAGAGATGGAGAAGGTGCGCGGCAACGACATCGGTATGGTCTTCCAGGAACCGATGACCGCGCTCAACCCGGTACAGACCATCGGCAAGCAACTCACTGAGGTCATGCTGCTGCATCGCGATATCAGTGCTGACCAGGCCATACGCGACGCAGTGGAAATCCTTGCCCGCGTGGGCATTCCCTCGCCGGATGTGCGCATGGGCGAGTACCCGCACCAGCTCTCTGGCGGCATGCGCCAGCGGGTGGTGATTGCCATTGCCCTGGCCTGTGAACCGGCGCTGCTGATTGCCGACGAACCGACCACGGCCCTGGATGTCACTATCCAGGCGCAGATCCTCGAGTTGATCCGCGAACTGCAGGCAGACATGGGCATGGCAGTGATACTGATCACCCACGACCTGGGCGTAATCGCCGAGACCAGCAACAACGTGGTGGTGATGTACGCCGGCCGCGTGGCGGAACAGGGCAGCGTCTACGACATTTTTGATCGCCCTGCCCACCCTTACACCCAGGGCTTGCTGGCCTCCATTCCCCGCCTGGAAACCGAACCCAAGTCACGCCTGAGCATCATCGAGGGTATGGTGCCCAGCCTGCAGGACCTGCCCTCCGGCTGCCGCTTCCAGAATCGCTGTACCCACGCCATAGCGGCCTGCGGCGAGCAGGCCCCGGCGATTGAAACCATAGCCGACCAACACCGGGTCAGCTGTGGCCGCTGGAGAGAACTGTGAGCACACCGCTGCTGGAAGTGAACAAGCTGCAAATGCACTTTCCGGTAAAGGAGGGCATCCTGCTGCGCGCCAGCAAGTCCAATCGCGCCGTGGACGACGTCTCGCTGACCATTCGACCCGGCGAGACGCTGGGCCTGGTGGGAGAATCCGGCTGTGGCAAGTCCACGTTGGGCCGCTGCATCAGCCGCCTGTATACGCCAACCGGCGGCAAGGTGTTGTTCGAGGGCACCGATATCACCCACCTGCGCGGCAAGGCCCTTATGCCACACCGCAGACATATACAGATGATTTTCCAGGATCCCATGGAGTCGCTGAACGCGCGCCACACGGTAGGCGAAATTCTGGAAGAGCCCTTTATCATCCACAAACTCGGCGACAAGGCGTTTCGCAGCCAGCGTGTGCGTGGGTTGCTGGACACCGTTGGGCTGCCGGCGCGCTCGGCGACCCGGTACCCCTTTGAATTCTCCGGCGGCCAGCGCCAGCGCATCGGCATTGCTCGCGCCATCGCGCTGAACCCCAGGCTCATCGTGTGCGACGAACCAGTCTCGGCGCTGGATGTGTCCATACAGAGCCAGGTGCTCAACCTGCTCAACGACCTGCAGCAGGAGTTCAAACTGGCCTACCTGTTCATCGCCCATGACCTGGCGGTGGTCAAGCATATCTCTGACCGGGTCGCGATCATGTACCTGGGCAAAATCGTGGAAACAGCGGACGCCGAAACAATCTACCGGCAACCCCGCCACCCCTACACCCGCTCCCTGATCTCAGCGATTCCGGTACCCGACCCGCATCGCAAGGTGCAGCGCCAGGTGCTCGAAGGGGACGTTCCCTCACCCATCGATCCGCCGTCGGGCTGCGCCTTCCACCCACGCTGCCCGGAAGCCATCGCCCGCTGCAAGGTGGAGGCGCCAGAACTGATCGCCGTGGACGGTGATCACCAGAGCGCCTGCCACCTGAGCGAATGCCCCTGAGCGGATCAACAGCCGGCTGCGAGCATGCCTTCAAGCACGATGCAGCAAGACCAGCAGGGCCGGTTACTCCAGCGGCCTTGCTTGTATCCGCCCGGTTAAACTCAAAGATGCATTATGTATCCTTCTTTAGGCTATACTAGACCATTGTTTTTTTGTGGGCATTGCCAATGAGACTGACAGCGTACACAGATTACGCCCTGCGGGTATTGATTTACCTGGCCGTCAGCCCGGAGGAAAAGATCACTATTCGCGGTATTGCCGAGCACTACGGGATATCGCGAAACCATCTGATGAAAGTGGTCCAGGATCTCAGCCAGCGCGGATACGTAGTCGCCCTGCGGGGCAAAAATGGCGGCCTGTCTCTGAATATATCCACTGCAGAGATAAGAATTGGCGATCTGGTGGAGGCAATGGAAAAGGACATGGCACTGACAGAGTGCCTGGGCGACAACAATCAATGCATCCTCACCCCGGCCTGCGGCTTGAAATGTATACTGGATGAGGGCTTGCGCGCTTTCCTGGACACACTCAATCGCTACACTCTTGAAGACGTCGTAGCAGGCCCGCGCAAAGCAGAGCTGATAAAAACCCTCGATCTTCAGTAAGCAGCGCAGCTTTCACACTGGCAAAACCAGTGCGAGTCAATATAATGCATTGTATATACCTCTTATAGACCAGCCCTGCAGCGGCGGGCTGCAGCGACTCTCCATGGAACCGAATATGCCTTCAACTTCCACCGCTCCAGCCTCGGCAGGCGCTGAGACACAAGACAAAAGCACACCCGGGCGCGGCTATGTCGTCGTCATCTATGGTCTGTATATTGGCAGCATCATGGCCGTGGTGACCGCGCCCCTGGGCGCACTCATCGCCCACCTTCGACTGGGCCGCAGCGCTGCGTGGCTGGACACCCACCTGCAGTTTCAGGTGCGCACATTCTGGCTGGGTATCGCAGCCGCGATTATCGCGCTGCTGATATGGCAGGCAGCCGGACAGCTGGGCGTCTCCTCGATTTACGCATGGACATTTGGCTACCTGTTTTTCACCGTCGGCATTATCTGGATGATGGCCCGCTGCGCCGTCGGTATTCACCGGCTTACGTCAAACCAGGCCATAGACGCCCCAAAAAGCTTGTTGTTCGGCCTGGGCAGAAAGGTTTGACGCCAGCACAGGAAGACGACTGGGGGCCACTGTCGACGCTACCGGGAAACCCACTGATGTGGGTGCTTATTCTCAGCGAAATGTTGGTCTTCTCTGCCTTCTTTATCCTTTTCGCCTGGCAAAGGGCGCAAGAGCCTGCTCTTTTCAATGCCTCCCAGCAGCTGCTGGACCCGGTGGCCGGCGGCCTCAATACGATGGTGCTGCTCACCAGCGGGCTTGGCGCGGCGCTGGCTGTACAGGCCATTGCCGCCGGAAATTCAAGGCGCTGCCGGCAGTGGCTCACGCTGACTATGGTCCTGGGCCTGGTTTTCTGCGTGATTAAAATCATCGAGTATGCCGACAAACTGGGTGCCGGCCTGACGCCTGAAACCAACACTTTTTTCAGCTATTACTATCTGCTGACCGCATTTCACCTGGCGCACGTGGTATTCGGACTGGGCCTGCTGGCATTGGCCACCTGGCATAACTCACGGGAAAACGTGGAAACGGTCACCGCCTTCTGGCACATGGTCGACCTCATCTGGGTCATGCTGTATCCACTACTGTACCTGTTGCGCTGAGGCCCGGAACGCATGGACAAACACCTTCCCGATGACCTTCCTGGCCAATCCCGCCTGCTGAAGACCTGGTTAATGCTGATGGCTTTGACGCTTTTTTCCATGTGGTCGGCACAGTTAAGCGACGAATCACGCGCGCTGTCGCTGCCGATATGGAGCGTCGCCCTGGTGTTGCTGAGCGTGGGTTTCAAGGTACAGCAGATTCTGATGGTCTATCTCAACCTGCGCGTGTCCAGCGCCGGCTGGCGCGGGGGATTTCTGTGTCTGCTGGCGGTAACGATCCTGCTGGTAGGCTTGGGCTACTGGTCGGCGAAGGGTTAGCCAGGGGCCGTCCGTAAACACATTATCCGGTCATACCTCCCAGGCAGCCAATAACCTGCCCGGAAATGACCATGCGCTTGCAACACCGGCTTATCGGAGTGGCTTCTGGCTACGCTTCTTCATCGGGATAGTCGGGGTCTGGTGGCAGGGTGTCGGGCTCGTTGCGGGCCCAGCGTTCCAGTTTTTTACCTGCCCACAGCAGCAGCCAGACGAACGCCGGCGCCGCCAACACAAGGCTCACCCCCCAGTCGAAGTAGTTGATGGCGAGTACAAAGGGGGTAACAGCCAGGATACACAGGGCGATACCGGCGACCAGCGCAACCGCCTCGCGGGATACTTTCATCGTGCTTTCGCCATGCGCAGCATCTCAGCTGGCAACGATCTGGCGGTAGATACCGGGCAACGCCTGTGACAGGTGCTCCGGCTTATGCACCATGGCGTAACCGCCGCGGCCAAACAACTGACCGATGTAATCCTGCGCGTCCCGGTCTATGGTCACGCCGAACACTTTCAGCTCCTGCCGCCTGGCATCCAGAATCGCGCGCCGGGTATCTTCAATACCATAGCGCCCCTCGTAGTAGTCGCTATCGTTGGGCTTGCCGTCGGTGAGGACCAGAAGCAGGCGATGCCGGTTGGGGCGCTTGGCCAGGTCTACCGCTGCGTGCCGGATAGCCGCCCCCATACGGGTGTAGTGTCCGGGTTTCAGCGCAGCTATCCGGCGCTCGGTGAGTTCGTTCATCGGCTCGTCAAAGGACTTGAGCGTATTGACCCAGACCCGGTGACGCCGGTGCGAGGTAAAACTCTGGATACTGTAGTCGTCACCGCAGGCGGCGAGACCGTGCGCCAGCACCAGCAGCGCTTCTTTTTCAATATCGATCACCCGGCGGTCTTCCACCCAGGCGTCGGTAGACAGCGACACATCGATGAGTATGGAGATAGCCAGGTCCCGCGCCTGGGCGCGGGTACTCATATACAGGCCGGTGCTGTTTTCGCCCACCGCGGCCAGGTCACAGTGGGCACGCACCACCGCGTCCATATCCAGTTCATTGCCATCTACCTGCCCTCGCAGCCATTCGCGGCGGGGCCTGAGTGCCTCAAACTGCTGCCTCACGCGGCGAATACGGCGGCGCGTTTGCTCATCGTGCGCCCGGTGGTCGCCCTCTTCCTCGTGTACGCCACTCAACACCCGACAGTGACCGGGCTGATAACGCTGCTTGCGAAAATTCCACTCCGGATAAGTATGTTCGCCAGTCAATTGCCCCTCCGCTACCGCGCCGGGTGAGAGATCGAGATCCATCTTCAACTGCGATGCGGCGCGCTGCTGGTTGGGACTGAGAGTAATCTCATCCATCTGCTCCGCGTTGCTCTTGGCGTGCTCATCCTCGTCCTCATCGACCATCCGGTTAACGTTAACCATTTCTGCGAACGACAAGATTTTCTCAAAACGATTGAAGACCAGTGGGTCATCGCGTTCCGACTGGTCCTGACGGCGGCGCTCGGCCTTGCGCTTGTCCTGGATTTGCTCGCTGGCGGGCGCTGGCGGCTCCGCCGAATCATCGTCTTCGGCTTCAAAACCGACAGCTGTTCCCAGGTGATTGAGGTTAGCCCATAACGGCACTGGCAGCGGCTGCCGGTAATTTTGCGGGGCTCGATACTCCCGCAGGCTCATGTCGGTATCGCGCACCGCGGTGTAGTATCTTGTGGCCTCTGCGGACAGCGCGTTCTCAGCGCCCAGCAGGTGACAGATCACTTCCTCCATTGCCGCTTCGGCAGGGGGCAAGTCGCGCTGTGGCCGCATCGATAACATTTCCCGCTGCAGCCAGGCGTGAGTGCCACGCAAGCCGGGAAAGCCATCCAGCGCGGCCTCGGTCGCTGCCACCACCTGACGCAACGCAGCAAGGTTCTGGCGCAGCGGGTCCTTGAACTCACGCGTGGGCGTCATGGCAGCGAGCATTGCCGCCAGCCAGAAATACAGATCACGATTGCGACGGGGGTCATCGAACAGGGCGATACGCGGCGGCAACAGCAGGTTCTCTTCATCGAGCCGGGCCATGTCCAGCATCTCCTCGTCCAGCCCCAGCCGCTGGCGCAGATTGAGTCGGTGCGTGGATGCTCTTGCAGCAATGGACGCGACGGCAACACCGCCCGGACCTCCGCCGGCGCGGAAAAATACCGCCAGCGGCCCTGAAATACTGTCCAGTGTGACGGCTGCTTCCGGAAAACTGGGGAAACTGGCGCTGTGCGCAGAGACCCAGCGGTGCCAGAATCGCCCTACATTCTCTTCAAATTCCAGCCACTCAAACACGGGGGCGGGGCCGTCAGTCTTCGCCGAAGGTGGCGCGAATCGCCTCCATCAGCCCCTCCTGAACGTCGGCGTCATCGCTCAGTGGCTCAACCAGCGTCGCCTGTGCAGCCTGGGTAGCCGGCATGCCATCAGCCATCAGGGTGGCGCAGTAGATCAGCAGGCGGGTGGAGACGCCCTCCTCCAGGTCCTGCCCTTTCATTTCCCGCAGGCGAGCTGCAAGGTTGACCAACGCAGCGCACTGCTGTGCAGCCAGCCCGCTTTCGGAGGCGACAATATTGCGCTCCAGTTCCGGCGGAGGAAAGTCAAAACTCTTGGCGACAAAACGCTGCCGGGTACTGGGCTTGAGTGACTTGAGTATGTGTTGGTAACCCGGGTTATAGGACACCACCAGCATAAAATCGTCCGGGGCTTCCAGCAGTTCACCCGTGCGCTCCAGCGGAAGCAGTCGACGATCATCGGTTAGCGGGTGCAGGACCACGGTAACATCCTTGCGAGCCTCCACAACTTCGTCGAGATAACAGATGCCACCCTCACGCACGGCCTGGGTCAAAGGCCCGTCTACCCAGCGCGTTTCACCGCCCTGCAACAGGTAGCGTCCGGTGAGGTCCGCGGCGGTGAGATCATCATGACAGGAAACGGTAAACAGCGGACGACCGAGCTTGGCCGCCATATGGCTGACAAAGCGGGTTTTGCCGCAGCCGGTGGGGCCTTTCAGCAGCAGCGGCAGGCGCTGCTGGTAGGCGCGCTCGAAGAGCTGGCACTCGTTCCCCACGGGTTCATAAAAGGGGATCTCGTGCGGTATATGAGACTCAGCAGTCGCTGCGGTGTCCATTGCTTAACTCCTGCAACTCGGATTCCAGGCATCCCCACGCCGGCGGTGGTCCGCCATGGCGGGAATCCTTTGATTATATCAGATGTCGTCCCCGCGAAAGCGGGGACTAGAGCGACGCGGATAGCAGCCGCGCCGTGTGTGAACTAGCTTTCGCCAGTGGCCGCGGCTTGTTCCTTCACCGGGCCGAAGATAGAGATGAAGAAAATTATGGCGGCTACGGCGACTACAACGCCCGATCCCAGGCGCATAAAGTAGAACAACTGCAGCTGGTCCTGTACTTCCATGAAGTTCATTCCCATCACGCGTTGCAAGTGGGTTTGCACCACACCAGCAAAAGTAAGGGTGAAGGTCATAAAGCACATTGCCGAACTCATCAGCCAGAAACTCCACATGTTGAGAATCTGGTTATAGGGCTGTACCCGGCGCAACTGGGGCATGGCATAGGTTATCACTGCCAGAATCATCATCACATAGGCACCAAAGAACGCCAGGTGTCCATGTGCAGCGGTGACCTGAGTACCATGGGTATAGTAGTTGACGAATGACAGGGTGTGCATGAAGCCCCAGACGCCCGCACCGAAGAATGCCAGCGTGGCGCTGCCCAGCGTCCACAGCATGGCGCTCTTGTTGGGGTGATTACGACGGCCTTTCCAGAACATGAAGAAGGCAAACATCACCATGGCGAAGAAAGGCAGAACTTCCAGGGTAGAGAAGATGCTGGACAGGGGCTGCCAGTAACTCGGTGCACCAATCCAGTAGTAATGGTGCCCGGTACCCAGCAAGCCGGAGAAAAGTGCCAGGCCGATAATCACATAGAGCCACTTTTCGATCACTTCCCGGTCTACACCGGTCATCTTGATCAGCAGGTAGGCCAGCAGAGACGCCATGATCAGCTCCCACACACCTTCCACCCAAAGGTGAACGACCCACCACCAGTACAACTTGTCGACAGCGAGGTTACTGGGATTAAAGAAGGCGAACAGCCAGAACACCGCCGCCAGCCAGAGACCCAGCATCAATACCAGGTTAATGGCGGTTTTGCGCCCTTTGACCAGCGTTATGCTGGTGTTATACAGGAACATCAGGAAAGACACGGTAATCAGGATTTTGGACCAGAGTGGCTGTTCCAGGAACTCCCTCCCCTCGTGAATACCCAGCTGGTAGCTGAGCAACGCACCCGCACCGGCGACTGCAAAAATAGCCAACTGCACATAGGCAATCATGGGGCTGTGAATTTCCTGCTCGGCTTCTTCCGGCATCAGGTAATACGTACAGCCCATAAAACCCAGGAGCAGCCATACCACCAATAAGTTGGTGTGGCTCATCCGCATGATATGGAAAGGCATGGCCTCTGCCAGAAACTCGGGCATGATATAGACCGTTGCTGCCATAATCCCGAACACGATCTGCAAGGCAAAGAGTGCCATTGCGACCGCGAAGAACGGATAGGCCACCCGCTGTGTTTCATATTTCATTGTTATAACCCTCTAACAGTAAACTTGTTGCGTGCCGTGATGATTGCAGAATGTCCTGCACCTTAGCCCGCCGGGGTGGGCGGCCAGTCCTGGGTGTCGATGGAGTCTGTCCATTGCAGAAAATCGACCAGAGCTTCCAACTCGTCTTCGCTCAGATCAATTTTAGGCATGACACGACGATCAGGGATATTCAGGGGTTGTGCGCGAATCCAGCCTTTGAGCCCGGCGCGTGCTGCCTCAGGGTTGTCTCTCCCGCCATAGCGCGTCCACACATTGCCCAGCTCAGGGGCAAAGTAAGCGCCTTCACCGAGGATGCTGTGGCAGTTGATGCAGCTGTGCTCTTCCCAGACATGCTTGCCGCGTTTCACCTCCTCAGTGAGGGTCTCGCTATTGGTGGACACGTTCACCATGTACCAGTGGGTATGCGCCGTTAGGCCCGCAAACAATATAAAAAAGAACAGCGAGCCTCCATAAAAAATATTTCGTGCCGCTGATCTCGTGAGCACTTCGGACATTGGATTTCTCCCCGATTCTGTTTGTTAGTTGTGAGACTTAACCGGATTAACCGTGCAGTTTATAAACATGTACATGATATGCATTAAATGAAATTGCCGCAAGCCTGACGCTGTCATTTGATATTCCAGGTCAGCTTCATGGATGCGCTGCGACCGGGTGCAAGCAGGTTCTCGGCAGACTCCCGATAACGCCTGTCAAGCAGGTTCTGCAGATCCACTGCCAGCACAACACTTTCTCCCAGGCTCATGCCAACCGCTGCATTGATTGTCGACCAGCCACTGCGCGTGGTTTCGACAATGCCGCGGCGACCCGGCTCCTGCAGTTGCGATGCGCTTTCTCCGCGCAGGTAAAGGTCTGCCCATAAAGAGGACCATGCACCGGGCAGGCCAGGCTCCAGAACAAGGCCAGCTCGACCGGCGAGCGAGGGAATGCCTGTTTTCCAGGTATCGAAGTCGCCATAGTCGTTCTGGCGCTGCATCCAGGTCAGGTTCAGATAGGGCCGCAATCGCTGATCCTGATCTTGCCAGGCCAGGTACAGTTCAACACCGTAGGCTTTCGAAGAGCCGATATTGCGGTAGATTTTGTCATTGAAGCCAAGACATTCGTCGACCTCGGTGCAGAAAACATGATCGATATAGTCTTCGGAGTCGGCGTAGAATGCAGCGGTATCCACCGTCCACTGGTCACTCATCAAACGCCAGCCAAGCTCATAGTTAACGCTAGTTTCCGCCGTCAGGTCGCTCTGGGGGTTGATAAAGCTGGACCCGGCATAAGCGCCGGTCGCAAGCTGCATCAGGGAGGGGTACAGGTAACCTTCGGAAACATTGGCACGCAGCACACTGCCGCCCTGCAGCGTCCAGCTCAGCCCGGCTGAGGCGATCAGGTGGCTGTCTGAGTCGAGGGAGCCGGCACTCAAACCGGGCCGATCGCTTTCGTCCAACTCACCGTCTACCTGGTAATAACGCACGCCTGCCGTTGCTGTCAGCCGTTCGCTTACCGTCCAGCGGTCCTGGAGGAACAGTGCCAGCGTGCGTATATGTGCTTCATCCTCGATACGTTCGATGCCCGTTACCGCTGCCGGCGTCCAGGAGAAGGTATCGACCTGACGCGTCTGGTCTACATCATCATTACTGTATTGCAGACCACTGATCAGGCTGTGATCACCCAGCGGCAACCAGTCTGCCTGCACCAGTAAACCGTCGCTACGCAGAGTGCTTTGGGTATCGATGTCACGCTGGAAGAAAACCGTTGCGGTCTCAGTGACGAAATTGCGCAGGCTGTCCTGAACGAAGCCGGTAACCGTCAATCGATCCAGCGCATACGCACCGGGCTCCCAGTGGTAATCCACCGCAAACCGCTCGCGGTCACGCTGCGGCGTACTCAGCTTCAGATCCGTGACCGGAAACGTGGTGCGCACAGACTCCTCAACGAAAATCTCGGAGCTGGACTCGTAGCGATCCCAGGTCAGGGC
Organism: Pseudohalioglobus lutimaris; assembly: GCF_002866825.1. GTDB lineage: Bacteria > Pseudomonadota > Gammaproteobacteria > Pseudomonadales > Halieaceae > Halioglobus > Halioglobus lutimaris. Next base: position 38,921 of record NZ_PKUS01000012.1, on the reverse strand, counting down.
GAGCGTATGGTTGCCTGCGGACTTTTCCAGAAACCCGTAATAGCCCTGGTTCTCAAACGCCGTGTTGTCGACACGGCCGTCCGGCGTGCGGCGCAGCCCGTGGTCACTGTCGGCACCGGCAAGGCGATAACTCCAGCCATCCACATTACCGTGCACGCTGGCAAAAAAGCTGTCCCCGCCTGTGGTGCCGTCATAGCCGCCTTTCACTGTGGCCTGCAACGGAGCGGTGCCACCCTTGAGGGTCATCAGGTTGGTGACTCCGCTCAGGGCTTTGGAGCCGTAAAGCACGGAGCCAGAGCCGCGTAAAACCTCAATACGGCTGATCATATCCGGGTGTATGGTCAGCGGTGTCCCCACCTCGCTATGATCCGCCAGTTCATGGCTGTCCACCAGAATTGCGCTGCGGCGGGAGTCCTCGCCGCGAATTCGGATGCGCTTCAGGCCGGCCTGCCCGGAATCAGAGACCTGTAATCCAGGCACATCGCGCAGAAAGTCGGCAACACCACTGCCGGTCATGCGGGAAAGATCCTCCGTGGTCAACACGGTCAGGCTTGCGCTGCTGTTCAGCAGCCGCTCTTCCACACGGCTGGCTGTAACCACCACTTCTTCCAGCTCCTGGGTGCCTACGGGGCCGCCAGCACTGTCCTGCGCCACTAGCATGAGAGTGGGTGCGAGGCCGCATAAGGTGGTGGTCCTGGCTGCTTTATACATCGTGCTTTTCATTTCATTTCCAAAGTTGGGGGACAGTGCTGGCTGTGTTCCAGTTGGGCCTTCAAAGTTGCGTCATCAAGACCCTGCCATGCTTGCAGCAGCGCCGCGTAATCCGGACAAGCACCTGCAGCGCTCTCCCCCGGGGGTTGGTAGATAAACCTGCATTTGCGCAACGTCTCGCCCAGCGCGGCGCGCGCCCCGGCGGGAACAGACCCGATGGGCGTGGTCAGCGCAACCAATGCGGCCTGACAGTCAACCTGCCAATGGCGCTCCATCGCTGCCCCGCTTGCGGTCAACCGCTCATTGACCAGTGCATCGTCTGCGGCGGTTGATGCTACACTGACCGGGACCGCCTGGCACCACGATAGAAGCAAAAGAAGCGCAAACCGATTCATACGCGCAGTAGACAGCAACACGCGCCACAATAAAATGATGCAAATCATTTGCATCTTATAAGAGCTTGCCTATGCTGGCCGCAATCCGCATTACAGGTGAATTTGTGTCTAACTGCCACTCAATAATACCAGGACTGCTGTGGGTAGTGGTGTGCCTGCTGCTGACCCCCGCGGCATCTCACGCAGTCAACCTGGCTGACGCACAGCGGCTGCTGCCCGGCGTAACGACCATCAGCCCGGTCGCTGCCGTCCCGGCTCTCCACGTTGCGAATGGCCCTGCGGGTTCGAAGGTGCTGCTGTTCCAGACCGACGACTTCGTCAATATACCAGCTTATTCGGGCTCGTCGATCAATCTGTTGGTTGCGCTCACCAGCGATGGCAAATTCGCCGGCATCGACCTGCTGTCACACCAGGAGCCCATTCTGGTCGTTGGCATCACCGACAACCATCTCAAGGCATTCGTCGATCAACTGGTCGGCAAACACTCCACCGACCGTATACGTGTGGGCGCGCGCAATCGGGAAGGCTATGTTGGCATAGATGGCCTGAGCGGGGCAACGATCACCGCCATGGTCATTACCCGTACGGTGACACTGGCCGCCGAACGCGCCCTGGCTGCCTATGCGGCCGAGACTGCAACCGCCCCCCTGGTACAGGATGCACCCCCGGAAACGACGACAGCGGTAGCTGCGGAGCCAGATTGGTACTGGAGCTGGGAGCAACACAAGCTACAGGTGATCGTGCTCGGTGCTGCGCTGACTGTACTGTTGCTGGTACTCTTTCTGCAGGACTGGTTAGTCAAGCGCAAGCTGTTTTTTCAGCGATTCCGCGTTGCCTGGATGCTATTCACCGTTATCTTTATTGGCTGGATCTGCCATGCACAGCTATCTGTCGTCAACCTGCTGGGATTCGCTCGCAATCTTGCCGGCGGTTTCTCGTGGGAGAGCCTGCTGCTGGACCCCGTCGTATTCCTGCTCTGGGCCTTCGTCGCGCTGAGCATACTGCTCTGGGGCCGCGGCGTTTATTGCGGCTGGTTATGCCCATTCGGTGCGGCCCAGGAGCTGCTTTCCAAATTATCCCGCAGCTGCGGCCTCGCCGGCTGGCAGATCCCCCACGCCCTGCATGAACGACTATGGGCTATAAAGTACCTGCTGTTGATTGCCATTTGCGGGCTCGCCCTGGACTCTATGGCCAACGCCGCGCGTCTTGCCGAGGTAGAACCGTTCAAAACAGTATTCGTCATGCAGTTTCAGCGACCACCTGCATTTGTTTTTTATGCGCTCGCGCTGCTCGCTCTAACGGTGTTGAACAGCAAGTTTTACTGTAAGTACCTGTGCCCCTTGGGGGCCGCATTGAGCTTCGTCACCCGTTTCAAGGTCTTTGACTGGTTACGCAGGCGGGTCGAGTGTGGCCATCCCTGTCAGACCTGCGCCCATGACTGCCAGATCGGCGCGATCAAACCAACCGGTGAGATTATCGACAACGAGTGCCACTACTGCCTGGATTGCCAGGTGACGTACTGGGATGAGCACCGCTGCCCGCCGATGGTGCGCAAACGCAAGAGACGCCAACAGCACCGTCCGGTTGCCGATACTGATACCGATGCCGTTATCGCCAGCGACTCGCAGTAGTGGCAGAACAGAAAATTGACCTTGGTCATGTTACCAAGGTAAAGATGTATATACTGTGCATCTATAAGGTGGCAATTGGTCGCCATATCGAAGAGGGAAAGAAAATGAAAAGCAAAGCATTAACGTGGAAGCGGCGCGCGGGAGCGGGCCTGGTCTCGATAACCCTGGGGCTCGCTGCAGCAAGCGCCATCGCTCAGGACAGCGACCACCCCGGTGTAACGCCCGGAGAAATGGCGTACAAAGGCGCCCCGGTACCCTCCGGTGAGATGAAGCGAGTAATCTCTCCCGGTGCACCCGATATGACCGAAGCGGAATTCGCAACGGCTACCAAACTATACTTCGAGCGCTGCGCCGGCTGTCACGGCGTATTGCGCAAAGGCGCCACCGGTAAGCCACTTACCCCGGACATCACCCAGGAGCGCGGTACGGAGTTCCTCAAGGCGCTGATCAACTACGGCTCGCCCGCCGGCATGCCCAACTGGGGTACCTCCGGCGACTTCTCTGAAGAAGAAGTCGACCTGATGGCGCGCTTCCTGCAGCACGAACCGCCCTCGCCGCCCGAGTGGGGCATGGCTGAAATGATGGACACCTGGGAAGTGCTGGTGCCTGAGTCTGAGCGTCCGAAAAAGCAGCAGCATAAGTACGATATCGACAACATCTTCTCGGTCACCCTGCGTGACTCAGGCGAAATTGCCCTGATTGATGGCGACAGCAAGGAAATCATCACCATCCTCGAGACCGGCTACGCAGTGCACATTTCCAGGGCTTCGCACTCGGGCCGCTATGTCTACACGATCGGGCGTGACGCCAAGATCGATATGATCGACATGTTTATGAACCCCCCGCAGCGTGTCGCCACGGTCAAGATAGGCCTGGAAGCGCGCTCCGTGGAAACGTCCAAGTTTGAGGGCTACGAGGACAAGATCGCGATTGCCGGTGCCTACTGGCCACCACAGTACGTTCTCATGAACGGCTCTGACCTCAAGCCGACCAAGATCGTTTCCACTCGTGGCATGACCGTGGACACACAGGAATACCACCCTGAGCCCCGGGTAGCGGCTATCGTCGCCTCTCACGAGCACCCCGAGTTCATCGTCAACGTAAAGGAAACCGGAAAAATCCTGCTGGTTGACTACAGCAATATCGAGGCCCTGTCGGTGACTACACTGGAGGCGGCACGATTCCTCCACGACGGAGGCTGGGATGCATCACACCGCTACTTCCTGACCGCGGCGAACCAGTCCAACAAGATTGCAGTAGTCGACTCCAAGGAAAGGAAGATCGCAGCGCTGGTTGACGCCGAAAAGATCCCCCACCCGGGCCGCGGTGCCAACATCATGGATCCCAAGTACGGGCCGGTCTGGATCACCTCCGCCCTGGGCAACGAGAACATGACGTTTATCGGCACAGACCCCAAGAAGCATCCTAAGCACGCCTGGAAAGTAGTGCGTACGCTGAAGGCGCAGGGTGGTGGTTCGCTGTTCGTGAAAACGCATCCCAAGTCGCGTAACCTCTGGGTCGACAACACCCTGCACCCGCAGGAAAGCGTGAGTCAGTCAGTCGCTGTCTACAATGTGGATGACCTGGAAGCCGGCTACGAAGTGCTGCCTATCGCCGAGTGGGCGGGTATCACGGAAGGTCCGGCGCGTGTCGTGCAGCCTGAGTACAACGCTGCAGGTGACGAAGTCTGGTTCTCGGTCTGGAACGGCATGGAACAGGAATCCGCCATTGTCGTAGTCGATGACAAGACCCGTAAGCTCAAGCACGTGATCAAAGATCCTCGCCTGGTGACTCCCACAGGTAAGTTCAACGTGTATAACACCCGCAAAGATATCTACTAAGCGGTATACAGGGAATGGGTGGCCTGCGGTGCAGGCCACCCTTTCTTTTTTCTGGCTACACCCCTGCACCGCCGCTTGATTTTCCCCGCTACTCAACGCAACCTGTGCTTCCGCAACGCACAGGCACACAGCGATGAACCTGAACCAGACCGTCGTTCTATCACCGGAAGTGATCTCCCAGGAAGTGTCCGGGGAGACAGTGCTGCTGGACCTCAACAGCGAGAACTACTTCGGGCTGGATGAGGTGGGCACGCGCATCTGGCAACTGATCCAGGAAACTGGCGAGTTGCAGGCGGTATACGACACGCTGCTGGCCGAGTACGAGGTGGCCCCCGAGCAACTGCTGCAGGACCTGGAGAAACTGCTGACTGACATTCAGGCTGCCGGGTTGGTTACCATCAACCCCGGCCAGCCATAGCGCTGCGCACGCGAACCCAGGACCCATTCAGGCGCCCTGTAGCCGCACGCGATATACCTGATCAACTAATCACCATACAAGCCGAACAACGCTGGCAACCATTCGGCGGTCGCAGGCACATAGGTGACAACCAGCAACACCAGGAACATCACCATATACATGGGCAGCAGCGGGCGGACTATGCGTGACACGGAAGTCCCGCCAATAGCACTGCTGACGAAAAGCAGGCTGCCCACCGGCGGAGAACACAGGCCAATACAAAGGTTCAGCACCAGTACGATACCGAAGTGCAGCGGCGACATACCCAGCTGTTCGACAACCGGCAGGAAGATCGGGGTAAAGATCAGCACGGCCGGGGTCATATCCAGAAAGGCACCGACCAGCAATAACGCAAGATTAATCAACAGTAGAATTACAATCGGGTTATCACTCAGGGATAACAGCCCCTCGCTGACCGCCTGCGGAATATTCTCATAGGCCAGCAGCCAGGACATGGCCGTGGAGGTGGCAATGAGGAGCATCACGATTGCCGTCGTCTCTGCTGATTTCAACAACAGCTTCGGCAAGTCCCCGATGGAGACTTCACGATAGACGATGACCGCCAGGAAGAAAGCATAGAGCACGGCAATGGCACCGGCTTCGGTGGCGGTGAATATACCGCCGACGATGCCGCCGATAATCAGCACGATCAACAGCAGGCTGGGCAGTGCGTCCAGGCAAGCCCGCAGTACTTCCATTGGAGAATGCGGCTGCCCTTTCGGCAAACCCTCACGTCGCACTCGCACCGCGCACAGCGCCATAAGTCCCAATGCCACCATAATGCCCGGAATGTACCCGGCCACAAACAGCGCCGCGATCGACACGCTGCCACTGGCCACGGCGTAAACGATAAGGATATTACTTGGGGGAATCAAAAGACCGGTGGTGGACGCCGTCGCTGTCAGCGCGGCGCTGAAGTCACGGTCGTGGCCCTCCTCGCGCATTGCGGGAATCATCACACCGCCCACTGCGGAAGTGGCCGCCACCGCCGAACCGGAGATAGCGCCAAACAGGGTGCAGGCAATCACGTTGACGAACGCAAGTCCGCCGGGCAGCCGCCCCAGCATGGCCCGCGCGAACTCGATCAGGCGACTGGCAATTCCACCCTGTGCCATCAGGTTACCCGACAGGATAAACAGGGGGATCGCCAGCAGGGCAAAGCTGTTCAACCCCCCGGCCATGCGCTGGGCAACCGTAGCCAGCGCCGGTCCCGGGTCTATGGTGAGCAGCAGCGTAGCCAGGGTGGCCAGGCCGATAGCAAAAGCGATGGGTATCCCTACGAAGAGCAGAATAGCCAACAGCACCAACAACATCACCAGGGACATCAGCCCGCCTCCTCGAAGAAGATATTAATCAGGGCGTAAACGGCAATGAGCACTCCGCTCAGGGGCAGCACCAGATAAACCAGCCCCATGGGCAGGCCCAGCGCAGCAGAGACCTGCTCCAGTTCCAGTGTCAGCAGCACCAGACGCAGACCCCCCGCGCACAACACAGCGAGGGCAAAGACCAGTACCGCGGCTGCGGCAAAAACACGCAGCCTGCGGACCCCTGCGCTTCCCAATGCGTTTTCCAGCAGATCAAGTCGCATGTGCGCTCCGGTGCGGTAGGCGTAAGCGGCGCCCAGCAGACCAATCCAGATCAGCAGGAAGCGGGCCAGTTCCTCGGTCCAGGAACTGGGGGCCTGCAAAAGATAGCGTGACACCACCTGCCAGGTCACGCTGAATACCAGGCCCAGCACCAGTAGTATCAGCAGCCCTCGCAGGGCGCAATCCAGGTAGTCCTGCAGCCTGCGCACAGTAGCGTTCAAGGCAGGTCCTCTATGTAACTCAACAAAGCCCCGGCGGGGGTGCCGCGGTAACTGTCGTGCATGGGTCTGACTGCCTCGCGAAAGGGTGCTTTATCGGGAACGATAACGGTCACGCCCGCCGCCTTGACCGCTCTCAAGGCGTCGTCTGTTGCCTGCCTCCAGAGCTCTTTCTGCAGCGCAACGGAGGCCTGCGCGGCAGTTTGCAGCCATTCGCGCTGCTGCGGCTGCAGAGTCTGCCAGACGTGCTCGCTCACCAGCAGGATATCCGGTACCTGTGTATGCTCATCCAGAGTGTAGTATTTTGAGGTCTCATAGTGGCGCGAGAGATAGAAACTGGGCGGATTATTCTCGGCGCCGTCGACAATACCCTGCTGCAATGCTGTATATAGCTCACCCCAGGCAATGGGCGTGGCCGCACCGCCCAGGGCCTCCACCATCTCCACCGAGGTCTGGCTCTTTTGCACACGAATTTTCTCACCCTGCAGATCTGTCGGGCTGTGAAGCGGTTTATCGGTCATATAAAAACTGCGACTGCCCGCATCGTAATAACCCAGCCCACGAAGGCGCACACTGCGCAGGCTAAGCAGCAACTCAAGACCCCTGTCACTCTCAAGAAAACGCCAGTAATGATCCTGGTCGCGAAACACATAGGGAATACTGAACACCTTGATCGCCGGAGCAAAGCCTTCCAGGGGACTGGCAGACACCTTGGTCATGGCCAGGCTGCCAATCTGCAACAGCTCAATCAATTCTCGCTCACCACCGAGTTGGCCGCTAGGGTGGATTTCCAGACGCATGCTGCCCTGTGAAAGCGCATCGAGCTCGGCAGCCATATATTCCATGGCCTGGTGCACCGGGTGGTTGGTATCCAGGGAGTGGGCCAGCTTAAGACGCTTGACCTGCTGCGCCTCCCCCATACATCCAGACAGCAGCAGGGTGAATACCAGCAGCACTGGCCCGATGGCGCGCCACAGGCCATCTGCCAGGCTTAGGTTCAATGCAGATTACTCGCTGGCGCTCTGGGCATAGAAGTCACGCAGCACATAGAAAGCCTTTTTCCGCTCACCCTTTTCCGACACCAGCCCCTTGCGGTTATAAATATCCTGAATACCGTTGAGAGGGCGCAGCGCACTGCGAAAATCCTTCAGTATCCACGGTGACAGGCCTTTGACCTGCTCGTTGCGCGCGAGCATATCCAGTTGGTGCTCGTAAACCCGCTGCTGGTACTCCTCGGACCATATCATGCCCGGGCCCTTGTCTGACACGTAACCTTTCTTCGCGCCGGCGCCGAACTCGGAGATAATAATCGGTTTACCAAAGACGTTGCGGAACCGAATATCCTTCATGATTTTGAAGATGAAATGCCGCGTGGTCGCCTCATCGACAGGCAGCATTTTGTTGAGGAACGCCGCGTAGTACCAACCGAAGTATTCGTTGTAGCCAATCACATCGACCACGTCGCCCAGTGGGTCTTCCAGCATAACTTCGATCTCGCCGTTGAGCACTGCGTCCATGTCGTCGATCAGTTGTGCCGCCATACCTTGCAAGTGCTGGTGCACTGCGGGGTCATCAAGGGTCGGATCGCGCAGCATTTCAGCCACCAGCCGCTTGATCACCGCGGTGAATTCCTCGGTAACGTTGCCGACCAGGGCAGCAGCCAGGGGGCGATTGCTGAGGTCAAGCGAGCGGGCACGTTCGGCGAGCTTCTGCAGGAATGCCAAGCGCTCGGCCGTCTGGGGCATGGTCTCATTGGCGATGGACCACATAACGATGGACGCGCGATTGAGATCGCGGTGCACGTTGTCAGTGATCTGCTGCAAGGCAACAGCCAGCGTATCCTCGTTGCTCCAGTCAATGTTGGACACGATGGGAATCTCACTCCACACCATCAATCCCATTTCATCCGCCGCGCGCAGCGTATGCTCGTTATGCGGGTAATGGGCAAGGCGGACGAAGTTGCCGTTAAGTTCCTTGATCAGGCCCAGCTGGGCTTCCGCATCGGCGCGGTCGTACGCAACGCCGGACTTGAGAAAAGACTCATCGTGCATGCTGATGCCACGCAGATAGACCGGCTCGCCATTGAGCAGGATCTCTGCACCGCGAACCTCAACACTGCGGAAACCGATGCGATCCTCAACGCCAAAACCCTCCCCGGAAATAGTCACCGGGTGCAGCACAGGTGTCTCGGGTGACCAGAGTGCGAGGTCGCTCTTGAATGAAACCTCTGCACGGCCGTTCTCGTCGGTGCGAGCGGAGACATTTACGCCACCCTTGCCCACCATAAATGATACTTCCCGATTTGCAGCAGCCGGACCGTCCAACTGAACCCAGGCTTTAAACTGACGAGTCTGCAGGTCTTCCAGGAAAACGTGATACTGGTGAACAAAAGTCTCCGCTACGGTAACCAGATGAACGTCGCGGGTGATACCGCCGTACTTGAAAAAGTCAGAGGTGTCGCGGGTTGGCACAGTCGACTCATCCAGCGAGGCATCAACTCGCACTACCAGGTGGTTACTGCCTTCTACTACCACATCGGTCACTTCGACATTGAACGGCACATAGCCGCCACGGTGAGTCGCCAGAGGCTTGCCGTTCAGATACACGTTGGCATTGTAATTCACACCATCGAAGTGCAGAAAGTAACGCTTCCCTGCCTCTGGCTTCAGGTCGACCGCACGCTGGTACCAGACGACTCCACGATAGCGAAACAACCGCTCGTCCTGACTATTCCAGTCACCGGGCACCTGCAGTTGACGTCGCGAATCGAAGCCGAACTCGACCAGCTCCATACCGGTCTGCTCTTGCGGAAGCGCATAATAAGCGCCGCCAAACAGTCCTCTGTCGCCCATATTGTGCTCATCAACGACAATGTTCCAGGCGCCATTAAGGGACGTTTTTTCACGGCCCTCAAGGTTGCTCATCAGGGGCGCGTTGGGTGGCAAGGACGGTACAGATGCGCCAAAGAGGGCCATCAAACCACTTTCTTTTTCGCTTTCAGCTGCCTGCAGCAGCTGTGCGGACAATGACATTATGAGTAGCGCGGTGAAAAACCGGCTCAATTGCTGAATCATTCTGGGTATCGACATGCCTGATCCTCAAGTTCTGGAAAGTAAGTTAAAAGCAAATTTGCTGTCTGGGCCGCTGGCACATTGAAACGAATCGAACGTCACAACGATGCACCCGAAGTCCATATAGGTGAACTCCAGGCACGCTCCTGCAAGGTCGCTGGCGCGATGTCGTCACAGCACCCGGCAAACGCGGGGGGTACATCGTCTGGATTGTCACAGCGCACGCCATTGGCACTGCAAATCCGCTGTTGCCATCGGCACGATGGATTCTCCACTGCGCGGGCGTAGTAATACGCGCTCTGCCCGGGGGTGTAATCAGGATCCGCCCACACCGCACAGAGCTGGGCAAAGCCGCTACCGCGCTGTTCACACGTTTCTATATCGACTGCGGCGCCGTTGTTGGCATCACCCGCAATTTCGTAGACCTGCTCCCGCGATCCACCGTCTTCATCCACCCAGCCTTTGATGATCTGTATGCGCTGCAATGGCGTGCCTGGCAGATCTTCTGCGCCTTCATCCTGCACCGCAGAGGCCAGAAATACGGGCGCGACGTCACCTGTGGACAATTCTCCACCCATGGGCACGCCCAGGGCGTAACCCTGCTCAAGCATGTCGGCGCGTTCGCATAAATCCGCGGGAAGGTCCCTGCCGCCGAAAAAACGTAAACCGATACGTGTACCGCTGGTACCGTATGCCTCTCTACGCTGCATGGCGGCGAACAACGCCTCGCGCGTGTTTTCCTCCGCATAGAGTACCGCCAGTCCACCGGGATTCTGTTCTACCCGGTCGGGCAACTGTGGCAGGGAGCCATCACCCTCAATCTGCTGCGCACCATGATTACCCTGGTAACGGTTCTCTTCCACCGCGCCCGCTGCCCCGATATGGGTGTCAGTGCTGCCAATGAATCCGGGCGTGAAGGGATTGGTGCCCAACTGTGACTCAAGGCGCAAGCCCTCGCGCAAGGCCTCGCGCAAATAGCGGCTATCGTTCGCAGGCGGCTCTCGAAATAACTCGACATACTTGCCAAGGAAACTGCTGTAGGGCAGCTTTTCAAAACCACAGAGCTCATCTGCCGCGAAGTAGCATTCGGAGCCACCTTTGTGCTGAACAATCTCCGCCAGGCGTTCGTAGCGGCTTCTTCGCTCAGCTACCGAAGGCGTCATGCTGGTACCGTCACTCATCAGCGCGGAGTACATGCGCCCACCGCTCAAGTTGGAGTTGTGGGGAATGGTGATCGCCTCGCAATCCTGCACGCTATCCCTGCACTGCTGGTCGAGCTGGGCCCAGAGGTCTTCCACCCACGGTGCATCCAGCGCACTGATGGGACGTGCCGGCACGCGCTCACCGCGAAATATCACGTTGCGATGCATGTTGGCGCCTTTGAGTGTTCCGCTCCACTCATAGCCAACAAACGTGGTGAACGCACATTCATCCTGGTGGTCAGCCGCGGCTTTGATAGTGTCCTGCCACACGTCGATGGTTGCCGCGGCGCAGGACGCCGAGCTCTCTTCACACAGGGGGCTGATGCCCGGAACCCAACTGCCTATGCGGCGCAGCGCATCCACCAATAGCTGATTGCGACCACAGCTCCAGGCCCCGAATTCGGGCGCATCGGGGTCCGAACAGACGCGCACCATGTCCATATTTTCAGCGTGATCGGTGACAATGGCGAAATCCAGGGGACGCGCCAACTGGGTTGAACGAAGGCTGTCGCCCCGTTCGTCAAAAGGTGGCAGCTTGATGCGCGCACCTCTGGCGAACCGATAGGCATCAGAGGGTGTAGCCCTGGAAGCCCCCATACGCCAGTTGGCATCCTGGGAGAAGCTGGTGTGCACATGCGTGTCACCAAAGTGAGCTCGACGAACATCAGTATAGTCCGCGCAAGGGTCGCCGACAGCGCTCAAAGGCAACAGCAACAAACAAGCCCCTATTGCTGCGCCAAACCCTCGCTGCAGTGTCACCACAAACCCGTGCGCGCCCGGACTTCTCACAGCATCACCTTCAGAGGTTGAATTTCAACCGGATACCGTAATAGCGCTGGGAATCCCTGGGCAGGCTCTGCGCCAACGCAGTTTTACCACCAAAGAGCTGCCGGAGATCGGTTACAACGTTGCGGTAACTCTCATCGGCGATGTTGTTCACAAAGAAGGTGATGCGATAGAGGTCCGAGTCCTTTTCATTGATACCGAAACTGGCATTGGCCACCCCGTAGCTGTCCTGTACCGCCAACGGGTTATTGGTAATGCCGTAGTGCACCTCATCCTGCCACGTATAGCTAACGTTGAAGAATCCATGGAACGGCATGCTGGCCAATTCGAGGTGGTAGTTTGCCGCCAGGTTGTACTTCCAGTCAGGTGCATTGGGCAGGCCTGCGCCCTCCAGGTTCTGGGTACTGTTTACACAACCCGCTGCTTCGGTCTGGCCAGAATAACAGGGCGCGCCATCGAAACGCATAATTTCAGTGTCAAGGAAGGCTGCACCAAACTGCACAGTCAGGTTCTGGCCAAGCAGGAGGATGCCATCCAGTTCCAGGCCCTGGGTTTCAAGTTCCCCCACATTGCGCAGTTTGTTAAGGAAATCCCCTTCCGGCGTAATGATCGTATTCTGTGCCTGAAAATCCTCGTACTCGGTATAGAAAAGCGTGGCATTTAACTGCAGCCGCTGGTCCCAGAGCGTGGATCTGACACCCAGTTCAAATGCGTCGGATTTTTCCGGCGCCACAGGCGCGTCGGCATCCGCCTGCGTGAACCCGGTCACCACATTGTAGGCCTGGCCCTTATAGCCCTGTGCGTAGCGCGCATAGAGCATGACGTCGTCCTGGACAAAATACTGCAGGGACAGGTTTCCAAGGATCTCGGAATCACTGTCATCACCCTTGACCTTGCCATCATCAGTGGCCAGATTATTAATGTAATCAATAGATATTTCTTCGTCGTTCCAGCGCAGGCCCGCCGTCAGCTGCAAGCTCTCGGTGAATCGCCAGTTAAATGTACCGAACAGGGCCACGCTCTCTGTCGTCGCAGTTGCGTTCCAATCGGACGGCAAAATAGGTAACCCCTGGTTGCGCACGAAGCTCCGGTCGGTTTCGGCATCGGCGTAATAGAGTCCCACCAGGTAATCGTAACGGTCGTAAACCGGGGAGCTCAGGCGGAATTCCTGGGAGACAAAGTCTGTATCGACTTCAGAATCAGCGCGAAAACCGCCGCTGACTGCCCCGCCGGTGAAAAACCCGAGCACATCCACATCGGAAAAATCCACGTCCTGAACGTTTTCGTAGTTCCAGTTATCGTAGGCACTGATGGAGGTGAGAGTGAACTCCCCGAGATCGACTATAAAGCGGGCGTTGTAACCGGTGTTCTCTGCTGTCGAATCAGGGATATCGTCGCGACGAACGTCGCGGTTTTCATCGGAAGGCACAATCCCGGGGGCAACTTCACCGGGTACAAAGCCAAACACCCTGGCCTCAGGGTCCAGCTCGACCCAGCTGAACGCGCAGCAGGTGGTTTCATCTTTACTGTAATAAGCGCCGAAATCCGCCTGCACCGCATCACTGATGTCCCAGCGCAACTTGCCGCGCAATCCCTGGCTTTCTTCTTCATTGATCTCGTCGTTGTTGGTGAGGTTGTCTAGATATCCATCAAGCTCACTCCAGTGGCCGCTAAGGCGGTACCTCAAATCAGGCGTAACGGGCCCTGAAACTGACGCGGTCACACGCTGTTCATTGTCGTCGGTTGCCGTGAGTTCCAGTCCCGCTTCAAACTCTTCCGCCGGTGCTTTGGTAACGACATTGATGAGACCCGCCGAGGCGCTTTTGCCAAACAACGTGCTCTGGGGGCCGCGTAAAACCTCGATGCGCTCGATATCAACCAGGCTGGTCAGCGACTGCCCCGCCTGCACAGTGCTGACATCGTCTATGACCACCGCCACGCTGGTTTCTACACCGATACTGAATACGCTGGTGCCCACTCCCCTGATCGAAAAGCCGGAATTCTGTTTGTTGTCACCCTGCCCGTAGGTGAGCGAGGGTGAGAGCTTCACCAGATCGGTGGTATTGGCAACGCCGGCATTGACCAGGGCATCGCCAGTGATAGCGGTGATACCCATGGGTACATCCTGAACACTCTCTGCCCGTTTCTGGGCCGTGACAACGACCTCTTCAAGAACCCGTGCGTCCTGCGCCATACCTGGCAGGGACAGCAAGATGGCAGCGAGCGCAAGACTCAGCAGGGTTGGTTGGCTCACGGTGGGGGTTCGCGGTGTGATCATTGGGTTATTTCTCCCTGGGCGCGGCATTAGAGCTGCGGTGTTTTTATATTAGTCGTCATATGGCCAAGTGGCCTGACCAATATAGGTTTGATCCCCGGGGCTGTCAACCCGCAGGGCAAGCGACCTGCTAGGGCGTCCGGTTACGCATGCTCTCCATTGCACACATAACGCCTCGCAGTTCCGCGAGACCTTTCATTCTGCCAACGTAGGAGTACCCGGGGTTTACAGCACCAGAGGCCTCGCCCTCCATCAAGTGCCCATGGTCGGGGCGCATCGGAATGCGATCCGACCTGCCCTCGTCCTCGCGCCTGCGCTCCTCGTCCAGCAAAGCGCCGATCAAACCCACCATGTCGTTGTCCCCGTCAAGGTGATCAGACTCGTAAAAGGAGCCGTCTGCCTCGCGGCGAACGTTACGCAGGTGCACAAAGTGAATCACAGGACCAAACTCGCGCACCATACCCACAAGATCATTGTCGGCGCGTGCTCCAAAAGAACCGGCACACAGTGTGAGCCCGTTACAGGGACTGGGGACACGATCCAGGATAGCGCGCGCATCATCAGCCGTAGACACCACTCTGGGCAGGCCAAACAGGGTAAACGGGGGATCGTCGGGGTGAATGCACAAGCGCACTCCCGCCTCTTCCGCCACGGGTACAACCTCATCCAGAAACGCATAGAGGTTACTGCGCATACCCTCTGTACCAAGCTCAATAAACTGGGCGATGGCGGTCTTGATGCCCTCGCGGTCGTAGGAGCCCTCTCCGCCGGGCAGGCCGGCAATGATGTTTTGCTCCAGCAGCGCCCTCTCGGCTGCAGACATCGCGTCAAAGCGCTGCCGCGCCTTTTCCAGCAGCACCGGATCGTAATCCGCGATTGCGCCATCTCGCTGCAGCATATACACATCGTAGGCCGCGAAATCGGTCATCTCAAAACGCAACGCTTGTGCGCCATTGGGCAAGCTGTAGCTGAGGCTGGTCCGGGTCCAGTCAACCACAGGCATAAAGTTGTAGCACACCACCTCAATGCCCGCCTCGCCGATGCGACGCAGTGACTGCTTGTAATTGTCTATCAGCTGAATGTAGTTTCCGCTGCGGGTCTTGATATCGTTGTGAACGGGCAAACTTTCCACAACTGCCCAGTTCATGCCGTGAGCTTCGATTTCCGCCTTGCGCTGCAGCACGTCCTGCTGCGGCCAGACTTCGCCCGTGGGCACGTGGTGTAGCGACGTGACCACACCCGTGGCACCCGCCTGCACAATGTTGCGCAGACTTATGGGGTCATCGGGACCAAACCATCGCCATGTTTCCTGCATATCTTCTCTTCCTTATCCTGCTATTCGTCGCGGGGAATAATGGCACCGCGATGCTGCACCACCCTGGCGCTGAGTGCCTGGGCGTGGGCAATTGATTCGCCAATACCCGCGCCGCATAATCGTTGGGCCATATAGGCTGCATTGAAGGCATCCCCGGCACCTGTAGTATCGATGGCGTCCACCCTGTCCGCCCGGCTCTGGTATTGCTCGCCTTCGCTACTCACATAAGCCGTTAAGCCATTGCCCTTGATCACAACCTCCGCCGCCCCCTGTTCGCGATAAAACGCCTGACTCGCTGACGGGTCATCGATATCCCATAACAAGGCATCGTCTTCCGAGGTTGCAAATATCATGTCACAGAGGGGCAATACCGCCAGGTAGTGACGCTGCGCCATGGCGCGTTCGCCCCACAACGCAGGGCGATAGTTGGGATCAAAAGCAATTCGGGTGCCCCGGGAACGCAGCTGCTCCAGCATTGCCACCAGATTGTCCAGGCCGGCAGCGGTCACCGCCAGGGTGATGCCGCTGAAGTAGAACACGTCTGGAGGCGACACCTCAGGTACCGTGTCGAAAAGCTCTCTGGCGGGGCTGGCGGAGCGCCAGTAACTGAACTGGCGCTCTCCCTGTTCGTCATTGCTGATCATGTACAAGCCGGGCACACGTCCCGGTGAGATAGCAACGCTATCCGTATCGACACCCTCAAGACGCATTTGTGCGAGAGCCGCTGAAGACAGTGCGTCATCGCCCAGGCGGGTGAGATAACGCACCTGTAGGCCGGCACGAGCCAGATAGACGGCGGTATTGAAGGTGTCGCCGGCAAAGCCCTGCTGATAGAGCCGCTCACCGGCGGCGGGCGCCAACTCAACCATTACCTCCCCCGCACAACAGATAGTTTCTTCGCCGGTCATCGAATCCTCTGTACACTTGACGGCTTGCGCCGGCCTCTGAGATGATAATTGGCCATACCAATTTACCAGTCTGCACGACGTCGCCAGGTTTGGCAAGACGCGAACCGACTACTGACACCATAAAGGCCCAGATGGAAATTAAAGCGGTAAAAACCCGTCGCCTGTACCTGCAGGTCGCCGAGCAGCTGGTGGCCGTCATCCAGAGCGGCAGTATCGGCGCTGGCGAACGGTTACCCGCGGAACGGGATCTGGCAGAACGTTTCGGCGTCAGCAGACCCACCATACGCGAGGCCATGATCGCCCTGGAGATTGCCGGCCTGGTGGAAATCCGTTCCGGCTCGGGTGTTTACGTGGTCGACAACAGCGCGCCCTTCACGCCGGTAGCGGCGGATCAGGGCCCGGGCCCCTTCGAGATCCTTGAGGCCCGCCGCCTGTTCGAAGGCGAGGCCTGCGCATTGGCAGCTGAGCGCATCACCAACGAACAGATCGCCAGCTTAAAGAGCCTGCTGGCGGAGATGGAGCAAGAGAACCGGCAACATGGCGCGCAGGAAAAGGCCGACCAGCAATTTCACTGCTTGATTGCCGAAGCGGCGGGCAACAGCGCAATCAGCGCCACGGTGAACTGGTTGTGGCAGTTACGTAACGAATCCGAAATCAGCCAACGCTTTCACCAACGCGTGCGCGAAGAAGGGATAAAACCCATCATCGAGGATCACCGCCGGATATTACAGGCGCTGGAAGAGCGCGACCCTGCCAGCTCCCGCCGCGCGATGGCCGCCCACCTGCAGCGGGTAATAGATCACCTGCTCGAATCACAGTGAGTTAACGTGACATCTTCTGCACTCCACCCGGACCGACTCTTCAGCAGCGACAGCCGGCAGCGCGAAATAGCAAGGGAACTCTATGGGACGGTGCGCACGCTGCCCATCATCAGTCCCCATGGCCATACCGACCCCAACTGGTTCGCCGATAACAAGCCTTTCCCCAATGCCAGCGAGTTGCTGATCAAACCTGACCACTACCTGCTGCGCATGCTTTACAGTAAAGGTGTCAGTCTCGCCAGCCTGGGCTTGCAGCCTGCTTGCGGCGGCCCCTGCGAAGAGAACCCGGAGCAGGTCTGGCAAACTTTCGCCGACCACTATTACCTGTTTCGCGGCACGCCCACTCGCTTGTGGATGGACCACGTGCTCGGGGAGGTATTCGGGATTGAGCGGCAACTGGACAGCCAGACAGGTGCTGACATCTACGCGGAGATAAACCGGCAGCTTGCAACCCCGGCCTTTCTGCCACGGGCATTGCTGGATCGCTTCAATATTGAGGTGATCGCCACCACCGAATCGCCCCTGGACTCACTACAGGCACACGGCAAACTGCGGGACGCACTAGGCGCGGGCCGGGTCATTACCGCCTACCGGCCCGACCCGGTAGTGGACCCGGATTACGAAGGATTCTCGCGCAATATCGAGCAATTTGAAGCGATTTCCGGTGAGGATTGCGGCAGCTATGCGGGCTACCTCAGGGCACACCGGGAGCGACGGCTGTACTTCCGGGAAATGGGCGCAACCTCCACCGATCACGGTCACCCCAGCGCGCGCTGTGAAGACCTGACCCCGGCCCAGTGCGAAAAGCTTTACCAGGGCGCATTGCGCGGCGAGTTAAATGCCGAGCAAGCAGATCAGTTTCGCGGCCAGCTACTGACCGAGATGGCGCTGATGAGCCTGGATGACGGACTGGTGATGCAGCTGCACCCCGGCGTATACCGCAATCACAACCCCGCGCTGTTCGCGGACTTTGGGCGCGACCGTGGCGCCGATGTCCCGCTGGCTGGTGAGTTTGTGCGCAACCTGAAACCCCTGCTGGACCGGGTCGGCAACCACCGTGACTTCACCCTGATCCTGTTCACCCTGGACGAGACCACTTATGCCAGAGAACTGGCCCCTCTTGCCGGCCACTACCCGGCCCTGCTGCTGGGCCCGCCCTGGTGGTTTCACGACAGCCCTGAGGGCATGTTGCGTTACCGGCAGCAGGTAACGGAAACAGCAGGGTTCTATAACACTGCCGGGTTTAACGACGACACGCGCGCGTTCCTTTCCATTCCGGCCCGCCATGACGTGGCCCGGCGCATGGACTGCCGCTTCCTGGCGCAACTGGTGGCAGAACACCGGCTGGAGATGAATGAGGCTGCCGAACTGGCGCAGGACCTCACCTGCAACCTCGCCCGGCGAGCATACCGGCTTTGACATGAAGAGACTGAGTAACGGTAACCTGGCTGCAGTCACCGCAGGGGTGGCCACACCCGGCTATGACCGCAACACACTCAAACCCGGCATTCTTCACCTGGGCCTGGGCGCATTTCACCGGGCCCACCAGGCTGTCTATACGGACACGGCCATCGCCCGCAGCGGCGGTGACTGGGGCATTATTGGTGTATCCATGCGCAGCGACCGGGTAACCCAACAACTGGCACCCCAGGACGGCCTGTATTCGGTGCTCAGCGAAAACCAGAACCTGCGTGAGCTGAGAGTGATCGGGTGTCTACAGCGGGTGCTGGCGGCGCCACGATCACCCGCAGCTGTGACCGGATTGCTGGCCGACCCCGCTATTCGTGTGGTGACCCTTACCGTCACCGAGAAGGGTTATTGCCTGGGCGAAGACGGCTGGACACTGGCTCGCGCACTGCCATCGGTAAAACAGGATCTGGCCGACCCACAGCTGGCCACTACTGCCATTGGCGTGCTGGCCAGGGGGCTCGCGCAACGCTATCACAGCGGCGGCGCGCCAATTAACGTTATCAGTTGTGACAATCTCGGCGAAAACAGCGCACGACTGCGCGCAGTGCTGCTGCAATACATGGCCTCGGCATTTGCAGAGGCGGTTGACTGGGTGGAAAATGAAGTCGCCTTTCCCTGCTCCATGGTAGACAGGATTGTGCCGGCTACCACGGAGGCCGGCCTGCAACGACAGGCCGCGCTGATCGGCCTGCAGGACGCGGGGGCCGTGGCAACCGAGCCCTTTTGCCAGTGGATCATCGAAGACAAGCTGGCAACAGACGTGCCGGACTGGGCCGCCGCCGGTGCACAGTTCGTCAACGATATTCGCCCCTACGAGGAGATCAAGCTGCGGCTGCTCAATGCCAGCCACTCCAGCATTGCACTAGCCGGATTACTGGCGGGCAAAGAGACCGTGGCCGATGTAATGGCAGACCCGACGATGGCGGGCGAAATCACCGAACTGATGTCCAGGGAACTGCTACCGGCGCTGACCGCGCCCGAGGGCTTCGACCTTTTCACGTACCGGGACCAGCTGCTCGAACGTTTCTCGAACCCCTGCCTGCAGCACCGATGCGCCCAGATCGCCACCGACAGCACTGAAAAAATACGCCAGCGATGGCTGGGCACGCTGATGGCACAGGCCGGTGATACCCTGCTGCTGAGGTCACTGGCGCGCTGGTGCTTTTGGGTTCTGGAAACAGACCTGCCAATAGACGACCCACGCGCAGAAACACTATTGGCATTGCGTGCAAAACCGTCGCCAGACAGCGAGCGGCTGGCGGCGGCACTGGCATGCGTTGGTATCACTCCAAGGCAAAATGGACTGGATGAGCATCGCCTGCAATGCCTGCGGGAGCACATTGCCGGGTTGCAGAGGGCTGGTCACAGCTGACGGCAAGCCAAGGACTGCATACCCACGCTCGCAGCCCGCGCTAGCATAATCGCTGCGCTTGGCGCGGGACAACGCCGTTGCTATTGGTGTAGGAGGCGATTACATTTGTTGCCAGGCCCATCGCCATTAGAGGCATTCAGATGTCCCCCACGCAACCCACCACACACTACCGCGCCTGCCACCTCTGCGAAGCCATTTGCGGACTGGTGATCGAAACCGAGGGGGATAAAATCCTCTCTATCAAGGGCGACAAGAACGACCCCCTGAGCCGTGGCCACATCTGCCCCAAGGCGGTGGCGCTGCAGGACATCCACGAGGACCCGGACCGCCTGCGCCAGCCGGTGAAAAAAGTTACGGCCCAGGACGGCTCTACCGACTGGCAGACCATCAGCTGGGAGGAGGCACTGGACCTCACCGCCAACGCCCTGGTGGACACGATAAAAACTCACGGGGTCAACGCGGTGGGCATCTACGCCGGTAACCCGTCGGTACACAACTACGGCATGATGACCCACCCGGGGAACCTGTTCCGTCACATCCGCAGCCAAAACCGCTTCTCCGCGACCTCGGTGGACCAGCTGCCCCACCACCTGACGTCGCTGTGGCTGTTCGGACACAAATCCCTGTTCCCGGTGCCGGATATAGACCACACGCAGTACTTCCTGATGCTGGGGGCCAACCCGCTGGCGTCCAACGGCAGTCTATGGACCGTGCCGGACGTAAAAAAACGCATCAAGGACATGAAAGCCCGCGGCGGAAAACTGGTGGTGGTGGATCCGCGGCGCACGGAGACCGCAGAGCTGGCCAGCGAGCACTTCTTTATCACCCCGGGCTCGGACGCACTGCTGTTGCTGGGCCTGCTCAACACCCTGTTTACCGAGGGACTGATAAACCCGGGTCATCTGGCGCCCTTCACTACCGGCCTGGCCGAGGTGGAGCAGGCAATTGCCGGATTCACCCCCGAATTCGCGGCGCCGCACACCGGCATCAGCGCCGATGACACCCGCCGTCTGGCACGTGAGCTGGCAGCAGCGGAGGCAGGCATCTGCTACGGGCGCATGGGTCTGTCTACACAGCGCTATGGCGGGCTATGCCAATGGCTGATTCAGTTGATCAACATCGCCACCGGTAACCTGGACCGCCCCGGCGGCAGCCTGTTCGCCACACCGGCAGTAGACTCGGTGGCCAGCAGCGGCCCGGGCGGATTCAATCGCCACCAGAGCCGGGTGCGTGGGCTGCCGGAGTTCGACCGTGAGCTGCCCGCGGCGGCGATGGCGGAGGAGATAACCACCCCCGGCGAGGGCCAGATACGGGCCCTGTTTACTGCCGCCGGCAACCCGGTACTGTCCACACCCAACGGGGCACAGCTGGACAACGCCCTGGAGCAGTTGCAGTTCATGGTGTCGCTGGACCCCTACATCAACGAAACCACCCGCCATGCGCACGTGATCCTGCCGCCCACCTCACCGCTGGAGCACGATCACTACGACCTGTCTTTCCACTTACTGGCCATGCGCAATACCACGCGCTACAACCCGCCGGTTTTCGAACCGCCGGAAGACGCCCTGCACGACTGGGAGATATTCAGCGAGCTGGGCAAACGCGTGGCTGCCGGCCTGGGCCAGGAAGCACAGGCGGCAGTACCACCAGAGCAGATCATCGACATGGGCCTCCAGGCCGGACCGTGGAAGGAACGCGGTCTTAGCCTGGCGGAGCTGAAGAAGCACCCCTCGGGCATCGACCTGGGACCGCTGCAATCACAGCTACCGGGCAGGCTGCTCACCAAAGACAAACAGATTCGCTGCGATACCCCTGAACCGCTGGCAGACCTGGCCAGGCTGCGCGAGGAGTTCGCCGGCGCTGCAGACCAACAGTTAAGGTTGATCGGTCGCCGCCATGTGCGCTCCAACAATTCCTGGATGCATAACTACCGTCGGCTGGTAAAGGGCCGGGGCCGCTGCACCCTGTTGATGCACCCCCAGGACATGGCCTCGCGCGGTATTGACGACGGCGGCGAAGTGAAAGTCAGTTCACGTGTGGGCGAGGTCGCGGTAATCGCACAGGCCAGCGATGAGATGATGCCGGGTGTGGTCAGCCTGCCCCACGGCTACGGCCACAACCGCAAGGGCATACGGATGGGTATCGCTGAAGCGCACGCGGGGGTCAGCTGCAACGACCTCACCGACGACCGCTATCTCGATGACCTGAGCGGAAACGCCGCGGTCAACGGGGTACCGGTGGAAGTGGCGCCTGCCCTCGCCTGATAGTGAGGTGACCGCCCGGACAGCTCGATAACGGGGGCCCGGGCCAGGGTGAATCCGCCGTTACCCCCGCTCCATACCCGCACAATCGTGCCCTGCCTGCTTGCCAGCGGGTTCAACCCGCTTTTTCCCACGATTTTTCTGCGACCCGGCGCCCATCACTTGCTACTATTCCGGAAGCTGTAAACTGAACCGGTTCACAAAAACACAACTGTAAGGGGAAAACAGCATGTCCGGATTCGTGATATTCCTGCTGGTCGCACTGGCACTGGTGATTTATGTCATCAGCATCTACAACAAACTGGTGAGCCTGCGGAACCGTTTCAAAAACGCTTTCGCACAGATCGAGGTGCAGCTGAAGCGGCGCTACGACCTGATTCCCAACCTGGTGGAAACCGCCAAGGGCTACATGGCCCATGAGCGTGAAACCCTGGACGCGGTGGTCACCGCCCGCAACGATGCCGCGGCCGTGCTCAAGGCCATAGAAGGCGGTAATCTCGGCGGGGCCGACATCAGCAAACTGGCCAGCGCGGAAAACGCCCTGCAGGGTGCGCTGGGCAAGCTCAACGTGACCATGGAAGCCTACCCGGACCTGAAAGCCAGCGAGAACATGCAACAGCTTTCCGAGGAGCTGACCACCACCGAGAACCGCATCGCCTTCGCCCGCCAGGGCTACAACGACGCGGTGATGGTCTACAACACCTTCCGCCAGAGCTTCCCGCCGGTGTTCTTCGCTGCTTCATTCGGCCACCCGGAAGACGCGCAACTGCTGGAGTTTGAAGACAGCGCAGAGATTCAGGCTGCGCCCACGGTCTCGTTCTAGCTTACCCGCGGCAAGAGGCGGTGAGGTTGTACATGTACGCTGGCAGTTGCAATCGATGACGGGGAGCAATGTAAGCCTGAACCGTCGCACCGCAGTGGCGGACCACCGCCCGGGCGGGGATGACGGCGCCAGCGCCAGCAGAATCAGCGCCGACTGCAAGCATCGCCTCAGCCGGCTCACTCCCCGGTTCCTGCAGCGCTAACTCATGGACTTTTTCCAGCAACAGGATATCGCCCGCCGCAACACCCGCACCCTGGTGGTGATATTCAGCCTGGCGGTGCTGGCACTGATTCTGCTCACCAATGCCGCGGTGGCCGCGTTCCTTTTCTTTGCCAACGATTACAACGTCTACAACGGCAGCCGCGCCGGCCTGCAGGGTTTTCTCTCCTACTTCAGCTGGCAGCGCTTCGGCGGTATTGGCCTTGCCGTCACCGCGGTGGTGGGGCTGGTGATACTGGTGCGCTGGATACAGCTGTCCACCGGCGGCAAGGTGGTCGCCGAAAGCATGGGCGGCGTGCGCATCCTGCCGCAAACCCGCGACAAGGGCGAACGACGTTGCCTCAACGTGGTGGAGGAGATGGCGCTGGCGGCGAACATGCCGGTACCGGCTGTCTACGTGATGAACCACGAGCGCGGTATCAATGCCTTCGCAGCGGGCATTGTCCCTGCCGACGCGGTAGTCGCCGTTACCCGCGGAACCATCGACCACCTCAAACGCAGCGAATTGCAAGGCGTCATCGCCCACGAGTTCAGCCATATCCTCAACGGCGACATGCGCCTGAACATTCGCCTGGCCGCCATGCTCAAGGGCATTACCTTTGTGGGCGATGTAGGCCACATTCTTTTACGCAGCACCCATCGGGTACGCTCCGGGTCCAGCTCCAAAGGACAGGGCGCGGCACTGCCTATTCTCGGTCTGGCGCTATGGTTGCTGGGCTGGCTGGGTGGGCTGGCGGCGGGGTTCATTAAAGCCGGGATAAGCCGGCAGAAGGAGTACCTGGCCGACGCCAGCGCCGTGCAGTTCACCCGCGACCCCAATGGCATCGCCGATGCGCTCAAGGTGATCGGCGGCTATATACCCGGCTCGCTGGTGCACGCCGCACGGGCCGCGGAGATGTCGCATATTTTCTTCGGCGAAATTGAGCATCACCTGTGGCAGGCGTTTGCCACCCACCCACCGCTACAGCAACGCATCAGACGCCTGGACCAGCAGTGGGACGGTCGCTACATACAGCGCAAGCCAAAGCACTACCCCAACCCGAAACTGGACCCGTCGGCCACCCAGGGTCACGAACGGGCGTCCATCGTGGCGGCGGCGATGGCCTCGCTGGCGGCGGTTGATCGCTTACAACCACAGATGACCGAGGACGACGCCGATTTCGCCGAGGACGCGGCAGATCTGCAGCCCACAGACTATGAGGCGCAGACCGCCGATCAGGAGGGCATCCCCGTGGCCCTGGTGCGCCACAGCCACGAGCCCCTGGGCGCACATGCCCTGGTCTGTGCGCTGTTGATGAGCCCACAGGAAGATATCCACCAGCGCCAGATGGCGGTGCTGGAGGGCAGCGAAGCCCGCGGCCTGGCAGCGCTGACCCACACCCTCTATCCGGCCGTGGCGGAACTGGGCGCACCGCGGCAACTGCCGTTACTGGAGCTGTGCCTGCCGGCGCTGCGCAGTGTTTCCTTCAAACAGTACCGCAGCCTGAAACACACGCTGCTGCGACTGATACAGGCGGATGCGCGTATCGAATTACACGAGTGGTGCCTGTACCAGCTGGTGCGTCACTACCTGGACCCGGAATTCATTCAGGTCAAACCCAGTAGCGCGCGCTACCGGCGCCTGCAAAAAGTAGCGTCTGAGCTGCAGGTGGCACTGTCGGTACTGGCCCATGAGGGCGGTGGCCACACAGAGACAGTCTACCAACTGGGCATGGAAGAGCTGGCACTTTCGGGCCTGCCGTTGCTGCCGCGTGAGCAGTGCAGCGTGGCAGCCTTCAGCAAGGCAGTGCATGAACTGGCTGACTGCTATCCCCTGCTGAAACCCCGCGTGCTCAAGGCCATGGCGCTGGCCGCTGGCGAAGACGGCAGGCTGACGCCTGAGGAGAAAGAGATCATCGCCGCCATGGCCGCGGTGATGGACTGTCCGTCCCCCGAGTTGCTTTAACCGCTGATCCACGGGCAATCATTTTTGCCCCTCGCCTTTGCACGGCAAAATCCTGTGCTAGTCTAAAAACTGTGTCGCAAGAACGCGACCAACACTATCAAATCCATACACCACAACAAGGATGTTTTGGCCATGGAACAGACTATGCCCCTGAGCGCGGGGCAGCTGCAGAGCTATCCGCGCACCACACGTTTCCCTTCCGAAAACCGCTACCGCACCACCGACCGCGTACTGCAGATTCTACTTTCCGGCGATCTCTCGCGACTGCGTGCCGAGTCCGTTGCCGAGAGCATGGGGATCAGCACCACCACACTGCGCAGGCGCCTGCGTGCAGACCATACTCACTATCAGTTCCTGCTGGACCGGGCACGGCAATACCGGTGCGAGCAACAACTGCGCGACCTGTGGCTGCCGGGCAAGTGCCTGGCGGATCAGCTCGGTTACCTGGAGGTGAACAGCTTTTACCGGGCGTTCCGGCGCTGGACCGGTATCACCTACAGTGAGTACAAGGAGCGGTATCACAACTAGCGCCGGTAGCGAGGCGCGGGCCGGGCGCTGAGCACCCGGATGAAAAATGCCGCTGCTCACACGGGTGACTACAAGCCGGGTTTTCGGGTGCGCACTAATTAACGATACTGAGGCCTTTGTAGTTACCTATCATCACCTTATTGCGGCCATTTTCCTTACCGTGGTAGAGCGCTGTGTCCGCACGGGCGATGCAGGCCTCCAGCGTTTCGCCCTTGCGGAAAGAGGCGATGCCAAAAGTCATGGTGATACTCAGGCGCTGCTCGCCGAACTCGAAAAGGTTCTCGGCGATAGTCTTGCGTAGGCTTTCGCCCAGTACTGCAGCGCCATCGAGGTCGGTCTCTGGCAGCAACAGAATGAATTCCTCACCGCCCCAGCGCGCCACTTTGTCTACTTCCCGCAGGCGGCCCTGCAACAGTCTGGCGGCACGCTTGAGTACTTTGTCGCCGCAAACATGGCCGTGCTGGTCGTTGAAGAGCTTGAAGTTGTCTACATCAGCCAGCAACACGGACAAAGGCCGGTCTGTTCGGGCCGCACGACCTATCTCTCTCTCGGCCTCATCGGCGAAGCCACGCCGGTTGAGCAGTCCGGTCAGGTGATCGAACCGGGCGACGCGGGCCAACTGTTCATTGGCCTCGCTCAGTTCAGCCGTGCGTTCGGCAACCTCCACTTCCAGCTCGCGGCACATGGTAGTGAAACGGTTAGCCAGCGACACCGCCATAGCCACAAGGACGGCGATAAAGCCCAGCGGAGCGATACGCGCGGTCTCCAGATGCACCATGTCGATCAACATGTCGTTCACTGCAGCGCCAATAAAGATAATCGTACCCAGCAGCACCGTACGCGCCTCGGCATTGCCGGCGCGCGATTCTCGCAGCAGAACCCAGGGTGCCCAGGCCATAATGGGGATGATCCACAACTGCCAGATACTCAAGGTCTGGTAGTGCACCGTATGCCCGGGGATAAGCACCACCAGTAGCGAGGCAGCGACGAAGCTCACCTGGTAGGCGCGCAGCCAACGGCTTATCGGCAAGCCCAACAGTGACCAGATCATCTGCATACCCACCGCAGGTAGCAGGTACACCGCCCCGAACTCAATCTTTTTCATGCTCAGGAAAGAAAGATCCGTGATGTACTTCCACTGGGTGATCATTACCCCGTAAACCGCAACGTTACAGGCCATCAGGCCAAACCAGAAAAACGCTTCCAGGTTGCGATTCCGCCCGTAGAGGTATAAGTGGTAGCAGCCAAAGAAGAGCGTCATGGCGGCGAATATCAGTCCTGGCAATTCGGCAATCACACCGCCAATCAGCAGGTCACGGAAGTAACCCAGCTTGAACTCGCCGGAGATCGGGCCAGCACCCCAGCTGTCCACCAGCGCTGCTTCTCCGCCCCAGACGCGAAGCGCCAACACCAGACGTCCATCGGCGTCCACGGCGGACTCGGAAATACTCAGCACACGCTCGCGGTCGTAATCGGTCTCGTTGAGCGGTGGCAGGCGGCCAACACTGCCGATCAATTCGCCGCCTGCATAGAGCTCATAGGCGCTGAGCACTTTGCCCATTCTCACCGCCAGTTGATCCAGTAATCGCGTGCCGCGCAATTCAGGGTCGACAATAAGACTGAGGCGGTACCAGCCCATCTGCCCCTGTTCAGGATAGCCACCCGTGGGCCAACGCTGGGGCACACCCAGTGTCTGCCACTGGCTGTCATCCAGCGCCGGGTTGGCCCAGCTCAGATCGTCCCCGGGTTGAAAACGCCACTGCCCGCGCAAAGACAGGCCCTCAGCCAGGTTCGCGGCGCTCACCCGGGGCACATCGGCGTCGGCATCGGCATCGGCATCGGGATGGGCATGGGCCTGCTGGCCCGCCACGAGCAGACAAGCGGCTACAAAAAACAACAACAGCGGACGCAGGAGTACCTTGCTGTAGCCGGCAAGCCACAAGGAGGCTGGCCAGGTCCGGCAAGGCACTGCAGAACTGCTTGCTGTAATGTTGTTCGGGGGCATTGGACTCCCACGGTAACCCGTCTGTAAATCGTGGCCAGTATAGAATGCCGCAGGCCGTGACCGCTTTCAGGTTGCCGGATACTTGAGCCAGTTCACATAAAAATCAGCACTTAAAGCCAAT
Source organism: Pseudohalioglobus lutimaris (assembly GCF_002866825.1). Taxonomy (GTDB): domain Bacteria; phylum Pseudomonadota; class Gammaproteobacteria; order Pseudomonadales; family Halieaceae; genus Halioglobus; species Halioglobus lutimaris. The sequence continues at coordinate 10,960 of NZ_PKUS01000012.1, read as the reverse complement.
TTCTGTGGCGATAGTAGAAATAGCCCACATATTCCCTGATGGCGTACGTGGATCGCGAAAGCGCCTCTACGGTGGGTAGCCAGCGCAATATTGAGGGCTCGGCGACCAGCTGCTGGAAGTCCGCAGGGGCGGGTATTACCGTAAGCCCCTCGCGCTCAAACAGCGGCACCGCCCGGCGCAAATGGAATGCAGATGTCACCAGAAGGATACGTTTCACTCCCCTGGCCTCCAACAAAACACCGGAGTAGCTCGCGTTCTGCCGGGTGTCGCGACTTTGTTGCTCCAGAAGCAACGCCGTGCGCGGCACACCCATCAGTTCAAGGAAGTCGGCCATCTGCAGCGCCTCTGCGCGACTACCTTCAGGAGCACCGCCAGACAACAACACCAGCGGCGCCTTGTTCGCCTTGTACAGTGCAACGGCATGGGTCAGGCGGTCTGCCCGGGCATTGAGGTCCGCCATACTGCTCATGTGCGTATCGCCGCGCGTGGCGCCGCCGAGCACCACGATCGCTTCCGCAGCAGGCAGCACGGACATGGCTTTGGGTGGGTACTGATCTTCCAGGGATGCCATCAATCGATCCGCCACCAGCGCGGTAGAGCAGGCATACAACCAGGCCAGCGCCACCACCGACAGGGTGGAAGAAATACGCCGCCAACGCCGACACAGCAAGGCCAGTACACCCAGCAGCAGAGAAAAGCTGAGCGGGTAAACCAGAAGTGAAAGCAGCTTGGTCAGGGCAAAAGAAATATCATCTCTCCCGAAGGCATGCGCTATGAACTGCGCCGGGGTGACTGGCACCGTGCAGGGCGGATAAGCGGCGCGCTGGCATTACCGGCTCAGCCGTAACCCGAGGGGTTGGCTTCCTGCCAGCGCCAGGTGTCGGCGCACATCTGTTGCAGTGAGCGCGTTGCCTTCCAGCCCAGCAAGGACTCGGCCATGGCCGGATCAGCCCAGCACTCGGCAATATCACCGGCACGGCGTTCAACGATCTGACAGGGAATCTCTTTGCCGCAGGCTGACTCGAAAGCGCGCACCATATCCAGAACCGATGCGCCCTTACCGGTACCCAGGTTCACTGTCAGCAGGCCGGTGTTCTGCAGCACAAAGCGCAGCGCCGCCACGTGCCCCTCGGCGAGGTCCACCACGTGTATGTAGTCACGCACGCCGGTGCCGTCGGGTGTGGGATAGTCACCCCCGAATATGGACAGTTTTTCGCGGCGACCCACCGCCACCTGGGCGACGAAAGGCATCAGGTTATTGGGCCAGCCCTGCGGGTCCTCGCCGATGCGGCCACTGGCGTGCGCACCGACGGGGTTGAAGTAACGCAGGCGGCCAATACTCCAGTCCGGGTGAGCTGCGTCCCAGTCGGCCAGTATCTCCTCTACCATCAGCTTCGAGCGCCCGTAGGGGTTTGTAGCCGAAGTGGGAAAGTCCTCGCGAATAGGTACCGAATCCGGGTCGCCGTAGACCGTGGCGGATGAAGAAAAAATAATACGATTGACGCCTGCGCGCGCCATGGCGGCCAACAGCACCAGGGTGCCGTTGACGTTATTGTCGTAGTACTCAAGCGGCTTTTCCATGGACTCGCCTACCGCCTTGAGGCCAGCGAAGTGCATCACCGCCGCTATATCATGTTCCGCAAACAGTGCATCCAGGCAGGCGGCATCGCGCACATCGCCTTCCACCAGCGGAATACTTGTGTCGGTGATTGTCTCTACGCGGCGCACGGCCTCGGCACTGGCATTACAAAAATTATCCAGCACCACTACTGCGAAGCCGGCTTCGATCAGGGCAACACAGGCGTGACTGCCGATGTATCCGGCACCGCCGGTAACCAAAATAGTAGAGGACATACGTTTACCTGGTGTTCGTTAAAAAAGTTTACCGAGCAGGCCGGAAAAGATCAGCCTGTCGGTGATAGCCTTGATGTTGCGGTCAATGCCGCCCCCGGACATCGTTCAGAACGTCATGCGGGTTATTTCCAGGGCGCCATCTGCATTGCGTCCCACCTCAAAATCTATCTCTGCTTCCAGCGTGGCACCCCGCCCGCGCTGTGCGGGCAAGGCAGTAATGGCCACTCGTGCCGACCCTTCGCGCGGCGACGTCCCGGCTTGCCATACAACGTCACTGAAGCCGACGCTCAACACCCGGATGTTGCTGAATATTCTGGCAAAATAGTCGTCGATGCCTGCCCTGCCCTCTGCCCTGGAGGTATAGGCGTCGGCCGCGAACAAGCCTGCAAAGGCTGCTGCATCTTTCGCCTGATAGTGCTCACCAAAAAGCTGCAGCAGACTGTCCAGCTCGGCGTCGGTTATCGGTTCTACGGTGGACGCACCGGCCTGCAGTAACGGCGAGGATGCAGCACTGGCAATCGAGTCCGGTGCGGGTTCTGCGTCCGGCGCGGTTTCTGCAACCGCGTCCTGTTCGGTTACATCAGCCTCTGTCTGTGCATTGGCCGCCTGCAGCGCGTCGGCGTTTTCTTGCGGCTTTACGCCTGCGGCAACGGCGGGCGCCGGCAATTTTGGTAAGGCGATCTCGGGGCCGCGCGAAGCCTGGTTGAAGGTATATACGCCGACGCCCATCACGCATACCAACACTATCGCCACGTACAACCACGGACTGCTGAAAATCGATGCGGGCGGTTTGGCATGCGCCGCAACCGGTGTTGAGGTTGCTGCGTCAGACGCTGCCCCAGCGTGCACCGGGTCTGCCGGTTGATCCTGGGCCGAGCTCTCCTCGGCGGTTTCTGCCTGCGCCAGGCTGTGGTCCATAGCGCCCGATGATGCCAGCGCCTCCAGTTGCTGCGGTATTGGATTCACTGGCACGGGTTCGGGCGCCTGGCGAGCTTTACCCATCATAATGACAATGCCGCCGCCAGCCTGTTCTACGTCGTACTCCGCCCGACGGCCGGTGTCGTTGAGGACAGCAAAGGCCTGCTCTACTCTGGGGGTGTGGCGCGTCCCCCAGTGCGGATCGTCAGCGTCCCACTGGGCAGCCAGCAGCCGAGAGAGGTAGTCGTGATGCTGAACAATCTGTTTCTGGTCAGCACGGCGAGTCAGCCCCAGCACGCGATAATGGTCCTTTGGCGAATCGAACATCAGCAGCTGGATATAACGCAACACCGCCGCACGGCAGTCCGCCTCACTCACGGCCAGGGCTGTGGCGGTTTCTGCGATCTGCTCTTCACTCAGGCAACCGTCCTGCGACGCCAGCAACGCGGTCACCCCCGGAGGTAAAGGGGCTGCTGAACGTTGCTCATCGTAGTCGCTGGGGTACCGGTAGTAATCCAGCGCCAGGAACAGTAGCTCGGGTATTTGCTGCATACTCATTCGTCCAATTCAAGGTGCGGCCAAAGTCACACCCGGGAAATACCTCCTTCTATTCTTCAACATACACCAAGGCCCTACAAGCAACGCAATCAATATTCTGGATTACAGCTACCATGGCGCGGCCTTGAATAAAGTCTTCAGTATAAACCCGCCTGCTTCACTAACATTGATGTAAAGTGGTAGGAAAGAAAGTTGAAAGCCGTTCTTTCAGGCTAGCGCGAGCATAGTGCAATTCCAGCAAAACCAGACGGCGCCCCGCGCAAACTGATGGACAGCAGCAAACTGGCGAGCCTCGGCTGGACGCCACTCTTTGACCTGCGCAGCGGCCTGGAGAACGCGTACCATTGGTACATTCAAAATGCGGTTGAAGTCGGGAAATAGTCTACATCAGGGACTAAACTTGCCAAAAAAAGGCAAAAAACTACCGTTTTTACTCTAAATTGTGAACATTTCTGCAAATTTGGGCGCCACCTTTATCGACCTGCCGTGTTCACTACGTATAATCCTCTATAACGGGACACGGCCAGCACGGCGTGTTAATACGCCAGAAGCACTGGTAGCAGGATTTCCCGCTTCAGGCAAACCAAAAGAGTAGACGACTGGAATGCTGTTCACTGCCGTGGTTATTGTTGCATTCGCGATGGCGCGCTTAAGCGTTGGCCTTGGCGTCAGGGCTGGGCTAGTAGACCTGCCAGACGCACGCAAGCTCCACAGCGCACCGACGCCGCTCACCGGCGGCATTTTCATCTTCCTCACCATTTTGATTTGCACATTCGCTACCGGCACAGCTCCCTACAGCAACGGCATGCTGGCCATTGCTGTTGGTGTTTTCCTGGTCGGCGTGTTCGACGACATACAGCACATCAACCCCTGGTTGCGCCTTGGCATACAGTATTGCGCGGGGTTGGCGCTGGCGACATACGGCGGCATAACTCTCTACAACGTCGGCGACTTGCTGGCCATGGGCGACATACCCCTGCTGTTCCTCGCTGTGCCGCTTACCGGACTGGCTGTTGCAGGCCTTTCCAATGCTTACAACATGATCGACGGCATAGACGGCCTGGCTGCCACTACCGTTGCACTACCCTTGTTGGTGCTTTACCTGCTGGCCGTATACAGCGGCCACCCGCACGCCAACTTCTTATTACTGATGCTGATTCCCCTGGCGGTATTCCTGGTTTTCAACCTGGGTCCGAATAATGCGCTGCTGCCAAAAATGTTTCTTGGCGACGGCGGCAGTGTGACGCTGGGGTTCCTGGTCACCAGTTCCCTGGTGTACTTCTCCCAGGGAGAGAACGCTGTGATTCTGCCGGTTACCGCGCTGTGGCTGGTCACCGTACCGCTTATGGACATGCTTTCCACCATGCTGCGCCGCTTGCAGGAGCGCCGTCCGCTGATGGAGGCAGACCGCGGCCACCTGCACCATACGCTTCAGGACATGGGCCTTAATCGCCGTCAGACCCTGCATGTTATGGCCCTGTACGCCGGCGCTTGCGCGTTGACTGGCCTTCTGCTGCAAAACGTTCCAGAGTACCTGAGCCTGGCCACCTACTCCCTGTTGTTCCTTGCCCACAGCGTGTTTGTACTCAAACGGGAACAGGTAGCTGAACACATGCAGGGACTACTTGGCCGCCTGACCGACGGCGCGTGAGCACCCGGCCGCTGGCCGCAGCGCTGCTCACCACTGCGCTGATGCTAACCGGTGCGTTGCCTGGCTGGACCAATAACTCTCCCAACAACACCCCCAACTTCACCCTGGAAGACGGCTACGATGCCTTTGAACAAGGCAACGTTGCCAAGGCCATTGGCATCTGGGCGCAGCTTGCTGACCAGGGCAACGCCACTGCACAACTCAACCTGGGTCAGATATACCGCCTGGGCAACGGCGTAGAGCAGAACGACGCCGAGGCGGTGAAGTGGTACATCATGGCAGCACAGAACGGCTCACAAACCGCCGCTGCGAACCTGATGATGATGGAACAGGACGGCCGCGCCACCCGCGAGGAAGTCGCGCAGGCATTTATAAAACAGCCACAAACTGCGAATATGCCGGTGGCTTCTGTGGCAAAAACACCTGCTGATATCGCACCTGCGCCGGTTAAAGCCCCAAGCGCACCGGTAAAACCCGCCGCGCCGGCAGTGGTCGCCGTTGCCAAGCCGCAGCCGCAGGTTGTGCCAGAAGCTGCGACCATAGCCCGGCCAGCTCCCATTTCGCAGGCCAAGCCTGTGCCCAAACCCAGGCCTGAACCCAGGGCCGAACCCCGGCCCAGTGCACAGCCCACGCTCGCCGCCAAGCCCGCAAAGCAGAAACAGTGGATTGCCACCCTGCCGCGCAGGAACCTGGTGATACAGTTGCTGAAGTCAGCTGACCCCGAATCACTTACCCGCTATGCAGATGCAAAGCTGGGTAGCGCAAAAACGCAAGCGCATATTGTGCCGACCGTGCGCGGAGTGAAAAAGGAGTATTTGCTGTTACTGGGGCCTTATAACACGCTGTCGCAGGCGGATCGCGCGCTCAAGAAACTGCCCGCCGATGTGCAGCAGGGCATGCCCTGGGCGGGCGGCCAGCCCTGGGTGAGAACAGCCGAATCGGTGCAACGCATCAGCAAATGATAGCCGCGGCAGAGAGCCCTGGATAAAGCGATTACGTGAGTACCCGGTTTCAGCGATTGAACAGTCGAGCCGGCCAGCTTTTTTTTACGCGCTTGCGCCTGCGTATACCGCCCACTAAACCCACAGGCAGCGGCACACTATCTGGCTCCGCATTACTCACTACCGCATGCGGCCGGTCCAGCACCATTCGCCAGGCTTCTTCCTCACCAACAATTGCCGCCGCCGCATCGCGCGCCTCGGCCAGCACGGGTGCACGCCCGTCGAGGTTGTGTCCGTCAGATGCCAGAACGTGTGTTACTCCATCTGCCAGAAAACGCTCCGCCGCGCGCTGTGCCCGCGAACCAAACGCACCCAGCAGACTCCCCCCGGTAAGCTGTAACCAGGCTCCCTGGCGAGCGGCGTTGACGAATAGGTCGTAGTCCGCCTCGATATAACTCAGCCGTTCGGGATGGGTGATGACGGGGATATAGCCCGCCAGGAGCACGTTATAAAGCAAGTCAGCCAGAATAGGCGTGGCCACATGGTGGGGCGGCTCAAAGAGAAAATAGCGGCTGCCGTGCAACGAGGGCAGGGTTTTATCCTGCAGACCCTGCACCAGGTCAGGCACCACCTGGATGTCTGCTCCATAAGTGAGCTGCAGAGGAATCCCGGCATCTAACAATTCACACTGCAGATCCCAGGCTGCACGCCGAATGCCTGCAAGGGTGTTGGGAAACACGCCGGGATAGATATGCGGTGTACACACGGTAATCGAAATGCCGTCTTCCACTGCGATCTCCGCCATTTGCAGTGACGTCTCGAGGTCTTTGGCGCCGTCATCAATGGCCGGCAGCATATGGCAATGAAGATCTATCATGGGGCATCCATACTCCGGGCTTCGATCATAGCAATGATTGGCAAACAGGCGCGAGGAAAACAGCAGCTGACCCATTCAGCTTGGTGGCGTTGCTATCCACTACCCTTACCCTTCGCCGAATAAAAAATCTCCGCGGAGACGCCGTTCAGCCGAATGTCGAAGCACCCGCGATGCAACTGCCGGTGGTGGAAGCGACACAGGGTAACCAGATTTTCCAGACTGGTTTCCCCTCCGTCCGCCCAATGCTGGATATGATGAGCATCTACATGCTCTGACTCATGACAGCCGGGATACTGGCACACCCCGTCCCGTTCGCGCAGCGCACGACGAATAGGCGATGGCACGATACGCGACTTTCGACCCACGTTCAGCACATTGCCCGCATCATCTTCTAGCACGGTGACCAGCGATGCGTCGCAGCTCAGCCGCCGCGCGGTGTCCGGAGACAGCCACGGCTTATCCTCGAAGTGGGCCCGACCATGGGTGCAACACACACCCGACCGCTGCTCACGCAGGGTGTTTATGTCCACATGCATAACCACCTGACAGCGCTCTGACCCTTTCAGCCCCTGCAAGCCGCGGTAGTTGGGGTCGGAAGCAAGAAAGTGTTCTACCATGGCCACCAGTGCGTCGGCTCGCACCTGGTTCATGTGCTGTGAAAACGTCTCCGCGGAGATTTTTTCCTCCGCCCGCGCATAGGCAAGGTGACTCGGCAGCTCCTCGACAGCACCCCTCCCAGAACCTGACCCCGCACTCGCAGCATCCGGGTGGCAACCGGCACCCACTCCCGATGCCCCCGCAGAAACACCCGGTTGTGCACACGCAGGTGACGTTTCCGCGGAAACGTCTTCGCCAGTACCCTGCTCACGACGCAGAATCTTGCGCGCGACCTCTTGCATGCGTGCCTTCTGCTTTGCCTTCCACTCTTCCTGACGCTCCTCTTCCAGCGGCCGGGCCACCGCCTGCAAGGCCTTCATTACCAGCTGCCCCTGCTCCGGCGTCAGCCTGGCGTGAATAACCCACATGCCATCCTTGTCCTGAAACCAATACAGCTCGCGCGCCAGTTCACGCGCTGCTTCGACGTCCAGCTCCGGCGCAGTGCCGTGCTCTACCGCTCCAGCTGATGCCTTGGCGGCCCTCACTTCACCCTGCTCATCGCCCAGTAAACCCGCCATGCCCGGCTCTGGCACCGGTTGGTACTTTGACACCAGCTTCTCCAGGTGACCCGCGCTGTTCTGCTCCGCCAGGTGAACCATAAAGCCCTCGTTCTCAGGCGTGGCCACGCGGGTGATTGCGCGCACTTTGGAATAAGAGATGCCGCCCTCGGAGAAGGCCTCATTTATTTCTGGCAGCCCCACCAGCTGCCTTGCCACACGCACCTTCTCCCGCGCTGCGCCCAGCGCAATGCCGCAGTTGGCTGCAAGCCAATGGGCACACGAACGCATTGCCTCCTCTGTGCGCCAGCCGCCACAGCGGTCAAACTCGGCGATCATCCGCAGCAGACGATGATTCGCCGCATTAATCTGCGCCGATAGCAGGGTGATAGCCTGCCCCAACTGCGCCCCGTTCAGCTCATGGCCCCAATCGCTTGCTACCGCTGGCATACCCATAACAATCGCCTTTACTGTTTATTTATACAGTATAGTAGCGCGCCCTGGTCCCTCCCCGAAGCCCGGCGTGCTATCAAATTCAGCCACCTGCTGCGCGACCATGCGACAATACCGCCATGGCAAACCTCCACGACGTCAGCCCGAACCACCCGCACAGGCTTGCCCGCCCGCGTCGACTTCGCAGGCCCGGAAAGCCCACGGCGCATAAAACGCGCTACTACCGACCCCAAGGGCAGAGCCGTTCGCAGCGACCCGGTGGCCGCAAGCGGGAAATGACATTTTTGGTTGGTGCGCTGCTGCTGATCGCGCTTATCATTTGGCTGGACAACGCCAGCATCAAGCCCGTTGAGTTGCTGAGCGTGAGTGACGGCGACACCCTGCGCGTATCTCTGGAAGGCAAAACCTACAAAGTGCGGCTTTACGGGATAGACACCCCCGAATCCGACCAGCCTTTCGGCGGAGCCGCAAAACAGGCGCTGCAGGATCTAGTTGCGAACAAAGCGCTATCAATAAAGGAACGTGACGAGGACCGCTACGGCAGGCTGGTTGCCATAGTCTATGCGGACGGGGAAAGCGTGAACCTGCAGTTGGTAGAAGGCGGCTACGCCTGGTGGTACCGGGACTACGCGACGTTCAACATGCCGCTGGCCTTTGCCGAGTTCAGCGCCAGGCTGGATGACCGGGGACTATGGCAAGAAGAAAACCCCACGCCACCCTGGGAGTGGCGAAGAAACCAACGTTAATGGCCCCCTTCTCCCGACTCGAGAAGACCGCCGCCCGGACCGTGTGCTGTTACTTGGACACTGACCAATGAAACCAGCTCAGGACACCCAGACAAGCAGGGTTTGCAGCACTGGGATCGCCACGGCCACCAGGATAACACCGAGCATGACATTGATGCGGGCGAAGCGAACGTCTACCTCAGCGAAGCGTTGCTCTAGCCTGGCACCTGCTTCAGCAAAGCGTTGCTTTATGCTGGCATCTGCTTCAGCGAAGCGTCGGTCCATCTTGGCATCCATTTCGCCAAAACGAGCATCGACCTGAGCAAAGCGCCGCTCCATTTTCGCCTCTATCCGCGTTTCGAATTCCGTAAAGCGCGTATCGAGGTAGTCCCTGGTGACCAGGGCATCCATATTGTGAACAAAGACTTGCGTCATGGCCTTGGCATGTACCTCCGCCTGCTCTCGCGAAACCCCGGAAGACTCCAACGCGCGGGCATACTCCAACGGATCAAATGCTATGGCTGCCATGCTACGCTCCCGGTCACTTTTTGACCAGCCTACACGAGCGCTACAACAACGAGAACATCAAAACCCACCAGCATGACAACTGACGGCGCATATCAAACCGCTGCCCATACCATACCGCGTCAGGACCAAAGCTACTGCGACCCAGGCTAAGCCGCATTCGCCGTAACAAACCACACCGCACCGGCAAGCTTGAGTTTGCCATCGGTATAAAAAGGCTCCATGACCTGGGCACCCTCATCGACCACTCGGGCTATGGTTTCCGCTGGCTGGTCCACCAGCAGGCGCGAAACCGGGCCCACAGCCATCAACTCCGCAACCGTTTCACGCAGGCCGCCACCGCTGCCAAAATTCATATTCACCGCATGAGGGGCGATAACGATATCACCAAAGCCGCTGGCAGCGAGTATCGACTCGAGCCGCTGGGGATCTGCTAACGCGAAGGGCCCGGGGGCATGCGGGTCTGGAGACTCTGGCGGCGCAATGTGGCGCAGCGCCGCCTGTACGGGCAGCAACGTCCACTGGTTATCCTTCATGGCCTGCCAGCAGCAGAAGCCCAGGCGGCCATCGTCTTTCAGTGCATAGCGCATATTGCTGAACGCAGCAACAGGGTCGTCGAAAAACATAACGCCAAAGCGAGAGAAAAGCAGGTCTACACTGCCGGGGTCAAAGGCATACGTGGCGGCATCGGTCTCCAGAAACGACAGCGCCGCAGCATTTGCGGGTAAGTCCCTGCCCCGGGCAATTTCCAGCATAGGCGCGGAAATATCCACACCCAGCACCTCGCCGCCCGCACCGATAGACTCCGCCAGCAGCACGCTCTGGCTACCCCCGCCGCAACCTATGTCGACAGCGTAACTGCCAGGCTCAGGCTGCAGGTGTGCCAGTAGATCCTGCGCAACCGGCCGCAGCAGCGTGGCCATGGTCTCGTCTTCGGCGGCCCAGCGAGCGCCCGCCTCGCCATTCCAGTACTCGTGTTGTTGTTCATTGGCCATGATGAATCACTCCGTATAGTCAGAGCCCATTCTGGCATAAACAAGCCAACATCCGTATAGACCCGCCCGGGCTGGAGACAGCAAAGCTGGCTCAGGATAACCAGTTAAACAGGGTTTGCAGCACCGGGATTACCACAGCGACCAGGATAACCCCCAGCAGCACATTGATGCGGGCGAAGCGGACTTCCATTTCAGCGAAGCGGGCGTCAATCTGCGCGAAACGCCGCTCCATCTTTGCGTCGATCCTCGCCTCAAGCCGTGGTTTTACCCCGGCACGGCGGACATTCAGTTAAGAGCAGTTTGACTCAA
>NZ_PKUS01000011.1 GCF_002866825.1 Pseudohalioglobus lutimaris | reverse complement strand
TGGGGAAGAGCCAGGGCCACCCGATGGGCAGCCCTTTCAGGTTTATGGCGGTGAGGGAGGGATTCGAACCCTCGATACGTTTCCGTATACACACTTTCCAGGCGTGCGCCTTCGACCACTCGGCCACCTCACCATTGAGGGCGCGCATAATAGCACAAGCCGTGGCCGTTTCCAGTCCCCGAACTACTAAAAAAACGGCCACCCAGCGAGGGCGCGGCTCTATTACTGACGGTTCATCCTGGGCCGCGGCCGGGCGCCGGGGTCTGTACTGCGAAACGGGTTGATATCCATACCCCCACGACGCGTATAAAAGGCCTGAATGTGCAAAACATCCGCCTGCGTTACCGAGCCTATATCAGAAAACATACGCTCCACACATTGCTCGTGAAATTCCTGGTGCTGGCGAAAAGCGATGATGTAGCGTAACAGGCTGCAATGGTCCAACGACTGGCCGCGGTAGTGTATCCACACGCTGGCCCAATCCGGCTGCCCCGTCACCGGGCACAGCGAGCGCAGCAGGTGACTGTGCAGGGATTCCTCTATTCCCTCCCCCGTTGTACGCAGCGTATCCGCCGCGGGGCTCCCCGCGCTGGCGTTGATACTGTGCCCATCGATACACTCGCCCTCAGGCACTGCGCCGCCCAATGCAGGCGAAGTGACCGGCAACAGTTCTAAGGCCACCGCAGCGCCCGTGGCAGCGCTAACGTCCCTTGCAATCACTGCGAGCAGATCCTCCTCGGACTGAAAGCGCGTATTGTTCAGTGAGTTCAGGTATAGCTTGAACGACTTCGACTCAATCATATTGGGCGAATCGGCGGGCACACTGAAACGCCCCACCCGCACCTCTGGCTTGCCATTGTCATCCAGCCAGGACATCTCGTAAGCGTGCCAGAGATCCACGCCGTACATTGCCCGCGATGGGTCCAGCGACAGCCCGTCACGTCCCGTTTCCCGAGGAATGGGATAGAGCAAGTCCGGGCTGTATTGATCCACTACGGGTGTCTGCTTGCCCAATAGCAGTTCATCGGAGAATTCAGCCATAGTGCTACTGCCTCAGTCGTTTTCCGCTATTGAGCAGGTGCATGCTGTAACCGAATGCGGCCACGGTGAACAACGCGATCATGCCAAATGCGACCGAGAGGCTGACATCAGAGACCCCGAGCACACCATAGCGAAACGCGTTCACCACATAGACCAGCGGGTTGAGCCTGGATACCGCGGCCCAGAAGTCGGGTAGCAGATCCATGGAATAGAAAACCCCACCAAGGTAGATCAACGGCGTGAGCACAAAGGTAGGGATGATGGAAATATCGTCGAAGCTATTGGCATAAACAGCATTGATAAAGCCGGCCAACGCAAACAGCGTCGACGTCATCAGCACGACGCTCACTACCACGAGATAACTATGTATCTGCATGTCGGTAAAAAACAGCGATACCAGTGTAACAACCACCGCTACCAGCAAGCCGCGGGTGACACCGCCAACAACGTAACCCATAAGGATCACATAATTGGGCGTGGGCGAAACCAGCAGTTCTTCAACACTGTGATTAAACTTTGAACCAAAAAACGAGGAGACCACATTGGAATACGAGTTAGTGACAATGGCCATCATGATCAGCCCCGGAACAACGAACTGCATGTAGCTGAAACCGCCCATCTCGCCGATTCGGGAGCCGATGAGCGTCCCGAATATGACGAAGTACAGGGACATGGTTATCGCTGAAGGCAGCAATGTCTGGGTCCAGATGCGCAGGTAACGTTTTATCTCCTTACGCAGGATGGTCATGAAGGCATTGAACTGTTCTGTGGCGTTCATGCGACGCCCTCCACCAGGTTGACGAACATCTCTTCCAGGCGGTTGGCGCGATTGCGCATGCTGTTGATACGCACTCCCTGTGCATCCAGCGCTGCGAACACATCGTTAATGTGCTGCCCTTTTTGTACCTCGACTTCAACACTGTGCTCATCCAGCCTGCGGCAGGTGAAGTCCGCGATACTGATCACTTCAGGCAGGGTATCCTCTGTGTCGAGGATAAATACTTCGCGGTGCAGGCGTCGAAGCAGTTCGCGCATGGAGGTATTTTCCACAATTTCACCGTGATTGATAATCCCGATATGGCGGCACAGCGCCTCGGCCTCCTCCAGGTAATGCGTGGTGAGAATGATGGTGGTGCCCTCAGCATTGATCTGCTGCAGAAAGTCCCACATCGAGCGGCGCATCTCGATGTCCACACCCGCAGTGGGTTCGTCGAGAATCAGCAGCCTGGGCTCGTGAACCAATGCCCTGGCAATCATCAGCCTGCGCTTCATGCCACCAGAGAGAGTTCGCGATGTCACATTGCGCTTGTCCCAGAGACCCAGTTCCTTAAGATACTTCTCGGCCCGTTCGCGGGAAAGCTCAACCGGCATGCCGTAATAACCGCCCTGGTTGACCACGATATCGGACACGGTCTCGAACATATTGAAGTTGAATTCCTGGGGTACTATGCCGATAGTTTTCTTCGCCGCCGGGAAGTCCTCGTCGATATCCGCATCAAATACCTGCACCCGGCCCCCGCTCTTGCTCACCAACGAGCATATAATGCCAATTGTCGTCGATTTGCCGGCCCCATTGGGACCTAGCAGGGCGTAAAAGTCGCCCTGTTCAACGGTCAGGCTGATGCCCTTGAGAGCCTCGAATCCATTGTCGTACACCTTGCTGAGGCGTTCGATTGTGAGTGCTGGTATCATCTGGTCTGGTCTGGCGCTTGAGAAAAGGGCGCTATTGTAACCGCTAACCTGCCAGCAGACGATAATCTCTATGGATGATGCACAATACGCCCGCTATTGCCGCGACTTGCTGGGCGACTTCGCAACAACATTTGCTACTCGCACCGAGCACCTGCCCGAGGATGACAGCCTGCGTGAGCTTGCCAGAAGCTTTAGCAAGCTCGCCTCAGAAGCGGGTGACCTGTACGTCGATGGCCCCGCCCTGGTGTCCCGGCTATTTGTCACCTACCCCGACTTTGCACCAACTTTCCCCAGGGAAATTCTCTGGTTTCTGGGCGGCGAATGCCTGCATTACATGCCAGACGACGAAATCGCCACATGGCAACAATTGGACGAGTTGCGTCATGATGCTGCTGCACAGGGCAAGGTACTCGACATCCATCAGGCGCGATCCAGTCTCAGGTCGGTACAGTAGTTCGGGCCCGCGCTTGACGGACCCATTTGAGGCCAATAAACTTCGCGCCTCTCGATTGAGTCCAAATGTCCCCTTCGTCTAGTGGCCTAGGACACCGCCCTTTCACGGCGGTAACAGGGGTTCGAACCCCCTAGGGGACGCCACTCGACCGCTATGCAGCCCTACCCTCCAAAACCTCCATCCTCGCAGCGGCTATTACCATGTATCGCGCTACGGCTCAGGTGTTTACCTATTGACGACAATAGCCGGGCTTTGCCATGTTAGTCAGTCAGGGCATAGAACGATAGAACGCCGCGACAGGCCTGAAAGCGGCAATAGGGAGCAGTGATTGTGGCCAGAAAAGAAATTGGTGATCTGGAGAGCATACGCCAGAAGCTGGAGAATTGGCTGCCGGAGAAGTTGCCGGGTGCTGCACAGGTACACCTCAACGAACTGACATTCCCTGAGGAAAGCGGTGAAAGCAGCGTGACGCTGCTACTCAACGCCAAAGTAGACGGACAACCAATGCGCTTCGTCTGCCGCATGAAACCCTTGAACAACCCACTGTTCGCCGACTACGACCTGATGCTGCAATATCGTTTGATGGAAATCGCGGGAGCAAACGGTGTGCCGGTGCCGGAGCTGGTGGCCTACGAACCGGATACGACACTGGTCGGTTGCGACTTCTACGTAATGCACTTCACCGACGGCCTGATCCCCAGTGACAACCCTCCCTATGCGTTCGGCAGTTGGGTGACAGAGCTCAGTGCACAGCAGCGTTCGCAAATGTGGCGCAATGGGTTGGAGGTACTCGCACAGATACACTCCATTGATATGTCTGCCTACGATACGCCATCCTTGCCGCGCTCAGTTGATGGGCAATCAATCTTGCAGCATGAAATCGACAAGTTCGCCGCAATTGCCGACGACAACGTTGCAACAAGCCTTGCACCGATAGTCCTGGAAGGCCTCGAATGTGTCAAAGCAAACGCCCCTGAATCCGGCTCTGTGCGACTTTGCTGGGGTGACGCACGGGTGGGCAATGTAATCTGGAAAGACCTGCAACCGGCTGCGGTCATTGACTGGGAGATGGCCAGTCTGTGCGATCCGCTCATGGACTTGTCATGGTGGTACTGGGTTGACTATGCCAACAGCGTCGGCCTGGGGGTAAAGCGCTTGAGCGGGTTGCCGGACCGCCCCGAACTGTATCAGCAATGGCAGGCATTGACGGGGCTATCCACAGAAAACAGTCTCTACTACGACCTGTTTAACGTGGTGCGTTTTGCTATTATTCTGGAGAAGAAATTTCTCGAGGTCGGCCTGGCCGCAGACATGGGCGGTGAAAAAAGCTACGCCAGTGCGCTGGTCGCGCCGTTGCTTGATGAGTATCGCCTGCAATCTCAATAGAAGCCCAATTACCGCATAGGAAATCAATCCACATGCAACTGGATATCAATGGCCTGGCCTACGAAATCGACATTTCTCCGCAACTCCCCCTGCTCTGGGCGCTGCGCGACCACCTGCAACTAACAGGCACCAAGTACGGCTGCGGCAAGGGACTGTGTGGTGCCTGCACCGTGCATCTGGACGGCCAACCGGTTCGCTCCTGCCAGACGCCGGTCTCCGCTTTGCATGGCAAAAAAGTGGTGACCATTGAGGGCCTGTCCGAAGATGCCAGTCACCCCGTACAACGCGCCTGGAAGCAACATAATGTCCCCCAGTGTGGCTACTGCCAGTCGGGCCAGATCATGTCCGCAGCCGCTCTGCTGGCCAATAACCAGCAACCGACCCCAGCCGAAATAGACACGGCCATGTCTGGCAATATCTGCAGGTGCGGTACCTATCCACGCATACGCGAAGCCATTCGCGATGCCAGTGGCCAGTCAGCGGAGAAGAAATGAACACTATAACCACCCTGTCGCGTCGTCGCTTCCTGGCTCTGACGGGCGTGGCCAGCAGTGGCCTCGTACTCATGGGCAGCATTCCAGGCACCGTACTCGCCAGTGTGCTGGACGAAGCTGAGGGTGCGCCCCTCAATCTCTTTGTCAGCCTTAAAACCGACGGCACCGTTGAGATTATCGCTCACCGTTCAGAGATGGGTACCGGAATTCGTACCAGTCTGCCGCAAGTCGTCGCCGATGAGATGGAAGCGGACTGGACCAGGGTGCATGTGATACAGGGTCTGGCCAACGCCGATTATGGCAGTCAGAATACTGACGGGTCGCGCTCTATACGTAACTTCTACCAGGTTATGCGCCAGATGGGTTCTGCGGCACAGGCCATGCTCAGGCAGGCCGCGGCAAACACCTGGGCTGCCGACGTCCGCGATGTTTCTGCGCAACAACACAGGGTTCATCATAGGGATGGCCGCTCAATGGGTTTTGGCGAACTGGCCACGGCCGCGGCAACGCTGCCCCTGCCCGACCTGAATACGCTGACACTGAAGGACCCGTCCGAATTCCGCTACATCGGCAAAAGTGTGCCAATTGTTGATCTGGACGACATGTGCAGTGGGAACACCACATACGGTGCAGATGTCCGTATCCCCGACATGCTCTTCGCCAGCATTGAGCGTACACCCACGCTACAGGGCAAAGTCAAATCCTACAATGAAGCCGCCGCCCTGAAGCTTCCTGGTGTGGTAAAGGTGGTCAAGATCGGCGGCACAGCGCTGCCCTCCTCCTTTCACGCGCTTGAAGGTGTCGCCGTGCTGGCGACCGATACTTACACAGCCCTCTCTGCCAGAGACTCGCTTGACGTGCAGTGGAACGGCGGTCAGCACGCCACTTTCGACTCCGAGCGCTATCTGGATACGCTTGCAGAGCGGGTGAGCTCCGGCCCCGGCAAGGTGGCGCGCGAACGCGGTGACACAGACAAGGCGCTGGCCAGTGCCGCGAAAACCGTTGAAGCGAACTACCGCACGCCCTATCTCGCCCATGCGCCCATGGAGCCACCAGTGGCAACGGCCCATATCCACGACGATATTTGCGAGGTCTGGGCCTGTACCCAAACGCCACAGGCGACACAACGTGCCGTTGCAGAGGCTCTGGATCTCGATGTTTCCAGGGTCAAGGTACACGTCACACTTCTGGGTGGCGGCTTCGGCCGTAAATCCAAGCCGGACTACAGTGTGGAGGCCGCGCTGCTGGCGAGGGCCAGCGGCAAACCTGTGCAGGTGGTATGGAGCCGTGAGGACGATGTCGAACACGATTATTACCATTCCTGTTCTGCTCAATATTACCAGGGTGGGCTTGACCAGGACGGCGCACTAACCGCCTGGCTGGCGAGGGAAGCAACCCCTCCCATCAGGTCGACCTTTGATAGAGACGCCAACATCCAGGATGACGGCGCACTGAACATGACCTTCGGCAGCATCCCCTTCAGTGTTCCCAATTTACGACTCGAGAGCCATGTAGCCGAGACCCAGGTGCGTATTGGCTGGCTGCGCTCCGTTTTCAATATTCCCTATGCGATTGGTGTAGGCTGCTTCATGGACGAGCTTGCCCACGCGGCAGGCCGCGACAGCGTCGAATTCTGGCTGGACACTATTGGCGAGGATCGTCACCTGGATTTTGCCCCGGAAGGCTTCAAGTTTGGGAACTATGGCCGTAGTCTCAAGGAATACCCCTACGACACCGCCAGATTAAAGGGCGTCATCCGTCAGTTGCGGGACAGTATTCCCTGGGGTGAGGCCCTTCCCGAGGGAGAGGGTTGGGGAATCAGCGCCGCCCGCAGTTTTCTCAGTTATGTAGCGGTGGCCAGCAAGGTGAAGATCGTAGAGGGTCGGCTTACCGTTACCGAAATGCACTGCGTTATCGATGCCGGCACCGTGGTCAACCCTGACCGGGTGCATGCACAGATTGAGGGGGCAATGATCTTTGGGCTCAGCCTGGCAATGATGGGCAATATCGACTTCAAGCGCGGTGCTGCCGTGCAATCAAATTTCCACGATTACCCCGTGGCCCGTATCAACCAGACGCCCGCGGTAATCAAATCTCACATCATCCCCAGCGACGCTTTACCTGCGGGCGTGGGCGAGCCCGGTGTGCCGCCAGTCGCGCCCAGTATCGCTAACGCGATCTTTGCCGCCAGCGGCCAGCGCATTCGAGACTTTCCCTTTAATCGCCACTTCAACGTTTAGCTATGCATACACAAGATCAAGCAGTACTCCAACAAGCCCTTACATGGTGCCAGAGCAACCAGACTGCCTGGCTGTGCACTATCGTCGAGACGATCGGCGCCTCACCGCGCCCCAGAGGCTCCATGCTGGTCTGCAATGCGCAAGGTCACACCGCTGGCTCACTTTCCGGCGGCTGCGTGGAGGAGGACCTGGTAGCTCGACTTGGCAATGGTGAGATCGACACCAGTTGTCCACAGCTGCTCGACTATGGGGTGACGGCGGAAGAAAACGAACGTTTCGGCCTCCCCTGCGGTGGCCGGCTGCGCATACTGGTTCAGGCACTGGTGCAAAGTGATAGCAACTGGCTGGAACAGGCCTCGGCAGCAGTGAGTGAACGACGCTGTCTACTGCGTACAGTGTCTATCAAAAGTGGCGAAACCCGAGTCAAATCCGTGGGGCGCTATACAGAACTCTCAGTCACACAAGACACGCTGAGTCAGTGTTTCGGCCCACAGATGCGCATGTTGCTGGTCGGCGCCGGGCAGTTGGCACAATCGCTGGCGGAACTGGCGCTGGCAATGGATTACCAGGTCATGGTGACTGACCCCAGGCCAGAGGTGCTGGCCCAGTGGCCCGGCCCTGAAGTGGAGTTGATTCAGGGTATGCCGGATGATGTTGTGCTGGCACACGCCGCAGACCGGTTTGCGATCGTCATCACGCTCACCCATGATCCGCGCATCGATGACATGGCGCTGATGGAGGCACTGGCAACCGAAGCCTGGTACGTGGGCGCTCTCGGCTCACAGCGCACCACGGATAAACGACTGCAGCGATTGCGTGCTCTGGACGTTGCCGAGGCGCACATCGAGCGGCTGCACGCTCCCGTCGGCCTGCCCATTGGCAGTAAAACCCCGCTGGAGATAGCCGTGGCGATCATGGCTGAAATCACCGGCTTGCGCAGGAACCGCTAGGCTTTATTCGCCGTCCCTCTCCAGCTTTACCGAAAGGCTGTTAACGCAGTAACGCAGACCGGTAGGCTCCGGCCCATCGGTAAATACATGACCCACGTGTGAGCCGCATTGCTTGCAGGTAATTTCAGTGCGCGACATGCCCAGGCTATTGTCCGCCGTCTCTTCAATTACGTTTGAGTCCGCGGGCTTGAAGAAACTGGGCCAACCGCAACCGGCGTCAAACTTGGTGTCGGAAAGGAAAAGGGCCTCGCCGCAGCAACGGCAGTTGTAGACACCGTCGTCTGTGGTGTCCCAGTATTCACCGGTAAAAGGCCGTTCCGTGCCTTTTTCGCGACACACATGATATTCCTCTGGCGTGAGCTTATCGCGCCACTGTTCATCGTCTTTCATCTTGACTCCTCAATGGGCATGCGACCTACAGGATAGAGTATCCGGTCGTCATAGCCGGTTATGACCTCGTGGTAACCGCAAAGTTCTTCATCCAGTTCCGTATCATTGGTGTCCACCAGCAGCGGGCGCCCTTCCAGGCTGGTGATTTTTGATTTTGCGGCAACAATTGAAATTCGATCCGCACCCACCGCACGAATCACCGCCGGCGACAACTGCTGGTTACCGCGACCAAAAATATGCCCCTGGCCACCAATGGCGGTGACTACTATTCTCGCGGGCCCGAGGTTGGCAGCGAGCACTTCAAGCAGGTCCGACTCATTGGCGTCCGCGCAAAGTAGCTGCCTGTTGCGCACCACGTCTACACCCAACAGGGTATTGGCCACACCCAGCTCGTCCATGATCGCTGCCGTTGTGGAACCGGGGCCGATCAGATAACAGGTGTCCTCGTCCATTTGCTCAGCCATCCAGGTGGCGATCTCGGCAGCCACCAGCTCCTGACTCTCCCGCCCCCCCACTTTGGTGTGTTGCAGGAAGCGCCCTTCACCCGGGACCAGCATGTCGCCGTAGAAGCGACTGCGTACCACGTCGCGACGAAAGGCTTCCTCATCAATGTCACGGACCTCCTGGCTGCGCAAGCCCACCAGCCCACCCCGTGCCAGCTCTAACAATAATTCTCCCGCGGCCTCCGGCGATACCGCAAACACACCCGAGTGCATTTTCACCCCCGCCGGCAGGCCCAGCACGGGCAGTGACTGGCCCACCGCATCAAAGATATCTCTGGCAGTGCCGTCGCCACCTGCAAACAACAATATATCAACGCCGGAAGCGCATATGGCTCTGGCCGCCGCTACGGTGTCGGCGGCGCCGGAAAGCCCCTCCCCCGGTCCGCCCAGCACCGCGAACGTGAGCCCCAGCTCGGCGCACACGTCAGCGCCCATCGCACCAGACCAGGTGGTAAAGCGCACTTCAGGTACGTCAGTCAAAGGGGCCAGCGCACGCATTGCCCGGTCCTGCGAGCGATGCAGTTCTTCCTCAGTCATGGTCGCAGCCAGCTGGCGCAGCGTATCGCCATCACTGCCTTTGAGTCCGCGACTGCCGCCCAGCCCGGCCAGCGGGTTAATGATCAGGCCAATATTCAGTTCAGGCATCTTCCGTTCCCCTGGTGACAGCTATGCAACCGAGAGCGGCCACCAGCGTACTAAAGCTTTTCGTCTGCGCGGTGAGCGCCACCGTGCGGCCGGCCAACTCACGGCGCCTGGCATAGTGTTTACGCAAACTGTCGAAGTTATCGCCCGCGGCAGAGGAGTCAATGTCCAGGATAGCCTCCCGCAGCAGTTTGTCATCGTCGCCAATGGCGTAACTGGCGGCGAGCAAATGGCGCAATGCATCGGCAGGGCCGCTTCCAGCCTCAATCTCCAGGAGTGGAAGTGGTGACAGCGGGTCTATATCCTGCACTGCCAGCGCTGGATTCTGTGTGGCGAGCGCCTCACAGAGCATGCGCGTTGCCAGTACCTTGCCGTCCAGACTGTAGCCGGCGATATGGGCGGTTCCCAGGCGCACCTGCTGCAGCAGGTCAGCGCGGATATACGGCTCCCCTTCCCACACATCGAGTAGCACCTGGGGCGCACCGGGTGCCCTCAACCTGCACAGCAGTGCTGCGTTATCGACCACGGCACCACGGCTGGCATTGATCAACAGCTGTGTTTGCTGCAGTTGCGCAAGGCGCTGCTGATCCAACAAATGGTAACTGGGCCAGGGCTGCCGTCGAGTCAGCTCCGCATGCAGGCAGATCACCTCGCAGCGCAGCACATCATCCAGCGGCGCCAACGAGGCGATTTCGCCCGCATCAAGCCATGGATCATATGCAAGGTGCTGTATTCCCAGTGCGTCAAAACGCGCTGCCAGGGCTTTGCCCACATGACCATAACCGACGATACCCACACGGGCGCCCGCAAGCAATCGCTCCAGATAGTCATCGACTTCAGCGATAGCGCAGAGCACGTACTCGACGACGGAGTTGGCATTCGCGCCCGGCGCATTAACGAAGCGGATCCCCGCCGTGTCCAGCCATGCTTGATCGATATGGTCGGTACCTGCTGTGGCTGTTCCCACAAACTTGACGGATGTGCCCTGCAGCAAAGCGGCGTCCACCCGGGTCACCGAGCGCACCAACAAGGCATCTGCGTCAACCAGGTGGCCGCGCCGGATATCCCTGCCCGGCAGTCGCCGCACCGTAACCTGATCAGCCAGCAGCGCCTCCACCGCAGGTATGTTTTCATCCGCTACGACGCGCATGCCATCTCACCTTGCAGCCGCCGCCAGCGCTGTAGCAGTGGTCCTTTGATGTTCAGCGCTTCCAGGTAGGCAATGACCTGCTCGCTTGCCTGTGGACCGGGCGCGAACGGCTGTGCGGGCGCCATTGCGGGTATAGCCGCCTCCAGTGTCGCCAGCTGACGGGACAGGTGAATCTGCTCCCTGTGCGCCGACAGTTTGTCCGCCAACTTTGCAGCCCCGCGCACCGGTATCCCAGCTACGCTGTCCAGTTGGCGCCAGAGTGTCTCTATATCGCCGAAGTGCTGGAGCAGAAGCGCTGCGGTCCTGGGTCCGACCCCGGGTACGCCCGGGATATCATCGATACGGTCACCGACCAGAGCCAGATAATCGGCGAACTGGTCAGGGCGCACGCCAAATCGTTCGGTGAAGGCAACTATGTCCAGTCGCTGGTCTGCCGCGAAGTCCCACCAGCTGTCCTGGTCGTCCTGTAGCAGCTGACCCAGGTCTTTGTCCCGCGTGAGCACCGTGACCGGAAGGTCTCGCGCTTTTGCCAGGGCAGCGAGACTGGCGAGATAATCGTCGGCCTCGTACCCTGGCCCACCGTAGCAACTGACGCCGCTCAATTCTGTCAACCGGCGACAGGTCCGCAACTGGAAAGCAAGCGCCGCGTCTGGCAGTTCCCGGCTGGACTTGTAGAGTGGGTAAAGCTGATGACGAAAGCCGGTGCCAAGACTTTCATCAAACGCTGCCGTCACCCAGTCGCCCTTGCGTGTCTGCGCGATGAAGTCGCAGAGGAAACCAGCATAGCCATAAACGGCGTTAAGCGGCATGCCATCAGCGGTATGCCAGCGGTCGGGCAGCGAAAACCAGGCGCGAAAAATATAAATGGAGGCATCCAGCAGCCATGCACGCTGGCGCATATCAGGCCAGGTCTGCGGCATTAAAACGCAGCGAATCAAGCGACCCGGGGCCGCCAAACTCGTGGGCCAGTACACGGTATAACTGGCCGGCCCGCTGCGGCAGCCCTGCGGCCTGATAGGCCCTCGCCCGCGCGGCGACTTGCTGGCGAAAGAAGGACGTATCGGGGAGATCGCCTTGCGGACCGAAGTTGTCCACACTGACCCGAAACCGGTGGCGGCAAGCCAGCGAGAAAAACCACTCCAATGCCTGCGGCTTGACCTCTACCGCCTCAAACGCTCTCTGCTGAGCAGCATTGCGTCCCTCCGGGGCATACCAATAGCCAAAATCCACCTGCTGACGCCGATCGACACCGGCAATACACCAGTGTGCAATTTCATGCAAAGCTGATGCGAAGTAGTCTTCGCGGTAGTAAAGCAGATTGGGGGCACCCTTTGTTGTGGCAGGCTGATAGAGCGGTTCATCGGCCCCTCCCACCAAAAGCGTGCTCTCGGACCGGGCGAAGCAGCGCGCAAAGGCCATTTCCAGCCGGTCACAAGCGGATACTGACGCGCCCGCGGGATTGGCTTCCTGCACTACTGCGCGTCCCGTTTACGCAACCAATAGCGGTAGTTGCCGTCCGCTGCGTCCTGCTGCAGCAGCTCGTGCCCCAGAAACTGACAGAACTTGGGTATATCGCGCTGGGTTGAAGGGTCTGTAGCGAGCACCTGCACCACTTCACCTGTGGCCATGTCACGGACAACATTGTGTAGCAGCATCACTGGTTCAGGACAAAACAGCCCCTTGGCATCGAGAATATGGTCAACTTCAATAGACATTAATGACGGCTACCCCTCCAGTAGTGCACGTGCCTGCTCGGCCACGACAATATCCCATTCCTCAGCTTCCACATCATAAAGAATGCACAGATCTGCATTCTGCAATTGGCGGCGCAGATTGCCGGTCTTCTGGTCCAGGGTCAACTCCACCGCGCCGTAGTCGGTACCGTCCCGGCTGGCGTAATCTTCCAGCAAGTTTTGCAGCACCTCGGGCTCAAGGCGGTCGGCGGGCACCTGTATATATGAAGTCACTGTAGTTTACTCTTTCTGCCCAATCGGGATGCAGGGTAATATACGGCCTGCGTAACTGAAAGTGGAGACCCCGTCTTGGACGCTTCCTACATTATTACTTTTATCGGCGACGATCGCCCCGGCCTGGTGGAACAGCTTTCCAGTACCATCGAGAGCAACCAGGGGAACTGGCACGAGAGCAGGCTATCGCAATTGGGTGGCAAATTTGCCGGACTGGTGCTGGTATCACTACCTGCCGGCAATGCGCCCTCGCTGGAAACCGCGTTGAAAGCCCTGGACGCCAATGGTTTAAGCGTACGGGTAACACCGGCTGAAGGCGACCCGGTCAGCAGCGGCGGAAAAGCGATTACTTTGAGGGTTTTGGGGCCTGATCGCCTGGGCATCGTCAAGGAGATATCCCGGGCGCTGGCCTCGCGTGAGATCAATGTAGTAGAGATGGATAGTCACGTACATAGTGCCGCAATGAGTGGCGAAATGCTGTTTCAGGCACGCATCGACGCACAGGTGCCACAGGATCTGGACATGGATAACCTGCACGACACCCTGGACGAGATCGCCAATCAGATGACGCTGGATATTGATCTGGAGTAAGCGGTTTCCAGTTGTTCATTGCGCGCGGGTGGTATGCGATGCGCACGGGTGGCTGCGCCGCTCAATCGTTGTTACTGAATAAACGCCGCAGCGCCACACACACCCCCACCGCAATGCCCGCCGCCAGAATCACCAGGGCAATCACCGACAGCGTGACCAGGAACAGCTCCAACATTTCTTCCCAGGCGATACCAAACTGGTCTATCGCCGACCAGATCAATACGCCCATGGCCGCAACGCCCAGAAGTATGGTGCGATAGTACCTGCGAACGGCTTTACTCACCGGTCAGCCAAGCCATCAGTTCGGGCGTGAAGCCGGGATAACCGGTGTCTCACACCGCACATCTGCATTTTGCCCTCGATGGCGCAGCAGGTGATCCATGAGTACGATAGCCAACATTGCCTCGGCAATAGGTGTGGCGCGAATACCCACACAGGGATCGTGGCGACCGTGGGTAACCATCTCCATTGCCTTGCCATGCGTATCGATGGTGGCACCCGGCTGACGAATACTGGAGGTGGGCTTCAGCGCGATACTGACCGTAATGTCCTGGCCACTGGAAATTCCACCCAACACGCCGCCCGCGTTATTGCCAATAAACCCCTCTGGCGTCAGCAGGTCACGGTGCTCACTTCCCTTTTGTTCCACGCTGGAAAAGCCGGCGCCAATCTCCACGCCCTTCACCGCATTGATACTCATCATGGCGTGAGCGATATCGGCGTCGAGCCTGTCGAAGACGGGCTCGCCCAACCCGGGCATGACGTTGGACGCCACCACATTGATGCGTGCGCCGATGGAATCGCCCTCTTTGTTAAGGTCCGCCATGTAGGCTTCCATTTTTGGCACGGCATCGGCGTCAGGGCAGAAGAACGGGTTGGTCTCAACCTGCGCCCAGTCCAGCTTTTCTGCCCGTATGGGACCCAGTTGGGAAAGGTAGCCGCGCACCTCGATACCGTAGCGGCTGCCCAGGTATTTCTTCGCTACAGCGCCTGCTGCCACGCGCATGGCCGTTTCTCTGGCCGAGGAACGGCCGCCTCCGCGATAGTCGCGAAAACCATACTTTTGATTGTAGGTGTAGTCTGCATGCGCCGGACGAAACGTGTTGGCGATGTTGGTATAGTCCTTGGAACGTTGGTCGGTGTTTTCGATCAACAGACCGATGGGCGTACCAGTAGTTTTGCCGTCAAACACGCCGGACAGAATCCGGACTTCATCCGCCTCCCGGCGTTGGGTGGTATAACGCGACGTGCCCGGCTTGCGCCTGTCGAGGTCTCTTTGCAGGTCGGCGCTGTCGAGTTCCAGCCCAGGGGGACAGCCATCAATGACACAGCCCAACGCCGGTCCATGACTCTCGCCAAAACTGGTGACGGTGAAAAGCTTGCCAATACTGTTACCGGACATCTTGATGCTGCGCCTGCGAGTTTAGGGCCGCCTATTATACCTATTATCCGCTCAGGCTCTCACGGTATTGACGTAATTCCTGCGCAGTCAGCACAAAAAGGCCGTGGCCGCCGGCCTCTAGCTCCAGCCACGTAAACGCAACCCCCGGATAGGCCCGCTCCAGTGCTTCCCAACTATTGCCGACCTCAACTGCCAGCAAACCGTCATCATTGAGAAAGTCCAGCGCACGGGCAAGGATGACCCGCGTAAGCGCCAGGCCATCTGTGCCGCTTCCCAGGGCCAGCTCCGGCTCATGCTGGTACTCCTCAGGCATCGCCGCCAGGTCTGCAGCATCGACGTAGGGAGGATTGGACAGAATCAGGTCATAACGCCGTCCGGCAAGCGCATCAAACAGGTCAGACTGCACTATCTCTACCCTGTTTTCGCAGCCTAGTAATGCACGATTCTCCGCTGCCAGCTCCAGCGCCTGCGTATCGAGATCCACAAGGTCCACCGCTGCCTCGGGAGCATATACCGCCGCCGCCAACCCGATGCAACCGCCACCACAGCACAGGTCAAGAATACGCTGCGGTTGCTTGCCTGCGTACCAGGGCCGGTAATCATTGAGTATCAATTCAGCAATAGGCGAACGCGGCACGATCGCCCTGCGGTCACAGGCAAACTCGATACCGGCAAACCATGCCTTCCCGGTCAGGTACGGCAGCGGTACGTGCTCCAGGGTGCGTCGACGCAGCAGGGACAATACCTCCTCGCCTTGCGCCGCGCTGAGTGGAGTGCTCAAGCAACCGTCATCTGCATCAGCGGGCAGTTGTGCGACGAATAGCACCAGTTGCACAGCCTCATCCCAGGCGTTGTCCGTGCCGTGGCCGAAGAAAACGTCGCCGTTTTCCAACGCTGCGCAACAGTATTCCATGGCCTCTCCCACACTGCTGAAACGCCTGCTCTGATCGCTATTTTCATCCATCGGTGAAGTGTACTCGCTGTTGCCCCCGGTTTGCCATGCGTGGGGGCGATTGTTACTATCGCTGCGCCGCAACGGCGGCTGGTTTACCTTCGATATGAGGCGTTATCTGGTGGAAGAGAACTGGGCAAATATAATTACGGCCATCGGCGAGGATCTCAATAGACCCGGTCTGGTGGACACGCCAGCACGTGCCGCGCGCGCGTTCGAGTTTCTCACCCGTGGCTATCAGCAATCGGTGGACGAGGTCGTTAATGAAGCCCTGTTCCCGTCCGAGTCCAGCGAAATGGTACTGGTGCAGAATGTTGAGCTGTACTCACTGTGTGAGCACCACCTGCTGCCGTTCATTGGCCGTTGCCACGTCGCCTACATTCCCACTGGAAAAGTGCTGGGTTTGTCCAAGGTTGCCCGACTGGTGGATGTTTTCGCCCGCCGGCTGCAAATACAGGAATCCCTGACCAGCCAGATCGCCGAAACCATCATGACAGTCACTGGGGCAGAAGGCGTGGGCGTCATCATTGAGGCCCGTCACATGTGCATGATGATGCGCGGCGTCGAGAAACAGAACTCGGTAATGAAAACGTCCGCGATGCTCGGTAGCTTTCGAGAGCACCAGGCCACACGCGACGAATTTTTGCAGCTGCTGCAAATGTAAGCAACAGCGACGACCCGTGGCTAGGGAGCAATCGCCAGCAATTCAGCGTGCAGGTATTGCCTGTCAGCAGTGCGTGTCGAACTGAACAGCAAAAGACGGTAACCGGACGGCTCACCATCACGACCGTAAACACGATACCGCTGCTGGTCGTCCCGGCCATAGAGCAAACGCTCGTGAAACACCCTGTTGGCCCACTGGGCGCCTTTACCGCAGCTGCGACCCTCGCAAGCGAATAGCAGTTCCTCTGGCTTGAGTGCTGACTCGATCTCGGTGAGTATCTCATTCGCCGTGAAGCCGTCAGTGATCTGCCAGGTATAGCGGGTCAACTCGCCGCTCTGGCGCTCACTCTTCTTGAAGCCCCACACGCCGCGAACCTTGCGCATGGCACCCAGGCCAATCTCGTGGTCATTAACCGTGGTCACTCCGTGCCCTACCCTGACCGCGTGCGGGTAAGCATCGAACTGTTGCAGCAGTACTGCGGGATTCTCCGCCCGAACGGGCAGTACGACAACAAACAGGGCCGCAATAACAACTTTGATGATAATTGACATATAACCTCAACCACGACCCAGCAAAAAGCGCTGCAATCTCTGCGCAAGTGTAACGACACCGTTCTCCATATGGAAATGATGTCCTCCCGGCACCTGTTCAAGCTTAATGTCGGGCATGCGCTCCTCGAGGGACTGGAATACTTCCGGGTGCTTGCCAGCCAGCCCCTGCTCTGCCGCCATTAGCAGTGTCGGCGTGGTCACTGCGGCCAACACGACATCAATCTGCTCTGTGGTCATCTTAACCGCCGACGCGCCCCGCAACCGGGGGTCAGTAGACCAGGTAAAGCCGCCCTCGCAGGCTCGCAGATTGCGCATCGCTATGAGCTGTGCCGACGCCCTGTTCAACCCCTGCTCTTCGCGCACCATGACAGCCTGTTGTTCGCTCTCAAAGATGCGGTACTGCCGATTTAACAGACGCTCCTTCTCTATCACAAAGTTGCGCATCTGGTCGACAAAACCCGCTGGCTCCAGTGGCGACGGCACGATACCGTCCAGCAGTATCAGCCGCGAGACCAACTCCGGGAACGTCGCGGCAAAGAGCGTACCGATAATAGCGCCCCGCGAATGCCCGATCAGTGCGAATTTGCTCCAGCCCAACTGCTCTATGATACCCCTGATCTGGGGAAGGTCGTCATAGACCTGGTATGTCGCATCGGCAGAGCGCCAACCGGATTGGCCATGACCGGAGAGATCCAGGGCGACCACATAAAACGCGTCGGCCAGGCAGGCAGCGAGAGGAGCAAAGCTTGCGGCGTTATCCAACCATCCATGCAGGGCCAGCACGGGCGGACTTTCTGGATCACCCCAGCACTGGGCGGTCAAATGCAGCCCATGAACATCCCACGCTCGTTCAACTGGCACGACGTCACTCATACCACTGCCTCATATTCAGGGGGCTGGGCAGAGAAGCACAGGCTACCGCAGCCACTGGCGAACACATCGAGCTGCAGGGTCGCGAGTCCCCCGGGCAGCAACGGCGCCACCCTTCCCGGCTGCCCCAGATAATGATCAACCAGCGCTGAAACCAGTGGCTGGTGTGACACCAGCAGCAGGTGCTGTGCAGGCCCGGCGGACCACCTTGCGTCCAGTTCATTGTCCACATCCGCAGGGTAACGGCCCGGCACCAGGGCCGTACAGGCTGTACAAGGAGCATCGGGAAAAAAGCTCGCCAGTATGCCTGCAGTCTGGCGGGTGCGAACCCACTCGCTGAACAGGATGTGGTCTGGTGGCGCGAGGCCTCTTTTCTCACACTGTTGCGCGAAGCGCTGGACGCCCAGGCCAATGTCCGCACGTCCCTGCGCAGTTAACTCCCGCACTCGGTCACTTGCAGCACTTCCGGCCTGACCGTGGCGCCATATCGTCAATAACATAGCAATTCCATCTGTTAACTAGCGGATGACAAACTCCACATCCTGGGCCTGCTCCCGGTGCATTATGGACGTCAGTACGTCCTCGACTTCCCGGTGTTCGTAAAGAATAGCGTGGAGGCCGTCCACCAATGGCATGGGCACGCCCCGGGAGTCGGCCTCGCGCTTGAGCAACCCGAGGGTATTGATGCCCTCCGCTACCTGGTCCATCGTCGCCAGAATATCCTCCAATGGCCGGCCTTTTCCCAATGCGAGCCCTACCTGGTAATTACGTGATAAAGGTGATGAACAGGTCACAAAAAGATCGCCCACCCCCGAGAGCCCGAGAAACGTCAACGGGTTGGCGCCCAGACAGACAGCAAAACGCGACATTTCCGCCAGTGCTCGGGTAAGCAGCATGCCCTGGGTATTTTCACCAAAACCCAAGGCTGCGCCGACGCCGGCGAGAATCGCATAGACGTTCTTGAGCGCGCCGCCCAGTTCCACACCGTACATATCATCAGACGCGTAGATAAGGAAAGCCTCGCAGTGCAGGAGGTCATGGATGCACCGGGTTACGGAAGGCGACTCACTGGCTATCACTGAAGCGGATACATGGCCCAGGGCAATCTCGCTGGCGAGATTGGGGCCCGACAGCACACCCAGCGGGTTATCCGGCAACTCCTCGCGCAAGATCTGGCTCATCAGGCGAAAGCCACCTGGCTCTATACCCTTGGTCAAGCTGATAACCTGGCTATCGCCAGAAATCATCCGGGGCAATTGCTGCACGACTTCACGGAACGACTTCCCGGGAACCGCAACGAAAACGATATCCGCATCCGCTACCGATTCGCGCAATGATGTCGTCGCGTACAGTCTGTCGCTGAGATGATACCCCGGCAGGTAAACACTGTTCTCCCGGGAGCTGTTAATGGTCGCGGCCAGGCCGTCATTACGTAACCAGAGCCTGACGCTGTGACCGTTGTTGGCGATGATGTTGCCGATAACCGTGCCAAAACTGCCACCGCCCAGCACCGCGACGGTGTGTCGAGTGGTCATATCGCCAACTCCATTCTTATGCTTTTGCCGCACAGTCTACCAAAACGAATAGCATGAGCGCGCTTTTTACATAGCGTCGCAAAAACCTGTTCCCAGGCCAGGCCTCGTATATGATTGAGAATCGGGGTGACCGGGATACCGATCCAGCGGATCGGGTTATTTCTGCAGGGACAGGCGAACCACGACAGGCGCTACGCCTGCCGTGGTTCGCCTGGAAAGCCTACCTGCCGCTCAGTGTGAGCAGCAGCTTGTTCAGCCTGGACACGTAGGCAGCCGGGTCATCCAACTGCCCTCCCTCGGCCAGGTTAGCCTGATCAAACACGATTGCTGACAACTCGGCAAATTGGTCTTCGTCCTGCTCCTGGTCGAGCATTTCCAACAGAGGATGCCCCGGGTTAATCTCCAGAATCGGTTTGCTGTCTGGAACCGGTTGTCCTGCCGCTTCCATTATGCGCCGCATCTGCGCGCCCATATCGAATTCACCCACCACCAGGCAGGCCGGTGAGTCTGTCAGTCGCGCCGTCGCCCGGACTTCTGCCACCTTGCCTTCGAGCACCTTTGTCATGCGCTCTACCAGCGCTTCGCTTTCCTTCTGCAGCTTCTCCTGCTCGGCTTTTTCTTCTTCCGTGTCCGCTGCCAGGTCCAGGGCCCCACGAGCGACGTCCTGGAAGGCCTTGCCGTCAAACTCCTGGAGATGATTCATCAGCCAGTCATCAACGCGGTCGCAGAGCAACAGCACCTCAATGCCCTTCTTGCGGAATACCTCCAGATGGGGACTGTTCTTGGCGGTATTGAAATTCTCGGCAACAACATAGAAGATTTTCTCCTGGTCTTCCTGCATACGCTGCACATAGTCTTCCAGGGACTGGTCTTGCTCCGGCGCATCAGTATGCGTCGAGGAAAAACGTAATAGACCGGCAATTTTCTCCTTGTTGGCAAAGTCCTCAGCCGGGCCTTCTTTCAACACCTGGCCGAACTCTTTCCAAAAACCGGCGTAGTCGTCACCGCCTTTCTTCGCCAGTTTCGAAAGCATATCCAGCACGCGCTTGGTCAACGCGCTGCGCATGGACTCTACTGCTGCGTCCTGCTGCAGGATCTCCCGTGATACGTTCAGTGGCAGGTCGTTGGAGTCCACCACACCTTTCACAAAACGCAAATACAGAGGCAGGAACTGCTCTGCGTCGTCCATGATAAACGTGCGCTGCACATACAACTTCAGGCCCCTGGCCATGTCGCGGTTCCACATATCGAACGGAGCGCGCTTGGGAATGTAGAGCAGGCTGGTGTAGTCGAATTTGCCTTCTACCTTGTTGTGGCTCCAGGTGAGCGGCTCATCGAAATCATGGGATACGTGCTTGTAAAACTCGTTGTATTCGTCATCTGAAATCTCGGTGCGGCTGCGTGTCCACAGTGCGGTGGCCTCGTTAACGGCTTCGTATTCGGGGGGCTGCTCTGTCTGCTCTTCCGCGTCTTCTGCCACTGGCGCTGCGGGCTTGAGCATCATTACCGGTACCGAGATATGGTCAGAGTACTTTTTGATCACGCTACGCACGCGGAAGTCGTCTGCGAATTCCTCGCAGTCGTCTTTCAGGAACAGCATGATACTGGTACCACGAGTCGCCTTGTCACGCGGCTCTACGCTGAACTCTGATTCTCCGTGTGATTCCCAAACCACGCCCTGGTCAGCATCTTCTCCTGCCTTACGCGTATGCACCTCAACGCGATCTGCCACGATGAACGCAGAGTAGAACCCAACGCCGAACTGGCCAATCAATTGCGAGTCTTTCTGCTGGTCGCCAGTGAGACTTTCCATGAAGGCCGCGGTGCCGGATTTGGCGATGGTGCCAAGGTGTTCGACCACCTCGTCACGGTTCATACCGATACCGTTGTCCGCGATAGTGATGGTTCGCGCGTCCTTGTCCACATCCACCTGAACCTGGTAGTCACCCTGACCTTCCAGTAAGGCCTCGTTGGACAAGGCCGCAAAACGCAATTTGTCGATGGCGTCTGATGCGTTGGATATCAGTTCGCGGAGGAAGATTTCCCGGTTGGAATAGAGAGAGTGGATCATCAGGTGAAGCAGCTGCTTCGCCTCGGTCTGGAAACCCATGGTCTCCTTTTTAACATCTGCAGTCATTGGTCAACCTCGATAGCTAAGCGATTGAAATTTAATTAGATTATTACCTGCGGGGGGATATGGGGCCACTGCCTGCCGTTTTCAAGGGTAGAATGCCGCCATTGCCGGGCCCCCGCTGGGTGATTGACACATCTCGCACATGTATTCGACCCCTTCGGTGCTGTCGGCTGCAAAGCAAAAGACCTAAGATTTTGGATCGTGCAGCAGAAAAGGCAGAATTATGAATCGCGCGGTCTCTGATCAGAAAGAACTGGATACCAAGGCACTGACAGGCAATCGGCTGGGGCCTTACAACAGCTTTAACCCGGTAAGCCGTGTACAGGTCTGGCAATGGTGCAGCGCCATGGGTGACCGCAACCCGCTCTACCTGGATACGGCTTACCAGGCAGCACGGGGTATCACCTCTGCGCTAGCGCCACCGGCAATGATGCAGATGTGGACCATGCGCGACGTCAATATGGTCTACGCGCCGGGCTCGACCGACGACGCCCCCTATCAGGTCTTCGATACACTCAGTGAGCACGGTTTTCCGGCCAACGTGGCTGTGAGCTATGACATCAGCTTCCATCGTTACCTGAACGAGGGTGACAGGGCCCACCACTTTACGACGGTCGTTAATATCAGTGAACTGAAAGAGACCGGGCTGGGCCAGGGCTACTTTGTGACTGAGCGAGTTGAGTATCTGGACCAGAACGAGCAGCTTTTCGCCGAGGCACTGATTACCTATCTGCAGTATGCGCCTGCCCAGGAACAGCAGGCGGATGACAGTAACTCGGCAGATTCAGCACAGCCGGTAACACTCCCGACCAGCGAATGGGAGCCTGATTTTGTCGATCTTGACCCGAGCTCAGTGTCCGCTGGACAGCAGCTGCCTGAACTGGCGATCCCCATCACCCATAAGCTGATTGTCAGCGGCGCCGTTGCCACTCAGGACTTCATCGACGTACACCATAATGCACCAGCTGCCAGAGCAGCGGCCATGCCCGATATTTTTATGAATATACTCACCACCAGCGGCCTGTGCGCCCGCTACCTCAGTGACTGGGCTGGCCCTGGCAGCCGCCTGCAGAAGCTGAGATTCAAACTGATGGCACCAAACGTACCCGGTGATACCATGGTTATGCAGGGGCAGGTTTCTGCCGCAGACGACGGCCAGGTTGAAGTGCAGTTTGGCGGACGCAACAGCCGCGGCTACCATGTCAGTGGCACGGCCACGTTGGCACTGTAACCGCGCATTCAACGAATGGATTCGGAACACACAAAGAGAGGAGCATACACCACATGACACAGCAACGCTTTGACGGAAAGGTCGCCATCGTGACTGGCGGCAGCATGGGTATTGGCCGGGCCACTGCCCTGCAACTCGCCAGGGAAGGTGCCCAGGTTATTGCCTGCGCCCGCCGAATGCCGCGGCTGGACAGCCTGGCAGAAGAGATCGCCCAGTTTGGTGGCAAGTTCAAGGGAGTGGAACTGGATATCGGAGATATCGATGCCTTCGCCAAACTCATTGCCGATACCGCTGAAGAATTCGGCCGCCTGGACGTGCTGGTCAACAATGCCCCGTCAGTCATCGGCGGCATGGTATTGGACCAGAATATTGAGGACTGGCGCGCCAACTTCGGCGTTTCGGTAGAGAGCGTCTTTATCGGTGTACAGGCAGCAATGAAGATTATGCAGCCCCAGGGCAGCGGTTCCATCATTAACATTTCCTCGGTGAGCAGCCTGCGCGCCGGTGTCGCCGCGGGCGCTTATTCCGCCGCAAAAGCCGCGGTAAACCAGTTCAGCATGTGCGCAGCAATGGAAGCTGCACCCTACGGCGTGCGGGTCAACGTGGTCGCTCCTGGCGCAGTGGAAACCCCCGGTCTGGACGCATCGGTTGGTAAGAATGAGGCCATGAAAGAGCTGATGGCAAGCTCCATCCCCATTCACCGCCTTGGCACCCCGGAGGACCTTGCGCATAGCATCTGCTTCCTTGCCTCTGACGAT
Organism: Pseudohalioglobus lutimaris; assembly: GCF_002866825.1. Classification (GTDB taxonomy): domain Bacteria; phylum Pseudomonadota; class Gammaproteobacteria; order Pseudomonadales; family Halieaceae; genus Halioglobus; species Halioglobus lutimaris. The sequence goes on along the minus strand of NZ_PKUS01000011.1, from coordinate 128,429 downwards.
GCTGCATTCATAACCGGTATCGTTTTACCGGTGGACGGCGGCAAGACACCGCAGTTGCACGTACCCGACTGGAAGCTGACCCTGGATAACCGGGACGTATAATGAGGCAGGGCCTTGTCGGATTAACTGGTCTGGTACTGCTAACCCTGGGCTCAGTCGCTAGCGCCACTGACTTCTACGGGTGGCAGACCTACGGCGGTGACGACGGCAACACGCACTACTCGGAACTGGATCAGGTCAATGAGGGCAACGTCGGGCAACTGACCGTGGCGTGGCGCTACGAGAGTGCAAAGGGTGCGCCACTGCCAGCGACCTCCGAACTACAGGTGAACCCGGTCATAGTGGACAACGTCCTCTATGGCCGCAACCCGCTGTACAACGTGTTCGCGCTGGATGCGGCTAGCGGTAAGGAACTCTGGTCCTACAACCCGCCACTGACGCACGTCGGGCTTTCCAATATGCGCGGCATCACGTACTGGCAAGGGGAAGTGGGCAAACGCGTACTGTTCACAACCGGCCATTACCTGATGGCCCTGGACGCCCTTACCGGAAAACCGATAAAGAGCTTTGGCGAAAATGGCAGAGTAGACCTGCGCCTGGGCTTGGGTCGGGATCCACAAAAGGTCAGCATCAATGCACCCTCGCCCGGCGTCATTTTCGACGATCTGATCATAATGGGGTCAGCGGTTGCGGAAAGCGCCGGCGCGGCACCCGGCGACATTCGAGCCTACAGCACCATTGACGGCTCACTGGCCTGGACCTTTCACACTATTCCCCACCCCGGCGAAACCGGCCACGAAACCTGGCCTGCCAGGGCCTGGGAAACGGCCGGCGGCGCCAACGCCTGGGCAGGCATGAGCGTGGATCGGGAAAGGGGCGTGGTCTACGTTCCCACCGGTTCACCCACACCCGATTTTGACGGCTCCGGGCGTGTCGGTGCCAACCTCTTTGGTAATACTATCATCGCTCTGGATGCACGCAGCGGTAAGCGCCTCTGGCACTTCCAAACCGTGCATCACGATCTATGGGACCGGGATCTCAGCTCCGCGCCGACCCTGGCGACAGTCACCACCCAGGACGGCAAGCGTGATGTGCTGGCGCAGGCATCTAAACAGGGCGTGCTCTACCTGCTTGACCGCGATACGGGTAAACCTGTGTTCCCGATTGAGGAAGTGCCGGTGCCGGCATCCAATGTACCGGGCGAAGTGGCCTACCCCACACAACCCATGGTCACTTTACCCGAACCATTTACCCGCCAGACTTTTTCGGCTGACGACCTGTCGCAGATAAACCCCCGCACTTACGCGTATGTCAAAAAGCAGCTGGAAGACGCCGAGGAGTTCGCTTACATGCGCCCCCCGGGGCTTAAGAAATCGGTGCTCTTTCCCGGGTTTTATGGCGGTGGCAACTGGGGTGGCGGTGCTTTTGACCCGCAGAGCAATCTCTACTACATCAACGCCATTGAGGCGCCGCACATCATTCAGGTGCAGGCAGTTGAGGTAAATAAAGGCAGCAGTGTGGGCCGTGGAGCATTCCTGTTTCGTCAACAGTGTAGCGGCTGTCACGGCCTGGATTTGCAGGGCTTTTATCCCTATGCACCCGCATTGGCCGGCATTGCCCAGCGCAGCGACAAGCGAGACGCCATGGAGGTGATCCGCGCTGGCAAGGGCCGCATGATGCCGTTTCCCCAGCTGGCTCGCCATGATCTCGAAGCGCTCGTGGACTACGTATTCGCGTTTGATGCGGGTGAGGCCAGCGCAGAACAGGACGGGGAAACCGAGACCGCCTATGTGTTCGCCGGCTACAACGATTTTGTCGACGAACGTTTTTACCCGGCGGTGCAGCCGCCCTGGGGCACGCTCACCGCCATTGACCTGGCCACCGGCAAGCGGGCCTGGCAGGTAACGCTGGGCGAATACGCGCAGCTACGCGAGGAAGGCGTTCCGGCTACTGGCACGCGCAACTATGGCGGTCCAGTGGTTACCGCTGGCGGACTGCTCATTATCGCAGCCACCTCCGATGAGATGCTGCGCATTTTCGACAAGCGCAGCGGCAAACTGCTCTGGCAGTACAAATTACCTGCGGCCGGCTACGCAACACCGGCCACATATGAAATCGGCGGCAGACAATATATTGTAGTTACCTGCAGCGGCGGCAAGTTGGGCACGCCCACCGGAGACAGCTACATCGCCTTTGCCCTGCCCCAAGCTGATGCCGATGGGCACACTGCCGCCTCGGCACTGCAGGAAACGACACCCCCGACTAACAGAACAGGAAAATAAATTATGGGAACCTATGTTATTACTGGCGGCGCCAGCGGTATTGGACTGGCCATCGCTGAGCAGCTCAGGAGCGAAGGCAACCGCTGCCTCAGCCTGGACATCCAGGAGGCGGACATCGTCGCTGACCTGTCGACTGCTGAAGGCCGTACAGACGCCATCGGCGCCATAGAAGCCGCCACCGGAGGCGAACTGGCAGGCCTGGTTACCAGCGCAGGGCTTGGCTCGCACGTACCCAACAAGTCACTGATAACCAGCGTCAATTACTACGGCACGGTTGAGCTGATAGCGGGGCTGCGCCCCATGCTGGCTCGCAACAAGGCAGCTGTATTGCTGGTCTCCTCAAACTCCGCGCCCATGCCGACAAACCCCGACTTCATCAGCGCACTGCTGGAAGGAAACGAGCAGCAGGCCTTTGCGCTGGCGGAAGAAATGGAAGGACAGCCGGTTTACTCCGGCACCAAACAAGCGGTAACGCGCTGGATGCGCCAGAATACCCAGGCCTACGCTGCCGAGGGCATTCGCATGAATGCCATAGGGCCGGGTTACACCCGCACTCCCCTGAGCATGGCCGTCGAGGATGACCCCACTTACAGTGAGGCGATAAAACAGTTTATTGCGTCTATTCCAGTCGGCAGGCCCGGTGTCCCCCAGGACATGGCCGACGCCGCCAGCTTCTTGCTCAGCGACCGTGCAGGCTTCATCTGCGGAGCGATGCTGTATATCGACGGCGGCCACGATGCGATGATGCGTCCAGAGTCCCTCTAGGAATTTCACCCTGGCCTGCCCCAGTATGGGGCAGGATTACAGCCGGGTGATAAGTCCGGCGCAGGGTTTACGGATAGCGGTGGATAATACCCTCTGCGAAGCGCTGGATACCCGCCAGTTTCTTCTCCAGCGTAATATCAGGATCATAGGCATTCCACGGATTTACACAGATATCTGTGACCCCAAGCGCTTCAAGGCGCTGGTAATCTTCGATCTTGCGCGCAGTGACATCAAATGCGTGTATCTCGAACCCTTCTTTTTGATCAGTCCCGTGCTCGCGGCGCAATTCTGCCAGCGTTTGCAGCAGGCCTTTCAGTGTATCGTAATCAGAATTGGCGGAGATCCAGCCGTCACCAAGTCTGGCCGCTCGCCGCAGCGCAGGCTTGGCGTGACCACCAATTAGCATGGGCACTGCCGTGTCGGGCACCGGTGAGAGCTTACAGCGACCTATATTGAAATGTTCTGACTCATATTCAAAGTAGTCACCACTCATCGCCGCACGAATAATATGCAGGCATTCGTCGAAGAGTTTGCCGCGCTGGTCAAAATCAACACCGTTAAATGTAAAGTCTTCCTTCCATGGACTCAGGCCGGCACCCAGGCTGACGCGACCGCCGCTGGCCACGGCTAGCGAGGACAGTGCCTTGGCCAGAACCAGCGGCTGACGCACGGGTACCTTCATCACCGCCGGATAAAAACGCAGGCGCTCGGTGACAGCGGCCATACCCGCCATGGCGATGAAAGGCTCCAGTACCGGCACTCCATCAAGCACCTGACGTACCGCATTCGTATCCATATACGGGTAGTCGGACTCGGTAATCTCCGGATAAAAGAGGCTGTCTGGCACGCCCATCGAATGAAAACCCGCAGACTCCGCAGTGCGCGCGATCTGATGGTAGTCGGCTGTTCCACCCAGACCTGTTAACAAGGTGAATCTCATAATCCAATCCTTTTATATAGCGTTACTTTCAGGCATAAAAAAGCCGCGCCCGTAGGACGCGGCAACAAGAGACCCAAATGGGCTCCACACTACTACCGTTCTAGAACTCGTAGCCGACTGACACAGCCCAGGTGCGCGGCATGTTATAACCGGCAGTCTGGAACAGGGTCAGGTCAAAGGTGTTGGTGACCACCCGCTTGTCTTCGAGGTTCTTGCCTTCTACCGCCACCCGCCAGTGGCCATCAGCGCTGCGGAATGCCGCGATGGCGTTCCAGATCGCATGCTCTTCCTGAATCTGCGCTTCAGCGGCAGCTTCATTGGTCAGGTCGATGGGCGAGTTGGTGTAAGAGTCGGTGCGATAGGCAACGTCAGTACCAATCATCATGGTGCCCCAATCGGAGAGATCGAAGTCATAGTTGACCCGCGCTGCTACGGTCCAGTCAGGAGAGAAGCCAATTGCTGTGGTGTCAGCACGGTCGCCCTCTTCAGAATCAAAGGCCTTCACATCCACGTCGAGGTAGCCCACGTTTAGACCCACTGTGAGTCCCTCTAAAGCGGGCAGCCAGATCAACTCCAGTTCAACACCGCTGGTCTCCAGTTCACCCACGTTATCGACAAACTCTTCCAGGTTACCTTCGACCAGGCCAATGGTTGCCAACTGCTTGTCCTGATAATCGTTGAGGAAGACCTCACCGTTGGCACGCAGTGTGCCGTCGAGCCAGGTGCTCTTGATACCCAGAGTGTAGGAATCCACAGTTTCCGGGTCGAATGCAGTGCTCTTACCACTTTGTCTCTGGAAACCGCCGGACTTGAAGCCGTTGGAGAAGCCCGCATAAACCATCATGTCATCGGTTGCAAACCACGTCAGGCGTGCGCTGGGCGAGAATTCGGTCCAGTCATCCTTGGCATTGGTTGGCTCGGGGAATGAAATGTCGATAGCATCGGTGAAAGGTGTCGCCCAGGCCACGAAGTTGGGGCTGGCAGCGGCATTGTCACCCTGTCCCGGTGCGATGGCCAGGGGCACAACGCCAAAGGGCGTGTTACCCAGCGCAAGCGCATACAAGGTCTGGTCGACCGTGGCTTGCTGGCGTTCCTCTCTCTCGTCCTTGGTGTAACGTCCGCCAAACGACAGCTGCCAGCTCTCGGAGATGCTCCAGTCCACGTTGGCGTAGACAGAGGTTGACTGAATTTCCCGCTCATCAACAAAGGTATCTTTGAACTGCAGCGTTGTACCCAACAGGCGCGGAGTCTGGGTAGTGACACCCGGGGCCGAGGTATCACCGTCCAGGTAATAGGCTCCGGCGACGACTTCAAAGCTGTCTCCGCTATAGTTAACCTGGAATTCCTGGCTGAAATCCTCGAACTCACGATCATTGATGGTGTTGATAAAGTTCTGCTCACTACCGTCAAAATCGAAGGGCTGAATGTGATCAACATTGCGCTGGGCGGTGATCGACTTGAAAGACCACTGGTCGTTAATGTCCCAGTCAATGGTCACTGCTACGGTGGTCGCCTCTATTTCATACTCATCGAGCAGTGCACCCTGGTCGGTGGATACTTCATCCGGGTCCGAGGGCAAACCCGCATCGTTCGGGGACTGCAGCAGGCCGGTACCGGGCGCCAGGAAGAAATTTGCGCCATTGGTGAAGAAATCAAGCTGGCCCATGAAGGCTGTGTTTACACCACTGCGATTGGGTATGCGCGGAGTGGAATCGTCCTTAAAATAGTCGCCAGCCAGTTTGATGCGCAGGCTGTCTGTCGCGTTCCATATCAGACTGCCGCGATAGGATGCCACATCCTGATCCCAGAACTCCTCACCGTCGAGGGTATTTTCCTGGATACCGTCTCGTTCGCGATACAGTGCGCCAAAGCTACCCAGCAAAGTGTCCCCAATGATAGGGCCGGAAATGTTGGCCTTGAGCTGCATCAGGTCAAACTCGCCTGTCTTGAGCTCGACGCCACCCATCACCTCTTCAGAGGGCTCTCGAGAAACGTACTTGATCGCACCGCCAATGGTATTACGCCCATAAAGGTGACCCTGGGGGCCCTTCAGCACTTCGATGCGCTCCACGTCATAGACTTCCAATAGTGCGCCAGCTGTGCGGTTCATGTACACGTCATCGACGTAAATGCCCACACCCTGCGCAAAACCGGGATCATTGCCGATACCGCGTATGAAGACCGCTATCGAGCCAGCCTGAAGACCACTGGTTTCAGTGAGGGTGACGTTAGGGGTCATGCGCTCAAGATCTTCCATGCCATCGATCTGCGCATCCTGCAGCTGCTGGGCGCTGAATGCAGAAATGGCCATAGGCACATCCTGCATGCTTTCCGCTCTTTTTCGTGCCGTTACCACAACTTCTTCAAGTTGCGCTGCGGCATAGTCAGACACTCCAAGGGCTGCCAGTACGGCAACGCTCATGAGTGAGTTCCTGAATTGTTTCTGCATAGTGTGTGCTCCTGTTTATTAGTTATGGGCTGCGGTTCCCATCTGCGACCATCCACGGTATCGGGTGATACGCATGGCAATGATTATCATTAGTGCGGGCTAAAGCATACAGGACATGGGCCTCCAACTTCATGTGCATTTGCGTTCGCTACAGACCCGACAGAGCGCAGATGTCTACGAGTTTGGACTGCCCCGTACTTTTAGCCCAACCGCCTGTCATCCATATTCTCATATATAAAAGGAAAAGAGGTCACAGAAATGTCTACAGCGTTTGGCAAGTTGCTCTCTCCCGGCAAAATCGGTTCCATGTCCCTGCGCAACCGCATCGTACTGGCGGCAATGGGCTCAAATTTCGCGAATACAGACGGCAGTTGCTCAGAACGCCTGCTCGCATACTACGAAGAGCGAGCTCGTGGTGGTGCCGGACTGCTGGTTCTGGAGACTTCAGCCGCATGCTTCCCCAACGGTTCCACCATGCCCAATACAGTGGGTTTTTCCAAAGACGAATTTCTCCCAGGCCTTACTGATCTGGCGAACAGAGTGCACCGGCACGGCGCAAAGATTGTCGCCCAGCTCAATCATGGCGGAAAGATGGCACAGGAAGACACCGTGGCGGGGCGTAAAATCCCCCTGCCCTCCATCCTGCGCCCCTCTGCAAGCGACATGTTTCACGTACTGACACGCAACGAAATCGGGCATTTCATCAAAGCGGCCGGGCCTGACGGTAAGGGGCCGCAGTACTTTGAGATGCAGGCCGCAGATATAGCCGGGATCGTTGCCGGCTTTGCCGACGCGGCGGAACGTGCCCAGCGTGCCGGTTTCGACGGAATCGAAATCCACGCGGGTCACGGGTACCTCATCGCCAGCTTCCTCTCCCCTTACAGCAACCGGCGCGATGATCAGTACGGGGGCTCACGGGAGAACCGCGCACGCTTCCTGACAGAGATAATCGCGGCCGTACGGGACAGGACCGGGGGCCAGTTTCCTATTCTCGTGCGTCTCGATGCCATGGAATATCGCACGGAAGGCGGCATCACCCCTGATGACTGCGTGGTCACCGCAAGGCTGTGTGAACAAGCCGGCGCAGACGCTATCGACGTGAGTGCCTACGGTAACGTAGCGCATGCAATTGCGTTCACCGAGGCACCGCTGGTACACGAGCCCGGCGGCTTCGTGGAGTTCGCCAAAAAGGTGAAGCAGGCTGTAGGTATCCCGGTTATCGGCGTGGGGCGAATCGAGCCGGAGGCCGCTGAACAGCATCTGGCTGCCGGTGACTATGACTTCCTGGCGATGGGCAGGAAGCTATTGGCGGACCCGCATTTGCCTGAAAAACTCGCCAGCGGTAATGCGTCCCAGGTCAGGCCCTGTATCTACTGCTATATCTGTGTGAGCCAGATCTTCATCAATCAGCCCATGATGTGTGCCGTCAACAGCAACATGGGGCGCGAATGGGAAGGTGACATCCTCGCGAGCAGCAATAACCCGCTCCGCGTCCTGGTGGTCGGCGGAGGCCCGGGCGGCATGGAAGCAGCACGCATACTGGCTGAACAGGGCCATAAGGTTGCACTATGGGAGCGCGACAAAGATCTTGGCGGGACTGCCCGCATCGCCGCACTGGCCTATGCGCCCAACGAGGGTCTTATAGACTACCTCTCCAGTGAGATGCGCCGGCTACCCGTCGACCTGCAGTTGGGCAAAACGGCCCAGGCAGCTGCTATTCACGCCGCAGATGTAGACCACGTAATTCTGGCCACCGGTGCCTTGCGTCAGGCGCCGGACATACCCGGCAAGTCCCAGCGCCATGTCTTCGACGGCGAAGAGCTGCGCGGCGTACTCTTCGGCACCGACCCGGCAGCGGCACGCAAACTTTCACTATTTGCACGCTGTGCCCTGTTGATAGGTCGTCTTACAGGGGCCTTGCGCAGCGTGGCCCTGCTGCGTTTTGCCTCACGCATCTGGATGCCACTGGCTGACCAGATAGTGATTATAGGCGGCGGTCTCGTCGGGCTGGAACTGGCGGAATACCTGGTGGAAAGGGGCCGCAAGGTCACCATCGTGGAGCCGGGGCGCGAACTCGGCGCCGAACTGGCGATCGTACGCAGAGCACGGGTGTTACATATGTTGCGCGAACATGGCGTGGATATTCACGCCCAGGCGCCGGTAAAGGAGATTACCGCTGACAGCGTGGTGTGCGAAATCGACGATGAGACTCGCTCATTCAAGGCAAAGCAAGTCATTATTGCATTGGGCGCCGAAGGGGATGATAGCCTGGCCGGGCAACTGGACAGTCTGGATGCTGAAGTACACCGCATCGGCGACTGTCTCGATGTCAGCTATATTGACGGGGCCATACTCTCAGCACGAGACGTGGTAAAGACTATTCAGGGCGCTTGAGCAAAACGGTTGGGGCGTCTGTCGCGACGCCTGCCCGCTACTCGACCCCCAACTGCAGCTCCACCGTGGTGTCATCACCGGGAATCTGTTGCAGCCGGTATTCCCCGGTCAGGCGATAGCCAGCGGCTTCCACGTCCTTACGAAAACCCGCCATCATCGCCTGCGCATCACCCTCCCCCTGCACCAGGTGCAGCCAGGCACACTTGAACTTCGCCGCGTTATAGAGACGATAACGCCCGCTGGCCTGCGGCGCACCCCTGGTGGGCAGTGCCAGACGTAGATCTTCACCGGGTAGCGCCAGCAAGGTAACCGGACCATCTGCAGAGCCACCTGACTTGACCAGGTTGACGTTGAGTCGCACTGCAAGCGCACGTATGCGCGGCAACAACTGCGTTATCGACTCGTCCTGACTGACATAATAAAAGCGTCGAGCGGGCACGGTTTTGAGAGCAACTTCCGCGGGCAAACTATCTCGCATAGTTTCCTGCACAGGATTGTCGGCGCCTGTTTCTGCCCGGGCCGCAACCTGCCGGGGTACCGGTTGCAGCGTGCTCTTCTTGCCCGCACTGCCGTAACAAGGCCCACGTACCTGACGCAGCTCTTGTTCAGTGGCGGGAGCCGCATCCATAAATTGCAGCCATTGTGCCGCCTGCTCATTGGCGCCGCCGACCAGCGTCGCATTGATAAACGCCCGACGCGCCTCCTCTTCACGGCCCTGTTTGAACAGGCTCACGCCCAGCAGCAGGTTGGCCCGGCTGACATAGCGATCATCCAGGCTTTGGCTGCAACTGGCCAGCACCGTGGCAAGCATGGCCTGCCATTGCTGGTCTTCCATTTGTAACTGCGCCAGGTACAGATAAAGCTCTGTGTCGCCACTGCTGCGGGCTGCCTCCTGCAGTGCAGCTATGGCCTTGTCTCTCTCCCTCGCCCGCAACCACAGCTCAAAAAGCTTGCGCTGGTTGGCGGCGTTGTTGTCCAGACTGCCCTGCACCATCGCTTCCTGCAGCAGCACAGCGGCACTGTAAGGGTTGCCACCATCGGCACGCAGGTCAATGAGCAACTGTAATTCTGGCCCGGTAAATGGCACCTGCTTTTCCAGCGCAAGTGATAACTGATCCAGGGCATCGCGCCGCTTGTTCTGCTGCAGGTATACCGTGGCGAGCTGGTGCCAGTGTTGTGGGTTTTCTGGTTCAAGTTGCAATAGCTGCCTGAGGATATGCTCGCACTGCTGGTAGGCGCCAGCACGGTAGTACAGCGCCAACGCCTGGCCCAGTTGGCGACGATCAAGCTGGAGACCGGCGGCACTGATGCCGTCCAGCGCAACGACCACAGCAACGTAATCGCCGAGTCGGTAGCGCGCCTGCGCTAGTAACAGGAAGTCTGCTGGCTCGGGCTGCAGCTTGATATCCAGCGCGCGCTCAAGGGTGATCGCCGCCTGCCGGAAGTCTTCGTTGAGAAGATACACCTGGGCCAGCTCTCGCAGCATCTGACGGTTGGCGACATCGGACAAGCCTTTCGAGCCCAGCGCCTCCCGGTAGTAACGTATGGCGCCCTCGTAATCCCCTTCCTGCACCGAGTGCCGGGCAAGAAAACGGCCGGCGCTGGACCTGGCATAGGGGTCCTTGATCTGATCGATCTGGGCCTCCAGTTCCGACACGGACATCTCCGAGCCTTTTCCCATTTCACCCAGAGGGTCCAGCTGAATGCGGCTGCGATACTGCCCCTGGTTCTGGGCGCCCAGTGGGCCTGCCCATATTAGCGCGGCGCAAAGTGTCGCGGCGCACAGGCGAAGAGTACTAATCGACATTGGGAAGATTCGCAGGGTAGTCCTGCCAACGCACATCGACACGCTGTGTAAGCACCACATCAGCGGTACTACGCCCGGAAAAACTGATCGAATACTGCCAGTCCTCCACCGCGGCGATAACCTTTTCCTCAAACACGCCCCGGGGGTGCGCATCCAGCACTCTCACGCTGCGCGTGGTACCACTGGGGGTCACAGAGAAAGCGACCAGTACCCAGCCACTTATCTTGTTCTGCCAGGCGACATCGGGCACGTTGGGTTTGCGCGTGTTGTAGGGCACCACTTCAACAAACCCCTGTGCATCCTGCCCGCCACCCGGAATGCTAACCCCACCGGCGCCCAGCGGCGCGCTGAAACTGTCGCCTACCGCCTGTATGGCAATGTCTCCCAATGCCATGTCCAGCGTGGGCATCTCCATCGCCTGTGGGGTTTGCGGGCTGGGCGGCGCCAGTTGCGGCATCTCAAGTTGCGGTTCCTGGGTGAGTTCCTCTGGCTGATCCTGCTGCGCATCCTGTTCAGGCTCTGGCGGTTCAGTTCGCAGTATTTCCACGTTCTGGAAGACAGCCAGTTCAACCTGCTCTACCTGGCTGAGGCGGATAAGGCCGTGCATAAAGAGGAATATCGCTACTGTAATCACTACTGCCCCGCTGAGGGAGGGAAGCAGGCGCAACGCCCTTGGACTCATTGCACGCCTTTCTCCGCTGCGATGGCTATGCCTTCGACCCCCGCAAGCCTTACCTGATCCATCACTTCTACCAGCGTACGGGTAGACGCCTCTTCATCGGCCTGGATAATCACTGAGCCTTCCGGATTATCCGCGTGCAGGCGCGCCACGATAGCGCGGACACTGCGCGGGTCCACTGGACGCCGGTCTACCCAAATTTCACCTTTCGCAGTAATCGCGATGAATATATTTGCATTGGCTTGTTTTGACGCAGTACTGGCCTGCGGCGTTGACACCGTGACCCCTGACTCCTTGACAAACGAAGTGGTCACGATAAAAAAGATGAGCATGATGAACACGATGTCCAGCATCGGCGTCATATCGAGTTCGGCTTCGTCCTGTTCCGGTAAGTGACGGCGGGCACTCATACCACAGGGTCCCTTCCACTTACTGGCATCGCGTCACGCAGGGCGCTGCTTCGACGGTCGGCGAGTTGACGCAGGCGCACCGTGAAATATATCCCCGTGAGCGCCACTACCAGACCGGCCATGGTGGGTATAGTGGCCCGGTAGACACCGCGGGCCATGGCCTGGGCATCATCGTTGCCACTCACGGCAATCACCTCGAAAACACCAATCATACCGAGCACTGTGCCCAGCAGGCCCATCAGGGGACACAGCGCCACCAGCACCTTGATCAGTGACAGGTTCGCATGCAGAGCGAGGGACGCCTCGCAAAGCATGGACTGGCGTACCTTCCTTGCCAGCCACGACGCGCGATCCCGCCGTGATTGCCACTCGACCACAAGGTGGCGGGCCTGGCCGGGCCAGGAAATGCGCAGGAACCAGGCACGTTCAAGAATCAGTAACCAGAGTAGCAGACAGGTGGCAAACAACACCCACAGCACACCACCGCCCTGTTCGATAAAATCACTCACTGCATACCACCAGGACATACGCTACGGGCCCTCTGCGGAACGGGCCAGCACGCCTGCACATTGCTCGTCGAGGCGCTGCACCGTGGCGCGAGATAAAAATGCCACCACGCTGTGACCGAATAACAGCGGGATGGCGACAACCAGACCCAACACCGTGGTCACCAGCGCTTGTGAAATTCCGCCCGCCATCAGTTTGGGGTCACCGGTTCCAAAGAGGCTGATGGCCTGAAAGGTCAGAATCATGCCGGTCACGGTGCCCAACAGGCCCAGTAGTGGCGAGGTAGCAGCCAGCAGCTTGATCAGCCCGTTGCCGCGCTCCAGTGCCGGAATCTCTGCGAGCACAGCTTCATCCAGTTTCAGCTGCAGCAGTTCCTCCTGGTCAATGGGTATTCCCTCAACCGATTTCAGCACCCGACCCAGGGGGTTGTCAGCACTGGGGGATGCGGCCATTGCCAATTGCCTCCTGATGCGCCTGGAAACCAGCAGCAAATAAGCCACCCTCCAGGCAGTCAACAGCATACCCAGGCTACCCAGGGCGATGATAATCAAACCAATGGTCCCGCCCTGTGCGATCCGCTCGCGTAAATCGGGTGTAAAGCTGAGCATGCCCAGCAGGTTACCGCGGGTGGGATCGACAGCCAGCGTGAACACCCCGTCTTGAGCAGTGGCGATAGCGCGCGCTGCATCTCTGTAACGCGCGGGGGGCTGTCGACCAAGCGCCAGCAGTTCGCCAGTCTCCGGCACATAGCGCAGATAATCGCCCTGCTCCCAGGCGTTGAACACACCCAGCCGCAGCACACTGGTGGTCCGCGTGACCCCTGCGGTGTCGATCACCGGTGCCTCAAACTGCGTTAATTTCCCGGCCTCAGTCATATCCTCCTGCAGCAGCAGCCAGAGCGCTTGTATTTCCTCAATGGTGACCTGGGTGTCAGTGGAGGCGAGTTCTCGCACCACGGCAACCCTTTCACCCAGTTGCACACTGAGCATGGACTCCTGGAAGACCGCCGCAAAATCTCCGGCGAACTCCCTGAACGTACTCGAGAGATCGCCGATATCCTCGACCACCGTCTCCAACTCATTTTCCAGCCGGGTGATCTCTCGGGCATTGTTATCCGTCACCGCAAGCAGCGGCTGGTTCTGCTTTTGCTGCTGCTCGAATTCCCGCTGAGCCTCGGCCAGCAGTCGCTGTTGCGCCCGCTTGTCAGCCAGGAATGCTGTTTCACGCTGCTTGTTGATGCTTCGCTGTCGTTCCTGTTCCTGCCGCACCGACTGTAATAGCTGGTCAAGATTGTCGATCTGCTGTGTACCCTGTTCCTGGGCTGACACCACAGAAGCGCTGCATAAAAATATTAGTATCAGGAAGCGGCGCATCAAGGGGCACCTCCTGTTGCCAGAAACGGCAACTGCAGCAGGTCGGGTGCGGCCTCATTGCGCGCCACACGCAGTGCTGCGGAAAGTGCCCGGCCATGCGTCGATTCCAGCGGTATCCACACTTGTTGAGCCCTGTCCCAGTAGCCGCTCTGCTCCCGGTCAAGGCTCTGGTAGTAAAGGGCTGCGCGGCCGAGTCGGAGATACTCCACCGACAGGTCCTCCCCGTCGCTGTGCAGCGGGCCACGCCAGGCCTCCACCGTTCGACTGTAATCCTGCTCTAGTTGGTAAGCCTCCATCAACAGCCGGAAACGGGCAGCCACCGACAGGTCTGGCCGGTCGAGGCGTTGGCGCAGCTGAATCACGGCACTGATGCGTTCTTCCTGGTGAAAGGGCAGATCCAGTACAACAAATTTCTCCAGTGCGTCCACCATGGAACGCATCAGCGGAAGAATACGCTGCCGGGTAATGCGTGCCTGGGCTATCTGGCGGTTAAGCGACTCAATCTGCCCGCGTTGCGCTGTGTCCAGGTTTTCCAGCTCGCGAGTGTAAGCCTCCTGGTATTCCGCGCTCTCTTTCAGGCTTCGGTATTCTTCAAGTAGTATCCGGGTTTCACGCGACAGCGCATCAATCTTTGACTGTGATTGTTCTGCGCTCCGATTGGTGGATTCCACAACATCGAGGCTCTGTTGCAGTTCAGCCGCAGACAAGCCGGGGTTGGTCATCCAGATGGCGATGCAGGCAAGGTAAGCGAGCACGGAAGTTGAGCGATGCGAGTTCAAGCGGAAATGCCCTCGTCGTAAACAGTGGTTGAGATCGTCACAGCAAGACATATCGATTATCAGTAGGCAAGCTTTCTCTGCTTGCGCAGAGCAGGCAAATCAGGAAGCCCCAACCGGTCACGTATTTCTTCTGTCAGCTCGATAATCTGCTCATAGAAGAAGTCGTGAGCGGGAGATCCTATGACCCGCTGATGGCGCACCGCAACGTACTTGATACTCACATCACCAATGCCCGGTATCGGCACCGCGGATATATAGCGCGACAAATTGAACTGCTCTATGAACATGGGCGGCGCCGGAAACAGGCAGTCCGTTTTCCTGACGATTTCCAAAGCGGTCTGCAGGTCATCCGTTTCATAGTGATGCGGCGCGCGGCGCTCGAACTCCAGCACAGCTTCAGCGTCACCCTCGTGAAAGCTTACCTCTGATATATCGGTGGATAACAAAGAAAGGTGCGGATACTGCGTCAGGTCCTCCAGCGTGACCTCGTCCAGTTTGAACAGCGGGTGCTTCCTCCGCGCCAATAGCACGGGGCGGGCGAATGCCAACGTGGTCAATTCCAGGTCAGGGGGATAGTGATGCCGCTCGATTTGCAGCGCGAAGTCGAGGTTACCATTAGACAATTGCTCAAACGGATCTTCGATCCTGGAGAAGGCCCTGACCCGCATTTTAGGTGCATAGCTCTGAAGTCGCGCCATCAGTGCCGGCAAAAACCAGACCCCCATATGCCCCTGCATCAGGATATTCATCTGCCCATCATAAGTGGCAGGATCGAAACTGAGCGGCCTTACCATGGCCTGGACCGCCTGCAATACATCGGGCAGGCTCGCCTCGATCTGCTCTGCACGGGGCGTGGGCACCATACCTGAACCCCGTCGCACGAAAAGCTGGTCGTCGAACAACTCCCTGAGTCGACCCAGGGTCTTGCTCATTGCTGATTGGGTGATATAGAGCCGCTCGGCGGCACGGGACACACTACGCTCCTCCAGCAGAGCCTCAAGCGCCACCAGCAAATTCAGGTCCAGCCGGCCAAGCTCACGTATCTCCATCTAGCAGCGCCCTGTATTATGAACTAAATTCATCATTATAATGAAATAAAGCCATTTGAAGAATACTCTTGCCGCCCTTACCTTGTATGCAACGCCGAGGCATTACTTCGGCTCTTTGAAGAGGTTACCAACATGGCTTACATCATCGGTTTTTATACGGCGATACTCGCTCTTGCTGTCTGGCAGGAAAACAGCGGCTCCGCGGCTCTCGAAAGCGACGTGGGCTCTGATCGTTGCTCCGGTTGTGGCAACCACTAAAACCTACCTGCCTGACACGCGGGTGTGCAAAAGACTTGCCCAACTGTTGAACAGGTTGACCAGGTCCACACCCGCGGCTCTACCCCACTGCAGGGAAGCAATATTCCTGCGGTCTCGCACAACAGCCAACAGCTCGCCATTCGCAGCATTGTGTATGCGAAACTCGGCGGAAATTTCGACCACATCGCCGGTACTCTGGTAACCGGCGCCGGCCCCCGAACCCGCACTCGATGAAGTGCGCCTGGGGGCTACCCGGGTCAGTACAGCGGTTATCTGTAACGCACCCGCCCCGTCACGAGGGTAGTCGGCAAATGCCCGGCTAGAGGCATCGCGCCACACCGCTGCCAGCTTTTCCTCTTTCTCGGGTGTCATTTGCCAGTCGCGACGCAGCGTTCCACTAATAGTAGTCTGGGGGACATCTACGTCAGCCGACTCCAGTCGCGAGAATGCTACTGATGCATACCCCGGCAGGTTAGCGTCAGGTAATGCGAACGCCTCCTCAAAGCCGGTCTTGCTAACGGGATGCAGGTTTTCCAGGGCAAACTCAGTCGCCACCGACTCTTTCATCTTGGGACTTGAGCAGGCGCAAGCAACCAACAGAATACTTGCAAGTGCGAAGCGTAAAAACAGTTTCATGGCTTTCTCCAGAGCTAAAAAAACGGCCAACGAGAGATCCCGGTGGCCGTTTGCTGTCTCTCCCGATCAGGCCTGCGCAGCCAGCTTCTTGGGCTTGACGAGGAAGTGGGCCAGCGCTGGCATCAGGATCAGCGCGCCAAACATGTTCCAGATGAACATGAACGTCAGCAGTACCCCCATATCAGCCTGGAACTTGATCGGCGATGCTGTCCAGGTAATGACACCTGCAGCCAGGGTCACGCCAATCAACGCAACGACACGGCCCGTAAAGTTTAGCGTTTCATAGTAGGCCTGGGTCAGTTCCATACCCTGCTTCTCCTTGGCGAGAATCACGGTTAGAACATAAAGCGCATAATCCACACCTATACCCACGCCCAGCGCAATTACCGGCAGGGTTGCCACTTTCACACCCATACCCAGCCACACCATTAACGCTTCACACAAGATTGAGGTGAGCATCAATGGCAAGACGGCGCAGATCACGCCTGGTATGGAGCGGAATGTCAGCATACAAAGCAGGGTCACTGCCCCGTAAACGTAGAACAGCATTTCACGGTTGGCTTTCTTGACCACGATATTGGTGGCGGCTTCAAAACCGGAACTACCTGCAGCACCCATAAACTGGATTTTTTCGTTCTCACCCCACTCGACATTGAATTGGTCAAGGGTATTCACAACACGGGTCAGCGTGGCCGCTTTGTGGTCAGACAGGTACACCAACATGGGCCAGATAGAACAGGCCGGGTCGACGTACTCCAACGTAACCAGCTCGCTCACCGCATAATTCACCGTGTCCTGATTACGAAACAGTGCCTGCCATTTGGGGAAGCCTTCGTTGATACCCATCATTATTTCCCGGGTACGCACATTGAGACCGCGAACGTCCTCGACGCCTTCCAGTTGACGCAGTCGCCACTCCAGCTCGTTTGCCAGGCTGAGCCCCTCATAATCGATACAGCCGTCTGCCGGGGTCTTTGCGATGACCGCGAAGACATCCGTGCTGACCGAGTAGTTCTCGATCATAAAGCGCACGTCCTTGTTATAGCGCGAGTTCTCACGTAACTCCGGCGCCCCTGCATCAAGGTCACCTATCTGCAGGTCCTGAGCCACCACAATACCGATAGCCGCCAGTACCACACTCACCGCGATGGCAGCCGCAGCCGGTCCACGCTTGGTAAACGCCAGCAGGAATCGCCAGAGCCAGTGCATCTCTTCAATGGACTTATGCGGGTGTGATGCGCGTTCAGCACACTTTTTACCAACACCTGTGTAAGACAGCACAATGGGAATCAGGATCAGGTTGGTAAAAATCAGCACCACCACACCAATACTGGCAGTAATGGCCAGATCCTGAATCACCTGAATCTGGATAATCATTAACACAGCGAAGCCCACTCCATCTGATAACAGAGCTGTGACGCCGGCCAGGAACAGACGACGGAAGGTATAACGCGCGGCAATATAGCGATGCGTGCCCCTGCCTATATCCTGCAGCACACCATTGAGTTTCTGTGCACCATGGCTAACACCAATAGCAAATACCAGGAACGGCACCAGGATTGAGAACGGATCCAGTTCATAGCCGAGGTAGGAAAGTATCCCCAGTTGCCACATAACAGCAACCAATGTACAGGCAATCACCATAAGCGTTGAACGGAAGCACCGCGTGTACCAGTACAACAGCAAGGTGGCGATGATCACTGCGACGCCAAAGAACACCATCACCGCCATCAAGCCGTCTATGAGGTCACCGATCAACTTGGCAAAGCCGATGATATGAATGGAGCGATCCGGGTTGCCTTCAGTAAACTTGGCGCGAACCTCTTCCAGCTTCTTACCCAGTTCCGCGTAATCCAGGCGCTCTCCTGTCTCCGGGTTTTTGTCCAGAAGCGGAACAATAATGGCGGCCGACTTTTCGTCGTTGGATACCAGGTCGCCCATGATACCGGCACGCATGATATTGACCTTTACCTCGCCTATTGATCGGGCGGAACCGTCAAAGTCACCGGGAATTACTGGTCCACCTTCAAAGCCTTCCTCAGTCACGACACGCCAGCGGGTATTAGGCGTAAACAAGGACTTCATCCCGTTGCGGTTTACTCCGGGTATGAAGAAAATCTCATCATTGACCTCCTCGAAAAACTTCAGGTTCTCCTTGGTGAAAATGGTGCCATCTTTAACAGCAACGACTATTCGCAGGTTGTTGCCGAGCCCCTTCAGTTCGTTGCGATTAGCCTGGTAGTTGATGACATACTCGTGGGCTTTGGGTAATGTTTTCTCAAAACCCGCCTGCAACTTGATCTGGACGGCCTGATAACCGAGTACAAGCGTCACCAGGGCACAGATTGCCATAACCACTGCACGATGGTTAAACACCAGTTTTTCCAGGAACGTCCCGGAGTTGTAATCAAAGTCATTCAGGTCCGAAATTATCGGCAGGTCTGACTGTTCCACATGGGCCATTGCGTTCTCTCCGATAATCTATTGTTATTGCGGAAGCTTCAGCTTCTCGATGCCTGCGGGACCGCCCAAAAGCAAACTGCCTGATGGTCCCTCCTCTACGGCATATATCCGATTGCCAGTGGTCAGGGGCACCAGGCTGAATGTCCTTCCATCATCATCACTGATAAGGATCTCGCCTGCGATACCCACAAACACGATGCGGCCATCATCCAACACCACCGAATCAACCATGGAACTGGTTGGGCGTTTGGGCACCTCATCCCAGGTTTGCCCCTCATTCTCAGTACGGAACATGCGGCCGCGAAGGCCACCCAGCACGATAGCACCGCCCGGTGTCGCTGCCGTCGTGAAGAAACTTCCCTGCCAGGGCACTGTCTCCACCAGTGTTGCTACTTCCGTATCGGCATCACCGATCATGAACAAGCCCGCCTCACCGCTCATGAAGAAACGGTTTTTCCCGGAAAGATTGGCAACGTCGTAGACGTGGTAAAAGGAGTCATTTTCAGTAGTTTCCAGAACATGGACCCAGCTTTTGCCGCCATCCTCCGTCTTCAGAATCATGCCGTATGCGCCCAGCACATGGCCATATGTTGGTGAGTGGAACTCCACCTTGAACAGCGGCTTATCCGCTCCCTGTTCGATGGCAAACTGCATCTCATCAACCATGAACGGGTACAATTCGTTGTCAGGGTTATCCGCCGTGAGCTGCTTATAGTAGGCCAAACCCTCTTCGCCATAACGCTCACCGTCATATTGCTTAACCCAGGTCTTGCCTGCGTCTGAGGAGTGCAGTATTACACCCTCATGACCCACTGCCCAACCCAGTTCCGGTGTCACGAAGTAGATATCCAAAAGGCTGCTGCGTACGGGCACTTCCGCCTGAGTCCAGTTAACGCCATCATCCGAATACAGAATATGACCACGATGACCCGTGGCGTAGTACTTGCCGTTAAATTCGCGCACGGCGAATATAAGCGACCTGGCGGCCAGTTCACTGGGCACTGCCGGCAGGTCCAGTACGTCATAGGGTTGCGCAGACACCATGTTCGCTGTCGGTGCCATTGCGACCGCGAAAAGAATCCCTATCAGCGCTCTTCTTATTCCCATGGGGCTGCTTCCCGTAATTATCCAGTTTTTAGACAAAAAAGGGGCGCCACGAAACGTAGCGCCCCCGATTTCAACATACCCTAGCGTACACCGCTACGAGCCATGCCTTTGGGCGTGAAGTAGGAGTCGCTCTGCTCTACACCGTTCTTGAAACCGCCGGGAACGGGCTTGGTGTTAATGTTGTAGAGGCCCTGTACCAGGTCGTATGCGCCATACGCAAAGTGGTAATTGGACTTGATATCATAAAGGTTGGCGCCGTAGGCGTACTGCACGCGCCACAGGTTGCCCTGACCGTCATAATTCTCCGCTGCAAGTCCCTGCCAGCTGTCCTCGTCAATGTAGAAGCGACGCTTGCTATACAGGTGACGGCTGCCCTCTTTCAGAGTGGCCTCTATCACCCATACACGGTGCTTTTCCCAGCGAATCACCGACGGGTCGATGAACTTCTCACCCAGCACGTCCTTCACCTCTGTCTGGAAGACAAAATCGTAGCAAGTGTAGGGGATGATCATTTCCTTCTTGCCAACCAGCTTCCAGTCAAAGCGCTCGGGAGAACCGTTAAAGATGAAGGAGTCATCGTAGGTAGATGTACCCGCAACACCTGGGTTCGGCGTATCAAACGATACGGCCGGCGCAAGGCGCACACGACGCTGGCCGGTCAGGTACTGCCAGGCCTTACGACCCTTGCCAGCGGTAAAGTCAGCGCCGGGCTCATGCACCAGAAGGATTTCACCCGCACGGCGGGCAGGCGCCTTGTAGTTAATGCGCAATTTCACCCACGGGATGTCGCCAATCACCTGGTCCTGCACCTTGTACATCGGCAAAACATTGGTAATGAAGCCGGTAGTAGAGAGGATGGGTTTGCCGTTAGAGCTGACGTAGTAGGTGTCATAGGTGACCGAGTGATCGGTCAGATAACGGGTCAAGTGATTCCACAATACCTCCAGCGCGCTTTGCGGCAGAGGAAACGGAACGCCGGGAAGAGCACCTGCCACTCGCTGGCCTCCGTCTTCAACCGTCGCCGCCACAGCGTTCTTGGCGGTGTTTTCGTAGATCCACTCGGGCACAACGAACTCGCGTTTGGTTGGATAGACGTCCATCCTGAACCCATCTGCACCGAGTTTCTGGAATACTGCTTTGGTGCCCTCGGTCAGAACGTCGGCGTACTCCTGATAGTTGCTGCCGTCGATGCTGTATATCGGCTTTTCATCCGGGTAGGGGTTGACGTAGTTATCGGAGCCGGCAACAAAGTTTGCGGGGATGGGCGTGCCGGCCGGGTTCCAGGCCGGAATACTCCCATCTGCGTTACCTGCGGCCTCAGCGCCCATGGGCGTGAGGTCCTGGCCGAGACGAGCCGCTTCCTCGGGGGAAACCGCCGCCATGGCACCGCCGGCAACGAAGCTGCTAAAACATATTGCAGCCAGAGTTTTCTTATACATCATAGGTAAATCCTCTTATACGATCTTTTTATAGCGTTATAGCAGTAGACTAGACCATTCCTAGAAGGTTCGCTTTACAGTCAGGGAGACGTTGTCCCTGTCCTTGAGCAAGCCAGCGATGCCGGCGTTTACGGGGCCGAAATAGGCGTTATAGCGCGCATCGACAATCCATACACCATCCTTGACCATCTCCACGCCAATGCTGCCACTGCCGCGCTCTTCATCGCCGCCGAAAGTGAAGGGGCTCTTCTCTCCGTCAATGGTGTAGGAAACAGCCATGGGCAGAGTCAGGTCCCAGCCAGGTGCAACCTGGTACCAGGTAGGGCGGAAAACCGCAGCAACGGTGCTGACGACGCGGTCTTCGTAGACGCGGTAGTCAAGCAATTCACAGTTCTCGGTGCAGTCATCGAGCATCTGGAAAGTTGCTTCGAGAATATAGGAACCGCCGTCCCAGAAACGCCCGCTTTGCAGTAGGCCTACGCCGTTGATTACAACGGACCAGACATCGCCAACCGGACCGAGGTAATTGGACGAGTCGTAGCTATCATAATCGCCGGGGATATGACCTAGGCCGAGCGCGCTTTCAATCAGTGGCACAAAGGGCTCAGGTGCGCCATAGAAACGCTGCAGACCTTTAGCAAGGTCAGGGGCAAGACCGGTATCCTGACGCAGGACTATATCTGCCCCGACGCTGATGCCACCGATCTCTTTCGCCAGTGATATGGCATACAGATCGATATCGTCTTTGAACAGCCACCCGCCCTGGCCATATACAATGGTTCCGGCGCCAGGATCAATAACCGGGTCATTCGGCGGACATGGCTCCAGTACACCCGCGGCACAACCGCCATTCCAACTGGAAAGCAACACTGCTGCCAGCGGGTTGCTGGCGGCCTGAATGTTGGCAAGCTGGCCTGTATCGAAACCGGCGTGCAGACCGTGCAGGTTCTTGTCCACGTAGTTGAGGTAGATAAAGCTGGTTTCCAACGACCAGGCGTCAACAAAATACTGCACGTTGAAGCCCCAGTCGCCGCTATCATGCTTGTCTTTGTTGCCGCTCAGACCAGTACGAAACGGCGCGGAAGGGCTGCCGGGCGGCAGGGTAATGAAGTCGGTATCCTCGGTCAGGCCCTCAGTGGGGCTGAAGTAGGTACCCGTTTCCGGAAGACGGTAGCGCTGATGCTCGAAGTTATAAAATGCATTCAGCGTCAGGTTTTCAGTAGGCTGGAATACGGCAGAGATCTTGGCCGTGGGCATGAACAATTCTTTCGCTTCCGAGCCGGGTACCGAGAGTGCCTTGGAGAAGTCCAGAGGCGCCATGGCGCCGCCTATACCGGCTATCGCACCGGTGGCGAGCAGACTGTTGCCCCAGTAGATAGTGTGCCGGCCGGCTCGAACACCCAGGGAGGTGTCGCCAAAGTACCAGTTACCAAATACGAAGGCGTCGAGTATCTCACCGCCGAAGTAGTGCAGGTCATCAGCCGCATCGGAATATTCACCCGGATCAACGCTGGAACTTGCCCAGGTGTAAATTCGATCGGACGGGTGATCCGAATCCTTATATGCGTAGTCGTACCAGGCGGAACCACTGATACGGAAACCGAAGTCCTGGCGCCAGATCACGTCAAACTCTGACAGCACGTCCAGACGGGTGCTGACGATGCCACCGTTGCTGCGATCTACCGAGAGACTGGCGTCGTCAGCGAGAAAAAACGCTGCACCACGGCGAGGCGTATTGACGTCTTTATCCTGTCTTGCCACACGGGACATGACATTGGCTTTGACGGTGTTGTCCCAGCGGATTTCCCAGTCATCTGACGTGTCGAACTGAAAAGCGTTGGCTTGCGTGCTGATGGCGGCGAGAACCGACATGGCGAGCAGCTTCTTCTTCATATTACTTCCCTCTGCGAGTGTAGTGGTGCGTTTTGATAGTCAAGGCGGCTTGGACCGCTGTTTTTTTTAGTTGCTTGAGCGAGCCGATTTATTCTCCGGCCCTGCTGGAGCCGACCATACGCCGGCAAAATCTGTCATAACAGTACTGGTTGAAACGCAGGTCTAGCGGCATCTTATGTTGCGCTGTATGGGACAGCATAACTCCGTTTTAACACTACATGCCCCCTGTTGGGGCCACTCTACTGGCCGCATACTTTGTTTTTAACACGGCTCTGGAGCAACTGCCAGTTTACGTACTCGCGAAACATAGTACATCAAGCCTTCCGCAACCACGTATTGATATGGGACACGGTTTTGTGATTTTAGGCCATTTTTTTTCAAACGGGAAGTCCCGGGAG
This sequence comes from Pseudohalioglobus lutimaris, assembly GCF_002866825.1. Taxonomy (GTDB): domain Bacteria; phylum Pseudomonadota; class Gammaproteobacteria; order Pseudomonadales; family Halieaceae; genus Halioglobus; species Halioglobus lutimaris. The sequence goes on along the minus strand of NZ_PKUS01000011.1, from coordinate 104,801 downwards.
GAATATACCACTCCCGATACCCGCTACTCGGCGATCTTCCCTGCCTGCTTTGCCGTAAGGTAGCCCGCCTCAAACATCCAGCGTATGGTGTCCGCGAGCGTCTCCTCCACCGGCCGGAACTGGAAGCCCAACTCCTTCTCGATCCGGCTATTGTCCATGCGCACCCAGCGCGTGGCATAGTTCAACCCTTCCCGGGTCAGCGGCACATCCAGGTTAAACAAAGGCGAGACTCGTTCGGTAATACTGCCCAGCATACGCATGGCAGCGCCTGATACCGGCACCTTGATGATGCGTTGACCGGTCATTTGTTGCAGCAAAGGACCTAACTCGCGCCAGGGGATGTAATGACCGCCCAGCACAAAACGATTGCTCGCAGCCTTGCCCTGCAGTATCTGCAGATGCGCGCTGGCGATGTCACGGGCGTCCACATACTGGTTCCCGGAGCTCATCAAGGGGACAAACTGTGCCAGGTAAGTTTGCAAGCCAATATGCGGCTCAGTAAGTTCCGGGGCATCCGGGCCCATTACCGAGGCGGGATAGACGATGGTAACGGGCGCCCCCCTTTCCTGTAGCGCACGAACATACTTTTCGCAGGCCACTTTGGAGCGACCGTAGCCTGTCGGCTTTGGCGAGGTGGGTGAGTCCTCATTAAGGATACGAGCAGAAGGATCATACAGCGCAGTCACACTCGACACATGAATTACCCGCTCCATGCCTGCTTCGACAGCACCCCCGACGACGTTACGCGTACCCTCCAGGTTGACCTGGTAAACCCGCTGCGCGTCGGCAGCCTGAGTGGACACCAGGGCCGCCACGTGAATCACTGCATCACACCCCTGCATCGCCGCGTTGACTGAATCCGCGTCGGCAATATCCCCACAAGTGAAGTGCTGTACCACGCCCTCACCATAGACCTTGGTCAGTTTCTCCTCGCTGCGAACCAGCAAACTCACCTCAATACCGGCATCCAGAAGCGCCTTCACTGTGTGGTAGCCAATGAAGCCCGTTCCGCCTGTCACCATCACCCGCATAGTCATACCCTTTATCCAATAAACGCCTGACCGCCATCCAGGGCAATGGTCTGCCCATTGACATAGGCTGAGCCACTACTGCACAGCAGGGCGACGAAGCGCCCGATGTCCTCTTCGCAGTCGCCGATACGGCGCTGCGGGATTGAGGCGACGAACTCGGCCGCCTCTTCGGGACGGTTTTCCACCCACCATTTCAATCCCGGCGAGGTCGCATGAGGCATAATCACATTGGTGCGAATGCCGTCGCCGCCCCACTCACAGGCGGCTGCGCGCGTCAGTGACCGGATGCCTTCCTTGGTGGCCGCGTAGGCGCCATAGCCGCTCATATCCCAGCGCTTGGCTGCAGCACTGGCCAGGTTAACGATACAACCGTCACCCTTTAAGTGTGGGTAGCAGAGCTTCATCATGCGCATGGTCGCCAGAGGCCCCGACTCGAAGCCAGCAGTGAAGGCCTCGTCGGTGACATCCTGCAGGGTACCCAGCGGCACCTCCTGCGCATTGTTGACCAGGATCTGCAAACCGCCGAAATGCGCCACTACCGACTCCACGCACTCCTCCAGCGAAGCCAGTGACTTGACCTGGCAATGCACCGGGTACGCTTCCCCGCCACGCTCATGAATCAGCGCACAGGTGGTTTCGAGTTTCTCCAGAGTCCGTCCGGTTACGGCAACCCTGGCACCCTCCGCTGCCAGTGCCAGGGCAATACCCTGACCGACACCCTGCCCTGCGCCGGTTACCAGTGCGACCTTTCCTTCTAACAGCATAATTCTGCTCCTTGTGACTGCGACATGAACACGGCAAGTATTATCGTTTATACGATGCGCATTGGAATAAACCAGCCTGATCTAATCCGCTGACATTTGCGCTCAGGATTGACCACCACCCAGCGACTGAATTTTGTCGCGGTAACTACGGGGCGTTTCTCCCGTCCAGTTCTTGAAAGAACGCACGAACGAGCTGGGCTCTGTAAAACCCAGGTAGTCGGATAATTCTGCGACCTTGGTATCTTCATTGAGCAATTTGTCCACGGCTACCTGACATCGAACCTCGTCCTTTAACTGCTGATAGGTCGTTGACTCGTGCTGCAGGCGTCGGCGCAGGCTTGATTCGGACATGTGCAGTTGGCGCGCCACATCGGTAAACGAGGGTAGACCTGTGGCCAGGTCAATGCTGATCAGCGACTTGATCGCTGCACTGGTGCTCGATGGCTCACGGTCGATCAGAATAAGCTGGTACACCGAATTATCCAGGAACTCGCACAATGACTCGGTGGTATGCACTATACGGCGCGTCAACTGCGCTGCGGGGAAGCGAAACTGGTTTTCCGCCGTATCAAACTCAACGGGAGCGCCAAACTTCGCGGTCATGCTGTCGTGATAAGCGCTATTGACGAACGGTGCCGCCACCTCGACCTGAGTCACCTCCAGGCATTCGCCAACAAACCAGCCGCAAAGTGCGCGCCAGACCAGCAACCCTGAAGCCTTGGCCACGGTGTCCTGGTAGTCGGCGCGATCCCAGTGTTCGGGCGCCAGCGCGGCTCCGCGTTCGGTAAACTTGATCTGGTAGGAGAGGCGCGCTTCTTCGCCATGCACATCAATAGCCACCCGGTGACCTATCATCGGGTAAAGCATTTTTTCGAATCGGGACGCCATGGTGAGCGCTTCGCCCAGTGTACGTTCACTGATCATGCAATGGCACATCAGGGCGAAGGCCTCACTGCCGACACCCGCACCCCAGGGCAGCGGCTGCTTCAGGGTCTGCATCTGTGTGACCGCTTCTTTATAGAGCGCGGAGTACTGCCTGCCAGACAACGGATCGCCCGGGTCAAGAGCCTCGACACGGCTGATAGAGAGGCCTACGCAAGCGGCAATGGCGTCCGCGTCCAACCCGAGATGTTGCAGGTAATCCAGCAAACGGAGAAACTTTCTCGCCGGAACGGTAACTTCTTTCATGCAGACCGCGATTGATTATGTTTATAAATATGATCGGTGGAGACCTTGCCCCACCCGTCTTGCAGACTATCATAATGGGATAATTGAACAAGCGAGGAATCAGCAGCCATGAACGCTCCCGCTGGGCACCACCTGCGCCATGAAGCACTGATCGGTGGCGTGTCAAATGCTGTATTCAATGGGCTGATCGCCTGGCTCCTGCTGCGTTCCGGGCCTGCTCTGCAGTGGGGGGGCGAGCACAGCTTTGCCATAGACATCATCGCTACCGCACTGTTACTGCCCTTCATTGTAGCGTTGATCGTGATACCCCTGCAGCGCAGCAAGTTGAGGAAAGGCCGCTTGCAGAGCATAGATCTCGGACCACAGTCACCACTGCAGCGCCTGGCCGACCGTTTCCCCTACTCTGTCTTCAAGAGCGCTTTACTATTTGGATTGATCGGCTGCCTGCTGATCGCCCCGCTTACCCTGGCGGGCTTCTACCTGTTCGGCATAGAACAGGTAAATCCACTAAACTACTCTCTTTTCAAAGGCCTCTGGGCCGGTGCCATGGCCGCTGTTCTGGTCGTACCTATGGTGATGGTCGCCCTGCGCCCACTGCCCTCAACAAACGGAGAATGAAAATGCTGTTACTGGAAAATAAATCGGGCATTGTCACCGGTGCCGGACAGGGCATAGGCCGGGCCATTGCCCAGCGCTTTGCCGCCGAGGGCGCGTCAGTGGTTGTCGCCGACTTCAACCGTGAGGCGGGCGAAGAGACTGTACAACTGATTCTCGACCAGGGCGGCCAGGCAAGCTTTGCTTATGGCGACGTCAGTGACGAGGAGTCCGTCAAAGCAATGGTCGATACTGCGCTGAAAAACTGCGGAAAACTGGACATTGCCTGCAACAGCGCCGCACTCAGCAAGGGCTCGGGCCCGATTCATGAATACACCAGAGAGATTTTTGACCAGACCCTGGCAATGTGTCTCACTAATACCTGGCTGTGCATGAAGTACGAAATTCCCGCGATGCTTGCCCAGGGCGGCGGTGCAATCGTCAATATCTCCTCCAACGCCTCATTGCGGGGGCAGGCCTTCAATACCGCCTATGCGGCAGCGAAAAGCGGCGTCAACCTGCTGACCAAGAGCTCCGCGGCGGAATATGGTCCCCAGGGCATTCGCATCAACGCCGTCTCACCAGGGGTGATCCGCACACCGGGCCTGGAGCAGTACTTTGAGGACCAGCCGCAGATCGCCGAGGGCTTGAAGCGCGCGGCGGCGATGAACCGCCTGGGTGAGCCGGAAGAAATTGCCGAGGCCGTGGTTTTTCTGTGCAGCGACCGCGCCTCATTCATTACAGGTCAGATCCTTTCCGTTGACGGTGGTGGCGCCGTCAAGTAGCCGCCTGGAGGGAAAACAGCGCCAGCTGCCAGCAAACACCCTCGCTGGTCTAGCTGGCAGCGCGTAATACCCCTGGCGCCAGGCTTTGTAATTGACGCAGGATACCATCGCGCCAATCAACTGAAGTGGGTCCAATCAACTCTTCCATTTTCGTGGTGTCGATTGCAAGGCTGCCAAAAGCCCTGGGGTTCGCGCTGAAGCTGGCCTCGAGACCGGTCAATTCGCCGATGTAGGCACACCACTCTTCTATACTCACCTTCTGCGAGCCGCCGAAATTCATCGTTGTTACCTCTTCACTGGCGGCGCCGAGCAGGTAGGGAATTTTGGCAATGTAATCGTCTACGTGCAGAGGATTATAGTAATTGGGCGCATCCGGATGGACCTCGATGGGAATGCCCTGTTGCATCATCAACATGTGGAAGTACATCCAGCCACCATTGTCGCCATAGGGGACGCTGAGCCGGGCGATTGTCGTGGGAATCCCCTGCTGATGGGCGACAAACCGACACACTGTCTCCGCGGCAATTTTGGAAATACTATAGGTCGGGAACATGACTCGATGATTATCACCCAGTGGCGAGTTTTCCTTACGAGGCTCCTGACCGGCATATTCATAAACCGCGGTCGATGAGAAGTGGACGAAGCCTTTGGCGCGCGGACAGCGCATCATCAGGTTACCCACGCCCTCCCCATTGGCGGCGAGGTCATACTCAAAGTCACCACTCTTGACCACCGCAAAATTCAGCACGTAATCTATATCGTCAGGGATCGCGGCCAGGGTATCGGGCCTGGATAAATCAGCTGCGATCACCTTCGCCCCCATCGACGCTATGCGATCACGGTCTTCCTGCTTGCTGAATCGAGCCAAGGCATAGACGTCAGCCACCCTGGCGAAATGCTCAACGACTGGCATCGCCACCTGTCCGGTGGGCCCGGTAACAAGCAGTTTGCAACCGGCCAGGTCAACGGGCTGTACGGGCATCGTTATCTGCTCGTCCTGGTGATTTCAGGCATTACTGTAGTCGATATAGCCCTTTTCACCGGGTGTGTAGAGAGTGGCGGGATCAAAACGCGACAGGGCGTCGCCACTGCGCCAGCGCGCCGGAAGATCGGGATTCGCGATGAAGTGGCGGCCGAAGGAAACCGCGCTCAGTTCTCCTTTAGCTACAGCCTCTTCCGCTTCCTCAAAGCTGTAACTATCATTCCCAATCAATCGGTCGCCAAAGAAGCGTCGACCCAGTTCCAGGTTGTCTACCCGGCCGCCGGGCAGACGGATGACGTGCAGGTACCCAAGACCCAGCCCCTGGGCCTGCGCGAGCAGGTGTTCAAAGGTTTCCTGCGGATTATCATCGTGGAGGTCATTGAACGGGTTAGCCGGGCAGATACGCATTCCGACGCGGCCTGCACCGGAAACTGATGCCATGGCACTCAGCGTTTCCAGCACGAAACGGCAGCGGTTTTCTACCGTGCCGCCATAATTGTCGGTGCGCTGGTTGGTGCCGGTGGAAAGAAACTGTGCGGGTAGATAGCCGCTTGTACAGTGCAGCTCTACCCCATCAAAACCAGCCTCGACGGCATTTACCGTTGCCTGTCGATACTCCTCAATCACCGCAGCAACCTCCTCCGAACTCAGTGCCACGGGGCAATCATGTGGTTGCATTCCGGACTGGTCAGTATAGATTTCGCCGGCTGCCTGAATAGCGGATGGCGCGACCGTCCCTGCCCCATCGGGCTTGTTCAGGGCATTGGAAACGCGACCTACATGCATGATCTGGGCAACAATAGTCCCTCCTTCAGCATGCACAGCATCCGTGATGCGCCGCCACTGGGCGACCTGCTCTGCTGTATAGATACCTGGCGTGCGACAATAACCAAGCCCTGCCGCGCTGGGCGCAATACCTTCAGACACGATCATGCCCGCCCCGGCGCGCTGTCGGTAATACTCCAGCATCAGGTCGTTGGGCATGCCGTTGGCGCCAGCACGACTGCGTGTCATAGGCGCCATAACAATGCGATTGCTCAGTTGCAACTGGCCCAGGGCCAGAGGTGTAAATAGGTCAGTGCTCATGGTTCAACGTACCCTGATTTTTGGTTCGCCGGCATCGCCGCGCATGGTTGAAAGAAATTGGTCCAGCGGTGCTGGTGCCGCCACTTCTGGCTCGTCAGCATCTGGTGGATTGTCCCAGAAGGATTCCCAGGAAGGCCAGAGGTCGTGGAACGCCCCGGCATAGGGCTCGCGATCAGGCCAGCGCATCTTGTTATCGCCAACGGGCGGTTTATTGAGGTCCGTCGCGTACCAGTAACAGGGTAACCTGCGGCGAAAGTACCAGCGCCCTTCCACTCGCTCATAATTATCCCAGTACACCATCTGCATAATGACCCACTCGATGCTGCCATCTGCGCAGGGTGTTTCATGCTCATTCTTGCTGTACACAACACCATGCGCATGATCGACGTCATCAAACTCGATAATGTGATTACCGGTGTGATGAGAGGTGCCGGTAAACTGCAGCCGCAGGGTGTCGTCCAGCCAGCGCTTCAGGTGCGCTCTGCCGACCTTGTCACGGCTAACGCGGATATCAGGTGCGAACAGGTTAACGTGTGAGTCCAGGTCACGCATGTCCAGCGACAGCGCGTACTTGGCCGGTAACTGGCGTATCTCATCGAGGGCTTCGAGCCGATCAATCCTTGCAAGCAGTTCCTTTTGTGACATTCAGGTTTCCGTGGGTTACAAAACCATGAGCTTAAGGTTCTCCTACTCCGGTGGTCAACGACTGCTGCGTTAATAATGAGCGATTTTTGCAGCCACCGCCCGCGAAACCCTGATCAGTGCAACTATGTGATATAAAGCGCTAATGGAAACACGTCATATCACTGCTAAAGATGGCACCAGCATTCCCATTTACTGGTCTCCCGCGCAGACACCCAGGGCAACCCTGCTGTTACAGCCAGCGCTGGGTATTCAGGCCAAGCTCTACCGCCCTCTTGCGGCGGGACTCTCGACGCGAGGCTGCTCTACCGCGATTATGGAGCAGCGCGGGCACGGCCTTAGCAAACTCCAGCCCGGCTACAATAGTCATTATTCTTTTACTGAAACACTAGAACAAGATATCCCGGCTGTTATGCAATGGCTGCAAGAGCAGGTAGAGAATAAACCTCGCCTGATCGGCGGGCACAGCCTGGGGGGACACTTGTCGACTCTCTATACGGGGCAGCACCCGGGTGAGATACACGGTGTGGTTCATCTGGCCTGCGCATTCCCTTTTATCGGTGACTACAGCGGCAAGCAAAAACGGATGCTTCAGCTATTGTGCAGGCTCATACCGCTGTTCGCAGTTTTCCCGGGCTACTACCCAGGTCACCTCATCGGTTTTGGGGAAAAAGAATCCATCGCGATGATGATGCAATGGAGACAGTGGGCAATCAGTGGCGAATTCGATTTCGACAGCCACAAGGGACTGACAGATGCGCTCGTCGACTACGCGGGCCCGGTCATTTCCCTTAGCTTCGAAAAAGACCAGTTCAGCACAGCGGCCGCTGTGGAACGCGCCCTCTCGCCATTCTGCAATGCGTCAATTGAACGCACGCATCTTGGCGAGCAGCAGCAGGGAGAGTTTCTCGGACATAGCGGGTGGGCGAAACAGCCTGATGGCGCGGTTGAAGCTATCGATACCTGGCTCAATCACACCCTGTAGTTCACTAAAACGGAAACAGACGGGGAATAAGCACCAGCACCACAAGCGAATAGACCACGGACAGGGGTAGGCCTGCGCGGAAATAATCATTCAGCCCATAACCACCCAGGTTTTGCACCATCAGGTTGGTGGTGTAGCCATAGGGCGTTAAAAAGCTCGCGCTGGCGCCATACGCCACCGCCATAATAAACGGCATATGCGACAGACCGTAGCTCTCCGCCAGACCAAAGGCGATCGGGAACGCCAGTGCTGCCGCCGCATTGTTGGTCATCATTTCAGTCAGTAACAGCGTGCCAAAATAGATTCCTGCCAGCGCGGCCCAGGGCCCCAGAACCGCCAGATGTTCATGTAGAAAATTAGCCAGCACACCCACAACACCAGTATTGGTCAATGCCTGAGAGAGCGTGAGGGCCGAGGCGATAATCAACCAGATCTCGAAGGGAAAACGTCTACGAAGCTCTGAGCCCCGCACCACCTTCATCATCAGCATGGTGACCAGTAAAAAAGCCATACCCTTGATAAGGGGCACGATGCCAGTGGTTGCAAGTACAATGACCACCAACAACACGGCAGTAATCAAGTAGTTCTGCAGTGGTGTTGTTTTAACCCCGCCCACAGACTCATCTACCACAACAAAGTTCTTGCCCAGGTTCTTGCGTTCGTTGAAATCAGCGCCCACCGCGAGCATCATGTTATCGCCGGCCTGTATGGTGATGTTGCCCAGTTTCCCCGAAAGGCGCTTACCACCCCGACGCATGCCGACCACCGCGGCATCAAACAGCGATCGGAATCCGCTATCTTTTATCGTCTTACCCTCGATAGTCGCGTTGGGCATCACGATAACTTCGATCATATTCTCCCGCAGCAGGCCCTCTTCTATCGCGAACAGTCGCAGGCCGTCGATCTCGTCCAGGGTACTGACCTGGTTGATATCACCGGAGAAAATCAGTTTGTCGCCTGCCTCGATAAACTCCTGCGGGGCAACTGGTGAAATCAGGTGCTCGCCACGAACAAGTTCAACGAGGAACAGGTCTTCCAGGTCGCGCAGTTTGTTCTCCGTGATACTTTTTCCCACCAGCGCTGAATCAGGATCCACTTCTGCTTCAATCAGGTATTCGGTAATGTCGATCGCATCGTCCTCTGTGGCCGGCAGCAGGCGTGCAGAGAAAACCAGCGCGACAAGCCCGAGTCCAGTCGCGGTTGCACCGATCGCAAAGAAATCAAAAAAATCCAAGCCGGTGCCGGTGACGTCCTCGAGAAAGCTGCTCACGATCAGGTTTGTGGAGGTACCAATCAAGGTCATTGTCCCGCCAAGTATCGCGGCGTACGAAAGGGGAATCAGCAGGCGTGACGCCGGGTGATGTTTGTTACTGCGCACACTGTGAGCAAGCGTTGCTACTACCGCAGTATTGTTAACAAATGCGGAGAAAAATGCCGTCACGGCACCCAGGCGAAGCAGGCTGAAGGTGTAGCTTTCCGTCACCAGTTGACCAGACAGGCGAGAGAGCCAGGACAGTTTTTCCAGGCCTACGGATACCAGCAACAATAATACAAGAGTAATCAGGCCACTATTGGAGGCCTTTGACAGAACGTCTGCGGTATCAACAAGACCGACAAAATAGGCTGCAAGCATGGAACAGGTGAACACCCAGACGGCAGGCCAATCGGTAAAGATCAGGCTGGCAACCAGGCACGCAAACAACCCGACGATCAACAACTGGTCAATCATTGACGGCTTCTTCTTTTCCTTCCTATTAAAGCCATTAGCATACTTTGTTGCGTCGATAATGGACAGGCAAATACAGAGACAGAGGTGCGTAGTGTGACCTGTTTCGCGTAACTTTTGTCACCTTTACGCAACCGACACAACTGCACTATTCTCCCTTTTGAATTTGCGAGGATCACTTTCCTCATGCTAGCTTCCCTCTACATAAACTACTGCACTCCAGCCATTGGATTGGACACAGGCCTGCCAGGAAGCAGTGTACGAAAAAAGACGCAAACACAGGGGCGCTGGGCGAGGACAATGACTGCCTTCACCGGGTTAACAGGAAACAACGAAGCTGGGGCCGGATGAGAATTTCAGTCCGCCTGGGTCTGACCTTTGCCGTCACTCTTGTCGCCATCGGGGTGATCTCAGGCATCGCTACGGCACTTCGCGAATTCGAACTGGAGACCGCCGCACTGGCCAGTCGGGCCGAGGCCAATCTGCGCGGGCAACCGGGGTTGCAGTATTTCATCTACCAATCCGACAGGGCAAAGCTGGAACAAGCTCTCGCCCAGTTTCTCTCCTCTGACTCAGGTACCACAGCACAGGTGTTCAATGGCCTCGGCGAGCTTCTCGCCAGCGCCACGCGCGCGGGAGCCAACCGGCATGAGCCTGACTCTTTTACCGGGGTACGCCGAAGTATGATGACCCTGGATGGGGGCATACGCTTCTTTGACGCAGGGACCGGCGCACCACTGCGCCTGAGTCTCTGGCAGGCACTGGGCAATTCACATGCCCCCATTTATCAGACCCTGCCGGTTCTTACCAAGGTCAACACCGGTGCAGCCGGACTCACCGCAACAGACTTTACTGTTGCTATAACCGGCGATAGCGCCAATGCGAGTCAGCGCGTTATAGGTTATGTACACATATTGTCGGATCCGGCCGTGCTCATTGAGAAATCCCTTGCAGCTGGCCTGCGTGTCATGCTCTTCCACTTGCTGCTGGCAATGCTCGGTGGATTGCTTGCCTGGTTGATCGCCAGGCGGGTCACCCGGCCACTGCGAGAGTTGGCACTAATGGCTGACGCCGTCGCTGCCGGGGAGATCAACGAGCCGATCAAAGTGGGTGGTGGCGAGGAGTTGGAGGACATCACCCGGCTGTTTAACGGCGTTATCGAGGGCATCCGTGATTCGAAAAAAGTACACGAAATTGACAAGCGCCTGCTCAGCCTGAAAGTTCAGGAGCGCAGCTCGCAGCTATCGGAAAGCAGTCAAGCTCTCGACAAGGCAATGGAGGAAGCAAACAAGACGCGCGACCAACTGGAACAGGTGGCCAATTATGACGACCTTACCAAACTACCCAACAGGCACCTGCTCACAGAACAACTCGGCCTGTTACTGAAGCTGAACCAGCGCCATGGTCATACTCTCGCCCTGCTGTTTGTCGATCTTGATGACTTCAAACGCGTTTATGACTCTCTGGGTATGGGTGCAGGTGACAAACTGTTGGTGGAGGTTAGCAAACGCATTACCCGAACAGTGCGCGATAGCGATAGCGTCGGCTATCTCACAGACGGCAAGACCGGGATTGATGTCGCCAGACTGGGCGGGGATGAATTCACTATCATCCTGAATCAGCTCGACTCGGCGGATTCGGCGGCTGTGGTGGCCGGCCGCCTGATCGACAACCTCACAGCCCCTTTGACTATCGCCGGGCACAAGTTGTCGCTGCACCCCAGCGTGGGCATTGCTATCGCACCTACCGACGGTAAGGATGTAGAGAGCCTGCTTAAAGCTGCGAGTACCGCCAAATATCATGCCAAGCAAGACGGCAGTGAAACCCGCTATCGCTTCTACCGCAGCAACATGGGTCACCAGGGTGCGGAGCGCCTGCGCCTGGAGTCAGACCTGCGTACCGCCCTGGAACAGGGTGGTCTTAGCCTTGCTTACCAGCCACAAATCGATACCAACTCGGGGTCCGTCATCGGTGCCGAGGCGCTGCTGCGCTGGGAGCACCCGCAATTGGGCCAGATACCGCCCGCCAAGTTTGTCAACCTGGCAGAGAAAGCGGGGCTGATGGAGCAATTGGGTGACTGGGTACTGGTTGAGGCCTGCAGGCAGGTGCGTCGATTCAATGATGAGGGCGTCAAACTGGGCAAAGTAGCGATCAACGTATCCGCGCTGCAGTTCTCCATGGCCTTCGTTGAGAAGGTCAATGCAACACTGGCAAAGTCAGGAATAGAAGCCCATCAACTCGAATTAGGTCTCAGCGAGGCGATTATGAGCAGCAATGAAACCGAGACCGTCGGCGCGCTGAAGGCGCTGCGCGACAGCGGCGTTTATCTCTCAGTGGACGACTTCGGGACGGGTTATTCCCCACTGCACTATCTCAGCCAGTATCCGCTGGATGAATTAAAGATTGACCGCAGCTTCCTGCTGGAAGCGGACCGCACTGACACCGGCGCAAAACTGGTTGTGGCGATCCTTTCCCTGGCGCGCAGCCTTGGACTGAAGGCCCTGGCTACCGGGGTTGAAACAGAGGCCCAGTTCCACTTTCTCACCGCCAACGGTGCCAACCTGATTCAGGGCTATTTATTCAGCGAGCCGGTGAGTGCAGAGGCGCTCAAGCCGATGCTGGCGCCCTGGCACTTCGTGGATCAGGTACAGCAGTTGTCAGCAACGGCCCCCGAATAACGATTCACTCAAAGCCAGTTAACCGGAGTAGGCTTCAGCGAAAGCGCTGGTGAAGCTCTCCAGGCTGCCCTCGGGCAAGTCGTTGATACCCGCTGCCGCTGCCCTGCCCCCACCGGTGGGAAATTGCATACACAGCTCTGCCGCGCCCTGCTTGTTGCTCAATGGCGCGCGAACGCTGACCAGGTAATTACCGTTGGCCTTGCGCGTCAACACTGCATGGGCTCTACCGGGGTTATCGGTAGCCAGGTCATTACTGTATACACCACTTACCCTCCTGGCCCAGGCCTCGTCGGGCAGCATAAACACTGCAACAGACTCACTGGCATGGACAGGTTGTAACGCTGCAGCCTGCGCCATATCCGCGTCATAACCCTGCGCAAGTCGAGTGAAGTCCGGCGATGCACTCACGAACTCCAGGGGTGAACCCGCCGCGTAAAGCCTTCGATATAGCTCTTCAGGGTCAAAGTGCAGGTCCTCTATCGCCGGGCCATAGCCATTGTAATTGATGCAGGTGCCCAGCCGCTCCAGCGAGGCAAGGTCTGCTGCTGACAACTCCAGGTCCCTGGCGAGCGTTCGCGCTGTGTCCTTGAGGTTATCACCGAACGCGCCAGTCACGGCCCAGTCGACATGTGCTCCGCCGAGGTGACCGTTGACCAACGCTGCAGTACACACATCGGGGGCCTCGTTAATGATACTGGTAAGGCCCGCGTGATCTGGAATCTCGCCTGGGAAATGGTGATCTACATAGAAAACTTTTGCTCCTGCAGCCAGAACGGTGTCCAGCGCTGCCCGGTTTTTGTCCATGGATACATCGAGCACGGTGATATCATCGCCCGGTGCGGCTTCGACCCTGGCGAGCAGGTTGATATCACGCTTCACACCTGTGACCAGAGTGGCATCGCGCGGCTCGGCGAGGCGCAACTGGATAAGCGCGCAGATCCCATCTGCGTCGCCATTGAAAAGATCGTAGTTCATTTGCTTTTCCGTATTGGAGTGGGCTGGCGCCCAGGTTTTCCCGGCGCCAGCCATTGACGGTTACGCCAGGTCTTCAGCTGTCCAGCGACTGGTAGTAATCGGACAGGATCCTGGCGACCTCAGGGCGAGAAAACTCCGGAGGAGGCGCAATACCCTTGCCCAGCATCTCCCGCACTGCTGTGCCTGAAAGCAGCACGAAGTCTTCCTTGGCATGGTCGGGCGCATCACGCATCATTACCACCTTGTTCAGCTTTTTGCTGTATGCGGTGTGGTCCGCCTTGTAGATTTCCAGCTCCAGCGCATCTGCGGGCACTTCCTCGTCGAAGATAGTCTGCGCGTCAAAGCCACCGTAGTAGTCCCCCACCCCGGCGTGATCACGGCCAACGATCAGGTGCGTGCAACCACAGTTCTGGCGGAACACAGCGTGCAGCACCGCCTCGCGCGGGCCAGCATAGAGCATGTCGAAGCCGTAACCGGTAATCATGACGGTGTTGGCAGGAAAATACACTTCCACCATCTTGCGAATGGACGCATCACGCACCTCGGCAGGAATATCGCCCGGCTTCAGCTTACCCAGAAGCATGTGAATGAGAATACCGTCGGCGCCCAGGTCCTCCATCGCCATGCGGCAGAGTTCTTCGTGTGCCCGGTGCATGGGATTACGCGTCTGGAAGGCAACGACCTTCTCCCAGCCGTGTTCCGCAATCTCGTTGCGAATCTCTACGGCGGTGCGGAAAGTATCCGGGAAATCGGCCTGGAAGTAGGAGAAGCCAAGCACCTGAATAGGACCCGAGAGCACGGTCTTGCCCAGGCTTTTGAAGGTGGCTACACCGGGGTGCGCCCCGTCCAGGGTACGGAAGATTTTTTCCGCCATGAAGTCGATTTGCTCGTCAGTCACCGTCTCCACGGCCTCGACGTCCATAATCGCCAGCACAGGGTTACCCTCAACATTGGGGTCACGCAGTGCGATACGGCTACCCGCCTCAACACCAGCCTCTTCGGTCATGTTGAGAATGGGCACAGGGAAAAACAAGCCTGATGTAGTGTGCATGTTCTCGGCAATCGAGAGCGCATCGGCGAGATTCATGTAACCAGTCAGTGGATTAAAATATCCGCCACCGAGCATCACTGCGTTGGCCGCGGCCGCGGAATTCAGCAGCAGCGAGGGCAGGCTTTCAGCTTCCGCTATAAGTGCGTGGCGTTTTTCAGTGTCGTAGACGAATAACGGGTTCAGTTCATCTGAACCGTGTGGCTTGATCATGGTGCTCTCCTGTTACTGTTTGATGATGCCGCGCTCGCGCAGCACGGCAAGAATTTGATCGACCTCTTCCTGCAGGGTTTGTTTGTCCGAGTGCAGGTGTATTTCAGGGTTATTGGGCGCCTCATAGGGATCGTCGATTCCGGTAAAGTTCTTGATCTCACCCGCACGCGCTTTCTTATAAAGCCCTTTGGGGTCGCGCTCCTCTGCGGCCTCCAGCGAACAGTCGACAAAGATCTCAATGAACTCCATACCGGCCTCGTCATGCAGCTGACGCACCTGATCGCGGTCCGCACGGTACGGGCTTATAAAACTGGACAGGGCGATCTGGCCAGCATCCACAAACAGCTTGGCCACCTCACCAATGCGACGAATATTCTCAGTGCGGTCCTCCGCAGAGAAACCCAGGTTCTTGTTAATGCCCATGCGCACATTGTCGCCATCCAGGCGATAGGACAGTATGCCCATTTCATGCAGGGTGCCTTCAAGTTCAACTGCCACGGTGCTTTTTCCAGATCCGGAGAGTCCGGTGAACCAGAGCGTCGCGCCCTTGTGTCCGAGAATTTTTTCGCGGTGTTCGCGTGTGATGTCGCCCTCGTGCCAGTGCACGTTGGTTGCTTTCTGCTCTGCCATAATTGCATTCCTCTGCTGCTATTGGGAGCTGCGGCCCAGCATGGCTCCCAGGTTATTGTTGGAGGCGAAGGTTACGGGCATTGGTGCCATATGTAAAACAGGATATCATGGATCATTCTATCGGTTTTACCGATACACAGCTGGAACCGCAGATATGAAGTACACACTGAGACAACTGCAGATTTTCCTCGAAGTGGCCAGGCAACAGAGTATTTCTCGCGCGGCCCACACCCTGCATATGTCACAGTCAGCCGCCAGCGAAGCCCTGCAGACCCTGGAGCACGGCTACGATATTGCATTGTTCGACAGGGTCAGCAACAAACTGACGCTGAACGCAGTGGGTCAGACCGTCCGTAAAGAAGCCCAGTCGCTGGTCGACCATGCGCTCAGTTTTGAGGAAGTACTCAAGACCCATAAAGGGCTGGGACATATCAAGGTGGGTGCCAGTTTCACCATAGGCAACCACCTGGCAACGCGCTATCTCGCCGACTACCTGTCGCAGTATCCTCAGGCAGATGTCGCCCTGGAGATCGCCAACACGCCGGAAATTGTGACCAAGGTGCTCGATTACCAGATCGACATCGGCATGATAGAAGGCGAGGTCCAGCACCGGGAACTGAAGTTGATTCCCTGGCGAGAGGATGAGCTGGTGGTTTTTTGTGCCGCCAATCACCCACTGGCGCGCAAACGCAGCCTGTCTACCCGTGACATAAAAGACGCGGCCTGGATACTTCGCGAACCCGCTTCCGGCGCGCGCCAGACTTTTGACAAGGCCATGGCCGGCTTACTCCCTGACCTCAATGTATATATGGAGTTTCACCATAACGAGGCCATCAAGAATGCGGTGGAGTCAGGACTGGGGATTGGTTGCCTGTCGCGCATCGTATTACAGCGTAATTTCGCCAACGGGGACCTGGTGCCGCTGGCCCTACCCAGGCGGGATATGCGCCGCACTTTCTATTTTGCACTTACCAGGCAGCGCTACCCGCTGGAGTCAGTACAATCATGGATGGACACCTGTCGTTCGCTTGACGCCTAGCCCGGCAGACTCATTTCGTATTAACCTTGATAGCTGCGAGCACCCAGATATCAGCATGACATCGCCCCACCCGCCCAGACCACCCCGCGAACCGGAAACCGGGCGCAAGATCATTCACCTCGACGCTGACTCGTTCTATGCCTCGGTCGAGGCGCGAGAGGATCCCTCGCTTGCCGGACAGCCACTTGCCGTAGGCGGTGCCGCAGAGGGCCGGGGCGTTATCGCCACCTGCAACTACGCTGCGCGCAGCTTTGGTGTACATTCCGCAATGCCCAGTAGCCGCGCCCGGCAACTGTGCCCCCACCTGGTGATACTCAGGCCTCGGTTTGAACTCTACCGTGAGGTTTCACGCCAGTTCCATGCCATTTTTCGCCGCTACACGGAACGCATTGAGCCACTGAGCCTGGACGAAGCCTATCTGGACGTCAGTGACTGCTCTGACTGCCAGGGCAGTGCCACGCTTATTGCCCAGCAGATACGCCAATGTATCAAGCAGGAATTACAGCTTACCGTCTCTGCCGGTATTGCACCCAACAAGTTTCTCGCCAAAGTCGGTAGTGACTGGAACAAGCCAGACGGCTGCTTTACCATTGCGCCCGACGCGGTTGCCGATTTCGTGCGCGATTTACCGGTATCACGCATCAATGGAGTGGGTTCCGTTACCGCCGCGAAGTTGGCCGCTCTTGGCGCGAAGACCTGTGGCGAGTTGCAACAGGTACCACTGGAAACGCTGGTCAGGAAGTTCGGCAAATACGGCTCCAGGCTCTCGCAACTGGCGCATGGTATCGATCATCGCGAGGTCCGCACCAGTCGCATACGCAAATCCATTTCGGTAGAGAATACCTTCAGCGAGGACATTTCCGAGGCGGACGCTATGACCGCGGCACTGGACGAATTACTCAATGACCTGGAAACACGCTTCCATGCGATAGAAGAACAATACCGACCCCACAAACGTGTGGTGAAGGTAAAGTTCAGCGACTTTACCCAGACCACAATGGAAGAGATTATCCCGGACAACGGCGAACACTGGCTGAATGTGGCGGCCTACCATGGCCTCCTGCAAACGGCCTGGCAGCGAGGGCGCCGCCCGGTGCGCCTGCTGGGAGCTGGTTTGCGCCTGGAACCGCGCAACCGGAGCAATCAAGAACAGCTGTTACTGTTCTCCACAGACTCGCCCTGAACGGACCAGCGGAAACATCTATCGCCGGTCAAACCGTGTAGACAGTACAATCGCAGACTCTGTATCCCTCACCCCGTCCAGTTCGCCAATACGATCAAGCGTGATATCCAGCTCCGATGGCGAGTTAACCCGTATGATCGCGACCAGATCGATCTTCCCACTGACCGTATACAAGGCCTCTACTGCCGGCATACGCTCCAGAGCCAACACGATTTGACTACCCAGGTGTGGGTCCACGACCAGGTTCACGTACGCCTGAAAGGTACTGGATTCATAGACGTCGCCCAACTTGAGCTGGTAGCCAGCGATGATGCCGCTGGACTCCAGCAGTGCCAGGCGCTTCTGCACGGTCGTCCTTGACAGGTCCAGTTGCCTCGCCAACTCGCTGATAGTCTGGCGAGCGTTGCGTTGTAGTACACCGATCAGCCTACGGTCGTTGCGCGTTAATTCCATCACTTTGCCTATAGGGGTTATCAAAGTGACTCTAATTTGAGCATATTAGCCAGTTTTTGCAACTGTCGACTGAACAGCCCTGTCCTTCACAATCAAGGCATAATAATCAGGGAGCGCGCCATGACAGGCAGTAACGCGAGTGTGTTTAACCGACCACCAACAAAGGGTGGTTATGCGGATTGCGCAGAAATCACCGGCAGGGTACAACCGCTGGACCCTCTTTACCTGTTCTGTGCAGACACACTACGCCGTCGCGCCAGGTGCTTCACACACGGTTTCCCCGGTCAGGTCAGCTATGCCGTGAAAGCCAACCCCGAGGCAAGAGTGCTGGAAACGCTTTCCTCTTTCGGCATGCAGAGCTTCGATGTCGCCTCTCTGGACGAGGTACGTCGCGTTGTGGAGCACTGCCCTGGATCTACCCTGCATTTTAACAATCCGATCAAGGCACAGGAATCGATCACAGAAGCCTACCTGCGCTACGGGGTGCGCTCCTTCGCGATAGATGAAGTCGCTGAACTGGAGAAGGTCCATCGCTGTACCGGCGGCGATACACAAATTACCTACACGGTGCGTTTCAAGCTGGATCACGCCGGGGCTGCCTACGACTTCGGCAGCAAGTTCGGCGCGAACGAGGACGCTGCCGTGGCGTTATTGAAAAACATCAGGGCCAGAGGTGCCAGGGCGGCGCTGACCTTTCATCCAGGATCCCAGTGCACTGACCCGCAAATGTACGTGCGTTACATTAAGGCGGCAGCGGGAATAATTCGGCGCGCTGCAGTGCCGTTGCAATTTCTCAACGTGGGCGGCGGCTTTCCAGAACATTATCCGGGAACCGCACTACCCTCGCTGGAGGAGTACTTTGACGCCATCAAAGCCGCCGCCAGGCAACATCTTGACCGGCATATTCCACTAATCTGTGAGCCGGGACGCGCCATGGTGGCGCCCGCGGTTTCTCTGCTCACGCGCATTATTCACGTTCGCGATTGTGGTAACAGCCTGTTCCTCAATGATGGCGTATACGGCGGCATGCAGGAGCAGTCACTGATCGATCTGTCCCTGCCCGTGCGCGCCTGGCAGGAAGGTCGTTTGCTGCAGGCACCTCTAGCCGGGTATCACATTTTCGGACCTACCTGTGACCCGGTAGACAGGCTTTCGCGCGAAACACGTCTACCAGCGGGCTTGCGGCCGGGGGACTACTTGGAATTTGGGCTGCTTGGCGCCTACGGCTCGGTAACGGCTACACGGTTCAACGGTTTTCACTCCGGTACTTACGTCAACGTATCCCGCAGTACGGAGTTCTGAACCTGGGCCTCCGGCGGGTGATACCAGATAGGCGAAGACCAGGCCCGCTCCTGAATGACAGGGCGGTGCTCGACAGCGCAGCAACCTGCAAAACCTTCTCCAATTGTGGAGGGATCGCGACAGTCCACACCCGCCGCAACACACTGCCGTTGGCTCCAGCGACAGCTGGGATTCTCAACGGTACGGGTATAGTAAAATGCGCTTAGCCCGGGATCGAAATCCTCGTCGCGCCAGACTGTACACAACTGCGCAAAACCCTCTCCTCGCCGTTCGCAGGTGGCCAGGTCAACGTCTGCGCCATTGTCGCCATCACCAGCCACATCGATAACCCGATGGTGGGTTTCACCCTGATCATCAACCCAGCCCTTGACCAGTTGGATGCGTTGTAAAGGCGTGCCCGGCACACTGGCTGTCCCGGGATCCTTGCTTGCCACCACCATAAACATGGGGGCATCACCCTGCCCTGCCCCGCTCAGTTCCCCACCCATGGGAACGCCTCCGGCGTAGGCAAGACTGATGCGTTCCCGGTTATCGCAGAGATCATCTGGATAGTCCCAGCCGCCAAAAAAGCGTGCGCTGATCCGGGGTCCACTGGTCGCGTAGGCCTCACGACGACGCATGGCGGCGAATAGCGAGTCGCGAGAATTCTCCTCCGCCCATAACACAGCCAACCCTCCCGGATTGTATTCGAGTTTGTCGGGTAGGCCAGGAGGCACTCTCTTGAGAGCTGGGACACCTGCACCACCATGCCCGGGGAATCTGTCCTCCGCTGTGGCACCGGGCGCGCCCAGATGAGTATCTGTACTGCCGACCAGACCGAACTGGAACGGGTTCACGCCAAGGGTTTGCTCGATTGCCAGCCCGTCCGCGAGCACCTGGCGCACAAACCCGGTATCTTCCCTGGGGGGGGCATCGTAGACTGCAATATTGTCAGTGGGCTGCTGCTCGAAAGCACACAGCTCATCGCCACCGCCGGCAGCGGCGTAAAAGCATTCCGACGCCCCCTTGTGCTGCATAACCTCCACCAGCGGTTCAAAGCGGGCGCGAGTCCTGGCGTAGTCAAGGGTCATCGCTGCGCCATCGTCCTGTTTTCCTGAAAACATATAGCCCGCGCTGAGGTTGGCGTTGTGAGGAATAACCAGCGCATCACAGGCCCCTTCCGGCGTCAGGCACTCTCTATCAAGTGCGTCCCATAACAGGTTAGCCGCCGGATTCTCAATAAAATCAGGTGGCAGGCGCGGCACCTCGGCGTTGCGAAATACAACGTTACGATGCAGGTTTCCTCCACTCTCGCTTTGCATTGCCGTCCACTCATAGCCGACGAAAGTGGTAAACGTACAAGCCTCGCTACGGTCATAAGCCTGCTCAGCGGCTGTCTGCATTTCTTCCCATGGCATCAGTGCGGCCTCCCTGCACTTCTTGCCTTCCTCTCCACACATTCCGAGATGCGTCTGCTTCATAGTCGCCATAAAGTTAAACAGGTAGTAGGCGCCTCGCGGCACATGCCGGTAAAGCAAGCACTGCCAACTACTGTAACCGTCGACCTCTGGCGTATTACACATCCGCACCTCGCCGATCAGTTCGGCGTGATCAGACACCATGGTGAAATCCAGAGGCCTTTGCAGTTGCAGAGTGCGCCCGGGCTCGCCCTGGTCACCCCATGGCTGAATGCCCAGTGGTGCGCCACGGGCAAAGTCATAGGCCTGGGCCGGCGTGGTGCGCGTTCCCTGGGTGCTGGCATCCAGTGAATAACGGGTATGCACGTGTAGATCGCCAAAGAAAGCGCTGCGGTTTTCCTCATAGCGAGCACAGGGAACGCGCTCTTCCGTATATTGCCTTGCTGCTTGCGCCGATGATGCAGCGCCCGCAAGCAACACTGAGCTTACAATAGCGATTAATTTTGTATCCACCTGGTTTCCCCTGATGTGGTCATTAGTACCTGAGAATCAAACTGATCTGGGTCGCGTAAGGGGCACATTCTGGCGCCAGGCCGTCGGCGAAATGCCAGACCAGCGACGAAATGCGTGGCTGAAATTGCCTGCCTCGCTATAACCCAACAGCGAAGAAATTTCTTCCATTGGCAATTGTGTATCAGCGAGGTATTCCCTGGCCAGTCCGTAGCGTATCTCTTCCAGCAGGTCACGAAAATTGCTGCCCTCATTTTTCAACTTCCGCCTGAGGGTACGCGTAGACATTTCCATCCTTTGTGCGATGTAGTCTATATCGGGAAAATAGCCGGGGCGCGCGAGTATCATCATGCGCACCTCGTCGATGAAGCTTCCCTGCGCTGTGAGCTTGGCAATCAGCATCTGGCATTGCTGCTGCAAATGGCGCGACGAGTCAGGATCACTCTGCGGAAGTCTCTTTTCGAGAACCCCCGAGTCAAAACAGAAGCGGGCATCGGGCGCACCGAACTCAACCTCACAGCCAAAGTACTGACGGTAAGCCTGGGCATTTCCCCTCCCTTGGTGTGGCAGTTGCAGAGACTCGACCCTGAACGGCTCACCAAGGATAGCGGAAAAGTCGACGCGGGCAGCAGCGAGATCCCGGTCCATGTACACCGCTATCAGGTCTTCTTCCAATAGGGGCGGATCGCACAGGGCAAACCAGGCTGACTGCCCTTCAATACCAAACTTGAAACTGAATAAACTGAAGGTCAGGCGGCCGAAGTTTTCGGCAATAACCAGTGCATGACGAAAGGTCTCCGCGCTGAGTAGCGCATAGCCAAACAGCCCGTAGCGCTGCGGCACAAACGGCTCTCCAAGTCGCAAACCTATCAGCGGGTCGTCGGTGAGATCCAGGGCGTTGCGGTAAAAGCGCTGCTCCTGCTGCAGGGTAATTCGCGACCCAAGATCGTCAAGCTGCTGCAGCGTGACACCCGTTCCCTGCAGGCAGCGGCACCTGTCATAGCCCAGTTTTTCCATTACCTCCAGCGGCGGAAGCAACGCGCGAAGCGGATGCTGGGGCGGCATCTGCGTGGTTCTTTTCATTATATTATTGGGCCCGATGGCCTGAACGAATAGCGGGAATGTAGCACAATGGCCGAAAATCACAAACATGTGTCCCGCTGTCACATTCGCTTGATGCTAACCGCGGCCTACACTTGATAACCGTGGCGAGCCTGCAGGGCCCTGCGATAAACGCAGGCCATCAAACCGGGCCTCGGAAACTAGAAATTTTGCAACCGGATGCGCAACCGCAGGAGGAATGAGGTTGAAAACAGTTTTAATAACAGGTGCTGCACAGGGAATCGGGCTGGCAACCGCGCGACACTATGCAGCACTTGGCTGGTTTGTGGGAATCTATGACGTCAACCGCAGCGGCATTGAAGAACTGCTCGCCTCCGGCGACTTTGCACACGCCTGCGGAGACTATTGCGACGTCACAGATTACGCCTCCGTACAGTCCATGATCACTCACTTTGCCGAGCACGCCGGCGGCAAGCTGGACCTGCTGGTGAATAACGCCGGGGTATTGAGCATTGGTCATTTTGTAGACATAGATAACCAGAGTCATGACCAGATCATCGACGTTAACGTACGCGGCGCCACCAACACGCTGCAGGCTGCATTTACGCTGCTGCGGGCAACGCCGGGAGCAGCGGCAGTCAACTTGTGCTCTGCCTCCAGCATTCACGGCGTACCGGAGCTCGCCGTGTACAGCGCCAGCAAATTCTATATCGACGGCCTCACCGAAGCCCTGCATCTCGAGTGGCGAGATCACGATATCCATGTAACTTGCGTAAAGCCGCCGGTTATCAACACCGCCATGGGTAAAGCGGTCTCCGCCCACATGCCACAGAAATTGGCCAAAGAACTGGACGCTGCTGATGTTGCCGCATTGATTCAGCGCGCAGCCGAGGGTCACGGTACTTCTTTCCCCATGGGCGCGGGCGTCATGCTGTGGTACCTGCTGGATAAGTTTCTTCCAAATGGACTGCGTCACAGGCTTGCGCGTTACCTTACCGCTCAATAGGTGTTACGCAGACTTTTAGCCAAAGGCAACACACCTAACAACTCAAGAGGAAATAGCCATGTCACCACGACTGGACGGAAAAATTGCACTCATCACCGGCGGTGGCGGCGGTCTGGGAGCGGCAACGGCTCACCGCTTTGCGGAAGAAGGTGCCACCGTATTTGTAAGCGATGTTGATGGCGACGCCGCACGCGGTGTAGCGGCAAGTATCGTGGGTCTGGGCGGCTCGGCGCATGCTCGCACCCAGGATGTCACTGACGAGAAGCTGTGGGACAGCGTGGTAGACGGCATCGTGGCCGAGTGCGGTGGCTTGCATGTCCTGGTGAACAATGCCGGCGTCGCGATCACCGGGAATGTCGAAGAGGCTTCGCTGGCAGACTGGCGCACAACACAGGCAATCAATGGCGAAGGCGTGTTCATGGGCACCCGGGCCGCCATCAGGGTGATGAAAAACTGCGGCGGATCGATCATTAACATTTCATCTATAGAAGGCATCATCGGTGAAGCGAACGTACCCGCGTACAACTATAGCAAGGGCGGTGTACGTATTTTCACTAAATCAGCCGCCTTGCATTGTGCAGCGGAGGGTTACCCGATTCGCGTCAACTCTATACACCCCGGGTATATTTCAACCGCTATGGTGAAAGACGGTATCGCCGCGATGGCTGCTGATGTCCAGGCCGAAATAGCCGAGCGCCTGCAACGCGAAATACCCCTGGGTTCGATGGGTGAGCCTTTGGATATCGCCAACGGATGTCTATTCCTTGCCAGTGATGAGTCGCGTTACATGACTGGGGCTGAACTGGTCATAGATGGCGGCTACACGTGTCACTGATCATGCGTCGAGCTGCGCAAGATTAATTGTGTCCGGGTGGCAATCTGTTCATACTTGCGCATTTACTAAACGAGAGGAAATTCGCCTTGACGCGCGCAGTCTCTATCGCCCTGATCGGGCTCATGCTGGCAGCTTGCTCCTCCGACATCAGTCTCGCCAAACAGGCCGTCGAAGACAGCCTGACGATTACCACCGACCTGGAGTTCCAGGAGTTGGATGCATATCCGGGGAACGTTGTATGCGGTAGCTTCAGCGCCTATGTATCCTACAGCGAACCACGGCAGCTCAACCAGCCGTTCATCGTGGCCAATGGCGCTCTGAATAAGCGGCCAAGTGAAGATGATTGGCAGTTTTATTGCAATGACGACCAGGCTTCAGCTTTATATGCAGTGACCGGTATTGGCCCGTTTACGGCCGACAGCACCGAACTCATTAAAATCACTGCGGACTTTGCGCTGATCGCTGACGCGTTGGAGGCGTACTACCGCGACAATTACTACTATCCGAGTGCAGAACAAGGACTACAGGCGTTGGTCGAAAAACCCACAAGCGGACGCCAGTTGGGTAGTTATCGCGACGGGGGCTACCTTGATGCCGTCCCTACTGATCCCTGGGGTCATGCTTACCGCTATGAAGAAGAACAGTGGGGGCGCACCAAGGGAAGTTTCGTCCTGAAAACCCTGGGGCTGTCTGCACAGCCTGGGGGCGACGGGGCTAACGCTGATATCAGCTCCAGGGTCCTGCCTTACCTGCAGCACCTCGCCCGCATGCAGGGTGTTGACTAGACGCTCGGCAGTGGCTCAGCTGCGAGTCAGCGCGAGTATCAGTGCACGCAGTCGCGCCGCGTTAACCGGCTTGGCTAGAAATCGAAAGCCGACTGCCTTGGCTCTGGCCCTGATAACGTCGCTGTCATCGGCACTGATAATAATACAGGGCACATCACCTCCGCTGAGCTGAGACGCCTCCAAAACCGCATTAAGCCCCGTATCACCCTCATCCAGGTGATAGTCCGCCAGCACAATATCCGGACGACCCCGCTCACTTAACAGCTTTAACAACTGCCCGCGATTTCGTGCGCCACATACCTGTGCACCCATAGTTTCCAGAAGCTGCTGCATCCCCTCGAGGATCAACGGGTCATTATCGACACAGATAACCTTCAGCCCCTCCAGGTCCCTGCCCGTGCCAATACCCCCGTCTCCTTCATCTTTGCCCTGTGCACGTTGCTGACCATAGGTCACCGTGATGGAAAACATGGTGCCACGGCCCTGTTTAGAGTGCAGCCTGATCGGGTGACCAAGCAACTCCGCATAACGGGATACAATCGCCAAACCAAGTCCCAGGCCCTCCTCTCCCTGCTGGATTTGACTCTGCAAGCGCTCGAATTCCTGGAACACCCTTACCCGGTCCGCCTCGGCAATTCCAGGGCCCGAATCCCATACCTGGAGCTCTGCGCCGTCGGCTCGGCGCCGGACACCGACCAACACCCGACCGCGGGGCGTATACTTGATGGCGTTAGAGAGGAAGTTCTGCAGAATTCGCGTGATCAGTGACTCATCTGAGTACAGGCTTACTGACGTTGGCTGGAATTTGAGCGACAGCCCACGAATACCGGCCATGGAGCCAAACTCACGTTGCAGCGCCTCAAACACATCGGCAGCGGGAAAATGACTGCGGCGCGGCATCTGTCGTCCGGAGTCCAGCCTGGAAATTTCACGCAGTTCGGCAATCAACTGTTCCGCACGATGTAGAGAGCTGTCAATCTGGTCGACGATTCGGCGCGTTTCGGGAGCGATGTCATTTCCAAGCCTGGGCTTGAGTGCGGCAGTAAACAAACGCGCGGCATTGATCGGTTGCAACAGGTCATGGCTGGTCGCAGACATAAACCGCGTCTTGCTCTGGTGCGCATCGCGCAGACTCGACTCAACCTGGGCTCGCAGGCGATTCTCCTGACGCAGTCGTGCGTTGGTCTCGCTAAGGGTTTGCGTACCGGTGGCGACCTTTTGTTCCAGTTCAAGCTTGGCCTCCTCTAACTGTGCGAGCACGTCGCGGAAATCTGTGATGTCGATGTAGGTCGTCACAAACCCGCCATGCGGCAGCGGATTGCCTCGAATATCCACCACAGTACCGTCAGGCATCAGCCGTTCCAGGCGATGAGGATTGCCCTCACGTAGCCAGTTCAAGCGGCGTTCAACCTCCTCTTCCACCGGGCGACCACCACTGCCAAGGATTCCCCGCTCAGCATTGAAGCGATAAACCCGTTCGATGGGGCAGCCCACGTAAAGGAAGCGTTCAGGGTAGTTGAACATCGCTTCATACTGCTTGTTCCATGCCACCAGGCGAAGTTCCTTGTCCACTACCGAAACACCCTGCAACAGGCTCTCTACGGTGGTCTGCAACAACTCCCGGTTGAAAGTATGCAAGCGACTGGCGTCCGTAACCATACTGGCGAGATCACTGTATTGAAGCTGCTGACTACGCTCCAGTTGTTCCATGGCATGGTGCGCAGAAGTAGCACCGATGATGCGCGCGAGCACCGACTCCAGCTGATTGACAACGAACACCGGTGCCCTGTCCCCGGGTAACAGCCGCTGCTGATAGGCATCTTCAAACTGATGCCACATTGAAGTAAACTCCTCGGCTTCCACAAAAGGCAGTAGCAGTGCCTGTAGCTGACTGACCCGAATAAGACTGAGGTCAAAGTCGCGGTCTTCTTCACGCAACACTTCTGATCCGTCCTCAATGAATAATCGAGCCTGCCGCTCATCCGCAAGCGACGGTCGCAGTAGCAGGGACAAGGTTACCAGGGCGCCGGTGTTACCCAGCAGACTCCAGGCGGTGGCATAGCTAAGCCGTGATTCGCCATGAATCCCGAACAGATTCATCGGGCGCAGCCAGTCCAGATCAAAAAGCCCGTGAACCAGAAGACTTGCCTCCGCAGGCAGCACGGCAGGCAGCACGCCACAGTAGAACCACAGCGCTATTCCTACCAGCAATCCCGCAATCACACCCACCCCGTGTGCGCGACGCCAGTAAAGGCCGGCCAGCAGGGCCGGCGCCAGCTGTGCCGCGGCCAGAAAGGAAATAAACCCAATCTGCGCCAGCCACGGTATAGACATGATCAACTGGGTGACCAGCCAGGCACAGAGCAGAATCAGTGCAATTGTGATCTGGCGGATACGGCGAAGACTGTCTCCCAGTTTAAGCACCGCCGTCGGAGACCTCGCGCTGGCGCGCATGACAATAGGTGCCACCACCTCATTGGTAATCATGATCGCCAGACTGACGGTTGCCACAATCACCATGCCGGTGGCTGCAGAAATACCGCCGATAAATGCAGCTACGGCTATCCAGGGTGCATCCAGCGAAAGCGGCAACATCTGGACGTAGACATCGGGACTGATGTTATCTGCCACCGAGAAGACGCTGGCCCCCGCCAGACTGATCGGCACAATCATAAACATGAAAAGCGCCAGGTAGACAGGAAACATCCAGCGAGCAATGCGCGTATCGGTACTTTCCTGCGCCTCTACGACCATCACATGGAACTGCCGTGGCAGGCAAAGTATCGCCAGGGCACTGATCAGCGTTCGCGCGAGAAAATCGGCAGAAAGGGCCACTTCACCCAGCGCCTCGGAACGGTGTTCCATACGCGCGCCTTCCGGCAGCGTCAGCAGATAACCCAGGGCAAGCAGCGCAACAGCGAGGAAAGCCAGCAGTTTGACCACTGACTCAACGGCGATAGCAGCCATCATGCCCTCATGGCGTTCTCGACCATCAAGGCGCCGGGCACCGAACAGTATCGTGAAAACCGCCAGGATGATTGCCACCAGCAGCCCGGTATCGCCGCCTATCGCCTCGACCTCACGCATATCGATGGTGCCGCCAACGATCGCCCAGGCCTGGGCCAGGGCCTTGAACTGTAAAGCGATATAAGGCAACACGGCAGCCGTAGCGACCAGCGTCACCAGCACAGCAAGTAGCTGGCGTTTACCATAGCGGGCGCCTATGTAGTCAGCGATAGAAGTTACCCGGTGCCGGGCACCCACCAGCAGCATGCGTTTGATAACTGGCCAGCCAAAGACGAACATCAATATCGGCCCGAGATAGATCGGGGCATGGCTCCAGGCAGACTCGGTGGCGCTACCGACAGCGCCATAGAACGTCCACGAGCTACAATAGACAGCCAGTGAGAGTGCGTACAGCACACCTCGCGGGCCCGGTCGACCGACATAGCGGCGCAGACTGCCGGGCTCGTGGGCGGTCTTGCGATCGGCGTACCAGGCCACGGCGAACAGAATGCAGATGTACAGCAGCGCCAGGCTGAGCAGGTTGGAAGGCGTGAGCATGAAAGACAGCGTTGTTATCCCTTATCACTGCAGCATAGCACGGCGGCTTTGCCTGAAAAAATCCCGTCTGGCAGAGCTATTGGCACACCTCCGCAAGATTCACTACTATGGCGCCTTAAGCTGCACGCTCGTACCTGGTGAGGCACCCGTTTTGAAGATAAAATTTTCGCTCGTCCTGACCCTGCTCGTGTTGCTGGCCTGCCCCGGCGCCTTGGCCAATAGCAAGACCGATATCATCAGGCTATACAACGGCGATACAGTCACCGGTGAAATCAAGTCGCTTTTCGGTGGCATTCTCGAGGTCAGTACCGACGCGATGGGAACTATCAATATCGAGTGGCCGGAGGTTGCCTCAATCCAGAGCAAGTACCATTTCGAGTTGCGCCTGAGCAACGGAGATCGACTCTACGGAACCTTTGAAGACAGCATCAGGTCGGGACAAATCGCTCTGGTCGCCAATGATGGCGAACAAGGCATTGAGACACTCGAGGTCGTGGAACTAAGACCCATCGAAGACAGCTTTCTGGAGCGGCTGGATGTCTACCTGTCCACTACCGTTTCCTACACCCGGGCGAGCGCTGTTGGCCAGATCGCATTTAACACCAATGTCAGTTACGAAAACGAGACGTCTCGTAATACGCTCACTGGCCGTACTGACATTGTTGACTCCGACAGCGAGCGCAGCCAGAGCAGCCGCTTTGACATCAACCGCTCCACCTGGGGCACGAACCGCGGTAATTCGTTTCGCGCGCTGTTCGCCAACTATGAGGACAACGACGAACTGGGGCTCAACCGACGGATAGGCGCCGGTGCAGGACTGGGGCGCTATTTTATCGACACCCACAGGAGCCGCTTTACCGGGACCACCGGGCTGCAGGTGATATCAGAGCGATTCTCCGGAGAGGACACTAACGAGGATGTGGAATTATTTCTGTCCACGCAGTACTCTCTTTGGCAGTTCAGTTCCCCTGAGGTCAAAATTGACCTGGCTTTCAACCTGTATCCCAGCCTCACCGACACCGGCCGTGTCCGCTCCGACGGCAACTTGCGCATTCGCTGGGAGATAGTCAACGACCTATACTGGGACATCACGTCCTGGGTCACATCGGACAATCAGGCTGAGAACGACAACACCGTAGACTACGCGATCACCACAGGGATTGGCTGGACCTACTGACTCTACTCACTATAGACGTGCACACCCCGCTGCAGAAAGGGAAAGTTAATGAAAGGCGTTAGCGAGCAAAATAACTTTATCTATTTCACCCTGGCGCTACTCTTCTTGCTGTTTTCCACTGCTCTGGTGGACTCCATCGCAGCCAGCAAGCAACTCATTGTAGTGGAACTGGTTATATTCATTACCCAACTCGTCGCCTATACAAGCCTTCGCTTTGGCCCTCGATGGCGTTACTTTGTCGTTGTCACGCTGTTGTTGGTCGCCGGCTCGAATGCGCTGCATCGCTTTGCAGACTGGTCGCCAGCGCCGCTGGTGGCGCTGTCTTTCACCCTCGTTTTTTACCTTGGTGTGACCTGGATGATCGCCAAGCGAATACTTTTCAGCGACCAGGTCAATCTCAATATCGTGGTTGGCGCCCTGGCCATATACATGTTGCTGGGCCTGATCTGGACAGCGATTTACCTCATGGTACTGGAAATATTCCCCCACTCTTTCTCCGGGATAGAACATATCTACTGGACTGACAATTTCACCAACGTCATCTATTTCAGCTATATCACCATGACCTCGGTGGGCTATGGTGACATCACGCCAACGTTGGCCATCAGCAGGACCCTGGCCTATATGCAGGCCATGTTCAGCACGTTCTACATGGCGGTCGTGGTCGCCAGTCTGGTGGGGGCCCGCCGCAACCCTCGTGGTTAACATGCACACCCGGAATTGACCGATTCGGTCATTCTTTCACGGCACACAGTTTAGGTATCTTGGTGCAAGATAAGCGAGAGCTTCATCTACTGCGGAGTGTTCCGGCACCCTGCTCATACTCATAATAAATTTTTGGCACTGAAGCACCGTCGTCGCAGGCCAAATCAGCATCGAGGTATCGCATGAACAGAACTCCTACCGTTTGTAAAACCCTGCTGGCCTCCGCACTCACTGCCCTCACGGCCCCTGCTATCGGGCAGGACCTTGTGCTGGAAGAAATTATCGTCACCGCCACCAAGCGCCTGTCCACGCTGCAGGACATTGCAGCCACCGTGAACGTGGTGACGGGCGATTCAATCGACAAGTTCTCGTCCCTTGGCTTCGCAGACCTGGAATCCCAGACCGCCGGCGTATCACTGGCGACGCCTAACGCCAGATCACAGACAGTTGCCATGCGCGGCGTTTCCGTGGATGCGGAGGCAGGTGTAGACAGCACCGTAACCATCTATATGAACGATGTGCTGGTAACCAACAATATCGCCTTTGGCCAACTCTATGACCTGGAACGCGTCGAAATCCTGCGCGGCCCACAAGGTGCTCTGCAAGGACGCTCATCACCGGCAGGGGCGATCAACATCAACACACGGTCGGCAGACCTGTTTGAACCTGACGGATACGTGCAGGGCACCATTGACGACAACGACGGCATTAATGGCCAGGTCGCCTATGGCATGCCGTTGATCGAGGGGAAACTGGCGGCACGCGTGGCCGCCGTCTACGACACCAATAGAGGGCGCAACGTGGAAAACATTACCACCGGCCTCGACGACCCTGAGTTGGAGGCCACCTCCTACCGTTTGAATACCGTTTGGCAGATCACTGACAATCTGTCCGCCGACCTGACTTACCAGGCCTTCGATAGAGATGGTGACGATCCCGCCTCCGTTGTCGGTGTCGACTCGCTGGGACAAAGGCCGACACTGAAACCGGAAGACAGGACCTCGCTTGCACCGACGGTCAATAAAACCGACTTTGAGTACGACTTTGTCGATTTCCAGATCAATTGGCAGATAGGTGGCCTCGACTTTACATCCGTGACAGGCTGGACCGATGAGACCAGGATTTATCGCGAAGAAAATGACAAGGCAAACTACGTCCAGAATCCGCTTGCGGGTACTTCCCAAACATCAACAGTCGACCAGGAGGTCTGGGTTCAGGAGTTTCGCCTGTCCTCTTCGGACAACGATTTCTGGGACTGGATGCTTGGACTGTACTATCAGGACTCCGATGTCGTAGCCGATTTTACCGTTGATACCACGACTACCTTCCCCCCTGAATTCCCCGCCTTTCCCCCGCTGGGTGGTTATCAGTTCACGCTACAGTCCAATTCCATTGTCCCGGTAGAAGCGGAACAGTGGTCTCTGTTTACGTTTAATTCGTTTTATCTCAGCGACGCATTGAGCATGGAACTCGGCTTACGCTACACAGAGTACGAAAAGTACCGTGCCGCGACCGTCACGCTCAATGGATACCCTTATCTGCCCGATGTTGCAGGCTTCCCGCCAGAATTTCAGGACTTCCTCAAAGACCAGATTACCGGTCCGGCTGGCGCTGCCTTTCCCATCGAAGGTATACCGGATGAGTTCCAGAACATTGACGATGATTCCATAACGGGCGCCCTGACCCTGCGCTGGGACTGGACCGACGACATCTCTCTTTATGCTAACTACGGCAGAGCCTACCGCACCAAGGGCAACTCGATTGTACCGTCTCCCAATGTACAGTTTATTCCCGATCCCGCTGAGTACCTGCTGCATGATGAGGAAACCAGTGACTCCTTTGAACTGGGCATGAAGGCCCGGTTCTGGGGTGGGCGCGCCAGTCTCAATGCCGCCCTTTACTACCAGCAGTACGAAGGCTACCTGGGTTTCGTGCGGGGAGTGGAGGTCCTGGACGATACGGGTAACCCGGTGGTGCTGCCCGGGGGGCTGATATACAACGGCGACGCAGATGTGACCGGGATTGAGTTCGATGGACAGGTGCTGCTGAGCGAAACCTGGTCCATGGGTTATGGCCTGAGCTGGACGCAGGCAGAATGGGATGGCGCAGCAGAGCCCTGTAACGACCGTGAACCGGGTGAACTGATTGGTTCCTGCGATCTGGACGGCGAGAGAGTGGGAGGCGAACCGGAATGGTCCGGCTTCCTGAACTCAGAATACTTCTTCCCGCTGGAAAGCACCGAAATCTATATCCGCGGCCTCTACAAATACACCGGCGAGCGGGACAATATCTCTGCCTCCGCGGGTCTGGGCACCGTCGCAGAGGAGTTCGACGACTATCAGCTGTTTGACCTGTTTGTAGGCTGGCGGGACAGTGACGTTAAGTGGGACGTCAATGTATTCGTCAAGAACCTCTTCGACGCAGACGAGGTGATTCTACAAGATGGCCCGGACCAATATGACCAGTTCTTCAGTGGCGGCTCGTATAACGAAACCAATATTCTGCGCGAACGCACCATCGGCCTGATGGCACGCTACAACTTCTAGGAAGGAAACGTAATGCATCAAGGCGGCTCTGGGCCGCCTTGTTTATGGGGAGCCGGACAGCGCCTGGAATGGCACCAGAAAGAAGACGGGCGCCAGTTGGAGAACTCTCTTAGGTGATAGGGGCGATACCCACCGCGTAGCGGACCTTCTGCATCAGCGGCACGCTGTGCGCCCTCGCCCGCTCGGCGCCTTTGCGCAGCTCGCTTTCGATATGACCGGGGTCGTCCATCAGCATATTGTAACGCTCTCGGGCCGGAGCCAGTTCGGCATTAACCAGTTCAAACAGCTGCTTCTTGGCCTCGCCCCAGGCGATGCCGTTTTCAAATTCCTTGCGCATGCGGGCAGTCTCCGCTGCATCGGCAAAGGCCGCCCACACCTGGAATACCGTGGAGGAATCCGGATCTTTAGGCTCACCCGGCTCCAGCAGATTGGTCTTGATTTTATTGATGTGTTTGCGCAGCTGTTTTTCTGGCAGGAACAACGGGATGGTGTTCTGGTAACTCTTGGACATCTTGCGCCCGTCCAGTCCCTGCAGCACTGCGACACTGTCGTCGACCACTGCCTCGGGCAGGGTGAAGACGTCGGCAAAGTTATGATTGAAGCGCGCGGCTATATCGCGTGCCATCTCCACGTGCTGTATCTGGTCGCGGCCAACCGGAATACGCTGGGCATTGAACATTAGAATATCCGCGGCCATCAGCACCGGATAACTGAACAATCCCATGGTTACTGCGAAGTCCGGATCTTCCCCCGCCTCTTCATTGGCCTGCACGGCGGCCTTGTATGCATGCGCGCGATTCATCAGGCCCTTGGCCGCATTGCAGTTGAGTACCCAGGTCAACTCCGGTATCTCCGGTATATCGGATTGCCGATAGAACAGCGCCTTATCGGTATCCAGACCCAGCGCCAACCAGGTGGCGGCGATCTCCTTGGTAGACTGGCGCACCATTGCCGGGTCCTGGCACTTGATCAGAGCATGATAATCAGCAAGAAAGAAAAACGAATCAAGCGAGTCGTCGCAGGAGGCTTCTATAGAGGGCCTGATGGCCCCGACATAGTTGCCCAGGTGCGGCGTACCGCTGGTCGTAATGCCGGTTAGAACGCGTTGTTTAGCCATGACAATCCGTGTGTCCGCAAAAAGCCGCCAATGATACCTAGCTTGGCTGAGGCTGGCTATCCTGCAGGTTGCATAGAATATGCTGGTAGCAGCTGGAATGGAGGTATCCCCCGATGACGCAGGGGAAGATCGAGCGCTACCACGAATCCCTGGATAACCTGGCACCGGCCGATGTATACAAGGGAAGACGAAACGACATTCTGGATCAGCGAGTCCAGGTGAAAGCCAGAACCATGACTCAGAGGAAAATACACAACCTTCGGTTGGCGGGCTAAACTGGAGTAGCAACTGGCAGAAAAGTCGCTCTTAGAAAACGGCCAGATTGGTCCCATATTCTTTGCCGACTGAAGGTGTCACCAAGGCAGCTTGACCACCGGCGACAGTGAAAAACGGACCTGGTAATCGGGACCGAATGTGTCTGGTGTTTCCAGATAATGCCAGTACTGCACGCCAAATTTCCAGGGGCGGCTCGCTAAAATAACGGTTCTGGAGACGCCGATCGCCAATGGGAATGACCACTTGTCATCACTGGGGGCCTCATGATTATACGAAAAAGTCGGCGACGCGTTGATCTGCCAACCGTCGCCCATGTTGATCGCATAGAAGTACTGGCCCCCTGTAACACTCGTGTCGTAATCATCTTCACCGGCCACGTCCCACTGGTGGCTTACCAGAACACCCGCCACTCCCCAGGGACGCACTGTCGCCAGGGCAGCTTCAGGCCCGAGGAGCCACTGATCAAGACCCAGTTTGCTATTGGTAGCCGTAGGTAGCGTACCCGCAAGCCCAGCCAGCATCACAAAGCCCCCGGGCAGCGTTTTGGCCAACGATGCATCAAAGGAGATGTCTCCCAGGTCAACCCCTTCCGAGTTAAAGCCACCGGTTCGCCCAGGTACATCCTGTTTGAATATTACGGGAACGGCTGGACGCAGGAACAGGTTGCTGGTCTCACTGAGCTTATAGGGTAGCGAAGGTTGAAACAGCACCCGCTGCGCCTCGGCGCCCCCCGCGCCAGGTATATCGCCCTTGTAGGCAATATAGTCGAACTGAAAGTTCATACTGCCAAGGCTGGTATTGGGGTCAGATAGCTCGGCTGCGATTTCGGCAGCGGATGGCGTACCCAGCCCACCCACATCATCTTCCCCCGGGCCCTTGCCACTGAAGGAGCCCTCCTCACCTTCAACTCTTCGAAAGACTACCCATTCATTGGTCTTTACATTCTGTGAACGATACGCGCCCGGGTCGTCCAGATTCTTTTCAAAACGAAAACAGTTGGTTTCTTCATCTGAAGAATAGCAGACGAGATCCTCACCTTTGACCGCCCAACGACGGAGGAAGGTTTCATTCCATGCCTTGATTTGTGCTGTACCATCGACATTGTATTTTCCGACGGCGGTCACCCCTGGTGTCAAACTGATTTCTGCAGTGGCGCCAGCAATAAATTGATGGAGAGTATCCGCACCTGTCATAGGCTCCCAATTCTCGGCAAAGGCCGTGGAGCAGGATGCGCCCAGCAATACACTGAAGAGCAAACGTAACCGTTTTTGACTCTTCAAGCTTGAGAGGAATGCCTCGTTATCAATAACCATTCTGTCCATAGAAATACATTTCTCCAACTATTTACCCGACTCTGAAAAATGGACGTTATCATGGCATTACCCTTCGCACTCATGGTAAGAGTGAACCATTTTAACGTCTTCGGCAGCGACACTAGCTATGCAGTTTACCCTGGGCCAATTCACTACCCCCCTTGATCGCTAGAACGTCATTGCAACCATCTTCTATCATCGAGGAACGCGCATCGCGCAGCATTTTTTCAATCGGGTACTCGAGAGTCATACCATTCCCGCCAAACAACTGTAACGCATCGCTGGCTACTTCAAACGCCGCTTGGGTACTGGTAATTTTACTGGAGATCGAACCGAGCAGTTCCGGCTGCGGTGCGGTCATATTGTATTCAGCATTGCGCCGCGCCAGGGCGCGAGCCGCTTCTACCTTGCGAAACATATGCAGTAACCTGGAACGTACGCCCGGATGCCCAATAATGGGCACACCACCCTGCTTGCGCTCATGGGTATAGTTTAGTGCCTCTTCAAATGCGGCCCGCGCCAAGCCGGCAAACATCATGCCCATACCGCCATTGGCTTCGGTCAATTGCGCTCTGGCTACCTGTTGGTACTGCTCCACCGGGGCAATCAGCCAATCCGTGGAAATGCTGACATTGTCGAAATAGATCTCGCCTTGCGGCAGAGCGCGTTGCCCCATTTTTTCCAGCGGCTTACCGCGAGTAACACCTTTGGCATCCAGCGGGACAACCAACGCGACCTTTTCCAGGCCGTTGCCACGATCACAGCTGCAGAAAAGTGCACTGTACTGGGCGACAGTGCCGTTGGATACCCAGGCGGATTTCTGACCGTTAATCACCACTTCATTGCCCTTGATTGTGGCGATGCAGTTGGGTCGTGACTGGCTGCTGCCGGGGCTCATGGCAACTCCGTTGAAATCAACCATATCGCTACCATGGTCAGGCTCGGTAATGCCCCAACAACCGATGGAATCCTCTGGGATATTGTTCAGCAGGAACTGGTTGTCAAAATGATGGGCGAGCAGCCAGGGTGTTCCTGAAACTGACAGTGAGATAGCCAGACCGGCATCGCCCCAGGTCAGCTCTTCGAGCATCACGCTCATAAGGCGGGCGGCCTGCAGGGATTCGAGAGAATACAACAGCGAAAAACTCGCACCCAGTTTTTTAAACTCGGTCCAGACATCCCAATAGGGCGAACCCTCTGCAATAACTGCTTCCGGGGTCATGCGGTCCAGTTCAGTGCCTATCGGACGCAATACTTCAACAGCGAGGCGGTGCAGGTTTTGTTGAAACTCAAGCGTTAACTCATCGAGTTGG
This sequence comes from Pseudohalioglobus lutimaris, assembly GCF_002866825.1. GTDB lineage: Bacteria > Pseudomonadota > Gammaproteobacteria > Pseudomonadales > Halieaceae > Halioglobus > Halioglobus lutimaris. The sequence continues at coordinate 67,891 of NZ_PKUS01000011.1, read as the reverse complement.
CTATCCAGCCCGGTAAAACTGAGCCGATCATTCAAATCTTGACTAGGTAGACTCATGACCAGTATTCCTCCATGGGACAGTTTTTTGCTATTTCAACTTATTGCTCTTGATACCAATGATGGGGAGCATTAACGAGCGGTAGCCTCCCGGCATTAGCCGCTGTAAACAATCCAGCAGATAGGCTCCGCTGGTTACCAGTACTCTGGCCTTACCCCTCTCGACACCCTTCAGAATTTTTCGTGCTGCCCTTTCTGGCGTCAGCCCTCTCGTAGAAAAGGTGTTGATGGTTTCTTCATCCAGGCCGGCAGCAGCGGCAATATTCGTGGCAACGACTCCCGGGTGCACACAGGTGACGTGTACGTTTCTATCGCGCAGCTCGGTCCGCAAAGCTTCCGTATAGCCACGGACAGCAAATTTACTGGCGCAATATGCTCCTGCCATGGGAGGTGCCACCAAACCAAAAATGCTTGAAACATTCACCAGGTGAGACCCTGGATTGGCTATCAAGTGCGGTAGGAACTCATGACTACCGTGGATAACACCCCACAGATTCACATTGAGAACCCGCTCGTAGTCGGCATAATCGAATTCGTCCATAGTCACGTCACGGCCAGAAATCCCCGCGTTATTGATCACTACATCAACCCGGCCGAATTCGGCCATAACCCCTATGACGTACGCGGAAAATTGCTTGCGGTCAGAAACATCCAGGGTGTTGGCTTTCACTGTGACCTGGTCAATCTTCGGTATCAGCGACACCGTCTCAGCGAGGTTCTCCTCATTGATATCTGAAATCGCCAGATGGCAACCCTGGCCCGCCAGTTGCACAACCAGGGCTCGCCCTATTCCGCTTCCAGCACCCGTTACTACAGCGACTTTGTCCGCGAAATAGGCCATTCAGCGCTTACCCGACAGATAGATTTTTGCGAAGCCATGAAGCCAGATGGAAGGCATTTTCCGTAGCAAAGTAAACAACAGGCGAGCCTTGAACGGCATCACCCAGTACATCCCTTTGGTGGTTCCAGCCTCGTAGACCGCTGCCGCTATATCTTCGGCTGTCAACATTTTCGAACCCTTGCTATGGGTTAGCTTAACGCCTTCCGTCATTGGGGTGGCGACATAAAGCGGCATCACCACATTGACGGTAATATCATCTTTTTCCCACTCCACACGCAGTGCTTCAGTCAAACCCTGAACAAAGCTCTTACTCGATGAATAGACTGCGTTGCTGGGGATCCCGTATATAGAGGAGCCCGAGCCCAAATTGACCAAATGGGAATCCGAGGTAGTTTTTAGCAATGGGTAGGCGGCTTGAGCGCAGTTCACCACGCCCTCCATATTCACCCGCATCATCAAATGCAGAAACTCGAGATCAGCTTCCACAAAGGGCTTATCCTGAAACAGCCCGGCGTTATTGACCATGACATCCAGTCGACCACCGGTAAGCTCAGCAAAGTGAGTGAACGCTGCCGCCACAGAATCGGGCACTGTAACATCCAGCTGGGCAAAGCAAGTATTGCCACCCAGATCAGATGAAAGTGTTCTAACCGATTCCAGATTGAGGTCATACAGACCGACAAACCAGCCGTGATCAGAAAAATACCTGGCTGTGGCCGCCCCAATACCGGAACCGGCCCCTGTGATGAAAACGGTTTTGCAATTCAGCATAAAAATAGCGACCTAAGCGCAATACACTTTATTGGCACTGGGTATGCCCTGGACATACCCGTCGTTCACCGCAGGATGCTCCGCAATTACTTTCATCACCAAAACAGGATTGATGAAGTCACCGTTACGACGGATCTTGTGCAAATGTTTCGGGGGGGCAGTCATCCGCTGAACTCGTCCCGTTGCAGCAATGTCACTACCGTGGCGGCCGTATCCGTCTTCAGACTGCCACCGGCATTGTGTGCCAGTCCCAAGCGGGCATTTTCTACCTGTCGTTCACTCGCCCTGCCCTGCAACTGCAGTGTCAGCTCACAAATCTGTGCGGTGCCGGTAGCGCCTACCGGGTGACCCTTGCGCAAGAGCCCGCCCGAGGTATTGACCGGCTGCGCACCACCCAGGGTGCTGGCGCCACTTTACACGTGTGCTCCGCCCTGCCCCGGCTCACACAGACCCAGGTATTCATAGGCCTGTATTTCTGAGGGAGCAGAGGCATCGTGGAGTTCAACACAGCTGATATCCCGGGGATCTACCCCGGCTTCTTCGTATACAGCTTGCGCGCAGTGTGTTCCCAGGTTGGGTTCATTAACCCCGTGATCCCACCCCGAGCCAAGCACCGAGCTCACCACGCGCACAGGGCTGGACAAACCCATCTGGCGCGCCTTGCGTTCGCTGACGACTATCACTGCGGCTGCCCCGTCACCGATAGGCGAACACATGGGCAGTGTCAACGGCTCGACAATACCCCTGGCAGCCAGTACATCTTCCACCGACAGCACATCACGGTACTGGGCATTGGGGTTAAGGCTACCATGAAGACTGTTCTTGGCACTGACAGCAGCGAACTGGGCCGCAGTAGTCCCATATTTTTGCATGTGGTAACGGGCGCTTACTGCATAGATATCCATAAATGCTGAACGCTTGTCCGCGCCCTCAGCGCTGGGAGCCTCTACACCCAGGTCATCACATATTCCTTGCAACAGACCCTGTAAGCCCAGCTCGGATTCGACATCGACCGCGCCGGAAAAAGCGGCAAATGTGCGCCGCTTATCCTTGTGGAAAAGCTTTTCATAGCCGCACACCAGCGCGACATCGTAATAACCTGCCGAGACCATGGCACAGGCCTGGTTGAAGGCAGAAGACGCCGATGCGCAGGCGTTTTCAATATTCAGCACGGGTATCTGCCCTATGCCCAACTCGCGCAAGGCCACCTGCCCCCCAATCATGCCCTGGCCTACAATCAAACCGCCGGCTGCATTAGCCATGTAAGCCGCTTGCATATCGCCTGCGTCCAGACCAGCATCTTGCAGCGCCAGTGTGATGGCATCTCCGGCGAGTTGCTTCAACGGCTTTTGCAGGTGATTGCCAAACCTGGTCATCCCGATACCCGCGATATAGGCATTCATGCGCATGATTTATCCCTCGGTGACGTCGACGAAGTGCTGTCTTTCCAGCATTTCCAAGATTTCCCTGTGACCGAACGCACTGGCCGCCGAGGCGAAACCTGCCGCTATTGGAGCACCTGCAAGTAAATGCTCACAGCCGTGGGCGATGAATTCGCCGGTAATAACATAGGGCGAGTGGAAATTCAGCGTGCAGAAGTTTTTTTCTTTTGAACCCATACCATTACAGTGAATCGTGCCGCGGTGTAGCAGCGGGTCTTCCTTGGGAGGCTCCTCTTGCACAATAGTGCCCGCAGTGGCGATAGCCATTTCCTCCCGCGCTTGCTCATCACCAGCTGCCCCTTCGATAATCTGCGCAACTCCGCCAATGATCATTTCCATCAGATCGTTATCTTCCGCACACTGATATACAGTGCAATTGCGAACCCTGTCGTCGTTCTGGTACCAGATGGGCTCCGCCGCACCACCCCAGGACGAAGCCTTGAAGACCTTGGCATATCCAGGAATTGTAAGGTCCCAGGTGCGACCCAACGCCCATGGCATCAGCTCATTGTTGGCGAGATAGTAGTGAGGGGCAGCAAGCATACGCATAAACGATTGGCTGGATGCGATGGAAGGCGCGCCCTGTGCACTGATATACGAAAGTTCCAGTGAGTCGATGGCAGAGTTCTCCAAAGCCACCTCCGCTGCCAGCGCACCCATAGTCCACATATAAGAACAGGCCGGAGACAGCAATAAACCCTTTGCCGCGTAGGCATCGCCGTAGTCGGTGCGCATAGCGATCATGAAATCCTGCTCCCCGGTGGTGTCCAGGTAGTGGCAATTGGCGGCCAACGCTGATCTAACCACCGTCTCGCCCATTTGCATGAAGGGCCCAGTCACATTAACAACGACCTTTGCCTCGCTAAACAGAGCGGTAAGCGCCTCGTCATCATGGCTGACAGTGGCTATTGCAGCGTCGACTTTATCGACACCAGCACGTTCGGCGACTATTTCAAGTGCTGCAGCCATTTTTTGCGCATTGCGGCCTGCTCCGGTGAACGGAATACCACGGTTGTGCAAAGACTCTGCAATCAATTTTCCCGTATACCCACTTAACCCATAGATGACGACATCTGATTGCTGCATTCAGTAACCCTCCCAAATAGTTTGCACGGTCAACAGCTGCATGCTTGAGCAGACTGGCTGGTTGTCTCTTGATACACAGCATAATGGCAGCCTTGAGAGGCCTGAAGATGGCATGCGGTCGAATACTGCTGATTTCCGGCAAATGGCCGACATGGGAAAAATTTTATGTACTGCCTACTGAAATACACTCAGCACAGAAGCCAGAGATGCCGGGTCACCGCCGATCACAGCACTACCACCTTTTATTTCTTGCTCTAGTGATGTCTGCTTGAGCGCAATCCTGATCCATCCGCCGCGAGTGATACTCAGGGAAGCATCGACGGACTCTGGTAGAGTCGTTGACACCTCGGCGACACCACGCCGCACATGAATGGCCCACTCTTCTCCCACATCACTATAGGCAAACCGAATAACCTTGTTGATCTCACTGCTCCTGGCCGGATCAATCTGGGTTTCTAGTATCTCGACCAGGGATCCGACCGGCAGGCCCTCTAAACTGGCGAATGTAGGAGGTGGCATGATTGAATGCTCTGCCTGCTTGGTCCAGTCCTGCTTGCCTTCCAGGTGTCTGGCATGTGTCAGCATGAAATTGCGTGTCTGAATGCCAGTTCGAGTGGCATGTGCCATAGCCCGCAGCGCCTTTGCCTTTAACATGCGTGCGTCTTTGTTATCTTCGTCTCCATCCAATGCAAAAGAAAGAAGCTTTGCCGATAGGTTGTACTTCCTTTGATCGAAAGCTCGCTGAGCCGCAGCAATCATATTGTCTATACCACCGAAACCTTCAATTAGCACAGACGCCAGTTCACCAGGAAGCGGTGGGTGTAGTTCAGCAGTATCCTCATCGTACCAACCCACCATGCCACGGTACTGACCCCGCAGGCTGTATTCGTTGTCAATATAGGCAGGGAAAAGCCACGGATGCTGATCAAGATGCTCGGGGATACGGATCGTATTTACCATCTCATCCGGTGTCATACCCAAATTTATAGCGCGTACCGACTGGTTATAGATAAAAGAATAAAGGTCCCTGTGTGCTGTCGCTATTTCATAAGCTTCCTGCTTCGATCTAATGGGCTTTCCATGAGCGCCATGCAAATAGGTAGGCTTGATCTGGCGAATAATATCAATACCGGCAATTAACTCCTTGGGACGGCGGTAGTAGTCTCCTCGCAAGGTATAGAGAGGAAAGGCAGTGTTTGTAATTGCTGCATTATGCAGAATCAGGTCAAGATCGGGAAAATGCACCACGAGACTGTCCCGCGAATCAGCAATAATGTGATAGAAAACTGCTTTTACACCATCAATAACGACGGTCTGGCCGTTCTTTACAGGATGAGTAACCGTAAGATGCCCGCTTTCGCTCAGAGCAGGATCATCAAACGTAGGCTCAGCTGGACCAAAATACGCATCAGGTCCTTCCTCTGGCAAGTAGTAGCCCAATTGAATGCCTGCACGGCGTATCTGCATCGGCCCAAGAGTCAGGGAGGTCGACTTGATTAAATTCTCGACATTTGGGTGGGCATAGACATTCAGCTGTTCCCCGGCATCGTCCTGGTAGGCTCTCGAACCGTTCGTATAGTGATGATGGGAATAGATGATATTTTGAACTTTTTTATCCGTGACCTCTCGGATCTTCGACAGCGCGGCCTTACCCATCCCCATGTTATTACCGGAATCAAAGGCGATCAGGCCGGTTTTTCCTTCAATAAAAGTATAGTTGGAAAGACTATAGCCAACGATTGTGTATACACCCTCCGTTACCTTTAACACCTTGGTGGCGTTTTCCACATCGCGGAGTATCTTGGCATGATAGCCCTTGTTGACAATCGCGCCATTCGAGGCCGTAACCGTCTCCCCATCGTAATCGCCCCGATAGAAAAGCTTTACTCCACTGACATCAGTAGATTCATTCCTTGAGATCAGGTTTTCCTGGGCCGCCAGTAATATTGGAAACGCTATAGACAAAAAGGGCGCGAATAGAACGAGATATCGTGAAAATTTCATTACTTTCTCCTGCTATACAAAGGAACGCCTAGCACTACGCTCATCATCAATTTTCACTCGACAGAACGGGCGCGGGTCAGACCACCGGCATCGGCGACTGCTGTGGCTTCACGCGGCCGATGGCCTCTTCCAGTTCCACCACGTTACCAAAGGGATCCCGGCCATAGACAGTACGGACACCGGGAATACCGACGCCCGTAGGTGGTGAGTTGAATTGCATCCCGGCGGCGCTGAGCCTGGCGTACTCTTCATCCAGGTCGGTCACGGCCAGGCAAATATGCGTGATGCCATGGTCGATCACGGGGCGGCGCGGATCCTGGGGTGCGGGATCACAGTCGCCGAACTGAAACAGCTCGATCAACAGGTTTTCTGTGCCGACGTGGCATGCGCGAGCTGACGTACCCGCCACTGCGAGAATCGTATCTGCCTCTTCCGTGCCCGCAGCCCATCCTGTTTCTACCAGCTTTTTAAACCCGAGCAAATCGCAATAAAATTGCAATGCCCGGTCCATATCCGGGACTGACAGTGCCACATGGTTTACGCCAAGAATCATTTTCGGTTCCTCTGCTTAGTTGGATAAACACACTAGCGCTAGCGCACATTGATGCCGCTGATCATCTCCCCCTTGCGCCATTTGGGCAAGGCGATGAAGCGACCGAAAAGTCCGGGGGACAGCCTGTGAAGCAACCAGCCTGGTAACACATGAGACCGCGGCGAGGGAATAATCAGCTTACTTTTACGCAGTCCATTGAGGGCATCTGCCGCGACCACTGCTGGCTCCACTGCGCGGTCGCTGGCATACAGTTCCACGGCGTTTATAGCAGTCCTCTTATCCGCCTCCTCATTGCCAAAATGCATACGTGAGTCGGCGGCAATCGCGGTCTTGATAATTCCCGGGCACAGCACACTGACGTTGATCCCCTGCGGGGCAAGCTCAACACTCAGGGATTCGCCCAGGCTGCAGGCGGCCGCTTTACTGGCGTGGTATATCGACATTCCGGGCCCGGGAAACAGAGCGGCACCACTGGCCGTGATCAACACTGATCCGCTGCCACGCTCGATCATGGACGGCACCAGGTAACGCAAGGCATAGACGGCGCCCCAGAAATTGACGCCCATGACCCAGCGCCAGTCTTCCATGTCGGCTTTCTCCAACAAACTCCCCTCTCCCACGCCGGCATTGGCACACAGCACATCAACATGGCCCTGGTCTGCTAGTAGGCGTTCTGCAAATTTTCTGCTCTCATCTTCCGAAGCGTGGTCGACGCTATAACCCGCCGCGCGAACGCCTCTGGACTGAACCTCACTCACAACCTGGTCGATTCGCTCCTGATTAATATCGGTAATGGTCACATTGGCGCCTTCATCGGCGAAAGCATGTGCCAGAGCTCGCCCAATACCAGATCCGCCGCCGGTGATAAGCACATTCTTGCCTGTAAAGTTCGTGTTGGTCATTGCACTTAGTCTCCTGGACACAAATCGTCGGAGCTATTATGTCGGGCCGCGTGAGCTTACTGAATACCGTTTGGGGACAAGCGAGGTTGAAATCCGGTCAGGCTTACAGGTATTCATACCCGATAAAGCGGGGCAGGCTCTCCGCCAATTTTATCAACTACAGGCAGCTAAGCTGGTAGTACCTTGTTGGCCCCATAGAACACTTATCTGTCCCCAATTCAACTTCAGGCATGCAGGCATACTGCGTATCTTATTTGAAACAGCAACACGCAGCCTGCAAACGGCAGGTCTGAAACACAATAATTTTATCGCTGCCAATACAGGCAGCCTTAATCCTGCAGGAGGAACCCCATGGCTCTGGGCAAGGAACAAATGAAAACGCTGTACCGCAACCTGGTGCGCGCCGATCATTTCGACAAAATGATGATGAACCGCATTATGCAGGGCAAGCTCATCGGCTTTTATCACCCCGGCGACGGGGCCATGGCAGCCGGGGTGGGCGCTAGTACCTTTTTGGGCGAGAACGACATTCTCAATCCTCACCATCGCGCTCACGGCATGGCCTACATGGCCGGCAAGGGTATCGACGTGGGCCGCTACCTGGCAGAACACACCGGCAAGGCAGACGGCTGCTGCGGCGGTCGCTCCAGTTTCCACTGGTCTTTTCCGGAACAGAAAGTCTATGGCGCCTCGGGCTTTATCGGTTGGCATTTCTGCCCGGTTGTCGGCTGGGGCTGGGCCTCCAAGCGCAAGGGTAACCAGGTGGTACTGATGGCCTCCGGAGACGGCTCCTACGGCCAGGGCGGCGCCCACGAGGCCATGTTGTCTGCCATGAACTGGAAGCTGCCAATCATCTTCTTCTGTGAAAACAATGGCATGGCGATTCACTCCACTGCCGACGACATGCACCCCATGCCGGATATCTCCAGCCTGGCCCAGGGTTACGGCATGCCCGCCGTGGTGATTGACGGACAGGACGTGTTCGCAGTTGCGGAAACAGTGATCGCGGCTCGGAAACATGCCCTGGCAGGCAAGGGCCCGACCTTTGTGGAGGCCAAGACAGTGCGCCTGCGCGAGCACGACGTGGGCACGCCGGACCTGGCGCGCGCCGAACCCAGGGATCCCGAGTACCTGGAGGAACTGAAGCAACGCGACCCACTGGTGCTGGCCACCAAGCGCGTACTGGCGGAAAAAGTGCTGACCCAGAAGCAGATCGACAAGATTATCAAGGAGGCGGAAGAGGAAGTCGTGGTCGTAGAGAAATTCGCCGACGACAGCCCCATCGCCCTGCCCAGCATCGAAGAACTGCAGGCCGGTGTTTACGCATAGCCCTTGCCCAGGAGAATTATTGTGAGCGAAGTAAGAGAATTACCACTGGTTGAAGCCATCAAAGAAGCCTACCAGCAGGAGATGGAGCGCGATGAGAGCGTGTTCATGGTTGGCCAGGACATCGCGGGGGGGATCTTTCCCCACACCATGGGCCTGGTAGAGCAGTTTGGCACAGACCGGATCGTCGACACCCCTCTGGCTGAGGTCGGCATGTACGGCACCGCCTTTGGCGCCGCCATGGAAGGCTTCAAGCCAATCGTCGATTTCATGTTCGCCGGCTTTTTCCTCAACGCAGCCTCCCCCATCCTGGCCCAGACCGCCCAGTTCCGTTTCATTCACGGCAGCCAGATGTCACTGCCGATGGTGATTACCGGTGCCTGTGGCTCAGGCATGCGTCTGGGCAACGAGCACGCCATGCTGGTGCATAACATGATCGCCCAGGTACCGGGTATCAAGGTCTGCATGCCGTCCACACCTTACGACGCCAAGGGTCTGATGATATCTGCCATTCGCGACCCCAACCCGGTAGCCTTTATCTGGCACCTGGGCACCATGATGGACCGCGGCCCCGTACCAGAGGAAGCCTACGAGGTCCCGCTGGGGGTTGCCGAGGTCAAGCGCGAGGGCAGCGACATAACCCTGGTTGCCAACGGCATCCAGTACAAGAACGCCGTGGAAGTGGCCGACAAGCTAGAGGGAGACATCAGCGTGGAGATCATCGATCCGCGCTCCGTCTCGCCCCTGGATATCGACACCATCCTCAAGTCTGTAGATAAAACCGGTCGCCTGGTCATCGTGGACGAGAGCTGGGACAGCCGCAGCACGGCCAGCCAGATTGCGGCCCAGGTGGTCGATGTGGGCTTCGACATGCTGGATGCCCCCATTCGCCGTGTATGCATCCCCGATATCCCCCTGCCGGGCGGCCATATGGAGCCCTACGTGGCACCTAACCCCGACGCCATCGAGGCGGCGGTTCGCGACGTCTGCCAATAGGAGCTCGGTATCATGGCAACAGATTATGTAATGCCGAAACTGGCAATGGGCATGAACGAAGGCACCATCATCGAGTGGCTGGTCACTGAAGGCCAGCAGGTCGAGCGCGGCGCCCCGTTAATGCAGGTCGAAACAGAAAAAGTGGTCTATGACGTGGAAGCGCCGGTAGCGGGCTGGTTCCATATCAAGGTTGCAGCCGGTGAAACAGTGCCCGCAGAATCGGCTATCGGTCAGTTCGCACACAGTGCAGAAGAGTACGCAGAAATCAGTGGTGGAGTCGTAGCCGAGGCAGCAGCTCCGGAAGTAGTGTTCGACGAGAACCTGACCTCTACCGGCGCGGTGATGCCAGCCGCCCCTGTTGCAGCACCGGCCGCTGCAGCTGGTGGGCGTATCAAAGCCTCACCCCTGGCGCGCAAGTTGGCCAGGAATAAAGGCATCGATTTGTCTGCCATCCAGGGCACAGGTCCCGGCGGGCGCATTGTGAAGCGCGATGTGCTAGCTGCCAAGGTAGGCGCCGCGGCACCTGCAACGGCCATGTCGGCACCGGGCACTCTCACCGTCAAGGGGACTGTACCGCTGAAGAGTATGCGCGGTGCCATTGCCCGCAACATGATGCAAAGCCTGCAAACCTCTGCACAGCTTTCACAGTTCTCCGAGGTAGACGCTACCAGGTTGCTCAAGGCCCGAAGCCATTTCGTAAACCATGCCGACAGCTACGGCACCCGTGTCTCCCTGAACGCCTTCATGGTGAAAGCGATTGCAGTGGCCTGTCAGGCCGTTCCTATCGCCAATGCCGCCATCGTCGGTGACGAGGTTGTGTTGTACAACGAGGTCAACGTCGGCATCGCAGTTTCCCTGCCTGGCCAGGGTGAATTCGACAGCGGCCTTGTTGTGCCAGTACTGCGCAACGCCGAGCGCAAGGGCCTGGTGCAGATTGACAGCGAACTGCGCGACCTGGCCACACGGGCACGGGAAGGCCGCCTGGCCCCCGGCGAGACCGAGGGCGGCACCATAACCCTGTCTCCCACTTCAGCTATTGGTGGTGAAGGGGTCTATTGCTGGTCGACCCCGGTACTCAACCTGCCCCAGGCGGTGATAGTGCAACCGGGTATGATCATGGACCGCGCGGTCATACATAAAGGCAAGATCAGGAAGCGGAAGATGATGCCACTCAGTCTCACCTTCGATCACCGCGTCATGGACGGCGACCCCTTTGCGGCCTTCGTTGTAACGCTGCGTCGCTGCATAACATCTCCCGAACTGATGCTCGCCTGAACAGTTGCGGACTCACGCCATCGCGAGGGTCCGCTGCATTCTCTGAACCCAGCACAGTAAAGCTATGAAGAGCGTAGGCATCATCGTCAACCCAGCCGCGGGCAAGGACTTGCGCCGTCTGGTCGCGCACGGCGCAAACTCCACTCACAGTGAAAAAATCAACGCCGTGGTGCGCATGCTGCGCGCCCTGGATGCCCTTGGCGTAGAGCGGGTACGTATTGCCCCGGACCCCAGCAAACTGGGTGAACGGGCCATAGAAACCGCGGCGGACGGCTTACAGAGCATCGATGCCGGCATACTGGAAATGCCCTGGTTACTGGGGAGTCGCACTGACACCGAACGCGCCGCCACCCTCATGTGTGAACAGGGTTTTGGCTGTATCCTGGTACTGGGTGGCGACGGCACCAGCCGTGCGGTGGCAAGCCACTGTGGTGAAGTACCCCTGATCCCGATTTCCACCGGCACCAACAATGCCTTTCCACGCATGCTGGAAGGCACTCTGGCAGGCATGGCCGCGGCATGCCTAATCCGCGCCGCTGCAGGCGAGGAAGCATTACAGCGAGCCCCCATACTGCGTCTGCTGGCAGATGGAGAGGAAGTCTCCCATGCTCTGGTAGACATCGCCGTGATAGACATCCTGGACACCGGCGCAGTAGCGGTCTGGGAGGGTCACTCGGTCAGCGAGCTGTTTCTCGCCCAGGCCCGACCCGACAGCATCGGCTTATCAGCCATTGGAGGCTGCCTGGAACCGCTGGAACAGGGCTGCGGTGAGGGCCTGCACCTTCAGTTCGGCGCCCTTGACCACCCTGCCGCTGTCCACGTCACAGCCCCTATGGCCCCCGGTCTGGTGATCAGGGTGGCAATAAGCGAGCATGCACGCTTTGCCGGACGTACACCGGTTCACACCAGTAAGGGCGTATTCGCCTTCGATGGCGAGCGCGAACTGGCAGTCGATAGCGAACGCAAGTGGGAAGTCCTGTTCGACCCCCATGGACCGCGCGTGGTGGATGTACAGCGCGCCCTCAGCCTGGGCATAGAACGCGGCCTGTTCCGCGATGATTTTCAGCCACCTATACCTTAACGAAAACAATTTATTCGGGAGCACAACATGGCCGATTCGAAACTGGATATTGTCATCATCGGCGCTGGGCCCGGCGGCTACGTCGCCGCAATACGCGCAGCCCAACTGGGTCTGTCAGTGGCCGTGGTGGAGATGGATACCCTGGGGGGCGTCTGCCTCAACTGGGGCTGCATTCCATCAAAAAACCTGATCCAGCAGGCCGAGGACTTTCACGTATTGGCCGCAATGGAAAAACTGGGCGTAAAAGTAGACCGCAAAGGCCTGGACTACGGCGTGGTTCACGCCAACTCACGGGGCGCCGCCAGTGCCCTGGCCGGAGGCGTGACAGGCCTGCTGCGCAAGAACAGGGTAAAAGTAGTCAAGGGGCGCGCCCGCCTTGCAGGTGCCGGCAAAGTGGCAGTAGAGGGCGGTGAAACACTGATAGCAAAGAACATTCTCATCGCCACCGGCTCACGTCCAATGGACATCAAGGGCTTCGAGTTTGACGAAAAGCAGGTGCTCTCCTCCACCGGCATCCTCGACATGAAAACGCTACCCAGATCGCTGGTGATCCTGGGCGGCGGTGCCATAGGCTGTGAGTTCGCCTTCGTAATGAACGCCTTCGGTGTGGAAGTGACTGTAGTAGAGATGGTCGATCACCTGCTGCCCACCGAGGACTTCGAATGCGCAGCGATACTGGAACACAGTTTCAACAAGGCTGGCATTACAGTGCACACCGGCACCCGCGCCACCGGCCTCAAGCGCACAGCTAAAACGGTTAAGGTTGCCCTCACTACGCCCGAAGGTGACATCAGCGTCACTGCGGAGAAGGCTCTGGTAGTGTTCGGGCGCCGGCCCAACACCGAGGACCTTGGGCTGGATACCGTGGGCATTAAAGCCGATGAGCGTGGCTTTATCCCGGTGGGTGATTACAACCAGACTTCGGCCAAGGGTGTATTTGCCATCGGTGACGTAACCAGCACGCCCCTGCTGGCCCACGTCGCCTCCCGGGAAGGGGAAATCGCTGTTGAATACATTGCCGGGCATGCAGGCGACATACAGCGAGTTGACCCCGACAGCGTACCCTCGGCCATTTACTGTGAACCTCAGGTGGCAGGCTTCGGGCTGCGCGAGGACCAGGCAAAGAGTAAGGGTATCCTGATCAAGAAGTCGGTGTTCCCCTACCGCGGGATCGGCAAGGCCGTGGCCGTGGGTAAGCCCGAGGGTCTGGTCAAGTTGATTGCGGACCCAGAAACCGGCGAAATATTGGGCGGCCATGTGGTCGGTCTGAACGCCACTGAGATCTTGCACGAGATTCTCCTGGCCAAGACCGCGGAATTGTTACCGGAAGATATTACCCGCATGATTCACGCCCACCCGACTTTGTCGGAAGGAGTAATGGAAGCAGCGCTGGGGCTGGATGGCTCACCCATCCATATGTAGCAAGCGTGCCTTGCGGCGCTGGCGACCTGCTGAGAAACCGCGCCGGTCACCGCGGTTCCCCATACTTTTCATCAGTAATCGATAGTCTGCAAAAACTCGCTGACCTTCCCGTTCACCCATTCCGGCTTCTCCTGGCCCAACCAGTGCCCCGCTTCAGCAAGGCCGGTGACACGCAGATCCGAAAACAGCGCCAGTTCGTCAATGCCCAGGGACTGTGCCAGTTCAACAGTCCACTCGCCGGTTCCAGTGAGATACATGGCCGGCACAGTAATGACGTCAGCCGCATGCGCGGCGGTACGCTCGAAGGTGCGCGTGAAATTGCGGTACCAGTTGTGGGGCGGCTCGAATCCATGGAAGCGATAACGACTTACCAAATACTCGATAAAGTCCTGATGCATGAAATCTACCGGCGTATCCGGCATGGTGATGCGCTCCAGGAAACTGCGCTCATCGGCGGGCTGACCGAGCATATCCATATGACCCCGCATCACCCGGGTCAGCGTCTCTTGATGATCCCGGTCAAACAGTTCGGTAGTCTCTGGCCGCTGGAAGTCTGTGATATAGAAATAGTCATCCGGGTACAGTGCGGTGATTATATCCAGGATCGGCACTTCACCGCGACCGAACCAGGGTACCGATAAGCCGCCTATACCCGCCAGCTTTTCCGGGTGTAGCCAGGCAACATGCCAGGCCACAGTACAACCCCAGTCATGCCCAATGACCACGGCTGGCTCCTCGCCATAGGCCTCGATCAAACCCGCCACATCGGCAGCAAGTTCCACAGTATCGTAAGCCGCCACTGCCGCAGGTGCGTCGCTTTCACCGTAACCACGCATCTCGGGCACAACCACATGATATCCCCGGTCCAGCAAGTAGGTAATCTGTGGCCCCCAACTGGCCCAGCACTCCGGGAAGCCATGTAACAGCAGAACAAGGGGGCCAGAACCGGCCTCAAATACGTTTAGTTCAATGCCGTTGGTCGGAATACGTCTCGACGTCATTGCATATTTATCCAGAGCATAAGGGAGTTGGGCCATAGTCATTATTCCTTGTTAAACATCGATCAACGCCCCCAATAAAAATCGGCGTGCGTCAGTAGAAACCAAACAATATGCATGCCCCCCACTTCGGGCAACAGGAAATAAGGACGGCGGCATGTGGTTTGCGGCCATATATAAAGTGTGAGTTTACAAAAAGAAAATACAGCCGCCACATAAGCGATGCGGAAGCATATTGTCCCAAATTCAATGCTTACTGGCCGCTTTTCCGACAGCCTTTTCGATCACTGCCTATTACTATCACCCTCTAGCATTACCGCCCCCGTCATCGCGGGCGGTGCAAACGACAGAGACCGCCAAAATGAACAGACGCATTGGGCAGATTGCAGTAGTAGTCAGTGATCAAAAGCGCGGTACAGATTTCTACACCAATGTATTTGGCATGGATCATATCTTTGGTACCGCCGAGTTTCGCGGAGCGCAGGCTGACCAGGTACAAGGGATGGAGAACGTCGCCTCCTCCACTCAGTGGCTGATAGATGATCGAGAGTTATTTCAGCTGGAGCTTTTCCAGTTCGAGAACCCGGAATCGCGGCCTTTGCGCGAGGATCACAAGCTGACCGACGAGGGCTACAACAGGATAATAATCGCCGTTAAATCACTGGAGCAGGTCAGCGATATCGCTATGAGCGCCGGGGGTAGCGTAGTTGCGTTATTGTACAATGAAGATCCTGAACATCTCACCCACGCTCTGCTCAAGGACCCGGACGGCATTCTGCTGGAACTGGTGGAGGACCCCGACCTGGTGCCCGGCGACCGGCCGGCGAAAATTGTTGGACTGGGAATATCCAGTCTGAACCTGCCAACCACCGTCGAGGACATGTGTGACGGTTTTGGCTTCACTCCCTGTGAGGACAGATTCCAACACAAAACCTTCTGGCAGGAAGGTGGCAAACTCGAACGTCTCCAGACACTGCGCCTGGATGATATGTACCTGGTGGTCTCTCAGTATCGAGACAGCCGGCCCCGATCGCCGGACTACCGCCTGGGGGACATCGGGGTGATGAACTTTGCCATCTGCTTTCCGGACGTCGAGGACTTCGATGCCTGTTTCGAGACAACCCAGAAAATGGGAATGCAGAGTAATATCGAGCCGATAGTCATCAAGGACACAGGAGCCATCACCTACAACAACGACCGACAGGGGTTCTCGGTAGAGATGATTTTCATGGTCAAGAAGCTCTGGGGCCTCTACGGCTTCGCACCTCCAAGCCTGAAGGATAAGATGATCAATAAGTTGCTGAATTGGAAGGCCCAACGCACGTACAAGAAGCACATCGCTCGCGACAAAGCGTGACAGAGTAAATTCATAGTGTTTTCTTACGATATAAACAAAAGCATCGGCATTGCGTGGGAACCCGCCGCGATCTGGCAGGTACTGACTGATTTCAGTTCGTATGAAGACTGGAATCCGATGCTAGGCAACGTGCAGACCGAACTGCAGCTAGACGCACCAGTGCGCTTCGAGGTACTGCGGGAGGGTGCCAGGTCTTCCGTTTCTGGCACCGATAACATTTAGCAAAAAAAATGAACGGGTGATTATCGCCCGGCAATCAGGAGATAGACGATGAAAGCAGTCACATTCGAAGGAGCCGACAAAGCACTGGCGGTAAGCGATATACAAATGCCACAACCGGGACCCGGTCAATTGTTACTGAAAGTCGCGGCCTGCGGCATCTGCGGCTCGGATCTTCACGCCTACCAGGCATCTGTCGCTTCCGAGGGTATCGCATTCGGACACGAATTTTCCGGTGAGGTGGCTGCCTTGGGAGAGGGTGTCACGGGCTGGAACGTTGGCGATCGAGCTACTTCCCTGGCCTTCATGTTCTGCGGTCAGTGTCCACCCTGCCTTGAGGGTCTGTACGAAGAGTGCGAAAACCCCGACTTGATCGGCTTTACCACTCACGGTGCTTATGCGGAATACGTCATTGTTCAGGCTGCCGTCAGCACACCACTGCCTGACGCTGTCAATAACCAGCAAGCTGCGCTGGTGGAGCCCCTGGCCGTAGGGCTCGCCGCGTTCCGGGATTGCCAACTGCCCATGGGGTCCAATGTGCTGATCATCGGCGCTGGCATTATCGGCATCGCTGTTCTCAAGTGGGCCCGCTTTTTCGGCGCCGAGAACGTGGTGATATCCGACCTGGATGAGGCAAGGCTGGCTCGCGCCAAACTGGCGGGCGCCACCGACACTATCTACGCAGGAAAAAACCCTAATCCCGTTCAGGCGTTCAAAGACATCACCGGCGTGGTACCCACCGTCATCGTCGAGTGTGTTGGTCGACCCATGTTGCAGCAATTGATCGACGCAGCTGCAACCGGCACCCATATTGTCTCTGTAGGCGCCTCCATGGAGCCGGAGCCCATCACTTCACTGACCGCTGCCCAGAAAAAGATCCGTATCACCTTCTCCTTCGGCTACTCTCTGGAAGACTTCAAGTTCATTGTTCGAATTCTCGAGTCTGGCAGAATACGGACCGACGGGTTGATTACCCGCAGCGTGTCGCTGGACGAAGTGCCAGAGGCGTTTGCGGATTTGATGCAGCCCAACGGCCATTGCAAAATCATGATCGAACCTTGAGGCACGCCGCTGGTGCGCCCCACTACGACACTCTAGCGGAGCACGAATGAGCAAATCTGTTTTTATTACCGGGGCTTCGCGCGGCCTGGGTGAAGGTCTGGCCAGGCAGTTCGCAGCCCGCGGCTACAAACTTGCCCTTACCGCTCGTTCGCTGGAAGATCTCGAGCGACTCCAGGCTGAATTGCAGGGACAGGCTTCCCAAATCTGTATCAGAGCGCTGGATGTGGAAGAATTCGATGCCGTACCGGTTGCACTGCGCCAGTGCGCGGAGGAATTGGGCGGGCTGGATATTGTCATCGTCAACGCTGGGGTAGCTTTTTCTGCCAGAATTGGAGAGGGCAATTTCGAACAGATGCGAAAAACGATTCAGGTCAACCTGGCCGCCGCCATGGCCACATCAGAGGCTGCTGTTGAACTGTTTCGCGAACAGGGACAGGGACAACTGGTCGGCATCACTTCCGTCGCTGCACTACGCGGTATGCGAGGGCAAGGAGCATACAGCGCCAGCAAGGCTGGCTTCAGCAAGTACCTGGAGGCGCTGCGTTGCGAGACCTACAGCGAGCCAATCACGGTAACCGAACTGGCGCCGGGCTATATCGACACAGACCTCAACCGCGCCTTGAGCAGCAGACCATTTGTAGTGAGCGCAGAGAAGGGGACACGAATCATGGCTGACTTGATCGAACGAAGAGTGAGCTTCCGCTATGTGCCGCCCTGGCCCTGGACTCTGGTGGCGAAGTTGATAAAGCTATTGCCCATCAGCATGCTGAGAAAAATGTAACTGACCCAGCCTATTTCCGGTGGGAATTGCGGTACTCGGTGGGTGACATTCCCGTCCAGCGCTTGTAGGCCTGGGAAAAATTCTGCCCGTCGCTGAAATCACATTGCTCGGCAATCTGCTGGATCGTCAAGTCGGAGTTGGACAAATAGTCCTCTGCGACCTTACGTCGCTTATTGTCCAGCAAATCCTGAAATCGCACGCCCTCCGCGCCCAGCTTACGCCTGAGCGTCCTCGGCGACATGGCCAGTTTGCTCGCTACCTGATTGAGGTTGGGGAACTGGCCGGGCTTTCTGCGCAGGGCCATTTTGACTTCATCGACAATATCTTTTTCAGCAGACAGTTTCTTCAGCAAACTGTGCTGCAGCACTTCAAGCGTATCGTGGGCCGGCTGGTCATGGCCGTCTAATTTCTGGTTGAGATAACTAGCCGGATAATGTATCTCAACAACTTTCTCTTCAAAGTACACCGGGCAGCGGAATATTTCCTGATAACGCTTAAAATTCTTTTGGGCCTTGTAGTCGACCAGTACCTTGGTAGGTTTCGCCTCTGATCCAGCCAGTTCCTCGGCATGGGCCTGGAGCATGCCTAACCCACGCTCCAGCAGGAAAATCCGCAGCGGCTCGTATTCTTCTTGACAAGCGACGTGGTGAACCACGGCGTCTGCATTGACTTCATAGTTCCAGTCGATCAGTCCATTATAGGTATCCCGGGAAGCCCAACCCTCTTCCACCGCTTCGAGCACGGTGCGGGCAACAATTTGCATCAAGCCAAGCGGGCCCTTTTCGGTGATGCTGGTCATCCAACCAATTTCCAGACCAAGTCCCGGGTCGTCGGACAGATCGACCACGTTGCGGTAGAACATCCGCGCCTGTTCCTGGCTAATTAGCCGGTAGGGGTCATCAAGATCACTTGAATGTAATTCGGTATTGGCCAGCAATACGGCGTCGTCGAAACCACGCCTGTGCATGAAAGTACGAACTTTCTTGAGTGAGAGCGCATATAACTTGATTGACGGCATATTCATGGTGTTGCCGTTTACGTCCTTTATAGTAGTTATCGCGCAGGATATCTCCTTTTCAAGGTATTCCCCCGCCCATCAATGATTAGATCCCCAGTTCAACGTGTTGTCAACCGAACTGGAGCAGGCTGTTCGCCTGAGTCAGTTACTGCCAACAAGAATAATGGACAATGCCGTCAATAGACTCCACGAAATTACGGTATATGAATGACTTCGACACTATTGCTTGATCGTTCGCAACATAACCGAATTGGATTTGTCAACTTGCCGTTCGATGCAGCCAATTCTCTGTATCCACATACTATTCGCATCGAGCACCATTTCTGCAACAACAGGCCTTGGCCGGCGGTGGCTCTCAATGGCGCTTCAGAGCTGACTCCCGGATGATTCGCTCTGTCTCGGTCCAAAGACCCAATGCCGGTAGGTCTTCGGGCTTGAACCAGCCGACGGCCGCAGCGTCGTCGGCCGCAACGGGTTCCCCCTCAGGGGACTCTGCCACTACATCCACCAGGGTGTAGTGGTATAGCAACTCTCCCTGATCATCCCGCATGATGCCGTCGACGACATCGACCAGAGCACAGAACTCGATATCCAACCCGGTCTCCTCCTGTACCTCGCGGACCGCAGCGGCGAAAACGGTTTCCCCCAATTTCTGGGCACCACCCGGGATACTCCAGTGCCCTTTGTTGGGTTCCTTGCCGCGCCGTACGAGCAAAAAATCCTCCCCGCGCCATACAACAACCCCGACAGCGACAATGGGTCGGTCGGGATTCCTACGAGAATCGAGTTCAGATGACATTATGGGCGAGCTGCGAGCATACTGAGACACGCAGATCCCAGTTCGACGATATTCAGCACAGCTTATTCCTCTGTAGCAAGATTAACCCTGACAAGGATAAGCTGCCGGCGCCCCCTGTGCCACTGGTGTATCGGTCGTCCTGATGTGGAATGCGGCCAGTCATGAGGTCGGTGGCGAACCACCCGTGACTTGGCCGGATTCCATTGCAACCTGGCCAGCTCAGTTATTCCCGCTTTGAGATGATTTCCCTAGAATCAATACACACATAACACTAGATCGAGGAATAGGCATGCAACAGCTCAGTGGCACAGATACCACCTTCCTGACAGTGGAACAGGGTAATAACTACAGCCACGTGGGCGCGTTGGGCCTGTATGATCCTGCTACAGCGCCTGGCGGCAAGGTGAGATTTAAGGACATACTCGGCCATTTTGACGTGCGAATGCACTCCAACCCGTTTTTTCGGCGTCGCCTGGTTGAACCTCCCCTGGGTATTGACAGGCCCTATTGGATTGATACCGCCGATTTTGATGTGGAGTTTCACGTGCGCCATATCGCGCTTCCGCAACCGGGAGACTGGCGCCAGTTGATGATCCAGGTGGCCCGACTGCACGCTCGCCCCCTCGATAGAGGCCGTCCTCTCTGGGAAATCTATGTTATCGGTGGCCTGGACCATATCCCCGGTCTTCCGCCCGGCTGCTTCGCGCTGTTCTACAAAATGCATCATGCGGCGGTTGACGGTATGGCCAGTCTGCATGTCATTAGCCAGATGCACGCGGAAAACCCGAATCCCGTCACACACCGTGAAAAACCAGAAGCCATTATTACCGACCGTGAACCCAGCCTGATGGAGATGGGTTCCAGGGCGATCTTCAATCAGGGGCGGCGAACCGCCGCTCTCTCCCGCCTGGCTGCAGGCAGCGCATTCAAACTGGCGAAGAGCGCGGGTGATATCGCATTTGGGGAGCGGCACATAGGCGATCTGATTAACAATCTCGCGCCCGCACCGAAAACACATTTCAGCGGCAAGATTTCGCCGCATCGCGTCGCCGAGGGTGTGGGTTTACCTCTGGCTGCCTTCAAGGCATTACGTGGCAAGGTTAAGGGAATCACCATCAACGATATTTTTCTCGCTGTGGTAAGCGGCGCCATGCGTCGCTATTTACTTGTTCACCATGAGTTACCCGACGATTCACTCGTCGCCATGATGCCGGTCAGTTTGCGTGAAAATGCCAGTGCCGGAGGCAATGGTGTTGGCGTTGCCAGAACCTCCCTGCATACGGATATAGAGGACCCTTTAGAGCGGCTACAGGCCTGCCATGACAGCGCCACGGCGCAAAAGGGCGAGGACAGTGTACTGAATAACGAGATGCCTGTGCTCACCGAAAACTTACCAGGGGTGCTGACCGGCTGGCTGGTAAATAGAATGGCACCCAGCATGAATACCGTCGTCTCCAATGTACGCGGACCTGCCCAGGCTCAATACCTGGCGGGCGCAGAACTGCAACGGCTTTATCCCATCTCTATTCCCTCGGACGCCATAGGTATAAATCATACTGCCGTTAGTTACGCGGGTCATATGTGGGTGGGGATTGTAGCGTGCCGGGATATGTTGCCCGACCCTGATTTTTACGCCCAGTGTATCCGGGACAGCTTTAATGAATTGCTACAAGCTGCCGGCATCAAACCGGTGCACAGCCCCGCCTTCGACAACGGAGCCAGCAGCGACTAGCCCTGGACCATTGGACGCCCCTCAATATGTGAACACAGGAGAGAAAGCATGATACGCGGCCAGATGATGAACCTACCGCTGACAATCACCAGCATCATGAGCTTTGCCGAGCAAGCGCACGGGGACTCGGAGATCGTCTCGATCACCGCAGACAACCCCTCCCATCGTTACACCTACACCGAGGCCTTCCGCCGCGCCCGGCAACTGGCCAACGCCCTCGCTGAAAAGGGGGTACAGGAAGGTGATCGTATCGCTACCCTGGCGTGGAACGACTATCGACACTTTGAGCTGTACTACGCTATCTCTTGTTCGGGTGCAGTTTGCCACACTATCAACCCGCGCCTGTTCCCGGAACAGGTTGAATACATAGTCAACCATGCAGAGGACAAGCTGGTTTTCGTTGATCCAGATTTCGTTCCACTGCTGGAGAGTCTGATAGAAAAGTTGCCGACAGTGGAGGCTTATGTTGTCCTGACGGACGCGTCAAACATGCCCGATTGCTCGCTGCCCAATGTCGTCGACTACGAGCGGTTTATAGCCGGACACGCCGACACGTATTCCTGGCCCGACCTCGACGAGAATACCGCCAGTTCGCTGTGCTACACCTCTGGCACCACGGGCAACCCCAAGGGCGTGCTATACAGTCACCGCTCCACGGTGCTGCACTCCTATGGCGTAGCCCTACCCGACGCAATGTCTATCTCCGCCGAATCCAAGATTCTACCTATCGTACCCATGTTCCATGTCAACGCCTGGGGTCTGCCCTATAGCGCGCCGATGATGGGTGCAAAGCTGGTTTTTCCCGGCAGCAAGATGGGTGATGGTGCAACCCTGCAACGGCTGATTGAGGAGGAGCAAGTCAATATGTCCGCCGGGGTGCCCACTGTCTGGCTGGCCCTGCTGGGTTATCTGCGAGAGTCGGGCAAGAGCATAGATAGCCTGAAGCGCGTCGTGGTCGGCGGCGCAGCCTGCCCACTGTCGATCATGGAGGAGTTCAGCGACAAGCATGGTGTATACACGCATCACGCCTGGGGCATGACCGAAACCGGGCCGCTGGGGGTATTCAACGCTCTCAAACCCGGCATGGCCGATCTGCCCAAAGAACAACTGGACGCGATCAAACTAAAGCAGGGACGACCGATTTTCGGTATCGACCTGCGTATCGTCGATGACGAGGGTCAGGTGCAGCCCTGGGATGGGGCATCCACCGGTGAAGTGCGCGTCCGTGGCAATTGGGTCGCCAGCGGTTATTTCCGCCGGGATGAGGTCGACGCGCTGGACGCCAACGGCTACTTCGGCACCGGTGACGTCGCCTGCATGGATGAAAGGGGCTACATGCGCATCACCGACCGCACCAAGGATGTAATCAAGTCTGGCGGGGAATGGATCAGCTCTATCGACCTGGAAAATGCGGCGGTGGGCCACCCCGCTGTGGCAGAGGCGGCCGTTATCGGCGTGCCCCACCCCAAGTGGACGGAACGCCCACTGCTGATCATTATCAGGGAGCCCGGCACGGACCTGGAAAAGGAGGAGATTCTCGCCTACCTCGAAGGTAAGGTTGCCAGGTGGTGGATTCCCGAAGACGCTGTATTTGTAGAGGAAATCCCACACACTGCGACCGGAAAAATCAGCAAGAAAGATCTTCGAGCGCAGTTTTCCGACTACCAGGCCGAGTGATATCTACTGGCGCCTTCAGCCGAGGGCACCAGCGCCCTGCCCTGCGCCCTGTTCTGCCAGATGCAGTCGAAGGTCATTACTGCATTACAGAGGGTCTCCCTAGAACCACTCATCCCGCATATCCAGCGGCACCGAATCCAGGCGTTTCAGGAGGCTCGCCTGGGCGTCGATTTCAGGCAACTCCCACTGGAAGTAATACCGCGTAGCCTGAAGCTTCCCCCGGTAAAAGTTCAAATCTGCAGCGGACAGGCCATCGTTATCAAGGGCCCTGGCAGCAACCACTGCCTGCTTGAGCCAAATCCAGCCCGCCAGAACGCGCCCAAAAAGATCCAGGTAGACTGTGGCGTTGGCCAGTGTTGTATCCGGATCATGGGCCAGGTTCCCAAGCAGCGCCTCAGTCACGCCGTTGAGTGTATCCAGACCGTGTAACATCGGCTGGGTGAATTCAGTGACGGCTGGCAAATGCTCCGCCTCGCCAAGGCTAGCCTTGACCGCCTCGTTGAACAACTTCAATCCGGCCCCGCCATTCATCGCCACCTTGCGCCCCAGCACATCCAGGCCGTGGATAGCCTCCGTGCCTTCGTGGATCGGGTTGAGGCGATTATCACGGTAGTATTGTTCCACCGGGTATTCCCGGATATAGCCGGAACCACCGAGCACCTGTATCGCTAACTCATTGGCCTTCAGGCAGTACTTTGAGGGCCAGGACTTGACCATGGGTGTAATCAGGTCCAGCAGCAAAGTGGCATCACGCCGTTCTTCTTCCGTGTCTGCGGTGTGGGAATCTTCAAACAGGGCGCTGGCGTACAAACACATGGCAAGCGCACCTTCTGAGTAGGCTTTCTGGGCCAGCAGCATACGGCGCACATCTGCATGCTGAATGATGCTGACCTGTTTGGATGCCGGGTCACGATTGGAAGGAAGGCGCCCCTGGGGCCGCTCACGGGCGTACTCCAGGGAAAAAAGATAACCCTGGTAGCCGAGAACAGCCGCTCCCAGCGCTACTCCGATACGAGCCTCATTCATCATCTGGAACATGTAGTGCAAGCCCTTGTGGGGCTCGCCCACCAGGTAGCCTACAGCCCCGTCATTTTCGCCGAAGTTCAACACCGTGGAGGTCGTATTGCGGTAGCCCATTTTATGCAGCAGACCCGCGAGGGCAACGTCATTGCGCTCACCCAGCGTGCCGTCCTCTTTAACCAGGAACTTGGGACAGATAAACAGGGAGATGCCCTTGACTCCCACCGGCGCTCCCTCAATTTTCGCCAGCACCATATGCACGATATTTTCGGTGATTGACTGGTCGCCCCCGGAAATAAACATCTTCTGGCCAGACAATCGATAGCTTCCATCCTCGGTAATCCTGGCCGTGGTCGTAATATCCCCAAGCGCAGACCCCTGTCCGGGCTCGGTCAGAGCCATAGTGCCGGCGAAGCGACCTTGCTGCATCGGTGGAATAAACCGGGCACGCTGCTCGTCGGAGCCAAATGACTGGATCAGGTTGGCGGCGCCGATACTCAGGAAGGGATAGCCGGTGGTGGCAATATTGGCAGCAGTCATAATCGCCATACTGGCACGCAAGATGATTTCCGGCATCTGCATGCCATCGTCCTCGAAATCGTAATGTGCGGCGAGAAAACCCGCCTTGGCGAAGGCGTCCCAGGCCTCTTTGGTTTCGGGAATCTGCTCTACGGATTCACCATCGAAGCTGGGTTCGTTGGCATCACCCTTGGCATTGTGGTTGGCGAAGTACTTTTCGGCTACTGTCCTGGCAGTGTCGATTGTGGCATCGAACACCTCACGGGAATGCTCCTCATAACGCGGACGCTGTAACAGGGCCTGGGTATCGAGAAACTCATACAGCAGGAATTCAAGGTCGCGGTCATTAAGAAGTGATTGAGTCATGCTATTCCTCGGTAAATGCTACGTATAAATCTCGAATGCACAGTCTATCAGGCAGCACTTTCCAGCAACGCATGGACACCGGACGTTATCGTATGAATTGAGGCCAAGGACTCGTCTTAACAACTGTCTACGCTTGTCTTTTTAGATGCCGATGGGGCCGTTATAAACCGCAATTGACCTATTCCATGCTGGCCACGGAATGTGCTTTTGCCAACTAGCTAGACGCATGGATATTCGCGAGGATAAGCACGAAATTCTTCTTTCAACTCTCCCTTGGCCGTGCGCCAACTGATTCATCTGATGTGAAATCGATGTCAAGCGAACAGGGGCGCCCTCGCCATCGTCTAGATGGCCTGGGCGGAGGCTCGTATGTCTTGAGCTACTGATTCATAGAGGTTCGTATTTGAACTTCTGACCACCCAGAGTCGCCTCATACATCAGGCCACCCTTGGCCACGGTAAAGATTGCCATGCCCTTGCGATAGCCTCCGGAGGCGGTGGTAGCATCGTTTTTACCCCCGGATGCGCCGGCACTGGTACCCCCACCGGTATTCGCCTGAGCGCCCGCGGAAGCAGTAATGGCAGTTGCAGTTGCCTGTGCTCCAAACTCGAAATTACCCTCCGTAAACTGCTCCAGTGCGCGTTTGTCCTGGAGGAAAATTATCTGGCTATAGGCCACGCCGCCCAATTGTAGCCCGTAGGTAACCTGGGTCATGCTGGTATTACCGATGTGCTTGCCACCCGCATATACTCGGCCCTTGCCGTAGGCGCCACCGATGCCCATACCGCCCTTGCCAATGGTAGGAAAGAGGGCGTAGCCATAAGCCTTACCGAAGAAAGCGCCGCTCTCGCCCGCACCAGTGAAAACCTTGCGGGCATCATCGTACTCGTCGGCACACGCCAGCTGTCCCACCAGGGCCAGCAAGCATGCAAATAAAAGAGTCTGAATTCTGATCATCATTTTGGTGTTTCCTCGCGGTAAATTTACTGTTAGTGGCGCAGATGCCTACAAGCGTTTATCTTGCATGGGCTTACATTCACATAGCATATCGATCGGACCACCGAGGCCCATTTTTGATTTGAAACAAGTGAACACAACCACAGCGATGATAAAGTAACTATTGGCTGGATATTTACTTTGCGCTAGATCTATAAAATCGCGATGAAAAACGAAAAACGAAAAACGAATATGCAGTGATTTTACTGGAAATGGCGCTATGGTCTGCCAGTAGTGTTGCCCAGGAGCTGACACCCCGCCCCTACTAGTCCGCCAGTACCGATTTTTTCCGGGTTCGAATTGCTGGGTTATAATGCTGCACAATAATAATGAAGGGTGGAAAACCATGCGCTATCAATTCCGTAATAACACCCCAATACTGCCCATTCTCTTGCTATGTCTACTATTTGCGACTCCTGCTAACGGAATCGCAGCGCAAGATGCTATTCCCTCCGAAATAATTGCCAAATCTATAGTCGATATTGAGAGAAGCATTAGCAGGTTACAACCTCTGGTAGAAAACGCCGGGAAGGCTACCGATGCCGATGCCGATGGCGATGCCGAGGCTCTGGTTTTTCGTCTTGACCAGCGCATTATCAGGCTCATCGCCGATATCGCCAAACTAGCCCGCCACACCGCGTTACTGCCAGAAGAAAACCCTGATCGCTTGATGCTGCAAGAGCGCCTGCGCAAAGATCTCTCAAGTACCAGCCAGCTACTGTCTCTGCATATTCAGGAACTCGACGAACGAATCAGTGTGTACAACGAAAAAGCCCGAGCTGTCACTGAAGCCGAAAAATATACGCTGCAAGCCCATGTAAACGGCCTGGAGGCGCTGCGCCTGGGTTTTTATACATCACTCGTTGACCTGGTCGAAACCAGGGAAACACTGGGACTTTCGGCGCAAGTATTGCGCAAAGAAGCAGAATCCTTGTTCTACCAGCATGCAGAAATAATCTCCGCTCGAATCGAGCTTTTCAGGAGTACATTGCAGGAGATGAACAAGAGGCTCACTCTGGATGCGAGCAATACTGGTATGCAAGGTGCGGCAAATGAGATAAAAATGGCCCACGCTCTGGACGTCAGCCGGCTGGAGTCACTGTTGAAGCTCATGACAAGACTTGATATTGACACCGTTTTATATCGCTCGGTGTTACTGCGAGAAAGCAGCGGCATTTCAATCCGCCTGTTTGATAGTGAGGCGGTCAAGCAAACAATGGAGGATAGCTGGGAAAACGTAAGCGAGGCAGTATCCAGGAACCTGCCTGACCTGCTTTTGAAGTTTCTGGCATTTCTGCTGATTCTGTTTGTATTCCGTGCACTTTCTCACATCGCCAAGCGACTCGTCAGCTCGGCACTTAACAAGTCGACCTCAAATTTTTCCTCACTACTGAAAGACGTCCTGACATCCACTTCTGGTGCCATCGTGATGCTTGTGGGTATTCTGGTGGCACTGTCACAAATCGGTGTCTCCCTGGGCCCCGCGTTGGCGGGCCTGGGTGTTGCCGGGTTTATCGTGGGATTCGCATTGCAGGACACGCTAGGAAACTTCGCTGCGGGCGGCATGATCCTCTTTTACCGGCCTTATGACGTGGATGACTTCGTGGAAGTTGCCGGCGCAATTGGCCTGGTAAAGAAAATGACCCTGGTATCGACAACTATTAACACGTTCGACAACCAGACAGTGATCATACCCAACAGCAAAATCTGGGGCGACGTGATCAAGAATGTAACCGCCCAAAAGACAAGGCGCGTGGATCTCGAGTTCGGCATAAGTTATAGCGATGACATCGAGAAAACTGAACGAATATTGCGAGAGATAGTAGAGTCGCATGAAAAGGTCCTGACCTCCCCTGCACCCAATATCCGCCTGCACAATCTAGGCGACTCCTCCGTCAACTATATCGTGCGGCCCTGGACCAAAACGCCGGACTATTGGGAGGTCTACTGGGATATCACCCGCGAGGTGAAAATGCGTTTCGATCGCGACGGCATCTCTATTCCATTTCCACAGCGGGATGTGCACGTTCACCAGCAAGATGCCTAGATTGCGCCTCTCAGACACCAAACACGGCCGCGAATCCTCTGCCTCCCGGTTCGGAGGGTTCTTCCTGTTGCAGTACGGCGTGCTGTGTCTGGTTCTTTCCGCCTGTTCGACTGGCGT
The DNA here is from genome assembly GCF_002866825.1 of Pseudohalioglobus lutimaris. GTDB lineage: Bacteria > Pseudomonadota > Gammaproteobacteria > Pseudomonadales > Halieaceae > Halioglobus > Halioglobus lutimaris. The sequence continues at coordinate 39,428 of NZ_PKUS01000011.1, read as the reverse complement.
TGTCGTGCCTCCCTATGAAGCACCTCCCCCGAAATACGCCATTCCTCCAGCAGCGGATGGAGCCTTTTCCGAAATTGAGGACTACTACCGCACCGAGCATGGCACTGACATGTCCGGCTTCAAGTTACTGGATTGCAATGAAGGTGCACTGCGTTGGCGACTGGCGCTGCTAGACTCGGCACGGTATTCCATCGATTTCCAGTACTACCTCTGGTATGGAGATACCACGGGCCAGTTAGTGGCTGCCCGGCTTCTGGATGCGGCTGATCGTGGCGTCAAAATCAGAGTGCTGGTAGACGACCTCAACACCCTGCTTCGGGACGCTGCGTCCGTGGCACTGCGGGACAAAGCTGTCGCCTGGCTGGACCTCCACCCCAATGTCGAACTGCGGCTTTTCAATCCATGGACAAACAGGGAATGGGGGGGGCGTATTCAAGAGGGTCTCGGGGATTTCAATAAAGCCAATCAACGCATGCATAACAAGGCTTTGATTGTCGACAACCGCGCAGTCATCATCGGCGGGCGCAATATCGGCGACGAATACATGGGCATGAACAGCAGTTTCAACTTTCACGATCTGGATGTGCTCGGCGTAGGACCGGTGGCCCGTCAGACATCGGCAGTGTTTGACGCCTACTGGAACAGCCCATGGGTAATGCCTGCATCCGTGTTGAATATGCGGATCGCGCCGGAAGAACAGGGCCGGGCGCGAACCGAATTGTCCAGGCACCTCTCAGAAACAAAAGCACTGACCAACTTCACGATTGAACCCCAGTTCTGGGGTTCAGCGATCGCTGAATTGAGAGACCAGATGCACCCCGGGACCAGTCGGGTAATCGCCGACCTGCCCGGTGAAGACAGCATAGAACACGTCATGCTGGAAGAAATCCTCTCATTGATCAGCAGCCCACAGCGGGAGCTGTCTATTATCAATGCCTACATCATCCCGACCGAGAGGGGCATTGCCACACTGCAACAATTGAACGCCGAAGGACGCGAAGTCAGGATACTGACCAACTCCCTCGCATCCCATGATGTGCCCGCTGTTAACAGTCACTACAGGCCCTGGCGAAAACACATCGTCGATTCCGGCGCAGAACTTTACGAACTGCGTTCCGACGCCGCCATTCAGGCGGAGTTTGTGGATACCTACCCTACAGAAGGGCAATTTGTTGGCCTGCATTCCAAAGCTTTGGTAGTCGACCGGGAAATATCTTACATTGGATCGATGAACCTGGACCCTCGCTCAGCAGTCCTCAATACCGAAATGGGTGTGATCATCAAAAGCCAGAACCTGGGTAAAGCACTGTCAGACCTGATAGAGCGAGATATGCTTGCAGAAAATAGCTGGAAGGTTTCCCGGAATCAGGACGGAAAACTGCAATGGACGCACGACTCTGAATCTACCAGGATACAACCTGCTCGAAACTTCTGGCAGCGTATCCAGGAATTCTTTTTCAGAGCGTTTCCAAAAGAGTACTATTAAGCTGTGCCGACTACAGGGTTATCGACGGGATCATGAATACTTCAAGTTCGCCATTTTACAGAAAACTGGCACCCTGAATCGGCCCGGGTTTGTCGGAAGTGGTTTTATTCGAGTCAAGCTGCATGAGCTGACTCGTCCTGATAGTACAATTGGACCCGAATCATGAGCAAGGAATGGCGACGGGGGCCGGGAGACCAGCCCTGTTTTGCACTGTTACTTCAGGCTGCCCATCGAATTGCCCTCGAACATGGCATTCCCAGCGGTGAATTGTTTCGCGGTACCGGTCTGGACGAATCTGTTCTGAAAGATCCCTACACCATCATTGGCCGACACCAGGCACTCGCCTATTATCAGAATCTGGCGGCCGCGGGACCTCCTGGCATAGGCCTTGACGTAGGCCTTGCCACCACACTCAATGAGAGAGGCTCGCACGGGCACCTGTTGCTCGCCGTGGATACCATTCAAAGTGCAATCCAACTGGCACAGGAGTTCTACGACCTTGTATACCTGCACGTTGACTGGGCCGCTCGCCAGCAGGGGAATTTGTTCTATCACCGCTTTACAGAAGGCTACCCCCTGGGTGGTGCCAGGCAGTTTTGCATGGATAGGGCCCTGGTTATCGTGCAGGTTGGCGCAGAGTATTTTACCGCTGGTAAGTTAAAACCTACCCTGCTCACACTGGACGGCCCCAGACCCTCTTACGCTGCTCGCTACGATGACTTGTTCCAATGCCCGGTAAAGTTCTCCCAGGAGGCAACCGAGCTCCAGTATCCCAGTGAAGCGCTGGGCCACCGGGTCACAAGCCACGACCAGCAGGTTCTCGATGTCATGAAAAGCCTGTGCCAGAACCTGTTGGAGAAGTTACATGGCCGTCAGGACTTTGTTTCGGAGGTTCGCCGGGCAATCCACCTAAAATCCGGCAGTTTCCCGAATATTGACCAGGTGGCGGAGCGCCTTGGCTGTGCACCCCGGACCCTGCGCAGGAGGTTGCAGCAGGAACAGGAGAGTTTCCAGAAAATCCTGGATGAAGAGCGCAGTGCTGTTGCCAGCGACTACCTGCGAAACAGCACCCTTTCCATACAGCAAGTCGCCGAGCGCTGTGGCTTCAATGATCCACAGAACTTCTCCCAGGCCTTTCGCCGATGGACCGGACGCTCACCAAGCGAATTTCGCAAGAACACAAGTCAGGATCGTTGACTCCTCACGCAGTTTAACCGGCAGAGCCTGATTCAGGTGCTGGGAGCCAACATTCCACCAATTCCCACGACCGTGTTCCAGGCTCGCTTTTCAATCAGGCCCAATCGCATCAGGTTCTTCGTGCGCGTGAAGGACTGAGGGGCTCCCAATAAACAGGTCCAGAGAGAATGAGAATTTTCGGCTAGACTGACCGCAGCGTATTCCGATACAAACACCGTAGGCCGCCTCAGACTGAACTAAGGCAACGAATCAGAGACATTGCACATGCCAGGGTCCGGCACGGTCACAAGCGTATTCAGATTGTACTGAGGCGAGAAGGAATTCATGTCAATCATAAGCGAGTTTACCGGCTACATTGCGAGGAAGGCCTACAATTAAGCAAAAACGCCCCCGTAGGCACGTTAGCGCCTCTCACCGAAAACCGGTGCCGGCATGAAAAGCCAGTCTCCCTAACGAGGCCTGGAGCATGAATTTTTTCGCGAACCAACTGCGTGGTGGGCAGAAGTTTAGAGTCTTGACGTTAGTGGATGTTTTCACTCGGGAATGCTTGGCAGCGCACGTTGGCCAGGCACTTAAAGGCGAGGCAGAACGAGTATAACGAGAGCCGGCCTCACAAGGCTCTCAACAACTTTTCACCACTGGAATTTAAGGCTCAATGTGTTGCATAACGGCCGTGAATTCTCCTGCTTCCTGGACCTAGGAAGGGGCTACCCTCATATGGCTGAGAACTCTAGATTTGCGCGAGACTATTAAGCGGGGTACTTGCAAGGAGCCAAACGCTCTTTTGTATCATATTTGATTTGATTTCATTTTCATTTTTCCTTTTGTATTTACGGTTTTCCTTTATTTGTCTGTCAATCTAAAATTACTTCACCAACTTAACATCCGGCATCGTCCAGGATTTGTCCCAAAACTTCTCGGTGCCACCATACACACGAAGCACTGGTAACGGCTTCTTGCCACCAGTCGGAATCCAGTTGGATTTCTTCCCTTTGGGCGCTTTCGGGCCGAAATAGAGTGTCGTGCTGCCGTCCCTGTTTTTCTGCATTGTTTCACCATCGATGGCGGAAGATAGTCCAGGAAGTTTCTCTGGGGTATAGATAAAGGCCCATGTTTCCACATCGTAAATAATCAGGGACCAGAACTGTTTTATCGGCGCGTTGGCAGGCATTGTAAATGAGTAGGTTTTTCCTGCTTCTAACTCATTTCCATCTTCATCGGCCAACGCAAATAGATATTGGGTAGCCGGTTGTGGCCCTAATTTTTGTGGATAGTATGTGCCTATAAAATAGCGCTCTGCGCGAGTGTCGATATCTATCAAGTTTTCATAAATAAAGCTAAAGCCACTGTTCTTATCTGCAAACATGCCGTTACCCCAGTGCTTTCCCTCCCACCAAGTTCGTGATGTATCGGCAGAATGCAATATCCGTTTCTGCATGTAATAGTATGCATCTATTACTGCCTGTCGCATTGCTTTCTTGGTTTTTTCATCTGGGTTGTAAGGTTTGCCTTTCTCGATGCCGAGAGATGCCAACATGCCCATCATCACTTTGTCCTGCTCTTTAACATTCTCTAGAGTGAAGATAGCATGTACATCCTCAAACCAACGCTCATCGTATGAGGGTAGTGATGAAAACTGCATATCTGCGGGATCGATGAACTGCGTTTCTTTGGGGTCATCCAAATAATACATCTTGAGTGTCTTAGCATATGAATAAGCATCAGCAGTTGTTGCGGTCTCACTCTTGATCGAACGAAAGGCAAAATACACCCGGTAACTGGGGCTTTTGACTTCGAGATAACCAGATGGGATCTGTAATCCCCCCATTTTGCGCAGCAGCTATTTGTAGAAAATCATGCTGCTTCTAACAGGCGTCTTGGCGGCACTCCGCCAATCGCCGTGTTGGGGCGTTCGTTATTGTAAAGCCATAACCATTCTGTCGCGAGATGCTGCGCATGATCAACTGATTCGAAGGCGTGCATGTCCAACCACTCATGGCGCACAGTCCGGTTGTATCTTTCGATATACGCATTCTGCGTTGGCTTTCCCGGCTGAATATACATCAAGGTAATCCGGTTCTTGCTCGCCCAGTCGACGAGTGATTGCGCGATATATTCTGGCCCGTTGTCGAGCCGAATAGCGCAGGGCTTGCCGCGCCATTCAATGATTTGCTCAAGGCTGCGGATGACTCGCGCACTTGGGAGTGACAAATCGACTTCAATGCCAAGACCCTCACGGTTGTAATCATCGAGCACATTGAATGTCCGCAGCAGTCGTCCGTCTGCGAGCGAGTCGCTCATAAAATCCATCGACCAAACCTGGTTCACTGCGGTCGGAACGCTCAGTGCATCAGGTCTGTCACGCTTGATTCGCCGCCTGGGCTTGATTCTTAAATTCAGCTCCAACTCTCGATAGATCCTGTAAACCCTCTTGTGGTTCCATCCATAGTGCTTGACGTTGCGCAGATACAAAAAGCACAAACCAAAGCCCCAGCGCTTATGCGTTGCAGTCAGTCTGAGCAGCCAGTCGGCGATCTCAGCGTTCTCCGATGAGAACTTGGGGTCATAGTAGTAGCAAGATTCACTGACGCCCAAGCATTGGCAACCAAACCGGATGCTGATGCCGTGGCGCTGTATTGCAGTCCTCGCCATCTCTTTGCGCAGAGATGGCTTTAGAGCTTTCCCTCGAGGGCCTCCTGCCGGATCTCGGCCTTGAGGCGCTCTTCAGCGTACATCTTCTTGAGCCGCTTGTTCTCTTCTTCAAGCTCTTTGAGACGCTTCATCATTGACGCGTCCATGCCACCGAATTTGGCGCGCCATTTATAGAACAGGCCCTGGCTCATGCCATGCTCACGGCACAAATCGGTGACTGATACGCCTTCCTCATTCTGTTTTATGATCGCCAGTATCTGGCTATCGCTAAATCGTGACTGTCGCATAGAAAACTCCTTCCATTCATTTTAGTGGAATTTTCTACTTATAACCTCTGCGGATTTTTGGGGGGATTACAGATCTCCTTCTCATAACCGGGAGGAGTCAGCAGTAACTTGCCTCCTTTACCCTCATCGACACCCGATGGGCCGACGTCGGCGATCGACAATTGCCAGTGGTCGACAATTTGACCGTATAGACTAGCTTTGTCTGTTTCAGCAGGGATTTCTAGAACCACGGGGCCCTTGCTCAGGTCTGTGAGTGCTGTTATGTATGGAGTGACATTATTAGCGGTCAGCGTCTCCAGATTCGCTTCAGCTGGCTTTGAGTAGGCCAGAATTGTGTTGTCAGCACCTCCAACGCCCTTCGTCGCATGGGTAAAGCTATAGATAGCTACAGCAGGCATCGACCAGAGTACAGTTTCGAAAGCTCTCTGGTACTTCACTTGATAGTCTAAATCAGCAACTGAAGCTTTTGACCCTGCGGGTGGCTTTCCACCAATGGGATCTTTTGGCAACGACTGGGCATGAACCTGACCCATGAGACAAGTGGCAGCCAACAAACTGCCTATTGTTAACGCCTTAATCCTTTGAACTATCTTTTTTTCTCTCGCTACATTAAATATTTTATACACCACATCACCAACAGCAGAAAGATTGGCAAGGTACGAGTGCCGCTTTCCGCCGTCTGAGTTCATGAATTATTCTCTAACAAGCCCCGGAGCAACCCATTTACCTTCAAGAGCCTCTGACTTAGGACCATAAAGTCTCAAAACAGCATAAAAAGGACCATCTGGAGCAGGTAACCAGTTTGATTCCAGCTCTTTACCTGGAGATTCTTTTTGCACATAAAGGGTTAAAGAACCATCCTCACTAATAACAAACTGCTCCATCATAGGAGAATTAAGAAGATACCTGTTTAGAGGGTTATCAATAAGAAGCTGTGTTCTACCGTCATACATTGTCAGAGACCAGAATGCTGATACTGGTGGGAGTTCACCTTTTTTGAACGTCATTCTGTAGTTGTTTTTTGAGGCGTCTAATGGAGCATCCTCTGCATCTACCAAATAGGTAGGGTAGATAGCTTCAGCACCTGAATTTCCGTATATACCCATCTGCGCTGCAGTTGCGCGAATTATAAACAGGTCATCCAATTTATAATTTTCTTTTGCGCTTTTATTTAAGAATTCTCGTGTGCCAAATACTTTCGCACTTGACAATCGATCTTTAGAAGCTTCCGCTCCAAATGCTTTTATAGCTGCAAGACCCTCTTTAGCGCCTTTTTCTAGAGCTTGTTGAATCTCTGGAGATAATTTCTTGATATCGAATTCACCATTACCGTCCAATCCAATTCTTGCGAATCTTTTCAAAAGGGCTTGTTCTTCCTCCGGTGTTTTTACGAGAGTTAGCATAAAGTCCAAATAGGCAAAAGACTGAGCGTTAAACTCAGCTCCTGCTTCCCACTTTGGAAAATCAATAGCCACTGCTGCAGGGGGAGCTTTTGTGCCAAGAAAAGCACTTAACGGCTCAACATGGTATGCCTCCTGAATTTCTTTGAGATCATCTATATCACCGGGGTTAAAGAGTTGCGTACGGTGAATGCTAAAAATGAACTGCGTTTCAGAAGGAATAACCTTTGTAATATCCTTGGGTACCTCTCCCTTCCAATCAGGTCCGGTCAGGAGGTATTTACCAGGAACATTCCCCGTTGCTACTGTACTGATATAAGCGAAATTGTGTGTATAGAGGTCAATGAGTTGTACTTGATAAAATCGTTCTTTTTCTATCTTTGGAATAGTGAATACAGCCGGTTCAGCTCTCAGGTCTACCCATGTCATGCAATAAGGCGTATCTGAGTTTGGTGTAATAATCGCTTTATCTTCAGGTGTATATACTCTGGCCACACATGCTAACGAATTAAAATCTCCTTTATACTCAGGTGATTTTTTATCGAGGGCATAGTCGTACATCGTTTTGTAGTTGAGCACTAAAGGAAAGCCGTAAACATAAGCATCTTTGGCAATTTGGGTTATCTCTTCCAGCGTAAGCGTTTCTTCTTTTGGGATAAGCGTTGCTTCTGTTGGGGAATCTTTAGAGTCTGACGAACAGCCCGATAACATTATCACCAAGCTAGCCAATGCTATTACATATGTCTTCATCATTTCGGATCCTTTCACATTCATTTCGATATAGTGACTTTTGGCAATACGTATAGTGGGTCAAGACTCTCTGTAACCAACTATATGCAGTAGGCCCGCCAGTGCCACGTCTTTGCGCTCTCCCAGGGTACCATCATAATTTACCAATAAATTTCTGATAGTTGGAAAAGGAAATACCCTTCACACCGACTGGTGCACTCTCAATCTTCTCCGTCATTGTTCCAGTTTAGTGGCAGCGCTTTTTTGGGCCGCAACTAAACCGATTTATGTCATACCTCGGTAAAAATCACCCTACGCCAGAGTTCATGAATATTTTCTAATCGATATATTTGATATTGATCTTTTCGATTCTGCCATTGAATTTAAATGGAGCTCTATCATAGTAATCCAGTGATACGGGGGCATTGAGATCCATGCCGATATCAAAAGTTTCAGAAGCGGTGAAGATGGCGGGGACCGAGCGCTCTACACGCCCCTGACCAACCTGCTTTCCGTTGACCTTCAAAGTGATAGTCGCCGGAGCCATGCGCTCTTGGGCGTCATACTTTGTGGTCACCTCGATTTTCACCTTACCCGTTTGAATTGGAGATTTAGAAGTAATCTTATAACGGTTCAGGGTCAGGGCATTATATTCGACTTTCAATAACCCCTTGTCCATATATACGGTGAATCCGGCAGAGATACCACCCATAGCAAAAAGCACGCCTTCTGCATCTTTTGGTATGTCGGCATCAATCACAGCCACAGTAGAACGTCCGCTTGCAAATTTAGGAGCCAAACCTTCCGGGATCCGCGTCTGCCCTTCATAAAAATTCCATTCCGTAAGCGGTGATGATGGCATTTCGCTGGAACTGTAAAACGACGTATACAATCCTGCACCAATGGGATAGACGAGGTTATCCGTCGCCACGTTATCAAAGATAGCCTTTAACTCGGCTAGTTTTTGAGGATTCTCTTGAGCAAGATCCTTTGACTGGGAATAGTCATTGTTGAGGTTATAGAGTTCCCATTTATCTGTCTCTGGTTTCCAGTTGATCATACCAGATGGATCAGCTGACCAAGGCGCTTTGGGGCCAAAGGTTCCAGCAAACCAACCTTGGTGATAAACACCACGACTACCCATAATTTCAAAATATTGCGTTGTTTTAGCACTTTTTGCTTCGGCACTATCAAAGGTGTAGGCCATAGAAATACCGTCTAGCGGCTGCTGTTCTACTCCATTTACAAACTTGGGCGCTGTAATATCAAGAACGTCATAGATCGTCGCGGCAATGTCGTTGACATGGTGAAACTGCGAACGGATTTTTCCGTCATGCTTGATCTTTGCAGGCCATGATATAACCAAGGGTGTACGGGTTCCTCCCAGGTAAGCAGCAAGCAGTTTTGTTCCCTGAAAGGGCGATGCACCGGCATAAGCCCAGCCATGGTGATACATGCTATCGAGCTTAGGTCCGCCCAATGCATCCATACCGCCATAGTCTTTATTGAGCACGTCGAGGTGCTGGTCAATGGTGGATGGCATAGAGTTGTGAGCTAATAATTCAGAAATACTTCCCTCCCTACCTTGAGCATCAGGGCCGTTATCGGAGTGAATGTAGATGATCAGGGTATTGTCTAGATCTCCCTGACGCTCAATTTCATCAACAATCTTGCCGTACTGCACATCGGTATGCTCCAGAAAGCCTGAATAGATTTCCATCAAGCGTGTGTGAAACTCGCGTTGCGACTTCGGAATGTCGTCCCATTTCTGCATGCTTTCTGCCAGCGGATTAAGAACGGCATCCTGAGGAATCCACCCCAACTCTTTTTGTTTTGCCATGGTCATGGTTCTGAGCACTTCCCAGCCCTCATCAAATTTCCCTTCATACTTGTCCGACCATTCCTTGAAAACATGGTGAGGTCCATGAACAGCACCAGGGGTGAAATACACAAAGAAAGGCTTATCAGGATTGAGCGCTTTACTGGTACGTATCCACTGAACAGCTTTTTCAGCCAGGTCTTCTGTCAGGTGATACTTGGGGTCGTGTGGCGCTTCGACAGGGTTGGTGTTTTCAAACAACACGGGTTCATACTGTGATGTCTCTCCTGCCAAAAAGCCATAAAAGTAGTCAAATCCCAGCCCTGTTGGATAGCGATCGAAGGGTCCAAGCCTGGTGATGTCCGTTACGGGTGTGTTATGCCATTTTCCGAACGCCGATGTGTTATAGCCGTAGTCACTAAGTACTGTTGCAACGGTCGCTGCAGACTTGGGTATTTTTCCTATATAGCCATCCCAGTCAGAAGCAAACTCGGCAATCTGACCCGCACCCACTCGATGGTGGTTACGCCCAGTCAGTAATGATGCTCTGGTAGGAGAACACATGGCAGTTGTGTGAAACGCGTTGTAGCTGATACCAGCATCAGCCAAGCGCGCCATCGTTGGCATATGAACGGGACCTCCAAATACCTCAGGATTGGAGAATCCCGCATCATCGGTCATAAAAATGACAATATTCGGCGCGTCTTTGGCTAGATGGTCCTCGGTTTTGCGCCACTGGTGTTTTGAATCTTTCAATGTCTTACCCGTCACACTGGCCTGACCAGGTTCTGGAAAGGGTAAGACAGACCCGTCACTTTTAGGGGCAGCCTGCGCTGAAGCTGAACAGATGAATGCCAGCGCGGTGACCGTGCTTATTTTGCATAGTGTATTCATTTGATGACTCTTTTAGATTCTTGCGTGATCAGCTTTAAAATTACGGGATATATTTAATATGAATCTCGTTAATCTTGCCGTTGAATCTGAAGGGCGCTCTATCAAAATAATCCAGTGCCACAGGCGAACCATAGTCGAGCCCCACGTCAAAGGTCTCGGAAGCGGTGTGTCCACCGGGTACTGACCGTTCTACACGTCCCTCACCCACCTGTTTTCTGTTTACCTTCAAGGTAATCGTCGCTGGAGCCATACGCTCCTGGTTGTCATACGTTGTTTCTACTTCGATCGTTACCTTGCCGGTGGGGAGCGGCTCTTTCGAGGCGATCTTGTAGCGGTCCAATGTCATGGCGTTGTATTCGGTCTTCAGTAGACCTTTGTCCATATAAACGGTGAATCCTGACGAGATACCACCGAGAGCAAAAAGAACCCCTTCTGCATCTTTTGGTATTTCTGCATGGATCACGGCCAACGTGGAGCGTCCGCTTACAAACTTGGGTGCAATGGCTTCAGGAATTCGACCTTGACCTTCAAAAAATGACCATTCCGTCAAAGGAGATGAAGGCATTTCACTGGAGTTGTAGAGCGCTGTATACAGTCCTGCTCCAATCGGATAAACGAGGTTGTCTGTGGCCTCTTTGTCAAATACGGCTTTCAACTCAGCCAGCTTTTCCGGATTTTCTTTTGCCAGGTCTTGCGACTGTGAGTAGTCCTTTTCCAGGTTGTAAAGTTCCCACACATCATTTTCTGGCTGCCAGTTTGTGACACCTGAAATGTCGGTAGACCATGGTGTTCGAGGACCAGGAGTCCCTGCAAACCAACCATCGTGATAAACACCACGGCTGCCCATAATCTCAAAGTACTGGGTTTTCTTGGTGGGCTTGGCTTCGGGATCATCGAAGGTGTAGGCCATGGATGTTCCGTCAAGTTGTTGCTGTTCTACTCCATCGACAACCTTAGGCGCTGTTATCTCAAGAATGTCATAGATCGTCGCAGCGATATCGTTGACGTGATGGAATTGAGAGCGCACTTTTCCGTCATGCTTAATTTTTTCCGGCCAGGAAATCACCAAGGGTGTTCGTGTTCCACCCAGATGAGCCGCAACTAACTTAGTACTCTGAAAAGGTGCAGATCCTGAATAAGCCCAGCCATGGTGATACATGATGTCAAGTTTGGGGCCCCCTAAGGCATCCATTCCGCCATAATCTCTATTAAGAACCTCCATTTGTTGTTCTTGAGTTGATGGCATTGAATTCTGTGCCAACAGTTCAGATATCGTTCCATTTAGACCCTCAGCGGAGGGACCATTATCGGAGTTAATGTAAATAATTAACGTGTTTTCTAGCTCTCCCTGACGTTCAAGTTCATCTACAACCTTTCCGTACTGCACATCAGTATGCTCCAGGAATCCTGAGTAGATCTCCATCAAGCGTGTTTGAAACTCGCGTTGAGACTTAGGAACATCACTCCACTTTTGCATGCTTTTTGCCAAGGGGTTCAGCACGGCGTCCTGAGGAATCCACCCCAGTTCCTTTTGTTTTTCAAAAGTCATGGTTCGCAATGCTTCCCAACCTTCGTCAAACTTTCCATCATATTTGTCAGCCCACTCTTTGAAAATATGGTGCGGCCCATGAACAGCACCTGGAGCAAAATAGACAAAGAACGGTGTGCCAGGGTTGAGTGTTGTACTGGTTCTAATCCACTGAATGGTCTTTTCAGCCAAATCTTCAGTCAGATGATATTTGGCATCATGCGGTGCCTCTACAGGGTTTGTATTTTCAAACAGTACAGGTTCATACTGCGATGTTTCCCCGGCTAGAAAACCATAAAAGTAGTCAAACCCGAGTCCTGTTGGATAACGGTCGAAGGGCCCGAGTTTTGTGATGTCAGTCACGGGTGTGTTGTGCCATTTCCCAAAGGCCGCCGTGTTGTAGCCATAATAGGAAAGCACCTGTGCAACGGTGGCTGTAGACTTGGGTATTTTCCCCACATAGCCGTCCCAGTCTGAAGCATATTCTGCAATCTGACCTGCACCAACTCTATGATGGTTACGCCCCGTTAATAATGACGCTCTAGTAGGAGAACACATGGCAGTGGTATGAAATGCGTTGTAACTGATACCTGATTTAGCCAGGCGGCTCATGGTTGGCGTATGAACCGGCCCTCCAAATGTCTCGGGGTTGGAAAATCCCGCATCATCGGTCATGAAAATGACGATGTTAGGCGCGTCTTTGGGAAGCCGGCTCTCTTCGACTCGCCATTGATGTCTTGAATCGGCAAGGGTTTTGCCCGCCGTACTTGCTGACGGTGGTTCCGGAAACGGTAAGACGTCCTGAGCCTGAAGTTGCGTTACTCCCAAGAGTAAACCAATCGAGCAAACTACCAGGCAAAGTCTGGTATAAAAGGGCGAAGTTCTTTCAGTGGTATTCAATTTCTTTCTCCTGCCTTGACGACATTGTTCTCTTCAACGATCAGCTTTCTATCGGCAACACCAGAATATTTTTGGCTGAATCGAACTTGTCGAACAGATCAAATGTAACCGTCAGCTCTTCAATCAGTGTAAATCCCTGGCGCAACCCGAACCACCAATACTTGTCATTATGTGCCACGCTCATCTACACTGCGCTGGGCAAGTGTGTCCTTTTGATCCAAATCAACTGGTATCCAGCAAGGGAAGGTGTGATGTTTCAACCCGCTAAGCAGGTCATTCGTTTTGCCAGGGTGGCTGTGATGCAACCCTTTTTGGCTTACTTTGAAAGCATTGGCGTGCCTACGGAAAAATACCTGTTACAGGTTGGCCTGACCCCGGCCATGCTTGATGATCCGTACACTCCAATTCCCACAAGTCTTGCCTTCGAGTTCATCAACGCAACATGCGAGGCTGAAGGTATCGACGATATCGGGCTACTCGCCGGTCAGGCGACATCGCTGCAAATGATGGATGAGTTCGGCGACAGACTGCTCGCAACGAAGAGCATAGGGGGCTACTTGAAACTGGGCTGTCGCCTAATCAACGCCGTATCGTCGGGCGATGACTATTGGTTAGCCGAAGGCGATGAAGAAATTCACTTCTGCCAGTTAATCTCAGGGTTGAACGAGCAGGATGCAATACAAAATTATTTGTATACCTCGCTGGTCACCATCAACACCATTCGCCAGGCGAGCAAGGCAACATGGTGCCCTCCGGAAATTACAATCCCCGGTATGAGACCGGGCACCGCGGCCGGGTTAGCGGCACTGCTGCCCGGCACGACAGTGATTCGGGAAGGCCCTTACGCTTCATTCCAGATTCCGCACAACGTACTGGCGTACCCCATGCCTGCAAAGGACGAACGGGCGCCGAACGGAGGGCATTTTTCCCCGACGCTTCCGCTGCCAAACGACTTTGTCACATCTATCAAGCAACTTATCGAGACGCTGATTATTGCGGGAAACCCCGATATCCATTCGGCGGCAAGCACGGCAGGTTTGAGCCTCCGCACTTTGCAGCGCAGACTGGCCGACTCTGGCACCAACTATTCTGCGCTGGTAGCAAACACGCGCATCGATATAGCCATACGCTGGATTCGGGATGGAGAGCATTCGCTAGCTGATACTGCGAGTGCCCTGGGCTATACAAACCAGGCAAACTTCAGCCGTGCATTTCGCCGTGTTACCGGTCTGTCGCCCAGGACTTATCGGGACAGCATACATCGATCGCGGTAGGGGTTAAGATCCATCAGCATCCTTGTGCAGACATAAAAAAAGACCGGGAGCTCTCGCTGCCGGCCAAAGTGTCTAATCGCTCGACTAGTTTCGAGCGATCAAACCAGAGGTTTCAAAAACGATACATCGCCTGGACAGCTATAGTGCGAGGACGCTCCATGTAGGTGGTGTAGGAAGGCGTACCCAACACGCCTGACAAGGGGGTGTCGGTAGAGAAAGAGGCTATGTCCTCATCCGTCAGGTTCTTGCCAATCAGGGCCAGGGTCCAGTTTTCCGTTTCCAGAGCCACTCGTGCGTTCACCCGGGTGACACTGTCCTGGATGATGTTGTCGTCCAGGGTGACGTTCACGTACTGCTCATCGGTATAGAGCAGGTCGAGATTGCCGCGAAAATCAATATTACTGGTAAGTCCTGTCACGTACTCAAGGGATGCGTTGGCTGTCCACTCCGGAGAAAAGATATTCGCTTTGCCACTGTAATCACAGACGGAGCCAGCGGGCAGGCCCGTTCCTGCACTACAGGCGCCATCGTACTCGTCAAACTGGAAATCGAGGTAGGCGCCCGCGAAGGTCATGGTCAGCCCCTCGGTGATCAACCAGCGTCCGTCAATCTCGATGCCCTGGGATGTCGCTTCGGCGGCGTTACCTACCAGGAACCCGACCACGCCATTGAACTGGCTGACCTGCAGGTCCTCGTAGTCGCTGTAAAAGATTGCCGTGTTGAATTCCACTCGACCGTCCGCCAGACGACTCTTGCTGCCGAGCTCCCAGGCCAGCACACTTTCGTCCTCGAATTCAAACTCATCTGCCGCTGCCGAGTCACCGCGAGCATCAAAGCCTCCCGCCTTGGCGCCGGATGAAACCGATCCGTATAGCATGGTGCCATCGGATATGTCCCACTCCAGGATGGCAGTCGGCGTAATGAAGTCCTCGCTCCGGCTATCTTCCAATCGGTGAATGGGGAAAACACCGCCGGTGGCCTCACCCAGGTTGGCGTAATCGATACCGAATACCGCTCTGGCGGTAGCGGCCTGCGTGATGTCCAATTCGCCCGTACTGGTGCGAGTGAAATTCATCTCCCGATAGCCGTTCTTATCCTCGTAGGTGTAGCGTGCACCCACGGTCAGGCGTAGAGCATCGGTGAAGCTCCAGGTACCCTGGGCGAACCCCGCGTAGAGTTCACTGTCGCCATTAAATTCACGCCAATTGGTGCCATCGGCCAGGACAGCCACGGCCGGGTTAAGCAGCCCCAGGGCGCTAAAGAATCCAGTGGTCGGAAGCGGCGTGCGGACATTGAAATCCAGGTCCCAATCCTGATAGTACAGACCCGCGATCCACTCGAAGGAGCCTTCCCCTGAAGATACCAGGCGTATTTCCTGACTGAACTGAGTGTACTCTTCCTCCGCGTTATTGGTCCACACAGCAAAGCCTGACGCATCTGAATCGACGGATTCTTCCAGGTCATAATCCATATAAGCCGTGACGCTGGTCAGTGTAAAGTCCTCAGCATCCCAGTTTACCGCCAGCGTGATATTGTTGGTGTCAGTGTTACTGTTCTCAGCGTTGTTTGTATTACGCTTGTAGTTCTGTTTGCCGTCATCACTGCCGATATCCTGCCCGGAAGCTGCCCCCAACAAGCCACCCGCCTCGGCGTAGGTCAAGCCGAAGAATGGGCTGGTTGGGTCGCTATTGGGATAAGAGAAGGTCAGTTCGTCGTTACGGCCGTTGAAATCGAACTCAGAGACCTCCACTTTCAAAACTGCTTCAAGACTATCGGTTATATCCCAGGCCAGAATTCCCCTCATGGTGGTTTCTTCCCGCCCCACTTCATCGTCACCGGTCAGGTTATTCTCGAAATAACCGTCATCTTCCAGGTAACGCAATGCCAGGCGGCCGCGCAGGTTATTGGTAATCCCCCCGGAAAGCACCATTTGCGTTTCAACCGTATTGTACTCAGGCTCGTACTCCACCATGAAGCTGCCCTCGAACTCATCAGTGGGCTTGTTGGTTACCAGTGAAAGGGCACCACCGATACTATTTTTGCCAAAGAGTACATTCTGGGGCCCACGCAGCACTTCCACACGCGCCAGATCCATAAACGGTGCACGGGCCAGGGGAGAACGCCCCAGAGCCACATCGTCCAGGTACTGTACTACGGACTGCTCAAAGCCCTGGTTAATGCCCGAACTGATGCCGCGGATAGACAGATAGTTACCAATCGAGGTTTCAGACTTTTGAAAGTTGGGTACGTAGGCCGTCAGATCACCGAGATTTCTGATCCCGGCTTCCATCATCTTGTCACCGGATACCGCACTGACAGACAGCGGTACATCCATTAATGATTCCGCACGCTTTTGCGCGGTAACGATAACCTCCTCCAGTGCCTGACTGTAGGCAGTACCCGGGATAGCTGCAACGGCCAGCGCTATGGCGGCAGGCAGGCGGCGAATCGTTGTCGAACAATTGGTTTTTATAGTCATGACGGTTCCTATGGAGTTAGACATTACACTGATACCCAGGAACGGAATTCTAAGGTGTCTATACAAAATTCGTCGGATGAAATGTGGACAGGTTCGTATGAACTTCGGTCTCTGTCTATATGATTGGTATCGTGTGCCAATACCTGACGCTCAATGTCAGGCGGTTGTATTATTGAGTGTAGCTGGCGTTAGCAACACCAGCGGCACGGCCGTCGCAATGGTAGACGGCTACTCAACAAGCCCGAAATCACCCGGCTGCCAGGTTTTTTCGAACCACGGTTCGAGTGGGCCATAAAGTCGCATTAGGACGTTAGTGGCGTTCGATTTTTCGCTCCTGTTTTCGACAACAGTACTTTCCTTTCAACAATCACCCCTCCAGTGGCGGCACCAGAAAATTTTTCGCTGGCTCAAACTTGTCGAACATGTCAAAAATCACTGTCAGGTCTTTTTGATTGCCCTCGACTTTCACCTTCCCGCTCGCAACAGCCTCGCCTAAAGTGGTTGAATTCAAATAAAGTTCCGCCCATGTTTTGCCGTCCAATTCCAACACAAAATCAGCTTGTTTCAGATAATTTGAGGGCTCTGGAACAAATTCAACGATGCCTCTTCTGATGTGCAGGGCAACTCTCTGCTCTTCCTGGTCCGTAAATACAAACTCAATGACCTTGTCGGTGTTTCTACTTTTACCAGGATCTATATAAATGCGGTAATAATCCACGAAGGTCGCTGGAGACCCTGCAATAATTTCAGGAGAAGGAAGAATGACTAAGGGCGCTTTGATTTTCCCTTCAAGGGCCAGAGCTTCGCTCAAGAGAAAGCCCCTTGAAATAGAGCCGGTAGTTCTGTATGCCAGTTGCCGTAAGATATCAGCCTTGAGTTGGCGTATTTCTTTATCATTCCTATCCAGCAAGTAAAGATGTTGAACGAGCTCAGCCGCCCAGGCGAATTCCTTTTTATCAAATGCCGCCCTGGTCGCTTTAAGGACTTTCTTTTTACCGCCCATCAGGTCAACGGTACGTAAAGCAGCTTCTTCAGGGGCAATCTTAAACAGCTTGGTACTGTCCCAGTCGAACCAACCAATAACATACTGATAAATTGCTTCAGGAAAGTGGACTGTCTCTCCGTATCCCTGGAAATTCTCTGGTATTTCATTGAAGTGTGGGGGAATAGTTACAAAGTGGCGTAGATCATCAGGCCCCATTCCTCGCATAATTCCACGCAAGGTTTGATCGTAGGTAAAACTCATCATATCCATATAGAGCGTTAATGTTTTCATTACTTTTTCTTGGCCCACAACAGCGCGTGTGTGCGTATTGAGCAGAATCTCAGGCTGTAAATCGCGAATAACTTTCAGGCCATCACGCCAATCCAAAGGTGATCGGTAAACAGCTCCACGAAGTGAGTAAAGATTTGGGGTGCCAGGCCAGAGAAAATTATTCAAAACAGCTTCTTTTTCTGGCACCCATACGGTCAGATTGTAATCATCAGACATATATTCTGTGAAAAACTGTAGCTTAACGCCGAGCAGTTCCAGTTCTTCACCATCTTTGACAGTCCTGGTGGCAGGTAAAAAGGCGATAGGCTTCCCCATGTCCAGTTTGGCAGCAACACCTGCATCCGGACCCGTTTCTGGCAAGAGCAAGCCAAAATGCGACATTGTGCGGGCAGTCAGGATAGGGCCGACCTCCGGGATGGCAGAAGGTGCACCTCCACCTTTAAGGCTGCTATCAACTGTTTCATTGAGCTTTGGATGGCCAATAACAACTACGTCCTCCGGGTTATCGACCAGGGCTCCGGCACCCATGGCATAGTGAGAGTGACTATAGATAATCACCTTGATCGGCTTGTCGCTGATTGACTCAATAGCTTTGCGTATGTGCTCTGATTCTTCCCGGGTGTCCCCCGTGTCATACACTATTAGGCCGTCATCCCCCTCAATGACGGATGTATTAGCAAGAGAGTACCCTCCAATAGACCAGATACCTTCGGCAACTTTATCGATGGTGGGTTCCGCATAAGTGATTTGAGGAGTTATCGTTACAACCTCTTCTCTGGCGATGGCACCATTCGGCGCTGTAGTAAGCGTTACATCACTGCCCATATAAGGAGATGTTGCCTGAGCGATTGCCGTCACGGCCATGACCGGCAGCGTAAGAATTATTTTCTGGATTTTTGATTTCATATTTCCCATCCCATTAAACCAAGGTGGATAAAAATGTGGGGAACCGCTACTGTCCTGTTAGCCAGCCCCAAGGCTTTACTGAACGGGCTTAACATCAGGGAAGGTCCACTCCCCTTCGAGGATTTCCTTGCGGGGCTGATACAAGCGAACCGAATAATTCCACCCTTCCATAATGTAAAGGTAGTTCACGCTTTCGGGATCGCCGCCAAAATGAACGGTAAAAGAACCGTCTTCGTTGGGGGTACCGGTAATACTATTGACGCTGTAAGCGTTGTATTCATTCTCCTGGAAATAGCCGTCTTTGTTGTAGAGACTGATTGACCAGAAAGCGTCTACCGGAACATCCTTGACGGTGAGCTCATAAGCTCCCACGGGGAGATTGGGTTCAATGGTGAGATAGTAGGCCTCATGTTCAGGCAAGCCCCCCCAGCCCATGGCTGTTCCCAGCATGTGACGAACTTCGCTGACGTCCTCTTTCTTGCCGAATGTCCGCTTGGTATCGGGAAGGAAACGACTTAACTCAATCACCGCCTTATAGGCTGCCTCATAACTGGCTTGATCATATTGTGGGTGCGTGTACGGCTTGGCTGAGTTTGCCTGTAGTACCATCCCATCCTGAATGGCCCTCACCTGTTTGACATCCTCAGGATCGGATGCATCTACAAGCGTGCGTATCGTTACGTTGACATAAGGAGTATCAAACTCATCCATGGTCAGTTTATAGGTGCCTTGCCCGTGATACATCTTGTTGAGGTAGTGATCCTCGTTTACGACCATCACCGATACATAACGGCCGTTCGTTTCTGGAATGGTCAGGGTGGCACCCTTACTGATATCGACTATGGCACCACTGTAAAGTGTATCTCGATTGCTTCGTATAACGGTTGGATCGTCCAACGGCATAGGCTCTCTAAAGTGAAAGAGTTTATTAACCTCGCCATTAGTAAGTTTTAGTGTTTTATTGAAATTTACGGCTGTTTCGGCACGCACAAAATTGTCGACGTTTACAACAATGGGGTCGGCGGCGAGTGCCGGCAGCTTAAACAGACTAACCGTGCCGACTATCATAGTGCCAAGAAGGCAACTTCTAACTTTTTTCATTACCACAAATCCTCGGTTTCATTCTTTATGTTTTAAGGCCTATTTTGGAAACATAAACTGCAACTGTAGTCGCATCTGCCAATCCGCACCGTTTTCCGGTGATTCAACATTGTAGTAGGCTGAGGCCTGCAAATTGACAGGCGTTTTGCCCCATTTAATAATTTGCCCGATACCTCCACCCAGTGGCACGGTCCACTTATCGCCACTATCTGCTTCCCAGTTTACCGTGACAATTGGCGCAAAGGTCAGATAGCGTCCTGGTTTGTCGGGAAAGTTATAATTGACAAAGGGTTGTATCAGCATCTGGTTGATGTCATCGCGGTCGTCATCACCCCCAACATCAAAAACATTGTTAATGAGTGCACCATAAACCCAGGCCCCAGTTGGCCTCAGAAAAACGACTGATGGCCCCAGCCCCCACCTCTGCGCCCCCAGACGATCATCGCTGGAAGTATCAAGTTGGGCAATAGGTCCTGCGCCCCATATCCAGCCGCCAGAAGTGGGTTGTACTGGCGATAAAAATGCCGAGAACTGTACATCGCCAATTCCGTTCTCGCGATCCTGGCCAGGCGCGAACCTGGGTTGGGAGATGACAGGAATAATCGTGCGAGTAATCAGGTTCCAGTTTTCATTGAGGCTAAACGGTATGACGGGCTGAATATTCAGTATGTTCTGCGTTTCTTCCTCAGGCCCAACATTAAAATTGGTATTGTTCTGGAAGGGCACGCTAATCATCGCAGCTACGGGGTTTTGCGCTGCCTTTGCTATTGACTCTAAACTGCCCTTCCCCGGATCGGCATGACCATCCGCCGGCGCGGAAAGGCTCAAGGGACTAATCAGTAGCAGTGAAACTAAGAGGGTTCCTTTGGTAGTAAAAGACATCGCTTCATTCATCCTCAGGGGTGCTGCATTACAACATTGAAAAGAGTCGAGCCGAGAAACATCATTCCCAGCATTAATTCAGTTACCCTGGAGTCGGGCTTTAACGCTTAAACGGGTTAGGCACAACGGGTACGAAGAAGACTCGAAAACTCCACTCTCGCCCGAAGGCTTGCCACTGTCGTCGCGAGCGTCTTAAACAGTGTAGGGGCACGACTAAACCGAGACCAACTTAAGTTATCATTATGTGCCGCCTTCGCCTACTCTGCGCCTACTAGTTGCGCGCTTTTGACGTGGGTCAACTGAAATCCAGCAAATTGGATTTAGCGGTACCGATCCCGCCATTACTTACCAGGTGTAACCGCTGGCGGCGACCACTCTTCATTCAGCACGCTGGGCCCCGGCTGGTAAGTCCGCAGGACAAGCCAGAACGGACCCTTGGGGGCCGGCAACCAGTTCACCTGCTCATCGACCGGTGCATCGGCCTGGATGGCTATAGTCAGGCCACCTTGGGCGTCCCGAACCAACCCCCTCGAGCGGTCACCAATGGAGTAGCGCCCGATCTCATTCTGGACCATGTTAGCCTTGTCGTCGTATAAGGTTATCGACCAGAAGGCATCCACATCCGGTTCACTGCCGGCAGGGAATCGCATGCGGTAACGCTTGCTGCCGTTCAGCGGCTTACCGTCACTGCCATGGTAACCACCATAGTATATCGCCTCCTCGGGATCATTGGCGACGATTCCGGCATAGGACTGGTGCAGGGTACGCGTCATGAAATCACCCTGCGCACCAGCGCTGCCCAGAGCTGTGCTGTAAACCCATCCGTTGCGCTTCACAAGTTCACCTGCGCCGGCCATGTGCAGCTGTTTGATCTGGGCCAGTCCTTCTTTCGCGGCCCGGGCCAGGCCTCGCTGAGATGCCTCATCAAGGGCCTCTACATCCAGCCCGGGTCCAATATTAATTTCCTTGAAGAACTGCATCAGGGCTTTTTCGTCCCCCAGTGGAGGATTTTCGCTCAGCATGCGGTTAATGGTTTTCCACACGGCCAGTTTATCCACAGCCGGATCGAAAGGTTCGAATACTTCGGCCTCTGGCGAACGCACTTCGGCGTTTCCCCACTGGCTCAATGGGGCCACGCGGTACTGGCGTTGCAGGGAGCGCACAGCGGCAAGGTCTTGCGGCCCTGCGGTATAAGTGCGCCCGGCGATCAGTATCCAGGGAGACGGGACCTCAGCCACGGGCTCCACGCCATCGGGCAGTTCGCCTTTCCAACCCGGTGGCAACAGCGCATAGTGGCCACCTTTACGGCCGTGCGTGAGTTCACTGACATAGCCGAAGTTGTCTGAGTCCATACCGGCCAGTTGGAAAGTATAATATCGATCCATCTCTGGCACTGAGAGAATGAACGGCTCATCGACCACCTTGAGCATGGCGATCGAGTACAGTGTGTCGTTGTTGGGGGCGCCGCCTTCTACCCAATCAGCGTCGGTCAGCCTGGAGGCATGCCAGAACTGGTTCAGGGCATCATTTGGCTGCACCTCCGGATGCGGGGATTCTGCCATGGTCCAGTTCCAGCGTACCTGTGCCATACGCAGATAGGGATAGCTGTAGTGCATGGCCGCCACGCCCAGGTTGTAGGCGTAACTTTCCCGCCAATCGTCCTGAGGTTGTGCCCTTTCTTCCGTCAGTCCGGCAATAGGGTTTATCAGCAGCAACAGGCCTGCAATAGCCGAGATGATTGTGATTCTCATAAAATGCCCGCAATCGTGTCCGCCAGTTCCAGTTCAGTCTCTCGTGTCCCCGAGTTCGCCGCCAGCGCCTGAAGCGCTGCGAATACCTGGGGGTCGGAGATACACTCAACCATGGACGCATTCTCCTGGGCAAACCCGGCGAGCAGGCCGCCACGCAGGCCCTCAAACGGTTTTTTGACTGTGGCTTTCACCGCACTAATGGCTTCAATGCGCACATTCTGGATGCGCTCCACCGCGCCATCCACATACGCATCCAGTGCTTTACTGTCTTCCAAAGTGCAATTAACCAGTCCGTAAGACTCCGCCTCGGCTCCTGAGAAGTCACGCCCTGTGAGCATAATCTCCAGGGCTCGACCACGGCCGACCCTGGCGGGAAGCAGGGTCGCACCGCCACCGGAGGGTAAGAAGCCGACACTGGCCTCAGGCAGAGCGAAACGGGCCTGCTCGGAAGCAAACACCATGTCCATTGCGAGAATAAGTTCCATACCGCCCCCCCTACAGATGCCGTCAACTTTGGCGATTGTCACCTGCGGCAATGCATTGATCGAAAGGCCCAGCGACTGCAAAATATTGATGTCGGCATACTTGCTGGCGGGCATTGCCGGATCGCCGGCAATGGATTTTAGAATGTCATTCAATTCAAAATGGGCGATGAAGAAATCAGGATTGTCGCTCTCAAACACCACCACCTTGATGTCGGGATTTACCGCAAGTCCGCCTACCAGCGCGAACAGCTCACCGGCCATACCGGCAGACATCATGTTAACGTCACCGTTGTTCAATTTTACACGCATCACTGCGCCGTTGATTTCAGTACTCAAAGTTGTATAAGTCATTTTCAGTATTTCCTGTTTGTTGATCAATCGTCCACGAGAGGCTTCAGACCGTGGTTTCTTCCACAGCCGACACATAGCCATAGCCCTGCAATGCAGCCAGTACATCGCGATGACCTAACACCTCATTGATTGACTTGAATCCAGTGACAGAAGGGGCCTCATCAAGGAGACGCATGGCGCTATAAGCCTGCAGCAGGCCAGTGATCTGATAGCTGCAAGTTCCGTGAATCACACATTTCGCAGAGACGTTATTACCGCGACCGTAGCACCAGTCTACAAAGCGATTCACCTGGCGATTTTCTCGCGGCGGCCAATCTCCCTGAACCTGTCCAGCCATCTGATCGAGAACCTGATACTGCATCTCCTCGGGTAACCACTGCAGTTGCACCTTATAGGCGAGCTCCAGTTCTTTCAGACTATCCAGCATCACCTGGTTCTTTGGCGCAAAGCGCATATTGCAGTTGCGAACGCGGCTGTCTGACCGAAAAAAGGCAACGTGTGAGCCCCCGGCCCACTGGGCGGAGTTCAGAATATCGCCCGATCCCGGAATGGAGATGGGGGCGAGTTGGAACGCTTCCTGATAGGGCACCAACTCGTTGTTCTCCAGGTAATAGGACGGCACTCGGCACATATCCACCACCGATTGGGTTGAGGCAATGGTGGGCAGGCCCGCTGTGGAGAAACGTACATCGAGACTATCCACACCCGATGTTTCCAGGCAGATTCTCGCAGCGATATCACTCACGGTGTACATATAGGCCGTAGCTGGTGAACACACCAGCCCGGCTGCCTGGTACTTTTCATGGTACTTGTCCTGCATTTCAATCATCCAGGACTGTTCGCCAGTGGTATCCAGGTAGTGACAGCCGGCGGCCAGCGCCGCCTCGACAACCGTCTCGCCAAATCGGGAAAATGGCCCCACGGTGTTGCATATCACTTTCTTGTCGCGCAGCAGTTCTGTCAGCGCTTCTACAGAGTGCTCCACCTCTTCCACCTGGTATTCCGCGTTTTCAATGCCGGGAATAAGCTGTAGCGCCTCCTCGACACGAGCACGATTACGGCCCACGGCGACAAAACGGATACCGTACTCGCGAAGATACTCAATGACCAGGCGCCCGGTGTAACCACTGGCCCCATAGACAACGACTGGGTAGGTGTTTGTATTCATATGTTTTCTCCAATTTTATATGGCAATGGCTTGCCTCGATTAAGCACCCAGTCGCCGCATCAGCGTCGGGTATGATGACGGAAACATCCGTGAGAGAAACTGGATGATCCAACTGCCATTACTGACAATAATTCTTCTCTTGCGCCTGGCGACACCCGCCAGAATCTTCCTGGCCGCCTGCTCAGGCGTCGTTGAATGCCCACGCGCCTGGCGCTCCACGTTCTTGCGATCTTCTTCATCGGCATACTGGCCCATGCGGAAGCCATGAGTGATTCCGGTCGCGGTGCCTGCGGGATGTACGCTGGTAGCGCAAACACCTGTGCCCTCTAACTCACGCCACAGTGTTTCTGTAAACCCGCGAACGCCAAACTTGGTCAGACAATAAGCACCCAGACCCGGGTAGCCGACAAACCCCATTACACTGGAAATATTAACGATGTGGCCGCCCCCTTGTGAGAGAAAAACAGGAAGAAAGGCCTTGGTTCCATACACCACGCCCCAGAGATTGATATTGACAATCCATTCGATCTCTTCAATGGTGGAATTATTTATAGACGCAGCCAGCGCAACACCGGCGTTATTGAATAAATAGTCGACTTCGCCTAAGTCATGTTTGACGGCATCGGCTACTCCGAACATTTCAGACCGGTTGGCAACGTCCACTCTGTAGATGTTACAGACTACATCCCCACAGAGGCGCTTCGTTTCTTCCAGCCCATCAATATTTACATCGGTAAGTGCGAGCCTGGCACCCGACGCCGCCAGGTCAATTGCAAGCGCTCTTCCAATGCCGGAAGCTGCCCCGGTAATGACAACGCCCTTACCCCTGTACGGTTCCATCTCCACCTATCTATCGTGACAGGATGTGGATGGCCACCACGGCCTCTTCCACGCCCTGCATGCCTCCACCGTTTTCCTGTATCGCGTGCCGTGCACCGGCTACCTGACGCGCACCTGCCTCTTCGCGAAGTTGGGTTACCAGTTCATAGAGCTGGCCGATTCCGGTAGCGCCCAGGGGATGGCCCTTGGACTCCAGACCGCCGGATGTATTAATCGGAATTTGACCGCCAAGGGTAAAATCGCCTCGCTCAGCTGCAGGGCCGCCCTCACCGAATTTCACAAAACCCAGATTCTCGGCCTGGACAATTTCACCCATGGCAGTAGCATCGTGCACTTCGGCTACATCCATATCTTCTGGGCCCAGCCCTGCGATCTCATAGGCCTCCTTTGCCGCCAGGTGGCTTACCCCAAGCTCCGGCTTGTTCATTGGACGGTCTGTAAAAGACCGGATAACACTGGCGCCAACCTTGATAGCCCTGCGCTTGTCAGCGCCTATTCGTACAAGGCCATCCTCGGTACAGAGAATGGCGGCAGCTGCGCCGTCGGACAGGGGCGCACACATCGGCAGAGTGAGAGGATAGGTTATGGGGGGTGCACCCATCACCTCATCGACACTAAAGGGTTTACGGAATTGTGAGAAAGGATTGTGCACAGAATGCGTGTGGTTTTTCGCCGACACTGCGGCGATTTGCCGCTGGGTCGTCCCATAGTTTTTCATATGGTAGCGACACATAGCCGCATAGATAGCCATAAACTTGCTGTAAGGCCTGTCCGATTCACTACCGTCTGGGACCTCAACGCCCTCGCCCATGGTTATCAGGGTCTCGTAGTTCTCTTCCGCCCGGGTAATGTCCCAGCCCCCATCAAACACGGCGAAGGCTTTCATCTTGTCGGGGATATTCATTTTCTCGGCCCCGATTGCCAGTGCGACATCAGTGCTGCCCGCCCTGAGGCTCTGCACTGCCAGGTTGAATGCCGAGCTGCCAGATGCGCAGGCATTTTCCACATTGAACATGGGAATGCCTAGCAAACCGATCTTACTGAACACTACCTGACCCGGGATAGCCACCTGCCCTTGCAGGGGGCCATTGGTCATACCTGCGTAAAAAGCTGAACCTATATCAGACTTCTGGCAGCTTGCATCCGATACCGCTCCGTTGAGCGCTTCTCCGGCAAGATCGGCAAGCGTGCGCTCATGATGCCGTCCAAAAACGGTCATCGCTATTCCTGCGATATACACATCACTCATGTTCAATCCCCGTTAAAAGCTACGCGACTACAGTTCCGACTACAGCCTCATTGGTAGTAGATACTAGAAGTTGCCGTGCACAATAGGGATAGCCTATGCCGTCAATATCGTATTAATTTCAGACAGTACGAGAAAGCGCCGATAACGCTACGGCAGAGCCAACTTGAACGGACTAATCTTGAGAGGAGCGAAACTCGCTTGGGGATTTGCCACGCCAGCGTCGGAAGGCTTGTGAGAAGTTCTGTGCGTCGGAAAAACCGCACTGCACCGCAATCTGCTGGATATTCATGCCGGTATTCAGTAGAAGATCCTCGGCAATTCGTCGTCGCTCATCGTCCAGCAGATCCTGGTACCGGACATCCCGTTGCCCCAGTTTCCTGTGCAGCGTACGGGAGGACATAGCCAGGCCTTCCGCAATACGTTCCAGGCTGGGGAATTCACCGGATTTACGACGCAGCGCCAGCCTTACCTCCTCGACAACATCCACTTCCGAAGACAGCTTGTTGTGGAGACTGGCTCGCAATGTACCGAGTATTTCTACGGCTTCCGGGTCATATGTCTCCAGAAGCCGATGCTCCCACTCCTGTGGATAATACAGTTGTGTCAATTCCTGAGAAAACTGTATCGGGCAGTTAAATTTTTCGCGATAGGACGCTACATGTTCAGGCCTCGGGTAATCCAGTGTCAGCCGCAGAGGCTGCATGGCCTCCCCAAACATTTCTTCGGTATTGGCCTGGATCGTCGCCAACGCCCGCTCCACGAGGAACAAGCGCAATCTGGGATCCTCCTCAGCCGACTGAATTGTGTGAAGGACAAGGTTATCGGTAATTGAATATCGCCAGTTGATGAGCAGGTTATAGTTATCGCGCAATTCCCAGGTTTTGCGTAGCGCCTCACCTCCGGTACGTTCAGTCAACATTGCCATACCGTGGGGACCGAGGTCGGAGAGGGATGTTCTCCAGCCAATTTCAAGGCCCACGGATTCGCAATTTGTCGCGTTGATCAGATTAAGGTAGTAGTTGCGAGCCTGTTCTTCGCTGATTAACTTGTAGGGATCCGCCAGATCGGCAGCGCTAAGGCCGGTATTGGCTAGCAAAACCTCAGGCTCGACGCCCAGCCCCTTCATATAGGAATGGGCTTTTCTCAGTGTAATTGCGAATATGCGAGAGGAAGATTGGACCATAAATATTCCTGCCGGCGCGGCCCGGCTGCACTACCCTCTTTGCAGTTAATGCTGTTATCTCGAGTGCTCGAAACTACCTCCTATATATCTCGCCTGTCAATACCAGTCCGTTTCTGGAACTTTACTGCGGATACATCGACGGGGCATGTCATTCCTCCTGTACGAGCATCGATCCACCCTTGATGGCCAGCACGTCGTTACTGCCATCTTCGATCAGGGCGGCTCGCGCGTCGCGTAACAGTTTCTCAACCGGATATTCCTTGGTGAGGCCATTACCACCAAACATCTGCAGGGCATCGTTGGCCACATCAAATGCCGCCTGCGTAGAGGTAATCTTGGCGGAGATCGCGCCCACCAGCGCCTTGGGTTTCTCTGTGGTATTGAACAGTCCCGCCCTGCGTGCGAGGGCCCGCGATGCTTCAACCTGTCGGAACATATCCAGCAAGCGTGCGCGAACACCCGGGTGCTGTACAAGGTATCCACCGCCCTGCTTCCTTTCGTGGGCATAGTCCAATGCCAGCTCGAAAGCTGCCCGCGCAAGCCCTGCGAACATCATTCCCATACCCGCATTAGCGTCTGTCAGTTGGACGCGCGCTACGGTGTTGTACATTTCAGGGGGTGCCAACAGCCAGTCAGTGGACAGGGTGACATTGTCAAAGAAGATTTCCCCCTGGGGTAATGCCCGCTGTCCCAGTTTGTCCAGTGGCTTGCCACGGCTCACGCCTTCCAGATCCAGCGGCACAACCAGAGCGACTTTCTCCAAACCGTTACCCCGATCACAGGCACAAAACAGTGCCGCATATTCAGCTATGGTGCCATTGGATACCCACGCCGCTTTCTGACCATTGATAGTCACCGTATCGCCACTGATGGTGGCAATACAATTGGGCCGGCTATATTGTGCACCGGGAAGCGATGCCTGACCGTCGTAATCGGCCATGTCACTACCGTGGTCCGGCTCGCAAATCGCCCAGCAACCAATCGCCTCAGGGGGGATGTTTTCAATCAGAAACTTGTTGTTGAAGGCGTATGCCATTCGCAAAGGAACCATACTGGCACCCAGGGATACAGCCAGCCCGGGGTCGCCCCAGGCCAACTCTTCAAAAACCAGGGAGGTCAAAATGGCTGCTTCGGCCGGATCCATCTCCGCCAACGCGGCACTGCTCATACCCAACTCGGCAAAACGTCGATGAACGTCCCACAAAGGGGAGTCACTGGCGATAACCTCTTCCGGCGACATACGATCCAATTTTTTGCCAATGGGTCGCAGCACATCAGCAGAGAATCTGTGTACCATGTCAGCGATCATTGTCGCCTCTTCGCCCAGCCCGGCCTCAATGCCGGTACGGGAACCGAGTTCCTCTATAAGATTTTGAGTAGCGCTCATTGTTTGCCTCTGTGTTATTAGCTAATACTGGGGGTATCGATCAATAATTGATTGCTTGCACTCCACGCTCTTGCCGAGCACAAGACTGTGTTATTCGGTAATCACGTCTTCGCTATCCTTGGAAAACATCTCCAGCAGGAAACGCTCTTGCGGTTTCTCCGATGCCGTCTTGGGTATAGCGGAAACCAGGTGCAGGTATGTCGGAACGAAGTTTGCCTCTAGTTCCGCCCTACATTTGGCGAATACGTCGGTGGGATCAAAGGCATCGCGGTCATGCGGCACGATGGCAGCCACCACGTCTTTCTCTCCCGGTGTGCCATTAGCAGCGGGCACGCCGTATACAAATACATCGTCAACCTGTGAGTGCTCAGCGAGAACCTTCTCGACGAACCCAGTGTTGATGAAATCACCGTTGCGGCGTATTCCGCCACCCTTGCGGCTGTCAAAGAACATCCAGCCGTTCTCATCCGCATGCATGATATCGCCGGTGCGGAACCAGCCGTCACGCACTTTTTCTGCCGATGCCTCTGGTTTGTTAACGTAGGTGACACTAACCGGGTTTTCGTTTCGATTGCGCCAGATAAGTTCACCCCGTTCACCGATGCCTACATCCTGGTCTTCATCATCCACCAGTCTAGCCTCATACAACGGATTATTGAGCATGTTACCCAGACTGCCGACAGGGCCGCTGCCATCATTCCAGAATAGCCCGCCCTCTGCAGCGCCGAAGGCCTCAAACAGTGTCAGGTCGAAGCGTTTCTCAAAATCACTCCAGATAGCCGCCGGCATGCCCGCGGAAAGCACCTGCCGCACCGGGTTATCAGCATCATCAGCTTTAACCGGCTCAGAATAAATTGCGGCGGTCATACCGCCAAGAAGATTGAAACGGGTGCAACCGTACTTGCGAATAGTTTCCCACAATCGAGACTTGGTAAATCGCACTGAATAGACCCCAGGCCTGCCAGTAAACAGGGAAATGGCCAGCGTAAGCCCCTGAGCGTTACCGTGGGTCAAAGATAAGCCTGTATAAAAAATATCATCCTCGGCTATCGGGGAGATCATGGGAAAAACCTGGCCGACCTGGACAAATTCCTGATTCGACTTGAGGATGCCCTTTGGATCACCCGTTGTTCCGGAGGTGTATAGAATCTGAATAGGATCCTGCTCGGAGGTGGCACGAATTTCAATATCCGATGGTTGTCCGGCGATGGCGAGGTCATAGCGCTCGGCGCTAACACCGTCAGAGAAGGTCGCATCTCCCTTGTGCAGCACCCAGCTTACAGCAGTACGTTCAAGAACTTGATCGACCGCCTCGGCATTGTAGTCGGCGCAAATAAGACCCTTACAGCCGGAGTCCTTCAGGATAAAAACCAGCTTGTCACCTTTCGTTCTTGGGTCGATAGGAACGAGCACACAACCGGCAACAGACGCGGCAATTAGCGCCTCTACCATCTCCGGGTGGTTGCACAGGATCGCCGCGAAACGGTCACCCTTCTGCATACCCTTTTCTATCATGTAAGCTGCCAGCCGGTGAGAATTTTCTTTCAGCTGCCGGTAGCTTCGCGTCTCAACGACACCACTACGTTCGTCGACAAATGTCGTGATATCCACATCAGGCAGCTCGGCGCTGCGTTGCGCGATCAACTGAGCGAGAATACCAAGGTTGGCTGTAACTTCCATAAAAGCGTCCTTCTAGTACAGCTTTCAGGGTAGTTTTTGAACTAACTCTTAGGAATATTCGAATCGGACAACAGCGAATTAATATCAGCCATTTTGCCGGTAACCCGCGCCCTCCGAATTCTATAATTTCAACTCTGAGGACACTGAAGTAGGCGGAATTTTGACTTCAGCTCACGAGAGAGGTCATCGGGGCCTTGGCGTCTCTGGAATCATCGCTTAGTTGACTAAGGTGGTGCCGCCATCTACAGGGATAATTTGTCCGGTGATAAATTCGCCTGCCTGAGAAGCCAACATGATCGCAACCCCGGCGATATCCGTTGCTTCACCCCAGCGTTTCATGGGGGTCGATTGCAACTGCTCTTCAAGGGCTTCCTGGTCACTGCTCATGACCTTCTCCCGTACTTTCTATCCATCATCAATTTTCACTCGCCAGGACACGCGCAGTCATCCAAAGGGAAAAGCCCAGGGCCAGGCGGGGTGAAAAACGTTTCATTAACTGCATAAATTTCGCATCCCGACCAATAAACAAGTAGCGCTTCTTGTTCTTCACTGCGTTCACTATCGCGACAGCTGCCTGTTCTGGTGTGGTTTTAGCGAGTTTGGCAAAACCCTCCCGGGTTCTCGTATCAGCACCAATAGAATTATTGACAATGTTTGTACTGATTCCTCCGGGATGAATGCTGAGCACCCGAACTGATGTATCCCGTAATTCCATCATCAGCGTTTCATTGAGTCCGTAAACAGCATATTTAGACATATTGTAAGGGCCGTTATCTGCGAATGGAACCATGCCATTAATACTGGATACGTTCGCCAGGACGGACTCCGGCCGCTCCTTCAGGTACGGCAGGAATGCTCGACAGCCATAGACCACGCCCCACATGTTCACGCTGATAACGCGTTCAAATGCCTCATAGGACACTGCGTGAATCGAGCCGACAGAGGTCAGACCCGCATTGTTGATCAGTACATCGACCTGACCAAACTTCTCCATCACGAGGCGTGCGAACGCAACAGTAGCTTCACGATCAGACACGTCGACTATGAATGAGGCTACCTTGTGGGGGTCAATGTTCAATAACGCAACGGTCTCATCAAGACCCTTCTGGTTTATGTCGGACAGTGCCAGGCGGCACTTTTCCGTAGCGAATTGTACAGCCAGCTGTCGCCCAATCCCGGAGCCTGCCCCAGTGATCACGATTACCCGATCTTGCAAATTCATCACGTGTTCATTCTCCTGATCGAGTACAGATCAAAATGCGCTTCTGTTGACGGGGTGGACAGCCCTGACGTCGGCAACATAAGTGACACCTGTACCATAAATTTCTGGTACAGACTGTAGTCTCACGAATATCGTGTTTGGATAGCTTATCCAGACAGTTTTGAATTAATTTCGGTCAGTCGGCGCTCCGTAGGGTACGTCGGCAAAGGATATGGGACCAATCTGGTCGTTCTCCAAGAGAGACTTTTCTGCCAGTTGCTACTCCAGGTTAGACCGCTACCCGAAGGTGGTGTACTTTCCTCTGAATCATGGTTCTGACTTTCACCGGGGCTCGCTGATCCAGAATGTCGTTTCGTCTTCCCTTGTATACATCGGCCGGGGCCGTCAGATCAGGGCATGATAATCAGCAAGGAAGAAGAACGATTGAAGCGAGTCATCGCAGGAGGCTTCTATAGAGGGCCCGATGGCCCCGACACAGTTGCCCAGGTGGGGCGTAGCGCTGATCGTCATGCCGGTTAGAACGCGTTGTTTGGCCATGACAATCGGTGTGTCCGCAAAAAGCCGACAACGATACCTAGCCTGGCTGAGGCTGGCTATCCTGCAGGTTGCATAGAATACGCTGGTAGCGCACCCGCAACGGACTGAGGGTATAAGCTGAAAGGTCGGGAGACTCGGGCAACTGTGTGGCTATATTCGACAGCAGCTGCGCCGCACCGGTAGCTTCCAGAGCCGGGTCATCAGGGCAGGATGGGTAGCGAAATTCATGCGCATAGGTTTCCCGGTAAGCGAGCCGATCCGGCACGACCGGCACACAGCCCGCGGCGACCGCCTGCATCACTGCCAGCCCCTGAAACTCATGCAGCGCCGTGGATATCACGACATCGGCCTCGTGTTGCAGGGTGGAATAGTCCTCGCTGCGCGCTACAAAACCGAACTGCACCAGGCGCCCGGAGAATCGCTGCTGAATCTGCGCGAAAACGGGTGGGGAATTGCGAAACTGTTGCCCGGTGACAGCCAACTGATAATGCGTGCCCATCTGCTCCAGCGCCTGCAGCAGGCGGTACAATCCCTCGCCACCCTTATCGTGCTCAAAGCGGGCGCTCCACAGCAAACGCAAGGCCCCCGGTTCCCACTGTGCAAAGTTACCGCCCTCAGGCGGATGCTGTTGCGCCGGCAGTAAAGGCACAGGTAATACGACAGCCTTTGATTGCAAACGAGAAACAATGCCCGGAGGGACACGATCTGGCAGTCGCCCCAGGAGCCGCTCACACCCGGCGAGAAAGGACTCCAGATTGTAGCGAGAATTGAACGCAAGTCCGTCCGCTGCTAGCGCTGCATACAAACTGACCATCTGCGCCTCAAGCAGGCTGTGCTGCTGGTCGTTCTGCGGATACTCAAACTGGTTCTCATGGAAATAGAGCAATGTAGGAATGTCAGCCAACGAGGGCACCAGGCCACGCAGGGTGGCAAGATCTACCATGGAAGTCGCGATCAGCACATCATGTGGCGCCAGCAGGGCTTCCCGCTCGGCGATGCTCCAGTAAAGCGGGTTGCCCCTTATCCGCCAGCTAAAGTGTCGGGGTGGCAGTTCCAGTTCCGTCCATGACCACTGCGGAAACATCTGCCGCAAACCTGCCTGCCAGTAGCGATGGCTCTGGGCCGCATAGGCGGAAAGCAACAGCGCACGCACGATCGCCTCAACTGGCCCCCAGGCTGCCCCGAAGATTGTAGAAATGCGTTAACAGCCGCGCCAGGTTAGTCGCGTCGGCACTGCCCGCGAGTTCCCGAATCGAGTGCATGGCAAAGGTGGGCACACCGATATCCAGTGTCTTGACCCCCACTTCACCGGCGGTTATCGGCCCAATGGTGCTACCGCAACCCATATCAGTACGCGCCACAAAAGACTGTAACGGAACGCCTGCTTTTTCCGCTAGCATGCGCAACAGTCCAGTGGTCTCGCTATTGGATGCATAGCGTTGGTTGGCATTGACCTTTAACACCGGCCCGCCGTTCAGCCTGGGGCCATGGTTTTCATCGTGACGGTCTGCAAAGTTGGGGTGAATACCATGCGCATTGTCAGCTGAAATCATCATTGACCGCTCGGTCAGGGCGGCGTAGGTTTCACGCTCTACCGCGATTCGCTTGAGCACCGACGCAAGGAAGGGACCATTTGCGCCCGCTGCAGACCGTGAGCCAACTTCCTCGTGATCATTGCAGACCAGCAGTACGCTGGCAGCGCCGTCCCAGTCTTGCAGGCCGCGTAATGCGCTATAGCAGCTCAACAGATTATCGAGCCGGGCTGATGCGATAAACTCCCTACGTAATCCGACCACGGCTGGCGCCTGGGTATCGTAACAGCACAGTTCATAGTCCAGAACTTTGTCTACGCCACAATCGGCATGCTCTTCCAGCAGGCGCTCACGCAACAGGGCACGAAAGTCAGCCTTTTCGTTTTCTGGCAATTGGCACAGAAGCGGCGGAATGTCTTTTTGCGGGTTAACGCTGCGGCTGCTGTTAGCCTCGCGATCCAGGTGTATTGCCAGGCTTGGAATAACGGCTACAGGCTCGCGAAAATCAATCAGCGCTGTCCGCAACTGACCCTGGGAGCACTGGTAGCTGACCCTGCCTGCAATAGACAGGTCACGGTCAAACCAGGGGTTCAGCAGCGCGCCGCCATAAACCTCGACGCCGAGTTGCAAATAGCCTTGCCTCACGATTTCGGGGGCGGGCTTGACCATCAGACACGGGCTGTCTGTATGCGCACCGACCATCCGCAGACCCTCGGCGGGGCCAGACTCACGGCCCAATCCGAAGGCGATAATCGAACTACCATTGCGGGTCACAAAGTACCGGCCACCCGCCTCCAGCGTCCAGCTTTCATCCTCCACCAGCTGCGAATAACCTGCTGAGCGCAGTTGCTCCGCCATCTCGGCCACGGCGTGAAAAGGCGTCACCGCCTGCGACAGGAAGCCGCAGAGCTCCTGGTTAAACTGCTCTTGCTCAGACATAACGGACTCCATTTTTACGACTCCTTTTCAGCGATAGCACGCATACGCGCGTAGAGGCTTGATGTATCCCAGCGGCCGCCACCCATCGCCTGTACGTCTGCGTAGTATCCGTCTACCAGCTCGGTTACGGGTAATTGCAGGCCCATGAGAGAGGCCTGCGCCAGCACCATACCCAGGTCCTTGCGCATCCAGTCAACGGCGAAGCCGTGCTCGTAGTCGCCGGCCAGCATAGTCTGGTAACGATTTTCCATTTGCCATGACTGTGCCGCGCCACGCGAAATAACCTCGATAACAGCGGCTGTATCCAGCCCTGCCTGTTCAGAGAATGCCAGTGCCTCAGACAATCCCTGCACAATACCGGCAATGCAGATCTGGTTAGCCATTTTTGCCAGTTGACCACTACCAGCCGGGCCCAGCAGGCGCAGGCAACGGGCATAGCTCTGCAGAGCCGCTTCGGCTGCGTCAAAGGCGCTTCGTTCGCCCCCCACCATCACCGTGAGCGCACCCGTTTCGGCGCCGACCTGACCACCGGAAACCGGTGCATCCAGGAAACCAACTCCCACCTCTGCGGCACGGTCAAACAACTCCCTTGCCAGCTCTGCTGACGCGGTAGTGTGATCAACCAGCACACTGCCCCGGTGCATTGCGCCAAGCACGCCATCATCGCCGTAGCACACACTGCGCACGTCCTCATCATTACCGACGCACAGTATGACAAGGTCCGCACCGACAGCAGCCTCGCGCGGCGTTGTCTTGCAGTCCCCATCGTAGGCCCGACTCCAGGCCTGTGCTCTTTCCCCGGTACGGTTATACACCGTGACCTCGTGCCCCGCCTGCTGCAGATGACCGGCCATGGGAAATCCCATTACGCCCAGGCCCACAAATGCCACTTTCACTCTCTCGCTCCTTGTCAGCCCAGCCACAGAAAATACAGTAGCGCCGCCAGTGCAATCCGATAGTAAACAAAAGGCATCAGCCCGACCCGGTCCAGCAAGCGCAGGAACAAGGCGATACACAGATAGGCGGTCACGCCGGAAAGCAGCGCCGCAGACCCTATCAACGCCCAGTCCACCGCCACAGCCCCGTTTGCCAAATCCCAGCCCTTTAACAATCCGGCCCCTGTTATCACGGGGATGGAGAGCAGAAAGGAGAACCGGGCGGCCTCCTGGCGACTCATATTCAAGAGCAGTGCCGCGGTAATGGTAATGCCGGAGCGGGACACGCCGGGAATGGGCGCGAGTGCCTGGGCAAGGCCGATCAACAGAGCAACACGCAGGCCCAACGGGCGACTTCCCGGTGTACGCTGGGCGTGGCGATCAGCCAGTCCCAGCAACAGGCCAAAAGCCAGCGTCGTGGTCGCAATCACTGGCAGGTTGCGCGCATGGGCCTCTATGGCATCGCCTCCCAGTACGCCCATTAAACCCACGGGTAGTGTCGCGACTAACAGATACCAGGCGGTACGGCTGTCTGCAGTTGGTGCGGCCCCCGCCAGGGAAGCGAACCAATTGCGGGTGATCGCCACGAGGTCACGACGGTAGTAGATAATTACTGCGGCCAGAGTGCCTACATGCACCGCCACATCAAAAGCCAGGCCCTGGTCAGGCCAATCCAGAACCAGGGACGGTATTACCAGGTGCGCTGAACTGGAGATGGGCAGAAACTCAGTCAGACCCTGCACAACAGCCAGGATAAACGCCTGTAACCAGTCGATCATGCCCGTTTACCCTGCTGGGGAATCTTCTTCCAATTTATTTCGTCGCGCACATAAACGGGCTGAACCTGGAAAGGCGTTTGGACATCTCCCCTGGCCAACTGCTCAATCGCAAATGGGATCAGGTCACGGGCCTCGGGAAGCAGGTCTACCGCCATCTCGCCAAGAGACGCCTTCACTGCCGGCGGCATGTCTTCGATGAACTGACAACCACTGCCTATCCCAACCGCATTCGCGGCCCCAGTCGGCAACCGAACCTGCGCGGGATGGCAGGCTTGCGGCCCCGTAAGTGCCAGTACGCCCCCGGCTTCGGCGCGAAACCATGCGCAGTAGATTTCGTTAATACGCGCGTCCAGGCTGCTCAGTATCAACTGCCCGTCGTCGACAAGCCCATGGCGCAGCGCGGTTTGTGCCTGCACTGCCAGCGTGGAAACAGGTACTGCGGGCAGGCCCGATGCATAGGTCAAGCCTTGCACAGCGCTTGCCGCAATCCGCAAACCGGTAAAAGAACCCGGGCCGCACCCATAAGCCACGGCTTCTATTCCATGTTCCCGGAGACGCCCGTCTGGAAGCAATTCATTCAACATACCAAACAGTCGCTGACTATGCTGACGCGGGGTAATCTCGTGGCGCTGCTGCACACGATCACCGCTTGACCAGGCAACGGAGCAGGCCTCGGTTGCGGTCTCAATAGCCAGAATGTTATTCATGGAGGTCGTGATTCATTCCAGAGGTGGGTGTTAAGCTTGGATTATCCCACAGCAGAACTAAGGTAAGAACCTCTCAGTGCGCGATTTACCAACTCAGCATCATCCAGCCAGCAACATATCCGCCTTGATCCTTGCCGGTGGCGCAGGCCGTCGTATGGGCGGTGAAGACAAGGGTCTGCTGCTATGGCAAGGAAAAAGGCTCATTGACCACGTAATCGATCGCATTGCGCCGCAAGTGTGTGACCTGATGATTAGTTGCAACCGCAATCGCCAAATCTATCGCGCACTGGCGCCGCTGACACCCGCCGATCTGCGGCCAGGGTTTCAAGGCCCACTGGCGGGTCTGGAGGCAGCGCGTACGGTGCTGTCCGGGAAGTATGTATTGCTGGTACCCTGCGACACACCTCAATTACCAACCGACCTTGCGGTGCGCCTGCATTCTATCCTGCACACCAACCTGCATGCGCAGGTAAGCTATGCCCACACGGGTAATGCCGGGCAGTATCTCTGTGCCTTGCTGCGGGTCAGCGCTCTGCATTCGCTATCACCCTTTCTGGACAGCGGTGAGCGCGCTGTGCGCAAGTGGTACGGGCAGATCGGCGCGATCGAGGTGGACTTTGCGGCAGACCAGGCAGCGTTTCTTAATCTTAACGAGATAAGCGCGCTAACGACTTGACCAGACGCGTTGCTGGAATTCGACGCAGCCTGAAACAGAAAAGCCCGCGGCCAGTTGTGGTCGCGGGCTCGATCAGGCGGTCACGACCTACTTCTTGGCTTTAGACTTAGCTTTAGCCTTGGATTTGGCCTTACGGGCAGGCGCTTTCTTTGCCTTAGCCTTTGCCTTTACCTTGTTCTTGGGAGCAGCCTTACGCGTTGCTTTCTTTTTGGGAGTCGCTTTCTTGGCCGCCGTTTTCTTCTTCGCCGGCTTCTTGCCTTTTAACGCCGCTTCGATTTTCTTGGCGACCGCGCGCGCCTTGGCTTCAGCCTTCTTCTCTGCCGCCCTGGCTTTGGCCAACGCTTTCTTCTCCGCAGCGACAATTTTCTTGGCCAGGCGTTTTTCCAGCGCGGTCAGCTTTTTGGCGTCTGCTTTGGCGCGCGCTTTAACCCAATTTTCTGCGTGCTTGGCAGCCGCCTTGGCTTTGTCTACTTCCGCCTTGGCAGCGAGCTCGGCCTTGTGAGCAAGCTTCTTTTCTTCGGCAGCCAACTTCATTGCTTTCAACTTGGCAGCTTCAGCTGCCTCACCCGCACGGTTTTTGGCATCAGCAACCTTGCCGCGCATGGCTTTGATACGTTCGGCCGTTTTTGCAGAAGCTTTTTGAGCCGCTTTGACGGCACGCTTATTGGCAGCCGTGGCGTTCTTGCTCGCTTGCTTACGCGCAGCGTCCACCTTCTTACGCGCATTTTCCAACGCTTTCTTCTCTGCCTCGAGACCCTTCTGTAGTTTGGCCAGCGCTTCATTCGCGCGTGCTACGGCTGGGGAAACCGGGGCCTTTTTCGCGGTTGATTTCTTTTTCGCTGGCGCCTTTTTACGGGAAGCTGGCGACTTTTTCGCAGTTGCTTTCTTCTTTGCCGTTGCCATTACGCTTATCTCCAGAATAGTTAGTCAGGTAACGCAGTTCAAAAGTAACAACAAAAAACAAGGCTTACAACACATCGAAGGGACAAAAGTCAGTTAAAAACAAGGGATTACGGCTATCGATAACGTTGTTCCGGTGCGTTTTTTAGCAGTCCGTATTTACAACCCGAACGAAATAACCCTGCTTTTATAGGCTTTTAGTGTTTTTACTGGCACAAAAAAAGGGAGCATCGCTCACTGCTGTCCCACAATTAGGGACGAAATAGAAAAGCCTGAATCTCAGTAGTTATAATGATT
>NZ_PKUS01000010.1 GCF_002866825.1 Pseudohalioglobus lutimaris | reverse complement strand
TACCTCTGTTAAGTGGTGATTATCCACTCTTTTCTGGGTGTCCGTCATGTCGGGGTAAAACCAAACCGGCAGTTCGCCCCTTCGCGGCCTGACGCTCAAGCTGCCGCGCGGTTCGTGCGCCGCTGCGGCAGGCGCTAAAGCGCATGATCGGTGTATTCCCAATTTGTGATACTGATTACGATCTCGCATTTGAGACCATGCGCGAAAACATGATCCCGTATCATGAAGAGTATGGCTTGCCATGGAATCAAGACTGGATTGATAGAAACTTTAGGCGCAACGAGAATTATTCGATTTTCAGCTCCACAAGCTGGATTGGATTCCTTTCCATAGAATGGCGCGATAGCGATCTATATATTCATACATTGCAGCTTTCGAAGTCAGCGCAAGGTAGCGTCTATGGTGCAAGGATCTACGAATGGATTCTGGAGCAAATGAATGTGAGAGGTAAGGACAAAATCACATGTAAAACGTTTCGAGGTTCTTCAATGATTGACCTTTACACGCGAATGGGATTCACAGAGGTGGCAAATGAAAACTATCTGGTCACACTAGAAATGCGCATTAACAAGAACAGGCAAGTGGGACGCCTTTACAGCGCCCCCAGCTGTAGGCGTTAATGAACGTCCGCTCCTGGCCTATAAGCGAATATGAATCTTTTTAGTACAGGCACCAAAATGATGTACATGGGTATTGTGTTAAATAGAGGGCAGCTACCGTCTCCCATAGTGGCCCTCTGTCTATCCTTACAGAAACCTAAAAATAAGGGAGTGCCATGAATTGGGATGCAATAAGCGCCATTGGTGAAATTATAGGCGCGGCGGCCGTGGTCATATCTTTGCTTTTTCTCGCAGTTCAGATTCGTGACCAGAACAAGGAGGCACGACTGTTAGCAATGCACAATATGTCGCGTGAGTTACGTGATGCTACAAGGACCTTTGCCAACGAGGATATAACGGACATATTTGTGCGCGCCACGAGTCTCACGACAACATTACAGAAGCAGAATCGGTCCGGTGGGCCATCTTGAGCACTAACTTTTCCGTGCCTGGGAGAACGCTTTTCTCGAAAATAAGAATGGCCATCTTGACGGCAGTGTATGGGACGCCCTTTCGCAAGACTACAGCCAGCCCATGGTAGCCCCGTCATTTCAACACATCTGGAATTTACGTAAAGAAAATTACGACCCAGACTTTCGCGCTTATGTGGACAACCTACAGTTACAGCAGGCCTATGTGACGCGCTAATTGCGGCGGCCGCTTTGAAGTGAGAGCGGTCGTCCCCGTGCTCAATTTTTTGCAGGAACTGAAAGGCTCGCTTTCGACCAGCAGCGGGAGTATTTGCAACGAAGCGATCAGCGTTCGCTCACATCAGTCAAACCTGCTGCTCATAAAGAAACAGAGTTTATTTTTCCACCGGGGTCCTTTTCGTATATCGAATGGTGAAGTCTCGCTCGAGCATTCAATGAATGCTATGTAAGCTATGCTGAGGAGCCGCTTCTGCTCACGAACCGTTTCCCCAGCGTCTCCGCGGAGTTGACAATCTGTGCAATGGCAGCCGGATTGCGTCTTCGTAAAAAATGAACGTTTACAGTTCTATAGCTGCCGCCCGATTCCCTGTATAGCCATGGTCCTCGCAGAGCCTTAACCTAAAAGGGGCCTCGCTTTACGCGAGACCCCTGGCTTTTCGAGCTGCAAAAAGGCTCAGACTGGCGATACTGAAAAACCACCCCAAACAGGCATGTAGTTGTCATCGTAGTGACTTGCCATCGTGCTATGCAGGTCTTCAACGTCCCATTTGGCCTCGCCTTTGGGGTTGATGAAGGGATCGCGCAGGGTGGGGCGCTGCGCCACTTGCACCTGGTTCCCCCAGACGACAAACACTTCTCCGGAAATCTTGCCTGCCTCGGGGGAGGCGAGGTAGCCTACCAGCGGCGCGACATTGGTCGGGTCAAACGCATGGAAACCACCATCTTCCGGTGGTGCGAACAGGGCTGCAGTCTGGCCGCCAGCCGTCATGTCAGTCAAGGCGCGGGGCATGATGACATTGGCCGTCACGCCGTACTTGATCATCAACTGGGCCGCTCCCATGGTCATCGCAATGATGCCTGCCTTGGCGGCAGCATAGTTGGGTTGACCGGCGCTGCCATAGAAAGCCGCTTCGGAAGAAGTGCTGATCAGTCGGCCGTATACGTCAGCACCACTCTTGGCCTTCTCGCGCCAGTAGGCAGTGGCGTTGCGCATGTTGACGAAGTGACCGCGCAGGTGAACGCGCACCACAGAGTCGAACTCTTCATCGGACATACCGAAGATAGTTTTGTCGCGGCAGAAGCCTGCGTTATTGACCAGTATGTTGAGGTCACCAAATGTGTCCAGCGTGGTTTTCATCAGGTTCTCGGCATCACCGCTGTCTGCGCAGTCACCGTAGACGGCGATGGCCTCACCGCCGAAGCTCTTGATTTCTTCAACGGCTGATTCAGCAGCCTCCTTGGCGTCGGGCAGGTCGATGTCGTTGATCACAACACGCGCGCCCTGTTTGGCCAGTTGGATAGCCTCTTCCCGGCCCAGGCCGCGGCCCGCGCCGGTGAGTACGGCAACTTTTCCGCTCAGGTCTCCCATGGGTAATACTCCTTGTATAACTACAATAGTTAAATGCGTTCGATGATAGTGCCGGTGCCAATGGATGAACCGCAGCACATGGCGATGAGCGCGGTGGTCTTATCGGCCCGTTCCAGTTCATGCAGTGCAGTGGTGATCAGGCGCGCTCCGGTAGATCCCACGGGGTGACCGAGAGCAATAGCTCCGCCGTTGACATTTACCTTGTCAAGGTCAGCGTTGTACACCTGCGCCCACGACAGCACCACGGCCGCAAAGGCCTCATTGATCTCAATCAGGTCGATGTCGTTCATGCTCATGCCGCTTTTGGCAAACAGCTTTGCTGTTGCATCCACCGGGCCGTCGAGCAGGTAGTAGGGGTCGGTACCCACCACGCAGTCAGTAACGATGCGCGCGCGAGGCTTCAGTCCGCGGGCCTTGGCTTCTTCTGCGGTCATCCACAGTACGGCAGCAGAGCCGTCAGATATCTGCGAGGAGTTGCCGGCAGTGTGAATGAACTTCTCATCCCCAACGGCTTTGAGTTCGGACAGCCCCTCGCGCGTGGTCTCGCGTAGACCCTGGTCGCGATCTACCGTGCGTGTCTCCCCCGTCGGTTTGCCGTCTTCACCCAGCACGGGTGCCTCTACTGCGAAGACCTCGCGATCAAAACGCCCCTGGTCCCAGGCCTGCTTGGCGCGCAGCTGTGACTGATAGCCAAGGTCGTCGGCATTTTCCCGGGTGATACCGCGGTTGTCGGCAATACGTTGGGCACTGGAGAATTGGTCGGGGGTTGAGTCCCAGGGCCAGCTTTCGGGAATGAAGTAGCCAGGACCGTTGTACACGTTCATGCCCAGGCCTACGCGGCTCATGGCTTCTACACCACAGGCGATACCGATGTTGATGGAGCCGCTCTGGATCATGGAGGAGATCATATGATTGGCGGTCTGGGCGGAGCCGCACTGGTTGTCCAGTGTCGTGCCGCCGGCAGTGTAATCCTTGCCGAGGTTCAGCCAGGCATTGCGCACCACGTTGCCGGCCTGTTCGCCTGCCTGGGTGACGCAGCCGCCGGCCAGGTAGTCCACGTCAGCGTAATCAAGGCCGCTTCGACGGACGATTTCCTCTAGCGACAGCCCCAGCAACTCTACAGCGTGGAACCCGTGCAGTGCGCCTACTCCGGGCTTGCCGCGGGCGATTGGTGTTCTGACTGCTTCTACGATGACTGCTTCACGCATGATTAAACCTCACTTACAAGACGCCGCAGCGCCTGTGGGAAAAGAAGGGACTAAGTCTACTTTAGTGTCGATGCTGGGCAATGACAGATTGCGCCATAAACGTGTGCCTATTCTGCCGTGTTGGGGGGGGCGCCTACAGGCCGGGAAAAGGATATAAGACAATGGTTTAGCTGGTTAGGCCACATGCGGATGACTGCCTGCGCGCGCTCGCCCAACGACCCCGCGCAAGTAGAATACCCGGATTATTGGTCAAGTGGAGAAAGCGAAGTGAAACAGTATCGTTACGATGACGTAGAGGGGATGCAGGCGCTGGTAAGCGACGAGTTTGGTCCCTGGAGTGGTGAGGTAGAAGTGACCCAGGAGATGGTGAATCAGTTTGCCGAGTTGACCGGGGACGACTACTGGATTCATACCGACCCTGAGAAGGCGAAGACAGACAGCCCTTTTGGTTGCACTGTAGCGCATGGCTTCCTGACCCTGGTGCTGATACCCAAGATGCGCTCAGAGCCGTCCTACGAGGTCACTGGCTTCAACAATATGCTCAACTATGGGTCTGACAAATTGCGTTTCACCGGCGTCGTACCCGTGGGCTGCTCTATCCGCAGCCGCAGCCGGATCAAGGAGGTCAGCACGACGTCCAAGGGTACCAAGATGGTGATGGAGCAGCACGTGCATGTAGTGGGTCAGGACGAGCGACCTGCGGTCATTTATGAGCTAATCTTTATCTACATGTAAAGCAGCGCCACTGCGCGCGGTCAACGGCAGGCATTAATGAAAAAACTGGGTCTGGGTGTATTGGTGTTAGTGCTTGTGTTGGCTGCCTACGTGTTTGGCACCTTCAATGCGCGCAAGGTGATTACACTGCCCGAGGCGCAGTGGACGCAGGGTAGCGAGGCGGCGCAGGCATG
This sequence comes from Pseudohalioglobus lutimaris, assembly GCF_002866825.1. Classification (GTDB taxonomy): domain Bacteria; phylum Pseudomonadota; class Gammaproteobacteria; order Pseudomonadales; family Halieaceae; genus Halioglobus; species Halioglobus lutimaris. Next base: position 216,779 of record NZ_PKUS01000010.1, on the reverse strand, counting down.
GCGTGAATTTTCCGCCAGTCTGGAAGCCGCTGGATCCCGAGTCTTTGCCTCGACGACTGCGCCAGCTGAGCGCCTTGAAGGGTTGCAGTACCTTGGTCAACTTGCCTCCGCTTCACTGGAAATGAAGCTCGACAAGGGGAGCCGGGTGCATCCCCGTTTTACCGACTGGATGGGGAACTACCGGAAATTCCTGGGTGACAGCCCCGACGCAATCTACCACTCCGCAGAACTGTCGCCTGGTTATCGCTATGAAATTAGCGGTAACCGCCGCGACGCGAAGTACCTTGGTTTTATGCTCTATGGCCGCCAGATCAATGGCTGGAACCGCGCAGTTACCAATCTTTCCAATGAGCAATTGCAGTTTGATGCCCAGGGCAATTTCAATATCGTGCTCAGCAAACAGAGGCCGACGGGAGGACAGGACTGGCTGCAAATGGAGGACGACGTGCACATGGTAATGGTGCGCCAGTACTACCATGGGCGCGAGGGCAGGGCGGAGGCGAGCTTCACCATACGCAACCTGGATGAGCCCGGGTTCCGTCCCGCCGGCGATGACGGAATTGCCGCGGGACTGCGCGCGGCCAGCGCGTTTTTCAATGACACCGTCGATGGCGCGATTGCCCTCGCTGAGATATTTGCCGATGCACCCAACACCTCGGAACCTCCAGCCAGTTACAGTGGTGATTTTGGCGGTATTTTTTACCCCACTTTTGACAACGAGTACTTTGGTGGCTGGTTCTACCTGGCGGATGATCAGGCATTGGTTGTGGAGGGTGCCGTGCCCGACGCCAGTTACTGGTCAGTTTCCCTGCAAAACCGCTGGATGCAGTCCCTGGACATGGAGCGGTATCAGGTGGCGTTGAATGATCAACAGATCGTCACTGAAGGCGGTCGCTACCGCATCGTTGTATCCAGGCAAAAGCCGCCTTCGGGGAATTGGCTGGATACCGCGGGCAAGCCCGAGGGTTTGTTGTCGATTCGTTACCAGATGAGTACCGACAGCGAGAGGCCAACGTTCAAACTGGTTCCATTCGATCAGCTGTGAGGATCAGCTTGAAGTCGTCGCACGGTGCAGTTTCAAGGGCAGCAGCAGCGCCGCCGCTACCACGCAAAACCCGGTGAACAGGTAAAGCGCCGGCGTGTAACTCGCGTAGGTATCAAACATGCGCCCGATCACGGTAAAGCTGGGCATCACGCAGAGCGTGATCAGTGGCCCCATCAGGCCCATGGCTCGACCATAGCTGATAAGGCCAAAGACCTGCGCCATGAGTGCGCCCCATACCGGGAGCATGCCGCCAGCGGCAAGGCCGAGCAGCGACGCGCCGACAATCATCAGCGAATGTGAAGACGCCTGGGCCAGGGTAATAAAGGCAATCGCTACCAGGCCCTGCGCCATCCACAATGCTGCACGCAGACTGAATTTGTCCGCCGCCATGCCGAACAACAGCTTGCCGACGAAACCGAATATCGCCACCGCCATGATTAGCGTGGAGGCCTGTTCCTTGCTGCTGCCCAGGTTCACCGCATAGGGTGTCAGGTTGGACAACACTGCCGTGTAGGCGCTGAACAGTAAGCCCAGGCTTAAACCGACGAACCAGAATGCGGGAGTGCGCAGAATATCGCCCATGTTCATGTCCTGGTCTGCACCTGGCGTCATACCCTCAGGGCTCGGCTCAGGCAGGAGGCCAACATCTGAGGGTCGACTGCGAATACCCACAAGTACCACGGGCAATACAATCAACAATACCGCCAGTGCCAGGTTTTCCATTGCGCCCCGCCATCCCACGGTGCCCAGCCAGTAGCTGATGAGTGCGGGTATGACGACGCCGCCCACGGAGGTGCCGATGGCGGAGACTCCCAGTGCACGGCCGCGACTGGCGGTGAACCAGCGTGAAATGACTGCCGATGCAGACAGGGAGCCGACCAGGGCGTTGGCTACGGCCATGGTCAAGGCGAAGAAAACAATGTACTGAATCAGGTTGGCGCTGTTGGCCACAGCGTACAGACCTATGGCGTAGAGCGCAGCGCCCACGCCCATGAGTGTGCGCACCGAATAACGATCGATTAGTGCGCCACCCACGGGTTGCATGAACAGGCCCAGGAAAGTAGCAGCGGTGAGACTGTACATGACCTGTTCCAGGGATACGCTGAATTCAGCCCGAATTGGCTCTACCAGCAGGCTTACCGCATAGGTAAAGAATCCGATAACAAAGAGCTGCGCGACAAAGCTGCTACCGACGATCCGCCATCCGTAGTACATAGGGTTCACCTTTTCTCAATGATTATTGTTGTAGGCCCACCACCTCGCGGTGGTGGGCTTCTCAAGTGATCGCCGCGTTGACCCGGTTACCGATCAGTAGTCCAGCTTGCCCAGCAGCGCGCCACCCGTGGGAATACCGACGCCCGAGGTGACCAGCGCATGGTTGATATCCTTCTCCGGCTGGTTGCGGGATTGCCCGCGCACCAGCCGGGTTGCCTCGACTATGCCATTCACGCCATGGATATAAGCCTCGGAGAGCTGGCCTCCGTGGGTATTGGTGGGCAAGCGCCCGCCGGGGCGCAGTGCACCGTCGAGGACGAAGTCACCGGACTCGCCGAAGCCACAGAAGCCCCAGGCCTCCAGTTGCCAAAGCACGATGGGTGAGAACGCGTCGTAAATTACGGCAGCGTCGATATCGTCGACCGACAACCCGCTCATTTCAAAGCAGTTCTTCGCCGCGATCTCCATTTCCGGGATAGCGGCAAACTCCTCGCGATAGAACGATGTCATCTGTTCCTGGTCAGGCGCGGCCGCCTGGGCGACACCACGCACGGCAACGCCTGGCTGCTTCAGATCGCGGGCACGCTCTGGAGTGGTTACAATTACGCAGGAGGCACCGTCACTTTCCTGGCAGCAATCAAACAGCTGCAGCGGGTCGGCAATCATTCGCGATGCGTCGTATTCGGCACGATCAAACGAGCGGCCGTGGAAAAACGCATTGGGATTGTTGATGGCGTATTCGCGGGTACTGTGGGCCACTTCAAACATGGCATCCTTGGTCACGCCGGTCAGGTGCATCCAGCGTTGGTTGAACATGGCTACCCAGGAGGCGGGCGTCAGCAGGCCGTAGGGCATATACCAACCCCAGTGGATCGCATCGGCAGTCATGATTTCGCCAGACACCCCACTCGAGAACCGTTGGCCGGAGCGACCGTTGAGTGCGCGATATACCGCCACACATTCGGCCATTCCGGTTGCTACTGCCATAACAGCCTGGTGCAAGCTGCCGGTCGCCGCGCCACCCCCGTAGTGTGACCGACCCCAGAAGGTCAAGTCGCCACAGCCCACGGCGCGGGCGACTTCAATCTCGTCGTTGCTGTCCATGGTGAAAGTGGCGAATCCATCGATGTCACTGGGCTTCAGACCGGCGTCATCAATCGCGCCTTTTACCGCTTGTGCGGCCAGCGATAACTCGGAGACCCCTGAGTCTTTGGAAAACTTGGTGTTATGTACGCCGACAATCACGGCCTTGTCTTTGATATTAGCTACCACGGCTTATCCCTCCACCGGCAGTGCTATTTGCACGCCGCCCTGCATATGCATGCCCCAAATATTGTTTTCCCCGGTTACTGCAACGTCTACCAGGCCGGTTTTTTCGTCACATGCTGTCACCTCGCCGGTGACTGTCATCACCATGCCGGGAACGTTGGGGGCGCCCAGTTTAACGTCCAGCGACTTGATGACCGCTTCCGGGCCGCTCCAGTCGGTGACAAAGCGGCTCATGATGCCCTGGCTGGTGAGAATGTTCATGAACACGTCCGGCAGGCCAGCAGCCTGTGCAACGGACTTATCGTGGTGAACCGGCTCGTAGTCGCGGGTGGCCAACGCACCGGCCACAATGAGGCCGCTGGTGATGTCGATGTCCAGTTTGGGAAGTTGATCGCCAACGCTAACGTCGGCGAGGCTCAATGTTTTGTAGTCACTCATTGTCTCGCTCCTGTTTACGCGGGATAGAACTGGGGCAGCATGGTTTTCTCATCTACCTGCTCCACCTTGCCTTTTACTTTCATGCCAATCGCAATGTCATCGAAGTCACAGCCAACAATGTTGGACACGATGTTGGTGCCTTCACCCAGTTTTATCACCGCACAGATCGGGTCGGCCGGGTAGCCGGGTATCTTCGGGTGGCGTAACGCGGTGAAACTCATAATCTCTCCGTCGAGAGTGGACTCAATCGAGTCCCATTCCATCGACTGACACTCGCCGCACATAGGTCGGGGAGGGTGACGCAGGGTCTGGCATCCCTTGCAGCGCTGGATGAGCACCTTGCCTTCGTCCACAGCATTCCACCACCAACCGTTGTCGTGGCCGCGCGGGGAGGCGATGCGAGTCGGTACCTGCAATTTATCATCTGACGCAGAAGCGGCTGGCTGCTCCTGGGGGATAAACTTCAATACCCGAAAGCGTTGGACGCCTATGGTGTCGCCATTCTGGTCACTGAACGTGGCCAGTGTTTCAAAGAAGTAACCGGGACCGCGGGCAGTGACTTTTCGCTCGGAAATGTTGTCAATGACCATCTGTACGTAAACGGTGTCGCCGGGGCTTATTTCCTTGACGTACTCCTGTTTTACGTTGGTACCGAGCACGCCGGTAAAGCCGTGATCGTTGAGCATCTCGGCCATTTCTGTCTGCGGGTCTGATGCGCGACCAGAGCTGGCGACCGAGTAACCCTCCTGGTTCCACACGTACATCATCGCCGGCGGCGCGATGGTCTTGCCGCGACGGCTCTGGGCAGCCCACTCCGGGTCGGTATAAGCAGGGTTGGTGTCGCCCATGACTTCCGTCCAGTGACGGATCATGGTCTCGTTTACCGCATCCTTGGCGGGCTTGCGTGAACAGACCTCTACGCCCACGTAGGCATAAAGCTTGTCCTCGAAGACTTTTTGCTCTTCTGGTGTCATGTGTAGGGCTTCCTCCTGATGCCCCATCCATCATCCCTGCGCGGGCGATAGTCCAGTGGGGCGGTTTTCTGGCTTCCCGCCTGTGCCTGTGCGGGAATGACGTTAAAGGGTCTTGTTAATAGTATTAATGTGCCGAGCGAACTCGGCACAGTGTGGCTGCCTCAGCGATGTTGAGGCATACCCAGGCCGTGGGTGGCCACCAGGCCGCGAAGTACTTCCACAACACCGCCGCCAAAGGTGTTTATGGTCGCGCGGCGATACTCATGTTCCAGGTTGCCATGCAATACAGCACTGTCGCTGTCTGCAGAAACCAGGGCGTGGGGCCCCACCATGTCCATCAACAGGCGACAGATCTCCAACATGATCTCTGTGGAGTATACCTTTATCGCCGAGGGGAATACCGCATCCATTTCCTGCTGGTCCAGAGACCAGGACATGCGTGCGTTCATCACCCGCATCGCTTCCAGGTGCGAGTAGACTTCTGCCAGGCTGCGCTGGGCAATAGGGTCATCGATCACCCGCTCACCATTGGGGCCGCGTTTCTCGCGAGCCCAGGTCAGCGCGTCGCGGAACAGTTTCCAGCCCTGTATCCCCCACGCGGCAAGGCCCACGCGCTCGTGGTTCAACTGCTCGGTTATCAACCGCCAGCCGCCATTCTCCTGCCCGATGATCATATCCAATGGTACTTTGATATTTTCGTAATAGGTGACGTTGGTGTGCACGCCTCCCATTGTGTGTATATCGCCGCGAGAGAAACCAGGGTCAGATGTATCGACCACAAGGATCGAAATCCCCTTGTGCTTGGGCACTTCAGAATCTGTGCGCGCCGCCAGCCAGATATAGTCGGCGCCCTCGGCGCCGCTGGTGTATACCTTGCTGCCATTGACCAGGTAATGATCCTCGTGCTTTACAGCCGTTGTGGTGAGTGCAGCGAGGTCGGTACCGGCGCTGGGCTCGCTGTAACCGATGGAGAAGTGCAGTTCACCGGCAGCAATACCGGGAAGGAAGCGTTTTTTCTGTTCCTCGGTGCCGCGACTGATGATTGCAGGGCCTACAGTGTTGAGCGTGACGAAAGGGGTAGGGGCACCGGCCAGCAGTGATTCCTCATAGCGAATCAATTGTTCTGACTCGGTCAGCCCGCGGCCACCATATTCCTCAGGCCAGCCCACCGCGAGCATGCCGTCCTTGCCCTGCTGCCGAATCAGTTCCTTGTACAAGTCCCCGCTCTCGGCGTTGCGCAGGTCCTCTCGGTACTCCGGTTTAATCAGCTGGCTGAAATAGGCGCGAAACTCTCTGCGCAGTTCTTTTTGGGCGTCAGTGTATTCGACAAACATTCTGCTGGTCCTCCTATCGAGATGTAACAATAATATTGAAATTGAATTCAAATTCAACTATTTTATTGTCCATGGTCAAAATCAACGCCAAAACCACAGAGTCAGTCAGGTCTCTCAGTCCCAGGGGGGAGAAGGCCCGCGCCAAGCTCATGCGAGCGGCGCTGGTGGTGCTGGAGCGTGAAGGCTTTCACCGCATGCGTATTGTCGACGTAACGCGTGAAGCGGGGGTGGCCCAGGGGCTTTTCTATCACTACTTCAAGGACCTCAAGTCGTTGACAGTAGAAGTGCTTACCGACTTTGCCCAGGTCAGCCAGGACGCCCGGGAAATTGAGCGAGGCGTGGAGCCTGGCGATTGGTACGGCCGCATCTATGCCCACAATTTGCTGGTCGTGCGCAGTTACGCCCAGCGGCCCGGGGTCATGCGCTGCCTCCTGCAGCTTGCCGATGAAGACGCCGAGTTCGGCAAGGTGCTGCGCGATGCCTACCGCAGCCAGTTGATGTGGTTGGTGGAGCGTATGCCGCGTCTGTTTCCGGCTGCGAACTTCTCGCAGCTTCAGGCGTTGATGGTGGTCTACTCGTTGGCGGGAATTGGCGAGGGGCTACTGCGTGAATATTTTATCAACCAGAGTGAGTCCTTGCGCGCAGCTGAGTTGTCTGTAGAAGAGCTGGCCGAACTGCTCACCACCATGTTTTACAGGGCACTGTTTCTGGAGCATCCAGAGCAGGAGAAATTGAATTACACACGGAATCTGGCTGCTATGGCCAGAACACACTGAGGTAGAAAACGATGGATTTTAATTTCACTGAAGACCAGATCGCCATTCGTGAGTTGGCCTACCAGATATTCACCGACCGGGCGACTGACGAGTTTATGCTTGCTTTCTCACGCAGCGGCGAAACCTATGACGACGCATTGTGGACAACCCTGGCCGAACAGGGTCTGTTGGGTATCTCGGTGCCGGAGTCCGCGGGCGGCAGCGGCCTCGGCCTGGTGGAATTGTGCATGGTACTGGAAGAGCAGGGACGCCGCGTAGCGCCGGTACCGCTCTTTGCTTCTCTGGTACTGGGCGGCCTGCCCATCGGTGAATTCGGCAGTGAAGAACAGCAGTCGCGTTGGCTGGGTGCGCTGGCTACCGGTGAGGCAAAGTTCAGTGCGGCTATTGCAGAGCTGGGAATGTCGGACGCGTTGGCGACCAGCGTGTCAGCAAAAAGAGAGGGCGATGCCTGGGTGTTGAACGGCGAGAAAGCCGTTGTTCCTGATGGTGCCGTGGCAGATTTCATCCTGGTGCCAGTGGAAACTGAAGATGGTGCCAGCAGCGTGTTTGTCGTCGACACCAGCGCGCAGGGCGTCAGCGTCTCGCCGGTCACCATCGGCATGTCCGGTGAGCGCGCTGCCCAGCTCTCCCTGAGTGGAGTGCGCGTCGGCGCGGATGCGCTGCTTGGCGAAGCCGGGCAGGGCGCCGAGATTGTGGGCTGGATTGAACAGCGCGCCAATGTCGGGCATTGCGCACTGCAGGTAGGCGTGACCGAGGAAGCCATGAAGCGCACCGCTGCCTATGTCAGCGAGCGCAAGCAGTTCGGCGTTGCGCTGGGATCGTTCCAGGCGCTGGCCATGCGCATGGCGGACAGCTACATCGACGTTGAAGGCATTCGCTCTACCTATTGGCTCGCCATGTGGCGCCTCAGTGAAGGTCTGCCGGCGCAAGCAGAAGTGCGCGCTGCCAAGTGGTGGGCCTGTGATGCCTCGCACCGCGTGGTATGCACTGCCCAGCACCTCCACGGCGGTATGGGAGCGGATGTGGAATATCCTATCCATCGTTTTTACCTGCTCGCCAAGCAGATCAGTTACTCCCTGGGCAACGCCGCACAGCAGTTGGAAAAGTTGGGCCAGCTGCTGGCGAGCGACGATGCGCTGGGTTTCAGCGCGTTGGAGGTCTAGGACTTGTCTGCCCCAACTCGCATCAAGCCACCGCTGGGTCCTGATAATGCCTGGTGGTGGGAGATGGCTGCTGAAGGCAAGCTCGGTATTCAGCGCTGTCAGGGCTGTTCGCGCTTGCGCCACCCGCCGCGACCCATGTGCGGTGATTGCCGCTCCATCAAGTGGGAAGCGGTCGAAGCTTGTGGGCGTGGCACTATTTGCAGTTTTACCGTGCTTACCCACCCACAGTTCCCGGGCTACGAGTATCCGCTGATAATTATCCTGGTGGACCTCGAAGAGGGTACGCGCCTGACTTCACAGCTGATCAACTGTGATCCCGCTGACGTGGCATTCGGCCTCCCGGTGGAGATGGTTATTCACACTGACCCGGATGGATTCAACATTCCTGTATTCCAGCTCGCTGAGGCACGTTAATGGCCTACTCACTGAAAGATAAAACCGCTATCGCCGGTATTGGCCTGACACCCTTCAGCAAAAAGTCCGGGGTGTCTGAGCTATCGCTGGCAGCGCAGTGCATCGTTGCTGCCTGTGAAGATGCGGGAATTGACCCTGGCGCTGTCGACGGGATGGTCACCTATACGCTGGACAACAGCGAAGAAGTGGATGTCGCTCGCGCCATCGGTGCGAACGACCTGACGTACTTCAGTCGCGTTCATTATGGTGGCGGCGCTGCCGTAGGGACCGTTCTGCAGGCGGCTATGGCGGTAGCGACGGGCCAGGCAGAGACTGTGGTTTGTTATCGGGCCATGAATGGTCGCTCAGGCAAGCGCATGGGGCAGGGCATCTCCGGGCAAATTATCAACTCCGGACTCATCCACTATTCATGGTACATGGCCTACGGCATGTTGATACCGGGCAGCTGGATCGCCATGATTGCCAACAAGTACATGCAGGAATATGGCGTGACCCGCGAGGACCTCGGTCGTGTGGCGATATCGCAGCGTAACTATGCCCAGGCGAATCCGCGTGCCTACGGCTATGGCAAACCCCTGAGTATGGAAGAGTACCTGGCATCACCGCCTATTGCCTCACCCCTGTGTCTCTATGATTTCTGCCAGGAAACGGATGGCGGGTGCGCGGTGATCGTCACCAGCGCCGAACGCGCCAGGGACCTGCGCAAAAGCCCGGCCGTTATTCGCGGGATCAGCCAGGCGTCGACCCGGGGGCAGGAGGAGATGACCAGCTTTTACCGTGAGGAACTCACCTCACTGCCGGAGATGGAGTTGGCCGGGCAGCGCGCTTACGCCATGGCCGGGCTGGAGGCAAAAGACATTGATGCCGCCTGTCTCTACGATGCCTTTTCCTCGGAGGTGATAATGCAGCTGGAGAGCTTTGGCTTCTGTGGGCAGGGCGAGGGTAAGGACATGGTGCTCGATGGCGCGCTGGATATCGATGGACGCCTGCCCAACAATACCCACGGCGGACTATTGTCGGAGGCCTATATTCACGGCATGAACAATATAGCAGAGGGCGTGCGCCTGGTGAGAGGGGACTCCACCAGTCAGCCGGCCAAGGCAGTAGAGCACGTGCTGGTGAGCAGCGGTGTGGGTGTGCCCACCGGTGCACTTATCCTGGGTCGGGACTGAGCTCGCTACTCAAGCAATGCCCGAACTTCATCGGCACTGGCAACCTTGCCCTGGATAATCACTTTCCCATCAACGGCAAGCGCCGGTGTACGCATAACGCCGGCGTCGATAATGGCATTCATATCGGTCACTTTCTCCATTTCAAAACTGACCCCGAGTGCCTGCGCTGCCGCTTCTGCGTTTGCTGCCAGCGATTTGCATTTCTCGCAACCGCTGCCGTAGATTTGTAACTTCATAACAAGATTTCTCCAGGTTGTTTACCAGAAATTTCCATACAGGTAGCCGGTGATCGTTGCCATAATAATGACCAGGGCGCAGTAGACCAGGGTCTTCTGAGTGCCAAGAATCGTCCTGATAACCAGCATATTGGGCAATGACAGTGCCGGCCCTGCCAGCAACAATGCCAGTGCCGGCCCCTTGCCCATGCCAGCCCCCAACAAGCCCTGAACTATTGGGACTTCGGTGAGTGTCGAGAAGTACATAAATGAACCTAATACTGAGGCTATCACGGTGGATGTTAGCGAATTGTCACCCACGGCTGCGCTCACCCACCCGGAGGGTATCAACCCCTCATGCCCGGGGCGTCCCAAAAGCAGGCCGGCAATAAAAACACCAATAACTAACAGCGGTATGATTTGCCTGGTGAAATCCCAGGTCTGAATTGCCCATTCCTGATCCTGGTGCCGGGTCGCCGCGATTAACAGAATACCAATCGCCCCCACCGCAAAGGGCAGCTCGGCTGTCCCAGGTGCCAGCAATGCCGTAACGAGGACCAGGCTGCCCAGGGCGAGCAGATAGGAGACTGGCCAGCGCCACCGGAGTACAAGCAGTGCTGCCAGCAGCAGGGCGAGTAGGGACGTTATCTGCCACTTCCACGCATAGACCTGCATCCAGAGCTGATTGTCTACAGCAGCCCAGTTGGCAAATACCAGGATTCCGATCATCAGGCTGAAAAACGCCACTACTGTTGCCAGGGGCCTGGCCGCTTCGTCGTCGGCGAAACCCTGCGTAGACGCATCGGTCCTCGCCATCTCTTCCCTGCGGTAGATCAGGTGCATGATGGCGCCGATCACGACGGCGAAGACAATTGCGCCAAGGCCCCTGGCGATGCCTATTTCAGCGCCCAGAACCTTGGCGGTTACGACAATTGCCATGATATTGATGGCCGGCCCGGAATAAAGAAAAGCAATTGCTGCCCCCAGTCCTGCCCCACGTTTGTAGATACCGCCAAAAAGTGGCAGAACCGTGCAAGAACAAACGGCGAGCAAGGTGCCCGATACCGAAGCTACACTGAGCGCCACCGGCTTCGATGCCTGTGGCCCGAGGTGCCGTAACACGGATCCCTGACTGATATAGACCGCCATGGCACCGGCAATAATAAATGCCGGGAGCAGACAGAGAATGACATGTTCCTGGGCATACCAGTGGGTCAGCCGAATCGCTTCGAGCACGGCATTGTCAAAACGCCGATTCCCCGCGGGGAGAAAGTAGATAGTGAGAAAAGCAATCGCCATCAGTAGCATTAGTCGCGCCTGGGATGGATTGCTCTTGTACAAGTGGATTAGTTTAGAGTACACGGTCGTCGCTCTCCAGTGAGCCGGTCGCTGGTAAATGCCGAGGCAGTAATAGTGCAATGACAGCCGACAGCGCGATGAACGCAGTCGAAATCCACAGGCAGTTCTCTATGCCCCGGGTCTGGTATACCCAGCCTGACAGCACCGTCCCCAGCAGTCGGCCCATGGCATTGGCCATGTAGTAGAAGCCGACATCCAGCGCTACGCCGTCGTCTTGCGCGTAACTGACGATAAGGTAACTGTGCAGTGCCGAGTTCACGGCGAACAGGATGCCAAAAACCATCAGCCCCAGCATTAGGCTGACCTGCGCGCTGATGCCCGTTGCTATCGCCATAGCTATCAATGCGGGCGCAAATGCGAGAGCCAGGGCCCACTTGAAAGCCGTTTGCCCGTCCGGAACCCGTGCTCTCCGTCCTCCGGTGACGCTTGGAGCGAACGATTGCACGATGCCGTATCCAATGACCCAGCTTGCCAGGAAAGCGCCGACCGCCCAGTGATCCCAGCCCAGGGTGGAAGACAGGTATACCGGGAGCGCCACCACAAACCAGACGTCGCGAGAGGCAAACAGAAACAGTCGTGCGGCTGACAGGATGTTCACCGCTCGGCTCTTGGAAAACAATTGGCTGAACCTGGGCTTTTGAGAGGACCTGCCGAGGCTTTTCTCGAGCTTCAGGGTGCTGAATATAAACACTATAGCGAGGGCAGAGGCCATCACCAGAATTGCCTCCCTGAAGCCGCAGACAGTGAGCAGTAACCCCCCGAGGAAAAAGCCCACGCCTTTCAGTGCATTTTTTGACCCCGTCAGTATCGCGACCCATTGGTAAAGTGTGCCCTGGGCGTGAGCTGGCACCAGCATTTTAATCGCGCTCTTGGCGCTCATCTTGTTCAGGTCCTTGGCGACACCAGAGAGTCCCTGGGCTGCCATCACCCAGGCCACTGTGAGCATGTGCTGGGGCACCAGCAGCATGGACAGTGCAGCTACCTGCAACAGTAATCCCGCGTTCATCGTCGCGTTCAAACCGACACGGGCTCCCAGCCAGCCGCCCAGGAGATTAGTGATAACACCAAAGATTTCGTAGAACAGAAACAGCACAGCAACTTCCAGCGGACTGTAACCCCGCTGGTAAAAGTGCAATACAACCAACATGCGCAGTGCACCATCAGTCAGGGTGAACGCCCAATAATTGAAAGTAACCAGCAGGTACTGTCGGGTGTCAGCAGAGAGGGAGGCCAACATGGTCATGCCTCAGGGCTGGTCCAGGCCAGCGATCATGTGCATCAGTTCTGCAGTGCGATTGGCATAGCCCCATTCATTGTCGTACCAGAGATAGAGTTTGACCTGGGTACCATTGACCACCATGGTCGATAGCGCATCGACCACGCAAGAGCGTGGATCACTGCGGTAGTCTATCGATACCAGGGGTTTTTCCTCGTAGCCCAGGATGTTTCTAAGCCCTGTTTCTGACGCGCTTTTCAACAGCTGGTTGACCTCCTCGACGGAGGTCTCCCGCTTCACCTCAAACACGCAATCTGTCAGCGAGGCATTGGCCAGTGGCACGCGAATGGCGTGACCGTTCAGCTTTCCCCGAAGCTCTGGAAAAATATGTGTAATTGCCGTCGCGGATCCGGTGGTGGTCGGTATGAGGCTCATTCCACAGGCTCTGGCGCGTCTGAGGTCCTTATGGGGAGCATCCAGAATGGTCTGTGTATTGGTGATGTCGTGGATGGTGGTCATCGATCCGTGCTTAATTCCGAGATTTTCGTGAATCACCTTTACCACCGGTGCCAGACAATTTGTGGTGCAGGATGCTGCACTGACGATAGGGTGGGCCGAGGGCTGATAAAGGTCGTGGTTTACTCCCATGACAGTGTCGAGGACACCTTCCTCCTTGACCGGGGCCGTCACTACTACCCGCTTAACACCCTGTTTCAGGTATTCATTCAGTAGCGCTTTTTTCTTGAACTTGCCTGATGCCTCGATAATGATGTCGCATGCGGACCAGTCGGTATCTTCAATTCGCTCGTTGGCGGTACAGGCTATACGCTGGCCGGAGATGACGAGGTCATCACCTTCACTTTCGCAAGCGTGCCCCCATTTGCCATGGACAGAGTCATATTGCAGCAGGTGTGCGAGGGTCCTGGCGTCTCCCGCCGGGTCGTTCACCTGAACGAACTCAACACCTTTCATTTCCCAGGCAGCCCGCATCGTCAGACGTCCCATTCGACCGAAACCGTTTACGCCGACTTTTATCTCCATTGAACAGCTCCAATACTAATCTGGATTCAAGCAAACCAATGCCGAGTGCGATTGACTGCGGCTACAGGGGACAGACACTAAAATGCGCTGAAGAGGTCCCACCGGATTACCCTTCCACAGGGAAAATACTTGTTAACAACACGCTTTTGCCCGCTCGGGCCGATCGCCCATGCGGTGTAAGGATTTGAGGTTAGCTTTCAGAAAAGACTCATTGCCCTCTAATGTTTCACTCAGTACCGTCTTTGCCCAGTCCGGGAGATCCGGGTTTATTCGGTAGAATATCCACTGCCCCTGACGACGATCCAGCAGTAACTTACACTGTCGCAACTGTCCTAGATGCCGCGACACCTTCGGCTGTATCTCTTCTAATGCTGCGGTTAACTCACAAACACATAGCTCCTGTTCCTGTTGAATCAACAGTAAGCATCGTAGCCGCGTCTCGTCAGACAAGCATTTATAAAACTGCACTGGATTCATAAGATTACCTACACCTACCAGGTTTGTACCAAAACAAAGAGTTAGAGAGCCCTGTACTGTAACTGTTGCCTGCGCGCATGCTGAGTGCCCTGCGCATGGCAATAGGACTGTCCTCGTTCACCAGGCAGCGCTTCAGTCACAAGCCGTCAATCATATATGAAATGCAGTATATATGAAAAAACATATATGAAGAGTGCAGAAAAAGAAAAAAATGACGGAAAGATCTATGCCGTCATGAACGCGCTAACATCGTGCTACAGCGGCATGATCAGGTCCATTGCGCCCAGCAGGATCGCGTAGCGAGCGGTTTTGCCGATACCGGTTAGCAGGAAAAATAGCCAAAAGCGCACTCGCATCATCCCGGCGATGAAGGTGAGCGCATCGCCCCCTATCGGCATCCAGGCCAGTAGTAATGACCAGACGCCCCATTTGTTGAACCAACGCTGCGCCGCGCCCAGGTTGTCTGTCTTGAACGGAAACCACTTTCTGTCCTGGAAGTGCAGGAGATAACGACCCAATAGCCAGTTAAGGGCTGACCCCAGCGTATTGCCGGCTGACGCCCAGACCAGCAGCAACAGCGGGTCGTAGCCGGCATTAAGCATTGCGGCGAACAGGATCTCAGAGTAGGCGGGAACCAGCGTGGCCGCCAGAAAGGCGCTGAAAAACAGGCCCAGGTAGGCTTCCACGGCCTAGCGGTCCCGGGCCGCGGTAACCAGGGCGCCAAACAAGCGTTGTTGGCTCGGGTATTGAGGCAGGTACTCAGGGTGCCACTGTACGCCCAGAACAAAGCCCGGACCCTCGCGTTCAATGCCTTGTATCACCCCGTTTCTTTCCCTGGCGCTCACCAGGAGGCCATCACCGAGATCGCGAATGGACTGTTCATGCAAGGCGTTGACTCGTGCCTCTGCACCGCCCAGCAGTTCGTACAGGCAGCTCCCCTCAGCGAGCGTGACCGTTTTCCTGGGGAGAATGCTACGCGGGTTGGCCGTGCCCTCCTGGTAGAAATCATCGATGCTCTGGTGGAGAGACCCGCCCAGAGTGACGTTGATTAACTGGGCGCCTCGACAGATTCCCAGCAGTGGCTTGTCGGTGTACAGCGCATGACGAACCAGGTGTTGCTCAAGCTCATCTCTCTGCCTGTCAAACATCTCCCCTCCGCGGTTGTGTCGGGCCAGCAGAAAACGCAGCGCTGAGAGTAACAGTCCCACCGTCCAGTCGGTCAGGCTGAAGTGTTCAGCTGTCTGAGGCGGGGGCAGGGGCTCTTCCCCGTAATGGAAAGGGTCTACATCGGTGCCGCCACCAATAACAATGCCATCGAGGCGATTCTCGTCATAGCTGCGAGAGGGCGTAAGGCGCACTGGTCGCCCGCCCGCGCGGCGAATGGCCAGCGCGGTCATCAACCAGGCGCTCAGGCCACCCTGGTCCGGCCCGGTGACGCCGATAACAGGCCTGTTCGCGAAACTCATTTATCCGTGAAGTATTGTTCGGCGATGAGCGTGGTGAGTTGCATCACCCACCGTGTGTTCTGGACAAGTTTGAAGTCGGCATAATGCGTTTGCCAGGCGTCGATCAAACGATTCATCAGCCTGTCGTCGTCCGCCAGTTTTTCGATGAAGACCCAGTGATTCCATGCGCTGGCGACTGACCAACCCGGAACGTTTACCTTGCAGTCGGGCAGTCGATAATGAAAGGCGGGGCGGGCGTTAACCAGCTTGCGCTCTTCGGCCGGCAGTCCGGCCATGACCCTGTCCCGGTCCAGTTCGCAGAATATCGGCAACATGTCCAGGGCGCGATTGCGGGTGGGGTTGAACTCGAGGTAGTCATCGATCAGTTGATCGATAGCAGGGCGATAAGCCACATCCAGAACCTTTTCCATATAATCCTGGGGAAACGGGTCGATATAGGGCGTCAGGTAGCGGCGTGTAAGGTCTGTGCCTGCTGTTTCCACCAGCCAGGCGTGTAATAGCAGGAAGGATTGCAGGTGACGCAGAATATTGACACTCTCTGTTGACGGAAGCGACGCGTTGATATGCAGCCCGAAAGCGTAGATCACAGAATCCTGCGTGCCCTCTGCGCCGAGCTCGTTCAGTGCCTGCACCAGCGTGTCCAGGTCGTTGAGCTCCGCTAAGGGGATTGGTTGGGTTACCACCTCGCAGGGGATCAAAACACGGCTGGCGCTGTCGATGTTGGTCTCGATCTCATGGGCGAGGGTGCCGGGGGTAAACTCCACGCCCAGTGTTTCCAGCCATTTACGGTATCGCGTTGACTTGAGCAGGTTGGCGTCGCGCTCTACCCTCAATTTGCCCACCTTGGAATCGTGCAGCAGGGCTTCGAAGGGAGAAATGTTTTCCAGTTCACCCCCCATGGAGCTGTGCAGTGCCCTGGCGGCCTCGCCAATCGGCAAATTGCCAAATTCGAATTCGAAGCCGGCACGGCGCGTCTGCCCCGTTTGGTCAATGAGCCGTGGCGGTAGAAGATAGTTTGCTGGCATAAATTGCAGGTCTCAGTAGGGCTTATCGCCGTCGATGGTGATTCGCTCCATCCGGCGGTGAGCTGGAAAGTAGTCATTTATAGGCTTGTGCTGGGTGCAGCGGTTATCCCAGATAGCCAGGCTGTTGGGCTGCCACTGAAAACGACAGGTGAACTCGTCGGTGGTCACATGCTCAAACAGAAACGCCAGCAGTGCATCGCTCTCTGCTCGGCGTAGACCCTCGATGTGCGTGGTAAACAGGCTGTTGACGAAAATGCCTTTCTTGCCGGTCTCAGGATGCGTGCGAATTACCGGGTGCCTTACCGGTGGGTTTGCAGCCACCGCATCGGCCAGGCGCTCAGCGCCGCCCGGCTCGGCCAGGCTTTCCTTGAATCCCCAGGAAAAATCATGAATGGCGCTGAGTTCTTCCAGGAACTTCTGCATGTGGAAGGAAAGGGCATCATAGGCCGCGGTCATGCTTGACCACAAGGTATCGCCACCCTTTGGCGGAACGATATCGGACTTGAGCATGGTCGCCATGGGCGGGTGCTGGCGAAACGTCATGTCTGTGTGCCAGGCCTCTATACGCGTGGGCTTTTCCGCGGTGCTCTCAAGGATGGTGATCTCAGGGAAGCCGATCACTGTCTCGTAGGCCGGATGGGTCTGCACCGGACCGAAGGACAGCGCCAGTGCTTTCATGTTTTCCGGGCTGATCTGTTGCTCTCGGAAAAAAATAACCTGGTACTCGTTCAGCAGTTTACGGATGCGCAGAAAGTCCTGCTGGCCGATTTCACTGGACAGGTTCATCCCGTGAATTTCTGCACCCAGCGCGCCGGCCACGGGTCTGATATCTAGCATGGTTTAGTCACTCCTTGTCAGCGGACAAGTTTAGCATCGGCCGGGGCATCAGGCACCGGTTTGTGGACCTGTGGGCAGGTCTGCAGTGATCCGCAGTCCTGTTTCTGTATTACTCGCGCTGAGGGTTCCACCGTGACGGTTGATGGCCTGCCAGGCGATGGCCAGCCCCAGGCCATAACCGCCGGCCTCGCGCGTACGCGCGCTGTCCACGCGGTAGAACTCCTCAAAGATGCGCTTCAGGTCTTCCTCTGCGACACCGGGGCCCTGGTCTTCGATATTAACGCGGTAGCACCCGGGTTCGCGGCTTAGCTCAACTCGCACTGTTGCGCCGGGCGGGCTGTGATGCAGGGCGTTGCGGATAATGTTTTCAAAGCTCTTCAGCAAAAGGTCGCCACTGCTGGCAACCACAGCCTGGCTCAGCGAGGTATGCAGCGTAACCTCTTTGCTTTCTTTTCTGCCCTCGAAGCTGGCATCGGCGCACAGCGTCCGTAAAAGTGCGACCAGGTCAATGTGCGTATCCATTTCCAGTGTTTGCTGCTGGCTGCTCAGCAGTTGGCTGATTAATTCCTCCAATCGCGTCGTTTCTTTATCCATGCGTGCGAGATGATCTTCTGGTTGCGCCGCGGACTCCATCGCCAGTGCCAGCGCGACCCGCATTCTCGCCAGCGGTGAACGCAGTTCGTGAGACACGTCGCGCAGCAGCTGCCGCTGTGCCTGTATGCGGGCCTCCAGTTGATCAGCCATTGCGTTAAAGTCCCTGGCGAGGGCGTCGGTTTCGTCACCCCCCCGTTCGCGCACGCGGATACGTGCGCTCAGATCACCCTCGGCTAGCTGTGCGGAAGCGCGTCTCAAGTCGCGTAGGCGGTGAGTCATCAGTCGTGATAAACCCCAGCAGGCCAGGCCGCTGACCAGAATCGCCAGCAACAAACGCAACCAGGGATTGGCCCCCAACACGCCCAATACCCGGTGTGGAGGCGGCGGAAAGGCCATCACCAGTCGCCAGCGCGGCTCGCCCGGGCGGATGATGGCGTGGGCCACGTAGTATTTGTCGCGGGCAGATTTCAGGGCTCGCCTGCGTCTATTGTCGAGACGTTGTGCAATTTTCCCGACCTCGTCTGGGACCGGTTGCTGCAACATATCCCTGCCGGTGTCATCGAGCAGCCAGATATCGAGTCGGTGCTCACGCCGCGCTGTGCTGAGAATCCCCGGTAGTTTACCGGCAGGAGCGTTTTCCAGTGCCCAGATCAGGCGCAGTACCCGGCGTTGTGGCGGGCCTTCGGCGGGCCTGTGATCAACACCGGTAAAATGCAGTGACTCGAAGTATTGACTGGCCAATAACCAGCTTCCCAGGACCGCGACGGTAACCAACCAGAAGCCAAGAAAAATCTTGATGAACAAAGACCCGCGCATGCTGGTTACTCGTCCAGGGCGAACTGATAGCCGAGTCCGCGAACATTGAGAATTAACTCCCCGGCGCCGGCGGCGGACAGTTTACGTCGAATTTTACTGACGTGGACATCAATACTGCGATCATAGGCTGTTAATGGCCGACCCAGCGCCTCCTGACTGAGCGTCTCCTTATCGACCACCTGGCCTGCGCGTTCCACCAACAGCTTTAACAGATTGAATTCAGCGCTGGTCAGGGAGAGAGCCCGATCCCGGTAAACTGCCGTGCGTGAACCGCTGTTGAGAGTGGTGTCACCCGCAGTAACTTCGGTCGGTTTGCTGCCCTGGCCAGCAGCGTTGTTAGCGCGCCTCAGGATTGCCCGCAATCGTGCCGCCAGTTCTCTTGGATTACAGGGTTTTGGCAGGTAGTCATCGGCACCCAATTCCAGGCCAACGATGCGGTCAGTGTCCTCGCCGCGGGCCGTGAGCATCAATACGGGGGTGTTGTTGGACTCGCGCAATTCGCGCAGCACATCCAGCCCGTGCATGCCTGGCAACATAATATCCAACACCAGCACGTCGTACTGTTTTCGCTGTAGCTGCCTGAGCGCCTGCGCACCGTCATGGGTGCTTTCAACACTGAAACCCTGCAGTTGCAGGTACTGCGTCAACAGCTCGCAGAGCTCTTTGTCGTCATCAATGATTAATACACTATTTTTCATGTTGCCAGTGTGGACAAGCGCTTAACGTTTGTCACCGTAGGTTAACAATTCTTTACCCGGATACTGCGGAGCTTAACAGGGGTTTTGCGTAGTGTACTTCCCATGGCGCCGGTAATTGCCGACGCTTTTTAACATCAATCAGGAGAGCAAACTATGAAGACATTAATCAAAGCTGCGATGACCGGGGCCGCACTTTCTGGCGTGCTGCTGTTATCAGCCGGTGCCGTGGCCATGGGGCATCACCCCGGTCACAATCCTGAGCGCATGCTGGCGCACATGACTGAAAAACTGGAGCTGACCGAAACGCAGCAAACACAGATCGAGGCCCTGCTGGCTGAGAACCGTAGCGCAATGCAGGCGGATCGCCAGCGTATGGATGAAATTCGTGACAGTCTCAAAGCCATGCGCGCCGACTTCGATGCTGGCCAGGTTACACGATTGACTGACGAACTCGGCGAGATTACCAGTCGCATGGCCTACAGCCTGGCCAGCACCCAGGCCGATGTCTACCAGTTACTCACCGCAGAGCAGCGTGAAGAAATGGACGAGCTACAGGCGGTACGCGAAAAGCGTATGCAGAAGCGACGCCCGGGTCGCGACTGAGTCCTGTGATCAGAGTTTTTCCACTTTCAGCATCAGCCGCTCGCACAGTGCCGCGTTAGCCTCAAGCTGCGCGGCGTTGCTGACCACGGCAGTGCTCGCACGTTCCGCTTGCAGGTAGGTCTGGCCCACCCGGCGCAAGTCTTCCAGGCTGACCGCCAGCACCTGCTGGCGGAACGCTTCGCGTTGGGCGTGGGTGCGACCAAACAAGCGATTGTGAAAATGCTGTTTGGCCTCACCTGCCGGTGAGCCCGGCTTGTCCAGACTGCCGATGACGCCGAGTATGCTCTCTTCCAGGGCACGCGCCTCGTGGCGTTCCTCCAGCAGCCAGCTGATAGAGGCATCAAAGTCGGCGAGCGTGTCTTCCAGCCGTGGGTCGCGGTAGGAGTAGAAGCGAAACGCGCCTATACTCGAGTCCTGCGAGGCCCCCCCGCCATAGGCACCGCCTTGCTCACGGATGGCACGGTGCAGATAGCCATTGCGCAAAAAGCCGCCAAGCACTGTCAGTGCCGCGGCATCAGGGTGTTCCACTGGTACGGTAGGGTAGGCCCTGGCGCAGAAGTTGACCTGCGTATTGGCCACCCAGAACTCCGCCCTTGATTCTTTCACAGCGTCCAGCTGGAATACTGAGGCATCAGCCGCGGCCCGCGCCGCCCATGCCTTCGCTGCGGCGTCTTTTACTTGCGTCATCGCCTCGGGCTCAGCCACTGCCAGCAATTGCCCTGGCATTGCACTCACCTGTTGGTGAACTTCAGCCAGCGTTGCAGCAAACCGGCTCGCTTCAGCGCTGTCTGCCAGCGAATCATCCAGTTGGCGCAGCTGACGTATGCCGGCCAGGCCGCTGAGCTGGTGGTTGAGCCGGGCTAAAGGGCTCATGCCGGCGCAGGCCGCTGCCATGGCCAGTCCGTGACCGTTCCCGGTTACCGACTGGTCACGGCGGGCTCGCTGCTGACTCACCAGCTCACGAATGCGTTCGGTTTCGTCGAAGCGCACTGTATGCAGCGTGTCTGCCATCAATTGCGCCTGCTGCATCGTGTTGCGCAGCAGTGCTTTCGAGGACAGTATAAATTTGCCTTGAACCGATTGGGCATCATCGACCTTGCCACGCAGGGAAGTAAACGCGTGAATGGAGCCCACCTCTGCTGACTGTCTGTGCTGCGCTTCGCGATAGCTCTCAGCACCCAGGCCCAGTTCGGTGAGGAAGCTGGTGTACAACGGAAGTATGGCTTGTTGCTCTTCGCTGAGTCGGGGAAGGGGCGTAACCAACTGCTGGTAAACCAGCCCGTTAGTTCCCTGCCCATAGGTAGTCAGGGGTAATGGGCCGTCACCGTGCTCAGCAAACTCCAGTTCCGGCATGCTCGCTGGTACGTCGCTTAACTCCACCTTGGGCAGAATGCTCTCGTCGTCGACCTGCTGTTGGCGCGCCACAAGATCTGCAGCCAGTGCAACCGTTGCGGCCTTCTGATCCGCATCCATTGCGGCTTTGATCGCTTCAAGACGCTTCGCCTCCTGTTGCAGGCGTCTTGCGGACAGGTCACTGTCCGGCTCCATCACCAGGGTCACCCGGTGGGGATTCTCCAGCAATAACTTACGTGCCAGCCGTTTGATGTAGTCGGGATCTTCGATACGCTCGCGCAGCGTTTCTATGACCGGGTCCAGGTTGAGTACAGCGATAGGATCGCTGTAGTGGGTAGCGCAACCCAGGGCCTGCAGAATCAGCTGCAGGCCGTAGGGGTAGCCGTCACCACTGACTTCACGCTGGTGTAACTCCAACTGGTGGAGTACCGCCTGCAGCCTGTCCTCACCGATGCCGTTTTCGGCGACATCATTGAGCACTGACAGCACCATTTCCTCCAGTGCGTCGGCGTGTTCCGCTTCACTGCCTTCAATGCCGCAGACGAATACCATCTCGCGCATGGAGTCTTCCAGCCCGCAAAGCGGGGAGGGCGACTGCCCAAGGTCGGTGGTCTCCAGTGCATGCTGCAGGGGGGAGCCGCTGTTTTCCAGGAGCACACTGGAGAGCAACTGGGCTTCCAGCATCTGCTCCAGGTCGCTGCTTTCACCCAGCATCCAGCCAATAACCAGGTGGGTTTTGTTCGCGGTATCGTCGCTCTCGTCGTAGGCATAGTGATCGCTGGCCCGGATAGGAGCCGGCAGGTGTTGCTCGGGTGGAACCTGAATGCGCAGGTCCTGGCGCTGAAAACGGTGCAAGGCCCGCTCTTCGAATGTCTGCTGGTGCTCCGCGGCGGTGATATCGCCGTAGGTCATGAAAATAGCATTGCTGGGGTGGTAGTGGCTGCGGTAGAAGGCCACAAGCTGCTCGTAAGTCAGGTCCGGTATGTTCTCCGGTTCACCGCCACTGTTGAAATGATAGGTTGTGGTGGGGAAGAGGTGCTCACAGAGTTTGCCCCAGAGAACGCTGGGGACCGAGCTCATGGCGCCCTTCATCTCGTTGAATACCACGCCCTTGAACTGCAGTTCGCTCTGTGGGTTGTTTGCCTCCGCGAACTCAACCCGGTGCCCTTCCTGAGCGAAGTCCAGGGGATCCAGCCTGGAGAAAAATACCGCGTCCAGGTAAACCTCCAGCAGATTGTTGAAGTCCTTGCGGTTCTGGCTGGCAAAGGGGTAGGCCGTCCAGTCGGAACTGGTAAAGGCGTTCATAAAGGTGTTGAGTGAACGCCGCAGCATCATGAAAAACGGATCTCTTACAGGGTAGCGTTCGCTGCCGCAGAGCGCCGTGTGCTCGAGTATGTGGGCCACGCCGGTGGAGTCTTCAGGGACCGTGCGCAGCGCAACCAGGAACACGTTCTCACGATTATCGGCGGCCAGGTGGTAGTGCATGGCGCCGGTCTCGCGGTGGCGGAATTCCTGTACCTCCAGGTTCAGGGATTCCACGCGTTGCTGGCGAACAGGTTCAAAGGCGCTGTGTGCCTCGGGTAGTGGCATGGTCATTAACAGTCTCGTCGGGAAATGAAAGGGCGCTATTCTAGCGTGAATGGACGCCGGATGTTTGGCCGTCCTTGCGGATGAGTTCTATGCGATACAGCCAGGGCCAGCGCTTGCCAGTCACCCAGATGCTGCCATCCGCCGGGTCAAGGGCAATGCCGTTGAGTACATCAGTCCCGGCGCGACGTTCACTGGTCGGTAACAGGTCGCGCAGGTCAATGTTGGCAGACACTTCACCACTGTCCGGGTCGATGATGACGATGCGGTCCTGTTGCCAGATATTGGCCCAGAGCTTGCCATCGATCCACTCCAGTTCATTGAGTTTGCGTACCGGTCGACCGTTCTCAGTGACGGTAATCGAGCGGGTGACCGTGCGCGCTTTGGCGTCCATAAAGTGGATACGTTCACTGCCATCGCTGTAGATCAGTTGCTTGCCGTCGTTGGTCAGGCCCCAGCCCTCGCCAGACAGCGGAAACCACTCGATGGGTTGCATGCTGTCGCGGTCGAAGACCAGCATCATGCGTTCCCGCCAGGTCAGCTGGTAGATGTGCTCGCCAAACAGCGTCAGCCCTTCGGCGAACAGGCGGGGATTGAGGTTTTGGCTTTTTTCCACCTCGCCAGTGGCGAAGTCATAGCGCATCAACCGTGACTGCCCGTAGTTTCCAGAGCTGACGTAGAGTTTGCCAGCGCGGATTTCCAGGCCCTGCACGAAGTTATTCCTGTCCTGGGGTCTGCTCTCCAGCACGCGGTAACTGTATTGCTCTACGGCCGCTGCGGGCAGCGCCAGTAATATCAATAAAATGAGGACAATATAACGCGGCATGTCAGATCCGGTTGCGTGACAGGTCGCGAACCAGGAACCTTGCCGGAGAGAGTGCGCGCAGCAATTCCCTGGACAGCGGCGGTGCCTCGCCGCAAATCCGGGCAGCGATCACCTGGGCGCACAGGGGCGCTGAGGTGAGACCCCGCGATCCATGAGCAGTATTGACATAGAGTCCTGGCACGTAATTTCCTCGGCTGGCGATGAACTGGCGGGCATTTTTGCGCAGAGGAGCATAAGTTTGCAAGAAATGAGTGCGCTGCGGAACGGCGCCTGCAATAGGCAGGTAATCGGGGCTGGCGCAACGAAATCCTACCCGCCCCTCCAGGGAACTTGTTTCCAGCCCTGAGAGGGTGTCATGCCACTGCGGCAGGGCTGCGAGTAGTTTGTCGATATTTTCCTTGTGTTCTTCCGCGCGCAACGCATTTTCAGAGTCCTGAAGCTTGAAGCTGGCACCTATACAGTGACACCCCCTGCTTGCCGGAGAGATGTAGCCCTGATGGCAGAACGCGGCACGTAGCCCGACGGTCGCTGAGCTCTCGGGAAGCAGTGTGGTTTGGCCGCGTATACGCTGCAGGGGCAGCCACTCCAGGCCGGCCAGGGCAGCACTGTGGCTACCTGCACAGACTATGGCAACGTCCGCTGAGACAACGCATTGGCCTCGCATGTCATGCGCCTGCCATCCTTCCGTGTTGCTGTGCAGGCTTAGCTCCCCGCAATGCTCGATCACCTTTACGCCGGGGGTATCCAGCAGTGTTCTACAGACCGCGGGCGGGTTCAGCCAACCGGAGTCCGGATACCAGTAGCCTGGGCGTGCAGGGTGCACGCCCAGTTTTGCGGCGGCTTTCTCAGCCTGCAGTACTTGCGCGAGCTCAGGCAGATCCCGCAGCCGTTCGCCCATGAGCGCCAGTTCCTGTTCATCACTGTGCTGGTGAAAGCTGCCGCAGAGCTGGCCATCGGGGCCCGGCGTGAGCTGGCCTGCGGCGAATAGCTGTCGATAGAAGCTGGCAGAATAACGAAAACTCTGCAGTGCAAAGTCGGTGAGCGCGGAATGACGCCTGGAGAGGCGCGTATAGAGCACACCCTGCTCGTTACCCGAGGCCTCGCCGGCAATGGTGCCGCGCTCCAGCACGGTGACTTCAATATCACGTTCTGCCAGGGCCCGGGCGAGACTGGCACCTGCTAAACCAGCGCCGATGATCAGCGCCGACGCAGGCTTGCCGCCTCTGGGCGTGGCGTCAAGGTCCCAGGGCGTCTCCGGCGTTGTCTGTGGTTGCCGTGGGACAGCGATAGCGCCGGTGAGTGACTCGCGTTTGCGGCCATAGCCCGGAACCTTTTGCATGTTGAACCCTGCCGCCTCCAGCCCGCGGCGCACCGCGCCGGCGGCAGTAAACGTGGCAACAGTAGCACCCTGTCGCGACAGGGACGCCATGCAGGCAAAGGTATCCGCCAACCACATCGACGGGTTTCGAGCGGGTGCGAAACCGTCCAGGTACCAGGCGTCAACGCACTGTCCATGGGCCGCCAGGTCGGGTAGCGCCACCGAGACATCCTCCCACCACAGGTCCAGAATCACCTTCCCCGAATCAAAAATCAGGCGGTGTTGTCCCGGAAGCCGCCCCGGCCACGCGGCCAGCAGTTCCGCGGCCAGCTCCCCCAGTTCGGGCCAGGCCCCCAGCGCCGTGGCCAGTTGATGTCGGTCCAGCGGGTACTTTTCGATAGAGATGAAATGCAGGCGGCCTGACCGGCCCGCATGTGCACGCCAGGCCTGCCAGGTCAGCAGGAAATTCAGGCCAGTGCCGAAACCGGTTTCTGCAACGCAGAAACAGTCGCGCTGTTGTTCCTGCCAGCGCGCAGGCAGCTGGTTGCCGCACAGGAATACGTGACGGCTCTCCGCCAGCCCGTTTTCTCGCGAGTAATAGACGTCTTCGAATTGTGCCGAGAATGGGTCCCCGCTATCGCTCCACGCCAGCGATGGGGCCGGAGTGGCGCCCCAGGCGGTATTGTCGCGCCTCATCCCGGGCGATTGAGTTGCAGTTCTTCAGGCAGCCACGCGGGGATATGGGCATTATCGGCAGCCAGCAGTTCCGCGACAGGAAAAACGTGCAGTTGGGGGGCACTGCCCGGCGGCTTGTAAAGTGTGATCAGGTACGCCTGGCTGTGGCTGTCTTCCGGTATGTTGACGTTCCAGCTGTGCCCGGCAATGTTAATGGTGGTATTACCCGGTTGCAGGTTCTGCTTGAGCAGGTAGTGGTGCTTGCCAACGGGCTGCAGGCTGCGGCTCTCCCCGGCAATCAGGCTACCCAACAGGTAGGTACGCAGCGAACAGACCGGGCGGTAGTCCCTGCGGCTTTCGGGAATATTCGGGTCTGACAGGCGGCGCGTGATCTCGGCCAGCGCCAGGCTGCCCTCGGCTCCGGAAAGCCGAACCTTACCCGCGTTGAAGGGGATGGTGGACATGTGGGCAGCGTCGTCGCTGGCTTTCTGTCGCCGTTCCAGTTCCTCGGCGGTGGGCTGGTTCTGTGCTGCTACGCGCTCTTCGTGGTGATAGGACCTGAGCAGGTTTTGCAGTCGTGATACCTGTTCGTCCTCCAGTTCCGTGCTGTAGTCGGGCACGGTTTCACGCAGTGGCTTGCTCTCCATATCGCGCGGTTCCTCACCGTGGACCGGCCATATCACGATGCCTGCAGCCAGTGACAGGCACCAGCGCAGTGAGCGGTTTGGGCATTGGCGGGACACAGATTGTCTGCCCCGGCAGTGCTTGGGCATGTTCGGTACCAATAGTGTATGGGGTGCAAATGATAACAGCAGCGCGTGGGCTCAAACCAATAAAAACAGACGATAAGCGTAGATAATTTGCCCGCTGGTGGGCCGCCGAGATTGCCTGGGGGCCGCGCGCCCAGTAGACTTGCCCATTGTTCAGATTTAGAGGTGACCATGTCCCGGATTGAGACCCAGAGTATGTCCAGGGAGCAGTTCCTGACCATCGCCGTTAACCTGCTGCATCGCGCGTTCATGCAGGAGAAACGCACCAAGGCCAAGAGTCTGTTCAGGGACGTGGCCGAGGGTAAGATGGTCCCGCTCACCAATGTACAGATGGAGGACAAATCGACCGTACGCTTTGATCTATCCCTGGATCACAGTGAGTATGGCGGTTCATTGAATTTTGGCGCTTTTCGTAACAGTTTGACCACGTTGCTAGGCAATCTGGCTAATGCAGTGCAGGAAAAACGCGAGATCTCCACATTCAGCGCCGAGGGCAATGTCGAGAATATGATTTTCGGCGTAACCGGGGTGACCGTAGAGCGCGATGTACCCTCGGTGATGGTGCTCTCTGCCAATATTGGCGGGCGCGATGCCGCAGTGCAACTGCGCCTCATGTACCTGGATTACCAGCAGTTTCTATTGTCGCAGCAGCAGGACGACGATGGCGAGGCATCAACGGCGGTCAGCTGAGCAGGCCCACGGCAGGCGCCGGGGGCATTGACAGGGCCAGCTTCAGGGGCGGCGCCATGACCACCGACGTGCCGGTCAGAACCAGTTTGTCATTCTGGTTGTATGCCTTGCAGTCCAGGGTGACGGTCTGCCGACGGTCCTTTTTATCCGTGACTTCCAGGTCAACACGCACGGTATCGCCAATGCATACCGGCAGGCGAAACTTTACGGACTGTTCCAGGAAAATGCAGCCAGGCCCGGGGAGTTTCATCGCCAGTGCGGCAGAGACAAATGAGGCCGTCAGCATGCCATGGGCAATGCGCTGGCCAAAGCGTGTCTGCGCGGCGAAGTCATCATCCAGGTGCACCGGGTTAATGTCTCCGGACGCTGCAGCGAACAGCTGTATGTCCAGGTCCTGTACAGTCTTTGAATAACTGGCTGTCTGTCCTACGGTGATTTCCTCGTAGGTGAAGTTGGTCAGTTGCGACATGCGCCGTGTCTCCTGTCTCTGGCTGTAGAAAGCATAACTGATTGTACGCTAACTGAAAGAAACCATGACTGATAACGCCTCCGGGCAAACTGTTGAAATTCACTACCCGGAGGAGTTGCCGGTCTCCCAGCGCAGGGCGGAGATCGCGCGCGCCATAGAGGATCACCAGGTCGTGGTCATCGCCGGCGAAACCGGCTCGGGTAAGACGACCCAGTTGCCCAAGATATGCCTGGAACTGGGCAGGGGTAGTCAGGGGCTGATAGGTCATACCCAGCCACGGCGACTGGCGGCGCGCACGGTGGCCCAGCGTATCGCCCAGGAGCTGGGGGGTGAACTGGGCGGAGTGGTCGGTTACCAGGTGCGTTTTACGGACCGGGTGTCGGACGACACCGCGATCAAGTTGATGACCGACGGCATCCTGCTGGCCGAGATGCAGCGCGACCGCATGCTCCGGCGCTACGACACGATCATTATTGATGAGGCTCATGAGCGCAGCCTGAATATTGATTTCCTGTTGGGTTACCTCAAGCGCTTGCTGCCAAAGCGGCCGGACCTCAAGTTAATCATCACCTCGGCGACCATCGACGTGGATAGTTTCTCGCGCCACTTCAACGATGCACCGGTGATCGAGGTGTCCGGCCGAACCTTTCCCGTTGAAACGCACTACCTCGATGCTACTGAGGAGGAAGAGGACAGTACGGCGCGGATTTCCGCATTGGTCCAGGACATTGATGCAGGCCAATATGGCCAGCGTGGAGACATACTGGTGTTTCTGCCGGGTGAGCGTGATATTCGCGAGGTTGCCAAACAGCTTCGCGAGGATACCCAGTTGGATATCCTGCCCCTCTATGCCCGCCTCAGCGCAGCTGAACAAAACCGTGTTTTCGATCTTTCCAAGCGGCGTGGCCTGCGTGTGGTGCTGGCCACCAATGTGGCGGAGACATCGCTTACTGTGCCAGGCATTCGCTTTGTGATTGACCCGGGCGAAGCCCGCATCAGCCGTTACAGCTATCGCACCAAGGTACAAAGGCTGCCTATCGAACCCATCTCCCAGGCCAGCGCCAACCAGCGCCAGGGCCGCTGTGGACGTGTTGAGGCCGGGGTGTGCCTGCGCCTGTTCAGTGAGGAAGACTTCCAGCGTCGACCCGAATTCACCGATCCGGAAATTTTACGCACCAACCTCGCGTCGGTGGTGTTACAGATGCTGGTTCTCGGATTGGGGGAGGTGCACGAGTTTCCCTTTATCAACCCTCCGGACCCGCGCATGGTGCGCGACGGCTACAAGTTATTGGAGGAACTGGGTGCCGTCACGCCCGGGGGGACGCTGACGGACGTTGGCAGGCGGCTGGCACGTTTGCCGGTCGACCCGCGCCTTGGGCGCATGGTGGTGGCAGCGGAGCAGGCCAATTGCATCGCAGAGATCCTGGTCATTGCCAGTGCGCTGACGATACAGGATCCACGTGAACGGCCCGCAGACAAGCGCCAGCAGGCCGACCAGTCCCACGCTCGCTTCAAACATGAGAAGTCAGACTTTATGGCCTGGTTGAACCTGTGGTCCTATTACGAGACGCAGCGCCAGGCCCTCAGCCAGAATCAATTGCGCAAACTCTGCAAACGCGAGTTCCTCTCTTTTATGCGCATGCGGGAGTGGCGCGATATTCACAGCCAGCTTTCTATCGCCTGTCGTCAGCAGAAGCTGCGCACGTCCGCCGAACTGCCTGCAGAAGAAAACTACAGCGGCGTTCACCGCGCGTTGCTGGCCGGCCTACTGGGCAATATCGCGCATCACCAGGAAGGCCGTGATTACCTGGGTGCGCGCAATCGCAAGATGCAGATATTTCCGGGTTCTCCCCTTGCACGCAAACGTCCGAAGTGGCTGGTGGCGGCACAGGTGGTGGAGACCTCACGGGTATTTGCGCGCACGGTCGGCACCATCGATCCATCATGGGCCGAAGAGATTAACCCCGCGCTGCTCAAGTATCACTACTACCAGCCACGCTGGCAGTCGCGCAGCGGTCGCGCGGTCGCTTACCAGCGTGTCTCGCTGTACGGACTGACCATCGCCGACAAGCGCTCGGTTCACTATGGCCCGATAGCACCAGAGGCGTCACGTGAGCTGCTGATCCGAGAGGGGCTGGTAGCCGGGAATTACCGTCAGCACCCGGCCTTTTTGAAGTACAACCAGCGGCTGGTGCGCGAGTTGGAAGAGCTGGAATCCAGAACCCGGCGTCGCGACATACTGGTTGAGGAAGAGGTGCTGTTTGAGTTCTACGATGAGCGTCTGCCGGCAGACTGCTACACCGCCAGTGGCCTGCAGTCCTGGCTGAAGAAAAACCCCGGGGCTGACGCAAGCCTGCGCCTGCAGCGCGAGCTGTTGCTGGCCCGGGACCCGGGGACAGACCTCACCGACCAGTTCCCTGATCGGCTGCACTGGCAGGATATGGACTTTCGCCTCACTTACCAGTTTGAGCCGGGCAAGGAGGCGGATGGCGTCTCTGTCACCGTCCCCGTGGCGCTACTCAACCGGGTGCCGCGATTCCTCTTTGACTGGTTGGTACCCGGGCTGCTGCGAGAAAAGTGCATCGCCCTGGTCAAGGCGCTGCCCAAGGAAAAGCGCAAGAAGCTGGTGCCGGTACCTGACTATGTTGATCGCGCGCTGGCCGAACTGGAGGCAGACGACAGCGACCTGATGGCCGCTCTGTCCAGGGTGCTGGGAAAGCTGGGCGGGATACAGCTGGGTGTCGCGGACTGGGACGTGGAAAAACTAGACGCTTTTTACCGCATGAACATTCGGGTGGTGGATGCGCAGGGTCGGTTACTTGAGCAGAGCCGGGACCTTGCGGCATTGATCGAGACATACCGCAGTGACACGCGCCAGAGCCTGAGCGCCGACAAGCGTGACTCTCCGGCCCGGGAGGGTATCACTCGCTGGGATTTTCCGGATCTGCCATTGGAATGGCGATTCCGTCAGGCCGGTGTCGAGATTGTTTCCTACCCGGCGCTGGTGGATCGGCAGGACAGCGTCGCCATTGAATTGTGTGACTACCCCGAAGTTGCGCGTCAGCATCACCGCACCGGCGTACTGCGCCTGCTGCGTTTGCACACTGCCCAGACCGTCAAGTACCTGCGCAAGCAGATGCTGCGTGGCAACCAGTTCAACCTGGTGTTGGCCGGTGCCGGTCAGGATCGCGCGCGCCTCGTGGAGGATCTGGGCGATGCGGCGTATATCCGGGCGATGGGCCTGGAGAATGACCTGCCTTTCACTCGTGAGGCGTTTCAGGCGACTCTGGAGCGGGGCAGGGGAGATGTGGTGAGTTGCGCCAACGAAGTCGAGGCGGTCCTGCTCAATACCCTGCAGGGAGCTGCCCAGGTGCGCCAGGCGCTGTCCGCTGTCGCCGACGGCAAGTGGCCGGACAGTATCGCCGATATACAGCAGCAGCTGGCGGCTTTGCTGCAGCCAGGCTTCCAGCGCGATACGCCCGCGGACTGGCTGGCACAGTATCCACGATATATGAAGGCCCTGCTCAATCGTGTTGAACGACTGCCCGGGCAATATGCCAGGGACCAGAAGCACACGCTGATGCTGGAGTCACTGGTCAATCCGTTGCGCGAGGCGCTTGCAGAGCGTGAAGGCCTGCTACTGGCCAGTGAGCCCGCCGCTGTCTATCGCTGGATGCTGGAAGAGTTCCGCGTATCCCTGTTTGCGCAGAACCTCGGCACACGCCAGGCTGTTTCCGAGAAGCGCCTGCGCGAACAGTGGAAGCGGGTAGAACAATGGTTGTCAGAACACCCACGCTAGCGCGCCCGTGTTTGCGGTCTGCGGGAAAATGTGAAAAATTACCCAGTAATTTACTCGGATATGGAAACTTCCCTGTTTCACGCGGGTCACAACTCTTGCCAGACGGTGGTTTGAGGTGAGTTCAACAAGGCCGTGCGGCATAACACGACAACAAACTGGATTAAAACAGGGAAATCATCATGGCTATAACGAAAAAACCTCTGGCAGCCGCGCTTGGCGCAGCATTCCTGGCGAGCGCGATTGCACCCGTGGCGTCGGCTGAAGTAAACCCCTTTACGGCACAGCAGCTGAGCGGCGGCTATGACCTGGCTAATTACGACAAGCACGGCGAAGGCAAATGCGGTGAAGGTAAGTGTGGTGACGAGAAAGCTGATGGCGAAGGCGCCTGCGGCGGCGACAAAGCTGACGGCGAAGGTTCCTGCGGTGGTGAAAAGGCTGACAGCGAGGGTTCCTGTGGCGGCGAGAAAGCCGACGGCGAAGGCGCCTGCGGCGGCGACAAGGCCGACGGTGAGGGCAAATGCGGCGAAGGTAAGTGCGGCGGCTAATGCCTGCCAACACCACCGGGTTCCACGGAGCGGGACTCGGACTGCGAAGGGCCCTGTTGGGCCCTATGCTTTGTATGGACCAGGGAGCGGTAGATTTTCTGGAAGTGGCGCCTGAGAACTGGATTGGAGTAGGCGGCCGTTTCGGTAAACAGTTTCGTCGCATGGCTGAGCGGTACCCGGTGGTGCTGCATGGACTCTCCCTCGACATAGGGGGTCCCGACCCGCTGGATACTGACCTGGTCGCTTCTGTGCGCCAGTTGATGGGCGATATCAATGTACCCCTTTACAGCGAGCATTTGACCTACTGCGCTGCGGAGGGGCATCTCTATGACCTGTTACCCATTCCCTTCACCCAGGAGGCGGTTGCGTACGTGGCTGGTCGGGTGAAGCAGGTGCAGGATATTATCGGCGCACCGATTGCACTCGAAAATGCGTCCTACTATGCGCAACCTCATCGTGAACTCAGCGAATCCGAATTTATCAATGCGGTGGTGGCGGAGAGTGGCTGTGAGCTGCTACTGGATGTGAACAATATTTACGTAAACAGCATTAATCACGGCTACGACCCGATTGTCTTCCTTGATTCACTACCGCTGGAGCGGGTCAGGTATATCCATGTCGCGGGACACTATGATGAGGCAGACGACCTCAAGGTGGATACCCATGGCGCCGACGTAATTGATCCGGTCTGGGAGTTACTCGATCAGGCATACCAACGTGTGGGTGCACTGCCCACGCTGCTGGAGCGAGACTTTAATCTGCCACCGCTGGCGGAGCTGCTCAAAGAAGTGGACCAGGTGCGCCACAGGCAGGCGCAGTCAGCCACCACACAGGCGGCGGCAGGATCGTGAACAGCAGTACGCTCAGGCGTGACCAGCTGCAGATGGCCGCTTATCTGCGCGACCCGAACAAGTCGCCGGCACCGCCGGGTGTGGAAGAGCGGCGCTTGAAAGTTTATCGGGACCTGGTCTATAACAATGTTGAGGGCTTCATCAGCGGCGGTTTTCCGGTACTGCGCAGTCTCTACACCGATTCGCAGTGGGAAGCGCTGGTGCGCCTGTTCATGGACCGACATCGCTGCCGCACCCCGTATTTCCTGGAGATCAGTCAGGAGTTTGTCGGCTTTCTGATGGACGAACACCAGCCTCGCGACTGTGACCCTGCATTTATGACAGAGCTTGCGCACTACGAATGGGTAGAGCTGGCGCTGGACGTGTCGGAAGAAGTCTTGCCTGAGGCCCGCGCAGTGAGCGACCTGGAGCATTCGGTGCTTCGACTTTCACCGCTGGCCTGGGTGTTGAGCTATCACTTTCCCGTGCACGAAATCGGCCCCGGGTTTCAGCCCGCAGAGGCGCAGCAACCCACCTTCCTGGTCGTTTATCGAAATCGGCAGGACCAGGTCAAATTTATGGCCCTCAATGGCGCCACAGCCAGGTTGCTGGAACTGCTGCGCGACAATGACGATGTCACCACATCCGGGGTGCTGGCACAGCTGGCGACGGAGATGAATTTGCCCTCGGCCCGGATCACCTCCTTTGCACTGGAACAGATAAGCGG
This sequence comes from Pseudohalioglobus lutimaris, assembly GCF_002866825.1. GTDB lineage: Bacteria > Pseudomonadota > Gammaproteobacteria > Pseudomonadales > Halieaceae > Halioglobus > Halioglobus lutimaris. The sequence goes on along the minus strand of NZ_PKUS01000010.1, from coordinate 183,043 downwards.
GTTACTGGAATTGTCTGTGCTGGTGCCCGGGGGAAACTGACGACAAGACTTGCCGGGCGGCAGGCGGCGGCGTAATATTTGCCGCTCTGTGTTCCGGCTTCCACGCTATGAATGTCTCCCGACTCCTCTTACTATGCCTGCTCGCGCTGCCTTTGCCCATGGCGACGGCGGCGGAGCCTGAGCGCAATCCTGATCCCCTTGAAGCGATCAATCGCCCCCTGTTCGAATTGAACAATAAGCTCGATCAGTACTTTCTGCGCCCCGTTGCCCAGGGCTACGACTGGGTGATGCCGGGCTTCGCCAAGCGCGGCGTGGGCAACATGTTTGCCAATATGTACGACTTTAATTCCGCGATTAATGGCGTGCTGCAGGGCCGTTTTGTCGGGGCCGCGCAGGGAGGCGGGCGCTTTCTTGTCAACAGCACTCTGGGCCTGGCAGGCCTGTTCGATGTCGCGACTCCCATGGGTATCCGCCCTTACCGCACCGACTTCGGTCATACGCTGGCGATATGGGGTTTTGAGTCAGGGCCCTACCTGATGGTGCCTTTCTTTGGTCCGCGCACCGTGCGCAGCGGTACCGGCACGGTTTTCGACGTCTACACCTCTATACCCACCTATATCGATAACGTACCCGTGCGGAACTCCCTGTTTGGCCTTGAGCTGATAGACGGCCGTGCCCGGTTATTGCAGGCGGACGAGCTTCTGAGTGGTGACGCTTACATATTTATTCGTGATGCCTATCTGCAACAGCGTGAGACCTTCGTTAACGACGGCGTAGTGCAGGACGATTTTTCCGACTTTGGCGACGAGGAAGACTGGGAGGAATTCTGATCAACACCGCTCCCGGCCGATTACCCGCAAAAGTGTGAAATCCTGCCCAAACCGGGGCAGGCGTGGTTGCCTGCGTCCGGTGATGGGCGTAGTGTCATCTGCATCACAACACGTAAAAAAAGCCCGTATGGATCCTATTGGTACCGCACTTGTCGCTGATTACGATGAGGAACGTGTAGCAGCCCTGGCGCAACTGGTAAGGGAGCTTGGCTACAGTACAGAGGTGTTTACGGACGCCAATGCTGCGCGTGAATACCTGCATCACCGGCCAGACCTTGACGTCATCCTGTGCGAGATGGATATGGAGGGCCTGAGCTGGGAATTTGCCAGCCGTACGCTCAAGGAAATGGATGTGCAGATTCCGGTGATTCTGCTTAGTGACGAGGCCAAAGCCGAGCGTATGCTGCGTGCCCTGCGTGTGGGTGCCAGCGACTACTTTGTACGTCCCATCGACGATGTCCAGGCCCTGAAGCGCTCCATGGAACGCTGCACACGGCAACGCCAGGTAAGGCGTGAACTGGAGCAGTCCCGCCAGAGTCTGGAAGCGGCCAATACCGAGCTACGCGGCACCGTCAAGATGCTGGAGCAAGACCAGCAGGCGGGGCGCCAGGTGCAAATGCGCATGCTTCCTACCACGCCGTTGATCCTCGAAGACTACGTATTCAGCCACACCGTGATTCCGTCGTTTTATCTCAGTGGCGACTTTACCGATTATTTCACCGTGGGCGAGCACTTCGTCACGTTTTTCATGGCAGACGTTTCCGGGCATGGCAGTTCCTCCGCCTTTGCCACGGTCCTGTTGAAGAATCTGTTTGCGCGCAAACGCTCCGATTTCCTGCGTCGCAACGACGACACCATTCTCAGCCCGGTTAGCCTGCTCAAGCTGGCCAATGAGGAACTTCTTGACCTGGAGGTCGGCAAGTTTGCGACCATGGTCGTGGGCGTACTCGACCTGCATACCAACTCCCTGCGTTATAGTGTGGCCGGACACTTGCCGCAGCCGGTGCTGGTGTGTGAAAAGGGCGCTCGCTACCTGGAGGGAGAGGGCTCTGCCGTTGGCATTATGGAGGGCGCCACCTTCGAGGAACACGTGATCGAATTACCGGACAGCTTTATGCTGGCGCTGTTCTCAGACGGTATTCTGGAGATACTACCGCCGAAGAACCTGATCGAGAAAGAACGGTACTTTCTCGACGTATTTGCCCAGGCCGCCTCATCGCCTGAAGAGATGGTGACCAGACTGGGACTTGACCAGGTGGGTGAAGCCCCGGATGATATCGCCGCGCTGTTCGTCAGCAAGCGAGGCTGAGATGCAGGAAGGAAAGATACTGGCCGCCAGTCATAATGGCGCCTACGTTATTCGCATGGTGGGTGATGTGCGCCTTACGCTGTGCACAACCATCGATGAATACATTCAAAAGATGTTCGCAGATCCCCAGTTCGCCAGTGTCTGGGTGGATCTTTGCGACGCGGAGGGAATCGACTCCACCACACTGGGGCTTCTGGCGAAGCTGGCCCTGCAGGTGGAGGAGCGCTTTGGTTTCAAACCTGCGATTTATTCCTGCGAACCGGGTATCAACCGGCTGCTCAGGAGTATGGGTTTCCAGCATCTGTTCGAACTGCATGAGGAAGCCTGTGCCAATCCCGAGGAAATACGCGAAATTCCCCAGATTGAAGACAGTGAGGCTGCGGTGAAGGAGAAGGTCATAGAGGCTCACCGGGTGCTCATGGGTCTCTCGGAGGAGAACCGGGTGAGATTCAAGGACCTGATGTCAGCTCTGGAACACGGCTGACCATTTCATCTCTCAACCCTGGCTGATCAGCTGTTCCAGTTTGATCTGGTCGGCGACAAAGTTACGAATCCCCTCTGCCAGTTTCTCCGTGGCCATTGCATCGGCATTCAGCTCGTAGCGAAACGCAGCCTCATCCGGGCTGTATTTGGACGTCTCAGTACTGACATCGTCGGGACGCAGTTGCCGCGGCAGTTCATTGTGGTCTGCGGCCAGTTTCTCCAGCAGGGCGGGGCTGATGGTCAAACGGTCACAGCCTGCCAGTGCTTCAATTTCCCCTGCGTTGCGAAAGCTCGCACCCATCACCACGGTGCTATAGCCATGCTGTTTGTAGTAGTTATAGATGCGGCTCACCGATTGTACGCCGGGGTCGTCCTGGGGACTGTTGATCTGCAGGTCTGTGTTGGCCTTGTACCAGTCGAGAATGCGGCCCACGAAGGGGGAGATCAGAAACACGCCCGCGTCGGCACAGGCCGCTGCCTGGCCGAAGCCGAACAGCAGGGTCAGGTTGCAATTGATGCCCTCTTTTTCCAGCTCCCGGGCGGCGCAGATGCCCTCCCAGGTGGAGGCTGTCTTGATCAGGATGCGTTCGCGACCGATGCCCGCTTCCTCGTACATGCCGATCAGCTTCTTTGCGCGCTCCACCGTGGCCGTGCGGTTGAATGAAAGACGCGCATCCACCTCGGTGGAAATTCGTCCAGGTACGATACCGAGGATCTCCTTGCCCACGTCGACGGCAAAACGGTCACAGCAGTGTTCCAGTTGTTCTTGACCAGAGCCGCCCTGTTCGCTGGCCCACGTTTTCGCCGCTGTCAGCAGTTCTGCGTAGTGGGGCAAGGCAGCGGCCTTGAGCAGTAGTGAAGGGTTGGTGGTGGCGTCCGTCGGCTGGAAACGGCGAATGGCTTCTATGTCGCCGGTGTCGGCCACGACATCGGTGATGGCTTTGAGTTGCTCGAGTTTGTTGTTCACGAATTAGCTTCCTGTTAATGCGTCAGAGACTTCCGTCCGGGTTTGACTCACCTTGTTGAAGGCGTCTGTCAGCACCTCTAACCCCGCGCCCTGCCTGTGGGCATTCTCGCTGAGATGGCGCCTGAACTTGCGGGCGCCGGGGACACCCTGGTAGAGGCCGAGCAGGTGCCGGGTAATATGATTCAGGTGCGTGCCCTGCTTGAGTTGCCGCTCCACGTAGGGGAGCAGTCCGCTGATGACATCATCTCGGGATTCCGCAATCCTGTCCATGTTAAACAGTCTCGAATCAACCTCTGCGAGCATCCACGGGTTGTGGTAAGCCTGGCGGCCAATCATCACGCCGTCCACGTGCGCCAGGTGTGCCTCGGCTTCGTCCAGGTTGTTGATGCCGCCATTGATAATGATTTCAAGGTGCGGAAGATCCTGTTTCAGGCGGTAGACCCAGGGGTAATTCAGCGGGGGGATTTCTCGATTCTCTTTGGGCGAGAGTCCCTGTAGCCAGGCTTTGCGAGCATGCACGATAAAGACCTCGCAGCCTGCCTCTGCCACCGGCGCGACAAAGTCCAGCATCTGCTGATAGGTCTCCATATCGTCAATCCCGATTCGATGCTTCACCGTTACCGGCAGGTCGCAGCTGTCAAGCATCGCGCGTACGCCGGCGGCTACGCGCTCGGGCTGCGCCATCAGGCAGGCGCCGAAGAGTCCAGACTGCACCCGGTCCGAGGGGCAGCCGCAGTTCAGGTTGACCTCGTCATAGCCCCATTCCTGGGCCCATTGGGCGCAGCGTGCCAGTTCTGCGGGATCCGAACCACCCAGTTGCAGGGCGACCGGGTGTTCCTCCTCGCTGTAATGGAGAAAACGCTCCCTGTCCCCGTGAATTAACGCACCGGTGGTCACCATTTCCGTGTACAGCAGCGCCTGTCTGGTCAGCAGGCGCCAGAAGTAACGACAGTGGCGGTCGGACCAGTCCATCATGGGGGCGATGCAAAAACGCCGGGACAATGTGTCGGGTTGTACAGACATATGAGATGAGGTTTCCATTTTCTGCGCTGATTTTACCTGAACTGGTTTTTCTACGGGGTTTCAAATCGGTGAAAAATGCCGCTACGCTGATTTACCCGCAATCGTTCAGGCTTGAGTGGCGCCACCAATTGGCCGATACTCGTGGCCCTTCTAACAGGCGAGGTGTACGCCATGCATGCAAACTTCAGGCTACTGACGTTCATCAGTGTGTTAATCCTGAGTTTCGCTGCCCAGTCGGGGGAGACCATGAAGGCCAATATCGTTATTCTCGCTACCGGGGGCACCATTGCCGGGGCCGCCGCGACGGGTACGCAAGCCGGATACAGTTCTGGTCAGGTAGGTGTTCAAGCGCTCATGGAGGCAGTGCCGCAGTTGCAGGAACTGGCGAACATTCGTGGCGAGCAGGTGGCGAATGTTGGCAGCCAGGACATGGATGACAGTATCTGGTTGCAGTTGGCGCAGCGAACGAATTCGTTACTGGCGCAGGACGATGTTGATGGCGTGGTGATCACTCATGGCACCGATACGATTGAGGAGACTGCTTACTTTCTCAATCTGGTGGTCGACAGTAACAAGCCTGTGGTGATGACCGCCGCAATGCGCCCGGCGACTGCGCTGTCCGCTGATGGTCCACTCAATATTTTCAATGCGGTGGCCGTTGCCGCCGACCCGGAGGCGGCAGGGCGCGGTGTGTTAGTGGTTATCAACGATGATATCCACGGTGCCCGTGGCATGACCAAGACCAGTACCACAGACGTACAGACATTCGTTTCGGCAGAGCGCGGTTTAATGGGGGCGACCTTGTACGGCGACAATCGCTGGTTCCGGCATCCCTACCGCACGCATACCCGTGATTCGACGTTTTCTGTAGACGACCTGGGCGTTTTGCCACGTGTTGACGTCATATACATTTCCGCGGGTGTGTCTCCGGACCTGGTGGATGCTGCCGTGGCCAATGGCGCGAAGGGGATCGTCACGGCGGGCGTTGGCAACGGCAATATGACTGGCGCTGCAGTAGCGGCCGTAGCGCGCGCAGTAAAGCAGGGTGTGGTGGTGGTGCGATCGACACGCGTTACCAGCGGCACTGTGGGGCGCAAGGTTGAGATTGACGATGACGCACTGGGTACAGTCGCTTCCGGCGAGCTCAACCCCGCACAGTCAAGAGTGCTGCTTAAACTGGTGCTCACCAAAACCAGGGACCCGGCACAGGTTCAGGGCTACTTCGACAAGTACTGAGCATATGGAGCAGCTCCCGGTCATCTATCGGGACGAGCACCTGGTTGCGATCGACAAGCCCAGCGGCCTGTTGGTCCACCGCAGCCCGATAGACCGTCACGAAACACGTTTTGCGCTGCAGCTTCTGCGCGACCAGATCGGCCAGCGCGTTTACCCCGTGCACCGGCTCGACAAGCCCACCTCGGGCGTGCTGTTGTTTGCCCTCAACTCCCGGATAGCGCGCAGCTTGTCGGACCAGTTTGCGGCGCGCAAAGTCAGGAAGACCTATCTGGCAGTGCTGCGAGGCTGGTGCCCTGAGGCAGGCGTAGTCGACCATCCGCTGCGCGACAGGCCGGATAAGGTCGCTGATCGTGACCGTACGCAGGATAGGCCGGCTGTTGAAGCGATCACCGGCTATCGCCGTCTGGCCAGGGCGGAGTTGCCAATTGCCGTTGAGCGCTATCCGCAGACACGTTACTCACTGGCTGAACTCAGGCCAGTGCAGGGCCGCAAACACCAGCTGCGGCGTCATATGAAGCATCTTGGGTATCCCATAATCGGTGATGCCAAGTACGGTAAGGGAGTGCATAACCGGTTTTTCCGCGAACACTACGCTTGCCCGCGCCTGCTGCTGGCTTGCAGCTCCATGTCGCTGGTTCATCCGGTGACCGGTGACCCGGTTGTTTTATCAGCGGGCCTGGACGATGCATGGGGGAGGGTGATTGAGGCCTTCGACTGGCACGATCAGGTGCTACACTGCTAGGACTGTAAAGCGATAACTCAAATAAGGAAACATCATGAAACTGATCGGCGCTCATTTGTCCCCCTACGTACGCAAGGTCGCGGCTATCCTTGCGGTCAAGGGTATCGACTACGAAACAGAAGTGGTGATACCCGGAATGATGCCGGAAGACTTTGAATCTATCAGCCCACTGAAGAAGATTCCGGTGTTGATAGACGGGGATTTGGTCCTTCCCGACTCCAGTGTCATCTGTGAGTATCTCGAAGAGAAATACCCGTCTCCCTCGACCATGCCATCCAGCCCTGAAGACCGTGCCAGCGCGCGCTTCCTCGAGGAGTATGGTGATACGCGCCTGCTTGAGTTCATGTCCGTTCCGTTTATTGAGAACTTCATCAACCCGAAGTTACGCCAGCAGGAGCCTGATGAGCAGCGTGTACGCAGTGCTGTTGAAGACTCCTTGCCCCCGGTGCTGGATTACCTGGAGAGCCGTGTACCCGAGCAGGGTTTTCTGTTTGGTCACTTCTGTACGGCCGACATTGCCCTGGTTTCTCCCACGATTAACGCCGCAGTGGGCGGCTACACCGTGGACGCGGCGCGTTGGCCGCGGTACACCGCGTTTATTGAGCGAGTGAAGGCACATCCGCCGGTTGCGCAAGCCCTGACCATCGAAAATGAGGCCATGGCGGCGATGCTCGGCTGAGACCTGAGTTCACCCGGTTGCGGTGGGATTTGCCGGGTAGAGTCCGTATAATCGCCGCTCCCGAAATCCTGTCAGGACCATCATGACCGTTCGTACCCGAGTAGCGCCATCCCCCACCGGTGACCCCCATGTGGGGACCGCCTATATTGCTCTTTTCAATATGTGCTTTGCCCGCGCGCATGGCGGGCAGTTCATTCTGCGCATTGAAGATACCGATCAGGCTCGCAGCACCCCCGAATCTGAACAAGCCATTCTCGACTCGCTGAACTGGCTGGGGTTGCAGTGGGATGAGGGCCCGGACGCGGGCGGCGACCACGGCCCCTATCGCCAGAGCGAGCGTATGGCGATCTATGAAAAGTATGCCCGCCAGTTGGTAGACCAGGGCAACGCCTTTGTCTGTTATCGTACCGCTGAAGAGCTCAATGAACTGCGAGAGGCGCAGCGTGCCGCCGGCAGCAGCAATGCGCTCAAGGCATCTGACCTGCGCCTCCCAGAGGAGGAAGTGGCGAAGCGTGAGGCCGCCGGGGAGCCTTACGTGATAAGGATGATCGTACCTGAGGGCGAGGGCGCCTGTGTAGTGGAGGACATGCTGCGGGGCACGATTGAACTGGACTGGAGCATGGTAGACGCGCAAATCCTGCTCAAGTCAGATGGCATGCCCACGTATCACCTGGCCAACGTGGTCGACGATCATCTAATGGGTATTACCCACGTGCTGCGCGGAGAGGAGTGGATCAACTCCGCGCCCAAGCACAAGTTGCTCTATGAGTACTTTGGCTGGGAGATGCCACAGCTGTGCCACCTGCCGTTGCTGCGTAACCCGGATAAATCCAAACTCTCGAAGCGCAAGAACCCCACCAGCATTCTGTACTACCAGCGCATGGGTTTTCTCCCCGAGGCGCTGCTCAACTACCTGGGCCGCATGGGCTGGTCCATGCCCGATGAAAGCGAGAAATTCTCGCTGCAGCAGATGCAGGACAATTTTGATATCCAACGTGTGTCGCTGGGTGGCCCCATTTTCGACGTCGAGAAGCTGTCCTGGCTCAATGGCCTGTGGATTCGCGAAGACCTGGACACGCAACAGCTGGCGCAACGGCTGACCGAGTGGGCCTTCAATGAGGAAAACCTGAAAAAGGTTTTGCCCCACGCGCAGAAACGCATGGAGACCCTCAGTGATTTTGCACCGCTGGCAAGCTTCCTGGTTTCTGGCACGCTACCCATTACCGAGGACAGCTTTGCCGCCGTCAAAGGAGAGCGGGAGGATGTGGTCAAGGGTCTGCAGTTTGCCCTGTGGCGCATGGAGGCGCTGCAGCAATGGAATCGCGATGCCATCTGGAGCGAACTGAAAGCCGTTGCCGATGCCCATGGCGTAAAAGTGAAAGATTTCCTGGCACCGATATTTGTCGCTATCGCCGGCACCACCGCCTCGTTTTCAGTGGTCGACTCAATGGAGATGTTGGGTCCGGATATGAGCCGTGCGCGTCTACGGCATGCCATCACGGTACTGGGCGGCGTATCCAAGAAAGCGATGAAACGCCTGGAGAAGGAATACCAGGCCTTGTAGCACCCAGTCATCCTCAACAAACCAAGGAATCTACTTATGGCTTTCAATCTCGCCGGGTCGCTGGTCTCAACGCTGATTCGCGGTACCAACGGCATTCAGGTACAGCGCATCGCAGACAAACCTGCAGAACTGGTGCAGCTATACGACATAGAAAACTGCCCGTACTGCCGTCTTGTACGCGAGGCGCTCACAGAGCTGGATCTGGACGTGCTGATTCTGCCCTGCCCGAAGGGTGGTGAGCGGTTCCGACCGGAGTTGGAAGCGCGCGGCGGCAAGGCACAGTTTCCCTATCTGGTTGACCCGAACACCGGCGCCGAGCTCTATGAGTCGCTGGATATCATCGAGTACCTGTTCGCCACCTACGGTGACGGCAAGCCCCCGTTGAAGTGGCGCCTGGGTGCATTACAAACGGCAGGCTCCATGCTGGCCAGCGCACCGCGCATGAACCGGGGCATGCAGGCCCGCCCGGGTGTCCTTCCGGCTGAACTGCTTGAGCTGTACAGTTTTGAATCCAGCCCCTATGCCCGGCTGGTGCGTGAAAAGCTATGCGAAATGGAAATGCCCTACGTGGTACGCAACTGTGGTCGCAGCCGCTTGCAGGAGTGGCTGTTGCCGCCGGTGCGCAAGGCATTGAAGGTTGTCCCGGAAAGTGTGCTGGAAAACCGCCGTCATCTGCAGCACCGGGAGGGCAGGGTGTCCATTCCCTACTTATTCGACCCGAATACGGACAGCGGGTTGTTTGAGTCTGCCGATATTCTTGCCTACCTGGTAAGCCACTACGGCGGCAGCAGCTGAAGCGTGCTGGCTGAGACCATTACGGTCGTCGACATGGTCGCGACCGCCGTGTTTGCTGTCAGTGGTGCGCTGGCAGCCGCCGAGCAAAAGCTCGATATGCTCGGGTTCATCCTTTTCGGCACTATCACCGGTATAGGCGGCGGCACAGTTCGTGACTTGTTGCTTGGCGCCGATGAGGTCTTCTGGTTTCAGCAGACGCAATACCTGTGGATTTGCCTGGGCGCCTCCATTGCAACCTGGTTTCTGGCACCGCTGTTCAACTCCCTGCACAGAGTACTGCTCTGGGCAGACGCGGTGGGTATGGCACTGTTCAGTGTGCTGGGGGCGATCAAGGCCGTGCAACTTGATGCCCCCTCGATTGTGGCGGTAGGCATGGGCGTGATGACCGCTACTTTCGGTTCCATGATCCGCGACACCCTGTTGAACAAGGAGCCCGTGTTGCTTGGGCCCGAGATATACGTGACCGCTGCATTACTGGGAGCCCTCTGTTATACCTCCATGCAAGCTTTTGCAGTGCCCGATTTCATTGCCCTGCCTGCCTCGATTGCGGCGGCATTTACCTTGCGCGCCTGCGCGATCCTGTTTGATCTGCGCCTGCCCAAGTATGGTCGCGCGGATGGCTAGGCCAGCGGCCGCTACTGCGGCCTGTCCCTGTGGGGGCAAAATTGAGTACGAGGCATGCTGCGGCCGCCTTATTTCCGGTGAGTCCTCGGCGACCACTGCAGAGGCATTAATGCGGTCCCGCTACAGCGCGTTTGCGCGTGGCGAGACCGACTACCTGCTCGCCACCTGGCACCCAAGGACGCGGCCCTCTCGTGTTCGCCTGGACCCGGGGCAAAAATGGATAGGTCTTTCGATCAAGGCCACTGAGGCGGGTCAGCAGGAACAGGGTGAGGGCACGGTGGAGTTTGTCGCCCGCTTCAAGGTGGCGGGTAAAGGGCACCGTTTGCACGAACGCAGCCGTTTCGAAAAGATCGACGGAAGCTGGTATTACCTGGATGGGGAGCACTTATAGTTAGTAGTGGCCAGCGGCGCCTGGCATGCTTACCGCGCGCCGCCGCGGTGCATGCTCTACTTGCGGTTTGCCTAGTGGTGATGTCCACCGGGTCCATGAGCATGACCGTGGGCAACTTCTTCCGCGCTCGCCTCCCGTACCTCTATGATCTCGATGTCAAAGCTGAGAGCCTGTCCTGCCAGTGGGTGGTTGGTATCGATATCGGCGCTGTGGCGGCCCGCCTTCACTACGGTTACCGGCACGCGCCCTTCGCTGGTGTTGAGCTGCACCACCATACCCGGCTTTAACTTGCCCTTGTATACCAGGTGCTTGCTGGGGACGCGTTGTTGCCGCTTGGGGTCTACCTGCCCGTAGGCATCGTCCGCTGCAATGTCGGCCGTAAACACATCGCCCGCTGTTCTGTCTTTCAAGGCTTTTTCCAGACCGGGAATAATATTGTTCGCGCCGTACAGAAAGGCGCTGGGGTCGCTGCCACGCGAGGTTTCCAGCTCCTCGCCTGCTGCATTGCGCAATGTGTAGTGGAAAACGGTAACGGTTTTGGGGCCTATATTCACGCTGGGTCGCTCATGCTGTTTTACGTCGCGCGTATCATACACACGTTTATTCTTTAACGCTTCAGGGCGACGGCGGCTAGCACGGAAACCAGCAGCTCAAAGGCCAAGGCACCCCAGGTGTACGAACCCACCATCCAATCCGCATCCCAGGCAGAGACCAACCTTGCCAGTGCAATGCAGCCTATACCCAGCAATAACAGCAGTAAGCCGGCGCGGGTATGCACAGGTATGGCCGCGCACATCAGGCAGAATACACCCACGCCGAACTGCAGACCGCCGTACATTGCCCCCATTTCTGCAAAGCCGTCGCCGGATTCGATACTCAAACCGGCAAGCGCGGCGGGTAGTTCAGGGTTGATGAAGCAAGCCAGGCCGTAGCCGAGGAAGATGAGCCCGCTTGCGCTCAGGAGTAACTTTTCAAACATTGGGTGTTACCTCTGTGTTGCTGGTTATGTGGACCATACGAATCAGTACAGGCTCGGTACTGTCTTCCTCGCGCAGTTCACTCCCACAATCGCCGTCCACGGTCTACTCACGAACAACTATTCAAGTAGAATACCTGTGTTTACGGATTGTCACGGTTTACAGTTCACGCAACGTCGGCAAGCCCGGTTCTTATCAGGAGACCAGCCGTGTCCAGCGCCCATTACCTTAGCTTTATAGAGCAGACTCTGCATTACTTCGATCGACCACACCAGCAGATACCGCGTGAACCACTGCAATACGCGGCGGCATGGCGGGGAAAAGACATACCGCCGTTGGAGCAAATGGCTTATCGGCTTGAGGAAGGCGAGATTGCGGAGATTGAGGCGGCTCTGGCCCTCCTTGAAGACCGCGCGGTGGATACACGCACGCTCACAGCCAGCGACTTCCCGCTTCCCGCACTGACGCAACGCTTTCAGGAGTGGCGAGCGACTCTCGGCTCGGGGCTGGGCTTCCAGGTGATTCGCGGTGTGCCGGTTGAGCGCTGGTCACAGGCGCAATGCGAGCGATTCTTCTGGTGCTTTGGATTGCATCTGGGTCAACCAGGCGAACAAAACCCGGACGGCCACCTGCTGGGCCATGTCGTCGATTTGCGCGAGCGCGCCGCAGTCAACACGGTACGACTCTACAAGACCGCCGCTAACATCGACTACCACTGCGATGCCGCGGACGTGGTCGGCCTGTTATGCCTGCACAAAGCGCGGTCCGGAGGTAAGAGCCGCATTGTAAGCTCCGTTGCCGTGTTCAACGAATTACTGCGCCGCAGACCGGAGCTCGTAGCGAGGCTGTTCGAACCGGTTCACCTGGATGTTCGCGATAAGGATGTGAATGAGGTGGGCAGCACCTTGTTGATTCCCCCGTGTCGCTATGCAGACGACAGCCTGCGCACCTTCTATCACGCGGACTACTTCCGTTCAGCCGTGCGCCATGATGACGTGCCACCGCTAACGCAAGAGGAAGAAGATCTGTTCGATACCTACGAGTCGATCGCCATGGAGGAGGGTATGTACCTGGATATGGACCTGCAACCGGGGGATATTCAGTTGCTGTCCAACCATACCATTCTGCACGCCCGCACCGAGTACGAGGATTTTGAAGACCCGGCGCAGCGGCGGCATCTGCTGCGCCTGTGGCTTTCGCTATAGTGCGGCAGCTCTGCGGTATTTCCGCACATGCCTTGACAGGCGCGGCCCGGCTAAATAAAATGCGCACCTCTTGATTGATCTTGCTCACGCAAAAATCCAGATGGATCAACAAGTTAGCACAAGTTCTTGGGGCTATAGCTCAGCTGGGAGAGCGCAACACTGGCAGTGTTGAGGTCAGCGGTTCGATCCCGCTTAGCTCCACCAATCAAAAGCCGGATCTCGTATGAGGTCCGGCTTTTTCCGTATGGGCCGCCAATCGAACCGCTGACCGGTTGAATCCACAGGGCCAGTAGCGGACGCTCGGTAGCCGGTTATTCGTAGTCACTTGGAATGATGGAATAGCATTTGGCTCGAACAGATTCGCCATTGAACATCAGCTTGTTTCGCAAGATCCCCTCAAACTCGCCGCCTAGCTTTGACGCGACCGCATTGCTAGCGTGATTATCGACTTGGATATGTATTTCTATTCGCTGAAAGCCCAGTTCCCTGAAGGCATATTCCGTCGCAAGACGAGCGGCTGTTGTACATACTCCACGATTTATTGCGGACTCGCGAACCCAGTACCCTAGATTGCCAACACGATGTTGATGCACAATTTGATTGATTCCCACTCCACCAATGACTGCCCCGGTTTTAGTGTCTTCTACTAAAAATCGATAGTCCGTTCCCGCTTTCCAGGAATTCTCTGCTGAATTGACCCATTCCACTGCGTCATTGATGCTATAAGCGGGGGTACACCACGAAAGCCACCGGGATAGATGATTTATGGAGCTGAGTACCGCCTCTTGAAAGGCTGCGGCATCCGAAGACTTATATCGCCGAATTCGTGGGTCCATTGATTACGAATCAATTCCTCGTTGGCTTGTAGTGCGTTGGCTAGCAGGTGAGTAAATTGTCCGCTGCAGTTCGGGAGCTCACTCTGAAACCCAGATTACCACAAGTATCTGAGCGTCAGCTTTGGTCGACGACAGCGGCCTTTATCTTGGCATTAGCACTCATTATCGAACACTCCATGTGGAATGCCTTGGTCGTGGGCAGGGAGCTGCCGTTCATTAACGTTGAATTCACTGATCCGCGCGATTTGCGGGTGTAGTGGAAGCGCTTGTTGGAATCGCTCTTCTTCTAGTTACTCACCAAGAAGGAGTTCTTTTAACTCATCCAGCACAGGGTTATCAGCCTGATTTCTCAGAACATCTTTAAGAGGCTCTTTCTTGTTTGCTTTCCCTCCTGCTTTTGCCATAAGAACGGCAGCTTCGAAATGTTCGCTGCTTACAGCGACATCCAATGGAGTTTGACCTCTATGGTTATTCATCACCAGCATCTCCCTGGTCTTTTCATTTTTATAGGCAGGATCAAATAAAAGTGCCTTTAAGAAAGCGAGCTGATTTGTCTCAGCGGCGTGGTGCAGACAAGTTTGACCCTTCATATCAAACAGAACTCTGGCACCAGAGCTTTCAGTTTGGCCATAAAGAGACAAATCACCGCGCCTGCAGGCTCCTATCTTCATGATAGATTGAGAGGGGTCAGCACCTGCAGCCAGTAACAATTCCACACTAACAGCCACGCCCTGATATTCTGAAAAGGCTACTACATCCAACGGTAAAGGGTTTTCGATAGATTCATATTCTATGGTGGCTCGTTTGTTCGGGTCTGCACCAGCATCCAGTAGTGCCTTAATTACCGGTACATCTGCTCTGCTTGCAGCAACCACTAAATAAGGTAAGCGGTTATCAAAGATACCTGCATTAGGATTTGCACCATCGGCCAGAGCAGCCTGCACATCTTCAATTTTTGATGATGGCCCTCGACTAATGGCCTGTTCCAGTTTTAGCTGTGCCGGTTCTTCGATTGACCTTTTAAATCGAGCTATTTTAATAAGCTGACTATCAAATGCCCCCTGACTGTATCCAACTATCAAATGTCCGCTCACCGCGAGAATCAAATATAGATAAACCCACCTGATAGCCCATCCGTTACCTTTTATTAGCTGGACCAGTGACCCTATTAAGATAATGCCATGTAAAGGTGCAGACACATATACGAGTAAGAGAAGGAGAATAAACCAAAGCGTTAAGCTTGTATCACCTTTTGATTGATTACCAACAACAAGCAGAACAAGGGATATGATGCTTACCAGAAGAGCAATCCAGGTGAGGCGGTAAATCAATTTACTTCTTGTTTCATTATCCATATTAAAGATCGCGTGAAATGCGGTGAATTATGTGAGATTTCAACTCTAGTGCTTCTCAAACCGTGACTTTTTAGGCCGTACAGACTCAGTATCACGGCCTGCTGAACTCGTCAGCAAAGAGGAGAAAACCCTCAGTATTATCCAGGCGATGACGAATGATCTCTTGATAGTCGCTAGAGTTGTACCATGAACGCGCCGCTTCCTTGCTCGGGAATTTCAACACAATAGTCACACTCGACGCTTGCCCCTCAACCACTTCGCTTTCGTAATCAGCGACAAGTACTTCCGCACCGCAAGCAACTAAGGTTGGGATTACAGCGGGAGGATAGGCTTCATAAGCCTCTGGGTTGGTTATTCGGTAATTTGCTATCAGATACCCTGCCATGACATTTTTCCTTTGCGATGTGGTTTAAACCGGTTAACGCCGCCCTGCGAGCAAAGCGAGCGAACTGCCTGGCCTTTTTAGGCCAGCGAAAACTCAAATTTCTACTCGCTCTGCGCTAAAAACTGACATAGATGGGGGCTCAACGGCAAATTCGCTAACAGCCTTTACAAACTCGCCTGAAGCGGGAACCTGAAAGTGCTTAGCTAGTGATTCTTTATCTTGCCATTCTTCCACAAAGACCAATTTACCTTTCACCTCGGGGTCTTGATAAACCGCATGAGAAATGCAGCCAGGTTCAGCCCTGGATCTAGCAACGTGAACCCTGCTCTGCTCAAGTGCTTCAGATACCTTCGCTTCATCAACGATGACGCTGCCTAAAACAATTATCAATGTTCGGTCTCCTGTTAATGGCCTAACGCTTTAAGCAGGGGCACACGTTAGTGTGTCCCAACGCGAAGCGCCCTTGCTGCCTTAACTTGTTATGAGAACCGGGTGGCACCAATTCTGACGCCATCGATCTCGTTTCTGCTCGAGAGACTGATAGCTATAATTGAGCTCAACAGGTTCCGCGAACCCAAATTTGTTGGTGAGGTGGCGAGCATTAAGGGCGCCATATAATTCACCGTCTATTTCAGATGTAACAAATATAACCTGGCCACAGTTAGCACACTCATGAAACACTGCGCTCCTAGACCCGTGCTGTACCTGCTTGTGAAGGTTCTCGTTTTGAATAATAGCTTCAAACTTTGTGCCTGATTTTGTTACATAGGCGGCATCTTTAGATGAGCAATACTCACATTGGCAAGCCCTAGGCACAAGACTGTGATCAATTGTGTGCCATATGACTTTGATGTTGTTGCACTCGCAGCTACCACTGATAGTCATTACAGGTACTCATAACGCTTACCGCAGCGGCGCTTAAACCGCGCAGCGGTTTGGGCTTCCGGCCCCGCAGGGGCGTATTGCCGGTTCTTGTTATGTGGTTTCCGCATAATCACAGCGTCTGCAATCCACTGGTGCTGGCGAATAGAATTACAAAGCCTAACAGCTGCAATAAAAAAGGATTCTTTGCCTCGCCCCAGTGAAGAACCGTATAAATTAGGGCGGAGGGAGCAATGACGATTATTCCTACTCCCCACAATATACTTGTCTTGAAGGCGGCGATAAGAAGACCCAGCCCACCAACAATGAAAAGAATAAGACCAACAATTGAAAGCGCTTCCATGCGATATATCTCCTTTAGTGATCGAGGCTTGGCTCTACTGCCACATAACAGTTAATTATGTGTTTTAGCTTACTTACCTGAATATCCTTCATAGTGATCTGCACCTTCAAATTCAGGGCACCAAGGCTGTCTATATTTTGTTTGGGTTACTGTATCTGGTGCTGGAAAATCAGGATCTGCGAAACAGCCACCAGCAATCATATGCATGCCAGGAAATGCGACTGGATTAACCCAATGAACCGTTGATCCGCAACTGGAGCAAAAGTACTTTTTCGCACCTGGCCACTTAGGCAGTTCGTAAACTGTGGTATCTCCAGTTGCTGACAGGAAATCTTCTTCCTTGTATACGGCACAGAGTGTTGCCACAGACCCTGACATCCTCTGGCAATAGTCGCAGTGACACGCTATATGCCTAACATGATCGCCTTTAACACTTACTTCAACATTCTTACATGCACATTGTGCAACTCTATTCATGAGCTCGATACCTGACTGTACACATAACGCCGAGGTTTGCGGCGGACCACGAAGTGGGCCGTCCGAGCCGAAGGCGACAACACCGCCTTGTTATACGTTTTATTGACCCTCACTAAAAACCATCCATTATTCGATAGTGCTTTTCTAGGTTTCGACTGACAGCCCACCAACTCGATGCTTTAGCTCTATTTTGATGCGCTTCAAATGCCGCTTTATCAATAAACTCTTCGTAAACGTTGAATCTGTGTTTATCATTCGGGTCTTGCACAACTTCGAATACCAAGCACCCGTCTTCCTGACGTGTGAGCTCAATATGACGTGGAAGCTCCGCTCTTATTCCAGGCAAATCCTCGTCGGAAGCGATAACATATCCTTTAAGGGTTACTTTACTCACCGGATCTCTCTAAACGTATAACGCTTGCAGCAGCGGGCGCGCGGTACGCGCGTCCGGCGACCGCAGGGAGCGCACTGCCTGGCCTTGTTAGGTGGTGCGATTTCCATAGAGCTTCACTCCACTTACCAGAAGAGTAGCAATCAAAAGTATTGCAAAGTAGTAACCCACCTGCCAAAGATACTCCTGAAAACTATACCAATCTTGGAAACGATGCGTTATTCGTTCGAAGCCCGAGATCTTCCTTAGTGAACCGGTGGCAGCATCGAGAGGATCCTCTCCTCTTTCTATGGCACGCTCATACGCTACATGATCGGGTCTATCTTCGATATCGTTCACTAGGACATAAATTTCTACACTAACAATGGGTAGAATCAGGGCCATAATTAGACTAATCAGAATGCACGCTTTCAGCTGCCGCTTGACCACTGCGAGTACCACCTAACGCCTAAGGCTGGGGCGCCGGTTACGGCGTCCCAAGCCCTTACTTGTTAAGGGTTGCGATTCTGCGAGCATGAACACAGAGACCGATTGCCATTAGTAGTAAACATGGTGCCCACAAATACCCAAGGACTTCATGCCACGCGTTCGGCTGCCCCCCGAACCAAAGAAACTCTCCTTGAGGGCCATAGACGATTTGCTTAGGCCACTCCCCCCAAATTTCTGCCATGAGGGATGCAAAGGCAAGCGCACCAGACGAAGCTCCCACAATCAAACCCGCGAGTCGTGAACCGCTAGAGTACAAAGCCTTTGAGGAAAGCGCTATGAGTATATAGGCCATAATCGGGATGTAGATGTTTGAGTATGCGAACAGCACGAGTAACCTTTAACAGTTAAGTATATAGACCGGTCTATATAACACTCTAGCCCAGTATTTATTGTGTGAAACATGGGGAAACTCTTGCAAATCAACCTCCTGTCATTTTGTGGGGCGCGTATGACGCCCACAACATGGGTCGCCGGTACGGCGGCCCCGATTGCTTGTACTTGCTAATGGAGCGCGTTGCCGGGCTCGGCGAGGAAATACCGACAAGGCATTTGCCAAGCATGCTGCGGTACGTTTCCGCGGAAACGTTTTGTGGTTATAAGCAGCGCGCTGGTAATTACTACAGCAGGGCAGGCTGACGGAAGTCGTGATTTTGCACAGCGACGCAGCAAATTCCAATAAATGCATATTCGTTTTACGCAGTGGGTGCGGGTTGTTTGTTACTTTATATAAAGTTATTAATAGCGTCTATTTCAAACGCCTTCAAATTGTACGATGGCGCCCTGTATTGCATAACCCTTTTCATTGATCTGATCAATAACAACGCTCGAATCGATAGCGGCTCTGTTATCGGTCGTATCAATGCTTAGCGACTATTGAAAGGATCTCACTTCTCCGTAGACTTTCCCTTCCTTGGCGCTGACTTTAATCGCGCTTGGATCGGTACCTGTCGGAACAGACAGAAAGCAGTCACTTTTCTTTGCAGATTGGTATACATCAATCTTCATTAATATTTCCTGATATATGAAATGCTGCAATTCCCGGCTGACGCTACGAACAGCGACGCCGCTTAGGGCCTCACAACGAGGGCGTCTCCCCAGCGTAATTGGTTTACCTTCAGAACAGGCATGAACTAATGGGGTCATAGTCACCCCTTATAAGCTATTCAGGAATTAGACGTTAAACACTAATGAATGGTAGGGGCCAACCCGGGAGGGGAGGCCGGAGGGCGTGGGGCACACTATTACCAGGGCGGTAAACACGGTTTACGAGCTACTCCCATCAAGTAGTTAGTAGTTCGAATAATCAGTGCAGGTCATGCCGTCCATAACTCAAAGGATAAAGAGCCTGGTGCGCCCCTTGTCAGGGGATGTCCATTGAGCGGGGGCCAAACGTCTCTTGTTTGCTATTGTGCTTTTATGCGGCTCTGTTAGCCTGCGGAAATGCAATTGTTAAAGGATCAGGTAAATGCCAGTGCTTTCCCAGCTTCTATTCGTTTTAGTTTGCACAACAGTTCTCGCAGGTAATGCCAGCAGCGATGAACTCGGTCGCGATATAGATCAGGACTACAAGGCACACCTGGGTGGCTTGTTCGACTATTTTCACCGCAACCCGGAACTGTCTACGCTGGAAACTCAAACGGCGGCGCGACTTGCCGGAGAGCTTCGCGCGGCTGGCTTCAAGGTAACCGAGGGTGTTGGCGGAACTGGCGTGGTGGCCATGATGGAAAATGGCGATGGTCCGCTGGTGATGATGCGAGCGGATATGGACGGCTTACCTGTGGAGGAGAAGTCCGGGTTGCCCAATGCGTCCACCGCCCGACAGGTCGATACCAGCGGGGAAGAAGTCCCGGTGATGCATGCTTGTGGCCACGACGTACATATCACCAGCCTGGTGGGCACGGCCCGCGCGATGGCGGCCCGGAAGGACCACTGGTCAGGTACGTTGATGCTGATCGGGCAGCCGGCTGAGGAACGCGTAATTGGCGCCAGACAGATGATGGATGACAATCTCTGGCAACGTTTCGGCAAGCCCGACTATGCGCTTGCGTTCCACGTTTCCTCCGAAATTCCAACGGGCAAATTGTCTGCTGTTATGGATTCCCCGTATTCGGGTGCAGATACCGTGGATATCATCGTCCACGGCGTTGGTGCTCACGGCGCCAGCCCGCACCGTGGCATTGACCCTATCGTACTCGGTTCGCAGATTGTGCTGGCCCTGCAGACGGTGGTCAGCCGGGAGTTGGCGCCCAGGGACGCGGGTGTTATCACCGTGGGTTCATTTCACTCTGGCAGCAAACACAACATTATCTCCGACCGCGCACATCTTCAGCTAACGGTGCGCAACGACGATTTTGAGTCACGCGAACTCTTACTGGCGGGAATCAAGCGCGTGGCCGAGAACATGGGGAGGGTTGCCGGTCTGCCGGAGGACAAGCTACCTGAGGTGATTGTATCCGAGGAGTCCGTGCCGCCGACAATCAATGACCCGGCGTTGACTGGACGATTGCGCAGCGTGTGGGCGGCCCGTTTCGGTGGGGATATCTTTTATGGCAATAAGCGCAAGGGCATGGGTGCCGAGGATTTCCCCTTCTTTACCACCGATCCGTATATTCCCAGCACTTACTTCGCTGTGGGCGGCACGCCGCAAGCCGAATTCGACCGCGAGGCCGCGGGTGGTGAGCCGGTGCCCTCGCATCATTCACCCTTGTTCAAGATCACCCCGGAGCCCGCAGTGACGCTTGGCGTTGAGGCAACGGTGTCTGCCCTGTTGGAGTTGATGCAGAAGTAGCCCTAACGGGGAGCTAACAAGCTCTTTCGATATAAGCCTGTCGACGTCGCGAACAGGTCACGGCATGGCGCATCCTGCGCGCTGACCAACAGCTCAATCCTGTGTGGCCACTTCTCTGTGTGCCACGCCTCACGGCGCTTCATCAGTCTGGCGTCGCCATTGTTGCGGTGCCCAGGTGGTGATTGCATCCGCATCTTCGGGCAACAGGAAGCCGGCTTCCAGGGCCGCGTTGGTGGACTCGGTCACTGCATCCACAAAGCCACTTTCATCAACATAGAGCGTTGCCATCTGCTCGGCGCTGAACAGTGAAGTGGTGCCGAACAGGCGGCAGAAGCTGGCGCCGGAATTGGGTTCACCGCGCAGAATGGCAGAAGGTGTATCGACATAGGGTGTGCGGATGCCGCCCCTGGCATTCCCGAGTTCGTCATAAATATAGTCCGAGCCATCGTCGTTGATTTCCAGGCGAGGAGAAGTCGGGGGAAGGGTGCCCGTGCTTACCCACTCGTCCAGCGCCCTGACTGCGGTATTGAACACATAGTGATGCGGCCCGTTGTTGATCGGCTTCTCGCAGGAGATAAAGCCCAGCACCGAGTTTTCCTCGATAACGGAGGCGAATACCGGGTCGCCTACGGTGTCATCGCGGCCGGTCACGAAGGTGTAGATGTCCCCATGCGCGGTTCCGGCCACCTCCCAGGTCCTGATCATGTCTGTGTCTGGCTGTCGTGCTGCCGCGTAGCCGAGGAACACCACGTCGGTCTCTGTTGCAAACGTCATCACCGGCACGTTCAGGTCTGTTCTCACCTGCGGGGCCTCGGGCGTAGGGATGCTGACCTGTGGCTCCTGGGCCAGGGAGGAGCTGCCACCGCCGCGGCTGTGGATCATATAGCCGTCGAAGGTGTTGTAGAGCGGGTGTACAGCATTCACGTAGGTTGTGAGTCGGCCGGCCGATTGCGACTCGCCATAGGCGATGATGCGCTCAGTAACCAGGCCGCCAAGCGGGTCGATGCCCACGGGTTCCCGCACCGCCTGCGCGACTTGCGAAAAGATATCGTATGAGAAACTGTCACCCGGATGCGAGAGCGAACCATAGCGGGCTGGGTTAACGGCCTTCAGGTGCAAGGGCAGCAGGCCATTCTCATTGCCTTCAATGCCAATCAGTTGCGCTGATACACCGATCCAGACAGCGCCGCCGCGACGCATTTCGAGTTGACCTGTGCCCCAACTGGGTGGCGTTTCAAACCCTGCGGTGACGTTCAGCCATTCCATTATCACAGTGCCACTGAAGTCAGCCGGTTCAATCGGGCGGTAGACCACGATGCGTGTTTTGTAGGCCGCCTGCTCACCAGGCTCTGCCTCCCATAGTCCGTCCCGCATTAGTTCACTGAGGTTAGTAAAGGCAGACGCGTTACCTTCCAGAAAATACTCGGACTGCTGATATCCCACATCGCCAAGATCAAAATTCTGCGCTAACAGATTGATAGAGCCCTCGTCGGGAGGCAGGGATACGTCCGGGTTGGCAATAGGCAGGTACTCGGGCACCGGTGGTGCCGAAGGACGGTCGCTGCTGTCGGAGCAGGCACAAAGGGCGGTAACAGTCAGAGCAACACCGAACAGGCGCAGCAGGGAAGATCTTTGATTCAGCATAGGGGTCGACTCTTTAAAATAGTGGCGAACATGGGGGGATGTCCATCTGCTCCAGGAGAGGCGATCAAGTGCCGGCTGCAAAATACCATATCGACGCTTACCAGGAGAGCATGATGTAGGGTGATAAGACGGTGATGCATCTGTAGGAGGTCGGTGTCTCATTCGTTTTCATTGAGAAAATGCTTCGCCGCTATTTTGGTATGTGTTCGTGTTCGCCGGAGAAAATCGTCTGCCCCAGGCGCCGCAGCAGGCCTGATGATGCACTCGCCCAGGCAACCAGTCCGGCGCACAGCATTACCTGTGAGATCCAGACCATGGGTGGGAATTCGGCTAACACGCCCAGGCGATCGCTGGCTACCGCGTACATGCCCAGTGGAAAAACAATGCTCCAAACAATGGGCTCGTAACGGAAAGGGATTTTGCGAACCAGGTGTTTCCATACGCCAAAGAGTGTCAGCAGAGGGATAAGCCAGGTGGCCCAGGACCATGTCATCAGGGTCACGCCATCGATAAATGGCTTCTGGTTGGCCAGAAAGGAAAGCTGGTTTTCACTTTCGAACAAGTTGGTGCCGGCATTGGCACTGATTGCAGCAGCACCCATTACCACCCAGAGCAATGGAGACAGGTCTTCAGGCTTGAGTTCCAGAAAGAAGATACGGTGACAGAAAAGCACGATGAAAATGCCGTACAGTGCAAGGCCAAGACCCCAAAGCAGGTGTACCTCCATCATCATGTAGTTAGCGTAGTGGCCCAGGAAGGGCGCGATTTTAACGCCCAGCAGCACCAGGGACTGGGTGCCCACAATGGTTATCAGCCAGCCGCCATGTACGATGTTCACATTGTGTTCGTGACTGATGAACGTGAGCACGCTGAACGCCAGATACAGCAGTAGTGACCAACACAAAAAGGCCAGGAACCAGCAGGCCGTTGCGAGCAGGGGAAGGTCATAGGTGAGCATCAACATGCCCACGATGTTGGTTGCCGCGACAAGCGTGAAGTAGGAAAAAACTGTTCTCGAGGTCGTCAGGTCAGCCCAGACATTTCCCGGGAACAACACGACGCGAACAGTGCAGAGGAAGATCAGAATAACCCAGGCGGCAACGGCAATAATACTGAATACATCTGAAAGCCAATACTGCGCATGCGACTGCAAGCCAATACTGAGTATGCCAGTAGCCATCACCAGAGCGAAGTTACCGGGGTGTAGTGCCTGCAGTGCTTTTAGCATGTGTTATTTTGGTCCCGTTGAGCGCACACATCGTATAACAGAATGAAGCATGGGGGGATAGCTGGCTTTATTTTTTCAAGGTCGGGGTGAGTCCTTGCCAGGTAGTGCAGACCGGCTGTACCCTGCCAATCACCCACTGACAAGATAGCAACCCAAGAGAGGAAAACCTAAATGAAGACACTAGTCTATGCAGCGCTGATAACGTTGTTTTCGGTGCAAGCTGTGCATGCAAACGATGCGGAGCTCCAGGCCGCGATAGAGGGAGAACACCGCACGGAGGCCTGGGTGGCACGGGATCAGTATCGCCACCCGCTGCAAACCCTGAAATTGTTCGATGTACAGCCCCAGCATACCGTGGTGGAAGTCTGGCCAGGTGGTGGCTGGTACACCGAGATTCTTGCGCCTTACCTGAAGGAGAACGGCAAGCTGATCGCCGCCCATTACGACAGTGGCGACGAGCAGGCGAGCTATCGACCGACGTCCAGAGAGCGTTTTGAGGCCAAGCTCAATGCCGATGCAGCTGTCTACGGTAAAGTACAGGTGAGCTCGTTGATGTTCGATGAAGAGGCCGACACACTGACTATCGCGGCAGCGAAAGACAACAGTGTCGACCGGGTGCTGACCTTCCGTAGCGCTCACGGTATGGTGCGCTCCGGCGTTGCCCCCGCTGCATTTGAGCATTTCTTTGCCATCCTCAAGCCTGGCGGCAAGTTGGGCATTGTGCAGCATATGGCGGATCCTGAGCAGGACTGGATGTCGCGCAATATTGGTTACGTGGGGCGGGACTACATCATTGCCCTGGCCACCGGCGCTGGCTTTGTGTTGGAAGCAGAGGGGTTCTTCAATCGTAACCCACTGGACGTCAAGCGCTACCCGAAAGGAGTATGGAACCTTCCGCCAACCCTGCATGAGCTGGAAACTGACGCGCAAAAGGCACCTATGCTGGCTATTGGTGAAAGTGAACGCATGACCCTGGTGTTCCGCAAGCCCTAATCCAATCATGTTACGGGCGCCTGATTTGGTCAGGCGTCTGGCGGAATTAACCTATGCAAATTTACACTACATTGGTGCAGAACGACCTCGGTGCAATACCCGCCGAAATAGCGCGTATAGAGGCGGCAGGGTACGACGGTGTGTTGACCCAGGAAAATCGTCACGACCCCTTCCTGCCTTTGGGCGTTGCCGCAGTTCACAGCCAGGGTCTGCAACTGGGAACGGGAGTGGCGATTGCCTTTCCACGCAGTCCCATGGTGATGGCAAATATTGGCTGGGACCTGCAGCTGGCGAGCAGTGGACGTTTCGAATTAGGTATCGGTACGCAGGTAAAGGGCCATAACGAGCGGCGTTTCTCTGTGCCCTGGTCTGCACCGGTGCCGCGTTTGAAAGAGTATATTGGTTCGCTGCGGGCGATCTGGCAAAGTTGGAAAACAGGCGAGCCCCTCGCATTTCAGGGCGAGCATTACCAGTTTACCCTGATGACGCCCAATTTTACCCCCGAACCCATGGCATTTGCGCCGCCACCCATAACCATGGCTGCGGTCGGTCCCGCCATGCTGCGGCTTGCCGGTGAGGTGGCAGACGGGGTGCGACTGCATGCTTTTTGCACCCGTAAGTACTTTGAGAATACAGTGCTCCCTGAACTGCAGACAGGCCTGTCCAGAGCGGGGCGAAGCCGGGAGAGCCTGCAGGTCAGCGGCGGCGGCTTCGTGGTCAGTGGTGCGACAGACGAGGAGGTGGCCGCCAGTGTGGAGTTCCATCGTCAGCGCATCGCTTTCTACGGTTCAACGCGGGCCTACTGGCCGGTGCTGGAGCAGCATGATCTGCTGGACGTGGGCGAGCAGCTGAATGACATGGCGAAGAACAATCAATGGCGCGACATGCCAGCTGTGGTCTCTGACGACATGCTGCAATTGTTCTGCGCGATTGGTCGTCATGACCAGATCGCCAGCGAGATAGAACGGCAGTTCGGTGGGCTCGCCGATGCGCTATCTGACAGTGCCTCCTATGACACGCCTGGCCAACTGCCGGCAGCAGTGATCGATGATATTCAAGCGATAGAGACGCGCTTTTCCGGTTTCAACGGTAATCTGGAGCCGGCTCGTTAAGCCGAAGCGGGCCTGTCTTCATGAGGCGCAGGGAAGTCGCCCAGGGCCATCGCTACCAGCTGTTCCGTTGCCTTATTTGCTGTGCCAAGCTGGCGCAACTCCTCTAGCAGTCTTTGCTGCAAGTTGCTGTCCGCCACCGCCAGCATTTCGACACGTAAAAGCCATTCGTTCGGGTATTGTGCAAGGGCTGCGAGCAACGCGTCTTCAATGCTGCCGTCATCGGCGTCAAGCCCGGCAGGTTGCTGACGCAGCCTGTCCACCAGCGAGTAGCAGGCCATCAGCGACGGATCGACATCAACGCGCAGGGTGCTGGTGCGCGGCGTCGGTTTAAAGAGCTGCAAGGACTCTTTGTCTGCCACGCCACCGTATACCGAGCAGATAGCGGAACCCACGGCCAGGTCGTAGGTACCCCATTCCGGAGCGAACAGGACGCGCCCGTGCAAGTCCGTGACCCCACAATCACTGAAGCTGAGTATCAGGTTGCGGTGGTCCTGGCGAAACACCTCTTGCAGCGTCCCCTCCACAGTGATCCCCGAAAGGTACTCGAGCTTGGTGGGTTGGCCAATTTCGATGGCGTGAGCCTTGAGCTCATCAATCGTATACTCCGAAAGGCAGCGACTGAAATCCTTGAGGTGGCCGATGGGTGAGCCAAAGCCGTCAGCGTGGTGGGCAACGCCATGCCCAAGCATCTCGCGGTCGCGGTAGGCCAGTTGGGTGGGGCCGGTGGTGCGCAGGTAGGTGGCATTACCTACCGCGTCGCACAGGACCTCGGTAAACACGCCACTAACCTGCACGCCTGAGTCATAACAGGCAGAGCACACGCTTTGTGCTGCAATCGCCGTTCGCAAAGACTCCGTGCCGCCTCTGTAGAAACACATGGAGGCTGCGAACTCCTCCAGTACCTGGCTAAGATGCTTGCAGCTCTTGGTGACGAAAAGTTGGGGTTGCTCCCGGGTGATATCGTAGGGTGACATCACAGCATCCACGGTAAGTGGCAGCTTGCGCACAGCTGTGTCATCCATGCAGTGCTGGCTTTCACCCAGAGAGGAGAGCAGGCCGGCACCAAAAATCCGGTAATCCTCGCAGTCTCCTACCAGGCCGTACTCCACTGTCCACCAGTGCAGGCGCGTCAGCAATGCTGCTTCAGAAGGTGCCTGTTCGGTGTTGCAAAGCTTTGCCAGTTTTTCCTCGGCAGTCTCTATCTCCTGGCGACTGCTCTGCGGGCACCCCTTGAGAATCGAAAGCTCGCGAATCGCCTCGTACTGTTCCAGGTCTGCATGCGACGCTATGGCTTTCATGCCTATTTCGCCGAAGCGTTGCAGGAACTCGGCGTAGTCAATGTCGACGATAAAGGGGGCGTGGCCTGCGGACTCGTGCAGAATATCCGGCGCCGGGGTGTAGAAGATCTGGTCGACGCTGCGCATATCGACAGCAATCACCAGCACCTTCAACGCCTGGAACTCCATGAAAATGGCTGGAGGGATAAACCCGTCAACGACGACTGCTCGCCAGCCCAGCCGGGCCAGGCATGCGTTCATTTCATCAATCGAAGGTATGTGATCCAGGGCGATACCGGTGCGCTCAAGGCCTTCCTTGTAAATCGGGTGAGCAGAGTCGGCCAGCTGCCTGCTCAGGTGCTTCATTACGAATCGCCACACGGCCTGGTCGCGAGGCGTGTAGTCGTCGTAGCGTTGTTGTTTGACGAAGGGGCGAAGGTGAAGCGGAAGGCTATTAATTATTGTTTGCTGATCCATCGCAGGCGCCCCTAGAGCGTACTGTCGGGTTGCCGCTCAGGTGCTGCGTCAGCAAATGCCGCCAGCTGCTGGCAGCGTTCCACGACGCTGAGGATGCGGGGAAACGGGTCCAGTTGCACGTTGAAGCGCTTCGCGTTGTATACCTGAGGAACCAGGCAGATATCGGCCATGCCCGGCTGGTCGCTAAAACTGTAAAGCGTGTCGTTTGTGGACAATGTGGTTTCAATGGCATGGAAACCACGGTGCATCCAGGTGGTATACCAATCGGCCAGGTCCTCCTGGTTCGCCTCCAGCCTGTCCCGCAGGTAGTTGGTGACCGCCAGATTACAGATTGGGTGTATATCGCAGACAATCGCATTGACCACTGAGCGCACGCGCGCCCGCTGTAAGGCATCTGCCGGCAACAGCGCGGGCTGCGGGTGGGTCTCTTCCAGCCACTCCAACAGTGCCACCGACTGGCCCAGCGTGTCGCCACCGGGTAACTCCATTGCAGGAACCAGCCCCTGGGGATTGCGGGCCATGTAGGCGTCACTCTTCTGTTCTTTGCGCAACAGGTTTACCGGCTCGTAGTCATAAGCAAGGCCCTTTAGATTCAGGGCGATGCGCAGCCTGAAGGCTGCGGAAGACCGAAAGTAGGAAAAGAGTTTCATTGCGCCTGGCTCCCTGGCGGGTAATAGCGTGTGACGACCTGGTCGATAGCACCGAAGAGGGGGCTACCATCGCTGTCCCGCATTTCAATTTCCACTCTGTCACCGAATGACATGAATGGGGTCTTTGGCTCTCCGTCCCGAATGGTTTCAAGGCAGCGCACCTCAGCAAGACAGCATGAGCCGTCCGCGCTGCCCACGTTGGATACTGTACCAGAGCCTATAACGGTGCCTGCCATCAGCGACCGCGATTTGGCGCAATGCGCGATCAGCGTGGGGAAGTCGAAGGTCATGTCCACGCCGGCGTTGGGTGAACCTATCAACTTGCCATTCAGGCTGGCGCGCAGAGGCAGATGCAGTCTGGCGCCATCCCACGCATCACCCAGCTCATCCGGCGTCGCCAGTACCGGGCTAAAGCTGGTCCAGGGCTTGGACTGGTAAAAGCCGAACTGCTTGCCCAGTTCTCCGGGGATAAGATTGCGAAGGGATACATCGTTGACCAGGCCGATTAGCATGATATGGTCGCGGGCCTGTTCGCTGCTGATTCCCGCTGGCACGTCGTCGGTGATAACGACAACCTCAGCCTCGAAGTCGATACCCCAGTCCTCGCTTTGCACCGGTATATCATCTCGCGGACCGATAAAGGCATCCGAAGCGCCCATGTAAACCAGGGGGTCGCTCCAGAACGACTCGGGCAGGTCTGCGCCCCTGGCCTTGCGCACCAGTTCCACGTGCGTCACATAGGCACTGCCATCTGCCCAGTGGTAGGCGCGGGGCAGTGGAGCAGCGCAGGCTTTTGGGTCGAAGTCGAAGGTGCCGGCGCATTCGCCGGCATTCAACTGTTGCGACAGGGCGTCTAGAGCGGGCGCTGTCTTCGCCCAGTCATCCAGTGCGCTCTGCAGGGTGGAGGCGATAAACCCGGCGTCCACCGCTCGGGTCAGGTCCCTTGATACCACCACCAGTTTACCATCGCGTCCGGACTTCAGGCTTGCCAGCTTCATTCCTCATCTCCCTTGAATTCTTTTTTGTGCAACCAGGCCGCATGCCTAGGCGCTTTTTTGGTTGCGCTCCATTCTTCCAGCATGGCCGGCGCCACACGGTGCAACTCGTTCATTTCTGCCTGTGAACAGGTATTGGCCACCAGCTCCAGTCGATGCCCGTTGGGGTCCCGGAAATAAATCGACTGAAAGATTCCGTGGTTGGTGGGGCCGATCACGTCCAGGCCCTCCGCTTCTACTGCCGCTTTGGCGCTGAGCAGGGCGTCCCAGTCCTCCAGTTCAAACGCAATATGCTGCACCCAGTCTGGTGTGTTGTCGTCAAACCCCATATCCGGGGAATTCGGCAGCTCGAAGAAGGCAAGGACGTTGCCCATGCCGGCATCCAGGAATACATGCATGTATGGGTCGGGGGCTTTGGTGGAGGGGACCTGGTCCTCGGCAATGGCCAGGACAAAGTCCATGCCCAGTACACGTTGGTAGAAACCTACGGTTTCCCGGGCATCCCGGCAGCGGTAGGCGACGTGATGAATTCGTTTGAGTTGCATAGGGGATAGACCTCAGGCGACGTCGCCAGTGTGGATCGAACCACGGCGCAGCTGGTCACGCTCCATCGACTCAAACAGGGCCTGAAAGTTACCTTCGCCAAAACCCTCATCCCGCTTGCGTTGAATAAACTCGAAGAATATGGGCCCTATCAAGGTTTCCGAAAAGATTTGCAGCAAGAGGCGCGTGTCTCCTTCCGCTGTCGAGCCGTCCAACAGTATGCCGCGAGCGCGGAGCTCAGGGACCGGTTCGCCATGGCCGGGCAGTCGCTCATCGAGCATTTCGTAATAGGCAGCGGGCGGGGCGGTCATAAAGGGTACGCCGTTCTGTTTAAGGCGGTCCCAGCAGGTTAACAGGTCGTCACAGGAAAAGGCGATATGCTGAATGCCCTCACCGTTGTATTGCATCAGGTACTCCTCGATCTGGCCCTCGCCTCCGGCCCGTCCTTCCTCGTTCAGGGGAATGCGTATCTTGCCATCTGGCGCGGTCATCGCCCGGGAGCGCAAGCCGGTGTACTCGCCCTTGATATCAAAGAAGCGGATCTCGCGAAAGTTGAAGAGTTTTTCGTAATAGCCCGCCCAGTAATCCATGCGGCCGCGGTAAACATTGTGGGTCAGGTGATCAATCAGTTTGAAGCCGCAGCCTTGCGGATGCCGATCCACGCCGGGGAGGTACTCGAAGTCGATGTCGTAGATGGAGGCGCCGTCCTCATAGCGGTCGATCAGGTAAAGGATGGCCCCGCCAATGCCGCGAATTGCCGGGAGTTTCAGCTCCATCGGGCCGGCGGGAATGTCGATCGGCTGCGCGCCAAGATCCATGGCACGCTGGTAAGCCTGCGTCGCGTTCCGAACCCGGAAGGCCATACCACAGGCGGAGGGCCCGTGTTCTTCAGCGTAATAACTGGCCCAGGAGCGAGGTTGATAATTGATGATGAAATTGATATCGCCCTGGCGCCACAGGTCCACATCCTTGGAGCGGTGCCTGGCAACATGGCTGAACCCCATCATCTCGAATACCGGTTCCAGTACACCGCGCTCCGGGGCCACGTATTCCACGAATTCAAAGCCGTCCAGGCCCATGGGGTTGTCAAACAGGTCGGTCATCGTAATTCACCGTTATCATTATTCAGGTTTATCCACGATAACGCTGTTTAATGGGTGCTTTTCTTCTATTAACGCCTGTATTTGTTGCTAATAAGATGGGATATTGCCATTTAGTAGGAAAAACAGGAGGATTATTCCATGAAGTTCGATCGAGCGGAATGCGATATTTTGCGTCGCCTGCAGGCGGATGGACGTATCTCCAATGTGGAACTGGCGGAAAAAGTAGGGCTGTCAGAGTCCCCGTGCTTTCGCAGGGTGCGCGGACTGGAACAGGCAGGCGTCATCGATGGTTATGCGGCACGCCTGAATCGCCGGGCGCTGGGTCTGCAGGTCACAGCTTTCGTGCTGGTGACCCTGGACAAGCAGGACGAGCGCAAGCAACGCCAGTTTCTCTCCGAAGTGGAAGGGGAAGAACATATAGTGGAGTGCCACGCCATGAGTGGATCACATGACTTTCTACTGAAGGTGGTGGCGCGCAATATGGATCATTTCTCAGAACTCTCTATGCAGCGTATTCTCAAATTCCCCGGCGTACGCAACATTGAGTCCAACTTCAGTCTGCTGGCAGTCAAGGAGGGCGGTGCGCTGCCAATTGGCAGTGGGTCGCCAGTGTCCTAGATGAACGTGGCGATATCAGGCAGGGGCTTTTTCTGCAGAGCAGCGGCCGGAACCGTGGCGTCGTCTGTGGGGTGGCCGACGACCAGCAGCATATAGGCGCGTTCAGTCGCGGGGCGATTCAAAACCTCGTTCAGGAACCTCATCGGGTTGGGCGTATGCGTGAGTGTGGCGAGTCCCGCGCAATGCAGGGCGTTGAGCAAAAAACCGGTAGCGATACCGACTGATTCACTCGTGTAGTAGTTCTTGCGTTTGTTGCCTGCATCATCCTGACTGGAGCGTTGCAAAAAGATCGCAATCAGCCAGGGGGCCGTTTCCAGAAATGGCTTGTGCTGGTCGGTACCGAGTTTATCGAGGTTTTCCAGCCAGTCCTCGCCGGCCCGGCCGCTGTAGAAGGCTTCTTCCTCATGTTCCGCGGCAATGCGTATCTTGCGTTTGACAGTAGGGTCAGACACACAAACAAAGTGCCACGGCTGGTGATTGGCACCGCTGGGCGCTGTGCCCGCCGCGCGGATGCAGGTTTCTATTATGTCACGAGGCACCGGTATATCGGAGAAGTTGCGCACTGAATGGCGACGCCTGATGTCGCTGAGGTAGTTTGCGGCGCGCAGGCGCATCTCCTCCTCGTCATAGCCTTTCCAGTCAGGCAGTGGCACGGGTTGATAATCTTTCATGGGGTGACTCGTTCCATTATGTTTTCGTATAGTCGTGGGAAGACTGGATTGCCGCAGGCCATCATCCGGCGAACTCGGCAATATAGCGACGCCAGGTCTCGCGGCCCAGTTTATCGTATTCAAGCATGTGTTCGATCATGGTCTGTCGCGCTGCAGCGTTAATCATCGGTGTGGGAAGCAGCGGATCGGCGTTGATCTGGCGGATGACGGCCTCGCCTACCTCGATAGTTTCCCGTGCGGCCTCAGCGAGCTCCAGCTTCGGCAGGCGTGCCGTGCTTCGCTGCATGGCCTCAAGGTGCAGGCGGTAAGCCGCTTCAATGTCGACGCGAGGCCAGAGCGCAAACAGTTCCTGATCCTCCACGCCTGGTAATTCGCTGGCCAGTGACATCACTGCCGCGGGCTCCAGGCCCAGTGCGAGCAGGCTGGTCCGTGTCCCCGTAAGCGGCTCTGCAAGATTGGCGGGGCGCAGCCACAGGCCTGCAACGTATTCAACGAAGCCGTTCAGGCGGAAGGCGCGCTCGCGCATACGCAGGGCAGTGCGGTTGGTGCGCCCGAGATGGCCAGCATGCACCAGTATCCACTGGCCACGCCAGGGCGCGACACGCTGCTCTACCGCGACCCAACTGCGTGCCTTCTCGGCGATGAGCTGGCCCCGGGGACCAATGTGGTAAACACCGCGCCTGGTGGACGCCAGCAGACCCTGTCGAGTCAGGCGCCCCACGGTGACGCGCAGTGTGGCAGGATCAATGCCAAACAGCTCTCCCCAGTTCACCAACAGCGCAATGCTGACCTCGTGCATATCGGGTGCGCTGAGCAGTGAAAGGACCAGTCGCTTGGCCGTAGGGGGCTGGGCTGTGTTTTCTCTATTCATCGATCCGGCTTCAGTGTCAGCATATAACAATTATATGCACAATAATGTGTTTCGTGTTACATTATTTGTGAGCGAGGTATCCCCATAATCGGCGAACGGAGATGTAGTGATGCAAGCCAGTGACTTTCTCAGCAAGGATGAAATTCGGGCGTTCACCCAGCGCAGTGATCTGGCCGGCACCTGGATGGTGGCCTGCAACTGGTTGCTCATCTTCGTAGTTTTCGCCATGGCGATTAGCTGGACCAACCCCCTGACGCTGTTGTTGGCAGTGCTGCTGCTCGGTGGCCGCCAGCTGGGTCTTGCCGTGCTCATGCATGAGGCCGGACACAAAACGCTGTTCAAGTCACCGCGACTCAATCAGTGGGTTGGCCAGTGGCTTTGCGCCTACCCTGTAATGGGCGACGTCAATGCTTATGGTGCGTCTCACCGCGAGCATCATCGCCACGCGGGCACGGACCGTGACCCTGACCTGCCCAACTATCGCGCGTATCCGGTGAGTCGGGCCAGCTTCCTGCGCAAGGTGAAGCGCGATGTTACCGGGCAGACTGGCATTCTGTTAATGCGCAGTATCTTCGGCGGCAAAGGGCGCAATTTGATGCTAAGGGAGGGAGAAAAGAGCGGCGCTGAAGTGCGAGGCCTGTTGGTTAACCTGATCATCTTTCTCACCATGCTGGTAGCCGGTATCGGCGCTTACTACCTGCTTTGGGTCGTAGCCTACTTCACGGCTTATCCGCTGGTTGCGCGAATCCGCCAGGTCGCCGAGCACGGCAATGTGCCCGACCTTTATGACCCGGACCCGCGGATGAATACACGCACCACTATTGCCAGTCCGCTGGAGCGCCTGTTTTTATGCCCCAACCATGTGAATTACCACCTGGAGCACCACGTGCTCGCTAGTGTGCCGGCACACAGGCTGCCTGCGCTGCACCGTTTACTGAAGGAGCGAGGCTTCTATGCAGGCCACGATAAGGCCCTGGCCGACAGTTACCTTGAGGTGATCAAGCGTGCGGTGCCGGAGTTTGCGGGCGCACCACAGCCGACCTAGATACCTTTAACCAGCAGTACGCTGGCGATTAAACGTTTTCCAGCGGTGCCCCGGATTTGCCGGCACCCAGTACAATCACGCTGCGCCCTTCACTGAATATCAACTCACGCTCCTCCAGTTCGCGCAGGCAGCGTCCTGCCATTTCCCGGGAACACCCGGTGAGCCGTGCCATCTCCGTGCGCGTGACCTTGACGCGAATGCCGTCAGGGTGCACATGCGCGTCGGGTTCTTCCGTCAGGTCGAGCAGTACACGGGCGATTCGTCCGGTGACATCCAGCAACGCAAGGTCGCCGACTTTGCGCTCGGACTGCATAAGGCGCTTCGCCAACTGCGCGCCGAACAGGTGCAAAAAATCGGCACGATGTGGTGCGAGTTCAGTCTCCAGTAGTGCTTGCAGGTGTTGATAAGTGATCTGGGCAAGCACGGTGGCTGCGCGGGTCTTTACGTAGACGCCCCGCGAGGGAAAATCGAGGAAGACACCCATCTCACCCAGAAAGTCGCCCTGGTGCAGGTAGGCCAGGACAATCACTTGACCGCCTTCGTCTTCACGGTGAATGGACAGGGAGCCCTCCACCACATAGTAAAGCGTGTCTGCGGGGTCTCCAGGCTGCAGCACCTGGACTCGTGGGGGGTAGTGCTGCTGTTGGCAATGATCAACCAGCAGTTCCAGTAAGTTGTTTTTCTCCAGCATGGCTGATTACTCCCGATAGCATGGATCGCCATCGCCGGGCCGTCCCTGGCAATGCTGGTCGCTGCCGTCAATCCACGACAATAGATTAACCAAAACGCTGATTCCATTCACCATTTTATCGCTGCGCCATAAGCTTTCGTTAAGAAATGCTCGCTAAAGTGTCGTTCATGGAGGGCAAAGAGCCCCGGTGGAGATACGTTATGTGCTTGAACAGAAACTACCGTCCCATTCTGGCTGTGGTGTTGTTATCACTGTCGCCGTTATTAGCGGCCAGTTCACTTTCTGAAACCATTCAGCAGGATTGGGATCAGGCTAACTTTGGCCTTGCAGGTGATGCTCGCAAAGCAGCGCTGGAGGAACTGGTGGAAACCTGCGTCGAGGCTGCCGCCCGGCAACCTGATGACGCGGAACTATTGACCTGGTGCGGTATCGCCAATTCCAGTTATGCGGGTTTGGCCAGTAGCTTTTCCGCCATGAAGTACGCCAGGGCAGCCCGCGCGATGCTGGAGAAAGCGATCGACCTTTCACCGAATACTTTGCATGGTGCCGCCAGCACCAGCCTGGGTACGCTCTATTTCAAGGTCCCCGGTTGGCCCATCGGCTTTGGTGATAATGACAAGGCAAGTGAGTTGCTTAAGGCGGGCCTGGCGCTCAACCCGGAAGGTATCGATGCCAATTATTTTTATGCTGATTATCTGCTCGACCAAGGCGACTCCGCTGGCGCGCGCCAGTACCTGGAAAGCGCGCTGGAGGCGCCGAAAAGGCCGGGACGGGAGCTGGCTGACGAGGCTAGGCGCAAAGAAATCGAGGCCTTGCTTGCCGACATAGACGGCCAATAGGGACAAGTACTATGACTATCGATACACGGCGACAAGTTCCTTTGGAGAAAGTCAGCAGCCGGCTGGATGCTGAATCTGTTGTTCCTGTGCGGGTGGACTATCGCGACGCGCACTCTGCGCAGCGCGAGCCTGTAGAGCGCTATATCACCTCGATATTTCGTGCTGCGTATGGCGCGTCAGTGTTTGAATTCCTGCCCTTGCTGGTGTTTATGGAGCAGGACAGGGACTTGCAGGCAGCCCTGGGTTTACGCGGTGCCAACAACACCAGCCTGTTCTGTGAGGCTTACCTTCCCTCACCGGTGGAGGACCATGTCGCCCGGGTATTCGGTCGCCAGGTAAGCCGTGGCCAGGTCATGGAGTTGGGTAACCTGGTGGCGTCGCAACCGGGCCAGGCGGTAGCTCTTTACCTGCTGGTGGTTGCAGCTCTGGGGCGGGCGGGAATCAGTCATCTCGTGTTTGCCGCCAATCGCGCGGTAAGAATGTCTATCAGGCGATGCGGCTTCGTCACTCGCGAGGTCTGCCCGGCAGACCCCGAACAGCTTGATGGTAGAGCTCAAATGTGGGGCAGTTATTATGACGGCGACCCCCGTGTCGTGCTGGCAGACATTGCCCAGGCTGTGGTACACGGTAGTCACCATCCGCGCATATCCGCGCTCTGGAGCCGTGAGAAGTTGGCTATCGATAGTCTCGCGGACGCCATTCGGGGGCAGCGCGTGTGACCTCGCCTGTGGACGTCTTGCGCAGGCGAGCCGAAAGCCGTGGCGAAGATCCAGTGCTTGAAGGTCCTGCTGGCACGGTCAGTGCAGCCGCGCTGCTGGATCGCGTTGAGGCGCTCGCTGAGCAACTGCGGGTAAGTGAAGCCGCTGTCATCGGCCTGCTCAGTGACAACAGCGTTGACTGGGTGGTGGCCGACATGGCTAGCCAGTGTGATGCACTTTGTCTGGTACCCATACCTACATTTTTTAGCGATGCCCAGCTGCGCCACGTGCTTGACTCGGCAAGCATCGATACGCTGCTCTTCGACGAGCAGAACCAGCAGCGCATAAGCGCGTTGTTGGGCGGTGGAAACGATGCTTGTGCACACGGTGCACCCACCTTACGCTGGCGAAGACTGGCGGTAGCTAAAGCCGCCAGTATGCCCGCAGGTACTGAAAAACTTACATTCACCTCAGGTTCGACTGGCAGTCCAAAGGGTGTCTGCC
Organism: Pseudohalioglobus lutimaris; assembly: GCF_002866825.1. Lineage (GTDB taxonomy): Bacteria > Pseudomonadota > Gammaproteobacteria > Pseudomonadales > Halieaceae > Halioglobus > Halioglobus lutimaris. Next base: position 146,313 of record NZ_PKUS01000010.1, on the reverse strand, counting down.
TTTCATTGGCGCAGTGCCAGCGAGTCGCCGTGTCCCTGGCCAGTGTCCTGGATGAAGAGGCGCCGCGCCATCTTTGCGCGTTACCGTTGAGTACGCTTTTGGAAAATATTGGCGGCCTGTATATGCCTCTGATCAGTGCCGGCACCAGCCTGGTCTACCCCCTTGAACAGCTGGGTATGGCCGGCAGCTCAGGCCTGCGTCCGCGACGGTTCCTGAAAGCGGTTTCTCAACTGCAGCCCAGCACAATGATTCTGGTGCCGCAGTTTTTGAGTCTGTTTGACAGCGCACTGTCCAGCGGCTGGCAAGCCCCCGCCTCATTGCGTTTTGTCGCGGTTGGAGGAGGGCGTGTAGCGCCGGCGGTAGTGCAGCGAGTGCGCGCTGCCGGCCTGCCTGTTTATGAGGGGTACGGTTTGTCCGAGTGCGCGTCGGTGGTTGCGCTCAACACCCGGCAACATGACAGACCTGGCACCAGTGGCAAAGTATTACCGCATGTAACGGTGGTTCAGCAAAACAGTGAGCTGGTGGTCTGCGGTAACAGCTTTCTCGGTTACCTGGACGAGCCACGAAGCTGGGGCGTCGAACAAATCCTTACCGGTGACCTTGGCAGTGTGACAGAGGATGGGTTCGTGACTGTGAAGGGTCGCAGTAAGAATGTGCTGGTGAGCAGTTTTGGCAGGAATATCAGCCCCGAGTGGGTGGAGAGCGAATTGCTGGCCAGCGGACTGTTTGCCCAGGTAATGGTGCTGGGTGATGATCGGCCGTTTTGCGCGGCGCTGTTGTTGCCTGCGACCAACGAGCTTGATGATGCGTCAGTGCAGTTGGCTATTGATAAGGTGAACGCCACATTGCCGGATTATGCCCGCGTGGCCCGCTGGCTTCGCTTGTTTGAGCCGTTTTCTGTTGCCGCAGGCAGCCTGACTGACAACGGGCGCCTGCGTCGTGATCACATCTGCAAGCGCTACACAGATGAAGTTGACCAACTCTACTCAATTACAGAACAGGAGCCGATGGCCGTATGAGCTTTTTCTCAACACTTCAGAACGAAACCAGAACAGAGAGGGAGCTGTTGATCGCCAGCCCTCTGGTGCAGGACGCGCTTGCCGGCAAGCTGGACAGGGACACTTACGCAGCCTTTCTGGGGCAGGCCTACCATCATGTAAAGCATACCATTCCGTTGCTGATGGCGGCAGGTTCACGCATACCGGGTGACATGGAATGGCTGCGTACTGCCCTGGCAGAATACGTGGAAGAGGAGCTGGGACACCAGGAGTGGATACTCAACGATATCCGTGCCTGCGGTTACGATGCAGAGGCCGTGCGCGCAGCTATACCCACTGCTGAAACAGAACTGATGGTGGCCTATGCATATCACGTGATCGATCGCGGAAATCCAGTCGGCTTCTTCGGTATGGTGCACGTGCTGGAAGGCACCAGCGTGTCGGTGGCCGACAAGGCGGCAGAATGCATTGCGGCATCCACGGGACTGGGGCCGGAGGCGTTTTCCTATCTGCGCTCGCACGGCGCACTTGATATCGAGCATGTAAAATTCTTTGAGGACCTGATGAATCGCATTGATGGTGAAGAAGACCAGCGTGCGATCCTGCATTGCGCAAAGATGTTCTATCGGCTCTATGCGAACGTCTATGGCAGTGTGCGGGCAGGGCAGGCCACTGCCCTGGCGGCATAGGCGTAACAGATGGATATCAGTGGCAAGAGGGTTGTCCTGACAGGTGCTGCCGGCGGTATTGGCAGTGCGATGGCAAGGAAACTGGCCGGACGCGGCGCATGCCTGCTGCTGGTGGGTCGCACAATAGATCAGCTTGGTGCCCTATGCGAGGCACTTCCGGGCGATGGCCATCGCCCGGTGGTTGCCGACATTACCGCCGAGGAGGGCAGGGCGACGGTGGTGAATGCCTGCGCTGACGCAGTGGACATACTGATCAATAACGCCGGGGTCAATTGCTTTGGCCTGCTTGAGCATCAAACCGATGAGCAGTTACAAGAGATGATAGCTGTCAATGTTATGGCCCCCATCCTGCTGACCAGGGACCTGCTGCCGCAACTGCGCCAGCGCCATGGCGCAGTTGTAAACGTCGGTTCTGGCTTTGGCAGTATAGGGTTCGCTGGCTACTGTGGTTACAGTGCCAGCAAGTTTGCGTTGCGTGGTTTTACCGAGGCTTTGCGGCGTGAGCTCGCTGATAGCGATGTAAGGGTACAGTATCTTGCCCCGCGGGCTGTTGCCACCCCCATGAATCCACCGGAAGTGGTGGCAATGAACGAGGAACTGGGCAATGCAACGGACGCGCCAGAACAGGTGGCAGAAGAATTGCTGGCGTTGCTGCACTCCGGCAAAAGCGTGCGTCAAATCGGCGCTCCGGAGCGTTTTTTTGCCATGCTAAACGCTCTCTTGCCCGGCATTGTCGATTCCGCCCTGGTTAAAAAGTTAGCGGTTGTCCGCCGCCAGGCAATGGCGGCGCACACCGTGGCGCGTTAAAATCCCGCCTAATGCACATCCTCCTTGTAGAAGACGATGACTCACTCGCGGCCGGCTTGCAGCAGGCCCTTGGTCGCGAGGGCTTTGTGGTTAACCATGTTGCCAGCGGCAGGCTGGCCCTGGCTGCGGTCGCGGCCGAGCAGCCGGATATTATCGTTCTCGACCTGGGGCTGCCGGATATGGATGGCCTGGACGTACTTTCGCAGATACGTGATAAAGGTGTTCGTTCTGCGGTGCTGGTGTTAACGGCCAGGGGTGAGATAGGCGACAGGATAGCCGGCCTTGACCGGGGCGCCGATGATTATCTCCCCAAGCCCTTTGACATGCAGGAGCTGGCAGCGCGCCTGCGTGCATTTGAACGCCGACTGTCCACTGCCGCCAGCAGCAAGATATGTATCGGTGATGTGGAGCTTGATACCGCAGCCCACGCCGTCGCTGTGGCAGGGCAACCGGTGGAAATGCCAAGACGTGAATATATGCTGTTGAAGACGCTTATGGAAAGCGCCGGCAAGGTGCTGACGCGTGAGGCGCTGGAAGCGCGCCTCTACAGCTGGGGAGAGGAAGTATCGAGTAATGCACTGGAAGTCCACATACACCACCTGCGCAAGAAGCTACCTGATAAACTGATCAAGACTGTACGTGGCATTGGCTATACCGTGTCCGCGACATGAACTCAATCCGCACCTATCTGGTGGTCATGCTGGTGGCCGCGTTTTCGCTGGTGTCTTTTATCGCGGCGCTAAATGGATATCTTTCCAGTATGCGTGAGGCGGAGAAACTGCTCGATAAACAGTTGGCCCACGCCAGCGATATTCTGCGACTGGCCCGCACGGAGGGCATCAGTAGCCGCGTGATGGATCAGCGTGATGGTGAGTTTGCCTTCCAGGTCTGGCGAGAAGGGGAACTGCTACTGGCGTCGGAGGGGTCACCGGCCGCGCCTATAGGTGACTTCAGCGAGGGGTATCGTTACGCAAACTTTTCCGGCTATCGTTGGCGCACATACACACTACAAGCAGAGAATAAAACGGTTTTTGTCGTAGCTGAGCGGGCCGACCTGCGTCACCTGGTGGCGGAGAAAGTAGTGCTCGAATCGGTTTTGCCTTTGCTGCTCTGGCTCCCAGTCTCTGCGCTGCTGGTATGGCTGCTGGTGGGCTGGGGCCTACGCCCTCTGCGCGAACTGAGCAACCAGATAAACACACGTCGCAGCGATGATCTGTCTCCGGTCAGGGTGCGACGCCCGCCTCGCGAGCTGGTGCAACTGATCGATTCAACTAACTCTCTGTTTGCCCGCCTGGCTGCGGCGTTTGAGAGAGAAAAGCAATTTGCCTCACATGCCGCTCACGAACTACGCACACCGCTGAGTGTGTTGAAGGTACACCTGCACAATATTGCCGCTGACCTGCCCCCCGGTGCGCCCGCTCTCGAACATGCCAATGCCGGAGTGGAACGTATGCACCATCTCGTGGAGCAGATTCTTGATCTCAGTCGAACCCATCCCGAACTGATTCAAGCGAAGTTCAGCGAGCTGGACCTGCACTCGCTTTGCCAGCGCGTAACCGCTGCCGCCTGGCCCCGGTTCACCGGGAAAGCCCAGGTGCTGTCCCTGGAGGGCTCGCCGGCGCCCATGTCCGGTGATCCGGCTTTACTTGAGACTTTACTCGGTAACCTGCTGGACAACGCCGCCAAGTATTGCCCGCGCGAGGCAGAGATACGCGTCTCGGTAAGTATGGAGGATGGCTATCCCGTACTGGCCGTGGATGACTCGGGTCCCGGGATTCCCGCTCACGAGCGACAGCGTGTTTTTGAGCGTTTTTACCGTATGGGTGGCAGTGGAGGCAGCAGCGGTTCAGGGCTGGGCATGTCAATTGTTGCACACATTGTGACCGTGCATTCTGCCCGCATTGAACTGGTAGACAGCGACCTTGGTGGTCTTGGCGTACGCATTCATTTTCCGGCGGCATCATCGTGATAAGGAGGCCGCTTGTAATCATGACCGGCCTGCTGCTGGGGGCTGGTGCATTGCAGGCAAAAACACCGATCTTTGAAATTGAGATTCGCGACCACCTGTTTCACCCCGAGGAACTGCGCATACCCGCTGATACCAAGGTAAAACTGGTTGTCTATAACCGCGACAGCACTCCAGAGGAATTCGAGAGTTATGAACTCAATCGCGAGAAGGTGATAATGGGCGGGCGCAAAGCGAATATCTTTATCGGCCCTTTGAAATCGGGAGTCTACCCGTTCTTTGGTGAATTTAACCCCAAAACGGCACAGGGCAGGGTGGTTGTAGAGTGAAGTTTTTTCATGTTGATTAATTCGGTTGTGCTGGTGCTGCGTGAAGTTCTGGAGGCATCAGTCCTGATCAGCGTGCTGCTGGCGATGACCGTCTCGCTACGGTTGTCCCTGCGCTGGCTGCTGCTGGCGCTTCCGCTAACGGTGGTGGCGGTAGTCTTGTTCGCCTTTTCACTCGACTCTATGACTGACGCCCTGGACGGGGCCGGGCAGGAGGTGGTCAGTGCCTTGCTGCAGGTGTTGGTTTTTGTTGCTCTGGTCTGTGTTGTCTTCGTGGCAACGCGGGTAGGGCGCAGTGCTTCGGTGATGGCACAGCCGATGGCTATCTTCATGGCACTTGCCACACTTTGTGCCTTGACCCGTGAGTGCTCGGAGATCCTCATCTACATTACCGGGTTTGCAACATCCGAGGAGCACAGGACAGCGGTATTCGCTGGCAGTGCGATAGGGGCAACCATCGGTCTCAGTGTGGGGGTATTACTGTATGCGGCTTTGAATTCCCTGCCCGAGCGGCGCGTTATCCCGGTTTGCCACGCGTTGCTTGCCCTGATTGGCGCCGGCATGGTGATGCAGTCGAGTATGTTGCTTGAGCAGGTAGACTGGCTGCCTTCAGCGCGACAGCTGTGGGACAGTAATGTACTGGTAAACGAGCAATCGCTGACCGGGCAGTTGCTCTACGCGGTGTTTGGATATGAAGCGACGCCCAGTTTGCTGCAGGTATCTCTGTACCTGGGCAGCGTAGCACTGGTGGTCTGCGCCTGGTGGGCCGGGCAGGTCGTCGGGAGTACTGTAGATGCAGCCTAGGGCGTTTTCAATCCTGATGTTGGCGTGCTTGCTATTGCTACAGTCACCCAGGCTGATGGCCGACGGTTCAGTGATAGACAAGGTTTATCACCCCTATGTTGAGCAGCTGGAGTGGGAGCTGGAGTGGCGCGCGACTCTTGCCGACGAGGACCCCCCCAGTGGCGAAGAGCGACTGCAGTTGCATCGGCTTGGGCTGGGCAGGGCGGTTTCTGAGTACGTCTTTGTGGAAGCGTACCTGATTGGCGAGCAGAGCGCCGGGGAGGGCCTTGGGCTTGAGGCCTACGAAATTGAAATGCTCTGGCAGCTGTCAGAGCAGGGCGAGCATATCGTTGACTATGGGCTGCTGTTCGAGTTGGAGAAGGAGCATAACCGGGATATCTGGGAAGCTTCCACCGCGGTGCTGCTGGAGAAAGAGTTTGGCCGATTCAGCGCCACCGCAAATCTGGGTCTCACCTTTGAAGGCGGCAGCGACATCGCCGATGAGTGGGAGACCGCGCTGGCGTTGCAGGGTCGCTACAGGTATTCCCCGCGCTTTGAACCTGCGCTGGAGATGTATTCAGGCGAGGATACGCTGGGCGCAGGTCCGGTTCTACTTGGGCTGGAAAGACTTGGCCCCTTGAGCGCGCTCAAGTGGCAGGCCGGTGTTATTTTCGGCCTGGATGACACGACTGCCGACTATACGGTACGGGCATTGCTGGAGTATGAATTCTAGTGCTTCACCACGCCATGACACCTTGCGGGAACAGCCCTATAAAATGCTAAACTGCAGGAGTTGTAATCCGCCACCCGGCGAGTCAACAGCTTTAATCCAGTGTAGAGAGGTTTGTCTGTGAGCAGGATGACATTACGGAAGTATGAAAAGGCGATGTCCCAGGCCGAAACATACGAGGACTGGCAGCAAGCCGCCCGAGCGCATGATGACAAGTCCGGCCGCGCCAATTGGAAGCGCAAGGACCAATCCTCTGCCTACGACTACGTCTCCATTCGCCACCGCCTGGATCGGTTGCGCTCTCTGCGCGCTCGTCATGACTATCCCGGGCTGTTGTTTACCCTTAATGAGGGCATCCATGGCAATGTAGGCGGTATGGGGCGTTCCCAGCTCTACCAGGTGGCGCGATTTGGCACCAAGCAGGTTATCGAAGACTATATCGACGAGATCACCGATTCCCTGCGGTTGCTGGCAACGGTGCAGCACGATGAAATATCGGAGGAGGAACGCCTGGATTTTTTCCGGCGCGCCAACCACTGCTTCGGGCGAAGTGCAATGATGATGAGCGGCTCGGGCATGCTGCTGTACTTCCATGTCGGTGTCGTAAAAGCGTTATTGGAGCACGATCTGCTGCCCAATATTCTCTCTGGCTCCAGTGGCGGTTCCTTCGTGGGAAGCATATTGGCCACGCATAGCGAGAAAGAGCTGCAGAAGTTGTTTGATCCGAATTATCTGGTGAACCAGATAGAGCTGGAGAAGCAGCGTCTGAGCATGCTGCACAGGATCCGGCCTCAGATTCTGCAGGTACATGAGATACAGGGCATCATTGAGAGACTGGTGCCTGACATGACCTTCCAGGAGGCCTTCGCCAAAACCGGCATTCATATGAATGTCTCCATTGCACCGGCGGAGACCCACCAGACCTCGCGCTTGCTCAATGCGACGACTACTCCCAATGTGCTGATTCGCCAGGCGATCATGGCGTCGGCGGCTGTACCCGGTGTCTATCCCCCGGTCACCTTGATGGCGCGTGATAAATACGGCGACAAAAAAGAATACCTGCCTTCACGCAAGTGGGTAGACGGCGCAATCAGTGATGACCTGCCAGCAAAACGCCTGGCGCGGCTTTATGGAGTGAATCACTATATTGTCAGCCAGACTAACCCGCACATCATTCCGTTCGTCCGCGACTCGGGCAGGCGCAATACCCGGGTGGACATAGTCAAGATTGCCGCCACACGCACTGCGCGTGAGTGGCTGAATGCATCTGCTGAGATCATGCAAAAGCCGCTACAGAAACGCCCCATGCTCAATCAGTGGACCAATACCATTCTCGCGGTGGTCAACCAGGACTACGTCGGCGATATTAATATCATCCCGCCATTCCGCTTTTTCAATCCCTCACGCCTACTCGCGCATCTTACCGAGGAAGAGATCTTTAACCTGATCAAGACCGGCGAGCGGTCAACCTGGCCGAAACTGGAGGTTATTCGTATTCAGACCGGGATCGGGCGCACGCTGCAGGAACTGTGCGGCGACCTGGGCATCCTGGAGTAATTGCATGACCGGGCAAATGATCAACACGGTCACCGGGCCTTTATGCGTGGATGAACTTGGCGTCACCTTGATGCACGAGCACCTGCACATAGCCTACCCGGGTTGGGAAGCAGACACCCTGAACCCCGGCCCCACTTACCAACAGTGCGTAGAGGTTTGCGTTGAGAGAATTGAGCAAATGCAGGCTTGTGGCATTCAGTCAATGCTCGATCCCTGCCCCTCTGATCTGGGCAGGGATGTAAAGCTGGCGGCAGAGGTTTCACAGCGTACCGGATTCAATATCGTTTGCGCGACAGGTCTGTACAAGGAAGATGAAGGTGGTAAGGCCTACTGGCATTACTCCATGGAACTGGGCGAGGCGGTGCCGCGGATGGCGGAGCTGATGATACACGAGCTCAGCCATGGGATAGGTGATACCGGCATCAAGCCGGGCATTATCAAAGTAGGCACCGGCGCCGGCTGTATTACCGACTACGAGTACTGCGTGCTGGAAGCGGCGGCCATCGCCCACCGGGAAACGGGCGCACCCATCACCACGCATACCGATGGCGGGACCATGGGCCGCGAGCAGCAGACGTTTCTGTTGGAGCATGGGGTTGCGCCTCACGGTATCGTCATTGGTCACAGTTGTGGTAACCCTGACGTGGATTACCATCAGGCACTGGCGGAGGCAGGCACCTATGTTGGCTTTGACCGCTTCGGCCTGGAGGTGCTTGCGCCGGACCAGCAGCGTGTAGAGAACCTTGCCGAGATGATACGGCGTGGCTGGGTGCAACAGATGGTGGTGTCACACGACTGTGTGTTTTGTTTGAAAGGCAGGCCTTTCCCCGACGCTCTGCTGGCCTCAATGGATACCGACGTCTTGTTCAACCCGACACACTTTCATCGTCACATTATCCCGCAGCTGAAACAGCATGGCGTCACCGATCAGCATATCCATACGCTGCTGGTGGAAAATCCGCGTCGCTACTTTGCCGGACAACCGTTACCGGCAAAAGGCTGACCGCGGAGTTTTAGCCAGCGCATTCGGCCTATTCCGCCATTTCCCGCTGTCCCCTTATGCCCCATTCTTATTGCATTGTGATAGGAATAAGGGAAGAGCATGCAAACAGATCTGAGTAAGCAACTCGGCGTTGAAGCGCCCATTTTTGCCTTTACTCACTGCCGGGATGTGGTGGTGGAGGTTTCCAGGGCGGGTGGCATCGGTGTGCTGGGTGCGGTGGGCTTTTCAGTGGAGCAGTTGAGGGAGGAACTGGACTGGATAGACGCGCACATTGGTGATCATATCTACGGCGTTGATACCGCCATTCCTCAAAAGTACGAAGGCATGGACTCGTCCACACCGGAGGAACTGGTCGCACTGATCGAGTCTGCTATTCCCCAGAGGCATCGTGAATTTGCCGAGGGCTTACTCTCCAACGCAGGCGTGCCGGCCTGGCCAGACGCCAATGACCCGATCAGTCTCAGCTTTTCTATCCAGCAGGCGCAGGCGCTGGTGGATGAGGCCCTGACCCGGCCCAAGTGCCGTATGATTGTGAACGCGCTGGGTACACCTCCCGCAGAGATCATTGAGCAGGTACACGAAGCCGGCCGCCTGATCGGCGCACTGGCGGGCCGAATTAAACACGGTCTTGCGCATAAGGAAGCGGGGCTGGATTTTGTTGTCTGCCAGGGGTCCGAAGGCGGAGGCCATGCCGGCGAGGTCACCTCGATGGTGTTATGGCCGCAGATGGTAGACGCCGTTGCCCCGTTACCTGTACTGGCCGCCGGTGGTATCGCCAACGGCCGGCAGATGCTGGCAGCGATGAGTATGGGTGTGCAGGGCGTATGGATGGGGTCACGCTGGCTGATTTCTACCGAGGCCCAGGCCGAGCCCGGACAGCGCGAATCCTATAAAGCGGCAACATCCGAGGATACAGTGCGCTCTCGCTCCTTTACCGGCAAGACCGCACGCATGTTGAAAAATGAATGGACTGAGGCGTGGGAGCGAGACGATACCCCCGATCCTCTGCCCATGCCGATGCAGGGTTACCTGACGTTTGATGCCTTGCGACGTACCCACCGCTACGCCAGTGTGGGTGACTGTCAGAAGGTTGCGTTCAATCCCGTCGGTCAGGTCGTCGGGCAGATGAATGATGAGCAGTCGTGCCGGGACATCATGTTCCAGTTGCTCACCGAGTACGCGGACGCCCTGGAGCAGGTCAACACCCTTTCCCTGCAAGAGTAGAGGCATAGTGGCGCAGTTGTTCCTGCGCCGTCAGTTGCGAATGCGCAGCACCGCCATCTCTTCATAGAACGGACGCATGCGCTCAGCCAGCTCACGATGTGCCGGTTCCAGACTGGCTGCGCCAGTCCGGTTTTGGCCAAAACCGGTGGACTGCTCCACGTTGTGGTACCAGTGGCTGGCCCAGATTCCGTCTGAACTCCGCTTGCCGGCCGGCCAGTGCAGCATGGCATCCGGGTAATAGTCCACCTCCAGGTCCCGGCACAGGGCGGCCAGAATCGGGCCCGGGTCGTCAAGGACGTCGTTCGAGTCTATGACAACGGGATTACTGCCGGTTATGGCGGCGATCTCAGTAAACAGTTCCGCCTGTCGCCTGATCCCAATAGCGTCCTCATCTATGGAAGGCATTTTTTGTACATAAGAGGCAATTACCTCGGCCGGGTCACGTATCAGGAAACAGTGCTTCATGCTGGCACACCAACCCATATTCATGCCCCTGGGGATGTGGTGTGTCATGTGCTTCTGGTATTGCAGTGGAGAAGATACAGGATGCTCGGTGAGTTCCTCTACAACCTTGCCGTAGTCCGTGCTCTGAGTGAGCAGGATTTGTTCGCGGCAGGGGTGCTCAATGCCTGTGTCTGCGAGATATGCCGCGTAGAAAGGTTCGTCGACGACGGTGCAGTCCGGTCGATTCTCCCAACTGCGCATCATTGCCGTGGAAATATTGCGTGGGCCGGACCACATCGCAATGCGCAGGGTCATGGTCTTCCCCGGTCGCACTCAGCGCTGATCATGTCACGATACAGCGCTTGCAAACGGTCCACCATGGGACCGCGCGTACCCTCACCAATGGTGCGGCCGTCGATGTCGAGCACCGGGGTGAGCCCGGCGAACGTGCCGGTTACAAAGGCTTCATCTGCGCCGTAGGCCTGCATTACGGAGAAGTTCTTCTCGTACACGGGAATACCATTTTGCTTGCACAGGTTGATGACGTTGCGCCGGGTAATTCCGTCCAGGCAGTAGTCACCCGAAGACGTCCACACCTCGCCCTCGCGAACGATGAAGAAATGGGTAGAGTTACAGGTCGCCACGTGACCGTGAGGGTCGAGCATCAATGCTTCGTCCGCGCCTGCCTTGGCCGCCTGTATACAGCCGAAAATGCAGTTCAGTTTGGAGTGACTGTTAATGCGTGGGTCCTGTACGTCCGCATAGCCCCGGCGTACGTAGACGGTGTACAGGTTTACGCCACGATCGTTCAGGCCTGGGTCCGGGTTTTTGTACTCGGGGATAATCACGATAGTAGGCCCGGATATGGTTACGGCGGGATCCTGGTAGGGAGTGGCTTTGATGCCGCGGCTGACCATCAGCCGAATATGCACATGATCATTCATGCTGTTGGCGTCCACCGTCGCGTAGAGACGCTGCTGCAGTTCCGCCTTGCTCAGGCCCAGGTCCAGGTCCAGTGCCTTGGCACCCTCCCATAATCGCCGCATATGCCGGTCCAGAAAAGGAATCACCCCCTGGTGTAAACGCAGGCCCTCCCATATGCCGTCACCCAGTATAAAACCCGAATCAAAGACCGAGACCACCGCCTTGTCGCGATGAAACAGTTCGCCGTTGATGTTGATTTCTATGTCCGCGTTGCGGGGATCCTGCTGATAGGTATGGGTACTGCCCATGGTTTATATTTCCTTGATACTGTGAATGTTTAGAGGGGCTGCCTCAGGGTCAGTTGCACGGCCTCGTGGTCGCCCAATTCCCCGGCATTCTTTGCCCCAATAGGGTTCATCTTCTCGTGGGATGCTATATTACTTGAAACAACAGGCTGAGCCGAGGGGAACACCAGATGAATGACGACATGACACAGGACGTGCAGCAGGGGTCTGTGCAGCAGGGATTGGCTGGCGACTATACCTTGAGCCTGGGGGATTGGCTAAGTGAGGCCTGGAGCCGGGTGAACGGCAACAAGGCGGCAGTGTGGAAAGCCGTCGGACTATACATTGGCCTGGCTTTGGCAATAGTTTTTATCTTCAACCTTATCGGTATTGGGCCCGCCGACCCCAACAGCACAGAGCCGCCCAGCGCTATGCAGTCGTTGGCCAACCTGGTGACCACGCTGGCACTATTGCCCGTTGGCGTGGGGGTGGCCTTCGCGGCCACCTCGATTGCGCTTGGTCGAACACCTGTTACCACCAGCGTGCTCGGCTGGTACGACAGTTTTGGCAGGCTGGCACTGACCTACCTGTTGATGGCGGTCATGCTGTTCATCGGCTTTCTGCTATTGGTATTACCCGGCATCTATTTGCTGGTCAGCTACCAGATTGCGATGCCTCTGGCGGTGGATAAGAAACTCGGCCCCTGGGAAGCCCTGGAAACCTCGCGCAAGATTATCGGGCATCGCTGGTTCACCGTGTTCGGTTTTAATATTGTCGCGATGATTCTGGTGGCGCTGTCCAGTCTGTTGTTCGGTATACCATTGATCTGGACCGTACCGATGCTGGTTATTGCCTACGGAATTCTGTACCGCAATCTGGCGGGACTCGAACCCGATACGCTGCGGAAGGTAGTCGGCAGCGCCTAGCAAGCGCACAGGGAACGGGCCGGTGGCTGTCTCCTAGAATGGCGCCTCATCGGGAAACTGCTCGCGCAACTGCGGCTTGAGCAATTTACCCGAGGGGTTGCGGGGCAGGGTATCCACCAATTCATAGAGTTGCGGTACTTTGTAGCCAGCCAGGTGCTCCTTGCACCATCGCTTCAGGCTGTCGCTGGTAGGGGCGCAACCCTGTGCAGGCACGACCAGCGCTAGCGGGGTTTCGCCCCACTTTGACGAAGAAATGCCGATTACCGCCGCTTCCTGTACCTCTGGACAGGCAGCCAGTACGTTTTCCAGTTCCGCCGGGTAAATGTTCTCCCCCCCGGATATGATCATGTCCTTCTTGCGGTCACAGATAGTAATGAAGCCTTCGCTGTCCCAGGTGCAAATGTCCCCGGTGTGCAGCCAGCCGTCTTGCAGTGCCTCGGCGCTGGCCTGCGGATTGTTCCAGTACTCCTTCATAATATGACGGCCGCCTAGCAGCAATTCTCCTGCCTCACTACTGCCCATAGGGATCGATTCTCCCCGGGCATCGACAACCTTCGCCTGCGTATGCATCTGTGGTCGCCCACAGGAGCCCACCCTGGTGGCGGCGTCAGCAGGCAGTAGCAAGGTGCCAGGCCCACAGGACTCGGTGAGACCGTAAGCCTGGTGAATGCTGATCCCCAGTTCTGACCAACTGTTGAGAAGGGACACCGGCACGGGGGCGGCACCGGTGGCGATCCAGCGCAGGGAACTGATGTCGCACCGTGTTCGCTCCGGCGCCTGCAGCATAAATTGCAGTACCGCTGGTACAGCCATAAAGATGCTCACCCGTTCAGCCTCAATGCATTGGAACATTCCTGACATGTCCAGCTCACGCATAATTACCCCGGTGGCGCCGCGGTGGACCAGCAGTGAAACAGGATTCAGGCAGCCCACGTGAAACATGGGCAAGGGCAGCAGGAAGCGATCATCGCCGCGCATATCCGAAGTAGCCATACTCGTAAACTGGGACCACAGCATACCGTCATGGCTGTGAACGGCTCCCTTGGGGTGACCTGTGGTGCCAGAGGTGTACATGATGAAGAGGTTGTCATCATCGGCTGCGCCAGTAGCGGGCTCCGAGGTCTGCGCGGCTGCAAGCAATCCGTCGTAGTCGCTGTACATGTCAGGGCAGGCGGCGTCGCCCTCGCCAACCCTGAGCCAGAAGTTGCATGATAATTCACCGCGCGAACCTGCGTGGAGTGCTTCGACAGTCGTGTCGAAGGCGGCGTCAAACACCAGGGCGCTGGCACCTGAATCCTTGAGAATGTAACCTGCCTCAGCGGCAACCAGTCGCCAGTTGATCGGCACCATGACGGCCCCTATTTTGGCAATTGCAAAGTAGGTCTCAACAAACTCGATACCATTTTTAAGTAGCGTGGCTACCCGGTCGCCCGGGTTGATGCCCCGGCCCAGCAGTATGTCGGCAACACGGTTGCTGCGCTCGTTCAGTTCCGCGAATGTGAAACGTCTTTGCCGTTCCCACTCGACGAAAGCCTCGTTGTCTGGGGTTATCGCTGCGCGCTTGCTCAGTAACAAACCGATGTTGTTTTGCATAAGCTGGCTCGGGTGAGTGACAAGGTGCGTCAGTATTTCATTTTTTCTTATTGAGAAGAAGGGGACTGCGGATGACTTGTTTTCTATACCACCCGGGCGTTTTCCCGGTGGAATCCAGCGCCATTGCATGTGTGTTCCCTCCGGGTTGGCTATACTTTTCCGGTAGAAAAATTTGGGAGAGGGACCGCTGCATGAATCAGGTTGAAGAAAACAAGCGTAGAACCCGCGTTTTTTTTGACGCACTTCAGCGTGCGGATGCCGATGCCATCGCCGATACGTATTGCGATGACGGTCGTGTCATTACCATGGGGAATACGCTGATCTCAGGTTCCCGTAGCAAGGAGGAGACACGTGAATTCGCGGCCGGGGTGTTGGATGCGTTCCCCGAGGGTTTGACCTTCACTATCCTCAATATGACCGCGGAAGATGATCGTGTTGCGGTAGAGGCCACCTCCACCGGGCGTCACGTTTCCGGTCTGACATACAGTAACCACTACCACTTTCTGTTTACCTGGAGGCAGTCTCAGTTGCTGGAATTGAAGGAATTTCTCGACACGGAGGTGGTGACCGAGGTGCTCTGTGGAGGCGCGCGCCCCTGAGGGCGCGCAGCAGTCGATCAACCTGCCATCGGTCCGAGGCCGGTGGCCACAAAAATCGCCAATACGGCCATGGCCGCGCTGAAAGAAATTACCTGACTCATTACTACACTCCGAATGTTAGTTTGTTATATCGTGCAAGTAGTATCGCCTCCCCAAGGGGGGCGAGCGCGAGAAATATAACCACATTAATGAGCGTTGTATAGCGCGGTCACGTGAAATGTCGTTTCAACGCCTGACGTTGAAGCCCGAGTCTTTCAAGTCCCAGGTGTCCTCTGTATTGCCTTGCTCCCGTAGCAGGTATTTCTGCACTTTTTGCGTTGGCGTATACGGCAGACTGTCGACGAAATCCAGGTAGCGGGGAACGAAGAAGTAGGGCGCATTGCTATTGATGAACTCGCAAAGCGCTTCCGCAGTCAGTTTACTTTCCGGTTTGCGCACCACGCTGAGTTTCAGCTCGTCCTCGCTGTCTATTTCTGCGCAGGGGATGCCATAGGCCGCCACGTCAGCAACCTCCGGATGACGTCGCACGACGCTCTCCACTTCCATCGAGGAGATGTTGCGCCCGGCGAAGCGTACGGAGTCCTTCTTGCGATCAGAGAAGAAATAAACGCCCGTCTCAGGGTCAAGACGCGCCATATCGCCGGTCAGGAACCAGTCTCCGCGGTAGGCAGCTGCGGTCGCCTCCGGCGCGTCAAAGTAGCCTGCAAACAGAACATGCGGCGCCTTTGCGCGCAGGCAGATCTCGCCGGGTTCACCGTCTGCCACTTCCTCGCCATTATCGTCACACAATTTCAGATCCAGGTCCTTGGGCGGCCTGCCCAGTGCGTAGGATGGCACGCCGGCGGGACAGTCAAGTTGGTTGGCAATCAGCAGACATTCGCTCATGCCCATACCTGCACTGAGCAGTCGAACACCGAAGCGCTGCTCGAAGGCCTCCCAGAGATCGGGTGCCATGGGTACGATCAGGGCGGTGCGCAGGCTGTTTTTTCTGTCCTGGGGAGACTCGGGTGCATTCATCAGGAAAGATCCCATGGCGCCGATAGCGAATATCTGCGTCGCACCAAAGTGATTAATACGTTCCCAGAACGTGGATACAGAGAACTTGTTTTCCAGTACCAGTGGAATGCCTTCGATCAGCGCCCGGTAGACACAGGTTATCCATGCGCCGGAATTGTACAGGGGCAGTGGGCAGTAGCAGACATCATCCTCCCGGGAGTCATACATAGGTGCTGCGCCATCGACGATCGCCCGAATCCAGTTATTGTGGCTCTGCATCACCCCTTTGGATTTACCGGTGGTTCCAGAGGTCCACATAATCGATACCGTGTCGCCGTAATCCTGTGCAGCGTAATCCGGTTCCAGCGCCGGGTGCTCCAGCAGCGATTCATAGCGCAGGGCCGTCTCGTCCTCGACTGCCCCGTCCCCAACGATGACCCGGGTGGCAACCGGCAGCTCTGCCTGCAATTCTGCCAGGCGGGGGGCAAGTTGCCTGTTGGTAACAATCATCGCGGGACGGCTGCGAGTGATCGAGTCCAGCAGCCAGTCGCCACGAAAGTCCGTATTAATCGGTACCCAGAGCGCCCCCAGCTTGTTTACTGCCAGGGTAAGGAGAACCATCTCCGGGCAATTGCCCAGCAAGATGACTACCCGGTCGCCCGGACCTATGCCGGCGGCGGCGAGGCCGGAAGCGAGCCGGTTAGTGAGATCTGCCGCCTCGGCATAGGTAATGGTGACATCATCTGTTACCAGAAAACGGGTGCTGCCAGAGTGCAGGGCCTGCTGATCAAGTATCTTGCCCAGTAATCGATCTTCCGGGCTACTCAAATCGAGTTTCATCTCTTCTCTCCGGATAAGGCGGGTCTGGTGTCAGGTTTCGAGGTAGGCTTCTTTGACCTTGAGCTTATGTAATTTTTCACTCGCATTACGCGGCAACGGATGATCCCAGAAAGCGATGGTGCGCGGGACTTTGTAGCCAGCGAGGCGGGTGCTGAGGTGCTCTCGCAGCTGTGCCTCACCAAGATCGCTACCCGGGGTGGCATAGATGACCATGACCAGTTCTTCACCCATGCTCTGGTCGGGTTCCCCAAAGACCACCACTTCGCGAACCTCCGGCAACTCATAGGCGATCTGTTCAATCTCCCCGGGGTAGATGTTTTCGCCGCCGCGGATGACAATTTCCTTGATACGCCCGGTGATATGCAGGAACCCGTCCTCATCCAGCAGGCCGATGTCCCCGGTTTTCATCCAGCCATCCTCAGTGAACGTCTCCCTGTTGGCCTCGGGCTTTTCCCAGTATCCGGGCGTACAACAGATGCTACGAAGCTGTATCTCGCCCGGTTCCCCGGGCGCCGACTCGGTGCCGTCAGCGAGCATAAAGCGTACATCCACAATCGGCGAGATCACCCCGGCACTGTCAGGTTTGAAATCAAACAGGGCGCCGCTCATGGTAGAGCAGACCGCCATGGTTTCAGTCATGCCATAGCCCGCTGAGCGGCTGGGCAGTTTGATTCTGGATTCAATCAGTTCGGGCAGGCCGGCGGGTGTGGCAGCGCCTGCTGCGCTGACGCGCATCAATGAGCTTGTGTCGTAGCTGTCGAAATCAGGGTGGTTGAGCAGGTCCTGCAGTATCGCAGGCACGGAGGACAACCCGGTGACGCGCTCCTGCTCAATGAGCTTGAGCGCCTGGCCGCTGTCCCACTTGTACATCATGACAACTTTCTGCCCGAGCAGTATCGGCATCAACAGACCGCTGATCAGGCCGGTAGCGTGGAACAGCGGCACGGTAAGCAGCGGCGTTTCCCGCTCCGCGCCACCCCTGTATTCTCGTGGGCCACCTTCGAATTCTGCAACCAGCAATCCCAGGAACATCATGTTCATCATTGCCTGGCCGATAGTGCGGTGTCTGTGTAGCACGCCTTTGGGAAAGCCGGTGCTGCCGGAGGTGTAGAGTATGAACGCGCTGTCATCCGGGTCGATCTCGGGAGTCGCGTAGCCTTGCTCCAGTCCGCTGCTGATCACGTCGTCGAAAAGGGCGACGTTCTCCGGCCGCGAAAACGACTCTGATGTGGGCACCACAATAATGGGGAGTTGTTCCGTGTTCAGCCTGCCCTCAATCAGCCTGAAGCGGGCCTCATCACAGATCAACAGGCTGGCTGAACAATCCGAGATGGCGTATTCGAGCTCCTCTGTTTTGCCCCAGCTGTTGATAGGTACTACCACCGCGCCCACCAGGATCGCCGCGCAGCAGGAAATCATCCATTCGACGTTGTTGCGCATGGCGATGGCCACGCGGTCGCCTTTCTCTATCTCGAAGTCTCCCTGCAGCTGTGCCGCCAGCGCGTCGACCTCTGTGAACAGGCGCGCATAGC
The DNA here is from genome assembly GCF_002866825.1 of Pseudohalioglobus lutimaris. Lineage (GTDB taxonomy): Bacteria > Pseudomonadota > Gammaproteobacteria > Pseudomonadales > Halieaceae > Halioglobus > Halioglobus lutimaris. The sequence continues at coordinate 128,092 of NZ_PKUS01000010.1, read as the reverse complement.
TATAGCGCTCGCCCTCATAGACCAGGAACTCCAGTTCGCCGTGATTGCGGGCATTATTCAGCAGTTCAACAGTCGTCAATGACGCGTGTTTGAAGCCGGTAAGTTGCTTGCCATCTATTTCCAGTTGCTCAACTTCAAAAAACGCGCCGGGCGCGGTGAGCTCGGCTTTTTTGGCGCGAATGTCACTTCCTTTCAGGGTCATACCAGATACTCCCGGGAGATGTTCGACTAATGCTCGCAATATACCCGACTTTATCGGGTCGCGAAGCGGCTCCGAGCGAGGCGGGCGGGTCGATACAAGGTATTGAACTGCCAGCTCTATCTTTATCGTTCACTGACCTGTTTTGCAGTACAGGGTTCAAGACCGCAGAATCCGCAGTTGGCGCTCAGGGAGATCTGTAACGGCGGAATGAACCGGGTTCGTCCCTGTTACCCATAATGTTAAACCAGAAACTGAATATACCCCGCGCAAACCGTGTCGCAGCGGGCGTAACAGCAGCCAGTTCGCTATCATGGCTGCCCTCAGCCAGTGCAAGGATACGCTTGCCGGCGCCATAATAAAGACCCGGTACAGACACGGAGAGTTTCACCATGCACCTCGCCTTCAGTTCTATGAATACACTCAATGATCCGCATCCGGCGGAACTGGCGAAGTTGCTTGAGGACCGCGGCTTCGAATCACTCTGGTACGGTGAGCACAGTCACATTCCCTGCTCGCGTAAAACACCTTATCCGCCCGGCGGTGAAATGCCGGACCCCTATCGGTTGATGATGGATCCCTATCTATCGTTGATGACCGCCGCCAACGCAACCACGACCCTGCGACTGGGTACCGGTATTGCCCTGCTGATGGAGCGAGACATCTTTTCCCAGGCCAAGACTATCGCCACCCTGGACCAGCTCTCCAACGGTCGTGTAATGATCGGCACCGGGGTGGGCTGGAATCAAGAGGAATATGAGAATATCAGTCCGTATCCTTTCAACAAACGCTACGCGGTTCTGCGCGAAACGGTGGCAGCCACCCGGGCCTTGTGGAGAGACGATGAGGCCAGTTACCAGGGAGAGTACATCAAGTTTGACCCGGTCTGGGCTGACCCGAAGCCATTGCAGGAGGGCGGCCCCAAAGTCTTTCTAGGCGCCATGGGGCCACTGGGTCGAAAGCATGCAGCGGCCTGGGCCGATGGCTGGTACCCCGTTGATGTGGCGATGGGTGACGTTGCCGAGACACTGGCTGCCTTCCGCGAGGAGGTCAAGGAGGCGGGCCGCGACCCGAGTGAGATCGAAATCAATATACAGATCATGGATACCAGCAACCTGGACAAGCTCAAGGAATACCGCGACATGGGCGTGCAGCGAGCCACCATAGGCGTGGCTATGGATCTCTGGGACAAGCCCGACGCGGTATTACCGATGATAGACCAGTACGCCGACGTTATCCCACAACTCAAGAGCTGATCCGTGTACAGTCGAATATTGATCGTAGAGGGAGGAGGGCGGAACGGCGTGTATGCTTTACCGCAGCCTTCAGAGCAGGGAAAGAATGTTACGCAAGTGTCGCGCAGCAGGCGGGATGTGCACTGCCTTGAATGCTGCCCCCGCATCGCCGCCGAGTACACTGACAACGCGGTCAGGATGCCACTGCCTGCAGCTAACCAACTATAACAGGAGATAATTCTATGGCCGCGACGTTAAAGCACCTGACCAGCGAAGGCCGAATCGGCGCCATGACACTCAAGAACCGCATGGTCGTTACCGCTATGGGGGTAAATCTTGGCGAGTACGACGCCACCTGTGGAGAGCGCATCATCGCCTACCATGAGCGTCACGCGCAGGGGGGAGCAGGGCTGATTATTACCGGTGTCGCGTCGGTTGCCTGGCCCAACGGCGCGCCATTACCCGGCCCTATTGGCCTGTCTGATGATCGCTTCCTGCCCGGCCTCAAAGCCCTCACTGCGGCCGCCCACAAGCATGGCGCGAAGATTGCAGCACAACTCCATCACGGCGGTATCAACGCCGTACAGGATACGCGGGAGGGGCGTGCACTGTGGGTTCCGTCCCTCCCGGTGCCTCCGGCTTACAGCGACATGGCAGAAGGCATGCTCACCGAGGAGCTACAGGTTATCGCTGGTGGTCCCAGGCCGGAGTTGCACGTGGTTTCGCAGGACGATATTGCAACCCTGGTAGCACAGTTTGCCGATGCGGCAGAGCGCGCGCGCAGCGCGGGATTTGACGGCGCCGAGATTCACGCCGGCCATGGCTATATATTATCCGGGTTTCTCTCTCCGGTAATGAATCAACGCGATGACGAATACGGCGGCTCGCTGGAAAATCGTGCGCGACTACTGCTGCAGATCATTGCTGCAATCCGCGACAAGGTGGGCGCTGATTTTCCCCTGTGGGTGAAGCTGGATGCCGGAGAATACGGCAAGAAAGAAGGCATTACACTGACCGATGCGGTGGCCACGGCAAGGCTGGCAGAAGCGGCGGGGGTTGATGCCATTACCGCGTCAGCCTATCACGACGGTTCCCGCGGTGCCCTGCACTCCGAGTCAAATATTCCCTTCATTCCCGAACGTATGGTGGCAGACGCGACCGTCATCCGCGCGGCGGTCAGTATCCCTGTGATTACGTCAGGCCGCATCGAACCCGACTCCGCCGACCGTCACATCAGCAAGGGGCACTTCGACTTTCTCGGGCTGGGGCGAAAAATTCTTGCCGACCCGGACCTGCCCAACAAGATCACCGCCGGCACGCCGGAAGAAATTCGCCCTTGCGTTTACTGCTATTGCTGCGTGAGCCAGATTTACAAGGTGGAAAAAGTGAAGTGTGCGGTCAATCCGGAGACCGCTTTTGAGCGAGAGCGGGCGCTGATTGCCACTGACAAGCCGCGGCATATAGCGGTGATTGGTGGTGGGCCTGCCGGAATGGAAGTCGCCAGGCGGCTTGCGGCCAGGGGCTTTCGGGTGAGCTTGCTGGAGGCCGGTAGCAGGTTGGGTGGCACCCTGCAGTTTGCCAGCATTGCCTATGAGCCGAACGAGCGGCTGCTGCATTGGCTGCGTCGACAGATCAAGGCGTCAGCAGTTGAGGTGCACCTGAATACCAGGGCCGATACGCAGCGGCTGCAACAAATGCATGTCGATGAAGTCATTGTCGCGACAGGCGCCAAGCGTGAACTCCCCCCTATACCCGGCTCGGATCGGGACTTTGTGTTCAGCGGTGACGAAATGCGTGCCCTGGTGATGGCGGAGGATTATCCCGGTCTGGAGCATAAAACGGATGCCCTGACCAGAGCGCTGGTGCGCGCCGGTGCGATGACGGGAGTGACCGGACATCCCGGTCTGGTGCGCATGGCATCGAAGGTGTGGCTACCGATGGCCAAACAGGTCTGCATTATCGGCTCCGAACTGGTCGGTCTTGAGTTGGCAGAATTCCTGTCTGAACGCGGTCGTCAGGTAACGGTGATTGACGGCGGCACCGACGTGGGTAGAGGGCTTTACCTGGTTCGCCGCTTGCGGCTGCTGGACGAATTGAAGCACCTGGGGGTTAACCTGATACGCCAGGCAGAGGACATTGCTATTGGGGAGGCTACGGTGAGCTATACGAACTTCCGCGGGCAGCAGCGGACCATCGCCACTGAGCAGGTGATCGTGGCGCGCGGCGCTACAGGAGACGCCGCACTGGCAGATCAACTCAAGGCGGCCGGCCTTACTGTGCACAGCATCGGGGATTGCACAGGAGTCGGCTATATCGAGGGTGCTATGGAGTCCGCTGCAGAGCTTGCCGTAAAACTCTAGCTCGTTATTGTCATGAAGTTCAGACGTCCGTCATCCCGCACTGCGCGGGAATGACGGGGTCGTTCATGCTACCGGCAGGGTAAGAGAGGCTCCGTCCGTCCGGAGCACTTTCACGAGTCACCGCCGTTTCGGGCCTCAGGCGGCTTCAGTGCTCGACTTAACTTCGGGGTCAAAGGTGATTGGCATGTGCTTGATGCCGTTGACCAGGTTGGAGCGCGTGTACTCGATGCTTCCCGCCAGCCTGGGGTGGCGCATGCGGGGAATGATCTCCTCGAACATAACGCGCATCTCCAGTCTTGCCAGGTGTGTTCCCAGGCAGAAGTGCTGGCCGATACCGAAAGCGCGGTGCTGATTGTATAGATCGGGCATACGCTCGGCCCGGCGCACGTCAAAGGCCATGGCATCTTCGCCGAAGATGTCCTCGTCGTGATTCACCGTGTGATAGTGGAGGATGATCTTGTCCCCTTTCTTAATCTGGTTGCCATTGATCTCGGTGTCTTCCATGGCGGTACGACGCATGAGTATGAAGGCGGTGTTGTAACGCAGCATCTCCTCACAGGCATTGGCGATTTTATCCGGATTCTCTACCAGGTATTCCAACTGGTCGGGGTGTTCGATCAGCAGGCGCATGCCGTGACTGGTCACAGTACGGGTTGATTCGTTACCGGCGGCGATCAGCATCAGGAAAAACCAGACGAACTCGTCTTCGTCCAGGCCCTCGGCGCGCTCAGTGCCGCGCAACAGTGCGCCGATGATGTCGTCCTTGGGGTTCTCCTTGTGTTCGGCCGCCAATTTCATCGCGTACTCGATCACTTTGAAGGAAGCCATCTCTGCCGCCTGCTTATCGACGGCCATCTCGGAGTCCTGGTTGAACATCATGGTGTTGGTCCACTCAAAGAAGTCCTTGCGATCTTCAGGCGGAATCCCACAGAGTTCCAGGATCGCCAACAGGGGTAGCTCAGCTGCGACCTCTTCGACAAACTCGCACTCGCCCCGCGACGCCACCTGGTCGACAATGTTCCGTGCGTGCTCGCGGAACCTGGCTTCGTAAGAGTCAACCGCGCGGGGTGTAAAGGTCGCGCGTACGATTTTACGTGACTTTAACTGCCGTGGCGGATCCATGTTGATAGTCATGTGACGATGAATATTTTCGATATCCTCCGGGCTGTGCTCATCGGCCAATGCGGTGCGTGCCTCGCTGGAGAACAGTTGCGGGTTCTTCGAAATGGCGTCGATCTCCTCCCTGCCCGTTACCAGCCAGTAGGGCACACCCATGGTGGGATCGTCCATGTAGTGAATGGGCCCGGACTTGCGGATTCTCGCCAGTTCATCGTAGGGCATGCCTTCGGCATAGGTATCCGGGTCGATCAGGTTCTTGAAGTTTGCAAAGGGGCATTGGCTCATAGCTGGTTCCTCCGACGAATGAGAGCATGTCGCCAACTATAGACTAATAGGTATTAGTTACAAGTACTTTGTAATGGCCAGAAAGGTCTGCACAGAGGCAGGGCCGCAGCGGCCTTGCTGAGATGGAAGGGGGTAAGAAAAGCGGGCCCTGAGGCCCGCTATACAGTATTCACCCGGCTTGCCGAGTTAACCGATTGCCTTCAGGGTGATCTCGGCGATCTTCTCCGGTGGAATCGGGAAAAACACCGCTATCGGGTCAGTGGCCACGGCCATCACAATCTCCTCCAGCCGATCAGCGCTCACCTCCCAGCGCTTCAGGTCCGTGGCGCAGCCAATCTCCTGCTGCAGGGCACGAATTCTGGTAATCACTACTTCCAGTAGCTCAGCACCGTTCTTGTCGTTTTGCTGAATGTTCAAGGCCTGGGCCAGGCGCTGCGCATGGGGAATGTACAGCTCGGGTAGCGCCTCCATTACAATGGGCAGGAACACGCCGTTGGCATCACCGTGAGGGATGTGAAACAGTGCGCCAAACGCGTGTGCACAGTTATGCACTGGCGTCGCATTGAGCCCCGCCAGGTAACCGTTCACGGCCATGCAGCTGGCGGAGAGCATCTGTGATCTTGCCTCCACATCCTGGCCGTCAGCCACTGCCCTGGGCAGGTAGCGCTCTATCAACTGTGCTGAAATCATGCAGTGTGCATCAGTGAAAGGGTTGGCGTTGGGCGAGGCGATACCCTCCAGCGCGTGCGTCAATGCATCCATGCCTGTGGACGCGGTCAGGCCCGGGGGCAACCCCAGTGTTAGCTGTGCATCCAGTACGGCGATGTCGGCGTCCAGGTAGGGCGCCACGATGCCGCCCTTGATCCCTGCCTCGTCGTTAAAGATAACCGAACCGTTGCTGCCCTCGGCGCCAGTACCGGCGGTGGTGGGCACGGTGAGGTGGGGTATGCCAGAGTGCTGGGCAGCAGGCCAGGACTCCACCCGAATGCCGCTCTGCAGTGCCTCGGCAACGTTCAGTAACTGATGGTGCAGCGCGTATTTAACAGCCTTGGACGCATCCATAACCGAACCGCCACCCACAGCGAGAATCGCATCTGCCGCAATCTCGCGAGCATAGGCCGCACACTGGTTGACCGCGGAACTGTGCGCGTCCGGAGGAATGTCTGTATAGACGCCGGCGATAACCGGCATGTTACCCGAGTGCCAACTGTCGAAGCAGTCGAGCACACGGTCTACCACGCCTACGGCCTTCAGGCCCGGGTCGGATATGAGCAGTACGCGGCGGGCACCCAGTCCCTGCAGTAGTGCTGGAATACGTACGATAGCGCCATAGCCGCTGTGGATCACGGTGCGCATGTTGTATTGAAAGTAGCCTGTATTGGACATGACTGAACTCCGTTGAAACTCGCGTTATTGACCGAGGGTAGTGTGAACGATGCGCTGCATGGCCTTGCGCTCGGGAATGCGTTCAAACGACATCTGCACCGCCTTGGTCTCCACGTAGGCGTCGATGCTCTGGGCGCCCAGTTCACGGCCATAGCCGCTCTGCTTGTAACCGCCAAAGGGAGCATCCGTGCGCATCATGTGCCAGTCGTTCACCCAAACCGACCCTGCGCGCAGTTCCCGGGCCAGTTGTTGCGCCCGCACCAGGTCGCCTGTCCAGATGCCTGCCGACAGGCCGTACTCGGTATCGTTGGCCAGGGTAATGGCCTCTTCAATATCGGTATACTTGATCACTGATAACACCGGACCGAATATTTCCTCTCGCGCCACCTTCATGTCATTGGTCACATCGGCTAACACCGTGGGTTGGATGTAAAAACCGCCTTCGCAGCCGGCGACGGTGGCCGGACTGCCTCCACAAATGAGCCGTGCCCCTTCGTCAACGCCTGACTGGATGTAGGACATCACCCGATGGAAGTGCGCCTCGGTGGACATAGGGCCCACCCCGGTCGCAGGCTCTGCTGGATTCCCGACGATGACCTGTGCCGAGCGTTCTGCAAGTTTTTGCAAAAGCTCTTCATAGACGTCCTCGTGCACAATCAGCCGGGTACCTGACTCGCAGGCCTGGCCGGCATTCATATACACCGCCCACAGGGAGCCCTGGGCAACCATGTCCAGGTCGGCATCAGGCATGACGATACCGGGGCCCTTGCCGCCCAGCTCCAGCGTGCAGCGCTTCATGGTGGAGGCGCAGTTGGTTTGCACAATACGACCGACCCGGGTGGAGCCGGTGAAGGAGATCTTGTCGATATCGCGGTGCAGGGTCATGGCGTCACCGACGTGGGCACCGTCACCATTGACCACGTTCAGCACGCCAGGTGGCAGTACCTGTTGCAGTAATTCCGCCAAACGGATGGAGGAGGTCGGGGTGAGCTCGGAGGGTTTAAGGACGATAGTATTACCGGCAGCCAGTGCCGGGCCCACTTTCCAGGAGAACAACAACAGCGGGAAGTTCCACGCCGTGATCAGGCCGCAGACGCCCACTGGCTCTTTAAATATCTGTGAATGCCATTGCTCGGGAAGGGGCCGTGGTGACTGGGTGGTAACGAAGGGATAGGTTTTCACCGCCTCTGCCAGGTTCATCCACAAATCCGCGACCGCGGGGATATCGAGATTGCTGGCGCGGTTCAGGGTGGCGCCGGAACAGGCGATCTCCAGGCCAATCAATTCGGCGGCGTTCTGCATCACCACATGGGCGCAGCTATAAAGCACCCTGGAACGGTCCGCGGGAGACATCTCTCGCCACTCGCGATTGTCAAAGGCAGCGCGGGCGGCGGCCACAGCTTTGTCGACATCTATCTTATCGCCCATGGCAGCGCGGGCGGTGACCGTTCCGGTAGCGGGGTTGATGACATCGGCATAGTCGCCGCTGGAAGGTTCGCAGCGTTCACCATTAATAATCAGGGGGTATTGTTGTATTTCCGGCATGGTTGTTTCCTCGCTGCTAGTCCAGAAAGTGGATGCGGCCCTTGCCCAGGTGTTGTTGGACGAGTTCGCGGTATTGGTCTTCGATATGCTTGCGTTTCAGTTTCATGGTCGGCGTAAGCAGGGCGTTGCCAATGGTCCATTCATCGGTGATGAACAGGTCGGACACGCGCTCGTGAGCAGGGACCTCGGCATTGATTTCGTCGAGGGCAGTACTCAGCTCCGCCTGCAGGGCCTCGCGTCCACGCTCCTTTCCCAGTTCTGACAGCGTCGCCAGCACAATGGGCTGGTCCAGTCCATGACCCATGCAGCAAAACTGCGCCAGGGTGGGGGCTCTGCCGAACAGGGTTTCGAGGCGAGTGGGGACGATAAATTTGCCCTTGGAGGTTTTGAATACCTCGCTCACCCGGCCGGTTACCCAGAGGTTGCCCTGTTCATCGAACTTACCGGAGTCACCTGTGCAGTACCAGCCGTCGTCGAAAACCTCCTCGGTTTTCTCGGGGTCCAGGTAATAGCCTTTCATCAGCCCCTTGCTCTTGAACTGAATTTCACCGGTATCAGACAGGCGTACCTGGATGCTGTCGTCCATCGGCTGGCCGACACAGCCAGAAATGGGCTGGTCGTCCCTGGTCCAGGCAATGCCGTGAATGAAGTTTTCGGTCATGCCATAGCCGTCGCGCAGGGCAATGCCCTTATCCAGAAACCAGTCCTGCACATCACGGGGGCAGGGTGCGGACCCGGTAAGGATGAATCGTGCCCGCCCCAGTCCCAGCATCTGGGCGATGCCCGCTTTTTGTTCGGCGGTGAGCTGTGCCTGGGCCTCGGGTGGCAGTTTGGCGTCCACGCCCTCCTTGAACTTGACCCACAGGCGAGGTACGGCAAAGAACAGGGTGGGTTGCACGGAGCGGATTTCATCGCCGAATGTTTCCAACCCCTCTGAAAATGAGATGGTGGCGTTGGCGTAGAGACTGCATAACTCTACGACAATGCGTTCGGCGGCGTGGGACATCGGCAAAAAAGAGAAAAAGTCGTCCGGCCCGTCGCCCAGCCTGAAGGCCTTGGCGAGTGCCGGCACCACGTGCCCCGGGGTCTGGTACATGTGCATCACGCCCTTGGGGTTACCCGTGGTGCCAGACGTATAGATGATGGTAAAGATATCCTCGCCGTCGGGTACAGGCGAATCAGAATAAGGCTCGAAGGTCTGGTAAATCTCATCAAGACTGACATCTGTGCTGATTTTGCAGCCCAGCATGGCCACGGTGTCCATGCCGTCTACCAGCGCTTCAGTGGCGCGTGCGTGCTGGTCAAAATCACCACAGAAAACCAGCTTTGCACCGGAATGATTAAAAATGTAGTGGGCGGATTCCACGTCCTGGCCGGGGTAAATGGGAACGCTGATGTGCCCGGCCAGCATGATGGCAAGGTCAACGATAGGCCAGTCCATGCTATTGGACGACCAGATGGCGATGCGGCTGCCCTCGGGGTATTGTTTTGCCCTGAGGAAGGCGGCAATGCGGCGCACCCGGTTGGCAACGTCGGACCAGGTCAGCTCAGTCCATTCCAGGTTTTTGGGTTGGCGCAGGTAGACTTTCTCCGGAGTCTCCCGCTCCCAGCGGTAAAACATTTCCAGTGGCGTTTGCACAGTGGTGGTCATCGCTATCGGCTCCTTTCTAATTGGTATCGTCGGACAGCGCGTATGGCAGCTGTTGGTTAGTGTAGACGCTAATGCGCGTATAGCTTGACAATTTACGCTGATCTTTTGACAATTTGCGCAAGAGAATCATCGCTTATGGTTGATCCATGCAGCTGCAGTCCTACATCCGTGGTGGCGTACTTGAGTTTTTCGAGAGCACGGCTGAGTCGCTTGGCGCAGATGCCGGGTTGCTGTTAAGCGAGGCCGACGTGGCGCCGGAAGTCGTCAGCATCCGCGGAACATTCCTTCCCTATGCCAGTTATATGCAGCTGATGGGGCGGGCAGCGGACGTGACCAATGCCCCGCATTTCGGTCTGCTCATGTCCAGGCGAGGTAATGCCGAGACACTGGGAACCGTGGGTATGATCATGACCCAGGCTGATACTGTGGGCGACGCCTGGCAGACCCTGTCCCACTTCTACCGGATTCACGATACCTATGGCCGGGTGAGTATTTACCGCTACCTCGAATCAGCGATGATCAGCTATGGGCTGCCGCGGAATGACCAGCCGGGAACGCGGCAGGTCTATGATGTGGCCGCAGGTATCACCAGCAATATCATGCGTCAGTTCTGCGGGGCTGAATTTCGCGCCGAAGAAATAATTTTTCCTTACCCGCAGCCGCAAGACACCTCGGTGTACAGCGAACTACCTGCCCGCCGCATTGGGTTTGATTCAGGTTCCGGCGCACTGGAAACCTATATTCGTCCGCATTACCTGGAACAGCCACTGCAGGGCCGAAGCGACGAACTGCGCTCGGTGCTGGGTAGCTACTTTTCTGACCAGCCGAACAGCCAGGCGCAATCTACCTCCGCGGTGGTGGAGGACATCGTGAGACGCCTGTTGCCCACGGGCGATTGCAACCTGCCCCTGGTAGCGCGCACACTGGCCATGAATACGCGTACTGTGCAGGCCAGGCTGGAAGCAGAGCAGAGCAGTTTCCGGCAGATACTCGAACGCGTGCGCAAAGAGATCGCCACGTTTCACTTGCGGCGAGGCGATATGCAGTTGACGCAACTGGCTATGGTATTGGGCTACAGCGAGCTGAGCGCCTTCAGCCGCAGCTTTCGCACTTGGTATGGTGTGTCTCCCAGAAAATGGGCAGAGCAGGGCAACTGGACAGCGTGAGCCATTGAACAAAACAGGGAAAAACTGGCGATGACAAGAATTGTAATGATAACTGGCTGCTCCACTGGTATCGGACGCAGCCTCGCACTGGAACTGCACAAACGTGGCATGACCGTTTATGCGACGGCGAGGCGACCCGAAACCCTGGGGGGGCTGGCGGAGGCGGGGCTTGAAACGCTCGCCCTGGATGTCAATGATGACCAGAGTATCGCCGCGGCAATGTCACAGGTAAAGAATGAGGCTGGTCGCCTGGACATGCTGGTTAATAATGCCGGCTTTTCGCAGGTGGGTGCCATTCTTGACCTGCACAGAGAGGACTTGCGTAAACAGTATGAAACCAACGTCATCGCGCCTATCGCCGTGACCCGTGCGGCGCTGCCACTGTTGCGCGCCGCGGTCGCTGCCAACGGCGTCGCTGATATCGTCAACGTGGGTAGCATTGTCGGTTTGTTCACCACGCCATTTGCCGGTGCGTATTGCTCCAGCAAAGCCTGTCTGCACGCGTTGACCGACGCCCTGCGCATGGAAGCGAGTCCGCTCGGTATTCGCACCATCACCATTCAGCCTGGCGGTGTGCGCTCATCGTTTGGTGATCATGCCGAGGAGGGGATTCGCCTGCCGGAGGACTCTGTATACAAGCCTATCGAGGCCGACGTACGTGCCCGTGCCCAGGCGGGCCAGCAAAATGCCACGCCCACAGATGACTTCATCAAACCAGTAGTGGATAAATTGCTGCGCAAGGATCCACCGCCGGTTATCCGCGGAGGGCGCGGCAGCGTGCAACTGGTCGCACTGAAGCGACTGTTGCCGTTAAAGGCGTTCGATGCGCTGATGATCAAACGGTTCGGCCTTAACCGCTTGCGTGGGGCCTGATTCAGTGCAACGCGTTGGAGCCGGACTGGACATCCGCACCGGCTTCAGCGAACAGGTAATTCAGTTGCAGGCACTCTGCGCCCACCTGCCGGGTAGCCGAGACGGTATTGGCCACGAAGCCTGCGAACTGCTCCAGCGTAACGCCCGCCCCGCCCAGTTGGGTGCCTGCGGCCACCAGTTGTGGCGTGGCGTCATCCACCACGTCCTGGAACAATTTTAACGTGGGATAGTCCATGTTCAGGCGGCCCAGGTCCGCCGCCAGTGGCAGCAGGGCCATTGGGCGGATCTCCAGTTCAGTGGTCAGCAGTAACCCCCATGGCTCCAGGAAGAGCCGGCTGTCGATGACCCCCTCCATCTCCTGCAGAGCACGCAGATGCAAACCTTCACATCGACCACAGGTGTAAAAGTCGACTCTGGCCTCGGCCAGCCAGCTTTCCAGTGTGGCCCTGTCAAGTAGTTGGGGTGAGCTCATGGTGATCTGGTCCTGGGACGTGAGGCTGACATTCTACGGCAGATAGCCGGGTGTCCCAAGCAAAGTCCGCGTTGGCTGAAGGCAAAATTTTCTCGTGGTCAGCGTGGCGCTGATGATAAAGTCAGCAGTGTTGGCCGATTCATCTATTGCAGAGAGTACCCATGTTAAAAAAATACCTGTTGGCTATCAGCCTGCTGATGCTCAGCTCCCACGCCTTGTCCGCTGGCACTTTACGCGTCGGCATGTCCGCGGATTATCCGCCGCTTGATTTCAAGCAGGCCGGTCGTTATGTCGGCATTGAGGCCGACAATGCCACTGCAGTAGGCGAAATTCTGTCGCGCAAGGTTGAGATAGTGGAGCTGCCTTTCGATGAGCTTATTCCAGCACTTGAGTCGGGCAAAGTGGATGTGCTGATGTCCGGGCTCAGCGTAACAGCTCAGCGCAGCCAGCAGGTGCAGTTTACCGACCCCTATATGCGGGTTGGTCAGATGGCGATTATGCATAAAAGCAAGCTCGGGCGATTCTCCCAGCCGTGGTCGGTCTATCGCGAGGGCGTGCGCATCGGTGTGGAGCCAGGCACCACAGGCGCTGCCTTTGCAGAGCGTGAATTGCAGGATGCGAAGCTCAGCTTCTTCGCCAATTCAGATGAGGCCTTTCAGGGCCTGCGCAAGGACGTTATCGACCTGTACATCCATGACGCGCCGACCAGTTGGCAGTTGGCGAATGGCAAGGAAAACGGGGATTTGATAAGCCTCTACTCGCCGCTAACCGAGGAGATGCTGGCCTGGGCCGTCGCCATTGGAAACGACGCGCTTGCCGCAGACCTGAACAGGGCGCTGCAATTGATGCAGAGTAACGGTACGCTGCAGTACATACTGAACAGGTGGATCCCGGTGACCGTAGAGGTGCAGTGATGAACCGCTTGCCCTGAGCCTCGAGGAGAGGCCCGGGGCAGCGAAATGAGCGTTACTCGTTTACATCCGGGAAGCTGTAATCGTGCCCCCACAGGTCGCCTTCGGTGCTGACGGTGGGTACATGCGTTTCCCAGTCAATCAGCATGCCGTCGTACCCGTATTCCACGGCGATGCCGCCCGGCGCCAGTAAGTAAACAGAGCACATGTTGTCGTTGACATGCCTGCCCAGCGTGGCCAGGAAGTGCGATCCGGCGGCTTCGGCCCGATCCATTGTGCGACCCACCTCATCCATCGTCTCCACTTCCACCATGATGTGCACCACGCCCAGAGGGTGGGGGCCATTGAACAGGGCCAGGGAGTGCTGACGGGGGTTGTTGGCATGATAGAACTGTATCTTGATGCCATCCATGCCCGGAGGGTAAAGGGTGTCGGTCAGTCCCATGCCAATGACGTTGGTATAAAAACTGGCGGTGGCGTCGATGTCCGGCGCGGGAAGCACTATGTGCCCGAAGCCAAGATCACCGGTCTGCTGGTAGGTGGTGACAAAGCCCGGGACCCCCTGCGGTGAAACCAGGGGGGTGTAGTCGAGTTCGCGTCCCCAGTACAGCTCGAGGGTATTGCCGGCGGGGTCTGCGGTTGTTGCGAAAGCGGTTACGCCGCGTCTTTTGGCTTCCTCGGCTGAGCCCGGGGTAACCGATTGCCCGCTTTCAGCGACTGCCTCGCAGGTGCGCTGCCAGGCGTCCTCAGAGGGAAACTCGAGACCGGCGGCGATCAGGCCATCTGCCTCTGCTGGCTCGACCATCAGGCGAAAAGGGTGGTCGTCCATGCGCAGGAAGCGCGCCCCGGCGGGGTCCTCGCGCCGGGCATCCATTAATCCCAGCACGTCCGTGCCAAAGTCCATCCACGCCGCCACGTCGGTGGCGCCTATTCGTAAGTAGCCTGAAGCTGAAACAGACATGTGTTTCTCCTGCGGTCAAATTTCGATGCACGCATTATGGGCCAATCCTCTCGTCGCGCCATCCCTTATTCCGGTTAAAGCAATGGCGGTTCACCATAATGATCTGAAAAGTCACTTGCAGTTGATTAGATGGGTCATTGAGCGAAAAAGTCATTGCTCTGATACTGAGAGGCTATCAAGCAGGATCAGAAGGAGAACGCAGCCCGTGCCGGAGTCAGATTCAGAGTCAGAGATTCTCAACCAGGCTTTTGAGCTTGGCTATACCTACACCCGCTCCACCGGCCCCGTCGTGGGACGCTTCCTTACCGGCTTGCGTGAGCGGCAGGTTGTGGGCAACCGGGGCAGCGATGGGCGGGTCATTGTACCGCCGATGGAATACGACCCGGGCACCGCCGAAGCACTCAGTGAATTTGTCGACGTGAGCGAAGAGGGCGAAGTGGTCAGCTGGGCCTGGGTGAAGCACCCGCGAGAAGCGCACCCCAGTGATCAGCCCTTCGCCTGGGCGATGATCCGCCTCGATGGTGCCGACGTGCCCATGGTGCACTGGGTGCAGGCGAACAGGGAAGCTGACATCAACACTGGCAGTCGTGTCCGTGTGCGCTGGGCCGAGGAAACCACGGGATCAATCAACGATATCGCCGGTTTCGAGCTGGTATAGAGGGAGCAGACCATGAGCGAACAACAGGAACCGGTAACCGGCATCGAAGTGCCCATATACCTGAAATACAACTTCACCGCCGGAGCGGGGCCTGCGCGCTTTCTCTCCCAGGTCAAGAAAGGTGTGCTTACCGGCCAGCGCTGTCCGCGTTGCGATCAGGTGTATATTCCCCCTCGCGGCTCCTGTGCAGCCTGCGGCGTGGCCACCGAAGAAGAGGTGGTGTTGTCCGACAAGGCGACTGTGCAGTCCTTTACGATAGTGTCTATCCCTATCCCCAATAATCCCATCCAGCCGCCCTACATTATTGCCAACCTGGTCGCGGATGGCGCCAACATATCTTTCATTCACCTGATGAGCGAATGCGTCAATGAGGATGTGCGCATAGGACAGCGTGTGCAGGCGGTGTGGAAGCCTGAAGAAGAGTGGGACTACGCCATGGATAATATCCGCTATTTCAAGCCGATCGACGAGGCCGATGTGCCTGTGGGCCAGATCGGCAAACTACCGGTCAGTGGCTGGAAGGGTTGAGCCGATGAGAGATATTGCGATTGTTGCCTTCCACCAGTCCCGCGCTGTGGCAGATGCGGGGGCCTGCAACGAAGTCGAAATGATAATGCCGGTGCTGAATGAAGTGTACCAACAGGTTGGCATCAACAACGCCCAGGATGTGGACTTTGTCTGTTCCGGCAGCTGTGACTACCTGCAGGGTGCCGCGTTTGCATTTGTCGCCGGCGTCGATGCCCTGGGTGCCGTGCCACCGATCAAGGAGTCTCACGTTGAGATGGATGCAGCCTGGGCGCTGTATGAATCCATTCTGAAACTGCGCATGGGGCATGCCGATTCGGCGCTGGTCTATGGCTTTGGTAAATCCTCCCCGGGTGAGCTGCCTGTTGTGCTGTCGCAACAACTGGATCCCTATTACCTGGCACCGCAGTGGATAGACACGGTCTCGCTGGCGGCGATGCAGGCCAGGCTAATGTTGGACCAGGGCATGCTTACCGAACGCGATATGGCTGAAGTTGTCTCCCGTTCCCGGCGCAATGCAATGCGTAACCCCGCAGCCCAGCTGGCCGGCGACGTCAGTGTAGAGCAGGTTCTGGCTGAAGAAACCTACCTGTCCCCGCTGCGCAAGGCAGATTGCTGCCCCGTTTCCGATGGAGCGGCGGCGATGATTATTTGCACGGTAGACAAGGCCAGGGAATGGGGCGTGCCCTATGCGCTGATTACAGGCATAGATCACCGCATCGAAACGCACAACCTGGGCATGCGTGACCTCACCGATTCTGTATCCACGCGTCAGGCCGCAGAAGGAGCGGGCGTGGGTGCCGGCGCAATTGACGTGGCGGAACTGTACGCACCTTTCAGTCATCAGGAGATCATTCTCAGCCGGGCCCTGGGGCTTGAAGGCAGTACGTCGGTGAATCCCAGTGGCGGGGTGCTCGCCGGCAATCTGATGATGGCCTCTGGTCTGTCACGGATAGGTGAGGTATTCAAGCGCGTCGTCAGCGGAGAGGCAGAGCGTGGTGTGGCCCACGCGACCTCAGGGCCCTGCCTGCAGCATAACCTGGTCACTGTAGTGGAGAAGGCGTAATGGCGAACCTGGCAGCTGTGGTCGGTATCGGCCAGACCAAGTACACAACCAAACGTGAGGATGTCTCCATCGCCGGGCTGGTGCGGGAGGCCGCGCAGAACGCGCTGCAGGACGCCGGCCTGCACTGGGACGAGATCGACGCAGTCATTCTCGGCAAAGCGCCGGATATGTTCGAGGGCGTCATCATGCCCGAGACCTATCTGACCGACGCCCTGGGCTGTAATGGCAAACCCATGTTGCGCGTGCACACAGCGGGCTCGGTAGGTGGGTCGACCGCCATCGTCGCGGCGTCCCACGTGCAGAGCGGCACGTTCAAGCGCGTGCTGACGGTGTCATTCGAGAAACAGTCTGAGTCCAATGCCATGTGGGCACTGTCCAGTCCACAGCCGTTCTCCACGCACCTCAACGCGGGAGCGGGCGGCTACTTTGCGCCCATTATTCGCGAATACATGCGTCGTTCGGAGGCGCCCTACAACGTTGGCATCAAAGTGGCGGTCAAGGATCGCCTGCACGGTGCACGCAATCCCCTGGCTCACCTGCAGCGTCCCGATATAACCATGAAGGAGGTTGAAGACTCTTTCATGCTCTGGGACCCGATCCGTTTCCTGGAGTCCTGTCCTTCTTCTGATGGCGCCTGCGCCATGGTCATTGCCTGTGAAGAGCTGGCTGAACAGGGCCCCAAGCCTCCAGCGTGGATACGCGGCGTGGCAATGCGCTCTGAGCCGACCATGTATGCAGGCCGGGATGAGGTCAATCCGCAGGCGGGCAGGGACTGTGCCGCGGATGTCTACCGCCAGGCGGGTATTACTGACCCGCGGCGTGACCTGGACTGCGCCGAAGTCTACGTGCCCTTCAGTTGGTACGAGCCCATGTGGCTGGAAAACCTCGGCTTTGCACCTGAGGGCGAGGGCTGGAAGCTTACCCTGGAGGGTGCCACGTCGCTTGACGAGGACGGTGATATACCCTGGAACCCCTCTGGCGGAGTTTTATCATCCAACCCTATTGGCGCCTCGGGCATGATCCGCTTTGCAGAAGCAGCGCGACAGGTACGCGGCGATGCCGGTGATCACCAGGTCAAAGGCGCCAGGCTGGCCCTGGGCCACGCCTACGGGGGCGGGGCGCAGTTTTTTGCCATGTGGGTAGTCGGCGCAAACAAGGAGTAGGGTCTGGACATGAAAAAACATTTCAATCTGGCCGATCTATACGAAATGGTCGCTGACAAGGTGCCCACGCGCGATGCGTTGGTCTGCGGTGACCAGCGCGCGACGTTCAAGGAGCTTGAAGCCCGGGCCAACCGGTTGGCGCATTACCTTTTATCTCGCGGCGTAAAGGCCGGGGATCACGTGGGCCTGTACCTCTATAACTGTAACGAATACCTGGAGGGCATGCTGGCCTGCTTCAAGATTCGCGCGGTGCCGATCAACGTCAATTACCGGTATGTAGATGAGGAACTGCTGTATATTTTCAACAATGCAGACATGGTGGCCTGTCTGCACAATCGGGAGTTTCTCCCGCACATTACTGAAATTCGCCACGCCGCGCCTGATTTGCACACCTTTGTTTACGTTGAAGACGGGTCCACCGAGGACCCCGGTGCGATTGGCTCAGTGGAATATGAGCAGGCCCTGTCCGACTGTGGTGACGAGCGTGACTTCGGTGAGCGGGCAGATGATGACCTGTTCATTCTTTATACCGGCGGTACGACGGGCATGCCCAAAGGCGTAATGTGGCCGCATAAGGCGGTTTTCTATGCGGCCATGGGTGGTGGCGGATGGTTCCACCCGGATGGTGCCATTACCCGGCCAGAGCAGATTGCAGACAGGGTCGGCGATTTTCCCATTGTAGGCATGGCGCTGGCGCCTTTGATGCATGGTGCTTGCTGGTGGTATGCCTGCATCCAGTTGCTGGCGGGCAACACGGTAGTGCTTAGCCCTCACAGGTCGCTGGTGGGTGAGCAGGTCTGGGATATTGTCGAGGCGGAGAAAGTGAACGCTGTTTCTATTGTCGGCGACGCGATGGCCGTCCCTCTGTTGGATGCCCTGGAAGCGAATGAAGGAAGGTGGGACCTCAGCTCGGTGTTCAATGTAGGTTCGGGCGGCGCTGTTTTCTCTGAGTCCAAGCAGGAAGCCTTCAAGGCTCATTTTCCCAACGTGTTCATCACCAACTCCTTTGGCTCCTCAGAAAGTGGCAACATGGGTATGGATGGTGGTGGCAAAAAAGGGCAGGGCCTTGGCAATGTGACCAAGAGCGAGTTCATGTCGGTGATTGCGGATGCAGAAGGTGAGCCTCACAGACATGTTGCCCGTGGTGAAATGGGTATCTTTGCCCGCAGCGGACACATCCCCAGGGGCTACTACAATGACCCTGAGAAAACCGCAAAAACCATTGTGGAAGTCGACGGAAAATCATGGCTGCTACTGGGTGATGAAGCGCGCCTGGAAGAGGACGATACCATTACCGTTTATGGTCGTGGCTCAAATTGCATTAATAGCGGCGGAGAAAAAATCTTCCCGGAAGAGGTGGAGCAGGCACTCAAAGCGAACCCGGCAGTTTTTGACTGTCTGGTCGTTGCTACGCCGGATGAGCGCTTTGGCAGTAAGGTCGCGGCGGTTGTTGCGACTCGCGGTGATGCGCAACTGAGCCTGCACGCGTTGCAGGAGCATGCGCGCGAGCATATCGCCGGTTACAAGCTGCCAAGGGAGTTGCACGTGGTTGAGGAGGTCCCGCGCGCACCCAGCGGCAAGCCCGCCTATCCGCAGGCACTGGCACTAGCGCTGTCAGGTGACTATCGCATCGATTGAGCGTGAACATCGCCGGCGGCATGCTGGGCAGGTCTGAAATTATTGGAGACATTATGGCTGAACTGGATATCAGTACCGAAACCTGCATCGTAGAAAAAGAAGGCAATGTGTTGCTGGTCACGCTCAATCGACCGGAGGCAAAGAACGCATTCAATTCGCAGATGCTGCTGGGTCTTTACAAGGCCTGGCGTTTATTGGACGAGAGCGACGATCTTTATTGCGCCATTCTGACGGCCAATGGCGACACTTTCTGTGCAGGCATGGACCTGAAGGCGGGGGCGGATGACCAGCACGGTGCTACCGAAGAGTTTATGGCACTGATGGCGGAAGTGCCCAATGTACACTGGCAGGCACTGTTGCGAGACAACCGACCCCGTAAGCCGCTCATCCTCGCGGTTGAGGGTTATGCGCTGGCCGGTGGAACAGAGATTCTCCAGGGGACAGATATACGGGTCGCTGCCGACAACGCCGTATTTGGCATTACTGAAGTGGCGCGAGGTCTCTACCCTATGTCGGGCTCCACCATTCGTCTGCGTCGGCAAATACCCTACTGCCTGGCAGCTGAAATGCTGCTTTGCGGTGAACACATCAGTGCGCAACAGGCGCTGGCGTTTGGACTGGTGAATAAAGTCGTCCCGGCTGGCACGACTCTTGATGCGGCCAGGGAGTATGCTGAAAAAATCTGTCGCAACGGACCGCTGGCAGTGAAGGCGGTGGTTACCTCACTGCGCGAGCACCAGGAGTGTATGTCAGAAGAAGAAGCTATGCTGGCTTCAGACGAGCTTGCTGGGCCTGTTTTTGCATCAAGAGACGCGAAAGAGGGTATGCGCGCATTCAAGGAGAAACGTGCAGCCGAGTTTACCGGCAGCTAAGTACTGCGCATAATAGCGCTCCCCACATCAGAGCGAAGAGTCACAGGACATGTCTGAACTAAGCAAGGCTTTCGAAACCATTGTTACAGAGCGTCGTTCCTTGCGAGCGTTCCTGCCACGGCCGGTGAACACGGCAACGCTGGAAGCGGTATTTGGCGCGGCCCAACGTGCGCCAAGTAATTGCAACACACAGCCCTGGCAGACGCATGTCGCCTCGGGCGACGCAGTTGAAACGCTGCGCAAGGAGATGCCGTCGCGATTTATGCAGGGCGAGATGTCCCTGGACTTTCCCTATGACGGTGTATACGAGGGCGTGTACAAGCAGCGGCAGCACGGATCAGCCCAGGCGCTATACGACGCCGCCGGTATAGCCAGGGAGGACAAGGCACGAAGGCATGAGCAGTTCATGGAAAATTTCACCTTCTTTGGCGCTCCCCATGTGGCCTTCCTGTTTCTTCCTGAGCCGTTTGGTCTGCGCGAGGCTGCAGATCTGGGGATGTATGCGCAAACACTGATGTTGGCAATGGCTGCCAATGGCCTGGGCAGCTGCCCGCAGACAGCGCTCAGTTTCCAGGCAGACCTGGTTCGCGAAGTGCTTGAAATTGATGCCAGCAACAAATTGATGTTCGGTATTTCGTTCGGTCACCCGGATCCCGATGCACCGGTGAACCGCTGCGTTACCGACCGCGCCCTGCTAAGCGATACCGTTCACTTTCATGACTGACTTTGTGCTCACAGAAAACCGGGACGGGGTGCTGTTGGTCACGCTCAACCGACCAGAAAAGAAGAACGCGATCAATGGCGCAATGTGGCAGCAAATTCACGATGCATTCCGCCGGGCTGCCGCTGACGACTCCGTCGTCTGCGCGTTACTGACTGGCGCGGGTGAGCACTTCTGTTCTGGCGTAGACCTCACCAGCTTTGGCGAGGGCGACGCGGACCCGCAGGCATTGTTCAATGCAGCGGCGCTGGCGGTGGCCGAGTTCGACAAGCCGCTTGTGGCTGCTGTGAGAGGGGTCTCCGTCGGCGGCGGGGCCACTGTCCTGTTCCATGCCGATGTGGTGTATGCCGGTGAGTCGCTGCGCATGCGACTGCCGTTCGCCAGTCTGGCGCTCGCGCCGGAGTGGGGTAGCAGCTATATGCTGCAGGCTAATATCGGTGCGCAACGGGCCGCGGAACTGTTTTACACCGCGCAGTGGATCGATGCGCAAAAAGCGCTGGACGCGGGCATTGTCGCGGCCGTGCTGCCAGATGAAAACGTTATGAAGCAGGCGCTGGCTACAGCGCAGGAGATCGCCCAATGGCCGGTCAATGCGCTGCGC
The DNA here is from genome assembly GCF_002866825.1 of Pseudohalioglobus lutimaris. Lineage (GTDB taxonomy): Bacteria > Pseudomonadota > Gammaproteobacteria > Pseudomonadales > Halieaceae > Halioglobus > Halioglobus lutimaris. Next base: position 106,685 of record NZ_PKUS01000010.1, on the reverse strand, counting down.
GAAATCAAACGCAGCTTGCGCATGCATCATCTTCCAGCCATCAAGGCCGCTATGACATTTGAGCAGGAAGCCATGGCACGCCAGGCAGGTTCTGCCGAGAATATTGAAGCGATCACCGCGTTTATGGAAAAACGCAAGCCAGAGTTTCGTCGCCTGTGACCCAGGCTGCAGATTGCCTGGTTCATTCAAATTTAGTGTATCCAAGTCATTTTTACATCGCATTCTGCTAAGCTGCATCGGTGCGTGACCTATAACGAAAAAAAAAGAGGTATCTCCTTGAAAACGATGTTTCCGGAAAAATTTCGCCTGTCCGCCGCAGTGGTGGCCTCCGTGCTGCTAATCGCCTGTAGCGATTCATCAGACCGAACAGGCTCGGTGGAGCCTCCCGTAGAGCCACCCGAGCCGGAGTTGACCTACCAGACTGACATTGTCTGGACAGAATATGGAATTCCCCATGTGACGGCCGATGACTGGGGCAGCCTGGGCTATGGCGTGGGTTACGCCTATGCGCGTGACAATTACTGCACGGTAATGCGCGAATACGTCAGGGCGGAGGGCGAATCTGCCCGTTACCTAGGAGATGAGGGCGACCTCAACAGAGACTTCGTTTACAAGCTGTTTAATGACGACGAACGTATCCAGCGCCTGTTCGACAGCCTGCCAAAGACGATACAGGACAATTTTACCGGTTACGCGGCAGGGGTGAACCGTCATTTTAATGAAACCGGTGCCGACAACCTGGCTGAGGGTGATGAGGGATGTCGTGGCGAGGAGTGGGTGCGCGAAATTGACCATATGGATGTCACCCGACTGTTACACAAGACCATTCTGATCGGCAGTGCCGACCCACTCTCCTCTTTCAGCACGGCGGTGACACCGCCTGAAGAGACCATGGCCAGCGCCCGGTCCGCCGCCACCCCGGCTGAACTGGAAGCGATGTTTGCCGGTTACGACGCCGCAGAGTTGCGCAGCGCGATGGGTCTGCCCGAGGGCTGGGAAATCGGCAGTAACGCCTACGCGGTGGGCGCGGACGCCTCGCAGACTGGCTCCGGCATCCTCTTCGGCAACCCGCACTTCCCCTGGCAGGGCCCGCTGCGGTTCTACGTGTTTCGGGTGAGCCTCGGCGACGAGTACAACGTGATGGGCGCCGCTCTGGGGGGCGTGCCACTGCCGCTCATCGGGTTCAACGAGAACGTGGCCTGGTCGCATACCGTGAGCACCGGGTCACGGTTTACCTTCTATGAGCTGACGCTGAACCCGGACAACCCGATGCAGTACGATTACGACGGGGAAATGCGCGACATCACTGCGCAAACGGTGAGCACAGAGCAGGTGGCTGCAGACGGCAGCGTGGAGACGGTGGAATACACGTTCTACCTGTCACACTTCGGACCCATCATCGACCTGGGTGCGGTGTCACCGCTGTTGTCCGGTTGGCCTAACGCGGCGGGCACAATACTGACCTACCGGGACGCCAACCTGGAAAACCTGCGCGGCATGGAGCAATGGCAGAAGATGGGGCAGTCGCGGGACCTGGGTGAGTTCAAGGCGGCCCTGGCCGACCTGGGTATCCCCTGGGTTAACACCATTGCCGCCGACCGCAACGGTGATGCCTTCTATGGCGATATTTCCGTGGTGCCCAATGTCTCGGTGGCCCAATACAGCAATTGTGTGCGGGGCTTCTTGCAGGAACAGTTGACGGGTCTAGGTAACCTGACCCTTGACGGCTCTGATTCCGCCTGCGAATGGGGCAACGACCCGGGTACACCCGAGGGCATTTTCGGCTACGATAGCCTGCCCAAGCTGGAAACCCGTGAGTACGGCGCCAACGCCAACGACAGTTATTGGCTGGCTAATCCGCGCAATCTGTTGACTGGCTTTTCCCCTATTATTGGCCGCGAAGAAGTAGAGCAGTCCATTCGTACTCGACATACCTTCAATATGGCAGAGGATCGGCTTGCCGGTAACGACGCCTACGGAGACGCGCTTTTCAATATCGACAATATCCGTCAGCTCTCTTACCAGGCAACCAATCATGCAGCTGAACTGGTGCTGGGCGATGTCGTTAGTCTCTGTACTGCTACGGATGACTGGGCACCGTATTCAGCGAACCCGGCTGAAGTGATGCAGGCTTGCGACGTGTTGTCTGAATGGGATGGCACGCACCAGCTGGAAAGCGTGGGTGGCCACGTGTTTTATGAGTTCTGGCAGCGAGTGCGCAGCGAGCCCACTCTCTGGTCAGTGCCGTTCGACCTCACCATGCCGGTGACCACGCCGGCGCAGCTCAGCCTGGATGCGGCTAACGCGGAGATCGTTCGCCAGCGTCTGGGAGAGGCGGTGGACCGCCTGGTTGATGCCGGCATCCCCATGGATAGACCCTGGGGTGAGGTGCAGTTCGTGGACAAGAATGGCGAACGTATTGGTATTCACGGCGGCTCCGGATCAATGATGTTCAGCGTGATTACCTCTTCGCTGGTAGATGGCGAGGGTTACTCAAATATCACCCACGGTAACAGCTATATGCAGGCGGTTACCTGGGATGACAGTCAATGTCCTGATGCCTATGGAATGCTTACGTACTCGCAGTCCACTGATCCAGCGTCTGATTACTATGCGGATGCCACGAAGCTCTATGCAGAGGGCGGTTGGATTGATATGCCCTTCTGTGAGGCGGATCGGGATGCGCAGGAGATCAGCCGGGAAACTATCGAGGAATGACCGGGCGGCGCAGCGCACGCAGGCCTTGCCCTGCTGTGCGCTGCCATTGACCCTGTACCACTCAGGGTTGTATGAAGTCCGTGACCTCGAGGTTGAAGCCCGAAAGCGCATTGAAGTGAATTGGCGCCGACATCAAACGCATTTTGCCCACGCCCAGGCGCTTGAGAATTTGTGAGCCTGTGCCGATTACCCGGTAGTTCTGCTGGCCGGCACTGTCTGCCGAACCGGCCACCGTGGAAGGCTCAGGGAACTGGATGACTTCTGCGAGTGCCTGCTCAGCGCTCAACTCCTGACCAATTAACACCACTACACCCTTGCCCTCATCTGCAATGGCCTGCATTGCGCGGCGATAGGACCATCCCTGGGTCCCCTCGATGCGTGTGCCCAGAACATCACGCAGCGTGTTCTGTGCCTGCACCCGCACCAGCACATCCTCATCTTCATTGATGTCTCCGCAAGTGAGCGCGTAGTGCAGGGTGTCGTCGATAAGGTCTAGAAACGTGTGCAGTTCAAAGGGCCCGAAGTCAGTGTCCACCTGTTTGCTATTACGCAATTCGATGGAGGCTTCATGCAGGGAGCGGTACTCGATCAGGTCGGCAATGGTGCCCATGCGCAGGCCGTGCTTCTCGGCGAATACCTCAAGCTGTGGTCGGCGTGCCATGGTGCCGTCTTCGTTCATGATCTCAACGATCAGCGCCGCAGGTTCGAACCCTGCCATGCGGGCCAGGTCAACGCCGGCTTCTGTATGGCCAGCGCGACGCAGCACGCCACCGGGCTTCGCCACCAACGGGAAAATGTGTCCAGGCTGGGCGATATCTGCGGGCCGTGCGTTCGCCGCCACAGCAGTGAGGACGGTGTGCGCCCGCTGTACAGAACTGATCCCCGGTCCCTTGCGTTCGGCGGCGTCGATTGAAACAGTGAAGTTTGTTTCGTGCTGCGAGCGGTTGTCGCGAACCATCAGTGGCAGCTGCAACTGCCTTGCCCGTTCTTCCGTGATCGGCATGCAGATCAGGCCGCAGGCCTCGCTGGAGAAAAACGTAATAATCTCAGGCGTCACGGCCTCGGCCGCGATGATGAGATCACCTTCATTTTCCCTGTCCTCGTCATCCATGAGTATGACCATCTTGCCGGCGCGAATGTCGTCGAGAATATCGGGAACACTTGACAGTGACATGATTGGATTCCTGGATGCTGGCGAGGTGATAAAAAAGGGCGCCCATTTAGCCACAGGCGGTCTGTTTCCTCAAGCGGGCTAAGGCACGAAAAGCTTGCCACGAACGGCTTCCCTGTATGCGCCGGGCGTCATGCCCACGTGCTGGCGGAACAGTTTGCCAAAATGACTGAGATCGCTCATGCCGACCTGCCAGGCTATTTCACTCACGGTGAGGTTGCTGTGGCGCAGCAATTCCCTAGCCTGGCTGACACGCAGTTCCTGTAACCAGGCGCGGGGGCTCTGGCCCGTTGCCAGGTGAAACCGGCGATTCAAGGTCCGCGGGCTGACCTCGAGAAACGCGGCCAGTTGCGCGATTGTCGGCTTTGCTGCGAGCTTGTCTCGCAGCCACTGTTGAGCCTCCAATACCAGTTCATCATGATGGCTGGTTTCCCCACCTGTCTGATATGCGGCCGCGCGGAAGGGGCGGCGTATTTCCGGAGAAAACTGGTTTTCCACGGTACTGGCGATACTGTGCCCATACCAGTCCTCTACCAGGTGCACCATCAGGTCGGCGATGGAGTTCACACTGCCGACGCAGAAGATATTGTCGCTTTGGGTAATCAGGTGCCGCGGTTTCAGGCGCACATTTGGATAGCGTTGAGCAAAGGTGTCGAGGTAATTCCAGTGGGTGGTGGCAGGTCGGCCGTCCAGCAATCCGGCCTCTGCCAGCAAACAGGCCCCGCTGCCGACGGCACAGACACGGGTGCCTGTTGCGGCAATGGCGGCCAATTGATCCAGCCAGGGGCCGGCAGCACGAATCACCGGCTCGGGGTTGCGCCAGATGGCCGGCAGTATCAGCAGATCCAGGGTAGGCAATGATGCGAGCGTCAGGTCAGGTTGCAGACAGATGTCGCCAAAAACAGCTACCGGCTGTAAATCCGGTGCCACAAGCAGTAGTTCTACATCTGGATTGAGGCGGCTTTTGACTCGTGCCATCTGGGCTGCCGCGCGGAGAATCTCCAGCGGCAGCGTGATGCTGGTGGCCAGGGCCTGGGGGTAGAGCAGGGCGGCGATTCGGTACATGACGTGATTTCGCGTTTGACTGATATTGCATAGTATATGGCAGAAACGTACTAATGAAGCTCACAATAGCCGCGTACACTGTTTCCCAATATTGAACATTATCAGGATGAGTGAATACATGGGCAGGGAGCGGTTACCAGTAATTGTCAGCCTCGGAGGTATTAACGGGGCGGGTCGTGCTTCTGGCCACCATGCACTTGCGCGCATGGGTTACGAGGCGCTTGGTGAAAAGTCCAGGCAGCGTACATTGGCGTCGCTGGCGAGCATGATGGGCCTGGACCCCGCAGCCGACAATGAGCGATATATTCTCGACCATACATTGATTCGGAGGATTGAAAGCAATCATTTTGACGTGGACAGCGTCCTCTGGAACCAGCGTTTCCCTACCGAGAGTAATGGCCATCCGGTCAACTTTGATATTGAGCGACGTCACCTACCGGAAGCTATCCCGCCAAGCTGGAAGGTCACGCCCACCTCGGTGACCCATGTCAATGTAAACATCCAGGGCCACCAGGAGTTTCTGTTGCCCACCAACCGGGAATTTGAGGTCAAGGCAGCAGGGCAGTTGCCTACGGGGTATGAACCCGGGGACCTGTATCCCTCGCGTAGTCATCCGCGCGGCCTGGAGATGACCGTTTGCGCCGCTTCTGACGCGTTAGGTAACCTGGGAATCGACTGGGAGCAGTTACAGCGCCGTGTACCCGCGGACCAGATAAGCGTCTATGCAGGAAGCGCAATGGGCCAGTTGGACAGCGCCGGAGCAGGTGGCATGCTCAAGGCGCGCTATAACGGTAAACGTGTAACCTCCAAGTACTGTCCACTGAGCCTGGCGGAAATGCCTGCGGACTTCATTAACGCTTACGTACTCGGCGCCATGGGCTCAACCGGCGCCACTCTGGGTGCCTGCGCGTCCTTTCTCTATAACCTCAAGAATGGCATTGCCGATATCCGTGCGGGGCGAGCACGTGTCGCTTTCGTAGGTGCGGCCGAGGCGCCTATCAACGCGGAGGTAATGGAAGGTTACGCGGCGATGGGTGCGCTGGCTACGGACAAGGGCTTGCGTGCGCTGGATGGCGTCGCTGATGGCGTGGAACCAGACCATCGCAGGGCGTGCAGACCATTTGCCGAGAATTGCGGTTTCACCATCGCTGAGTCCGCACAGATGATTGTATTGTTTGATGACGAACTCGCCATGGAGATGGGCGCCACCCTGTATGGCGCTGCCACCGACGTTTTCGTTAATGCCGACGGTTACAAAAAATCAATTTCGGGCCCCGGAGTAGGCAACTATATTACCGTGGCCAAAGCCGTTGCTGCGGCACGGGCGATGCTGGGTGAGGAGGCGGTCCGCCGCGGCGGCCTGGTGCAGGCGCACGGTACAGGCACTCCCCAAAACCGGGTTACCGAGTCGGAGATTCTCGACCGCACAGCCGAGGCGTTCGGCATTGAGAAATGGCCGGTAGTGGCTTTAAAAAGCTATCTTGGCCATTCTCTTGGCGCGGCCTCCGGAGACCAGGTGACAGCAACCCTGAGTATGTGGCACCACGGTCTGATACCCGGCATCAATACTATCGACGGCCTCGCTGACGATGTAAGTCATAGTCAGCTTGCCTTCAGCACTAAACATCGTAAGTTTGACACCGCTGATGCGGAATATGCGGTGATTAATTCCAAGGGCTTTGGCGGCAACAATGCGTCGGCAACACTGTTGAGCCCGGTTGCCGCCCAGCGGCTCCTGCAAAAGCGCTATTCAGAAAAAGAGTGGGCAGCCTGGCAGGGGGCTAACGAGCGTGTTGTGAGTGCACAAACTGAATATGATGAAGGTATGATCGCCGGGACTATAGCCCCGATTTACCGTTTTGATCACGGCGTTCTGGCTGATGGAGATGTCGAAGTGACTGCCGATAAAATTCGCGTCGGCAAATTCGAGGTCGACCTCGCGCTAAAAAATCCTTTCGAATAGGGGTCTCTAAAGCAGGGCCGTGACCAGGCCATAGAAAATCACCAGGAAACCGCCGATCTCAGCGACCACCAACGACCAGAGAAAAACTTTGCCAGTCGTGTTGATGTCACGGATCTGGTTGTCCGTGTCGCGTCTGTAGCCGTGACCGATGTAGCCAATAATTGCAAAAGCGAAGTAGGTGACCAGTAAAGCAGTTGCAACTAATTCAACGCCGTTGGCTAACTGGCTCACCTCAGTGAAGTAAGCAAGCATTGCCGCCGCAAAGGAATAAAGCAGGGATGCGCGGTGGGCAATATCAACATAGGGGTGAGCCAGCCCGTCCGGGCTGGCAACCATTTGGCAGTATTTCCATACCCCAAGCAGCAGAGCTACCAGGAAAAAAGTAGCTGCAGAAAGCAGGGCTAGCGTTGGCGCAGTCATGGGGATATACCTTGCAGGTTAACTAAACTCTAAAACAGTGCGCCGGGTCGCTATTTGCGGAGCCAGGACTTGACCCATTTGGTTATGGCTGGAACACTGTTGCGCGAAATCGTCTGAGAATACCAGCGTGATCACCCGTCGACAATCCTTACAGCTGTGCGCCCCGGCGCTTGCACTGGGTCCAGCGATACCAGGGTCTGGAAAGCGGAAGGCAGAGAGCGCTATATCGGGATGACCACATCGCGCGGCCGAAAAGCGTATGCTACCGCTGGCGTTGGATAGGGGTATCGCCACCATGATCAATCGCCCCTTGCAGCGTGACGCCCTGTTCAAGCGGCCTGCGAGGCAGGCTTTGCCCGCGGTTGCAGCCGATCCGGGCTGCGTGAGTTGGGGGCAGTGCTATCTGAAATTCATTATCGGGCATCAGGCGGTTACCTGCCAGTTCCCCGCAACGTCAAAGGTTAATCTTATGCAGGATAATATGGGTGCAAACAAGGGGCCGGTCCCCGATGCCGATCGGAGAAAAGAAATGGTGCGCATATTCGACGAGATGCCTGTTTGATGTCCTCCGATTCAGCCGGAAACGGCATGCAGCGCCTGCTTGCACGTGTCTGTGATATTGCCCCGCAGGAGCAGCGAGCAACCCTGGCCTCATTTTCTCTTGTTCTGGTACTAATGGGGTCTTACTACATCTTGCGTCCGCTGCGTGATGCCATGGCATCGGACTGGACTGACGCAGAGGTGAGTTGGTTGTGGACATTTACCTTCTTCTTCAGCGCCGTGGCCGTGTCACTTTATGGCGCGGCGGTGTCGCGGCTGCGCGTGGTTCGCCTGGTGCCCGCGGTATACAGTTTTTTCGCTCTCAGTTTTGTACTCTTTTACCTGGGCAGCCAGTTCTTCACTGACCGTACCCTTCTGGACAAGTCGTTTTATGTTTGGGTCAGCGTGTTCAGCCTGTTTCACATTTCAGTATTCTGGAGCTTCATGGCCGATGTCTTTAACCAGGGGCAGGCAAAACGCCTGTTCGGGTTTATCGGCGCCGGGGCGAGTGTGGGCGCGCTGGGCGGCCCGGCGCTGGCAACGGCGCTCGCAGGCACAGGATCAACCGATGCGCTCTTGTTAGTCGCCAGTTGCATGATCCTGGTTACCCTGCCGTTGATCGCCTGGGTACAGAGGCTTAAGACCAGCGAGTTGGCCAATACCGGTGTGCATGCAGGCAAAAGTGACTTTGAATACATTGGCGGGAACCCGCTGTCAGGGTTCAGTGAGTTTTTGAAGTCTCCCTATCTGCTGGGCATCGGGCTGTTCATTTTTCTCTACACATCTATCGGGTCTTTTGTCTATTTCGAGTTGAAGAACCTGATGGCGGAGTACAGTCGCGCAGAGCGAACCCAGATCTGGGCTGGTGTCGACCTTGTGGTGAACACGCTTACCCTGTTGGTGGCGACGTTCGCCACGGGCCGTATCGCCAGTCGACTCGGCTTGCCCTTCACGCTGGCATCCGTGCCGGTAGTCATCGGTTTTGGACTGATACTGCTGATGTTTCTGCCGATGCTGTCCATTGTGTTGGCGATACAGGTAGTGAGGAGAGCAGGAAACTATGCGATCTCCCGGCCGGGAAGGGAAATGTTGTTTACGGCCGTAGACAGGGAGACTCGCTTCAAGGCGAAACCTGTCATTGACATAGTGATCTACCGCGGTGGTGACATGCTCAATGCCTGGGCGTTTACCGGGTTAACCCAGGGCCTGGGATTAGGCCTTGCGGCCGTCGCCGGAACGGGCGCCGTCATTGCCATGCTCTGGGCGATTACGGGTATTGCTCTGGGGCGCGGCTTTCAGAAACGGGAGCTTGCCCAGCAACAGGCCGCTGCTGCAGGGGATGAGGCTCAATCGTCAGCGTGAAAACGACAAAGCCCCGGGGGCGCAGGGACACTGCACGCCCGGGGCTTTGCGTTATATGGCGGTGGGCCAGGGATTCGAACCCCGGGACGGGATAAACCGTCAACGGTTTTCAAGACCGCCGCATTCGACCACTCTGCCAGCCCACCATAAAACCTGATTTTCTCCACCCATACCGCCCGGTGAAGAAGCCGGAATTATACATCCCTGAAGTCAGGGCACAAGAGGCTAAAGGCCTCAAGTGCCTGTATTTCAGCGCTTTTTAGTTAGAGGCAGCCTCTGCCATCTGGATGCCCGGCAGTGGTCCCCTGGGATCATTCTTGGCACGGGGCTCAGTCCGCTTACTGCACGTTGCCGGCGGAGCGACGCTGTCGCCGAACAACGGTATGTGCTGAGTGCTGATTTCCACAGACTGCACTGGCCGGGGTTCAACCCTGGGGTCGTTTACGGCTCGGCCCTCTTTGTTGATGCCTGCGGTCGACGCCTTCGCCGGCGTCGCAACTGCTGCGGGCTCAGCCTTGTCTTCAGCGTGTTTCACTGGTGCAACCGACGGCGCCTCTGCCTGCGCGGGAACCGCTTCTACCTGAGGCGCGTCGGGCTGAGCAGGTTTGCTGACAGCCTCGGCAACAACATTGCTTTCCTCTGCGGGCACAGGTTTCGCTTCATGGCTGGCGGCCGCGGGGGCGGCGATCGGCTGAGGTTTCTCGGGTGCGCTGTCGGTGTTTGCGACGGCTTTGATGTCAGCCGATGTCGCGTCAACGCCTGCCGCTTCCACTGTGGCAGCAGCTTGTTCGGGCTTGCGGCTGCGATTCCGGCGGCGGCGTGGTGCTTCCGAGCGCTTCATGTCAGAGGGGCGCTTGCGCGGCTGGTCATCGCGTTCGCTTTGCGGTTGATCAGTCTCTGCCTGACGGGTTTCGTTCGCCGCCTCGGCACTCACTTCCTGCTTGCGTCGCTGGCCGCCGCGCTCATTGCGACGTCGATTACGGTTGTTACTTCCGCCCTGCTTGCGCTGTTCCTCACTGCTGCGCTCACGCTTCCTGGGCTGGTCGTCCTCCGTTGTGCGCTCCTGCTGGTTTTGCGTGCGAGTTTGCGTTTCGGCGCGGTTGCTATCCTGACGCTCATTGCGAGCCTGCTGTCCCTGCCCACGACGATTGCGGTTGTTGCGACTGCGGCTGCGATTCCCCTGTGACTTCTGACCTTGTCCCTGGCCCTGGCTTTTAGCGTCTGTCGAAGACGCTTCCTTTTTCTTCGCAGTCTGTGTGGGCTGGGCAGCCTCAGCCGTGCCAAAGAGGGAGCCCCAGAGGCGTGTAATCAGACCGGGCTCCGGTTGCCGCGCGGGCGCACTCTTTTGCGGCTTATTGCGTTGCTGTGGCTGCTTAGCCTCGGCGGCTGCGGGTGCAGTGGCCTCTGGAGCAGGGGCCTGTTGCGGGGTGACGCCCTGCACAGCAGCCTGTTGCTGAGGGATGGCCGCTGTGTGCGTGTCAGAAATCGAGTCCACATCGGGTGCAGCTATTTCAATTTTGTAGCTGGTCTCATGGGTGCCATCAACTTCATCGTCACGCAGTCGTTGCACTTCAAAGTGCGGCGTTTCGAGGTTCGGGTTTGGAACGACCAGTACCCGGACCTTCGCGTCTCGCTCTATGTCTCCCAGTGCAGTCCGTTTCTCGTTAAGCAGATAAGCGGCAACATCCAGCGGCACAATTCCGCGCACCTCGGCGGTGCGGTCCTTGATGGCTTCTTCTTCCAGCAAACGCAGGATCGACAGCGCCAGCGATTTAGTGTCGCGAATGGTGCCCTGACCCGTGCAGCGAGGGCATACAATCGCGCTGGTTTCTCCCAGGGAGGGGCGCAATCGCTGACGGGACATTTCGAGCAGGCCGAAGCGCGAAATCCGTCCGACCTGTACCCGTGCGCGGTCGATATCCAGCGCATCCCGCATACGGTTCTCTACCGCGCGCTGGTTGCGTGCAGCAAGCATATCAATGAAGTCGATTACCACGAGGCCGCCCATGTCTCGCAGTCTGAGCTGCCTGGCGACTTCGTCAGCGGCTTCCAGGTTGGTCTGTAGTGCTGTGTCTTCGATATCTTTGCCCTTGGTAGCGCGAGCGGAGTTGATATCGATGGAGATCAGGGCCTCGGTAGGATCGATAACAATGGAACCACCAGAGGGGAGGCGGACTTCACGTTGGAACGCTGTTTCAATCTGGCTTTCAATCTGGAACCGATTGAACATCGGAATGGCATCTTCGTACACGCGCAGGCGATTCTTGTACTGCGGCATTACCAGTCCGACAAACTCCTCGGCCTGTTTGAACGCTTCAGGAGAATCAATCAGGACCTGGTCTATGTCATCACGCAGGTTGTCGCGAATGGCGCGGATAATGACGTTACTTTCCTGGAAGAGCAGGGCAGGTGCCTTTACCTCATCGTTGGCTGCGCCAATCTTCTCCCAGAGTTGCAGCAGGTAATTAAGGTCCCACTGCAATTCTTCAGCGGAGCGCCCCACGCCCGCAGTGCGGATAATCACGCCCATGCCGTTGGGGATTTCCAGGGCGGAGAGCGCCTCGCGCAGCTCAGTGCGATCATCACCCTCGATACGGCGGGAAATACCGCCGGCCCGCGGATTGTTGGGCATCAAGACCATGTAGCGTCCGGCCAGGGAGATAAACGTGGTCAGCGCCGCGCCCTTGTTGCCGCGTTCTTCCTTGTCCACCTGCACGATGATTTCAGTGCCTTCCTTGACCACTTCCCTGATTTTTGTGCGACCTTCGCCATCAGCCTTGCGGTAGAAGTATTCCCGGGATATCTCTTTCAACGGCAGGAAGCCGTGACGGTCAGCGCCGAAGTCGACAAAGGCCGCTTCGAGACTTGCCTCTACGCGAGTGATCTTGCCTTTATATACGTTGGACTTTTTCTGGATGCGGGTGCGGTTCTCGATATCCAGGTCGTACAGACGCTGGCCATCGACCATCGCGACGCGTAACTCTTCCGGTTGCGTTGCGTTAATTAGCATTTTTTTCATAAGTTTGCCTAAGCCTTGTGACAACAGGCCTGGCGGGGCAGGGAATCAGTGCTGCGGGCTATTACACCCGCGGGGAGGAACATTCTTCGCGCAACCTCGCGCGCTGTCGGCTGGTTCACAGCACGTTTTGTTGAACGCCACTCCCGGCGCCCAGGTAATCTCTTACATAACACTGCCGCTTGCTGGCGGTGATATCAGCGCCGGGGAATGGTACTCCATCTCCCTTTTTGGTAGTGTCGCAGCACCTGGGGCTGACGACGACGCTGTTATTTGTCTGATTCTGTGTCCCGGCAGGCATTGCTGCTCGGTTTCAATTACTGTCGAATTAGCTGGGTTAGGGCGGGTTCAATCCGCAGTGAAGACCCATGCTTCGACTTCCGTTGTGCGGCGTTATAGCTGACGGTACCTTGCATCTATTCTCTGGCAGGCCCAATCTTCGTCAGGCAGGCGCTCCATTTATTTCGGGATATTTCCACCCGGGAGCTACAGCACGCGGCGAAGTATACCGACTACCCAAAGAAAACTAAACAAATTCCGAGAGTTATGTCAGAGACTGAACAAACAAAGCCAGCTGTCCGCCATCTCCTGGTCGAGGAGAATTCCTCTGGCCAGCGACTGGACAACTTCCTTACCCGTGAGCTGAAGGGGGTCCCACGTACCCGGCTCTACAAGGCGCTGCGCAAGGGCGAGATTCGGGTGAACAAGGGCCGGGTGAAGGCGGATTATCGCGTGGCGGCAGGCGATCTGGTCAGGATTCCCCCACTGCGAGTGCCCGCTGCCTCAGATCCGCCCTCCATCCCGCGTTCTCGCGCTGAGCAGTTGTCACAACGCATCGTTTATGAAGATGCGTCGCTGCTGGTCATGGACAAGCCCTCGGGTCTGGCCGTCCATGGCGGCAGTGGTCTCAGCTACGGTCTCATTGAATGCCTGCGGCAAATGCGCCCGGATGATCGCTATCTTGAGTTGGTGCACAGACTGGACCGGGATACCTCAGGTCTGATTCTTGTCGCCAGGCGTCCTGCTGCTCTACGTGAATTGCACAGGCAGTTGCGTGAGGACAAGGTGGATAAGCGCTATCTGGCGCTGGTCGCCGGTAAATGGCCGCGAACGCTAAAGCGGGTGGAGGCGCCATTGGAAAAGAACGTACTGCAATCCGGTGAGCGCATGGTGCGCGTTTCCCGCGATGGAAAGAAATCAGTGACCGAGTTCGCTGTCGTTGAGCGCTTTTCCAGGGCGACGCTGATCGAAGCCAAGCCGATCACCGGGCGCACGCATCAGATCCGCGTCCATGCACAGCACGCCGGGTTTCCTCTGTTGGGAGACGTGAAATACGGTTCAGAAAAGGGGGAGTCATTGTGCCGACAGATTGGTTTGAAGCGCCTGTTCCTGCATGCCTGGTCACTGCGTTTCAGTCTGGCTGAAACGGGTAATCTGGGCTTGCAGGCAAAGCTCGAAAATGATCTAGAACGTGTGTTAGATAATCTTCGCAACTAGATGAAAAATATCATTATATTTGACTGGGATGGCACCCTGTGTGATTCGGCGCAGCACATTGTCCAGGCCCTGCAGGAGGCGGCGGGTGAGGTCGGCTTCGCCATTCCTGCAGATGAAGATGCCCGCGATATTATCGGCCTCGGATTGCCGCAGGGGGTTGAGAAGTTGTTCCCGGAGGCGCCGGAGGGGCTGCGCCAGGAGTTCGAGAAGGCCTACTCACGCCATTATATTGCAGCCGAAGACGCCCCGCCGAGGCTGTTTCCCGGCGCGGTTGAGACCCTGCACGCCATCAAGGGCCGGGGACTCGAGCTGGCAGTTGCTACTGGAAAAAGCAGGCGCGGCCTGAATCGTATTCTTGCGCTGTTTGGGTTGAGTGATTTTTTCCACACCACGCGCTGCGCGGACGAAACCCGCTCCAAGCCGCACCCGCTGATGATAGAGGAGATCCTCAAAGAGCGGGACATAGCCGCTCATCGAGCGCTGATGGTGGGTGATACGGAGTATGATCTGGAAATGGCGACCAACGCCGGGGTTGCTTCCGCGGGCGTTACTTTCGGGGTGCACAGCCCGGGGAGACTGCGGGCTCATGGCCCGCTCGCCATTGTCGATACCTTGCCCGAGCTATTGGACCTCCCGTTCCTGGCCAAATATTGACAGAGTTTGGCTTGCCCGTGAAAGCATGGCATCAGGCCTATGCGTCCCCAAGCACGTCGAACCCTGCCTGGCGCAGCAGCCGGCACGTGGCGATCAGGGGTAGGCCCTCCAGCGCCGTCGGGTCATCTCCTTCAAGTCGGGAAAACAGGGCAACACCCAGTCCTTCGCATTTGAAGCTGCCGGCGCAGTCATAGGGCGTTTCCTTGTGGAGGTAAATGTCTATTTCCCTGGCGCTCAGCTTGCGAAAATGTACGGTGAATTTTTCAACCAGGCTGTAATCGCAGTTCACCCCGACCAGCGCGACCGCCGTATAAAAGTCCACCGACCTTCCTGAGCTGGCTTGCAACTGCGACGCTGCTGCCGCGTGGTTGCCGGGTTTGCCGATCAGGCTGCCGTCGATACTGGCTACCTGGTCGCTGCCAAGCACCAGTGCCCCGGCATTGCGCTCTGCTACTGCGTGGGCTTTTGACCTGGCCAATCGCAGCGCCAGTGCCTGCGGCTGCTCTCCGGGTACAGGGGATTCATCGGTCGCAGGTGCATCGCAGCGAAAGGGTATTTGTAGCCGTGACAGCAGTATTCTGCGATACGGTGAGGAGGACGCGAGAATGAGTTCCATGTACGATCCCTCAAGCCTGTTAATAAGTGGGTGAACTACTTGTATTTTATAGAATTTTTTTTGACAAAGGGGGGTTGCGTCACTATGATGCGCGCCTATGTTGACTGAGCCCCTTCCCAACACGCTGGACGTCCGCAAGGCGGCAGCGCGAGGTGCGAACGTCAGCGGCACGCTGGGCGCCGTAAAACTGCCCCGTTTTCAGGCCTTACTGGCCGATGAAAGTGGGGCGATTGATGCCTACCTGGCGTTTTCCCGGGACGAGGAAGACCGGGCGGTGATTGCACTCAAATTCGAGGCCGACGTCTCTGTAGAGTGCCAGCGCTGTCTGCAGTCCATGCCTCTGCACCTGGCGGGTGAAAATACCCTGGCTATCGTCTGGACAGACGAGCAGGCCAGGCACCTTCCCCGGCACCTGGAACCGTTGATTGTGACAGGGGAGGGCTATAATTTGTGGGAACTGGTCGAGGAGGAGCTGATGCTTGCTCTGCCCGCATTCAGTTACCACGACACAGAAGATTGTTTACAGATACTGTCCGAATATGCCGAGCCGGCTCCTGAACAGGAGAAGGGCGATAAAAAGCCTAACCCCTTCGACGTACTGGCACAGTTGAAACAGGATACTTAAATCAGGAGTTCGTCATGGCTGTTCAAAAAAGTAAGAAAACCCGCTCTCGTCGCGGAATGCGTCGCTCACACGATGCGCTGTCCGGTTCCACTCTCTCAGTAGACCAGACATCCGGTGAAACTCATCGTCGGCACCATATCAGTGCAGACGGGTTTTACCGCGGCAAGAAAGTCGTCGATACCGGCGCTGACGACTAAGTACACCTTTTGCGTTCACTCGTAACGCATGGCTTAAAAGCGAAGACGCAGGTCTACGCAACCCTGGCAGCGCTTCCGTTCGGAGCGCTGTCAACATTCTTGTCTCCCCAATATTCCAGGCACCAGACCTACGCCCTTTCGGGCCCAGGCATGCTGGCTCTTTGCCCGCGCGCGGGTGTATCTGTTGCTCGACTCGATGTCTACACTCCCGGTATCTTCACTAAATCAGGAAAACACCATGTCTGAAAAACCTACCGCTTTTGTCTTTCCCGGGCAGGGCTCCCAGAAAGTGGGCATGCTGGCTGCAGCTCACGCCGAATACAGTTCAGTGCGCGACACTTTTGCTGAGGCATCCGCGGTTCTGGGCTACGATATGTGGGAGCTGATCCAGCACGGCGAACAGGATGCGCTTAACCTTACCGAGACAACGCAGCCGGTGTTGCTGAGCTCTTCAGTGGCGCTTTGGCGCGCATGGCAGGAGCAGGGCGGTGCCGCACCGGCGTTAATGGCAGGGCATAGCCTCGGTGAGTTTTCCGCATTGGTTTGTGCGGGGGCACTGGCCTTTGCAGATGCGGTCAGCCTGGTGCGACAGCGTGGCCAGTTCATGCAAACTGCGGTGCCGGTCGGTGAGGGCGCCATGGCCGCTATTATCGGTCTGGATGACGATCGAATCAACGAAATCTGCGCGGCGACCGAGGGTGTGGTCGCTGCTGTAAATTTCAATTCCCCCGGGCAGGTAGTGATTGCCGGATACACCGCTTCGGTGGAGTCAGCGATCGCCGCATTGAAGGAGGCGGGTGCGAAACGCGCCATGCCGCTGCCGGTCAGTGCGCCTTTCCATACGCAATTGATGCGGCCGGCGGGTGACCGCCTCGCCGAGGCGATGGCAACGATTGAAATCAGTGTTCCTGCGATACCCGTGGTGCACAACGTCAATGCCACCACAGAGACAGACCCGGATAAGATTCGCGACCTGCTGGTGAAGCAGATATACAGTCCTGTTCAGTGGACCGGTTGCGTCAGGGCCATTATTGATAATGGGATTAAGGATATTGTTGAGTGTGGCCCCGGCAAGGTGCTCAGTGGCCTTAATCGGCGTATCGACAAAGCGCTTGTAAGCTATTCCCTGGAAGAGCCCGAAGTACTGGCGGCCGCCCTGAAAGAACTCGCCTGACACAAACCTGTAATGGAGAAACCGCATGAGTGAAGAAAAAAAGGTAGCACTGGTAACTGGTGCCAGCCGCGGTATTGGCCGGGCCATCGCTGAACAACTGGCGACGGATGGCTATACCGTTATCGGCACCGCGACGAGTGAGGGTGGTGCCCAGAGCATTTCTGATTATCTGCAAGCTGCGGGTAATCAGGGTTGCGGCATGAAGCTGGATGTAGCGGACGAAGACAGCGTGACCAGCGTTGTGAAGTCTGTCTCAACAGAGTTTGGTGCACCGTTGGTACTGGTGAATAATGCTGGCATCACCCGGGACAATATCCTCATGCGTATGAAAGGTGACGAGTGGAGTGATGTAATCGAAACCAATCTCAGCGCGCTCTACCGGGTAAGCAAGGCCTGCTTGCGCGGCATGACCAAGGCACGCTGGGGGCGAATTGTTAATATTACTTCCGTCGTCGGCTCCATGGGCAATATCGGTCAGAGTAATTACGCCGCGACCAAGGCCGGTGCGGAAGGGTTTTCCCGTGCGCTTGCCAGGGAACTGGGTTCACGCTCGGTTACGGTCAACTGCGTCGCCCCGGGTTTTATCGATACAGATATGACGCGAGAGTTGTCTGATGAGCAACGCGCACTGATGCTTGGCCAGATCCCTCTGGGTCGACTGGGTGCGCCAGAGGAAATTGCCGCTGTAGTGGGATTTTTGTGCAGTGAGGCCGCGGGCTATATCACGGGCGAGACTCTGCATATAAATGGCGGCATGTATATGGCTTAAGCCGCTGAAATAAAAAGAGTTCTAATCAACGGAAGAGCGCGCGAAAAAAAATTTATTACTCGAGCAAAAAACAGAGTAAAATGCGCGTTCAGGCCGTCTTCCAAGGTTTGACAAAGCACTAAATTCAGGAGTAATAAATAATCATGAGCAGCATTGAAGAACGCGTTAAGAAAATCGTCGCAGAACAACTTGGCGTGAAAGAAGACGAAGTGCAGACCGAGGCCTCTTTTGTAGAGGACCTGGGAGCTGACTCCCTGGATACGGTGGAGCTGGTGATGGCGCTGGAAGAAGAATTCGAAACTGAAATTCCGGACGAGGAAGCCGAGAAGATCACCACCGTGAAGCTGGCGATCGACTACATTAACGAAAACCTCGCTTAAGTCACCAACCCCCACTGAAGCCGTTTCTATTTTTTATAGAGCGGCTTTTGTTATTTATGGTTGCTGAAAAATCATTTGCAGAGGAGGTGCTGAGTTGAACGGCAGAAGAGTCGCTGTCACCGGGCTGGGCATGGTAAGTCCCATTGGGCATACCGTCGCTGAGACCTGGCAAAATATTCTCGCTGGCAAGAGTGGTGCCGCGCCTATCGAGGCGTTTGATGTATCCGCATACAGCACACAATTCAGCGCCAGCGTGCGCGATTTCGATATCTCCCCTTATATTGCGGCTAAAGATGCACGGAAAATGGACACATTTGTCCAGTACGGAATGGCCGCTGGTATTCAGGCCCTGGAAGACAGCGGCTACGAGGTTAACGATGCCAACGCCTCGCGTATTGGCTGTGCCATCGGTTCCGGGATAGGCGGCATCGGGCAGATTGAGAAAAACACGACGATTGTTAATACCTCAGGGCCACGCAGAATTTCGCCGTTCTTTGTGCCAGGGTCAATTATCAACATGATTTCCGGCAACCTGTCTGTGCGTTTCAACATGCAGGGCCCCAACCTCGCCGTAGTGACCGCCTGTACCACAGGAACACATAATATCGGACTGGGCGCGCGTCTTATCGCTCAGGGTGATGCAGACGCCATGCTGGTGGGTGGTGCGGAAATGGCCACCACACCCGTTGGCCTCGGTGGTTTTGCTGCGGCCAGAGCGTTGTCCACTCGCAATGATGACCCGGCAGCTGCCTCAAGGCCGTGGGATAAAGACCGCGATGGCTTCGTTCTCGGCGATGGCGCCGGCGTTATCATGCTGGAAGAGTACGAGTCAGCCAAGGCGCGCGGCGCGAATATTTATGCCGAACTGACAGGCTTCGGAATGAGCGGTGACGCCTATCACATGACGTTGCCGCCAGAAGATGGCCGCGGGGCTGCTGCCTCAATGGCCAACGCTATTCGTGACGCCGGTGTCCCGCTCGATAAAATAAATTATATCAACGCTCATGGTACGTCCACGCCCGCTGGTGATGTCGCCGAGAGTCGCGCTGTCGAAGCGGTACTCGGGAATGCCGCCGGGCAGGTAGCGGTGAGCTCTACCAAATCCATGATCGGCCATCTCCTGGGGGCCGCCGGCGCTGTTGAAGCCATCTTCTCTGTGCTGGCTATTCGAGATCAGGTTTGCCCGCCTACCATCAACCTGGACAACCCTGATGAGGGCGCAAATTTGAATTATGTGCCCCATACGGCGCAAGAGCGTGAGATTCACAGTGTGCTTTCAAACTCTTTCGGTTTCGGTGGCACCAACGGTTCCCTGTTGTTCAGCAAAGCTAACTGAGTTTGGTGGTGAGGCCTTCCCCGGCGATCTGGGTAGACGGTGAGCCGGCGACTGCATTGCCTATCCCGGATCGTGGGCTGGATTTTGGGGACGGCCTTTTCGAAACCTTGTTGGTGAGACAGGGTCAGCCGGTTTTACTCGACTATCACCTGCAGCGCCTGCAACACGGTATCGAGGCGCTCGCCTTTCCCGATTGCCTGCCACGGGCACGCGATCATCTGGCAAGTGCCTGTAAACAGCTGATCGGCACGCCCTGGGCCGCACTCAGACTGACCGTCACCCGGGGTGCGGGCCCACGAGGTTATGCTCCCCCCGAGCGGGTTGTCCCGCGAACCATTATTACCTCGGCACCATTGCAACAGGATCGTGATGAACTATCGGCCCCCATAACCCTGGGTTGGGCAGAGGTCGCCTGGTCCATCCAGCCGCGCCTGGCCGGTATCAAGCACCTGAACCGGCTGGAACAAGTGCTGGCGGCAAATGAAGCGCGCGCACTGGGCGTCGATGAGGTGGTGATGCTCGATGCGAGAGGGCTGGTATGCTCAGTGTCCGCTGCAAACCTGTTCCTGGTCGAGGATGGACGCCTGCTTACGCCGTCACTGGAGTATGTGGGTATTGCCGGCACGCGCAGGCGCCTGGTGATAGAACAACTGGCACCAGCGCTGAATATCGAAGTGGTGCAACGCGATGTTCACGCCGCGCAACTGGAGCAGGCCGCCGAGTTGTTCTGCTGCAATGCCATCCGTGGTCTGCAACCGGTTTCCAGGCTGGGTGAGCAGCATTGGCAGGACCACCCCGTTTGCTCCGCGTTGCACGCAGGCTATCGAGAAGCGGTGGCGTGCTGAAAAAGCTTTTTCTTCTGTTACTGCTAGCGGTGATCGGCCTGGCGTTCTTTGCTTATACCGAGCTACAAAACCGCTGGCAGCTCCCCTTGAATATCCCGCAGGACGGTTACCGGCTCAGTATTGGCCCCGGCGAGAGCCTGCGCAGTGTTGCCGGACGTTTGCGCCAGGAGGGCATTTATGCTGACGACTGGCTATTGCGCGCATATGCCAGGCAGACCGGCGCAGACCAGCAGATAAAACGCGGAGAGTATTTGCTCAAACCGGGCACAACGCCTGTTACGTTGCTGGACCTGTTGACCAGCGGAAACGTAATTCGATACCAGGTGACCCTGCCAGAGGGGATTACTCTGGCGCGGGCGATAATGATCCTCAGTGAGGAGGGCGCTCTGGAGCATGAACTTTCTGGGCCAGAAGATGCTCGCATCAGGCAGCTGGTCGCTCCTTTTTCCAGCGGAGAGGGTTGGTTCTTCCCTGATACCTATCAATTCGAGCGCGGCGCATCGGATTGGCAGATTCTGCAGCGCGCACACGCTGTAATGACAGAGGTGCTGGAGCAGGAGTGGCAGCAGCGCGCGGATAATTTGCCGTATCAGTCTCCCTATGAGGCGCTGATCATGGCCAGCATTGTTGAGCGTGAGACAGGCATGCCCCAGGAACGTGGGCAGATCGCCGGTGTCTTTGTGCGCCGGTTGCAGCGCAACATGCGTTTGCAGACGGACCCGACAATCATCTATGGCCTGGGTGAGGAATTCGACGGTAACTTGCGCCGTGTTCACCTCAGGGATGAAAGCAACCCGTTCAACACCTATCGACATAGCGGGCTTCCACCCACGCCGATTGCACTTCCCGGCAGAGCGGCTATCCATGCTGCACTGCAACCTGAAGATGGCAAGACGCTGTTTTTCGTGGCGCGTGGAGACGGTGGCCATTACTTCAGCGAAACCCTTGCCGAGCATGAACGGGCCGTGCGTAAATACCAGCTGCAACGTAGGCAGGACTACCGCTCCGCCCCGGGGAATCAATAAGATATAAAATGGAATCAAGAGGCTTGTTTATCACCGTCGAGGGAGTTGAGGGTGTTGGTAAATCGACCAACATGCGCTTTCTCGAGGAGCAGTTACGTGACCGCGGGATAAACCTGGTGGTCACTCGCGAACCCGGGGGCACCGCCCTTGGTGAGGACATTCGCGAGGTTCTGTTGCGCCCCCGGCCGGAACCGGTCGCTGCCAGCGCGGAATTGTTGTTGATGTTCGCCGCCAGGGCCCAGCACATCAACCAGGTGATAGAGCCAGCTCTGGCAGCCGGGTGCTGGGTGTTGTGTGATCGGTTTACCGATGCGACCTACGCCTATCAGGGCGGCGGGCGACAGCTACCCGTAGAGATGATTCGCGACCTGGAGCGCCTGGTACAGGGCGATTTGCGACCTGACTACACGCTGTTGCTGGACGCCCCCGTGGATGTGGGGCTATCCCGGGCTGGTGACCGTGGTGAACTGGATCGCTTTGAGCAGGAGCAGCTGGGGTTTTTTGAGAGAGTGCGCGCTACCTATTTGCAACTGGCGAAGGAGGGCGGAGGGCGTTACCACATAATCGATGCCGCATGCCCCTTAACGGAAGTACAGCAGCAACTTGAAGAAGTCTGCCATGAATTGGCCACCTGCTGGGGCGTGCGCCTGAGATGATGGAGTTAAGCGGACTGCCGGCTATCAGTGCTCCTTTACCCTGGCATGCGTCAGTCTGGTCCCGCTTCAACAGGCAGTTACAGGACGCCACACTGCCGCATGCGCTGATGCTCGCCGGCCCGTCTCACTGTGGCAAGGCGCGCCTGGCGCTGGCATTGTCCCGGCTGTTGCTTTGCAAGGCCCCCAGTGGCGGCCTTAATTGCGGAGAGTGCCATGCGTGTGAACTGAGCGCCAGCGGCAGTCACGGTGATTGGCGTTGGCTGCAGCCCGAGGAGAAGAGTCGTAATATCAAAATTGACCAGGTGCGCGATGCTGTAGGCTTCGCCACCCGCACCTCCAGCTTCGGCGCTCGCAAGGTGATGGTGTTAGCGCCGGCCGACGCGATGAATGCCAATGCGGCAAACGCGCTGCTCAAGTCCCTGGAGGAGCCGTCGCCGGGAACATTCCTGCTGCTGGTCTGCGACCAGTTGCACAGTGTGCCCGCAACCATACGCTCTCGCTGCCAGATTGTTCGACTCCCCGGGCCGGAGCTGGCAGTTTCCCTGGAGTGGCTGGACAAGGCGACGGGAGACCGTGAGGAGAGCGCGCGTCTGCTGGAACTGGCGGAAGGTATGCCCCTGTTGGCGGAAGCGATGTGTGGGCGTAGCGATGCCGAGCAATTGATCGCGCTGCGCGTCGCCTGCCGTGGCCTGGTAGCGGGCAAGCTGGATGTGTTTGAGGCATCAGGCATGCTGGCGGATGCTCCAGCCGCGGAAGTGCTGGACCAGATCGCTGCGGCCGTGCGGGCTGTGCTCCGCGGAGCCAGCCGGGCAATGCTTACCAGTGCGCGCGGACAGGCCCTGTTTGGCTTGCTCGATGCCGTGACCGACGTGCAACGCGCCTTGCGGGGCGGAGCCAACCCCAACCGCCAGCTGATGACTGAGGTTTTACTGGAAAAATTGCATTCGATATTGGGTGATGAAGGGGCTGGTGTTAGTATCGAAAGCGGATCTGGGAGATAGACAACATGAGCCAGCAGGGCGGACAAAACAGCCGCAACGGTATTCTTTCATTGACCATCAAGGACAAGGCGGTTCTCTATTCCGCCTATATGCCTTTTTTGCAAAACGGTGGCCTGTTTGTGCCCACGAATAAGGCCTATTCGCTGGGGGATGAGGTTTTTATGCTGCTCACCCTCATGGATGAGCCAGAAAAAATCCCAATCGCCGGTAAAGTGGTATGGGTCACACCCAAGGGCGCACAGGGTAACCGCACTGCCGGAATAGGCGTGCAGTTCAGCGAGCAGGATGCGGCGGCTAACGCAAAAATAGAGAATCACCTGGCGGGATCATTGAGCTCTGATCGGCCTACCCATACCATGTAACACTTGTCCCGGTATTTAGATAGCGCTCGTAAGGTATTGTTATTTATTGTTTTTGGCTAAAAAAATGGGCCCCGAAAGGGGCCCACCAAGACCATTAGGAGTGAAACATAAGGGAATTGCTTCCCTTCGAGAGCATTGGGTATGCCCCCGCGACCACCCGACTAAACTAGGGGATAGGCAGTCACAAGCTAAGTATCGCTCAAATTCGGTAATTTTCCACATTCCATTGAGTCGTTTTTATCATATTTGGGAATATCGATATCAATTTTAATTCCAAAACAGTTTCCTTCTGCGTGAGAATGCGACTTTGAGCCCTGCATCCGCGCAGGTGGACTTCCTGGATCATGGCGCCGGGGAGCCCCTTGCCGCCTTTGGCCAATGGCTCTCTGCTCGCCCACGGGGCAGGATTCTGTTAGTCGACTTCGAATTGGATTCCTGGTGGCTGCAGGTCACAGTGAAGCAGTCTTTGACGGCTATCTATCACTGCGATCTCAACGGCAGTGTATACGCCGCGGTGACAGACCGTGCTTTGGAGGTCGAACAGGCGTGCGCCGCCGCGCAAGTAGAGCAATGGGCTCAAACGCATCATTTGGCTTTCTTCAAACCAGGCCAGCCTCTGCTGTTGCAGCCGGTGAATATCGATAAACCCTGGGGGCAGGAAATATGGTTTACCGGCGTGGAGGAGCGCGGTGTCTGCTGTTTTACCGACGGTCAGTTCGGGGCCCCGGTTCCCTGGGTACAGGCGGTCATGCCGGAGGCTGCTGCGGGAAAGCCAGGCACGCCACTGATTCTATTGAAGATCCTCGACCCTTTTCCTGAGGAGGTTCGCGGCGACCTCTATTTTGAATTGCATGAGGAGAAGCGCGAGGTCTATGTGGTGACGCACGTGGATGAGAGCGCATGGCCCAGCGGTATTGGCGGCATCCGCTTTGGCTTTGATCCGGCGAAGATTGCGCAAGCCCGCAGCGAGGAGGCATTTCGTCAGGACTATCTTTCAGCTGTGCAGCAATACGAGGCTGTGCGCAGGGAGATCGATGCGCTGTCGACAGAGACAGCGCCAGACCCGGAGCTTCGCCAGCGGGAGCATAAACTGCGCACCCGGATGGATGCGTTTACGCGGACACGTGACCTGCGCGTTGGTGATGTAGTGGTGGTCCCCTTGCTGATGCCGCACTCACTGCAGCATGGCGTACGCACAATAGAGTTTCAGACGCCCGTGTACGAGCGGCGGATTTTGTCCTTTGCCCAGGAGGTGCTTACCCAGGGGCACTGGGATACGGCGGCAGCGGTCGCCAGAATGCGCCTTTTGCCCCCTCACGAGACCCCCTTTGATGAATTGCCAGCCAGTCACGGCGTCACGGTGGAGAGGATCGTGGACTTTCCAGATTTCGAGGTTCGTCGGTTTTTCATCGAGGCAGGTTGCAGCGAGGAATTGCGACTATCAGAGAGCTACGGACTGATCATGGTCGTGAGGGGCGACCTCAGTGTTGGCGACCTGCAGTTGGGGGCGGAGCAGGCGGCTTTTCTACCCCTGAATAGCGTCCTTGATCTCAAGCCTGCAGAGCCCGATAGCCCGCTGGTTTTATTGCTGGCAATACCGTGCGGTTGAGCGGTTGAACCGGCTCCGGGTTTGTGGCAGAATCTGCGCCCTTGCGACACCCTCCAGTCTCCAGTGCTGAACTCGCTTACTGCCTACGAATCAAATGGTTAGCTGGCAAAAGCTCCAGCATTTTCTAGCAGAAGACGGGCGTGTCTCATTAAGCGGAAGTGGCGAAATTGGTATACGCGCTGGTTTTAGGTACCAGTGCCGCAAGGCGTGAGAGTTCGAGTCTCTCCTTCCGCACCAAATTCCGAGCGGTGCCGACGTCTGGTCGGACCGACGAAAAACAAGGGGTGTAACAGCGCCCCGCATCTGGACACTGATGAGGAAATACCATGCAGGTTTCAATTGAAACGACTTCTGGCCTGGAGCGTCGTCTGACCGTTGGCGTACCCGCAGCGCGTGTTGACAGCGAAGTGGATGAGCGCTTGAAAAAAGCAGTCAAAAATGTGCGTATGCCTGGCTTTCGTCCCGGTAAAGTGCCAATGAAAGTCATGCGCCAGCGTTACGGTGAAGGCGTGCGCCAGGAAGTGCTGGGTGAGGTGATGAGCCAGTCCTTCCAGGAAGCGGTTATCCAGGAGCAGCTGCGTCCCGCGGGACAGCCCAGCATTGAGCCCAAATCACTCGAGGCGGGTAAGGATCTGGAGTACATCGCGACATTTGAAGTCTTTCCCGACGTCGAAGTGTTCGAGATGAAAGACTTCGACGTAGAAAAGCCGGTGGCCGTGGTGACTGAGGAAGACATCGATAACATCATCGAGGTATTCCGTAAGCAGCAGGGCGCCTGGCAATCGGTAGAGCGTGCTGCGATTGAAGGCGACAAGGTAAATCTCGATTACGCCGGCACCAAAGATGGAGAAGCCTTCGAAGGAGGCAGCGCGGAGGGCTCTGATCTGGAACTGGGATCGGGCCGTATGATACCAGGATTCGAGGACGGTATTGTCGGTATGAGCGCCGGTGATGAGAAAGTGCTTGAACTGACCTTCCCCGAGGACTATCACAGTGAGGACCTGCAGGGCGCGTCTGTTGAATTCAAGGTCAAGGTCAACACCATTGAAGAAATGGTACCGGCGGCGATGGATGAGGAGCTGTTCTCCAAGTACGGCGTGGAAGAGGGTGGAGAAGAGCAGTTCCGCAAGGAAGTCGGCGAAAATATGGCTCGCGAGCTCAAGAACGCTGTAGAGGGCAAGGTCAAGCAGCAGGTTATGGATGCGGTTATAGCCGCCCATCAGAGCGTCGAAATTCCCAAGGCGTTGATCGCTCAGGAGGTGGAAGCGCTGAGGAACCAGATGTTCCAGCAATTCGGCGGTGCCGCAGGGCAGGACCTGGACCTGAAATCGCTGCTCCCGGACGATATGTTCACGGAGAACGCAGAGAAGCGGGTTAAGCTGGGCCTGGTGCTGTCAGAATTGATCAATCAATTCGAGCTCAAGGCTGACCCTGAAAAGGTTCGCTCGACGATCGAGGAGATGGCCTCCACCTACCAGGAGCCGGAAGAGGTGATTAACTGGTACTACTCGAACCAGGAGCAATTGGCCTCAGTCGAGTCCAAAGTCCTTGAAGACCAGGTGGTTGAAAAACTGCTGGAGGGTGCCAAGATAACAGAGAAGGAGTGCAGTTATCAGGATGCCATTGCGCCAGCAGCGCAGGAAGCCTGAACCAGCTGACGCCCTATGGGCGGTGAAACCACCGTCCTATCACATCAATAATTAACAGGGATATCAGGCGATGTCATTGCAACCAGACGGGCGCAACAACCAAACAATCAACAACCTCGGCCTGGTGCCGATGGTGGTGGAGCAAACTGCGCGGGGAGAGCGCTCCTACGACATTTACTCCCGGCTGTTGAAGGAACGGGTGATCTTCGTCGTCGGTCCGGTCGAGGACCATATGGCTAACCTGATCGTGGCGCAGCTGCTCTTCCTGGAATCGGAAAACCCGGACAAAGACATACACCTCTACATCAACTCCCCGGGTGGAGCGGTGACAGCTGGCCTGTCTATCTACGACACCATGCAGTTCATCAAGCCCGATGTCAGCACCATGTGCCTTGGCCAGGCGGCCTCAATGGGGGCGTTTCTGCTCTGTGGCGGAGCTCCTGGCAAGCGTTTTTGCCTGCCCAATGCGCGGACCATGATTCACCAGCCCTCTGGCGGCGCTCAGGGCCAGGCCACGGATATCGAGATCCAGGCCAAGGAAATCCTGATTATGCGTGAGCGCCTGAATCAGTTGATGGCAGAGCACACCGGTCAGACCCTGGAGGTCATCGAGCGCGATACTGAGAGGGACCGCTTCATGAATGCCGAGGAGAGCAAGAGCTACGGTTTAATTGATGAGGTTGTGACCAGCAGGTCAGGTGCAAGCTAAAACGCGCCAATAACCTGCTTTTCAGGCCGGTCGGGACTTGCAAAAGCCCCAAAAAAACATCATCGTAACGCGCATGATGAAGACTTTTATTAGATTATCGCGTAGGGCGACTTAATGAGTGACGAAACCACGACATCTGGCGACGACGGCGGCAAGCTGCTGTACTGCTCCTTCTGCGGCAAAAGCCAGCATGAAGTGCGCAAACTGATCGCCGGTCCCTCGGTATTCATCTGCGATGAGTGCGTCGATCTCTGCAATGACATCATTCGCGAGGAAGTAGCCGAAAGTGGCAGTGACGCCCCGCAGGATCACCTGCCTGTGCCGCAGGAAATCAAGGCTATCCTTGACGAGTATGTGATCGGGCAACGCCGTGCCAAGAAAGTCCTGTCGGTGGCGGTGTACAACCACTACAAGCGACTTCGTCACGGCCAGAATCGTGGTGATGACGTCGAATTGGGTAAAAGTAATATCCTGTTGGTGGGGCCCACCGGGTCAGGTAAGACATTGCTCGCTGAAACATTGGCCCGATTACTTGATGTGCCTTTCACCATCGCCGACGCCACAACGCTCACCGAGGCGGGGTATGTCGGCGAAGACGTGGAAAATATCATCCAGAAGTTGTTGCAGAAGTGCGACTACGACGTGGAGAAGGCGCAGGTCGGTATTGTCTACATTGACGAGATCGACAAGATTTCCCGTAAATCAGATAATCCGTCCATCACCCGCGACGTCTCCGGGGAAGGTGTACAGCAGGCGCTACTGAAGTTGATTGAAGGTACCGTCGCGTCCGTGCCTCCCCAGGGGGGGCGTAAGCACCCTCAGCAGGAATTCCTGCAGGTGAATACCGCCAACATCCTCTTTATCTGCGGCGGCGCGTTTGCCGGGCTGGATAAGGTAATCCGGAACCGCTCCGAGAAAGGCGGAATTGGCTTCGGCGCTGAAGTTAAAAGCAAAGACGAGACCAGTAACGTTGGCGAGTTGCTGTTTGAACTGGAACCGGATGATCTGGTCCAGTACGGCCTGATTCCCGAGTTCGTCGGTCGACTGCCGGTCATTGCAACGCTGGAAGAACTGGACGCAGATGCCTTGGTGCAAATTCTGACAGAGCCTAAAAACTCGCTTACCAAGCAGTACAGCAAGCTGTTTGAAATGGAAGGGGTAGAAGTGGACTTCCGGGAAGACGGTCTGCGTGCAATCGCCGAGAAAGCCATGGAGCGCAAGACCGGCGCCCGCGGATTGCGGTCGATTCTGGAAGGTGTTCTGTTGGATTCCATGTATAACATTCCCTCGCGCGATGACGTCAGCAA
Organism: Pseudohalioglobus lutimaris; assembly: GCF_002866825.1. Taxonomy (GTDB): domain Bacteria; phylum Pseudomonadota; class Gammaproteobacteria; order Pseudomonadales; family Halieaceae; genus Halioglobus; species Halioglobus lutimaris. The sequence goes on along the minus strand of NZ_PKUS01000010.1, from coordinate 78,019 downwards.
GGTTGTTATCGACGAGTCGGTGATTCGGGGAGACTCGGAGCCCCTGCTGGTATACCAGAACAACGAGCCGGCCGCTCGTACTGCCTCGACCGAAGAATAGGGTCGAACTACGCTCTTTCCGGGGTGCGGCATCCCCCGGGACAGGCCGCCGGGCTTGCAATTTCAGGTGGTGACCCCACTTAAGAAGTCAGCAAGCCGTTTCCCGACCAACCCGGAGATTTTTATGGGTTCATCCTCTGTCATCGAACTACCCCTCCTGCCACTGCGTGATGTTGTCGTATATCCGCATATGGTTTTGCCGCTATTCGTTGGTCGTGAAAAGTCCATCGAGGCGCTTGAGGATGCCATGGCCAACGACAAGCAGGTGTTGCTTGTCGCCCAGCGTAATGCAGCCGACGATGATCCGGGCACTGACGATATCTACCAGGTCGGTACGGTTTCCAATATTCTGCAATTGCTCAAGCTGCCCGATGGCACCATCAAGGTTTTGGTAGAGGGCGGATTTCGTGCAGCTGTGGACAGTGTTGACGATGATGGCTCTTTCGCGGTGGCTGCGGTCCGGGAAATCCTCAGTGACGACATCCCGGAGAGTGAAGTCGAAGGCCTACTGCGCTCTACCAATACGCAATTCGAAAAATATGTAAACCTGAGCAAGAAGGTGCCGGCTGAAGTGCTGACGTCACTGACCGGCATTGACGAGCCCGGACGCCTCGCAGATACCATCGCCGCGCACATGAGCGTAGATCTGGACGAAAAGCAGCGCATCCTGGAGATCTCTGGAATTCGCGCTCGACTTGAGCACCTCATGGGACTCATGGAGGCAGAAATAGACCTGTTCCAGGTCGAAAAACGGATCCGCGGCCGGGTCAAGAAACAGATGGAGAAGAGCCAGCGGGAGTATTACCTCAACGAACAGATGAAGGCCATCCAGAAAGAACTTGGGGAGATGGACGAGGCTCCCAATGAACTGGACGAGCTGCAAGCGCGCATCGAGGACGCCAAGATGCCAACAGAGGCCAGGGAGAAGGCCGAGGCAGAGCTTGGCAAGCTGAAAATGATGTCTCCCATGTCTGCCGAGGCCTCGGTAGTGAGAAGCTATATCGACTGGATGGTCACCGTCCCCTGGGCCAAGCGCAGCAAGGTTAAGCATGATCTCAAGCGTGCCACCCAGGTGCTGGATGAAGACCACTATGGCCTGGAAGAAGTGAAGGACCGTATTCTGGAATACCTCGCAGTGCAGAAACGCGTGCGCAAGGTAAAGGGGCCGGTGCTTTGTCTGGTAGGCCCTCCCGGCGTCGGTAAAACATCACTGGGCGAGTCAATTGCGAGGTCCACCAATCGCAAGTTCGTGCGAATGGCACTGGGCGGAGTGCGTGACGAGGCTGAGATACGCGGTCATCGCCGAACCTATATTGGCTCAATGCCTGGCAAGTTGCTGCAGAAGATGGCCAAGGCCGGTGTCAGGAATCCACTATTCCTGCTGGATGAAATCGATAAGATGGGCATGGATCACCGCGGCGACCCCGCTTCGGCGATGCTCGAAGTGCTGGACCCGGAGCAGAATCACGCGTTCAATGACCATTACCTGGAGGTTGATTACGACCTCTCCGACGTCATGTTCGTCTGTACGTCAAACACCATGAATATTCCAGGTCCGCTGCTGGACCGTATGGAAGTTATCCGTATCCCCGGCTACACGGAAGATGAAAAGCTGAATATAGCCCAGCGCTACCTCGCGCCAAAGCAGCTGAAGCTGAATGGCTTGAAGAAAGACGAGTTGTTCATTTCCGAGGAAGCCGTCACCGACATCATTCGCTACTACACCCGGGAAGCAGGCGTGCGTGCACTCGAGAGAGAGATTGCTAAAGTGTGCCGTAAAATGGTGAAGGCCATCACCCTGGAAGAGGCTGAGGGAGGCACTACGGTCACGCCGGAGATGCTTAGCGATATACTGGGCGTGCGCAAATTCAACTTCGGTATCGCCGAGGAAGAGAACAAGATTGGTCAGGTAACCGGGCTGGCGTGGACGTCTGTAGGTGGTGAGCTACTCACCATAGAAGCAGTTGCCGTGACTGGTAAGGGAAGACACGTGAAGACTGGCTCTCTCGGCGATGTCATGCAGGAATCAATTCAGGCGGCGACAACCGTTGTGCGCAGTCGCTCGCAGCTTTTGGGTATCCCCGCAGACTACCATGAGAAACATGACGTACACATCCACGTTCCAGAGGGTGCAACACCCAAGGACGGACCCAGTGCCGGTGTCGCTATGTGCACAGCCCTGGTTTCAGTGCTGACCGGCATTGCCGTGCGAGCGGATGTGGCCATGACTGGCGAGATTACCCTGCGTGGAGAGGTTCTGCCCATCGGCGGCCTCAAGGAGAAATTACTCGCGGCCCGGCGTGGCGGTATCAAGACCGTCATCATTCCCAAGGAAAACGAGCGCGACCTGAAAGAAGTGCCAGATAACATCACCAAAGACCTCGACATAAAGGCGGTAAAGTGGATTGACGAGGTGCTATCCATTGCTTTGGAATCCATGCCAGAGCCTCTTAGCGACGAGGAGTATCTGGCAAGTTCCGTCGGCAGCGCCGGAGAGGGTACGGATGATGAAAAAAATCGCATAAATACGCATTAACAGGGCGGTTCCCGGTTGACCGGGATTCCCGCTCTGGTATAAAGTCTTGCGTCTGCCAGCAGCGCCCAAATGCAGCCATGGCAAGGGCTACAGCTAATCGCCTGCCCACACAAATAACTGAATTCTTTGCCCATTCCGGGCGATAAGACACGATAGTCGACCAATATTCCAAGGGGATAAGTGTGAATAAAACTGAACTGATAGACGCAATTGCAGCAGCAGCGGATCTACCCAAGGCCTCAGCCGGCCGCGCTCTTGACGCGGTGGTAGAAAGCATCACCGACGCGCTGAAGAAAGGAGACCAGGTATCACTGGTCGGCTTCGGTACCTTTTCGGTGAAGCATCGCAGCGCCCGCACCGGCCGCAATCCGCAAACCGGTGCCACCATTGAGATTTCTGCGTCCGAAGTACCCAGCTTTAAAGCCGGCAAAGCGCTGAAGGATGCCGTTAACTCCTGACGCATTACTGTACTGTCACCAGGCGACGATCCAGACAGGGTCCAAGTAGTGACACCTTGAAAAAATGAAAAGGCGCACTATCCGGTGCGCTTTTTTTTTAGTTGTCGAGAGAATATCCCATGCTTCAAGACATACGCGCCAACGCCCAGGGCACCGTTGCCAAGGTAATCGTCGGCCTGATAGTGATTGCCTTCTCCCTGTTCGGTATCGAATCCATATTGCTTGGCGGCAGTACCAATGCTGTCGCTGAGGTTAACGGTGAAGAAATCGGTCCGCAGGAACTGCAGCAGGCTGTGAATACCCAAAAGCGCCAACTGTTGGCGATGATGGGGGATGACATCAGGCCCGAGCTGCTGGACGACGAGTTGCTCAGCCAGCAGGCTATGCAATCGCTCATCCAGCGAAAGTTGTTGGTGCAGTCTGCGCAAAATATGGGGCTGACTATTTCCGATGCCCAGGTAGGCGCTATTGTTGGTGGCATGGAGGAGTTTCAACTGGATGGCCAGTTTTCTGCTGAAATGTACAGGGCGAGGCTGGCTGACGCCGGCTTCACGCCCACGTCATTCAAGCAGGCCATGAGCGATGACCTGATCATGGGGCAGGTGCGAAGCGGGCTGGCCGCCAGTGAGTTTGCGACGCCGGCTGAGATGGAGCTAAACGCACGTGTCGCTGGCGAGCAACGCGACCTGCGCTACCTGACCATTCCAATGGAAAAGTTCAGCGCCGCCGGTGAGGTAAGCGATGCGGACGTACAGGCCTACTACGCGGAGAACTCACAACAGTTTCTCGCTGAGGAAACCGTAACACTGGATTACATCCAGTTGCGGGCGGAGGACTTTATTCAGCCGGTAGATGAGCAGGTGATCCTGGAAGCCTATGAGGCAGAAACGCGGGTCGGACAGTATGCGACCGAAAACCGTGTTGCCCACATTCTCTTTGAGCAGGAGGGAGAAGAGAGCGCGGAGGCCTTCCAGCAGCGTATAGCTGAGGTGACCGCCAGACTCGAAGCGGGAGATGATTTTGCCGAACTGGCAGCTGAATTTTCGGATGACGTAGGATCCAGGGCATTCGGAGGTGAGCTCGGCTTCACTAGTGGAGATACTTTCCCGGAAGCTATGGAGGAGGCTATTTCCTCCATGGAGGTGGGTCAGATATCTTCTCCAGTGGAGACAGAGGCAGGTACGCACCTGATCCTGTTGCAGGAACGGCGCGAGGGCGTTGCACCTTCGCTGGACGAACTGCGTCCCAGGTTAGAAGAGCAAATCGCATTAAGCGAAGCGCGCGTGGAACTGCTGCGCACCGTAGAGACACTGAAAGACCTCAGCTTTAATGCCGACAACCTCAATGAGCCAGCGCAGGAACTGGGCCTGGAAGTTGCCGGGGCCGAACGCATTAGCCGGAATCAAAGCGATGGCCTCTTTGCTAACACGTTGCTCCTGGATGCGGCCTTCACGGAAGACGTGCTCAATGCCGGGCATAACAGTGATGTGATAGAGATAGACCAGAACACATGGGTGGTGTTGCGCGTGCGGGAGCATTTCCCGACCGAGGTCATGCCGCTGGAACAAGTGCGTGAGCAGATTGTTGCTGCGATTGTAGAGACGCGTGCCCGGGCCGCGGTTGAGGCTGCAGCGACGGACGTGGTGAAGGCTTTGCGTGCCGGAGACAGTGTGGAAGAAGTAGCGGTTAGCTCCGGTTACGAATGGCAGGTGGAGCTGGCGGCAGACAGACGCAACCCGGTCCTGCCACGAGAGTTGCTGTCCGGTGCGTTCCAACTGGCGCCGCCAGAGGAGGGCGCTTCTGTGATCGAGTACGTGCTGACCAACAACGGTGATGCGCTGGTGTATGAAGTCGCCCGGGTGACGCCCGGCGCGCTGGATGCGCTGCCGGAGGCTGAGCGCACCGCATTGCAACAAATGGTTGGAGGCGAATACGGCCAATTGGTCGATAACGAATACCGGCAGGGTCTGCGAGACACAGCCGAAATCAACATACTTTAAGCAAGCGTACCCGAGGTAAGCATGGCCAAACAGATTCTCACACTCAACCAGATCTCCCTGAAAGGCCTGGAGCGGCTGCCGCGCGATTGCTACGAGATCGCCAGTGAGTTTTCTCAACCTGACGCGATACTGCTGCGCAGCCATAAGCTTAAAGCTGAGGATATTCCTGAATCAGTGCTGGCTATCGGCCGGGCCGGAGCGGGTACCAACAATATACCTGTGGCCGAGTGCAGCGCGCGCGGTATACCCGTTTTCAACTCCCCCGGTGCCAATGCCAATGCGGTCAAGGAACTGGTTGCGGCGGGGCTGTTGTTGGGCTCCCGCGGGATTATCGAAGGGATACAGTACGTCGACACCCTGGCCTCCATCACTGATAAGGCCGAAATGAACCAGGTGCTCGAGGCACACAAGAAGAACTTCAAGGGCAGCGAGCTCGTTGGCAAGACCCTGGGGGTTGTCGGTCTGGGTGCTATCGGCTCCATGGTGGCTGAAATGGCGTTGACCATGGGTATGGACGTTGTCGGCTACGATCCGGCACTGTCAGTTGAAGCCGCCTGGAGACTGTCCAGCCAGGTGCGCAAGGCAGATACGCTGTCCGCGCTGTTTGCTCGCTGTGACTACATCACCCTGCACTTGCCGGTCCTGGACTCTACTCGTGGGCTGATTAATGCGGAATTACTCTCAGCCGTGCGCGAGGGAACTTGCCTGCTGAATTTTGCCCGTCAGGAGATCGTTGATGAAGATGCCCTGGTGGAGGCTCTTAATGGTGGCAACTTGCGCAAGTATATTGCCGATTTTCCCGCACCTGCGTTGATTGGGCGCAAAGACGTTATTCTTATGCCGCATATAGGTGCCAGTACCGATGAAGCGGAAGACAACTGTGCCATCATGGCGGCAGACCAGATCAGGGACTTTCTGGAAAACGGTAATATATGTAACTCGGTGAATTTCCCGAACCTGGTACTTGAACGGGTCACCGGCTGCCGCCTCTCTGTTACCAACGCGAATGTTCCGCGGATTCTGGGTAGTCTGTTGTCTATCCTTGCAGATGACGATATTAACGTGATCGATATGCTTAATAAGAGCCGGGATGAAATTGCCTACAACCTTATTGATATCGAATCACACGCGTCCGACGAGGTGCTTGAAAGGATGAGGGCACTTGATGGCGTTGTGAATGTTCGCCTGATCGGCGACTGCGACTGAGTCCCCGCAAAAGCGATGGCTGACCAGCTGGATAAGATAAGCGACCAGCTCAAGGATGAGCAGGGGCGTAATTTTGATTCACCACCTCTACATCTTTGGAACCCGGCGCTGTCCGGAGATATTCCTATTCGTATTGCTGCTGATGGCACCTGGTATCACCAGGGCGATCCTATAATCAGGGAGTCACTGCGTAACCTCTTTGCCAGCATATTGCGCAGGGAGGATGACGGCGAGTACTACCTTGTTACGCCAGCCGAGAAATGGCGCATCCAGGTTGAGTTACACCCGTTACTGGTCACTGATGTCGAGCCGCGGGAAGATACGCTGTTACTCACGCTCAATACCGGCAGGACACTTACAGTGAGTGAGGATCATGCGTTGTTTCTCGAGCCCCGTGTTGAAAATGTAGCCGCGGTTAACCTCTGGCATGGTCTGACCGCGTTATTCTCCCGCAGCGCCTGGTATCGCCTTGTCGGCCTGAGTAATGACCATGGGGTGGTGTCCAGCGGTTCTTTTCGTCTACAGCTAAGGTAAAGCCACCACCGTTGAGTCGTGAAACGTCCACGCATAAAAAAGGCGGGACACGGCCCGCCTTTCGTGAGTTGGTCGACCGCTACATATTCGGGTAGTTGGGGCCACCAAAGCCTTCGGGCGTTACCCAGACAATATTCTGCGAGGGGTCCTTGATATCACAGGTCTTGCAGTGCACGCAGTTCTGCGCGTTGATCTGGAAACGCTGCCCCTGTTCATCCTCGACGATCTCATATACACCCGCAGGACAGTAGCGCTGCGCAGGCTCATTCCACTTGGGCAGGTTAACAGCAAGTGGAATACCGGGGTCTTTGAGCGTCAGGTGACAAGGCTGGTCTTCTTCATGATTGGTGTTTGACAGAAACACCGACGACAGTCGGTCGAAACTGATCTTGTTATCCGGTTTCGGGTAGTCGATCTGCTTGCTCTGCGCTGCAGGCTTGAGTGCTGCGTGATCGGGCTTTTCGTCCTTGAGGGTGAATGGCATCTTGCCTTTGAAGATAGTCTGGTCGATCCACACCAGGGCCGACCCGATGAGGAAGCCGAACTTGTGCATGAAGCCGGAGAAATTACGCGTGGTGTAAAGCTCCTCGTAGGCCCATGACGCCTCGAATTTCTGCGCGAAAGACTCCAGGTCAGCGGGGCGGGAATCCCCCTGCATGATGGCCTCCACGACGGCCTCAGCCGCCACCATGCCGCTCTTCATGGCAGTGTGGTTGCCCTTGATCTTCACCGAGTTGAGCGTCCCCGCTTCACAACCGATCAACAGGCCGCCCGGGAAATGCATTTTGGGGAGGGAGTTGTATCCCCCCTTGGTAATGGCGCGGGCGCCATAGGTCAGCCGGGTACCGCCTTCCAGGTGCTTGCTGACGGTAGGGTGGTGCTTCCAGCGCTGAAACTCCTCGAACGGGCTCAGGTTAGGATTGGAATAGCTAAGGTCGGTAATCAGGCCCAGGTAGACCTGGTTGTTTTCAGCGTGGTAAAGAAAGCCACCCCCCGATGCACCATTCTCAGACAGCGGCCAGCCCAGCCCATGTTCAACCAGGCCTTCCTCGTGGTTGGCGGGGTCGATCTCCCAGATTTCCTTAATTCCGATACCGTAGTGCTGAGGCGCCTTGTCTGAGTCCAGAGAGAAGTGCTCGATCAGTTGCTTGCCCAAATGACCGCGGCAGCCCTCGGCAAACAGCGTGTATTTGGCATGCAGTTCCATACCAGGCATATAGCTGTCCTTTTGCTCGCCGGTGGCACTGATGCCCATATCACCGGTGGCGATGCCTTTGACGCTGCCGTCCTCGTGGTAGAGGACTTCTGCGGCGGAAAAACCGGGATATACCTCTACACCCAGCCCCTCGGCCTGTTCGGCCAGCCAACGACATACGTTACCCATGGAGACGATATAGTTGCCGTCATTGTGCGTCGGCTTGGGAATGGCGAAGCCGGGTAGGGTGATGGCGCCGGTCGCGCTGGTATAAAGATAAAACTTGTCGCCGGTTACCTTGGTCGCCAGCGGCGCACCCATTTCCTGCCAGGTGGGGAACAACTCGTCGAGGGCGCGCGGTTCAAGTACGGCACCCGAGAGTATGTGCGCGCCGACCTCGGAGCCTTTTTCTACCACGCATACGGTGATTTCCTGCTCCTTTTCCTTGGCAAGTTGCATTACGCGACAGGCGGCGGACAGGCCCGCAGGGCCTGCACCGACGATCACAACATCAAATTCCATAGCTTCGCGTTCCACAGCGGTGTCCTCTCTTCTGGCGGGCCGGTTCAGGTCAGGTCCTGACTCAGGTCCTGACAATGCCTCCGAGTGTATTGGGGCTGAACTGCCCGATTAGCAAATACGTTCGAAAAACGGCGGCAAGTATATAATTTTACTAGATAAAAAACTATCACGCCGGTGAATCACTGGAATAGTTGATCTGGCTCATTTGGTCTGTTTTCCTGTCTCCGATTGCTATTGACCAGAGAGTGCAGAATGGGCAAGATATCCCGCCGAACTTAGAGGTGCCGTTTGAATCACGGCGGCACCGCAAACCCACTTTACTAATCAATTGGAGAATCCATGAAGGTTCTTGTTGCCGTTAAGCGCGTCGTTGACTACAACGTCAAAGTTCGCGCCAAAGCCGATGGTAGTGATGTTGACCTGAATAACGTCAAGATGGCTATTAACCCCTTCTGCGAAATAGCTGTCGAGGAGGCTGTTCGCCTCAAGGAAGCGGGCACAGCCACTGAGGTGATTGCCGTCTCTGTTGGCGACAAGTCCTGTCAGGAGCAGATTCGCACTGCACTGGCACTGGGCGCAGACCGTGGCATTCAGGTTGAGACCGAGGGCGGTGTTGAGCCACTGGTCGTCGCCAAGTTACTGAAAGGTGTGGTCGAGAAAGAACAGCCGCAGCTGATTATCCTGGGTAAACAGTCGATCGACGGTGACAACAACCAGACCGGACAGATGCTGGGTGCACTCGCGGGTATGCCCCAGGGCACATTTGCCTCAGAGGTGGTCATTGATGGCGACAAGGTAAACGTAACGCGTGAAGTTGACGGCGGCTTGCAAACTGTCGCGCTGAGCCTGCCCGCGGTCGTTACCACGGACCTGCGTCTGAACGAGCCACGCTATGCGTCCTTGCCCAACATCATGAAGGCGAAGAAGAAGCCGCTGGACGTGTTCTCTCCAGCTGACCTTGGCGTAGAAGTCACTTCACACCTCACCCAGGTAAGCGTTGAGCCGCCCGCTGAACGTCAGGCCGGAATCAAGGTTGAAGATGTTGACCAACTGCTGGACAAATTGAAGAACGAGGCGAAGGTAATCGGATGAGCACTCTGGTAATTGCAGAACACGACAACGCTACCCTGAAGGGAGCTACACTCAACGCGGTAACCGCTGCGCAAGCGCTTGGTGCTGACATCGACATCCTTGTGGCCGGTGCAAACTGTGATGGCGCAGCCCAGGCCGCTGCTGCTGTCGCCGGTATCGGCAAGGTGCTGGTTGCAGATAACGCTGCCTATGAGCATCAACTGGCAGAGAATGTCAGTTTGCTGGCCGCAGAACTCGGCGCGGGCTACGACTACATTCTCGCCGCCGCTACCGCTAATGCCAAAAACACCATGCCGCGGGTTGCCGCGTTGCTGGATGTCGCGCAGATTTCAGAAATAACGTCCGTCGAATCAGGCGACACTTTCAAGCGCCCGATCTACGCTGGAAACGTTATAGCGACGGTGAAGAGCACGGACGCAAAGAAAGTGATAACTGTGCGCGCTACGGGCTTTGACGCGGCACCCGCAGAGGGTGGTTCCGCAACCGTTGAAGCGGTAGCTGCCGTTCATGACGCAGGTATCTCGTCTTTCGTCGGTGAAGAAGTCGCCGTCTCCGATCGCCCTGAACTGACCGCTGCCTCGATTGTGATCTCCGGTGGCCGCGGTATGCAGAACGGCGATAACTTCAAACTGCTTGAAGGCATCGCGGACAAACTGAATGCCGCCATTGGCGCTTCCCGCGCCGCGGTTGATGCGGGCTTTGTACCCAACGACATGCAGGTTGGCCAGACAGGCAAAATTGTCGCCCCGGATTTGTACATCGCGGTGGGTATCTCCGGCGCCATTCAGCACCTTGCTGGCATGAAAGACTCCAAGGTCATCGTGGCGATTAACAAGGACGAAGACGCGCCGATCTTCCAGGTTGCGGATTACGGACTGGTCGCTGACCTTTTCGACGCGCTCCCTGAGATCGAGAGCAAGTTGTAGTAAGCAACAAGATTAGGAACCGGCCCTCAGCGGCCGGTTTTTTTTGCCCAAATTTTGCGCAGCGGTGGCGAACCCTCAGCCGGTAAGCCACTGCCTTATCTATGCCTGAGCACATCTGTACCGCGGTTTTTCCCCTGGGGTTGATCGATGGTTAGCCCCGTCAGGTCACAGTGCGCGACCAGTCTAGTCGCGGCGCAAACGGTCAGAAATGGCAATGGGCGAGGGGTAGTTCAGAACCACAATGTAGGAGGAGGCGAGCAGGGTGATTATTGTGGTTGCCTGTATCAAAAGCGATGCCTCGGCTGAAATCAGGGCGGCACCCGCTGCGACGTAAGCGATCAGCAGCGAAAACTCGGAGGCCTGGCCGAGCCTGAAGCCCAGGTCCCAGGCGAGACTGCGCTGCTCACTGACCCCCTTGAACAGCCAGCGATAGGTGATCGGCTTAACCGCCAGTACCAGCACGGCCAGGACGATTGCTGGCATCCACACCAGTTGCAGCAAGGCGAGATCGAAACGCGCGCCCACGGAAAAGAAAAAGAGAATAAGGAAAAAATCACGCAGTGGCTTGAGGTTGACGGCAATGTATTGAGAAATAGGGCTGGTGGCGATAGTAATGCCCGCGATGAAGGCGCCGATTTCCTCTGAAAGCCCAAGGGCTCTGGCAGCCTCTGCCATGCCCAGGCACCAGCCCAGGGCAAGGAGGAAGATGTACTCATGAAATCGATCAAACCGCGCGATCAGAGGCAGCAGAACGAACCGCACCACCATGAGTGCGGCCCCACCCAGCAGGGGCAATCCCATAAGCGACACAGCCAGGTCCCGCCCCATGTTACCGGTGTCCGCAGCGGCGCTGAACAGAGCCATGAGTACGATTATCGCTAGCAGGTCCTGCAGCAGGAGAAGACCCACCATCAGTTCGCCAGTGCGCTTATGGTGCAGGACAGTCGTCGGCAGTAGTTTGATCCCGATAATCGTGGACGAAAACATCATCGCCGCGCCAATCACGAGTGCGTCTGCGTTACTGAAGCTGAATAGACGCGCGACCCCGAAGCCCATCGCCAGAAACACCACGGAACTGGCCAGGGCCACGACAGTCGACTTGCGTAGCGTCGTCCACAGCGCCTGGGGTTGCATGTCCAGGCCCAGCAGAAATAACAGGAAGATAATGCCGATGTGACCAATCTCGGCCAGTAGCTGGGTGTCGTTGACCAGCGAGAGGCCGTACGGGCCTATGCAGGCGCCCAGCGCGATATAGGCGATGATCAGTGGCTGGCGCGTCGCCAGGGCCAGTGACGCGAAAATTGCGGCACCAGTGAAGATCAGGAAAAAAGAAAAGGTGAGGGATACATCCATGCTAGCAGTGTAGTGAAGCCGTAGTCGGATAGAAACCTTCAGCGGAAGATATTGAGGCGCCCGTTGCGGTACGCCCCGTGGTGCCGGTTATTACTTAGCCCGCCTGCGAAACAGGGGCTGGGGCCGGTCTACAGAGGCCTGGTAGGCCTCGCTGAAATCCGCCAGGCTGGGCAGTGCCTCCTCCAGTTCGCTCTCGTCGTCAAATTCGAATGCGTTGAAACCGCAGCGCGACAGGTAGGTGAGTTGATCGCGTAGAAAGTGGCCGACGGCGCGAATCTCGCCTTTATAGCCTCGCTCGCGTAGCTCGCGGGCATAGGAAAATCCGCGGCCATCCATGAAAGTGGGGAAATTCACCAGTACCATCGGAATCTCATCAATGTGCGCCAGCAGGGACGCCAGGCTTTCGCCGGGCTCCAGTACAACTGCCCGGCTGCTGCGCTCTGTTGATTCCAGCCACTGTTCCAGATCAAGCACTTCGGGCCCGTGGTCTTCAACGATCGCGCCGTTCCTGATAAGCCTAGGCATAAACACGCTCCTTGAAAGGGTCAATGCCTACGCGACGATAGGTGTCGATAAACGCCTCGTCTTCCTGGCGCAGGCTTAGAAATGTAGTGAGCAGGTTCTCCAGAATATCCGGCATGTCCTCCTGCTTGAACGACGGCCCGAGTATCTTGCCGATACTGGCGTCCTTGCCCTGACTGCCGCCAAGGCTGACCTGGTAGAATTCCTGTCCCTTCTTATCTACACCCAATACGCCTATGTGGCCGATGTGATGATGACCGCAGGCGTTCATGCAGCCGCTGATATTGAGCTCCAGCGGCCCCAGGTCATAGACATAATCCATGTCTTCAAAGCGGGCCTGAATAGCCTCTGCGACCGGAATGGACTTGGCGTTGGCCAGAGAGCAGTAGTCGCCTCCGGGGCAGCAGATTATGTCGGTAAGGTAGCCGATGTTCGCGGTTGCCAGGCCGGCTTTTTGCAGGGCCTGCCAGAGGCCGTACAGCTGACCCTGCTCGACATCGGCGAGCACTATATTCTGCTCATGTGTGGTGCGCAGCTCGCCGAACGAATACTGGTCTGCCAGGTCAGCCACCAGTTCCAGCTGTTCATCCGTTATATCGCCCGGGGCATAACCCGTGGCCTTCAGGGATACGTTAACGATGCGATAACCAGGAACGCGATGGGCCACGGTATTCCGCTTTACCCAGTTGCCGAACACCGGGTCTGACGAGCACTGCTCAGCCAATGCTGCGGCCACCGTCTCGGCATCAAGAGACTGGTACACCGGGGCGGTGAAGAAAGATCGAGCCCGCGAGATCTCGTCCTCGGTGAGTGTGCTGGGACCATCCCTGAGCACGGCCCATTCTTTCTCTACCGCCTCGCGAAACGCATCGACGCCCATGGCTTTCACCAGGATCTTGATACGTGCCTTATACTTGTTGTCCCGGCGACCATGCTGGTTGTAAACCCTGAGAATAGCTTCCAGATAGGTGAGCAGGTGCTGCGGCTCAAGAAACGGGCATATCTGGGAACCGATAACCGGGGTTCGACCCAGGCCGCCGCCGACCAGCACCTTGAAACCTTTCTCCCCCGCTGCGTTGTGCACCAGTTCCAGGCCGATGTCATGGGCGTAGATCGCGGCGCGGTCTTCGGCAGTTCCGCACACCGCTATCTTGAATTTCCGGGGCAGGAAAGCGAACTCCGGATGCAGGGTTGACCATTGCCGGATGATCTCACACCAGGGGCGGGGATCTTCCAGCTCATCCACTGCCACACCGGCGTACTGGTCTGTTGTGGTATTGCGAATGCAATTCCCCGAGGTCTGTATGGAGTGCATCTGCACGCTTGCCAGTTCTGCCAACAGGTCAGGCACCTCGGCAAGCTCCGGCCAGTTGAACTGGATGTTCTGGCGTGTGCTGACATGCACGTAGCCTTTGTCATAATCCCGCGATAATTGCGCGATCTTGCGCAGCTGCCTGCTGCTCATTAGTCCGTAGGGCACCGCAATGCGCAGCATGGGCGCCAGGCGCTGCACATAGAGGCCGTTCTGCAGGCGCAGGGGTAGAAACTGCTCATCGGTCAGTTTTCCGTCCAGAAAGCGCGCGGTCTGGTCGCGGTACTGCGCTACCCGCTCATCGACAATCTTCTGGTCGTACTCATCATAGACGTACATCAAGGGTTCCTGTGTCTGGTGGTGCCGGGTTGCCCCGGGTAAAGAACGCGTTACCTTAGCAGAAAACGCTACTGCCAAATAGTCAGATCTTTCATAAGGTTAGAACGAGATGTTTGCAGCTGCTGTAGCTTGGGAAATGCGCCCGAGCTGCTATAATGCAGCACCTTCAAGAACCTTACCCGGAGTAAGACAATGAGCGATGACCTTCACGAAAACGATGCCGGCGACGGTACTGCCGATGCCATCGCAGCCACAGCAGTTATATCGCTGGTTGTGCTGACCCTTTACATCTGGCTGTCCGGAATGCCTTCCTGAACGGCCGCCAGGGGCGGCAGTGCTCAGGCCGCTCCTTTCACCACCAGCTGTACAACGAACACCATTACGCCTATGAACATCAGCGTGAAGAGGATGCCGGCAGCGATAAAAACGCCAGCGCGCCCCTCAGTGAAATCCCGCTCACGATTCTTGCTGCTCTGAACACCCAGCCCCGCTGCGAACACACTGGAGATGACCTGAAGAACGTTTAAAGACTTCTTCTTTTGCCTGGTGTCTTCCAAATCGGTCATAGTACCCCGTTCTCCTGTCAGTAATTCAAGTTTGGACGCAGCCAGCGTTCGACTGATTCTACCGAAGTCCCTTTGCGCTCGGCCAGGCTTTCCACCTGGTCACGGCCTATCTTGCCCACGGCAAAGTACTTGGCCTCGGGATGAGCGAAATAGAAACCGCTGACGGAAGATGCCGGGCTCATAGCATAGTTCTCGGACAGGCTGACCCCGGTATTTTTCGTCGCATCAAGCAATTCGAACAGCGTGGCTTTTTCCGTATGATCCGGGCACGCAGGATAGCCCGGGGCAGGGCGGATGCCGCGATAGCGCTCGCGGATCAGGCTGTCGTTATCCAGTGACTCCTCGGGGTCGTAGCCCCAGAGCTCGGTGCGCACCAGTCGGTGCATATGTTCTGCAAACGATTCGGCAAGCCGGTCTGCCAGGGCCTTGAGTAAAATGCTGTTGTAGTCGTCGTGTTCCGCTTCATACCTGGCTGCAAGCTCTTCTACACCGTGTCCAGTGGTGACACAGAAGCCGCCCAGGTAGTCTCCCTCGGGCGCAATGTAGTCAGCGAGACTCTGGTTAGGCTTGCCTCCGGCCTTATCAGACTGCTGGCGAAGGTGATGCAGGGTGGCTAAGGGCTGAGTGCGCGTCTCGTCACTATAAATAGTAATGTCGTCTGCGCCGCTGCGGTCAGCAGGCCAGAAACCAACAACGGCTCTCGCTGTGAGCAGCTTTTCATCGACGATTTGCTTGAGCATCGCCTGGGCATCCTGATACAGCTCAGTGGCCTGTTTGCCGATGACCTCATCCTCCAGAATCCTCGGAAATTTCCCGGCCAGTTCCCAGGTGATAAAGAAGGGTGTCCAGTCGATAGTGTCAATCAGCTTGGCCAGGGGGAAGTCATCGAATACACGCGTACCAATGAAACTGGGCTTAACCGGTTGATAGCTATCCCAGTCCAACTGCGGTGCACGGCTCACGGCTTCCGCGTAGGACAATGGTTTGGCGCGGGGTTCACGATTGGCAATACGCTCCCTGACCTGCTGGTATTGTTGACGACGCTCCTCAACGAAGGCAGGTTTGCCATCGCCCATCAGTTGCGTGGCGACCGACACACTGCGTGATGCATCCGGGACATAAGCCACAATGTCGTTCTTGTACTGGGGCTCGATTTTCACCGCAGTATGGGCGTTGGAAGTCGTTGCGCCGCCTATTAGCAACGGTACCTGAAAATCACCTCGCTGCATTTCCGCGGCAACGTGAACCATCTCATCGAGCGACGGGGTGATCAGGCCGGACAAGCCGACGATGTCGACGGATTCCTCGCGCGCGACTCGCAGAATCTCGTCACAGGAGACCATAACACCCAGGTCGATAACCTCGAAGTTGTTGCACTGCAGCACTACGCCGACGATATTCTTGCCGATATCGTGTACATCACCCTTGACGGTGGCCATCAGGATTTTGCCGTTGGTGCTGTTGCCGTCGGTCTTTTCTTCTTCGATGAACGGCTGCAGGTACGCGACGGCCTGTTTCATTACCCGCGCACTTTTTACGACCTGGGGCAGAAACATTTTCCCCTCTCCGAACAGGTCTCCTACCACGTTCATACCATCCATCAGCGGTCCTTCAATAACCTGGATAGGCCGATCAAAGTGCTGGCGCGCTTCTTCCGCGTCTTCGACGATGTAGGTATTGATACCTTTCACCAGCGCATGCTCCATGCGCTTGACCACATCCTGCTCGCGCCAACTCAAGTCTTCCTTGCGCGCCTCACCTGTGCCGCTCCCTCGATATCGCTCTGCCAGGTCCAGCAGTTTCTCGGTTCCGTCATCGCGGCGATTGAGAACGACGTCTTCTACTGCCTCGCGCAGGTCAGCGGGAAGATCGTCATAAACCGCGAGCTGTCCAGCGTTGACGATGCCCATGTCCATGCCGGCACGAATTGCGTGGTAAAGGAATACCGAGTGAATCGCTTCACGCACCGCGTTGTTGCCGCGGAAAGAAAAGGAGACATTTGAAACTCCGCCTGAAACCAGCGCGCCCGGCAGGGTCGCCTTGATGTGGCGAGTGCCCTCGATAAAGTCTACGGCGTAGTTATTGTGCTCTTCGATTCCGGTCGCGACGGCAAAAATGTTCGGATCGAAAATGATGTCATTGGGATTGAAACCCACTTCGTTGACGAGCAGGTCGTATGAGCGTTTGCAGATATCCTTTCGGCGTTGAAGATTGTCCGCCTGGCCGTCCTCATCAAAGGCCATGACGACAACAGCTGCACCATAGCGCAGGCAGAGGCGAGCCTGTTCCAGAAACTCTTTCTCACCAGCCTTCAGACTAATCGAGTTCACCACCGGTTTACCGGGTATGCACTTAAGCCCCGCCTCGATGACCGTCCATTTTGACGAGTCCACCATGATAGGAACGCGGGCGATATCGGGCTCAGACGCAATCAGGTTGAGGAAAGTTACCATGGCATGCTCTGCATCCAGCATGCCTTCGTCCATATTGATATCTATGATCTGGGCGCCGTCTTCCACCTGGTTGCGGGCGACTTCCAGTGCTGTTTCGTAGTCGTCCTCAAGGACCAGGCGCTTGAACCGGGCTGAGCCAGTAACGTTGCAGCGCTCGCCCACGTTGACGAAGAGGCTGTCCTCCTTGATGTTGAAGGCTTCGAGTCCGCTCAGGCGGCAGGCGGGGTCCAGCTGGGGCAGTGGGCGAGGAGTGATGTCGGCAACGGCCGCAGCAATCGCGCTGATGTGCTCTGGCGTGGTACCGCAGCAGCCGCCTGCGAGGTTGAGCATGCCGCGGCTGGCGAATTCGCGGAAGTCATCGTGCATGATATCCGGTGTTTCGTCGAATTCGCCAAACGCATTAGGGAGTCCGGCATTCAGATAGGCGCCGAAGTAGCAATCGGCCACCCTGGACAGCTCCTCCAGGAAAGGTCTGATTTCCTTGTACCGGCGTCCGCAATTACTGCCTACGATAAGCGGATTGGCGTGGGCGATGGCGTTGTAGAAGGCTTCCGGGTTTTGCCCGGAAAGTACACGGCCACTGACATCGGGGAAGGTTACCGAAATCATCAGCGGTAGTTCTGTGCCACTTTGCTCAAACGCCTGTTTGACGGCAAAAATTGCGGCTTTGGCGTTGAGTGTGTCGAAAATCGTCTCTATCAGTATGACATCAACGCCACCCTCTATCAGTGCCAGGGTCGCCTCCAGATAGGCTTCGCTGAGTTGGTCAAAGGTGACACCGCGAGCCCCCGGGTCGTTAACGTCCGGTGAGATTGACGCTGTCTTCGGGGTGGGACCCAGGGAGCCTGCTACAAAGCGCGGCCTGCCAGGGTTGTCTGCCATCGCTTTGTCAGCCGCAGTCCTCGCGACTTTCGCCGCGGCAACGTTAAGCTCGTACGCGAGGTAGCCCAGCTGGTAGTCGTCCTGCCCCAATGATGTGGCGTTGAAACTGTTGGTTTCAATCATGTCAGCGCCGGCATCAAGATAAGCCCGGTGAATGGCTTCGATGACGTGGGGTCGGGTGATCGACAGGAGATCGTTGTTTCCCTTGAGGTCGACAGGGTGATCGCCAAAACGATCACCGCGATAGTCTGCCTCTTCCAGGCCCTCCTTCTGGATCATGGTACCCATGGCGCCATCCATAACAAGAATGCGCTGTTGCAGGGCCTCGATCAGGGTCTGGGCAGGGGTGTTGGACACGTCTATCTCCGCT
Organism: Pseudohalioglobus lutimaris; assembly: GCF_002866825.1. GTDB lineage: Bacteria > Pseudomonadota > Gammaproteobacteria > Pseudomonadales > Halieaceae > Halioglobus > Halioglobus lutimaris. Next base: position 59,654 of record NZ_PKUS01000010.1, on the reverse strand, counting down.
GGGCTCGTGAAAAGGAAGGCATGCTAACAGACCGATTAATCTATATCAAAATATTTTGATATAGATATTACCCCTTGTACCCACTTGAAAACTCGCCACCGTCCCCCATATTTCATAGAATACCCGACTAAATTACTCAGATAGCAGGTTTGACCCCATGGTGACCATTACTGAATCCGCTCAGGACTATCTCGCGGAACTGCTCGCAAAGCAGGAAGACGCCCTTGGTGTGCGCGTATTCATCAACCAGCCCGGTACCCCCAGGGCGGAAACGTGTATCGCCTACTGCCGGGACGGAGACGTGGTCCCGGAGGACGAAGAGCATAAGTTCGAGAAGTTTACGGCCTGGTTCGAGGGACGTTCACTGCCTTTCCTGGAAGACGCTCTGGTGGACTACTCCAAGGACCGCATGGGCGGTCAGCTGACCATCAAGGCCCCCAATGCCAAAATGCCGCGTGTGGACGAGAATAGCCCGCTGGAAGATCGCATAAACTATGTGCTGTATAACGAAGTCAATCCGGCGCTGGCTGCCCACGGCGGCGAAGTCAGCCTGGTAGAGATCACCGAAGACCGATTTGCCGTGCTGCGTTTCGGCGGCGGTTGCCAGGGGTGTTCTGCAGTCGACCAGACCCTGAAAGGGGGTGTAGAGAAAACACTGATGGAACAGTTGCCGCAACTGGCTGGTGTGCGCGACATGACAGACCACACAGATCGTTCGCAGGCTTACTACTAGCCGCTTACAGGTAGAGAGGGCTGCTGGCTACATAGCGCGACATCAGGGTCTGCTGCCAGCGCCTAGCCCTGCCGACTCCGCAGTACGTCCTTTACTGTCTCGCGCAGCTTGCGCAGGCAGGCCTCAGTCTCCTCCCAGCCGATACAGCCATCGGTGACCGAGACCCCATAGGCGAGGTCATCCAGATTCTCCGGGATGGACTGGTTGCCGGCATGAATGTTGGACTCAATCATCAGGCCGACGATGGATTGATTACCCTCAATGATCTGGTTGCCGACATTTTCCACCACCAGCGGCTGTAACTCAGGTTGCTTGTTGGAGTTGGCGTGAGAGCAGTCCACCATAATGTTGCCGGGTAGTTTTGCTTTGGCAAGCGCATCCTCACACAGTTTTATATGGACCGAGTCATAGTTCGGGCCGGCACTGCCGCCGCGCAGTACGATATGTCCATGCGCATTTCCACGGGTTGTAAATACGGACACCTGTCCCTGGCGATTAATGCCAAGGAAGCGGTGGGGTTTGGAGACTGAATTCAGTGCGTTGGTGGCGACGGTCAGGCCACCGTCGGTCCCGTTTTTGAAACCAACGGCGGATGATAGCCCACTGGCCATCTCGCGATGAGTCTGCGATTCGGTGGTACGGGCGCCGATGGCGGACCAACTGATCAGGTCCTGCAGATACTGTGGGGATATTGGGTCCAGCGCCTCGGTGGAAGTGGGCAGGCCCAGCTCCAGTATGTCCAGGAGTAGCTTGCGACCGATATGCAGGCCTTCCTCAATCTGGAAAGAGTCATTCAGATGGGGGTCGTTGATCAGGCCTTTCCAACCGACTGTGGTACGCGGCTTCTCAAAATATACGCGCATTACTATGTACAAGGTGTCATCCAGCTCGTCCGCTAGCGCCTTCAGGCGCCGCGCATAGTCCAGGGCCGCTTCGGTATCGTGAATAGAGCAGGGACCCACGACTACAAACAGGCGGTGATCCTTGCGATCCAGGATATCCCACACGGCCTGCCTGCTATCAGCGACTGTTTGCCGCACATCCTCAGACATGGGTAATGCTTCCCACAGCTGCTCCGGTGTTACCAGAACACCCTGTGAATCGACATTGATATTATGGACTTCGTTGTTGCTCATGCTTGTTACCTGATACAGTAATTTCCGGGAAAACAGCCCGGCGCTTGTCTTTTGAGGCGCGTCATTCTATAGCAGCAAACACCATTTTGATAGGCGCCATCCGGGCGCGGCAGGAGGTAGACAGTGCCCCCAGCGGGTTCCTCGCAGTATTTTGATCTCGGCCCTTTGCAACCACTGCTCGATGCGGGTTTCACTTTGCTCACTCCCAACCTTCGTCTGGCCAGGCGCATCAAGGCGGAGTGGGATCGCAGGCAGATAGAACAGGGTATGCAAAGCTGGGAGCCGGTGGCCGTCAGTGCTATCGATCATTGGTTGCAGGAGCGTTGGCAGCAAATGTCAGCAGCGGCCGATAGACCGTGTTCGCGCAGATTGCTGAGTGCCCTGGAGCAGGGGGAGCTCTGGCGCCAGGTGATCGACGAGGACGGGCGTCAATATGCAAACCACAACCTGTTGCGCGTTGAAGCGGCCATCGAGCTGGCACAGCAAGCCCGGGAAAACCTGTTGCGTGCCCAGGTGCCAATGTCATCACCCGCTGTCATCGATGAGTTTCGCTTCGATGCGGACCCCGCCACGTTTTTACGCTGGTTTCAGGCTTTCAACGATAAGCTGGCGGAGGCCAACTGCCTGACGCTGGCTGACTGCGTGGTGGAACTGTCGGGCCTGCGCGGAGCGAAATCTGGGCCGCTTGCGTTGGTGGACTTTGATGACATATCACCACTGTACCGCGCCGCCGTCGTTGCACTTGCCTCATCCGTAGAGGAGGTGACAAGTGGGCGTGGCGATGCCGCAGTGCTCGCGCGCAGCTTTCCAGACCGACGGGCAGAGCTCTCGGCGGTGGCCAGTTGGGCTGCGGCGGAATTTCAGCGCGATCCGAATTGTCGCCTGGGAATTATTCTGGCGGACATGCATTCCGACAGGGCCGACCTCGAGTACCTGTTAAGGCGGTCCTTTGACTGCCTGGGCGAAAACTACACCTCATTGCCAGTGAACTTTTCGACAGGCATAACCCTGGACCGGGCGCCCGTGGTTCGCGACGCACTGCGCATGCTCGCCGCCGGTGGTCGCAGCATGCGCATGGGCGATGTGTTGGGATTATTGCAAACGCGCTTTTCCCCGAGGACCGAAGAATGTGGTGACTTGCTGGTAAAGCTGCTGCAGCAACTGTTCAGCGACGGCAGTGAAAAAATCAGTACCGGCCGCTTGCGGCTATTGGCAGCCAACGTCGCTCTGGGCGATGAGCAGGGACTGGCCGTCGCCAAAAGCCTGATGGCGGTCAATGCAATGCGCTTGCCCGGCAAGCGATGCCTGCCCTCGACATGGGTTGGCCTGTTTTGTGAGGCGCTGGAATGTTTCGCCTGGCCCGGTCGCGGTCCTCTGGACTCGCTGGAGTTTCAGCAGGTGGAGAACTGGTATGCCGTGCTGGAAACCTTTGCCGGGTTTGATGCGCTGAGCGCAGAGCTGGACTACAACGCCGCCCTGTCTCTGTTGCAACGCTGCTGCCAGGCAAGCATATCCCAACCACAAACGGCTGACAGCGGCATACAGGTGTTGGGGCCGCTTGAAGGCGCGGGTTTACAGTTCGAGCAGGTCTGGTTGTGCGGCTTGCAGGGCAGTCGCTGGCCAGCTGCCGCGCGCCCCAATCCATTCATACCCATGGTGCTGCAGCGCCGTCATGCCATGCCGCACAGCAGTGCTGAGCGCGAATGGCAATATGCCTCGACATTGATGCGCCAGTATACGTCTGGATGTCAGCAACTAACGGCGAGTTACTCCCGGCAAATCGATGGGGTACCTGAACTGCCCAGCCCCTTGCTGAAAGGCTTGCAGCTGTTACCTGAAGACGCACCGGCGGAAATTAATCCGCTATGGATACACGCGCAGTCGCGCGCGGCGCGCGCGCTGTTTGTTGATGAGCAGGCGCCTGCTGTCAAGGCAGCAGGCAGGAGCGCTACTCGAGGCGGCAGCGGCATCCTGCAGGCCCAGGCAAACTGTCCCTTTCGGGCATTTTCCACCAGGCGCCTGCTGGCAGAGCCGCTGGACGATTACCGTGAGGGCCTCAGTGCCGCGGAGCGCGGTAGCCTGCTGCACGATGCTTTGTATGCACTGTGGGGTGAACTGGGGGACAGTGCCGCATTACAGGCGATGAATGCCAGCATCTTACAGGAGACGGTAAACCGAGCCGTGGAAGCGGCCGTGGAGGCCGCCCACGATTCCATGAAACAGCGAGTTGGCCTGCATTGCATTGACCTTGAGTGCGCGCGCCTTGTTTCGCTGTTGCAGCAGTGGCTGCAGTTTGAGCAAAGCCGCGAGCCATTCCGGGTGGTGGCACGGGAGCTCCCCATTGAGTTCCAGTTGGGTGGATTGACCCTTAGTCTGCGCGTGGACCGGATTGACGAGCTGGCCGATGGTTCCCGCCTGGTCATCGATTACAAATCAGGACGCAGCAGCTTATCGAGCTGGCTGGGGGCGCGGCCCTCACAGCCACAACTTCCATTATATGGGATTACGGGAGAGGTCGACGGCCTCGCCTTTGCCCAGGTGCGAGCCAGGGATTGCAAGATGATCGGTGTGGGACAGGTGGCTGGCGTTCCCGGTGTGCAGGAAGATATCGCCAGGGCGGTGAAGCGATACTCCGCGCAGCAGGACTGGCCTGGTCTGGTAGCGGAGTGGCGCAGTAACCTGCAGCGGCTGGCCTCGGAGTTCGTGTCCGGGAACGCTGAGGTTGACCCTCTGCCCGGCGCCTGCACCTTTTGTGGTCTGCAGGCGCTGTGCCGTATCGATCATCCGGTACAGGAGCAGGTATGAGTATTGCAGATGCCGCCGAGCGAGCCACCGCTCTGGATGTCACGCGCAGCTTCTGCGTCAGCGCCCCCGCAGGGTCGGGCAAGACAGAGCTGCTGATACAGCGCTATCTCGCATTGCTGGGCAGGGTACAGCGTCCCGAGCAGGTGCTGGCGATCACCTTCACCCGCAAGGCGGCCGCAGAAATGCGTGAGCGGGTATTGCAGGCTTTAGCCGCCGCGGAGCAGTCCCAGGCGACAGCTGGCGAGCATGAGCAAATTACTCGCCAGCTCGCGGAGCAGGCGCTCGCGACCAGTGCTGCGCATAACTGGCAACTGACGCGTGACGTATCCCGCCTCAACATCAAGACCATAGACAGTTTTTGTGCCGGACTCACCCGGCAAATGCCCGTGCTCAGCCGCTTTGGCGGGCAGGCGCAAGCGGTGGACAACGCGCTGCCACTGTATCGTGAAGCGGTGCAGGAGTTGTTTGCGATGGCCGGCTCCTCGCGGCCAGAAATGGCGGATCTGGATGCCTTACTGCTGCATTTTGACAATAACTGGGAGCAGCTGGCGCAATTGCTGGTGGCGATGCTTGGCAAGCGCGACCAATGGCATGAGTACATGGGGGCACGCACCTCTCCCCAACAGGCCGAGGCGCGGCTGCAACAGACCGTTAGCGCCGTAATCCTGGAAACACTGACTGACCTCAGTGAACGGCTGGGCGCCTGGCATGACGAACTCCTGGACCTGTTGTGCTACGCGCGCGGTCACCTGGGTGAGCCGGTTCCCGATGATTTTCCCAGTGCGACCGAAGCGGATCTGCACGGCTGGCGGGCGCTGGGGGATATGCTGCTCACCCAGGGCGGAACCTTTCGCAAGTCGGTTAACGTGCGCAACGGTTTTCCAACCGGGGATGATGAAGCGAAAGCGCGCAAGGCCCACTTTGCCGACCTGGTAAAACGCATGGCTGCAATACCCGACCTGCAGGAAGAGCTTGCGGCGATAGCGTGGCTACCATCAATGGACAGCAACGCCCATTCCTGGCAGATGGTGATTCATCTATCCCACGTACTGCCCTTGCTCGCTGCCTGTTTGCTGCTGGTATTTGAGCGACGCGGTGTGGTCGATCACAGCCAGGTGGCACTGTCCGCGCTGGATGCGCTGGGAGAGGACGACGCGCCCACTGAGTTGGCGCTGCGGCTGGACTACAGCATAGAGCACATACTGGTTGATGAATTCCAGGATACCGCGATTAACCAGTACCGCCTTGTGGAGAGGCTGACGCGGGGATGGGGGGAGCACAATGGGCAGAACCCAAGTGCTCCGCGCACCATCTTCATCGTCGGCGACGGTATGCAATCTATTTACGGCTTTCGTAATGCCAATGTCGGTTTGTTCCTGAAAGCGCGTGAGCAGGGTTTTAATGGCGTGATGCCGGTGGCGCTGGCACTGCGCAGTAACTTCCGCTCCGAAAGTGGCGTGGTCGATTGGGTTAATGAAAGCTTCCGTATGGCGTTTCCGGTACAGGACAACGTGCGTCGAGGGCGGGTCAGTTTTACCGCAGCGGTTGCGGTTAAGCCTGCAGCGGCCGACCCGGCTGTCAACCTGCATGGATTCTGGGGTGAGGGTGCGCGCGAACAGGAAGCGCAGTGGATGGCAGAGACACTGCAGCGAGGCCTGGCAGACCCGACACTGCGCAGTATTGCAGTTCTTGGCCGTAGTCGCGGGCAACTGGCACCGCTGATGCAGATCCTGCGCAGCAGGGGCATTCCCTTTGCCGCGCAGGACATGGACAGCCTGGCCAGCTCCCCGGCGATCGGAGACCTGCTTACGCTTTGCCGTGCACTGGCCAACCCCGCAGACCGGGTCGCATGGTTGGCCATGCTGCGGGCACCGTGGTGTGGTCTGGAACTGGCAGACCTGCACGCTATTACCGTCGCCAGTGAACATCCGGGCTGCCAGAGCATCCAGGCATTGCTGCTGGATGATTCGCTCCCGGCGGGTTTGAGCGCAGCCGGCGCGGTAAACCTCAAGCGCGTGGCACAATGCTTGCGCTGGGCCCGGTCAAAGCGCGACCGGCTTGCCCTGCGGGTCTGGTTGGAGCAGCTCTGGCAGTACCTGGGCGGCCCCGACAGCCTGGTCGATGCCCGTTATCTGCAGGACGCTGAGCGCTTTTTGCAACTCTTACAGGAGGCGGAGCTTGAGGGTGCAGGGCTGGATATCGATTGGTTGCAGGAGCGTGTTGACCGGCTCTATGCTGCTGGCGAGACACCTGATGCGAAGCTGCAGGTGATGACCCTGCACAAGGCCAAGGGTCTGGAGTTTGATTGGGTGTTGATACCCGCCCTGGGTCGATCGACTCGCGGGGACAGCAGGGACATTCTGCTGTGGGACGAGTACAACAGCCCCAGCGGCCAGCGTGGCTTTTTGCTCGCTGCGGATGACCACAGTGATGACAAGACGCCGGGACTGTACAATTTTCTCAAGCGACAGCGCAGGGAAAAGTCACGCCTGGAAACCACGCGCCTGCTTTATGTGGGTGCCACGCGTGCGGTGCGCAAGCTCACCCTCAGTGCGTGCGTGGCGACAGGGGAAGACACCGGGACAGAAGTTCCGCAGCTGAAACCACCCGGAGAGGGTTCGCTGTTGGCGCCTATCTGGCCTGTTTTCGAACAACAGATGCAACTGCACCCGCGCAGTGAACCGGTGCCGGCAGCGTCGTCCACAGGCAGGCCGCTACTGCGGCTGGAACAGCCGCCGACACCGCCGCAGGTCGCAGTGGCACCCGCGGACGCTGGCGCCAATATTCCGCAGCCAGCGCTGAACTGGCTGGACCGTCACGTGGGCAATGTGATTCACGAAGTGCTTGAAGACCTGAGCCGGGATGCCGAATTGCCTGATGGCGTATCGGCGCAGCTGGAATCCGCTGTGCGTCGCTCCCTGCAGAACCGGGGCATTTTCGGCGTCCAACTGGACAGTGCCCAACAGCGGGTGGTGGCATCCCTGCAGAGTACGCTGGCGGACGAAAACGGCGGGCGTTGGCTGTTGTCGGCCAGGCACCGGGAGTCCCATAGTGAACTGCCATTGACCATCAACGACCAGGGCAAGCCCCGGGATATCATTGTCGACCGCACGTTTATTGACGCTGAGACGGGCCATCGCTGGATTGTGGATTACAAGAGCAGCGTTCCTGCAGCAGATATGCCGCTGGCACAGTTTCTGGCGGAGGAGGCAGCACGCTATGGTCCCCAGCTGCGCCTCTATCGCGACAGCCTTGCCGCGCGGGGCGAGGAACCCCTGCGCTGCGCGCTGTACTTTACGGCGTTGGCGGCGTTGCATCACCTGGTGGAACTTGATCTGGGTTGAAGCCGCCCTGAATCAGTCCTGGCAACGGCTGATGACATCGTCGGAAAAGCGCTTGATGGCATCAATTTTGTGTTCCAGCTTGTCGCTGCTGCCGTGGTAGAAGGGCCAGGGCATGGTCATGATGTGGGTAACGCCGCCATCCTGCAGGCGCTTGTAGCCGTCCACGTCCCAGGCGTCTGAGGGCGTGGCCATGACCTCAAACGGCTGTTGATCGCGGCCATACTCTTTGCGCCATTGCGTAATGCGGCTGATTGACTCGAGGATCTCCGCAGAGGTCTGCAGGTCTGACACCCAGCCGTCGGCGACCCTTGCTGCACGGCGCATGGCCGGCTCCGAGATGCCGCCTATCCAGATAGGCACTGGCGCAGTGGGCGCCGGGTTCATTTCCATTGGCTCAAACTGATAGTGGTTGCCCTGGTAGCTGACCATTTCACCGCTCCACAGCAGACGCATGACTTCAATCATCTCATCCGCGCGCTTGCCGCGAGTATGGAAGTCCTGCCCCATCAACTCAAACTCGTCTTTGGACCAGCCGACGCCAAAGGCTGGAGTAATCCGATTGTTGGAAAGGATTGCCGCAGTGCTGATGGCTTTGGCGACCAGGTACGGATTACGCATTGGCAGCACAAACACGTTATTGGTGAAGCGCAGATTGTCGGTGATCGCAGCCAGTGCACCGATCATTACCCACGGATCGGGCCAGTCTGTGAAAGCCTGCCAACGCCGGGTGCCATCTTCAGTGTAGGGGTAGGGCGTGCGGATGGTTTCCGGGTTGACGACGTGATCGGAAAACGACATGGCATGCCACCCGTGCGTATCTGCGACCGGGGCCAGTTCGGTGAGATGGGACACGGTGCTGAATGAGGTGGATAAAACGAATTTCACGCGGGACTCCCTTAGCCAGTGAGTGGCTGGGAATGTAGCGTCTTGTTAGTGAAATGTCCCTGCCTGCGCGTATTGATTTGCAAGTCGACCATATTCTCATACTGCTCGCGGCGCGTGTCGCAGGTAGTGGAGTGGCCGGCCGACTGTTGGCCGGCCGGAAATTGAAGCTTACTCGGCCTTGGAGACATGCTCCAGACTGAGTGCAAGCGCCTCGCTGAAGGTAAGCACAATGGTTTGTCCCAGCGTTACGCCAGACATTTTCTCGGGCTCAACATCGGCAATCACATGCACCTTTCCATTCGGGTCAAGAACGGTAACAGTGCCCAGGAGGCGGTTCATGCCCTCGATGGTGCACACAGCGTGAATGATGCGTCCGGCACCTACCACGGGCGCGCCCTCTACTTCACCGACGCCTGCGTCCTTGATCATCACATACGGCTCGGCCATTTCTTCTGCAGTGGGCTCGCGAAGCTCACCCTCGAGAGCTGCAAGATAGGTGGCTCGCAATACGTCACCTACACTGACATCTTCCAGCTTTACGACTTTCTCAGATGCGGTGAGGGTCATTGCACTGCCATCCGGACCCTGCAGGGTGACCTGACGGGTCTCAAGATCAATTGCTGTGACTTGGGCTTCCACTTCCATCGCCATCGCCCGTGCGCCACCTTGAGGCTTCACTGCCTCTTCAGCAACGGCGGACATTGGGAGAACAAGCGCAGCGCTGAGCACGGCAGCAGCGCCAAGAAGTTGTTTAACAAGACTGGACATGATTCGTTCCTCTGGAGAAAAGTTGCAGCCCCGGGATCCAAACCGCCCCGGGGCAGGCGACAACATAGCCGCCCCGTGACAACTTAGCAACCTGACCGGGCTCGCCAGATAATAAACTTGTTGTTGCGGGCTAGTTGCTCGACCCTGCCGAATGATTGCTGCAGCGTATCGCCGTAGGGAAGGTGGCGATTGGCGACCAACACCAGTTCGCCTCCAGAATTGAGAGCGTTCGCACATTGGCCAAGCAGGCGGCGTCCCGCAAAGTCGTCCACCGTGTGACTGAGGTGGAAAGGTGGATTGCACAAAATGCGGTCGAAGTGCCCGGCGAGACCGCGGAAACCATCCCCATGGTGAAACACAATGGATTTTGTTTCCCCGAGAAGCGCGCGGCAGTTAATCCTTGCCGAGGCGATGGCCATGGCGGACTCATCGAGAAACGTAACCGTTGCTGCGCCGTTTTGCTGCAAAGCGGCGATACCCAGTACGCCGTTGCCACAGGCGAGGTCGGCGACCTGTGTCGCAGGCGGCAACCGATGAAGATTTTCCAGCAGAAATCGAGTGCCGATGTCCAATCGTTCACGACTAAAAACATTGGGTAATGCGCACAGTTGCCCGTTCAGAGGCGGGCAGTGATAGCGACTGTAGGCGTCGAGCGTGAAGTCCTTTCCAGGGCTGCCTTGAACAGCGCTGAACAGCCGGGCTTTGCGGCGTCCTCGATGCCTTTCGACAGCGCCGAAATAGCGTTCAATAAGGTCGGCTGTGTGCGGCGAAAGGTGCTTGTCCATCCCGGCAAGGTACAGGCGGGTTCCCGGCTCTAGTAAGTCAGCAAGTTGCGCCAACTGATACTCAAAATAGGCCAGCTGCTTGGGAATACGCAGTAGAACTTGCTGGAATCGGCCCTCGGGACTTGCCGTGCTCCAGCAGATTGCAGGAACTACCCTGCTGTTCTGCGCACAGTTGTCGCGCATTGCCTGCACGCTCAGTGCCGAGTCGGTCCACAGAAGGCGGGGCTGCACGGCGACACAAAGCGCGCCGTGCTCGTCGTTTACCACCAGTGTCTCGCTCGCGGGGTCTGCGGCTTCCAGCAGTAGCATGTCAGCGCCGCACCATGCCTGCAGGGTTTCCGGTTTGCGCCGTGGGTAGCGCTGCAGACGGAAATCGCCCTGCGGACATATAAGCAGGGTGGAGGCGGGGGCCGCCATTATGCTGTCAACTACCGCCCACGTAGAGGGTCAGCCGTTGTCCGGGCTGCAGGTAGGCCCCGGGGTCAAGCGAATTCCAGGCGATTATATCGTTGATGGAGACTTTGAATTTGCCGGCAATAAGATACAGGGAGTCTCCCCGGCGCACTCGATAACTACGCTGCTCACGTTCTGCCCTGGTGGTCAGTGCCAGGCTGCTGGCCCAGTCACTGCCATAGGGGATCATCAGTGTGTCGCCAGCGCGAATGATGCTGCCGCGAATATTATTAACCTCCCTGAGCAGACCCACCTCGGTGTTGAAGTTGCGGGCGATGCGGATAAGGCTGTCACCACGCTTGATGCGATAGTGTTTCCAGCGCACCCTGTCCGCCTCGGTCAGGCTGGCGATACCCGCAGAGAACTTCTCCTGGGCGTCGACTGGCAGCAGTAATTCCTGAGTGGTGTCAGGGGAGGTGGCCCAGCGCAGCTGACCCGGGTTTAGCGCCTCCAGTATATGCATCTCAACCGATGCCAGGTCGGCAGCGCGCGCCATTTCAATTTGCCCACCGGTCTCAGCGACAGCAAAGAAGGGGCTGTTGGCTACCGGCGGTATCTCCACGCCAAAAGCATCGGGAAAGGCGATGATCTGGCTCAGGGCGATCAATCGCGGCACATATTTACGCGTCTCCCGGGGCAACTCCAGTGACCAGTAATCGGTGGCTCGCCCGCGCTGGCGGCTTTTTTTCTGTGCCCGCAGTACTCTACCCTTTCCTGAGTTATATGCGGCCAGGGCAAGCATCCAGTCGTTATCAAGAGAGGCGTGAAGCATCTCCAGGTAATCCAGTGCGGCCCGCGTGGAGGCGCGCACGTCGCGGCGACCGTCGTACCACCAGTCCTGCTCCAGACCCAGGTGCTTTCCGGTAGCGGGCATAATCTGCCACAAGCCGGCAGCTTGTTCGGATGACGTGGCGAACGGGTTCATCGTGCTCTCTACCAGGGGTAGCAGTGCGAGCTCGATAGGCAGCCCGCGCCGCTCTACTTCTTCCACGATGTAGTGCAGGTACAAATCAGCCCGGGCAGATATTACCTTGAGGTAGTTAGGCTGCCTGAGATAGGACTCCCGGGCACGGCCGACCTGGTCATTATGGATCGATTGCCAGCTCAGCTGGAGTCGAATTCGCTCCCAGAGGTCAGCTGGCGGTTTTCCTGCTGCTTTGGGCGCTACCTTTTCGGCGGGGGCAAAGAATACTTCAGCTTGCTCTGCTTCAGGTAGCGGCGTCTCTGCCGCGGACTTCTCTACTGTGGGAACGGACTGGCATGCCGTGAGCATGATAACCAGAGGAAATACTTTAATTAAAGCTTTTAACATATTGTTTATTATAGATATCCAGCGTATAGAAGAGGCGGGAATCAGGCCCGTCCTGTCTAGTCTAAATTTGTGTCATTGAAAAACCAGATGTTTAGGCTGGTAAGTCTAGAAATTATCCTTCCAGCCCCTGACGGCGGCGAACACGGCCTCTGCGTCCGTGCCTTGCAGTTTGCCCTGGCTACGCAGGGAATCGAGCACTGCTGGTTGCTGGCAGCGCACAAACGGGTTGGTATCCAGCTCCAGGGATAGCGTGGACGGTACGGTTGGCTCGCCCTGTTCCCGGGTGGCCCTGGCTTGCCGCAAGCGTTCGGCCAGTTCGGCGTTTTCCGGCTCCACCGCCTCGGCAAAAGCGAGGTTGGCCAGGGTGTACTCATGGGCACAGTAAACCCGTGTGTCGGCCGGCAGCGCTACCAAGGCCTGCAGTGACGCATGCATCATGGCCGGGGTGCCCTCGAACAAGCGGCCACAACCGGCTGCAAAAAGCGTGTCGCCGCAAAACAACACAGGGCTATCCTGCGCAGAGTCGTCACTGCGGGCAAAATAGGCGATGTGGTCCAGGGTATGCCCCGGTACTTCCATTACCTCGAAGGCCGCGCCCAGTACTTCTACCTGGTCACCCGCAGCGACGCGCACATCCACACCCTCTATGGCGGGGTTGAACGGCCCATAGACCACAGGGTCATGGGTCTCACGCAGTTGCAGCACTCCGCCGACATGGTCGAAATGGTGGTGCGTGATAAGAATGCCGGCCAACTGCAGTTGCCTGGCCGCCAGCGCGGCTTCCACGACCGCAGCGTCCCCTGGGTCGACAACAAAGGCCCCGGACTCACCCGGACGGGTCACCAGCCAGATGTAATTGTCGTTGAAGGCGGGAATAGGTTCGATGTTCAGCATAAGCCTGCGTTTCAATTGGGGGGAAATACAGTAACATGGGGGCGCAGCTTGAAGATCGAAAAGGCCCCCACCCGTGAGCGATCAGTTTAACGACATTTTGACAGAACTGGAATCCTGGTATGGCGGCGAACGCGGCGGCTACCTGCTGAGGCAACTGCGAGAAACCTTGCGGCCTCATCTCGAAAATGCATTTGGCTACCATATGCTGCAGATCGGTCCGGTACGCGGCCAGTCGCTGTTCGGGGATTGTCGTATTAATCATCGCATCCATGCGAGTCAATCTGGCGGAGAGGGCATAGGGCTTATCTGCGAAAGCGGCGAAATTCCCCTGGAAAGCGATAGTGTGGATGTAGTCATCGCTCATCATAGCCTGGAGTTCGTCGAGAACCCTCACCAGGTATTGCGCGAGATCCAGCGTGTACTCACTGCCCAGGGGCAATTGCTGATTATCGGCTTCAATCCTTTCAGCGTGCGCGGGGCGGCGACCGCACTACGTGCCTGCTCACCGCGGTCAGCCTGGCGTCAGCACCAGCCGGTGAGCGCACGCCGCCTCACGGACTGGCTGCATTTGCTGGGCTGTGAACTGCAGGATAGCCACTACGTGTATACGCTGCCTGCGCTGGGCAGCGGACGCTTACGCCGGGGGATGGAGTCGCTGGACGGTTGGTGCACGCAACACAACCTGCCGCTGGGCGGAGTTTATGTGCTGCATGCGATCAAGACCGTGATAGCGCAGAACCGCCCCCGCTCCCGACTGCGTCGTCACGGGGAGAAGTTGATAGACCTGGCGGTGCCTAAACCCGCTGTAGCACCCAGCCCTGCACCGCGCGCACCAGCCGGTTCCGGCAGTATTGCGGCACGCAACGGGCGTGGAGACAGTTTGCATTGAAGCGAGTGGAAATTTTTACCGACGGGGCCTGCAGGGGCAACCCCGGACCCGGTGGCTGGGGCGTATTGTTGCGCTACCAGGGCAGGGAGCGCGAGTTATATGGTGGCGAAGCGGAGACGACCAACAACCGTATGGAATTGCGAGCCGCGATAGAAGGTTTGCGCGCGCTTAAGGAAACCTGTGAGGTGGTTTTGACCACCGACTCCGTATATGTGAAAAACGGCATCACCATGTGGCTGCAGGGCTGGAAGCAGAAAGGCTGGAAAACGGCGGGCAGAAAGCCAGTGAAGAACGTTGATTTGTGGCAGGAACTGGACGCGGAAAACCAGCGCCATCGGGTGAACTGGCAGTGGGTCAAGGGGCACAGCGGTCATCGCGAAAATGAGATTGCCGACCAACTGGCAAATCGTGGAATTGATGAGCTGGGTTAAACCCGGCCGCAGAGGAAACTGAAATAGTGCGACAGATTGTTCTCGACACCGAAACCACTGGCCTTGAGGCCTCCCAGGGCCACCGCATCATTGAGATTGGCTGTGTCGAGTTGGATAACCGGCGGTTGACCGGGAATCATTATCACCAGTATGTAAAACCCAATCGGGATATCGACCAGGGCGCAATCGAAGTCCACGGCATCACCAATGAGTTTCTTGCGGACAAACCTGTATTTGAGCGCATCGCCCGTGACTTCCTCGACTTCGTGCAGGGAGCGGAGCTGATAATCCATAACGCGCCCTTCGACCTGGGTTTCCTCAACAGTGAGCTGCAGCGACTGGACCTGAAGGTGGCTTCGCTGGAAGACAGCTGCAGGGTGATCGACACCCTGGTAATGGCCCGCAAAAAACACCCTGGGCAGCGCAACAGTCTGGACGCCCTCTGCCAGCGCTACGACGTGGATAATTCACAGCGCGACCTGCATGGCGCGCTGCTGGACGCCGAGATATTGGCCGATGTTTACCTGGCTATGACTGGCGGCCAGACCACTTTCCAGCTCTCTGCCAGTGATGGTGCGGATGGAGAAACCAGGGTGGAGCAGATCATTCGTTTGTCGGCAGAGCGCGATCCGCTGCCCGTGATTGCGGCATCGGAAGAGGAGTTGGCCGCGCACCAGGCGCAACTTGACGCTATCAGTGACAGCAGCGGTGGCAAGCTGCTGTGGCGAGACGGCTGATCAGATAAACAGGCTGACGCAGGCGAGACCAATCGTCCCCATCACCAGCGTGTACGGCAGAGCCATGATCACCATGCGACCATAGGACAGTCTTATTAATGGCGCCAGCGCAGAAGTGAGCAGGAACAGGAACGCCGCCTGACCGTTGGGGGTGGCCACGCTAGGCAAGTTGGTTCCGGTATTGATGGCCACCGCGAGTTGATCAAACTCTGCACGGCTGATCGTTCCCGCATCCAGTGCAGCCTTGACCTCGCTTATATACACGGTGGCCACAAACACGTTGTCGCTGATCATCGACAGCACCCCGTTGGCAATGAAGAACATAGCCGGGCGAACGTCTGAGCCCATCGCCAGTACGGTGTTGATAACTGGCGTGAACAGGTGCTGGTCGTGGATGACAGCGACGATTGCGAAGAAGACGACCAGCAGTGCAGTAAAGGGCAGTGCCTCCTCGAAGGCGTGTCCTATCTGGTGTTCCTCAATCACGCCGTTGAATGCGGTGAGCAGTACAATCACCATCAGGCCAACCAGGCCTACGGCCGCCCAGTGCATGGCCAGCGCAAGGACCAGTAATAGTGCCACCAGGGCCTGTATCGCCAGTCTGGCGTTGGTGCGACTGTTGCGCTGTGACTGTTCGCGCTCCTCGAATTCCATTAACACTTCGCGAACACGGGATGGTAAGAGGGCGCCGTAGCCGAACTTGCCCGACATCTCCAGAGCCATGCAGGTAAGCAGGCCGCAAACGAGGACGGGAAGGGTGACCGGCGCCATGGTGACGAAAAACTCGAGAAAGTCCCACCCGGCAACGTTGGCGATCAGCAGGTTTTGCGGCTCACCTACCAGGGTGCAAACGCCTCCCAGAGCCGTACCCACGGCGCCGTGCATCAACAGGCTGCGCAGGAACGCGCGGAACTCTTCCAGGTCCTCTCGGCTGCCCTCATCCAGGGAGTCGTCCTGGGAGTGATCGTGATCGTCCTGAGAGAGTCCCTTGCCGGAGGCAACTTTATGGTAGACAGTATAAAAACCGACGCCCACGCTAATCAGCACAGCGGTCACGGTCAGCGCGTCCAGGAAAGCAGACAGCACCGCGGCGACCAGTGAAAACAGCAGCGACAGCGTGATTTTGGAATTTACCTGCAGCAGAATTTTGGTGAAAACGTAAAGCAGCATCTCCTTCATGAAATAGATACCGGCTACCATGAACATCAGCAGCAGGATTACTTCAAAGTTAGCTATGGTCTCATGGTAGACACTTTCCGGTGTCGTCATTCCCATCAGCACCGCTTCAATTGCGAGTAAGCCCCCTGGCTGCAGTGGGTAACAGCGCAGCGCCAGCGCCAGGGTGAAGATAAATTCACCGATAAGCAGCCAGCCCGTGACGAACGGCCCTGCCACCAGCAGAATAACCGGATTCAGCACGAGAAAAGCAAGAATGGTTTTCTTGTACCAGACTGGGGACGGCCCGAGGAAGTTCTTCCAGAAGGCGCTGACTAGAGATTCGCTCATGGTTTGATACGGATCAGAAAATTCGGAGCCCGTATTCTACGCTAATTCCTCCTGAGATGGCGGATAATCCCATTAAAATATCAATGACATTGGTCTACTTGCCCAATACCGATAGCGCGCATACCATAGCCGGTCGTTTCCGCCGAACTGATCAATATGTTCAGACCAGACAATAGCCCGCCCGATTCGCGCACGCCGTCACTGCAGCTGGTTTTCCAGCGTGGGAAACTGGTTAGCCAACTGCGCTCGCCGCAGCTGTGCCTGCTGGAAGAAGAGGTCGTGGGCCGAGATGGTTGGCGGGTGCAGAGGCGCCACTTTCTGGGTTATTGGCATGACCGACCCTGTTTTGCCATCGAGATAGATGATCGGCACCAGCTCGACCCCATGGATTATCAGGTGGGGAGCCTTTGGCAGATTCTCGGCAGGGTGGAAGAACAGCTTTTCGCACTTGCGGGTCGTGCCGCACAGCTGCTGAACTGGGAGCGAGACCATCAGTTCTGTGGACGTTGTGGTGCGCCCATGGACGCCGACCCGGCTGAGCGCGCAATGCGCTGCCAGCCCTGTGGTGTGATCAGTTATCCGCGTATTGCGCCCTGCGTTATTATGCTGGTCACGCGCGGCGAGGAGTTGCTTCTCGCGAACAACGTCAACCACCCTGCAGGCATGTACAGCACATTGGCAGGCTTTATTGAAGCCGGCGAGACCGCTGAGGAGACGTTGATACGAGAAGTAAAAGAGGAGGTTGGCCTGGATGTGGGGCGGCTGCGCTACTTTCATTCGCAATCCTGGCCTTTCCCCAACCAGTTGATGCTTGGCTTTTTCGCCGAATACAGGGGCGGCGAGATCCGCTGTGACCCTGAGGAAATCGCCGATGCGCGCTGGTTTCATTATCGCGCCCTGCCACGCGTGCCACCGCCCGCATCCGTTGCCGGTCAGCTGATTCAACACTACGTTAATGCACTGTCGAACCCCGTGGAGTAATACTTGGAATATATCTATGAATTTGGCCTGTTTCTGGGCCAGGCCATCGTTCTGGTCGCAGCCTTTCTTATCGTCGTCACGGGACTGGTGTCCATTGGACAGAGAAACAAGGCGGAGCTGCATGAGGGACACATTGAAATCCGCAATCTGAACGAGAAATACAAGCAGATTGGCGAGAGTATCGAGCATGTCGTGGCAGACCCGGAAACCCTCAAGGCGAAGCGCAAGGCAACCAAGAAACAGGACAAGCAGGAGGCCAAGGCCGCCCGGAAAGCCAGTAAGCGTGACCAGGATGGCGGTGCCGATTCAGCACAACGCAAGCGCCTTTATGTGCTGAATTTTGATGGTGACATCAGGGCCAGCGCGACCGACAACCTGCGCGAGGAAATCACTGCGGTGCTCAACCAGTCTACTGAAGGTGACGAGGTGCTGGTGAAAGTTGAAAGCCCCGGCGGCCTGGTACACGGATACGGGCTTGCTGCCAGCCAGTTGCGCCGCATCCGCGATGCGCACGTTCCCCTTACTATAGCGGTGGACAAGGTTGCCGCCAGCGGCGGCTATATGATGGCCTGCGTGGCTGACAGGATTATTGCTGCACCGTTTGCGGTCCTTGGTTCAATCGGTGTGCTCGCTCAGGTACCCAACTTCCACCGACTGTTGAAAAAGCACGATATCGATTTTGAGTTATTCACTGCCGGTGAATACAAGCGTACCGTCACCATGTTTGGGGAGAATACCGAAAAAGATCGCGAGAAATTCAATCAGGATCTTGAGGAAACCCACGACCTGTTCAAGGACTTTGTCAGCGAAAACCGCCCCCAGTTGGATATCGCCAGTGTTGCAACCGGCGAAGTCTGGTACGGCACCAAGGCAGTGGAGCGGGGCCTGGTCGATGACGTACAGACATCTGATGCGTTTATCCAGGCGCAGTTGAAGGAGCGGGACGTGTTCGACGTGCGCTTTGTCCACAAAAAGACCTGGCAGGAAAAGCTGGGCATGGCCGCAGAGAGCTCCCTGGAAAGAGCGTTCCTCAAAATCTGGCAACGGGGGCAGGGCCGTCCCCCGGTTTGATCAATCGCTACTGTAGCGATTGAGGTCAAACAAGCCATATTCGACAGGGTTCTGCCATTCGTACCGCGCATGGGCCTTGTCGACAAAACGCCAGAACCATGGCGCGTTGCGCCTTACCCCGTAGCGCGTGAGGAGTGCCTGATACTCTTTCTCGCTCTTTAGTGCCGCAATGTCAGCGGCAAATTTCGTCAGCTCAGTCTCTTCGACCTGGAAAAAATAGTTGGGGTAGGCGCCGATGAAACCCTGTACCAGCGTAATACTGTCTTCGCCGGGCAATCGACGCTCATCCTCCCGGAACAGCTGCGCGATGTTGGAGTGTGCCGAGTTGCGCAACATGGTATAGAAGCGATCCTGTTCCCTGCCGATCAGGTTGATGAAGCTCACATCAGGCAGGAAGCTGTTGTGGGCCCCGACGGCTGCTTCCATTGCGGCGAGAGTGGTCACAACCTGGTCTGGCGCGCCACGCCCTCGATAGGCAAACGTCGGCGCCTCTGCACCATACAGGCGATCACGCAGCATAGTCAGCAGTTCAGCCTTGGGGTCGTCAGTGCTGTATTCGATAGCCGCGGTGTCCTGCTCCAGTGCACTGCGCTCAATGAAGTGACTGCGAGTTCCTTTGGGTGCATCACGGTACCAGTGGTCCCACAGGGGTAAACGCTGATCCTGCGGCATGAATAGCAGGAAGTTAAACTCACCTTCCATACGCAGAAAGTCCATGTAAAGCCGTGACTCCAGCTGGTGAGAGACAGACCCGTAGACATCGAACCCCGCCACCAGCAGGTAATGAATGCGCTCCAGCAGCGGATAATCGATGACCCATGCGGTTTTGGGAACATTGCCGATCAGCCCTGTCTCCACCGATGCCGTGTCGAAATGGCGAAAAATCGTCAAGGCAGCATTGGGGTTATGCCCATCGCCGTCCCAGATCGAGTTCAGGCTCAAGCGTCGCCCCTGCGCTACTTTCTTGCGAATGAAGCGTGAGCGAGCACGTTGGTACCTTTCATGGGACTTTGCATAGGCCCGCCAACTCAGCAGGTCAATTGGAGTGCCGGTCGTCGGCGTGGGCAGGCGCATCTTGTCCATTTCCCGCGCCAGGAAGCGCGCGTCAACTTCAATGTCCATGCGATCGGGGTTGGCAAACACCACCCAGAAGTGATCATCAATAACGTTGAGCGCGATCTGCCCCCGGCACACCGGCCCCTTGATGAAGTTCATGATCGTGAAACGGGATTCTTCCAATATGAAGCGGTAGCGGGAGTCGATGGGCAGGTCCACGAAGGCCTTGAACGGATTCGCTGCGACATCCTGTGCATACCCGGGCAAGGAGACCACTTTGTAGTCCGGCTCGATGAAAAGCTGCCGGTACCAGTCCATGCGCTCCTGATCGAAACGATAGGGCATGTGCGTTTTGTCCAGCGCGGTTACCGGCATGCGTTGCAGTCGGTAGTAGACGCGGTCCACGCCGGGATCATCGTAGGGGCGACGAGTGCTGATCAGTTGCAGCGGCTCCCCCGGAGCAGTGCGCGACCGCACCAGACGGAACCACAGCGGATGGTCGCTCTCGTAGAGGTAGAGGTTGGCCAGGAACAGGTGCTCGTAAATATAGCGTGCCATCAATCGCTGGCGGGGAGTATCGCCGTTGAGAAACGCTTCCCAGTCAGCCAGCAAGTCCTGGGTGGCTGCCGGTACAGGGGCAAGCGCAGGAGGAGGTGCACCTTGCTCTAGCCAGCCTGTAAGCGTTTTGTGTTGCTGCTGACTCAGGCCCGGTAAGCCGTAAGGCATACCCCACAGCGGTTTTTCATCTGCGTAGGCATCGAATTCGTCCTCTTTGGGGCACTGTTGATCCCTGGCCAGCGAGAAATCGAAGCCGGCAGGGACAGGGCCTTCGGTCGGCAGGGGGTGCTCCTGCTTGAGCTCGAGTAAGCGGTACATCACGCCTTGTTCCGGATCCTGGTTATTGATCACCGGGTAAAAGCCCTTTTCTCGCCATTGTTTGTTGGTATAGGCGTCATCAAACAGGCGGGTCAGGTTGGCGGTGATCAGGCGGCCGCCGTCGTATACCAGGTCCTTGCTGGCCCCACGTTCCAGGCCGGCCTGTGCTTCCAGCTTGAGTTGGCAGGGCGCGTCGTAGCAACCGTGGCAGACCATGCAGCGGTGTTCGATAATCTCCATGGGCGTGTCGGTGGATACCGCTGTAGGCGGCGCCGACTGCAGTTGGGAAGTTGAAGGCTGAACTGTGGAATCAGCTGCAATCGCGGACGCGAACAGACTCCAGCGCATTCCGGTTTTGATGCCGATGTCGTTTGGATCAGGCTGGGAATTACTCTCGGATTGGGAATTGATGTCGTTCGGCGCAGGCGTCGCCTGGGGGGCTGGTTGCGGACACTTGCCGCGCATCAGGATCGCACGATTAGCCAGGGCGTCGCTGTCATGCTCACTATCGGCAAGCACAGCTGCGCTGATATCTGCCTGGGGATTGGCGCAGGGATCTTCCTCTTCCTGGGTCAGCACGGCGACGACGCCGATCAAAAAAACTATCAGCAAGAATATCCCGCCGCGTAACAAAGGGTTCTGGTGCATGGTTGATTCTATCCCGGTTAAATACCGCCAGCGATGAGCATGGCATCAGATGATGTAGGGCTCGATCTCGTCGGTTTTGAGTGCTTTAACTGCCTGGTGGTGGCTGAGGAATACTCTGCCTGAGAGCCTCTGGATAAAATCGACACTCTTTAGTGCATCCATCACCGGCCCTTTCACCTCACTCAGGTTCAGCGTTATTCCCTGCTCCCGCAATCGATGGTCAATGGCTTCAAGTGCCTCCAGGGCGCTCATGTCGATTTCATTCACAGCAGTGCACTGGAGGATAACATGTTCAATGCTGTCGTTAGCGGCCACCCATTGATAAATGTAATCTTCAAGGTAACTGGCGTTGGCAAAGTAAAGACTCTCATCGATACGCAGCGAAACCAGGTTCGGATGCGTAATAACGCTGTGGCGTTCCACGTTACGGTAATGCTCAGTACCGGCGACGGCGCCTACCACGGCTATATGTGGTCGGGTTGTTTTGTAGAGATGCAGCAGGACCGACACGAGTATGCCCGTTAACACGCCCAGCTCTATCCCCAGCATCAGGGTGGCGACAATAGTCGTGCAGATCGCGGTAAAATCAGAGATCGAATAGCGCCAGGCACGGCGTACCAGGTCCAGGTCAACCAGGCTGCTGACGGCCACAATGATCGTGGCCGCCAGCGTTGCATTAGGCAAGTAGTAGAGCAATGGGGTCAGAAAGAGGGCCGCCAGAGCGATGCCTGCGGCTGCCAGGATGCTTGCCGCAGGGGTTTGTGCGCCCGCGTCGAAATTGACCACTGAACGGGAAAAACCGCCGGTGACAGGAAAGCCTCCCGAAAATGCAGAGGCCACGTTGGCACCGCCCAACGCCACCAGCTCCTGGTTGGGGTCAATCCGCTGACGTCGCTTTGCGGCCAGTGTCTTTCCCACCGAGACCGACTCTACGAAACCGATTATCGCGATCAGCAATGCTGAGAGAGCTAATTGCGACCACAGCCCCGGGTCCAGTGGCGGCAGGGCAAGTGAGGGCATTCCTCTCGGCACTGCGCCAACCAGTGCAACACCTCTGTCAGCAAAATGGAACAGGTAGCTACCCGCCACGGTGCCCACAATCAATAATACAGGGCCGGCCTTGGCCAGAATGCTCGCCACGTCCTGCGACAGGCCCGCGCGACGCAATAGCGGCTGAAGTCCGCGGCGAGCCCAAACCAGGAACGCGATGGCCAGCAAACCGGTGACCAGTGTGATGGGATTGGTGTCGGGAACGTGCATCAACAATGAGCTGAGTTGGGTGGGCAGGTTGTGCCCCTGCGCCGGCACCCCGAGAAGATGCTTCACCTGCCCCAAAGCGATAATGAAAGCGGAGGCGGTGATGAACCCTGAAACCACAGGATGGGAAAGAAAATTGGCGAGAAAGCCAAAACGCAGGAATCCCATGACCAGTAACATGATGCCGGATAATGCTGCCAGCGCAATGGCCGCCGCGGCATAATCTGCACTGCCAGCTTCAGCGACCTTGCCAACCGCCATCGCAGTCATCAACGACACCACGGCCACGGGACCCACGGAAAGGGTTCGACTGCTTCCCAGTAAGGCATAGACGATAAGTGGAAGAATACTGGCGTAGAGCCCCATCTCCGCGGGTAACCCGGCGAGCAAGGCATAGGCCAACGACTGCGGTATGAGCATGATAGTGACGACGCTTCCGGCGAGCAGGTCACTGGCAAAGGTCGCTTTGCGGTAGCCTCGCAGCCACTCCGGGGGCATGATCATCTCCTGACGACAGACGCTAGGGGGCTGCCGACGACCAGGCCACCCGTCTCCGCGAAACTTGAGCCGTTTATACTATCAGACGATGCATCCTTCGGCAGCCGCGCTGGCGTTATTGACCAGGTTATTCATGGGGCCGGCCAGTCTGGCGCTTTGATCCAGCCGGTCCCGGGGGCATTCTCTGCCGGTCACCTTCGGCGCGACCGTGACGGTATGGCTGGCACCGGGACGAGTAACCAGGGCGGGGGTTACTTTACGCTTCGCTGAAACGGTTTATAACCATCTTGCCCAGGGCCATCTGGTGCACCTGGTCGGGACCATCGGCCTGACGACACCAGCGCGCATAGTTGAAACCCTCAGCCATGCAGTAGTCCTCGGTGAGACCGCCCGCACCATGCATCTGCATGCAGCGGTCGATAACCGTCTGCATCATGATGGGCACACTGGTTTTGCTGGCCGCGATGAGGTCCATCGCGCCCTTGGGGCCGACTTCGTCCATGCGCGCACAGGTTTTCAACACCAGCAGGCGCGCCATCTCGATTTCTGAATAACTCTTGGAAATCTCCTCCCGTACGGACTGGTGGCGATCCAGCGTGCGGCCGAAGGTAGTGCGAGACACGACGCGCTGGCAGGCCAGCTCCAGGGAGCGCTGGGCAATGCCGATCAGACGCATACAATGATGAATGCGTCCGGGACCGAGGCGGCCCTGGGCTATTTCGAAGCCGCGACCTTCCCCCAGCAGCATATTTTCCAGCGGTACGCGCACATCAGTGAAGCGCATCTCGGCATGCCCCAGCGGTGCATCGTCATAGCCTAGGGTTGTCAGTGCACGCATCACTTCCACCCCTGGTGTCTCGCGTGGGACCAATACCTGGCTCTGCTGCAGGTGTCGATTTTCATTGTTCGGATCGGACTTGCCCATCACGATAAAGATCGCGGTGCGGGTATGCATCGCGTTGGAAGTAAACCATTTGCGGCCGTTGAGTACCCATTCCTCACCATCCCGTTCAATACGGAGTTCAACATTGGTCGCGTCGGAACTGGCAACCTGCGGTTCGGTCATGGCATAGGCTGAACGAATTTCGCCCTTGAGCAGCGGCGTCAACCACTTCGCCTGCTGAGCCTCCGTGCCATACTTCATGAAGACTTCCATGTTACCCGTGTCGGGGGCACTGCAGTTGAATACCTCCGGGCTCCACAACACCCGCCCCATTGTTTCCGCAAGTGGGGCATAGTCAAAATTGCTGAAGCCATCGTGATCAGCAAACTCTGCGAGGCCGGGGGGAATAAACAGGTTCCACAGGCCTGCGGCCCGGGCCCTGGTCTTTAGCTCCTCCATCAGTGGCAGGGGCGCCCAGCGGTCTTCTGCCTCACGCAATTGCCGCGCATAGTTCTCCTCGTTCGGATAGATATGCTCATCCATGAATGACTGCAGTTTGGCCTGTACTTGCTGTGAACGCTCGCTGAACTGGTACATGGGCTTACTCCGGATCCTGGGTGAGAAATGATAATAGGTGCCCTGCCATCATCACTCAAATTTATTCGCTCTATAGTTTGGTATTGACCAAATCAATGTCCATTGTGGGCGATTTTCTTAGTACGGTGAAACGCGCATAATGGTGCCGCTCAATACGACGACGTCATTGAAGAGGGATCAGGAGCATGTGGTATGCCATCATCACCCAGGATGTAGAGAACAGCCTGGAGGGCCGCAAGCGCAATCGCGAGGCGCACCTGCGCCGCCTGCAGGAATTGGTTGACCAGGGGCGCTTGCTGATTGCAGGCCCGCACCCGGCCGTTGATGCTGAGGATCCGGGAGAAGCGGGGTTCACCGGAAGCCTGATTGTTGCGGAGTTTGAGTCACTGGAGGCGGCACAAGCCTGGGCAGACTCGGACCCTTATGCTTTGCACGGCGTGACCCGCAAGGTGGTAGTCAAGCCCTACAAGAAGGTTCTGCCCTGATAACAATGGCCCTTGTTCGTCAGCGGGTGATCATAGACAATGAATTTCTGGTCCGCGGCAGGCTTTTTGCTTTCGCCTGCGGTCCTTCCCCGGTTACAACATTTGCCGTGCTCCACGCGGCAGGGACAGAGGTTTGTCAAAATCAGAACCCGTAAGGGACGCGCAACGCACTATTACGCTTGAGGAACTATTGCCTGTACTGCGCGAGCAGGGTGGTCGCGTGCTGCGTTCCACAGGCGAATATGCATCCGGTATGGCCAAAATTTATATGGCCATGCGTCCACTGGCCAGCCTGTTCAACCGGTCGGCTGACATTACCGAGGCAGAGCTGCACACCGCGCTGGACGCCTTGTTCAGCTCGTTGCAGGACCACCCTGTGACCGCCCAGTTGACCCAGCTCACGCGACGCCTTCGCGCTGACAATATCCTCCCCAACGAGGAAAGTACCGAAAACCTGCTGCGCTACCTGATGGACCAGTTCACCGCCCGGTCAGTTTTCCCCATTCCCGAACAGGTCACAGAAGAGTTCTGGCGTTTCTTCAACGAACTCATGAGCGAGCCCGAATTGAAGGGGCTGGGTGAGGTCAGTCTGGACGTGGCACGCATTGTTGCCAATGCCTACGAACCGCTGCTGGTGACCGTCATCAACCAGTTGAAGCACATGCGTCACAGCAACAATCGTCATCTGCGCGAGATCTTCAACGAAACCGGTATGTTGCGCTCGGACCTGGATATTTTCCGTCGGCAAATTGGTGCCCTGGCGTATATCCGCGAGTTTTTCGACACCGACCCGGAGAATTTCAAAGCCCAGGCCGCAATTGTGGCGCAGATGGTGCGCGAATTCGGTCCGTTTTTTATCAAAATGGCGCAGGTCGCCGCCTCGGGGTCGGATTTTCTCCCCGAGGAAATCAGCGACGCGCTCTCGGTGTTCCAGGAAGACGTCGAGCCGATGACCCCTGCGGAAGTGGAGCAGGCCTTCCTGGAGAGCTTCGGCGAACTGCCAGGCAAGCGGTACTATGATTTTGACGCATCCAAACCGCTAAAGTCCGGCTCTATAGCATCGGTTTTCGTTGCAGAAAAGCCGGTGCTGAATCGTCGCGGTCGCCAGGAACTGAAAACCGTAGTGGTCAAGGTGGGCCGCCACAATCTCGAGCGTGAGTTTGTCATTGGCAAAATGGTGATCAAGCTTGCGATACTTAGCAGCCAGTACTGGGCGCCGCATTCCAAACTGTCTCCCTTCCTTTCCTCGTGGCTGGACCAGGTGGATCTTTTCGTGGAGGGCTTCAGGGCCGAGCTGGATTTTGAAGCTGAAGCGCGCGTACAGGCCCGCTTTGCCGAGCGCGCGAGTTATACCGGTGGTTGGCACGTACCCCGCGTTTACCAGACAACCCGCCGCGTGATAGAGATGGAGTATGTGGAGAGCGCCAACAGTCTATCCACTGCGTTCCGTGACCTTGGCAAGCGCCGATCACTGCGCGCCAGACGCAAGGTAGGGCGCGCCTTTTTACACACGGTGCTATCTCACCTGTTTGTCTATCGCGAGTTCCATGGCGACCTGCACCCGGGCAACCTGTTGGTCGATGAGGAGCAACGGCTGTACTTTATCGACTGGGGTAACAGCGTGGACATCAGCGAGATCTGGCGACCGGCGCTGCGCTACCTGCAGGCCGTGTTTGCCGCCGATGCACAGGCCATCACTGATGCCATGATCGGGCTGGGTACCGAACAGGATCAGTTACGGTCACGGCGCGAGGAAATGCTGGGTCACATTCGCGAGGCGCTCACTGAGAACAGCGTCACCCCCATAGGTCCTGATTTCCTCCTGGTGCTCTATCAGGAAGGTACGGACGGCTTGAAGGCACGGCTTGACCTGGCGATCTCCCTGGGTACATTGATGAGCCGGCAGGGCATTGTGATCAGTGGTGACTACCTTCACCTCACCCGTTCTATTACTGCCATGGTGGGATCGTACCTGGGGATATATAGCGGTGTTTCACGTCTGGCCCTGGCGCAGGACGCGATGATTGTCATGTGCCGTTTCCCCTCTCTGGAGGGCTACCGGCAGGCGACTGGTTATCGTCGTCGCCTGTTGCGCCAGGTGGCCAGGGACCTGCCCGTGGGTCTGCTCAGGAACCGATCTGAACCAGCTACGCAAGCCTGATTAGTCAGGCGACGACGCCGCTGCTGCGCAAGGCCTCGATGTCCTCTGCTGAATAGCCAGCCGCTTCGAGAATTTCTGTGGTGTGCTCCCCCAGGCGGGGCGGGTGGCGATTGAGGCTCGCCGGGGTAGCAGACAAGTGGCCCGGGTAGCGCACGTAGCGCAGCGTGCCCAGCTCAGGGTGTTCTGCATCAAAGATTGTGCGGTTGTGTTTTGCCTGCGGGTCCTCGGCGAACTCACGAATGGTTTTAACTTTGCCAAATGGAACACCGTGGGCGTCAAACCGCGCCAGCAGTTCGTCCGTAGGCCACCTGGCGATCTCTGTTTCGATTGCGTCCAGCCAGGGTTCAAAGTCGTTGATGCGCTCGACGACATTGCGCATGCCCTCGCGCTCCAGCAGTTCTGTACACTCAAGCGCCTCGCAAAGTCCTTTGAAATGATTGTCCTGCAGCGCCATACCCACCACATGGCCATCTCTGGTGGCAAAGGTGCGCAGTACGGCAAGTGGCTGCGTATCTGGCATGTCCGATGGCTGGAAACTGTCTACCGGCAACATATCAGGCAGTGAGTTGGCTGCGTAGGCGTCGATCATCGGCACATCCACGCGCTGGCCCTTTGCCGTGCCGTTGATGCCATCTCTTGCATAGAGTGCGGCGAGCGTTACGCCAGCGGCGGTAGTAGCAGTCGTTTTGTCGACAATTGCGGACTGAATCAGTTGTGGTTTGCCCCCGTGGGCAGCACCCTGGATGTGCATCATGCCGACCAGGCCCTGGGCAATCGGGTCGTACGCCGGTCGGTCGGAATAGGGCCCGGAGGGACCAAAGCCGGTAATCGCTACGTAAATGAGACGTTCATTCAAGGTTTTCAAGTCGTCATAGCCGATACCCAGCCGGTCCGCCACGCCGCCGCGAAAATTCTCCACCAGGATATCTGCACTCTCGGCCAGGGTTTTCAGTACGGCAACGCCTTCAGCTGACTGCAGGTTGAGTGCGAGGCTACGCTTGTTGCGGTTCATCTGGCAGTAAAAACCGGTAAGCCCACCGCGCTCTGGCGGCATCATCCAGCGCGCGACTTCACCGTGGGTAGGTTCGATCTTGATGACTTCAGCGCCCAGGTCGCCCAGCATCTGGCTGCACAGTGGGCCAGTGATCATCGAGGTCACGTCGAGTACGCGCACTCCACTGAGTGGGCCGGTCGCTGTACCGTCGAGTGTGATGTCCATAGTTCAGGCCCCCGGATTCAATAGTCCAGTATTCAGGTGCGATGTAGCACAGCGATAATTTCACGGCGTAGCGCAGCCGGGTTGACGACCTTGTCGAAGGCCATCGCATCGGCCGGCACCCAGGCGCCAGACTGTAACTCCTGCAACCGGCCAGCATCTTCGGCGCTGGCCTTGGCGGCTTCGGCTCCACCTATCGCCGGCATGCCGCCCAGTGACACCGAGGGGAGGGCGATGCTGATCGCCTGCCGGTCCCAGGGATTCATGCCCATAACCGACGAACCAAAACCAAAGGCCTTGCGCAGTGTAACTACGATCTTGCGGCCGCGGTAACGCCGCTGTGCGGCAAACATTCGTCCCGCGGCTTTGAGCACACCCTCCTGTTCTGATTGCGGCCCTGGCAGCACGCCGGGATTATCCAGTAAGGTCAGCAGCGGCAGCCCGAAGGCGTTGGCAATCTCGATAAAGTGCGCTGCCTTTTCGGCCGCTGCCACAGTGATTGCACCGGCCAGCACGTTTGGCTGATTGGCCACAACCATCGTTGGCACGCTACCGAAGCGGGCCAGGGCACAGATCAGCGAACCGCCATAGCCGGGCTGTAATTCAATGTAACCGCCATCATCTGCGATGGCCTGTAGTACTTCCCGCATATCGTAGGATGCGTTACCTGTGGGCGGAATGATATCCAGCAGCGCATCGACATCGCCTGGCTGCGCTTCCGCTCGCTCGTTCGTCACCGGCGACAATTCGCCGCTGCGTTGAGGCATGTATGACAGGTAGTCACGCGCCAGGTTGAACGCTTCCTGCTCACTGCCTGCCAGGTTATGCACGACACCACTGCGCGTCGCGTGCATGACTGCGCTGCCCAGTTCCTCGGGCGTGGTCGTGATCCCCATGGCGGCCTGCACCAGTGGCGGCCCCGCAGTAAACAGGGATGCACCCTCCAGCATGATAATGAAATCTGCAAACATGCCGGTGAGCGCTCCGTGGCCGGCAGAGGTGCCCAGAACAAGTGTCACAACCGGCACTTTTCCCTGAAGGTCGGCCACCAGTTGCAGGTCGTTGGGTGTATTGGGGTAGCGTTCGGTACTGTTCCCCGCGCGTTCGCCTGCTCCGTCCAGCAGCAATACCAGCGGCAGGCGTTGCTCCAGTGCCAGGCGCACCAGCCGTGTTCGCTTGGCTGCATTGGCGTGGCCGATGGACCCGCCTTTTACGGTGAAGTCCTCGGCCAGTGCCACTGCATCGCGGCCATTGATGAGCCCTGTACCGCCGACCACACCATCGCCTGCCAGAGGGACCTGGCCACCCGGGTGGTTGGCGCCAGCCAGTGCACCGATTTCGTTTAACGTGCCTGGATCAAACAGCAGGGCGAGCCGTTCGCGCGCAGTCAGGCGTCCCCTTGCGTGTTGCCGGGCGATCTTTTCCTCGCCCCCCATCGCCTCGGCCTGCGCCTGGCGCTGGTCCAGTTCGGCAAGTAGGCCCTGCCATTGCTCTCGGTTGCTGCTCAAGCGAACTCCTCATTGTGCTGTGTATGCTGACTATAGCTGCAAACAATGCGGTCGTCCCGCCGCAGGACGGCGACTATATAAACCAATGCCGCGTAACCCGGGAAGCTTGTGCAGAAAAGCCGGTTGAGCTCTGGCATGATATGAGTCCAACGCAACACCAATATGATGAGGTCTACCGTGTCCCTGAGCTTTGACAGCGCCCGCCTGCACAATCCATTTATGAACGAGAGCCACGAGGCGTGGCGAGAACAGTTACGTCGCTTTATCGATAAAGAAA
Organism: Pseudohalioglobus lutimaris; assembly: GCF_002866825.1. Classification (GTDB taxonomy): domain Bacteria; phylum Pseudomonadota; class Gammaproteobacteria; order Pseudomonadales; family Halieaceae; genus Halioglobus; species Halioglobus lutimaris. Next base: position 29,462 of record NZ_PKUS01000010.1, on the reverse strand, counting down.
TTGCACCTTACGTGGATGAATGGGATGAACAGGGTTTCATTCCGGATGAACTGTGGCCCAAGGCCGCTGAATTTGGCCTGCTTGGCCTGGGTTATCCAGAGGAGTACGGTGGCACATCGGAGGGTATCGATCTCTATCATCACAGTATCGTGGGCGAAGAGATCAGCAGGACCAGCCTGGGTGGCCTGCCCAGTACACTGTTGTCTCACGGGATTGGCCTGCCGCCAGTGGTGGCATTCGGGTCAGCCGAGTTAAAGCAGGAAGTGATACCGCCCGTGCTGGCCGGTAAAAAGCGCATCGCGCTGGCTATCACCGAACCCTCAGGCGGCTCGGATGTCGCCAATCTGCAAACCACGGCGGTGCGCGAGGGTGATCACTATGTTGTTAACGGCAGCAAGACCTTTATCTCCGGGGGCATGGGGGCGAACTGGTTTACTGCCGGGGTGCGCACCGGAGCGGAGGGTGCCGGTGGCGTATCGGTACTGGTTATTCCCGCAGATGCGCAGGGCGTGAGTCGCACACCGCTGCCGCGCAAACAGGGCTGGTGGTGTAGCGATACGGCCACGCTTTACTTTGACAACGTCAAGGTGCCGGCAGGTAACCTGCTGGCAGAAGAGGGCCACGGCTTTCTGGTGATTGCCAATAATTTCAATGCGGAGCGCATGGCCATGTGCGTAATGATGGAAGCCAGCGCACGGGTTTGCCTTGAAGAAGCGGTGAACTGGGCGCAGGAACGAAAAACGTTTGGCAAGAGGCTTGCAGATCACCAGGTGATCCGCCACAAGATTGCTGAAATGAAGCAGCGCATCAATGCCTGTCAGGCCTATATACAGCATTGCAGCCGGCAGATGGTTGACGGTACGGCGAATTTTGGTGATATCGCCCTGCTCAAAGTGCAATGCAGCCAGACGATGGAATTCTGTGCGCGGGAGGCCATGCAAATACTGGGTGGTATCGGCTATATGCGCGGCAACAAGGTTGAGCGTATCTACCGTGAGGTGCGCGTAAATGCCATTGGTGGCGGCTCCGAAGAGATCATGCGTGACCTGGCCACTCGTCAGTATCAGTTATAACCCTCGCGGGCATCGCGGTCGCTTCGTGTTAACCGTGTGGCAAGGTCCACAGCATGGAGACGCCCGCGAATCGCAAATGAGCTTTTTGAGCAGGCGTTATGTGCACAACAAGCCATTAACAAAGCCCGTTGGTTTAGGGATAATCGCCCCATAACATTAATCATATGAGGTTGGCCGTATGCGCTCGCTCCTTTTTAGAAGACCAATGTCCAAACTGTTTGCGACATTGCTGGCGCTGCTGTGCACCCCGTCACTTGCAGCCGACAAGCCGAACATCCTGGTTATCTGGGGTGATGATATCGGTTGGTCCAATATCAGCGCCTATCATCGTGGCATGCTCGGCAGCAGGACCCCGAATATAGACCGGATTGCGCAGGAGGGCGCGTTGTTCACCGATTATTACGGCGAGCAAAGCTGCACCGCCGGTCGTTCCGCATTCATTACCGGCCAGCATCCCCTGCGCACCGGGCTGCTCAAAGTGGGTCTGCCCGGAGCAGACATCGGACTGCGCCCGGAGGACCCGACTATTGCTGAGTTGCTCAAGCCACATGGCTATGCCACCGGGCAGTTCGGCAAGAATCACCTGGGCGACAAGGATGAGTTCCTTCCCAGCAATCACGGCTTCGACGAGTTTTTCGGCAACCTTTACCATCTCAATGCCGAGGAAGAGCCGGAAACCTACTTCTATCCCAAGGATCCCGCTTTTCATAAGCGGTTTGCGCCTCGCGGCGTGATTCGTTCTTACGCCGATGGCAAGGTCGAAGACACCGGGCCGCTTAGCCGCAAGCGAATGGAAACGGTGGACCAGGAGTTCACCGACGCCGCGCTGAAGTTCATCGATAAAGCGCACGATGATGGCAAGCCGTTCTTCGTCTGGTTTAATGCCACGCGGATGCACGTATGGACGCGACTGGCGCCGCAATGGCAGGGAGCCTCGGGTTTTGGTCTTTATGCAGACGGGCTCATGGAACACGACCACCATGTTGGTCAGTTACTGGACAAGGTTGACGACCTGGGGATTACCGATAACACCATTGTTATCTACTCCACCGACAACGGTTCGCAAACCAATACCTATCCCGATGGCGGCTCCGAACCATTCCGTGGTGAAAAGGGCTCCACCTGGGAAGGGGGCTTCAGGGTGCCGGCGCTCATCCGCTGGCCCGGCGTGGTGGCGCCGGGTCGTGTGATCAATGATATTGTTTCCCATCAGGACTGGCTGCCCACGCTGCTCGCGGCCGCTGGCGAAACTGACATCAAGGGAAAATTGCTCAAGGGGCATCGCGCTGGCGATACCACTTACAAGGTGCACCTGGACGGCTACGACCAGACTGCATTGCTTGCCGGGAAGGGGCCCGGGACTCGCGATAGCGTCTATTACTTTGATGATAATGCCCAGTTAAACGCGCTGCGCTGGAACGACTGGAAAATACATTTCGCCTTCCAGATGGAAGGCTGGTCAGGCCCCAGGGAGGCGCTTAATTTTCCGCGTATTATTAACCTGCGCACCGACCCCTATGAAACATCAATCGACTCGGGGCTCTATTCCCGATTCTTTGCCGACCAGCTCTGGCTGTTTGTCCCCGTTCAGCAGGAGGTAGGCAAGTGGCTGATGACGTTCCGCGAGTATCCGCCACGTCAGGCAACGGCCAGTTTCACTATCGACCGAATGATGCAGTCCATGCAGCAAATGATGCAAATGCGCGCAAACGGGGCACAGGTGCCGCCGGGGGCACAGCGCAAGGGCCGTTAAATCCGTCACGTAGAGGAGTGATTATGGGACGCTGGACCAGAGATGAACTGGAGCACGCCTTCGATAGGTATCAGGCGGCGGCCTTGAAGGGCGCACAGGAAGGGGACTGGCGAGACTGGGCTGATATGTTCACTGTGGATGCCACTTACTTCGAACACCAGTACGGGCGTTTCTGGGGCCGGGAAAACATCTATCAGTGGATCAGCAAGACCATGGGGGCCTTTCCTGCCAGCAGCATGACTGCTTTCCCCATACGTTGGTACAGTATCGACGAAGATAAAGGCTGGGTGATTTGTGAAGTCCTGAACAGGATGCAGGACCTCGGTGATGGGCAGATCTACGAGGAGCCCAACCTGACTGTCCTCCATTACGCTGGCAATGGCCTGTTCAGTTACGAGGAGGACGCCTATGACCGCAAGCGTATGGGCGAGATGATAGTACGTTGGCTGAAAACAAAAGAGCGGCTGGAACAGGCCTGAACGCTGTGGCGCAGCACTGCCGATGACGCATCTTTCGGTGCTGCAGTTTGACCTGCGGCGGGCGCCGTCCTGTCCTGATACACCTGCAGACCGTACCCGCGCCTGCCTGGAAATGGTACGTTGGGCCGATGCACAAGGCATCTCTGTCGCAGGGTTTTCCGAGCACCACAATACTTCTGATGGTTTTCTTAGCGCCCCACTGATGCTGGCTATGGCGTCTGCAGCGTGCACGCAGCGTATTGTCTTGAGTGTCAGTGCCCTGCAACTGCCCCTGCATGACCCCTTGCGAGTGGCCGAAGATATCGTCGCGCTGGACCAGGTTTCGCGGGGCCGTTTTAATCTTACCGTTGGCCTGGGCTATCGCCAGTGTGAGTATCAGGCATTCGGTGCAGACTGGCAGCGCCGCGGCAAGGTCTTCGACGAGAAACTGGCCATCCTGTTACGTGCATTGAGTGGCGAGGCGTTTGCGCACCGGGGCGTTGAGGTGCAATTGACACCGTCGCTGCACACTCCTGCGCGATCAATAGTGTTTGTTGGCGGTAACAGCGTGGCAGCAGCAAACAGGGCGGCCCGTTTCGGTTTGTATTTCGCGCCAGCCATCGACGACCCTGCCCTGGGGGATGCCTATCAGGCCGCATGCAAGGGCCACGGTTTTGAGGAAGGCTTCGTCATCTACCCGCGCGAGCCGTGTCTGACGCTCATCGCGGAAGACCCGGACAAGGCCTGGAAAGAACTGGGAGAGTTCTTGCTCTATGACGCGCAGGCCTATGCAAGTTGGGCACATCCAAGCCGGCGCGCTTACGCCGAGTCGGCAGCCAGCACGTTGCCGGCGCTGAGGCAGGAGGGCAAGTACGCCATACTCAGCCCGGAGCAGGCTGCGTCCCGTATCGTGGAGAAGGGGTCGATTAACCTCTCGCCGCTCTGCGGTGGCATCCCCATAGATGCGGCCTGGGAAAGTCTGCAGCTTTATTCAGAACAGGTCATACCGAGACTGCAGGCAAAGGACTGAGCCGCCACCTGGCACACGCAACATTTCACCAGGCTAGTCCAGCTTGCCGTTGTCCACTTCCGTGACCACGGCTTCGGCATGCTCATGTTGCTCATCTCCCCTGGGATCCATCTCCAGGACAGCAGGGGCGGTGTCGGCGCCAGCGGCCTTAAACGGCGTTTGCTCCTCTACGCTAACCGCCCGGGGATTGCGAAACTGGAAGCCCAGGTACACGGACATTGTCAGGCAGATGCCGCTGAATGCCCAGAACAGGGAGGAGGGGCCTGCCACTGCCATCAACTGACCCAGCGGCAATGGAGCCAGAGCAGCGCCCAGTGCGTTAAGCAGCAGTACCGACGTGCCGACCTGGACAAATTCATCGCTGGCGGAGACGTCTGCGACGGTTGCCAGGGCCATTGCATACAGTGGCATGACCATAGCGCCAAAAAAGAAAACGGTCGCCAGGTACCAGGGAAAGCCGATACTCATCGCGACCGCTGCGGCGGTAATAGCACCGCCCACACACAGTGTGCTCAGGACAATGCGTCGGTCCACGCGGTCCGAGAAGAGTCCGATGGGGTATTGCAGCAATGCACCGCCCCCTATTGCCGCGCTCATGAACCAGGTCACGTCCATGGCCGACTCGCTGTAGGAGCTGGCAAACAAAGCGCCCAGTGACCAGAAACTACCTACAACCAGACCGGACAGCAGTGCGCCGGCAAAGGCAGGCCTGGAGCGCCGGTACAGCAGGCCGAACTCAAAGCGGGTAGGCTCCACCGGGTTAGGTGCCATACGCCGGGTCAGACCTACCGGTATAATCGCCAGAGCGAGAAAGATTGCGCCCAGACTGAACAGGGTGGAACTTTCCACGGGTGCCAGATTGATCAGGAACTGCCCTGCCAGCAGGGCGCTCAGGGTCACGAAGGTATACACCGATAGTATCCTGCCGCGAGTCTGGGCTGTTGCCTGGCTGTTCAGCCAGCTCTCGATGACCGTGTAAAGCCCACTGAGGGCCATACCGGTCAAAAAGCGTATCACCAGCCATGCCTGCCAGTAGTCGAGCATCTCCAGGGAGAGCAGGGCGCAGACCATAATCGCGGTTAGCACGGCGAAACCACGAATATGCCCCACCCGCCCAATGATGCGCGGGATGCTCAGGCAGCCGGCTACAAAGCCCAGGAAGTAACAAGATGCGCTCAGTCCGATGGTGAATTCCGACATGCCGACAGCGCTGGCGCGAAGTGGCAACAGGGTCAATTGCAGGCCGTGGCCGACCAATAGCAGCGCGGTCGACAGGAGCAGGGAAGTAACTGTGAGTAGAACTTTCATTGAGGTGGTTGTTATCCTCTGTGCAAAGGGGCTGAGAATCTGTTGTCTGCCAGTTCCGGGGAGCTGGCCGGAAGGTGAAGGGCGTATGTTGGTTCTGGTTTGATCACAAATCAAGCGTTGTAACGAATAGTCTGACCATAGCCGCAATTACAGGTGAGGTTGGCTGACGACTGAAGGCCTGCTGCGCTGGTTGCGCTACACTTTACAGACCCTCGAAAAAGCAACCGTCCGCGAAGAACAGTAATCAATAAGGAGTGCAGATGCGCGATTTAAAAGATCATTTCCACTTACTCAGATGCACGCTGTCCTGGCAGAGGCTAAGCCGGCGAATGCTGTTGCTGGCTTTCTTATTGGCACTGCCCGCCATGGCAAAAGATATACCTGCCATTGAGGTTCTGAAGCCCCCGCCCGGTGCACCCAATGTGGTCCTGGTACTGCTGGACGACGTTGGCTTCGGGGCGGCCAGTACCTTCGGTGGGCCGGCGCAAACGCCCGCCCTGGAGCAACTCTCGGCCGAGGGCCTGCGCTACAACCGTTTTCACACCACAGCGATATGTTCACCCACGCGTGCTTCCCTGCTGACCGGGCGAGACTCCCATGCGGTAAACGTGGGCGCAGTGCTCAATTCCAGCAACAGTTATCCGGGGTACCAGGGCATTCTCAGCAGTAATGCCGCCACCGTTGCCGAGATTCTGCGCAGCAATGGATACAACACAGCGGCATTCGGCAAGTGGCACCTGGCTCCGGCCTGGGAGACATCGCCCTCCGGTCCGTTTGATCGCTGGCCAACAGGGCTGGGCTTCGAGAAGTTCTATGGCTTCCTTGGCGGTGAAACCGACCAGTTTGAACCCACCCTCTATGAGGGGACCTCTCCGGTGATGCGCCCGGCGGGCGAGAATTACCACCTGACCGAGGACATGGCAGACCAAGCCATTAAATGGATGCGCACGCAGCAGGCCGTCACGCCTGATAAACCCTTCTTCATCTACTTCGCCACCGGTGCCGCGCACGCACCCCTGCAGGTGCCGCAGCAGTGGATAGATCGATATAAAGGGCAGTTCTCAGCCGGCTGGGACGCCCTGCGCGAGTCGATATTTGCACGCCAGAAGAAGCGAGGCGTGATTCCCGGGAACACGCTCCTCACCGCGCGACCGGAGGAACTGCCCGCCTGGGAGAGCCTTGATGCGGATGAGCGACGGGTGGCGGAGCGCCTGATGGAGACGTTTGCTGGTTTCCTGGCACATACGGATGCCCAGGTGGGCAGACTGGTCGACCAACTAAAGGCCAGCGGTGAGTTCGATAACACCCTGTTTGTCTACATTGTGGGTGACAACGGCAGCAGCGGGGAAGGCGGACTGCCTGGCAGTGTGAATTACTTTGGCGCACTGCAGGGCCTGCAGGAGCCGGTAGCGACCCAACTCAAGCGCATTGATGACATCGGCAGCCGCGAAAGCTACCCGCAATACAATGCCGGCTGGGCCTGGGCCCTGAATACGCCGTTTCAATGGATCAAGCAGGTGGCGTCACACCTGGGCGGGACCCGCAACCCAATGGTTGTCAGCTGGCCCGCGGGAATAAGCGATGCCGGCGGCTTACGCAGTCAGTTCTCCCATGTAAACGACATCACCCCGACCATACTTGACGCCGCCGGTCTCTCCCTGCCCGAAGCGGTGAAAGGTCATCAGCAGTTACCCTTCGATGGCAGCAGTCTGCTACCCAGCTTTAACAGCGCCGCAGCGCCGGAGCACAAAACGACCCAGTACTTTGAAGTGCATGGCCACCGCTCTATTTATCACCAGGGGTGGATGGCCTCTGCGCGCCATGACCGCCTTCCCTGGACGGTTGGTGTGCGCATGGGGCCCACGCCTTTCGAAGACGATGTGTGGGAACTCTATGACCTGGACAGTGATTTCAGCCAGGCACGGGATCTCGCCAGTGAGCAACCACAGAAGCTTGCTGCTATGCAGGCCCTGTTTGAGAAGGAGGCAGCCAGGCTGGGTATATTGCCCCTGCGCAGCTCGCTCGATACGCGAACGCCAATGCCCAGTCTTGTAGCGGGTCGGACCCGGTTCAGCTACCAGCAGGGAGCCGTGGGCATACCCGAGGGCAGCGCCCCGCCGATGACCAACCGCTCCTGGCAGATGGTCGCGGATGTGCAGGTTGCCAGCGGCACCGCAAGTGGCGTTATTGCTACCATCGGTGGTACGTCGGGAGGCTGGTCGCTCTACCTCGATGGGAAGGGCGCGCCGGTATTTGAGTACCGCGTCTTTGAGTTCGGGCAAGTGCGCATTCAGGGCAAGGACCCGTTGCGTGGCAGGCAAAACCTTCAGGTCAGCTTCGACTATGACCAGCCCGGGGGCTATGGCAAGGGTGGTACCTTTACCCTGCGCCAGGGAACAGAGGTTCTGGGCAGCGCCAGGGTGCCCGCTACACCGCCCGCTTTTTTCTCGATAGATGAAACCTTCGATGTTGGACTGGACAGCGGCTCCCCCGCGGGGCATTACCCCAAAGACGCGGCGCCTGGTTACGAGTTTAGCGGCGGAAAGATAATCAACGTGAACATAGAACTTCTATAGCAAAGGTAACAGTAATGGTACTCAAGGATAAAGTAGCCCTGGTGACAGGCGCAGGACAAGGTGTGGGCGAAGGCATCGCGCGGGCCTTGCATGCGCGCGGCGCGCAGGTCGTCATCGCCGAATATGATACTGAGTCGGGCAACAGGGTTGCGCAGGCATTGGACAATGCCGTGTTTCAACAGGTCGATATCCGGGACCGGGCACAGGTGGAGGATGCGGTTAAGCAGACCATCAGCACATTCGGCCATTTAGATATTCTGGTCAATAATGCCTATCCCACCGGCACCCCCCCGGCGCGACTGGAAACCCGTGAGGACGAGGATTTCGAGCGGGCCCTGACCGGCGGTTTCATGGCACCGTGGTGGGCGATGAAAGCAGCCTTTGAATCCATGCAGGGCCGGCAGTGGGGCAGGGTGATTAATGTTTGCTCGCTCAACGGTGTTAATGCGCACCCGTACACCGTTGAATATAACTCGGCAAAAGAAGCACTGCGTGCCCTGTCGCGCACTGCGGCCAGGGAATGGGCCAAACACGGCATCTGCGTTAACGTTATCTGCCCGGCCGCGAGGACCCCGGCCTATGACCGGTTCGAACGGTACACGCCCGAAAACGCAGCATTAATGCTCAAGCAGAACCCCATGGGGCGCATGGGTGACCCGGAGGCCGATATCGGCGGTGTGGTGGCGTTTCTTGCTTCTGATGACGCGCGCTATGTAACCGGAAACACCCTGTTCGCCGATGGCGGCAGCCACATAAACGGTGTGAACTGGGAGCCTCCTGTGGCTTGACCGTTTGCAAGCAGAATTCCCAACTGTCGCGTTGTGGACATTCCGTTTGGCGCTGATGGTCTATTCTGCGTGGACAGGGCTATTCATTCAGACATGGGCCCACACAAATTACTGATTGAACGGGAGTGAAGTTATCGTGGAAATTCTTCAGTCGATTGTTGAAATCGTTGGTCCCAGTGGACTGTTAAAGGGTGATGACGTCAGTTCCCGCCCCAACTATTCCTGGGGCATGGGCAACTGCCCGGCCAGGGCCATTGTGCGTCCGGCAACGACGGAGCAGGTTTCACGGGTAATGGCGCTGTGTCACCAGGAAAACCAGACGGTTGTGCCCTGGGGTGGCCTTAGCGGACTGGTAAACGGCATAACCTGCGAACCCGAAGATATTGTTATCTCGCTGGAACGGATGAACGCGATAGAGCATCTCGACGCCGAAGCGGGCACCTTGACGGTGCAGTCGGGTGCTATCCTGCAGAACGTACAGGAGGCCGCAAGCGAAGCAGGCTGGCTGTTTGCAATTGACTTCGGCGCCCGTGGCAGTGCGCACATTGGCGGTATGATAGGCACCAACGCAGGCGGTAACAGCGTAGTGCGCTATGGCATGATGCGCGAACAGGTGCTGGGGTTGGAAGCGGTGATGGCCGACGGCACTGTTATTTCCTCCATGAACGAAATGCTGAAGAACAATGCGGGCTACGATATCAAGCACCTGTTTATTGGCAGTGAAGGAACACTCGGTATCGTCACCCGCGCCGTGTTGCGGCTGCGGCCGGCACCCCGCACGGTGCAAACCGCTTTTGTTGCCCTCAACACGTTCAGCGAAGTAGCAGGGCTATTACGTCAGCTGGGCACGGATTTCGAGGGCAAACTCAGCTCATTCGAGGTGATGTGGCGAAACCACTACCACTACATGGTAGAAGAGACCGGAAAACACCAGGCGTTCCTCCCTACCAATTATCCCTACTATGTGCTGCTGGAAACAGAAGGTTCGGACCCGGAACGAGAGGAAGAACTGTTCATGACGGTCCTCGGTGGGCTCATGGAAGAGGGCCATATTGCCGACGCAGTGATCGCCCAGTCCAGTCAGCAGGCGGCGCAAATATGGGAAATGCGCGACGACGTGGAAACACTGGTACACAATATCAGTCCCATTGCTGTGTTCGATATAAGTCTGCCCATCCGCGAAATGGAAAATTACATCAGCGGCGTGGAGGCGGAATTGCAGCGCCGTTTCCCCGAAGCGCGCATGATTACTTTCGGCCACCTGGGAGACGGCAACATCCACCTGGGCGTGGGCCCGGCACATGACAAACATGCCGTCGAGACGATCGTCTACGAACACCTGGCAAAAGTGAAGGGGTCGATTTCCGCCGAACATGGTATCGGACTGGAGAAACGCGACTTTCTGCACTGTTCTCGTTCACCGGAAGAAATTGCTGTAATGAAGAGCGTGAAACAGGCACTGGACCCCAAGCACCTGTTGAACCCGGGCAAGGTGTTCAAGGTGTAAACTGCCAGGCAATGTTGTCGGTTCCGGTAAAAGAAATCAAAAAATTCAACTAGAGGGTGTCGAACTGCTCGGTTTCAAGAGCAGTTATAGACAAGCTCGCCACTAGAAACCGTTATTGGAACAGCGAAAGCTCAATGGGGGGGCGTTCGGATACTGGGGCAGTGCTGCCTAATTCTGGATCTTGGCCCGTTTCTGGCAATCGGTAAAGTCGTTTCTGATAAGCATTTGCACTCCAAACAGAGTAAGCAAGTGCACGATCGATTAAATCCTGATCGGGGGATTGGGCCGGTATCAGTCCGGCAACTGAACGATGATAGTGCGCCGGGTTTTTATCCATTTCCATCACGATGACTTCATCACCTTGCATGTACGCCTGCACCGTATTGTATTGCATAATTGCGCGTCCGGGGACGTCTGCAATATCCGGGCGAAAAAGGTCATGTCCTGTAGCCGGGTGCTCGTCTTGAACCCCCATCATTCCCAAAACCGTCGGCAGTAGGTCGATCTGGCTAGAAAGCCTTGAATACGTTCTGGGCTCAACCTGCCCTCCCAGAATCAGCGCTGGAATATGAAAGTACTCAATAGGAACAAGGTTGGCGCCTCTCACTCGTGAGTTATGATCTGCAACCACCAGGAACACCGTGTTATCCCAGTAAGAGGACTCCTTTGCTTGACGAAAGAATTCGCCCATGGCGAAATCGGCATACTTAACCGCATTGTTAACTGTGTCTCGCGGCTGTTCGAATAGCTCAATTCTATCCTCGGGGAACTCAAACGGTGAATGGTTGGAAGAAGTAAACACCAGGCTAAAGAACGGCTTGTCCTTTTTCTGGCTAAACTCCTCATGGGCCCGCTGGAACAAGTCTTCATCACTTACACCCCATGAACCTTTGAAAGATGGGTCTAGGAAATCCTTCTCTTCGATGATCTGCTGAAAACCGTTGCCCACAAAGAACTGTCTCATGTTGTCAAAATGAGCTTCTCCGCCATAGATGAAACTCGTGTCATAGCCTCGCCTGCCCAGCAATTCGGCGATGGTAAAAAACCCGCTCTGGGATTTTGGAAGCTTAACGACACTGCGTGCGGGTGTGGGGGTAAAACCAGTAATAACGGCTTCTATACCTCTAACCGATCGGGTGCCGGTGGCATAGAGGTTGTTAAACCATATCCCCTGGGTTGTGAGTTCATCTAACTCAGGTGTGACGGGTGTGCCACCTAATGCGCCCACGAACTCAGCACCAAGGCTCTCTTGCAGGATGATCACAAGATTCATAGGCCTTTCATTACCGTTTACCCAATCGTTCCTATGTAGTGTCGGGATATCTTCAGAGATAAACCGATCAGCGGCCAATACCATATCATCCCGGACTTCCTGTACAGCATTGGCAATAGCCATGCTGCCATAAGCCCGCACGCTGGATTCATAGCGACTGGAACTGTACATCGCATAGAGAACGCTATAAAGGGAGCTGAGGCTTAGGTCGTTAACCAGAAGATCGTCAGAGAATGCTACCTTGGCAGGGTTCGCTGGCCGGTGTCCAAGACTGGAACGGACGCCAAGAGCGCACACAATAACAACAACGCTGCATCCAACTACAGACCCGACAAGGCCAGGCTTTGAAACTGGGATCAGGCATGGGGAGATAAACTTCAGGAATAAACAGCAGACAAAATATACCGCCAGTAATCCCAGAAATATGTCGAGTTTGTAGCCCCCCAGAAGCATCGAGCCCACTTCTTTTGGGTATTTCAGATATTCAACAAACAGAATATTTGGGCGCAGATCGTATTCAGTGATGAAGGTAGGTGTTGCTGCCTCCATGAAGATCGCCAGAAAGAAAACCGAGACCATGTAAACTCTGAGGAACCTAAGCCAGGGAGTTTTGTTACACAGAAAGGGGGCCAGCAATGCTATCGGTAACACAAGCGCGCAGGCAACAATCAGATCAAAGCGTACTCCCTGCACAAGGATATAGAACAGCCCATCAACCGCGTCTACACGAGACCAGTGCAAGGCGATCAAGAAGATTCGCGATGCGGATAGTGCAAGAAGGAGAAATGCAAAAAATGCGAGTACAGGCCTATATGGGCTCGTAAATCGCGGCCGTGTATTGTTAACTAACAAACCTGCCTCACTGACACATCACTCAAAGACGGTAATCGTATACTTCAAAACTTAAGAAAGACTGAAGGTTTCGGAGCGTGGTAAAAACCGGGCAACCAAAATACGATAAATACTTATTTGGGTCGGGAACTTGCGTACGACTTTTATGCCAGAAGATAATCAAGTTGTGATTAGAACAAAGGAAGCAGGAGATGAAGCCAGGCGAGAAAGGGTTCCCCAGACTGATCTCAGCGACACGATATTCAGGACTTGGGATACAGGCAGCCTGGCGAAACGAGGCAGCCTTTCGCCAGGAAGCAGTACTGGCAATAATCGGCATACCCTTGGCGCTTTACCTTGCCAGAGACATGACGGACTTTCTGTTTCTCTCACTACCCCTTCTTTTGCTGTTACTGGCTGAGTTGGCCAACAGCGCCATTGAAGCGGTTGTTGATCGAATAGGAAGTGAGCATCACGAGCTTTCTGGTAGAGCGAAGGATATGGGCTCTGCTGTGGTCTTTATGGCGATTCTTATCGTATGTCTAAGTTGGATTACAGTAGTCGGGGCGGTATATGGTGTTCTATGGCGTTAGCTTTTCTGCGCGATACCAAGTCTACAGACTCGTTCAGCTACAAGGCGTTTTCCAGTTAATCGTAACGATGTGGCTCGGCATAGCGTGCTGCTTTGCCAATTTTTGCGAGTTCATGCTCACTATGCGCGATGGCCAGGATAACCCCTCCATGGCGCAGAGCGTGTTCGTGATTTGTGACTTATTGGCACGTCAAGACACGTGTTCGTTAGCTATCAATTCCTACGGGCATTGGGTTTACGAGAATCTCGAGCCCTTTCTATCTGATCCAGCATTGTCTCCATATCGACATATTTGAAGTTCTGGTTTAACCAAGGCCATGCGTTGTTGTCGTCTTGAACCACCCATACGCCTTTCTTAAATGCACCCATGGGGGAGGAATTGATCGCAATACCGTCTGTTTTGGAGGTTCCATCTACAATCCCATCAACGATTGATATCAACGCGACTGGAGTCCACGGGTACTCCAAATTATAGGCGACAAAAGCATCACTACCCTGACTCGATGCCATTAGTATTTGATGGTCTTTGTCGCGGTACACAGCAAGACCTTCTACATCGGCTTTAAGTCGGCCAGCGCCTACGGTATCGACGATTTTTCGATCTACCTCTCCATTGGGGCGCGCATCGACTGCATACACACCAGCGTCTTCGATAGCCAGGTACAGTGTATGAGTCTGATCGTCAACGACACACCCCTCAGCAGTGGATTCAACCTTGAACTCTCTTACCAACTTACCGCTGATCATATCGGGTTGAATCTGCCATTGTTGGTACGTACCGGACTTATCGTTTATGAATACAAATATGTCTGAGCCGCTCTTGTACATACACAAGCCATAAGGGCGCTTAAAATCCAGATGGATTCGACCCGCCAGTCGGACATGTCGCGATACATTGTCAATGGAGAATAGAGCGATGGCGCGTTCGGATCTATCGCTAGCGGCCACGACAGCGCTGTTCTCCGACCCATTCAGCGTAGACCAGCGTAAATCAACATTATTGAGCCTACCTAAAGGCAGCGATTGAATTGCGTTACCTTGCAGGTCATAGACCTCCAGCCCATTCTTCTTGTTGGTTGCGATAACCAGAGATAGAGATGGATCTACAGGGTTCAGCCATATGACGGCGTCATCGGCGGCATCACCGCCCACACCTACTGGCTGCGTTTCTACTGCGGCGCTGATACTTAACTCAATCAGAGTGGTATTCGGCACTGAGACATCGTTGGATGCCAGCACGAAAAATAGTGTCGCTAATAGGGTGGCAAAAACGGGCATATACACCCGCTTAAATCTTAGTGAAGTGAATACTGGCATCACCTAAAATGTGTAATTCTGGAAACGCATCAACATCTAACAACAAACTGAGTCGACACAGGCGAAAGGCGGTGCCGCATTGACCCAATAGCTAAAGGTTCCGATTACTAAACGGATAGTTACAAATTACAGGGTGAACCTTAAGAAACGCTGAGGAGCCTAATGAACTTATGATTTTGTTAGACACATTGGCAGGTTCATTTAGTCTCAAAACGGTCGTGCTAGCGGTCTTATCGAAGAGGACTTCTGGGGCCTGCCTAGCTCTTGATTCTTGTGCGATACTTGAAAAGGCATTGCCATCTTTGTGAATTGGCTTGAGCGCGCGAGCACTACAGATAGCTAGCGATCAGTTTTTTACGATATAGAGGTTACCGTGTCGTCCACCTTCAAACATATTTATCGTTTCCGGGGTAAACGTTGCGACAAATTTCGACCATGCTTCTTGTTCGTCATTTTTCACAGAGATCACCAGATAGTCAGCTGACATCCAGATGGATTGTTCAAGCAATAGTTCCTCGACTTGCAGTTTTGCCGAGTAAGGCACGGGGATTTTTCTTAATTGGGAGAAATACTCAATATAGGAGTAGTTGGTAAACAGCGTTGCGTTATGTGGCAATTGTCTGTTTATCCAAAGGGTCGCGTTTTTAATATATGCCTTTTCTCTATTTCCGTTATGCAGTGTATCTGCTGACATGCCTATGAATATGGCTGAAACAAGAATTCCAGCCATTAGGCCTCCTTTGTTCAACTGATCATCAACAATGGCGGGTAAATACAGCAGTAGCAGTAGAGTTAAGAAGCCGGCGTAGCGTTCCAGCATAAAGTGATTGATAAGGAGGAAAGAAAATAGGTAGGTGGCTGCTATCAATATATGAATATTCAGGAGTTGCAGCTGTTGAACTGTCGCATTCCCCTTGGTGCGGATGCGGACTCCCCAACATAGAACTGCCAACCAGGGCCACGTAAGTGACCGTATGATATTAATAGCTAACAGCCCAATAGTGCCGGAGAGCAAAAAAATTGATATGTCCTCTCTCGAATGCTCCGCCACCCAATCTTGCGAAGCGTGGGCTTTTTCATCTAGAAAGAAATCCGGTATCACTAAGGCCTTAGAAACGTACCCCCCTATGTCTTCAAACAAAGCCAAAGTTGAGTAGCCTGAGCCGTTAGTCAATGCATAAAAGACCAATATGCCAAATACGGTTAGTAGGGGCAGTAATCCAAAGCCGGCCAATACTTCAGCACGTCCACCTTTTGCAGAAACTATAGCTACTGCGAATGGAGCCAAACAGATATAAGCAACCGCTTCGAATCTGAAAAAAGCCGCAAAAACAATATAGATGAACCATAGCACTTGATGTTGCCAGTGTGGCGAAAAGAGAAACAGCAGCAATTGTCGAAAGGCTAGAACGCCCATTGCCCAATAACCTGGATCACGCATGATGTCGGAGCGATACCCATTTATAACGGGATGGGATAGTACAATTAGCGCCGCTATAATCTGAGTTCTTCTGTCGCCGCCCAATAGTCCTATTGTGGACACAAAGGCCAAGCATAAAGTGACGTATAGAGAGGTTACAACCAGCTGAGCTGATATAGCTAAAGAGAGCGATGTAGCGCGATGCAATTCGCCAGATATGACAGAGAGAAATGGCCGATCGAACAGCTGAATAGCTGCAATTAAGCCGTGGTTAAGATACGCCTCTGCAGTCCTTAAGTAAGTAATTCCATCTCGATTGATCAGAGGGTCGTTGTGGATCAGCCACGCTGAAATCAAAATACTGATACAAGCGATGGCGATATTTAGCCTGAGGGGAATGGCTGTGTGTTGTCGATGCATTTACCGCCGATCCCGAGTTTGATTTTTAGGAAGGTATTGAATCCGTCTGGTTTATGCGGTTATCGGGCTAGCAAACTGACTTTATCGTTCTTGCTTTTCTCTGAGGCTTCGTCGCCTTTTTCGTCAAAGTACGCCGGGCTTTCGTTTTCAGGTACTCGAAGCTTAACCGCTGCTTCCATGTCCCTGCTCCAATATGAAAGCCGTATGTGAGAGAACTGTTTAGTAGTATTTTCTTTTCATTTTTCCCATGTAGCCTGTGTGGGCTAAAAGTCGGTCGGGGCGTTAGCATTACATCAGGCCAGCGCTCGCGCTCCTGAAGTTCAAAAAAGTGTTTACTAAGGAAGCCAGGGACCGTCGAGGCAAGTACATCGAGATAAGTATCTGTCACGGCTGGGTTTGCGAGCATTTCTTGATATATGTGTTGCCAAAAAGGGTGGCCTGGTCGTGACGCAATTATATAGTTGGAAACGCTGTTGAAGCCATCGCCGTAAGACACATCTCTTTCTCGCGACAGGAGCAGGCCTACATCGGGGTACGCATAGGGTCGTAGAAACTCATAGTCCAAATCTACGTATAGACCACCAATATCCAGCATGAGTAGATAGCGAAATGTATCGACACGCATAATGTGCCGGGAAAAACTTATGAAAATCGGATAGAACTCCGCGTGATTTGCTCTGACGTACAGGTCAATATCTTTGTCAGTCCAAAGCCGGTATTCCCAATCTGGGTGGTATCGCTTGACCGTTTCAACGGCATAGCGAAACTTCTTGGGAATGTTTTCGTCCTTCCAGGTCTGGTGTACTATTTTTGGGATTGCCATGGTTATGTTCGCTAGCTCTTTCTTGTAATCCCACAACCCTACGTCGAATAGCTGAAGAACCACTGAACTAGTTTTAGCTTTGCATAAGAAAGAGTTTTTTCTGCAGGCTAGTTTGCCGGGGCTGGTAAGCAAGTTTGGGAAGTGCGCAGGCTGCTGTGAAACCTAGCCAATATAAGAAGAATTGGATGAACATGTTAAGAAGACCTTAAGGTGGATAGGACACAATTCGATCTCGATATTGAGAGATCTTCACATGCGTCAAATTATTTTTGTGTGGATAACACACTGCCTTGCCTACATCGCTCACTTGCTCCCCGCAGACTATAGTCCTGCACTCCTGTTTGCTGCGGCCGCGGCCATTACCCAGGCAACATCGATGTGCTTGCCCATGCTCGCGCTATATGGTCTGGGGAATATGCAGGCAGCGTGGATTCCGCGTCATGTTTCAAAAGCGTCCAAATTCATGGTACCCATCACAGGGGCCTTCTTGCTAATTCTGCTATATGCGAACTACACATTATTCGAAATGTACGGTTTTTTCATCGACCCCTTTGTGGTGAATATTTTAACCACACCAGGTGGTACAGCGGCTCTCGGTGCGTCTGACAGTGTTTATCTCACCATAGCCGCAATTGTAAGCGCTATCGTAATTGGTCTGTACCTGTCCAGATTCGTTCCGTTGGATCTTTTGGCGCATGCACTGCTTCCCCGTACCGCAGTCGTGGTAGCAACGCTTCTCGTCATCTTCCTTGCTCAGGCGGCTGTCTACGCTGTCTCAGAGCATAAATCATATGTGCCAGTTTTGCGTTTTGCAGACCGGATACCGTGGTACCAGACGGTAACCGCCAAGTCGTTTCTGGCAGACATCGGTGTAGAACGATCCAGAGAAGTGATGGACTACGGCAATCCAAGTTCTGGAACAAAGTTTCATTACCCTGAGTCAGTGCCTGAGTTACTTCCATTGGACAAGCGCTACAATATTGTTTGGCTGGTGGCAGAGTCCTGGCGCTGGGATATGCTAGACCCAGAGATAATGCCGGAGACTTGGGCGTTTGCTCAGCGTTCCCAGTTATTCGTGAATCACTACAGCACCGGGAACGGGACCAGGATGGGCGTCTTCGGGCAATTTTACGGTCTCAATGGTAGCTTCTGGTTTCCAGCACTGAGGTATCAACGAGTGCCAGTGCTAGTTGATACACTGCAAAAGAGTGGCTACAACATACAGGCATATACGAGCGCCTCTTTTACCTATCCAGAATTTGACAAAACGGTGTGGGTAAACGTCGAGAACGACCGATTGCATAGCGTAGATAGCGGTATGGGTTGGGAGCGTGACAGGAAGAATGTCGAGCGCCTGATCGAATTTCCGAAGCAGTCCAGCACCCCGTTCTTTAGTTTTATGTTCTTTGAGTCCACGCACGCCAATTATCAATTCCCCAAGGAAAACGAAGTAGAGTCGGATTACCTGCCAGATTTTGACTACCTCGCCACTGATATTGAATCGTCGATCGGGCTCATTAAGAACCGCTATATAAACTCTAGCAATCACCTCGACTGTCAACTCGGACGGGTGTTCGACTCGCTAGAATTGCAGGGGCTCCTTAGGGATACGGTAGTCATAGTCACTGGCGATCATGGCGAGGAATTCATGGAGAACGGTCGCTGGGGACATAATTCCACGTTCAGTCAGCAACAGGTCAGGGTACCCTTTCTGCTCTATGTTCCTGGTATGAAGGGAACGACTCACAAGGCCATGAGTAGCCACATGGATATACCCGCTACGCTGCTTTCTCTATTGAAGCCAGGGCATAATTCTCGAGTGTACAGCATGGGCGACAACTTACTCTCGCCAGATTTCGATAGAGAGTATGCCGTGATCAGTGATTGGCATGGAGATGCCCTGGTGACAAGCGATCACAAGTACAGCATGTCGCCCAAAGCCAATTCAAGACGTACAGCGCTGTCAACCATAGATGACAAGCCAATGGACCAAGCCGACATGCCGGCCCAAATCCATTTGGCGTTATCCGAATACATGGCAGAACGGCAGCGGTTTAGTCGACCGCCATCTGCCACTCAGGCAAGTGCGGGGGAGCAACTGGCGCTGACTGCTCTGCATGCTGAGCCTGACAAGGCGGTACCACCCCCAGCCCTACCGTCACCGTCAACAGATGGTTGAAAGAATCAGTTTCAGCATTTCTTCAGGAGACCATGTTCCACTTATAGAGCGGGCTATATCCGCGTCAACGTTTTCAAGGAGAAGAAATCATGAATAAGCTAATTTTCGCCACGGCCTGTGCTGCTTCGCTCTGCAGCGTATCTACGCTGGCACAGAATATAAATCCAGGGCGAAATGACCAGTCCTTCGAAGAGCTGGAAATGATATTTGAAATAAACAATGATGATCAGGATGCTGAAGTGGTCATCTATGGCAAAGGCGAGGAAGGTTTGAGATGGGTTCGTGTCATTGGGCCGAAGGGAAATCGATCAAGCAAAATTGTTGGCTTTGGAACATCTGGTAGCGAAACAATCGGGATGGCTCAGTTCCTTTTCGAAAGTGCGGAACCCAGTATTGACGAGGTCGTGGCACGCTATCCAGACGGGACCTACACCGTCGTGGGAAGAACGATCTCTGGCATGCGAATTTTCGGGACCGTAGAGTTCAACAAGGAGTTGGCAGCAGCACCTGTTATCGATACATGCGACCAGATGGTCGATCCAGTATCAGCTGTAATATCGTGGACGGCTGCCGATGACGACGTTGAATCGATCATCCTTGAAGTTGAGAATGATGATCTGGAGGTAGGGTTGGAAATGAGCTTTTCCGGGGATACCACCGAAATGGATCTCCCTATGGGCTTTTTAACGCCCGGAACTGAATACGACCTTGGTATTGCTTTTGTCAACGAACAAGGCAACGTCATTGTCTCCGAATGTTCGTTTGAGACCAGCGATTAGTCTCACTCTGTGTAGGGGGGGCTCTCTGCCCCCGGTCCATGTACCATATTTTGAATCGCTAACAGGCCCCGACGGGGATTGTGAGCAATTAGTTCGTCTTCAGTAAACCTTAAGCATGCGATATTATCGTGTCGTTCACCGAATTAGGTCATCCGGGCCAAACTTATGTCATCACCAAGCCCGAGATCTTCCGCCCTGAGGCTCAATCCGCCAGGCCACAGATCATGCATATACTGATTGTAGAGGACTCGCCCCGCCTGAGAAAGGCGCTGGTGGTCGGTATGACCCGCCTCGGGCATACCGTGATAAGCGCTGCCGACGGAGTTGAGGGTCTTTCGCTGGCGAGATCTCTGGAACCAGACCTTATTATTCTTGATATTCTGATGCCAAAAATGGATGGTCTCACCGTGTTGTCAGAGATTAGGAAAACCGACAACGAGGCCAGCGTTATTCTACTCACCGCCAGAGATCAGGTTGAAGATCGTGTTAAGGGGCTGAATACCGGAGCAGATGACTATCTATGTAAGCCCTTTTCTTTTAGCGAGCTTGAAGCGAGAGTGAATGCATTGAATCGCCGCGCTCATTCGCTACATTCGCCAGCAATAGACCTGGGCGACGTTGTTCTGAATCTGAACTCCAAGGAAGTAACGTCTGCGGGAGAGCCCATTCACCTAACGCCCAAAGAATATTCAATTCTTGAATGCCTGGTACTGTCACGAGGGCGAGTAGTGAGCTACGAATCCCTCGAAAGTACGATACTCGATCATGAGGGAGCCTCATCTCGAAATACCATTGAAGCCCATGTATCAGCAGTGCGGAAAAAGTTGAAACGATTCAGCGATAAGGATGTAATCGTCACTAAACGCGGTTTTGGCTACGTGGTTCCTCATGGCGCCGAGTAAGTCGATATCTAACACCATCGTTAGGTCAGCTTTGGTGTCAGTCCTGCTTGTAGTGTTTATTTCGTCTGTAATTAGCTTCTGGATTATATATACCCAACTCAATCGGTCTTTTGATGAGGCCATGATCACGAAAGCCCAGATTCTGGTAACTCAGGTAAAAGAGTTTGCAGATGGAGTGGATTTTGACTTCGCTGATGAGTTTATGCCCGAATTTGAACGTGACGAAAACCCTGAGTATTTTCAGTTTTGGACAGACGGAGAAGGCGTATTCGAACGATCTCGCTCACTGGGTTCTACAGACCTCCAGAGAAAGAAAGTTCCTCAAGAGCAAGTGACACTCTGGGATAGCTCGCTGCCAAATGGAGTGAAAGGCCGCAGCATTCAGATTGATTTTGTTCCACAAATTCATCACAAAGAGGATAGAACACCAGAACGATTAAGTAATCAGAAAGGAATGACTTTGGTTATGTCCAGAGAGCGTGAATCGCTTTTGCTCTCCATCTGGCTATCGTTTCTAATCATAGCCGCCGAAGTCCTTGTGATCTTAGCGCTTCTGGCCCTCCTCATCCGCAGGAATGTAACCAGGGGTCTGAAACCACTGCTATCGCTGAGAAAGGAAATTTCGGAACGCCACGTTGACAATCTGCACCGGGAAATTGAAATACCGGAGCCACCTGTTGAGATAGAGCCTCTGGTTATCCAGCTCAATCAAATGTCTAGAAGAATCGGAAAACAATTGGAGCGTGAGCGACAGTTCAGTGCAGACGTTGCACATGAACTCAAGACACCTCTTGCTGAGCAGCTCAGCCTCACTGAAGTTGCCATGCGATGGCCAGATGAAGTTGGCGATCCTGCCACCGTATATAAAGAAGTCCTGGAAACAGGGCGGAATATGCAGAATATTATCGGCGCTCTCCTTGAGCTATCTCGCTATGAATCAGGATTAATTGAACTTGAGAAGCAGGAGTGCTCTCTATCTGAGATCGCTGAAGATTCCGCTGAACGCTTCAGTGCTGAAGCGGACGCGAAGGGCATTGAAATCTCTGTCGAGAACACTACCGAGACAGTTGTGATGTCGGGGAGACTAGAGCTGGCACTTACTATAACCAACCTGATATCTAACGCCGTTCACCACGCACCAGAGAATAGTGTTATTAGAATTGTTATCGGCGATAGTGACCTGGGACCTACTCTCGGTATTTCCAATGTTGCCCCCGATCTTCACGCCGAAGATCTAGACAATATGTTCCATCGGCTATGGCGAAAAGACTCTTCAAGAACTGGAGAACTGCATGCGGGACTAGGGCTCTCGCTAGTGGTTGCCTACGCAGATATCCTTAGTGTCACTATCAGTACGACTTTGTCTGAGAATAAGGTTTTTACTATTTCTCTGTCGGGCTTCGAAAGAGGGTAGTGTCATAGCGATGCAAGGACTCGCTGCCGCGTCGGTTACCAGTCTTCTAGCGGTATTTTCCAGTACTGCCGCTGCTCTAGGTGCAATTGAGATCGA
Organism: Pseudohalioglobus lutimaris; assembly: GCF_002866825.1. Taxonomy (GTDB): domain Bacteria; phylum Pseudomonadota; class Gammaproteobacteria; order Pseudomonadales; family Halieaceae; genus Halioglobus; species Halioglobus lutimaris. Next base: position 6,923 of record NZ_PKUS01000010.1, on the reverse strand, counting down.
TGGGACCCTGGATGAGGAGACATGGGCCTCCGCTGCAACCTACACGGGTTTTTTCGTCACAAAGCCCTTGTCTCTGGAAAAGGCACCTGAGAAGACTCAGGTCCTGGTGCTACAGTCAGAGGAGGGGCTATATATATAGGGTTCAAGAATTTTCAGGACACCACGAAGACCTTTTCACGAACAACCCTAAGGGATCAGGACATCCAAGCCGATTTTAACGAAGTTATTATCGACTTTGATGGCAAAGGATTTAGCGCGTTCGGCTTCAAGATCGGCAGGAATGGTGCCATTCAGGATAGTGCCTGGTCCGGAGAAAACGTCGAGTCCATTGACTGGGATGGCGATTGGGAACGTGCCGTTGCGGACCATGAGGGTTTCTGGGTCAGCGAACTTTTCATCCCCTGGAGTCAGTTTAGTTACACCGATCGAAACCAGGCGTCAAATACTGGCAGTTTCTATTTCTCTCGCTGGAACTTTGAGGTCGGAAACCGTTACTCCTATCCTGCAATCGATCGATCACAACAGTCGTTTATATCTCGTTTCGCAGCATTCAATATTGAATATAGACCGGAACGACGAATTGATTGGTTTCCATATGCCAGGGCCAGCTACGACAGTGTCGACGGTAATACCACCTATCGTACAGGTATGGATGTTTTCTGGCGTCCCACTAATGCGCAGCGACTCAACATAGCTCTCAACCCTGATTATGGCCAGGTCGAGTCAGATGACCTTGTAGTGAACTTTTCAGCGATTGAAGTATTTTTCGAAGAGAGACGCCCCTTTTTTATTGAAGGGCAAGACCTGTTTGAGGTGCGCGGGCCAGAGACACTGCGGGTGATACACACGCCAAGAATAGGCGGTGAGCCCGATGCTGGCCCCGATTTGGGCACAGATGTAGAGGCCGCTGCCAGATATTCCTATACCGGAAACAATATTGATTTTGGCTTGTTGGCTGCACTAGAGGATGACGCTCGCAATAGCCAAGGAAGGGATTACCTTGCAGGCAGGGCCAGATACCGCTGGCAAAATTTACTCGCTGGCGTCACTCACTCACGAACAGAACGACCACAGATTAATAGAATTGCTGATGTGTCAGTATTTGACTTCCAGTATGACCTCACAGACAGACTCCTCGTCAACGGGCTTTGGCTCTATAGTAACGTCTCAACACCAGGGCCCAGCGATCCCAGTGACAGTGGCTGGGTGCTATCAAGTCAGTGGGAAGTAAACCCACGCTGGACACACGAACTGACTCTTTTCGACTATGGAGATGAACTCGAACTGAATGACCTCGGCTACGTAAAGCGTGTTAATCGTGAACAATTTGAATACGAAACTGGTTGGGAACTCCCCGGCGTTTCGCTGTCACGTTTTGCCGAGGATGCTGAGGTGTCATTTGAGTATCAGTGGAAAACCAATCAGCAGGGGGACTCGCTGCCACGCGAGTGGGCAACTGTTTTCGAGGCCACTACCGCTGGTAATGCCCGGTGGAATGTGGGCTATGAGTACGTAAGCGATGGTATTGATGACTTAATCACGGAGGGCCAGGGAAATGTCTGGTTCCCTTCAACAACTACGTTAGTTATGGCCTATGAGGCTGCGCCTACATCCATATTTCGTCTGGGTCTGGAGTTTGAGGCGGGCGAGTCTGGTTACAGTGGACAGCGAACTGCCTTCGCACTACTGCCATCTATCCAGATCGGGGAAAGCCTCCAGTTTGACCTTGAGTTAGCCTACGAGTTGAACGACAGCTGGGTTATCTGGACTGAAGATAACGGTCTTGGCGAATACGACCTGGAGGAGCTAAGCTTGGCCGCTAACGTCTACTACAGCCCATCGACTAGACATGAAATTCGATTGAAAGTTGAGTCTACGGCCGTTAATGCAAAAGGCATTGCGGGACTAGAGGCTAGCCACAACAGCTACCCGGTTTTCCTAGCGGACGCCATTGAGGACTTTTCCGAAAGTGCTTTTGCCGTCCAGCTTAGATACCGTTATGAATTAAGTGCACTATCCGAAGCTTTCATCGTCTATAGCCGGGGTGGCGAGTTTGAGAGCGATGAATCCAACCCCATAAATAAACTACTATCGGAAGCAACCAACGCACGCGATGATGAGACGCTGCTATTTAAAATCAAGCTTCATTTCTGAACTTGTCACTTCGCTCTACACTCTCTTGAGCATTTAATTACACTATGATGTTTTACAAAACTCGACGGCGGCATGGTTTCAATAAGCAACTGTCGCCGTTAGAGCATGAAACGCAGTACCAAAAAACGGCTGGCGAGTGTCTAGAGAATTGTTAACGATTCAGACGAGAGCACATAATCAGGCCCGGTCCACCATAAGATGTGCAGATTCTGTAACATATTGATTTTGTTGGGGTGATATTACAGTTTCTACCGATAGATGTCCGCTGCGGACATCTATTGATAGGCACGTCTAATCCGCCCTCAGTCCTTGTCTGTTGTGTAGAGGGGGGCGAATTGCTCCATCCCCACGGCGATTTCGTATTTTTCAGCCAACAGTGCCAGGTCATTCACGTAGATTTTGCCGTAGCGAAGCTCAATGTCGCCACTGCGCTCCAATGACTTCAGTTCCTTGCTGACACTCTGCCTTGACGCACCCAGCATATTGCTGAGCTCTTCATGGGAGATTTCTATATAGGTCTCTCCCAGTTCATTTTCACAGCCATGGCTGTAGGCCATGCGGTGCAGTGTCCGACCCAGGCGGACGTGGAGTTTGAGCCCCAGTGCCTCGTCGTTCAGCGAATACAGGTAGCGAACCCGGCGACACAGTACCCGGTTCAATTCGCGGTGAATCTCCGGGTGTTTTTCGCACAGTGTTTCGAACTGCTGTTTGCTGAGGACGGAAAGCCGTGAATCTCTGGATGCGATGGCATGGCTCACACGCGGCAGCCCGTCCATAACGCCCATTTCACCAAAACAGTCACCGGGACGAAATTCGCCGGTAGTAATCTGTGCCCCCTCCAGCGAGTAGTTACACAGTTTGATGGCGCCTTCGAGAACGCGGTAGAGCTCGGTGGGGTTATCGTCCTTGCGGTAAACGGCCTCTCCCTTGGCGAGGCAACGGATACTGGCCACGGCGTCGATATCCGCGCGTACGTCTGCGGAGAGCCCGCCTATAAAGTCATGTAGGTAGGGAATCACTTTCATTCAGCCTACATACCATAGCCGCGCGTATATTGACAGCTTACCGGCCAGGCCGATTCAGCGCCTGGCGGCGCGATAGGCCGGGAGAATCAGTCCCCCCGGGTAAGCGCCGCCTGGTTACTATTTTGTTTCTACGGCGCTGGCCTCACCTGTGTCCAGCATTTCCTGCCGCCAGTCGTGGCTGCGCTTGATGATGTACTGGTGAATGCTCTCTATATCGTCTTGCTCAAGTATTTCGCCAAATGGGGGCATCCCTTTGTGCGACTGCAGGCCATAAATGATAGGCATGAAGTCTTTGTGTTTCTGCTCCGGGAGGTAACGCAGGTCGGGAATAATATCGGAGCCGATAGCGGCCAGACCATGGCATACGCCGCAGTGATTCGCGAACAGCGTCTTGCCCTGAGCCAGGGTCGCTGCGTCTGCCGTAACCGGCGGAGGGGAGGGCAATTCAAACTCGCGGCGCTTTACCGGCGGCAACTCCGCCTTTCCACCCAGTTTGAATACGTACAGATTTGAGTCGGGTACAACCCTGGTGCGTTGCGCCAGCGCACCGAAGGTGATGGCAAAAGCGCCGCCCCAGCCAACGTTGAAAGCCACATACTGCTCACCGTCAATGCTGTAGGTTACCGGACCCGCCACAGCGCCACTGGTAACAGGCTGCTCCCACAACTTGTCGCCGGTGTCGGCGGCGTAGGCCACGACACGACCATCCGCTGTGCCCTGGAAAACCAGGTTCCCCGCGGTACTGAGAGTGCCACCGTTATGAATGTGTTCATGCGCATGCCGCCAGCGCTCTTCCTGCTTGACCGGGTCCCAGGCGACGAGATTTCCACGATAAATCTGGGCGAGCTCTTCTATGCCTTGCAGTGTTTCCGGAACGATGGGGGTTACAATGCCCAGGTTGGGCACGCCGGTCTGGACTGCGCTTGCCGTTTCCTGGGGAACGAAGTGCTCCATGGTGACCTGCTGCGGGATATAAACGAGCCCTGTCTGCGGGTTGAAGCTCATGGGCGGCCAGTTGTGCGCGCCCTGGGAGCCGGGAAACACGGTTTTAGGCTCGCTGTTGGTCCAGTAATCTGCAGCCTCAACGTCGACGATGGGGCGGCCGGTTTTGGGGTCTATATCCTTCGCCCAGGTAATCTCACCGAACTTCCCAGCGGAGATAAATTGGCCCGAGGCCGCATCGAGTACATAGAAAAAGCCGTTCTTTGGCGCCTGCATAACGACCCGGCGGTCCTTGCCATCGATGGGCAGGGTGGTAACGATGATATGCTGCGTGGCCGTGTAGTCCCAGGCGTCGCCAGGCGTTGTCTGGTAATGCCATACGTACTCTCCGGTAGTCGGACGAAGGGCGACGATTGAGGAGACAAAGAGGTTGTCTCCCTTGGCCTCAGATCGCAGCTTGTAGTTCCAGAACGACCCATTCCCAACGCCGATATACAGCAGATCCAGGTCGGGGTCGTAGGCCATTGAGTCCCAGACGGTACCGCCGCCACCCTGCACCCAGTACTGGTCGCCATGCCAGGTTTTGCGGATCATGGTGATGGTTTCGCTTTCATCGCCTTTTGCCGGATCACCGGGCACAGTGAAGAAACGCCAGGCTTGTTTACCAGTATCCATGTCGTAGGCGGTGATATATCCGCGCACACCAAACTCGGCGCCGCCATTGCCAATAATCACCTTGTCTTTAACGACACGAGGAGCACCGGAAATGGTGTAGTTGCGGTCCGCATCAATCAGCGTGTTGACGGTCCAGAGCAGTTTGCCGGTCTTGGCATCCAGTGCTTCGAGTCTGCCGTCATAGACCCCCAGGTAGACCTTGCCCTGCGACACGGCAACACCCCGGTTGGCTGCATCACAGCAGCCCCGCCCCTGCACACCGCGCCATACTTTGGGGTCATACTCCCAGAGCAGCTCCCCCGTTTTTGCATCCAGGGCGAAAACCATACTGTAGGCGCCGGTGGTATACATCACCCCGTCTGCGATGATGGGGGTTGCTTCAACGACACGGTCCAGCGGGTACTTGAAACGCCACGCCAGTCCCAACTCGTTTACATTCTCGTTGTTTATCGCGGCCAGGGGAGAGTAACGTTCTTCACCCGCATTGCGACCGTGGGCCGGCCAATCACCGGCGACCTGGGCATTCACGGGCGGCGCGGTCGACGCCGGTGCCGTGGAAGCGCTGGTGGCGGTCATCGCCAATACCAGGGTTAGGAGTAAGCGGTTTATCTTTATAATCATTGCCTCGGACCTCACCGATTTACAGGAATGTGTCGGGGGCGGGCACACCCACCCCGGCGACTACTCTGGATTGTCTCCCATCACCGCCTTGATCTCCAGAAACTCCTCAAATCCGTGCTGACCCCATTCGCGACCGATACCAGACTGCTTGTAGCCACCAAAAGGCGCAGCCGGGTCCGGCATGGCGCCATTAATGTGGACATTACCCGTGCGCAGTCTTCTGGCCACATTACGGGCGCGTTGTAAATCGCTCCCGGCGACGTAACCTGACAAGCCATAGGGCGTGTCGTTGGCAATGCGCACGGCGTCTTCTTCATCCTGGTAGGGAATAATGCACAGCACGGGCCCGAAGATTTCTTCCCGGGCGATTGTCATGGCGTTGTTGACCTCGCTGAAGATGGTTGGCCGCGTATAGCATCCTCGCTCCATGCCTTCGGGCAAACCCGGCCCACCGCATATCAGCTTCGCGCCTTCCTCAATGCCGGTATTGATCATCCCCTGCACCTTGTTGAAGTGGGCGCGGCTGGCGAGCGGCCCCATTACTGTTGACGGGTCCTGCGGGTCTCCCACCTTTATGGCGTCTGCTACCCGGGCGGCGATGATCTCCACTTCGGCCAGGTGGGAGGCCGGGACCAGAAGACGGGAGGGTGCGTTGCAGCTCTGCCCGGAGTTACGCATCATGGTTGCCACTGAATCGGTTATTGCGGTCTCCAGGTCCACATCATCCAGAATAATATTGGCTGATTTTCCGCCAAGTTCAAGTGCTACGGTTTTAATGGTGTCAGCTGCCGCCTTGGAGATGAGCTGTCCGGCCCGGGTGGAGCCGGTGAAGGAAACGAAATCCACATCGGGGTGAGACGTTAAGGGCGCCCCCACGCCTGGCCCATCACCGTCTACCAGGTTGAATACGCCGGCGGGCACGCCTGCCTCGTGCAGGACTTCCGCCAGGATGTGAGCGTCAAAGGGTGCAATTTCGCTGGGCTTGAGCACCATGGTGCAACCGGCAGCCAATGCCGGCGCGACTTTACAGGCGATCTGGTTGGCCGGCCAATTCCATGGTGTGACCAGCGCGCACACCCCTACCGGCTCACGGATGACAGTGGTCGTTCCCTGTGACTCTTCAAATGCGAAATTCTTAAGCACTTCCACCACGGTGGCAAAATGCCAAAGAGGCAAAGCGGCCTGCATGGGTTTGGAAACGGCTTCCAGCGGTGCGCCCATTTCCTCCGTGATGGCCAGCGCCATGTCGTCCATCCGCGTCTGGTAAATGGCGATGACATTCTCCAGCAGGGCAATGCGCTGCTCCCGGCTGGTGGTCGCCCAGCTGTCGAAAGCTTTGCGCGCGGCAGCAACCGCGACGTCCACGTCTGCGGCTGTTCCCAGGGAAATGACGCCGGCGACTGCATCGGTAGCGGGGTTGATGATTTCCATTTCTGCGGGAGTGGCCGGGTCGACCCACTGGCCATCAATGTAGAATTTGCGATAGTCGCGCATATTTTTATCCTC
>NZ_PKUS01000001.1 GCF_002866825.1 Pseudohalioglobus lutimaris | reverse complement strand
AAAAAAAGGCCCTCAGTCGAGGGCCTCCTGCTGGCGTAGGCCTGTGATCAGCCAGCGCCCATCGCCTTGGATGCTTCGTCAGCCGCATCTGAAGCTGCATCCGATGCATCGTCCATGGCATCACCGGCGTCATCGGCCATATCTTTGGCAGAGTCCATAGCGTCATCGGCCATGTCTTTGGCAGAGTCCATAGCGTCATCGGCCATGTCACCGGCTGCGTCCATCGCGTCATTGACGGCATCGCCTGTCGCATCAGCCGCATCGGACATCGCGTCACCGGTTGCTTCCGCCGCATCGTCTATCGCCTGTCCGGCATCCGCCATGACATCTCCAGTGGCATCGGCAGCATCACTGGCCATATCACCGGCCGCATCGACAGCTTCACCAGCCTTGTCCGCCACCTGGTCCGCTGTCTCTTTCATGGAAGATTTTGCAGATTCGACATCTTCTTTGCTGCACGCTGCCAGAGACAACGTCAGAACCGCCGCGAACGCCGCAGCAAACAATTTCTGGATATTCATACTTACCCCTTACTATCGTATAGTTAGTTACCACTACTTCTCTGTCCCTCGTCAAAAGGACCCACCGCAAGAGAGTATACACGGCAGCCAATGAAGTAAAGCCGCCCGAGCCGTTGCTACATCGGCGGATAAGCTGCTACAGCGGCAGACAAAAAGACGGTACAGTATTGCCAGTGTCCGGCGGAGCAGGCGTATTCGTTGCCTGGCGTAGTTATCTTCAATATGGTGATCCTCGCAACCGCCGCAAAGATTCGCTACTGGAACCCGGACTGATGACCCCACGCAACATCTGGCTGGCAATTTTCCTGGCCACCTTCACCTGGTCTGCGATTGCGCCCAAAGATTATGCGACGTGGCTGATGGAAGTGGCGCCCGCCGTCATTGGTCTCATTGTGCTGATCACCACCCGCAATAGCTTTCCTCTCACTCCGCTTCTCTACTGGCTGGTGCTATTACACTGTGTCATTTTAATGGTCGGCGGGCACTACACTTATGCGGAAGTGCCGTTGTTCGACGGCCTGTTTGGCGCTGAGCGCAACAACTACGACAAGCTGGGGCACTTTGCTCAGGGCTTCGTCCCGGCCCTTATTGCGCGCGAGCTGCTGGTTCGCAAGCGCGTGGTCTCCGGCGATGGCTGGCGGGTTTTTTTTATCGTCTGTTTCTGCCTCGCGTTCTCTGCGTTCTATGAACTGCTGGAATGGCTGGCCGCGGTAGTCATGGGCGGTTCCGCAGAGGCATTCCTTGGCACCCAGGGTTACGAGTGGGATACCCAGTCCGATATGGCCCTGGCGCTAGTGGGCTCGGTGGCAGCGCTTCTTTCATTAAGCAAGCTACACGACAAGCAACTGCGCAGGCTGCAAAAATGACCAACATCGCTATTCGTCCCGGGACCCGCGAAGACAGCGCACTCATCTATCACTATGTCTGCGAACTGGCTAGATACGAAAAAGCCAGCCACGAAGTCGCGGCCAGCGAGCAGGTTCTGGCTGAGGTTCTCTTTGGGGAGCGGCCCCGCGCATACTCACTTATTTGCGAGATAGACAACCAGCCGGCGGGCTTCGCTGTTTACTTCTACAACTTCTCCACGTGGCTGGGCCAGTACGGGCTCTTTCTGGAGGACTTGTATGTCTCCCCGGAGTATCGCGGCAATGGAGCCGGAAAAGCCTTACTGCAATACCTCGCAAAGCAGGCAGTAGCCGAGGGCTGCGGCCGGTTTGAGTGGAATGTGCTGGACTGGAACGAACCATCTATCCAGTTCTACGAGTCCTGCGGAGCGGTAGCTCAAAGCGAGTGGGTAGGCTATCGCCTGCAGGGCGAAGCGCTGACACGCTTCGCCACAGAGGGCTGAAGCTTCAAGGCGGGTTCGCAGTCACTGATCCGGCGGGCAGGCCGCGGGCTTGTAGAAATCCTGCCCGTTAGCCGCTGACTCACTGAAGCTTGACCCTGACCCCGCCAGCAAGGTCAGCTGATGACTCTATGCGCCCGATCTTTGCAGCCTGTAATAGCCCTCCAGCGTGCAACTGCGCACAATATTCGTCTGCCTGGCCGGGATCCAGGGCAAGCAGCAGGCCCCCGCTGGTTTGCGGATCAAGCAACAGGTCCAGGTTATCGCCAGCGCCTATGGTGGCAGACTCAAGCGCCTCAGCGTTGGCCTCATGCATGGTGCTGCGTACCCCTGCAGCCAACTGCTCAAGTGCTCCCGGTAGAGCGGGAATTGTCGACAGCCGCAAACTCGCCATTTGCTTTTCGCCCAGCATTTCCAGCAAATGGCCCAGTAAACCAAAGCCGGTTATGTCGGTGCAGGCCGAGGCGCCATGCGTTAGCGCCAACCTGGCAGCATTGAAATTACTTTGCAGCATCATGGCAGTGGCCGCGGCGATATCCCTGCCATCCGCCAGCTGTCGCATATGGGCGGCAAACAGAACGCCGGTCCCCAGGGGCTTGGTCAGCACCAGCACATCTCCGTCCCTGGCTCCGCGCTTGCCCAGCAAACCGCGCCGGGGGTCCATAGCGCGCCCGTTGACGGCGAATCCCAACAACAATTCCGGGCCCTGCATGCTGTGCCCGCCCGTTAACTGGCAGTCCACCCGGGAGAATTCATGCAGTGCACCGGCGAGCACCTGCTGCAAGTCCCGTTGCAGCAAACTGGCCCGGGCAAAAGGCAGGGTCACGGCGGCCAGCGCAGACAGCGGCTGCGCTGCGCAGGCATAGAGATCACTGAGCGCATGATTGGCGGCAATGCGGCCCATCAACCATGGATCCGCAACCAGCTGGCGCAACAGGTCCAGGCTCTGCACGATAGCCACACGGTCGTCATTGGGTATCGGGGACGCATCGTCCCCATCCTCCGGCCGTGGACAATGCCGGGGGAAGTCCACGGCCAGGCTGGTCAGCACGCCGGCAAGGCCTCTAGCACCCACCTTGGCACCACAGCCGCCACAAACCTCAGCATCATTTTGAACGGCCCCGGCAATAACCCCTGCCCCGGACATGTCTGTGAGTTCAGGGAGCGCTGTAAAGCGGCCCATAAATTCACGGTCTATGCGGTCTTTCCAGCGCCACACCCATTCACCTGTGGCATAAAAGGGCCCCCTGTCGGCTGTGGCGCGACGATCGCCCAGGGACACCAGGGACAGAAAGCGCCGCTGTGGCCTGTGCTGTCTTAACGCCTTTCCCAGAAGCAAGGCACGCAGATTATGCGCCAGCACCGGCCCCTGGCGTACGGCGTAGACACCGGCCTTGGGGCGCGGATGGTTTATCTGGGTCGCGATATCCCCGGCGGCAAATACACTGGGGTCGTCCATGGACTGGAGTGTATCGCTGACCTGCAAAAAGCCTCGCGCATCACAGCTCAAACCGCTGGCGGCAACCCAGGGCGCTGCAGCAGCCCCGGTGCACCAGAAGAGATCGTCAAACCGGTGTTCTTCTCCGGTCTCCAGTTGCAGGGCCGTTGCGCTGACGGCCACCACCCTGCTTTGCAGGTGAAGCTGAATCCCACTGCGCGCCAGCGCAGCAACGGCGGCGGCACGTGCACCGGCGTTGTAACCCTGCATGATCTCGGGCGCACCGCAGAACAGGGCGATTTCGACGGCACTGCCGGAGAGTGAATGAGCCATTGCCAGCGCCAGCTCTACGCTCCCGGCACCGCCCCCCACGACCGCAACCATGGCGCGCTCATCGCGCTGCGCCAGCCGGCTGTCCATTTCACGCCAGCGCCGCCACAGGTCCGCCACCGGCTTGACTGGCACCGAGTAGTCGCGCGCCCCGGGTACAGAGTCGAGCTCGGGCTGCGAGCCAATATCTATACTGACAAAGTCGTAGGCAATAGCGGGTCGCCCCGCCAGGGACAGCGTTTTCCGCTGTGGGTCGAGGCCGGTGACTTCGGCCTCTATAAACCGCACTCCCGCCCATTGGCACAGGCGTGCAAGATCGATATGTGTCTGCTCGAAGCTGTAGTGCCCGGCGACCAGGCCGGGCAACATACCGGAGTAAGGTGTATGGCTTGCCGGTGATATAAGTGTGAGACGAAGGCCCACAACGGGTTCCATGGCGAGCATGCGCAATACTAACGCGTGAGCGTGACCTCCACCGACAAAAACCAGGTCCTGCTGCAGAATGGGCTGGCTGCGCATCAACTGGCCGCCCATTGAAGCACCGCCTCGCGAGAGCCGCGAAACAGGATGTCGCCCTCACGTTGCTGCAACTGGTATTCATACATCGGATCGTAGTAGTGCTCCAGCAAGAAAGCGATCCATTGCCGGTGCCCGCCGGTATCGCCACTGGATTGCTGTTGCTGGAAGGCGTCGGCCATGAATCCACTTGCCCGCTGGTGCCGCTCACCGCCGAGACGCTTACGAATACGCAGCAGGTCAGCCTGCAGTTTTTCTGCGTGCAGTCTGGCGCCAACATCACCATGCAGCCGCTGATAGCGCTCACCCAGATCGATAACATAGTCAGCGATAACCACATTCACGCGCTCATCCAGGCTCTCTTCGACTACCGCCATAGGTGCTACCGCCATGGCCGCGTGTAACACTTCAGGCAGGTACAGGCGGCCAATAAGTCGCCCTTCGTCCTCCAGAAAAAGGCGTCCGGGACCCTCTGCCAGACGCTTCATCAACGCGATGCTCAAGCAGTTCTCGAAATCAATCTGTCCCGGCTGTGGCGCTGGCAGCTGACCAAAGGTCGAGCCCCGGTGATTGGCAAGGCCCTCAAGATCAATGCTTCCGGGCAGATCCCAGATCACCCGGGTTTTGCCTGTGCCAGTTTTGCCACTGATCAGTACAAATTGCGCCGCCGCCACGGAGCGCTCCAGCTCATCGATAAGAAAGCGGCGCATCGCCTTGTAGCCGCCGCGCACCAGTGGATAGTCGATGCCCGCTTCACGCAGCCACCTCTGCACAGTTTGCGAACGCAAACCGCCTCGAAAACAATAAAGATAGCCGTCCGGGTGGCTCTGGGCAAAGGCGCTCCATTGGGCCAGCCTGCGCGAGCGGACCTCTGCGTTGACCAACTGGTGGCCCAGTTCAATCGCAGCTTCCCTACCCTGCTGTTTGTAGCGGGTTCCAACCTGTGCCCGTTCGTCGTCAGTCATTAACGGTAAGCTGGTGGCGGCGGGAAAGGCCCCTTTTTCAAACTCCAGCGGAGCGCGCATGTCCATCATTGGTGCGTCTGTCAGGAACAGCGCACGGTAGTCTTCCGTGTCCGGGCGCGATGCCAAGCGCAGCCTACTCCGCCTCGCCGCCAAAGAGAGCGATTACGCGCTCCTGTAGTCCGGTGATGGCATCAGACATCAGAGCGAAGTCCGCGTCCAGGCGGGCCGCGTCGTCTGCCTCAGGAATATCCTCGTTCTCTTTCATCAGCTCTTCACTAAATTTAAGGCGACGCAGGCAGAGATCCTCCGCCAGCACCAGCTTTACCCGCTCCTCCCAGCATAAGGCAAGCCGCGCAACCTGTTTGCCGGCATTGAGATGAGTCTCTACCTCTTCACTCAACAAATCAACGCCGCGACAACGCACAATACCGCCTTCCTCGCCCAGTTCGCGCAGTTCGCACTCCTCCCCCAGGGTAAAGTCATCCGGCAGGCTCTGGTGAGCGATCCAGCCGGTCATGGTGTCCACAGGAGCGTTATTTACCTGCGGCAGCACTACCGGAAAACTACCGATACATTCGCGTAAAAGATTGAGCAGTTCCTCCGCTCGCGCGGCGCTGGCAGCATCGACGAAGACCCAATTGCTGCGCGTGTCGATATAGGCAAAGACAGCCCCGGAACGGGTAAAAGCCCTGGGCAGGCAATCCTGGACGATCTCGTCCTTTAACGTCAGGCGCTCCTTGCGGTAGACCTTGCGCGCCTGCTCCGCTTCGATTTCGGCAACCTTTTCGTCCAGTTGCTCACGCACTACCGTAGATGGCAGCAGTTTCTCTTCACGTTTGAGCTTGATAAGCAGGCGACCGCCGGCTGCGTGGGCCAACGCCTCAGAGGCCGGCCCCAGCGGCGACACCCAACCCATGGAGAGGGCCTGGGTTTTGCCGCATGGCTCGAAAACTCGCTGGCCGAGCTGCTCCCCCAATTGCTCGGCAGATAGCTCGAAAGGGCTGGTAAGACGGTAGGCACGAATGTTCTTGAACCACATGATGAAGAGGGACTCCTGCAAAAGGCGCAGATTGTAACCCAGCACTCAGGCCTCAATGGAAGAAAAACACCGCCCACGTACAAATTATTGGGCTTGTCAGTGCCTGTTGCCGTTGTATGCAAGGTGATCGCGCGTTTTAATTTTCCCCCTCATTCAAGCAGCGCCGAATTATGCCTCGGCGGGAGTCCCCCGTATGACCGCAGCAGTCAAAACCAACCCCTCACAACCTCATCATGCCCGGGACGTCAGTCATTGGGACCTGGAAACCGATGTGGTCATAGTAGGCTTTGGTGGCGCCGGTGGCTGCGCCGCGATCGAAGCCGCCGATGCCGGCTCCGAAGTCATCATTCTTGAACTGGCCAGTGCCAGCGGTGGCTCTACAGCAATGTCCAGCGCGGAAATCTACATGGGTGGCAGCGGCGGTACCAGGGTACAACGAGCCTGTGGGTTCGAGGACAGCACCGAGGACATGGTCACCTATATGATGATGTCCAACGGACCGCAGGCGGATGAGGCCAAGATCCGCAACTACTGCGAGAACAGTGTCGAGCACTTCGAATGGCTGTGCGACATCGGCGTGCCTTTCAAGGACAGCTTTCACGAGGAACGCGCTATCATGTGCCTCACCGACGACGGCCTGTTGTATACCGGCAGCGAAAAGGCCTACCCCTTCAGCGAGCACGCCAAGCCAGCCCCACGGGGGCACAACCTCTACGTGAAGGGCGACAACGGCGGGCCGCTGTTCATGAAGATAATCAACGAGAACGTGGACAAGCGCGAGCGGATCACCGTCCATTACGAGACGCGCGCACTGACCCTGATCACAGATAACGACGGCGAAGTCGTTGGCGTCGTCGTACGGCAGAACAAGCAAGAGCTCAACGTGCGCGCCAGACAGGGGGTTATCCTCTGCGCCGGCGGCTTCAACATGAATGAGGACATGGTCCAGAAATACGCCCCGAAACTGTTGTCGGGTAACCAGCCGATAGGCAACCCCGGTGATACCGGCACTGGCATTCTGATGGGTATGTCCGTGGGCGGCGCCGCAATCAATATGCATGAGGGGTTCATCAGCATTCCCTACTATCCGCCGGCCAGCATCACCTATGGCATTGCCGTTAACGACAAGGGGCAGCGCTTCATCAACGAGGACGTCTACCATGCCCGCCTGGGCCAGGCTGTGCTCGACCAACCCGGTGATCGCTTCTACTTCATTCTTACCGTGGATCAGTACGGCGACTACGAGAAGCTCAACTTCATGGGAGCCAGTATCGCCGGCACCGGCGAGACCGAGGAGGAACTGGAAGAAGAGCTGGGCCTGCGCCGGGGCACGCTGCAAAACACACTGCGTATCTACAACGAGGACTGCGCCGCCGGCAACGACACGCAGTTTCACAAGGCGCCACAGTGGTTGCGGCAACTGGAGCCACCTCTGGTAGCACTCGATATCACCCCGGGACGCGGAGTGTTCGTACCCTATTTTACGCTGGGCGGCCTGGATACCTTGCCTGGCGGTGAAGTGCTGGACCCACAGCGCCAGGTCATTCGCGGCCTTTATGCGGCGGGGCGTACCGCCTGTGGCATCGTGCGTCGAGCGGATGGCTATTCCAGCGGAATGTCGGTAGGCGACGCCAGTTTTTCCGGACGGATGGCGGGTAAACAGGTAGCGGCCTCCGCGCGTCGCTGAGTCGCGGGCTTGTCAGCCCGACGGCACACTCCTACCATGGCCTTACCCCGCAGCAGAAGCAGGGTGCTATTTTCGCTATTGAGGCAAGGCTATGAAATACCTGCACACCATGGTGCGTGCGCGCGACCTGGATGAAACTCTGGACTTCTATTGTGCCAAACTGGGACTGATTGAGGTCAGGCGTTACGACAGCGAGGCCGGCCGCTTCACCCTCGTCTTCCTGGCGGCACCCGGCGATGGCGTGGGCGAAGCCAGCGACCTGGGCAGGCTCACACCCTGCATCGAAATTACCTGGAACTGGGATGTTGAGGAATACGAGGGCGGGAGAAAT
Organism: Pseudohalioglobus lutimaris; assembly: GCF_002866825.1. Classification (GTDB taxonomy): domain Bacteria; phylum Pseudomonadota; class Gammaproteobacteria; order Pseudomonadales; family Halieaceae; genus Halioglobus; species Halioglobus lutimaris. The sequence goes on along the minus strand of NZ_PKUS01000001.1, from coordinate 543,406 downwards.
TTCGGGCACCTTGCCTACGAGGTGGACGACATCTACGCCACCTGTAAGCGCCTCGCCGATGCCGGGGTGACCATCAACCGGCCACCCCGGGACGGCCACATGGCTTTTGTGCGCTCACCAGACGGTATCTCTATCGAATTACTGCAGGCAGGTGAATCACTGCCCGCACAGGAACCCTGGGCCTCCATGGAGAATACTGGCAGCTGGTAAATCTCGCCATGAGCAACAGCATCTCCACGCGCCTGATTACCGTGCTCACCGCGGCGGCGGCATTAATTATCAGTGCCGGAATGCTGCTCGACTACCGGGTTTCACGTGAAGAGATTCTGCAGCGCCTCACCGAACAGGCAGTTGCGGAGACCCGCGTGGTTATCAGTGATATGGAAAGCTGGCTCAACAGTGTCGAGGCCACCACTCGACTGCTGGCGAGCATTCTGGAACAACGACAATATAGCGAGGCAGGTCTGCAGCAGATGCTGCGAGATGTGGTGAGCAATAATAACCAGATATTTGGCGCAGCCATCGCAGTAATTCCGGGGTCGGCGGAAGGCAATGAAGGTTTCGCGCCCTACTTCTATGTCCGGGACGGCCAGATACACTTCGCCGACCTGACCAGCGACCAGGCGAGTTACACCGAACAGGCCTGGTTTACCGAGCCCCTGTCCCGCCGCGAGGCAGTATGGAGTGAACCTTACTTCGACAAGGGCGGTGGCGAGGTGAACATGACCACTTTTTCCGTCCCCGTTTATCGCAAAGACGAAACAGGCGCTTCCTATCCCTATGCTGTGGTGACAGCCGATGTAACGCTTGCTGCAATCAACACCGCCATGCAGCAACTGCATCTGGGCGCCAGCAGCTATGGGCTGCTGTTCAGTCGCAAGGGCATTCTGATGAGTTCCCGCTCAGGGCAGAACGTGATGAAGCACTACTCGGAACTGCACTTCAAGGGTTTGGACCTGGATGGTTGGCGGCTCATGTTTCAACGAGCGCTGCGCGGAGAAACCAGTACCCGGGACTTTCCCTGTGCCGACAATAGCGGTCGCTGCACAATACGCCTGGGCCGTCTGGGCATCACCGGCTGGCCGGTCGGCGTCGGCTACCACCAGAACGAGGTTCTTTCGCCCCTGCACCACTTTGAGCTGAAAACCGCAGCCATTAGCGCAATCACACTGCTGCTGGTGGTCCTGGCCGTTTACGCCCTTATTTCGCGCCTGACGCGGCCACTCTCTGAGCTGACACGAGCGACGGAGGATATGGCCAGGGGCAACCTTGATACACCACTGCCTCGTGCCTCCGGTGAGGACGAGGTCGCCCGGCTGGTCAGGTCTTTCAGCAGCATGAACAGAGACCTGAAAAGCTATATTGCCGACCTGGAGAGCGTCACTGCCAGCCGTTCCCGGCTGGAGGGCGAACTGGCAGCGGCACGCGATATCCAGATGTCCATGCTGCCAGAGGGCGGCGAAGCCCTGTTGAACGTTGAGAATATCACCCTCTGGGCAAAGGTGGCCCCCGCCAGAACCGTAGGCGGTGATCTCTACACCTATTATCGGGACGGAGATCAGTTGTTCCTGGCCGTGGGAGATGTGTCAGACAAGGGCGTGCCTGCGGCATTGTTTATGGCCCGCGCCATCAGCCTGATTCAGCAGTTGGCGGGGACGGCCACACCGCCTCACCAGGCGATGACGGAACTCAATAACGCCCTGGAGCGCGACAACCACTCCTGCATGTTCGTTACCCTGTTCCTTGGCGTATTGGACCTGCGCACTGGCCGGTTACGCTTCGCCAGCGCGGGACATACTGCCCCCGCCCTGCTGCGCGAAGGCGGAGTGAGCGTGCAGAATCAGGCCACAGGGCCGGCGCTGGGCCTGGTCCCGGACCAGCTCTATCCCGATAACAGTCTACAGTTGCAAAACGGCGACCGTCTGGCCATTTACACCGACGGAATTGACGAGGCGTTTAACGAAAGAGCGGAGATGTTTGGTTCAGAGCGCTTCAACCGGGCACTGTTGGCGAGCGCTCACCTGTCAACCGCGCAAGCCGGACAAAGTCTGTTCACTGCAGTAACAGACTTTGCCGGTAAGCAGCCACAGTCTGACGATATAACCCTGATGCTGCTGGACTACGCCTGGCCAGCTGCCGCCTCAGCGACAGGCAGGTTTACTCTTGGCGACACACTAACCGGGCACGTGCATGGCTGGATGGAGCCAGTATTGGCCGACTGGGAGCTTGCTGAGACGTTCAAAACCGAGCTTACACTGGTGGCAGAGGAGATCGTCTCCAACATACAGAAGTACGCGGGGCTTGCCGATGATGCGCACATCGAGCTACTAATGGAGCGCCACCACGATAAGTTGGTACTGGAGGTACGCGACCCTGGCCTGGCGTTTAATCCACTGCGGGAAGCCCGGCGCTCAACCCTTGGGGAAGACATCGAATCTGCAGAGATTGGTGGCCTTGGTGTACACTTGATTACGCAGTTTACCGACCGCCAGCACTACCATCACGAGGACGGAATCAACGTCCTGAGGGTGGAAAAAGACAGGCCCCCGAAGCTAGATGGACACTCCTGAATAGAGGCTTAGATAACCATGGATTTGACCACCACAGTTGCCGTTGATGAAGAGAACTCCGTTGCCCGTGTCTCCCTTGCGGGAGCATTGAACACGGACACTGCACCGGCTTTTGAGCTGCGCCTGCAGGATGTTGTCGACAAGAACTACGCGTTGACAGTGCTCGACATGAAGGATCTCGATTACATCAGCTCTGCGGGGCTGCGTGTTATCTTCAAAGCCGCCAAGCAAACCCGCGGCCGGGGCAACAAGCTGGCTGCCGCTAATCGCAAGCCGCATATCGACAAGGTATTCGAGATTCTGAAGGCTCTACCGGACATGGCGGTATTCGCCAATGAGCAGGAACTGGACGACTATCTCGACAGCATGCAGAGCCAGGTCAGGGGAGACTAGCTCAGCCTTTCAGGAACCTCAGTATCCAGCGAGCTACCCGGTCCCCTTCCTGCGCCCGGGTGAGGGAGGCCACGCCGGAGGCGTAAACACCCTCGCCGATCATTTCCCGGCGGTAATCCATAATTTCCCTGGAGTATTCAGGCAAGAACTCAGGGTGACCCTGAAACGTGAGAATATGCTTCCCGATCTGCACCACTGCATTCTCGCAAAATTCGCTGCTCGCTAGCACCCGGGCACCCTCGGCATTCTGCACCACCTGGTCCTGGTGGCTGACAAGTATATGCAAATCAGCTGACTCATCATCGTGCCAATCGGGTGTTTCCACGAAAGTGTGGGTATGCAGGCCCTGGCCCCAACCTTTGGTGGATTTTTCTGTCTTGCCACCCAGCGCCTGAGCGACAATCTGGTGGCCGAAGCAGATACCCACGAGTTTCTTCTTACGCGCGTTCAGCTCGCGTACAAACGCCATGAGATCGGTAATCCATTGCTTGTCTTCATACACCGAGGACTTGCTACCGGTGATCAGGTAGGCATCCACCTCGTCTACATCCTCGGGGTAGATGCCCTCTTCTACATCGTAAACAACAAATTCCAGATCGGGGTCTGCCCTGCCCAGGAGTGCGACAAACATGTCCGGGTACTCGCCGAAGTCCGGCACCCACTCTGGACGCACTGCGTCGGTCTTCAAAATTCCAATTTTCATTGCATACCTTGTTTGCAAGGCGGTTTCACCCGCACATTGCGGCCATCTTAGGTAACGGCCGGGGCCGCTGTCCATAACACTATTGGGCAGGGCCACGCGCTTACCTCAAGCCACTATTGGGTAGGCTACTGGAATAGGGTAATGTGTCGCCCCTACCCAGAAAAAGGCCCAGGTTTTGTTTTCCCGATTATTCGTCCTCGCAGTACTGCTGGGCAGCCCTGTAGCCAGCGCCACAGAAGCCACGTTTACCGGCTCCAGTAGTTGCCAGACCTGTCACGCTGATGAATACAAAAACTGGCAGGGCTCTCATCACGACCTCGCCATGCAACTGGCCACGCCTGATACCGTGCTCGGCGACTTCAACGACTCCTCTTTCACCTTCAACGGCATCACCAGCCGTTTCTTCAGGGACGGCGACAGGTTCATGGTGCGCACAGACGGTGAGGACGGCAAGTTGACGGACTTCGAGGTGGCCTATGTCTTCGGGGTTTACCCTCTGCAGCAGTACCTGCTGCCGCTATCTCGTGGTCGCCTGCAGGCTCTCAGCATTTCCTGGGATTCACGACCTCAATCTGAAGGCGGCCAACGCTGGTTCCACCTCTATCCTGACGAGCCTATTGACTTCAAGGACCCGCTGCACTGGACCGGCCCCTACCAGAACTGGAACACCCGCTGCGCTGAGTGTCACAGTACAGACCTTCAGAAGAACTACACCCGCGAGAGCCGCAGCTTTAACACCACCTACAAGGAGATCGACGTCAGCTGCGAGGCTTGCCACGGCCCAGGCAGCAAGCACCTCGAACTGGCCAGAACGGATTCGCTGGATGGCGCACATGGCGGTGGCTTCCCCACTGATCTGGCGCAGCGTGGCGAATGGGTGTTTCCCGAGGGAGAGCATATCGCCCGGCGCGCCCAGCCGCTGGCATCTCGCGCCCAGATTGACAACTGCGCACGCTGTCACAGCCGCAGGGGCACCCTGGGGGACTATCACTATGGTGCCGATCTGCTGGATACACATCGACTCTCAATGCTGCAGTCGCCGCTTTATCACTACGATGGCCAAATTCTCGACGAGGTCTATGTCTACGGTTCATTCGTGCAGAGCAAAATGCATCAGGCCGGCGTGGTCTGCAGCAACTGTCACGAGCCACACAGTGCAGAGCTGAGGGCGCCGGGCAATGCGATATGCGCGCAGTGCCACAGGCCGGAAGTCTACGACAGCCCGGATCATCACTTCCATCCGCTGGAAAGTGCCGGCGCGAGCTGCGCGGATTGTCATATGCCCGAGACCACCTACATGGTGGTAGATCCCCGCAGGGATCATAGTATGCGCATACCCCGCCCGGACCTCTCCGTGGTTATAGGAACACCCAATGCCTGCAACCAGTGTCACACTGACCAGGATGCGCAATGGGCGGTCGATGCGTTGCGTGACAAGGGGGTCATTTTCCGCGACACCGGGACTCACTTCTCGCGCGCCTTTGAACGTCTTGATCGAGGCGATGCTAGCGGTGTCCCCACCCTGGCGCAGCTGGCCAACGATACCGCCACGGCGCCGATCTGGCGCGCTACCGCCATGGAGGCACTGGGCCAGGTAGGCGGTCGTGAGGCCACCCAGACCATGGCCGCACTGCTCTATGATGACGACCCGATCATTCGCACCAGTACGGTGCGTTCACTGGATTTCGTTTCATTACAGCAACGCTTCCAGTTGTTGACCCCGCTAATCGATGACGAAATCCTCGCCGTGCGCATGGAAGTGGCCCTGGCGCTCGCCGAGGTGCCGCTGGACCAGATACAGCAGGCGGATGCAGACAAGTTGCGCAAGCTGTTCAGCGAATACACAACCGTCATGGCGCAGCACGCGGACATGCCCTCGGTGCTGATGCAGCTTGGCCTGTTCCAGGCCAACCGTGGCGACCTCCCTGCTGCCGAGAGCAACTATCGTGAAGCGCTGTTAATCAATCCTCAACTGATAGGCGCCTACCTGAATCTTGCCGACTTGTTACGTGCCCAGAGCCGGGATGCACAGGCCAGGGATCTACTGCTGCAGGCCATGAACATCGCTCCGGAAAACGGCAACATCCTACACGCGCTGGGTTTGCTGGAAACCCGATCAGGGGAATCGGAAAGGGCGCTGGACTACCTGCGCAGCGCGGCAGAGCTGGAGACGCGCGGTATGCGTCACCGCTTTGTGTACGCGATTGCACTACACGACCTGGGCAATCCCCGCCAGGCGCTGACAGAACTGAACAAATTGCACAGGGCGTTTCCGCGAGAGGAACAAGTGCTGCTGGCCATGGCCAACTACAGCGCTGAGTTGGGCGATCGGCAAAGAGCGCGCAGCTACACGCAGCAGTTACTCAAGTTGTCACCGCGCAACCCCAATTACCAGCAACTCCTGCAGAGCTTGAGCAGTAACTAGCGGAACAGGTAACGATCCATGATAGGGAAGTAGCGCTCGCGAATGGCTAATGACTCATTGGCCAATTGGTGTCCTGCCTCAGGCAGGTAGTCGATCGTACTGCCTGGAAACAGCTTGCTGATCGCCCCCATGTTATAGCGCCACTGCACGGTGGTATCCCGTTGCCCCTGAATAACCTGCACCGGTCCCACGCCAAAGTCCGTCAGCGGCAAGGCGGCGAGCCAGCGCTTCAGGGCACCCAACCAGCGCAGGGAGACGCGCCGACACTGCAGCGGGTCGCGGCGCACAAACTCCAGAAACTCATCGTCTGAGGAATTACGATTGTAGGAGCGCGTGACGCTGTCGCGAAAGCGATGCAGCAACAGAAAACCGACGCGCACACGCACCCAACCCGCAGGCCGGACCAGCGGCGCCAGGAAAATCGCATGTTGAAAGCGCCAGCGGCCGCTTCTTGCGCACTCCATCAGAGCGGCGCAACCGGTGCTCTGGCCCATAGCGTGCAGCGGAAGGTGCGGCAGTTCAACACCGTCGAGGACATCCACCACCGCGTCAGCATAATCAGTGAAGCTGTCGATCACCCCCGGCTCACCAGAGGAGAGCCCGTGACCGGGCAGGTCGAAGATCAATACGTTGCAACGTCGGGAAAGGCCGTACGCCACCAGCTTGTCATAGAGCCCACTGTGGTCAAAGTAGCCGTGCACCAGGCACAGGTTTGCTCGCGCATCAGGCACCGTCCAGCAGTGCGTCATTAGTCGAAAATTTCCCGAGACGATGCTGCCGAAGCGATACGTCGCCTCAGGGTAGGTTTCATTGAAATTCAGGTCGTAAAAGCCGAGGTAGCGCAGAAACAGCGCCGAGGGCCCATTGTCCCCGAAAGCGGGTAAGGCACCCCTGAGCTCATCCAGTTCCTGCGCTGTCACCGTCGTAACGCTCACGGTCGTTTCACCGGGCCCTGGCACCACAGCCCGGTCATTGCAGCGCCGGCGGGGCCGCTGCAATCGAAACGGCCAACCCTGCCCGGGTGCTCACGCGCCCGCCAGGGCCTGTAATGCCTTTCATCCGCTGACCGCAGTGCTTACTTGACCTGGGGTGTAAGCGTTCCAGACTCGTACTGGACGTACATGGACTCCAGCGAGCTCACCTTTATCTTGTCAGCTTTACCGGCAGTGTCAAAAGACTCATAGCGGGCGATGCAGATGTCTCGCATCGCGTCTATGGTCTTGGCGAGATATTTGCGCGGGTCAAATTCGGCCGGATTCTCCGCCATGAAACGACGAATGGCTCCTGTAGACGCCAGGCGCAGGTCCGTATCAATATTGATCTTGCGCACTCCGTGGCGAATCCCTTCCTGAATTTGTTCTACCGGCACGCCATAGGTCTCGGGTATCTCACCGCCAAACTCGTTGATCACCGCAAGCCAGTCCTGCGGGACGGATGAGGATCCGTGCATAACCAGGTGGGTATTGGGAATGCGCGCGTTGATTTCCTTGATGCGATCAATAGCGAGAATATCGCCGGTGGGCGGCCGCGTGAACTTGTAGGCCCCATGGCTGGTGCCACAGGCAATAGCGAGCGCGTCTACTTCCGTCGCCTTGACGAACTCCGCGGCTTCCTCCGGGTCAGTAAGCATTTGCTCATGCGTCAACTTACCCTCCGCACCGATGCCGTCTTCCTCGCCTGCCTCGCCAGTTTCCAGCGAACCGAGACAGCCCAGCTCACCTTCCACGGACACACCACAGGCATGCGCCATGTCCACCACCTGACGCGTAACAGCCACGTTGTAGTCGTAGTCCATGGGTGTTTTGCCGTCAGTGCCCAGCGAGCCGTCCATCATTACCGAGGAAAACCCCAGTTGGATGGATCGCTGGCAGACCGCCGGGGAGGTTCCATGATCCTGGTGCACGACCACGGGGATGTGCGGAAATTCGTTCATTGCCGCCTCCATCATTGCCCGCAGAAAAGGCGCACCGGCGTACTTGCGGGCTCCCGCGCTGGCCTGCATTATCACCGGCGAGTTGGTTTTATCGGCCGCCTCCATGATGGCGCGAGTTTGTTCAAGGTTGTTTACATTGAAGGCCGGAACGCCGTAGCCGTGCTCGGCGGCGTGGTCCAGCAACTGTCGCATGCTGATAAGTGCCATGGTGTCTACTACCTCTGAGTATTGATGTCGTGTGTTTTATCAGTCGGCTGCTCGCGCTTCCAGCACAGCAACTGCGGGAAGAACCTTGCCTTCCACATATTCCAGGAACGCCCCGCCCCCGGTAGAAATGTAAGTAACCTTGTCGGCAATACCATACTTGTCTATCGCCGCCAGGGTGTCGCCGCCGCCCGCCAGGGAAAAAGCAGAAGAGTCGGCGATGGCCCGGGACAAGGCCTCTGTGCCACCGCCAAACTGGTCGAACTCGAAGACCCCCACCGGCCCATTCCACAGTATGGTGCCTGCGCCGCCAATAATAGTCGCGATGGCAGCGGCAGACTGCGGTCCTATGTCGAAGATCATATCATCTGCCGCCACATCCTCAGCGGACTTCGTTTCGGCTGCGGCCGTCTCGGAAAACTCCTTGCCGGTGACCACGTCCACGGGCAGAGGGATACTGGTTTTTTCCATCAGCGACCTGGCGTCGGCAAGCAGGTCGTGCTCACAGAGTGATTTACCCACGGGCTTACCGGCGGCGGCGAGAAATGTGTTGGCGATGCCGCCCCCCACAATCAACTGGTCCACTTTATCGGACAGGGTCTCCAGCACCGTCAACTTGGTCGACACCTTGGAGCCGCCGACGATCGCGACCATGGGCCGGGCCGGGTCAGACAAGGCCTGCTCAAGGGCTGTCAGCTCACCTTCCAGCAGGGGCCCGGCACAGGCAACGGGGGCAAATTTCGCCACGCCGTGGGTGGAGGCCTGGGCGCGATGCGCCGTGCCGAATGCATCCATCACGAATATCTCACAGAGCCCGGCATAGGCCTGCGCAAGCGTCTCGTCATCTTTCTTTTCACCGGGGTTGAAACGAACATTTTCCAGCATGGCGACTTCGCCATCGTTCAACTCCACACCCAGCTTCCAGTCCTCCACCAGAGTGACCTTCTGCTCAAGAAGCTCAGCGAGGTGGGCAGCCACCGGGGCCATGGAGTACTGGGGATCAAACTCACCCTCGGTGGGGCGCCCCAGGTGGGACATCAGAATGACCCTGGCACCCGCCTTGCAGGCCGCCTCAATAGTGGGCAGCGCCGCGCGTATGCGCGCATCAGAGGTCACGACCCCGTCCTTGATCGGTACGTTGAGGTCTTCGCGGATCAAAACCCGCTTACCCTTCAGGTCCAGGTCCTTCATCAATTTAACGTTCAGGGCCATGGGTTTGTTCTCCTATAAACGAGTCCAGTGATTGACGACATCCAGCATGCGATTGGCGTAAGCCCACTCATTGTCGAACCAGGTCAACACCTTGACCAGGCGCGGCCCGCTGACCCGCGTCTGGCTTGCATCGATAATGCTGGAATGCGTGTCATGATTGAAATCGCAGGACGCCAGAGGCTCTTCAGTATAGCCCAGGACACCCATAAACCGGGATTGAGCCGCATCATATAAAACCCGATTAATCGCCGCTGTGTCGGTATCCGCTAACGTCTGCACGGTGAGATCCATCGCTGAGACGTTAAGCGTTGGCACGCGCAACGCCTGCGCGCTGAAACGGCCCTTCATTGCCGGTAAAACCCGCTCTACACCGCGAGCGAGCCCCGTATCAATGGGGATAATTGAGCGCGAGGCGGCCCGCGTCTTGCGCAAGTCAGTGTGGTGATAGGCATCAAGCACGGGCTGGTCATTCATCGCTGAATGGATAGTGGTGATGGTGCCACTGTCAATACCGATGGCATCAGACAGGGCCTGAATCACGGGAACAATACCATTGGTCGTGCAGGAACCGGCGGAAACGATGCGGTGCCGCGCCTGCAGCGCATCCTGGTTGACACCGTAGACGATAGTGGCATCGACATCAGCCTGCGCGGGCTGGGAAAACAGCACCCTGCCTGCACCCTGGACCAGATGCTGCTCCGCCGTGGCGCGATCACTGAAAGCACCGGTGCATTCGAGCACAATATCCACATCGAAGTCACGCCAGGGCAGCGCAGATATCTTCTCGTTGCGCAGCAGCGCAATGGGCTCGCCGTTGACGATCAGTTGCCCCTCGTCACCTGTCAGTTCACCGGGAAACCGGCCATGGGTGGAGTCATAACGCGTAAGGTGCAGCACGGTGCGAGCATCCGCCAGCTCATTGATCGCAACAACCTGCAGGCGCGAGCGCAGCGGACTCTCCTGGAGAGCTCGCAGCACGCTGCGGCCTATCCGGCCATAGCCATTGATCGCTAGTCGCACCACTGTGCCGGCTCCAACTAGTCGGCCAGCAACTCTTCCACTACGCTGGCGACGTTGTCTACAGTAAACCCGAACTCACTGAACAGCTCTCCCGCGGGGGCAGATTCACCAAAGCCGGTCATCCCCACAATGCGTCCGTCCAGGCCCACATACTTGTACCAGTAGTCTGCATGCAGCGCCTCAACGGCGACCCGGGCGAGGACGTCAGAAGGCAATACAGCCTCCCGGTAGTCGGCGTCCTGGGCTTCAAACAGTTCAGTACAGGGGATGGAGACCACGCGAACTTGCTTGCCCGCGGCCTCCAGCCGTTCTGCTGCACCCATGGCAAGGTGCACTTCGGAGCCGGTGGCAATAAGAATAGCCTGCGGATGTCCGTTGCTTTCGCGCAGTATGTATCCGCCGCGGGCGATATCAGCCAGCTGTTGTGCCGTGCGGTCCTGATGCGGCAGGCCCTGGCGAGAAAATACCAGTGCGGCTGGCCCGTCGCGACGCTCGATTGATGCCTTCCAGGCGACCGCTGATTCCACCGTGTCACAGGGACGCCAGGTATACAGATTGGGCGTGTTGCGCAGTGAGGCAACCTGTTCTACCGGCTGGTGAGTAGGGCCGTCTTCTCCCAGTCCGATAGAGTCATGCGTAAACACAAAAATAGATGGCTGCTTCATCAGCGCGGCCATGCGCACCGCATTGCGCATATATTCCATAAACACGAGGAAGGTCGCGCCATAGGCAATAAAGCCGCCATGCAGGGTAATCCCGTTCATGATCGCTGCCATGCCAAACTCGCGTACGCCGTAATACAGGTAGTTACCACTGGCGTCGTCACGCGTCACTCCCTGTGAGCCGCTCCAGATGGTCAGGTTGGACCCGGCCAGGTCCGCTGAGCCTCCCAGCAGTTCCGGCAAATGGGGTCCGTAGGCATTGAGGCAATTCTGCGAGGCCTTGCGCGAGGCAATGCTTTCACCCTCTTCCTGGCACTGCTGGATATAAGCAGTCGCCTGGTCATTAAAGTCCGCCGGGAGCTCTCCCGCCAGCCGTCGACGCAGCTCTGCCGCCAGTTCAGGATGCTCTGCTGCATAGGCTTCCATGCGCTGGTCCCAGGCGGATTCCGCCGACGCGCCCTTGTCACGTGCATTCCAGCCGGCATAGACGTTCTCAGGAATAACAAAAGGCTCATGTGGCCAATCCAACGCGATTCGCGTGGCCGCGACTTCATCTCCGCCCAGCGGAGCACCGTGACAGGACTCGCTACCCTGCTTGCCGGGTGAGCCTTTGCCGATCAATGTCTTGCAACAGATCAGGGTGGGACGGCTGCTGTCGTGGCGGGCCGCCTCGATCGCGGCCTTGATTTCGGATGAGTTGTGACCATTGACCTCGTTGATCACTTGCCAGCCATAGCTCTTGAAGCGCGCCGGGGTGTCATCGGTGAACCAGCCCTCCACCTCGCCGTCAATGGAGATTCCGTTGTCGTCGTAGAAGGCAACCAGTTTGCCCAGGCCCAGAGTACCCGCCAGCGAGCAGACCTCATGAGAAATGCCCTCCATCAGGCAGCCATCTCCGAGGAAGGTATACGTATAGTGATCGACCACCTCATGCCCATCACGGTTGAACTGAGCCGCCAGGACTTTCTCGGCAATTGCCATGCCCACGGCATTGCTGACGCCCTGCCCCAGGGGTCCGGTGGTCGTCTCCACGCCCGGCGTATAACCATACTCGGGGTGTCCGGGTGTCTTGCTATGCAGCTGGCGGAAATTCTCCAGCTCTGTCATGGGCAGGTCGTAGCCGGAGAGGTGCAACAGGGCATAGATCAACATGGACCCATGCCCATTAGACAGCACAAAGCGATCGCGGTTGTGCCATTGCGGATTGGCCGGATTATGCCGCAGGTAGTCGTTCCAGAGCACCTCGGCGATATCCGCCATGCCCATAGGTGCCCCCGGGTGCCCGGAATTGGCCTTCTGGACCGCGTCCATGGCGAGCACGCGGATGGCATTGGCAAGTTCATTGCGGTTGGACGACATGCAAATCTCCGGAATCTGGGGGCTGCTTGAAAAAGGGCCGTCATTTTCGCGTAACGGGCGGCCAACGGCAACGAATATCGGTGCTGGTGCCTTGCATAACGGCCGTTTTTGCGATCGGCCGCACAGCGGGCATCTACCCGGAATCGGACCCGCGTCACGATCTGCAAATCTATATCAAAATATTTTGATATAGATGTGGCAGCCTGCTAGACTCCTCCGCCATGTTGAATGCCACCACAACAACAGCGGCCAATCAGCCCGTTACCGAGACACCGCCGGCGGCTGAACTGGCAGCGTTCTGCAAGGCCAGCTCAGACCCCCTGCGGCTGCAGGTGCTCCGCGTACTGCGCGAGGACTCCTTCGGCGTGTCTGAGCTGTGCTCGATATTCGGCATTCGCCAACCGGCTCTCAGTCATCATCTCAAGGTACTGGCAGGCGCCGGGCTGGTTGCAACGCGCCGGGAAGGCAACTCTATTTTCTATCGACGCGCACAGCTGGGGCAGCGCGCGGAGCTGGAAGGGCTGCAAAGCGAGCTGTTTATCGCGGTGGACCGGATTGAGCTTCCGCCCGCGATCGACAAGGGCCTGAAGGCGCTGTATCGGCAAAGGGAAGAGAACTCGCGGCATTTCTTCCGTGATAACGCGGACAAGTTTCGCCAACAGCAGGATTTGATAGCCAGCTACCAGCAGTATGCTGGCACCGTGGCCGAGATCCTGCACGATGCCCCGCTTATGCAGCGTAACGTGGCTCTGGAGGTCGGCCCCGGTGACGGCAGCTTCCTGCTGGAGCTGGCTCCGAATTTCAAGCGCGTCGTTGCCCTGGATGTGGAAGCGGCAATGCTGAAACAAGCGAGGGAGCGGGCCGAAAACGCTGGCCTGGACAATATCGAGTTCATCCATGGCGATACCGGCGACAAGCGCCTGCGCGCGTTTCAGGCGGATTGTGTCGTTATCAACATGGTTCTGCATCACACCCCGGACCCGGCGCAGATACTCAGGGACGCGGCGGATTGCCTGGCACCCGGAGGTGTCGTGCTGGTTACCGACCTCTGCGCCCACGACCAGGGCTGGGCACGGGAAAACTGCGGCGACCTCTGGCTGGGTTTTGACCCGGCAGACTTAACCTCATGGGCCCGCGACGCAGGACTGGACGAGGTCGCCAGCGTATACCTGGCCCAACGTAATGGATTTCAAGTACAGGTGCGCCTCTTCGGCCACCGATCAATTAGCAAAGGAAAAACAGCATGAGTGAATATGCGCTTTTTACCTCGGAATCAGTTTCCGAGGGGCACCCGGACAAGATGGCAGACCAGATTTCTGACGCCGTCCTCGACGCCATTCTTACCGATGACAAGGAGGCCCGGGTCGCGGTAGAAACCATGGTCAAGACCGGGATGGCCATCATCGCCGGTGAGGTCACGACCTCTACCTATGTCGATCTCGAGGCGGTAGTGCGCCAGGTCATTCTCGATATTGGCTATAACAGCTCCGATGTGGGCTTCGACGGTGCTTCCTGCGCCGTACTCAATGCCATCGGCAAGCAGTCCCACGATATCGCCATAGGCGTTAATGAGGGAGAGGGAGCTCACCTTGAACAGGGTGCCGGCGACCAGGGCCTGATGTTCGGCTACGCCACCAGCGAAACTGACGTGCTGATGCCCGCGCCTATCTATTATTCGCACCGGTTGGTGGAAAAACAGGCTGAGCTGCGCAAGCACGGAACGCTGCCCTGGTTGCGTCCCGATGCAAAGAGCCAGGTTTCACTGCGCTACGAAGACGGCAAACCGGTCGCTATCGATGCGGTAGTGTTGTCTACCCAGCACGACCCCGATATCGAGCAAGCAGACATCCGCGAAGCGGTCATGGAACTGATCATCAAGGAAACCCTGCCTGCCGCGTGGCTACATGCGGGAACCGAGTATCACATCAACCCCACCGGCCAGTTCATCATTGGTGGCCCGGTTGGTGACTGTGGTCTCACCGGGCGCAAAATCATTGTCGACACCTATGGCGGCATGGCCCGCCACGGTGGTGGCGCCTTCTCCGGCAAGGACCCGTCCAAAGTTGACCGCTCTGCAGCCTACGCCGGCCGTTACGTGGCCAAGAATATCGTTGCCGCCGGATTGGCGGAGCGCTGCGAAATCCAGGTCTCCTACGCGATTGGCGTGGCAGAGCCTACCTCTATCGCCATCAATACCTTTGGTACCGGCAAACTGAGCGATGATCGCATCGGCGAACTGGTACGTGATCTCTTTGACCTGCGCCCCCGTGGGCTGATCGAGATGCTCGATCTGAAACGACCGATTTATCGTAAAACTGCTGCTTACGGCCATTTCGGTCGCGAAGATGCGGACTTCACCTGGGAAAAAACCGACAAAGCCGACGCCCTGAAAGCGGCACTTTAATCGAGGACTGAATCATGAGCACAGTAGAAAAACTGCAAGCTACACCCGACTACAAGGTCGCTGACATCTCACTGGCCGAGTGGGGCCGCCGCGAGCTGGACATCGCCGAGGGAGAAATGCCCGCGCTGATGGCCATGCGTGAAAAGTACCGTGACAGCAAGCCACTGGCGAACGCAAAGATCCTGGGCTGTATTCACATGACCATCCAGACCGGTGTACTGATCGAGACACTGATTGAGCTGGGTGCAGAGGTGCGCTGGTCTTCCTGTAATATTTTCTCCACCCAGGACCATGCTGCTGCAGCCATTGCCGCGGCTGGCATCCCTGTCTTCGCCTGGAAGGGCGAGACCGAAGAAGAGTATGACTGGTGTATAGAGCAGACCATCCTCAAGGACGGCCAGCCGTGGGACGCCAACATGATTCTCGACGATGGCGGAGACCTGACCTCCATGCTGCATGAGAACTATCCGGCCATGCTGGACAAGATTCACGGCATCACCGAGGAAACCACTACCGGCGTTCATCGCCTGCAGGAAATGCTGGAAGCCGGCACCCTGAAGGTGCCGGCAGTAAACGTAAATGATTCGGTCACCAAGTCAAAGAACGACAATAAGTATGGCTGCCGTCATTCGCTCAATGACGCTATCAAGCGCGCCACCGACCACCTGATGGCGGGCAAGAAGGCGCTGGTTATCGGTTACGGCGATGTTGGCAAGGGCTCTGCACAGTCGCTGCGACAGGAAGGCATGATCGTGCGCATTTCCGAGATCGACCCGATCTGCGCCATGCAGGCCTGCATGGATGGCTTTGAAGTAGTGTCTCCTTATATCGATGGCAACAATCAGGGTAACGATGACTGCATCAACCGCGACCTGCTGCAAAACACCGACCTCCTGGTCACCACCACGGGCAACTACAACGTCTGTGACGAGTTCATGCTGCGCGCACTCAAGTCCAGCGCCGTGGTGTGCAACATAGGCCACTTCGACAATGAGATCGACACTGCTTACATGCGTCGCAACTGGGATTGGGAAGAGATCAAGCCGCAGGTACACAAGGTATATCGCGACCAGGCCGCCAACGATCACCTGATTCTGCTGTCTGAAGGCCGACTGGTGAACCTGGGCAACGCTACCGGCCACCCTTCACGCATCATGGATGGCTCTTTCGCCAACCAGGTTCTGGCACAGATCTATCTCTATGAGCGCAGGTTCGCCGACCTCGAGGACAACATGAAGCCTGCGGCCCTGTCGGTAGAAGTACTGCCCAAGAAACTGGACGAAGAAGTGGCCGCACACATGATCGGTGGCTTCAGCGCTGTGCTGACCAGGCTGACTGAAGAGCAGGCTAAGTACATCAACGTCAAGCAGGATGGCCCGTTCAAGCCAGACAGCTACAAGTACTGAGGAGCCGCCCGTGGCGAAACCGCACATCAGCTTCGAATACTTCCCGCCGAAAACCGCAGCGGGCAAGGAAAAGCTGCTTAACGAAACCACACCGGCCCTGAACGCCCTGGGGCCGGAGTTTTTCTCGGTAACCTATGGTGCCGGCGGCACCACCCGGGATACCACTCTGGGCATCGTGTCCGCCATTCGCGATGCCGGCATTGATGTCGCGCCGCACCTGAGCTTTGGTGGTGATGACGAAAACACCGTGGCAGAGCTGCTGGAGACCTACAAGTCCCGCGGCATAAACCGATTGGTGGGCTTGCGCGGCGATATGCCCTCGGGCATGGGCGCCGCTATGCAATTGGTACATGCCAACGACCTGGTGAGGTTCATTCGCGAACGCACCGGTGACCACTTCCATATCGCGGTCGCTGCCTACCCGGAGATCCACCCGGAATCCAGGAGCTACGCCAGCGACATTGAGTTCCTCAAAAAGAAGATGGACGCCGGCGCCAACAGCGCTATCACACAATATTTTTATAATGTGGAAGCCTACTTCTACTATCTGGACCAATGCCAGGCGGCAGGTATAGATCAACCTATCTATGCCGGCATCATGCCGATTACCAACTACGAGAATCTCGCACGCTTCTCGCGCAACTGTGGCGCGGAGATTCCCCGTTGGATCTGCAAGCGCATGGAGAGTTATGGCGATGACCAGGAGTCCGTTCGCCAGTTCGGCCTGGAGGTCGTCACCCAGCTCTGCCAGACGCTGATCGATTCCGGTTGCCCGGGCATCCATTTCTACACCATGAACCAGGTGGAGCCCACGCGCACCATCTACAACAACCTGGGCCTGTAATGCGTATACCCCGTATCTTCACGGGGCAGGTGCTACAGGCACACTCCACCTTCGAGTTGGAACCCCGGCCCAGTCAACATATCGCCCGCGCCCTACGAATGCGCGAGGATGACGCAATCACGCTCTTTGACGGTCGCGGCGGCGAGTATCCGGCGACCATTTCTGCGCTTGGCAAGAAACGGGTCGCTGTGACCACTGGGGCACATCGACAGTGCGAAACTGAATCAACACTGGCGATCCACCTGGGCATAGCCGTATCGCGCGGTGAACGCATGGACTGGGTAATCCAGAAGGCAACAGAGCTGGGCGTAAGCAGTATCTCTCCGCTGCTGACCGAACGCACCGAGGTAAAGCTGAAAGGGGAGCGCGCCGAAAAGAAGGTCGCTCACTGGCAGCAGATTGCTGTCAGCGCCTGTGAACAATGCGGTCGCAATCAAATACCCCGAATCGCGTCATTGCAACCACTACAAACGTGGCTGGATGCCACTGAGGCGCCGCTGAGACTGGTACTGCATCATCGTGCAGACCCGCTGCCACCGGGAACCGCAACCACAGGGCAGGCCGAGCTGCTTATCGGCCCTGAGGGCGGACTGAGCGAAAGCGAAATAGCGACTGCCGAGGCGCACGGCTTTCTTTCCCTGAGACTGGGGCCCCGTGTATTACGAACAGAAACGGCGCCGGTTGCCGCTCTGGCCATACTGCAGGCGCGCTGGGGAGATATGAGCCTCCCCTGACCGCGCCCCGCTCAGGTGGCCGCCCCAATGGCGTTCACCAGCTCACGTCCAGGGCTATGCGGTCGCGATACAGGCGCCTGCCGTTTTGGGAGCAGGAATAAAACCACCCACCAGCCAGACAGGGGGGGGACATCAGTCGCGTGCATCGCACCAACGAGCATGGCTCCATTCCAGAAAATCAGTCACCGCGTTAACGGTGTGATCCGTGCGCACAGAGTGGAACACCTCAAACGCGTGCTGCGCACCGGGTAGCTCTCCATAAACCACCGCTTGTTTCGATGCATTTTGCATCGCCGATACAAAGGTTCTTGCCTCCTCCACCCACACCAGGGTGTCATGGGTTCCGTGGATAACAAACATTGGCGGGGCACCTTCATGCACATGGGCCAGGGGCGAGCTGCTTTCCCAAAGCTCAGGATTTTCTTCCCGCGTGCACTGCATGACCTTGTCTGAAAGCATTTTTTCCATCGACATTTCGGGCCGGATTTCATAGCGATCGATCAAGTCGTAAACACCGTAGAAGGGCACTGCCGCCTGGATCGACGTATCCGCTTCCTCAAACCCCGGCTGGAATTCGGCCAGGCCAGGAGTCAGTGCCGCCAACGAGCTGAGGTGGCCACCAGCCGAACCGCCAGTGATGGCGATAAAGTCCGGGTTGCCTCCATATTGTGAGATGTTATCCCTCACCCAGGCGATGGCTTTCTTAACATCGACGATATGCGCAGGAAACGCGGCCGTAGGGCTCAGCCGGTAATTGATAGCAACACAGAGCCAACCGCGCTGGGCGAGGTGGTACATCAGAGGCTTGGCCTGCTGCTCCTTCTCCCCGATCATCCAACCACCACCGTGTACTTGCAGCAGTACCGGGTATCCCCCTTCGCGGGACTCATGGGGATGATAGATATCCAGCAGGTTGCGCTTGCCCCCATCAGCATACGAAATATGCGAATGCACCCTCACACCTTCCCTGAACATAGAGAATGGCTTCATCCAACTGCTTGCCCGAACCCCGTCTTCCAGCACGCGCTGGCGCTCAGGGGAAAGCGAACTGCGATAGTCAATACCCAGGCCCCTGCGCAATGCGCGTCGCAGGATTCGTTGTGTATCCATGGCCTGTATCTGCAGGTAGACCAGCCCCATCCAGGACAGGGCAAACAAGCCTAAACCCAGCTGGGCGAGACCATTATCCAATGCTCCGGAGAAAGCCAGCACTGCGGTCAGCGCTACCTGCCAGAGCAGGTGAATCAATGCCAGCTCACCGGTCAGCCAGGCGGCGAAGAAATATAGCGGCGCGGCCCAGTAAAGACGCCGAGCCTGCACAATCGCGCTGGCTGTGCCAATAATCGACATCAACGCCAGGAAAAAATAAATGCCACTCACCAGGAGATGCTCCACTACAGTCAATAAAGGCGCTCCATTCTAGGGCAGCCAACACCATTTCACTACCGCCATTGCTTGCGCATGTTTTTACCTTTGCGTAACGTAGCAAGCCCCCGAACTCGCGGAGCCAGGCGATGACTATAAAGCTCGGTGTGGTAATGGATCCCATTGCCGACATCAACTACAAGAAAGACACGACTCTTGCCATGCTCTGGGCGGCACAGGCGCGGGACTGGCAGATTTACTACATGGAGCAGAAGGACCTCTATCTCCACAATGGTGAAGCCCGCGCGAGCATGGCCCACACCACAGTATTCCGCGACCCCAACGCCTGGTATGAGATGCATCCCGCTGAAGACCGGGCGCTCTCTGAACTGGACGTGATCCTGATGCGCAAGGACCCACCATTCGATAACGAGTTCCTTTATACGACTTATATTCTGGAAGACGCCGAGCGCAAGGGAACACTGATCGTCAATCGCTGCCAGGGGTTGCGGGACAGCAATGAGAAGGTATTCGCTACGCAGTTCCCTCAGTGTTGCCCTCCGGTGCTGGTTAGCCGTGACATGCAGCGTCTGCGGGCATTCCACAAGGAGCATGAGGATGTCATATACAAGCCGCTGGATGGCATGGGCGGTACGGCTATCTTTCGCGCCAAAGCGGATGATCCCAATGTGAGTGTAATTCTGGAAACACTGACCAATGAAGGCAGCCGCACAATCATGGCGCAGCGCTATATTCCCGAGATCGTCGACGGGGACAAACGCATCCTGGTCGTTGGCGGAGAGGTGGTGCCCTACTGCCTGGCACGGATTCCGCTGGCAGGTGAGACCAGAGGCAACCTCGCTGCAGGTGGTTCCGGCCGTGCACAGCCACTGACCGATCGCGATCGCCAGATAGCAGAACAGGTTGCACCTTTCCTGCGCGAGCGGGGCATCATCTTCGCCGGACTTGATGTCATCGGTGACTACCTCACGGAAATCAATGTCACCAGCCCCACCTGTATCCGTGAAATTGACGCAGGATACGATCTGGACATCGCCGGCGACCTGATGGATTGTATCGCTGAAGAACTGTCCAAAAGGACCTGAGCCTCCACAGACATGTACTACCTGGACCAATCCCAAGGCGAGCACTCGAGAATGCGCAACGCTGTGCTCGCCGCAGTGGTGCTGCACGCTCTGGTGGTACTGGGTGTGTCCTTCAACAGCCAGACCAGCCCCCGCGAGAGCTCGCAAATTGAGGTCACCCTCGCCACCCGGCCCAGTCAGGCAGCAGCGGAAGACGCCAGGCACGTTGCCCAGAGCAACCAGGAGGGAGGCGGCGAACAGGCCGACGTCAACGCGATCACCTCACGCAATAACGAATTACCCATGCAGTCCGCTGTGCAACAGCAGTCTGCTCCGCAACAGACCGATGCTGAAGCCAGCATCAATGACGAGTTACTCTCCACCGTGGCCGCGGCGCCCCGGGCGGTCAGCGAGGACCAGCGGGAAGATGAGCAGCGGCAGAACCTGACCCCGGGAATGCATCCGGAGGTTGAGCGCCTGAACCAGCAACTGGCGTCACTGGAAGCGGACCTGGCTGACCAGACCCGGATGCAGACGACCAGTCCACGGGTACGCCGGCTCACTTCAGTGTCCGCCAAACAGGCCGCGGACGCTGCCTACCTGCTGGACTGGCGGCGCCGACTTGAGGCGGTAGGTAACAAGTACTACCCCGAGGCATCAATCCGCTACGGCCTCTACGGTGACCTGCGTTTGTTGGTCGTCATCGCCAAGGACGGTAGCCTGGAGGATATTCGCGTGCTCAAGTCATCCGGTTACGCGGTGCTCGACGAGGCCGCCATCAAGATTGTGAGGATGGCCGCGCCCTACTCCCCATTTCCGGCGGAGCTCGCTGCCACCACCGACAAGCTGGAGATTGTTCGCACATGGCAATTTCAGCAGGATGAGCTAGGCTCAGACTGAAGGATCACACCTTCACGTATAGTTTTTTTACATCAGCAAAGAGGGTACTTTCGCCAGCATGTCCGGGAGAATTCACGCCACCAGCGCCAGAAGCAGCGACAGCTTGAGAGACCACTTCCTGCTGGCCATGCCGACGCTGAGCGAGGGAATATTTTCGCATAGCATTACCTATATATGTGAGCACGGCGAGAGCGGTGCCATGGGAATCGTGATCAACCAGCCCCTGGACCTCAGCCTTGGCGAGATCTTCGAACACCTGCAGATTGACAGCCCTGCCGATTTTGCCAGTGAACCGGTTATGGCCGGAGGCCCGGTGCAGATAGATCACGGCTTCGTACTCCACCGCAGGTGCGAGGAGACCTGGGAAGCAAACCTCAAGGTCACCGACGAAATCAACCTGACTACCTCCCGGGATATCCTGCGCGCGATCGCGCAGGGCAACGGCCCCAGGGATCACCTCATCGCCCTGGGCTATGCGGGCTGGACAGCAGGGCAACTGGAGCAGGAACTGGCGGAAAACAGCTGGCTGACGCTACCCGCAGACAGTGACATTATTTTCACCACACCGGTTGATCAGCGGGTGGCCGCAGCGGCAGCGCGACTGGGCATCGATATGAATCTCATCTCCGGCGAGGCGGGACACGCCTGAACGCAGCAGCCCGCAAGATAATGGCCTTCGACTTCGGACTGCGCCAGATCGGCGTCGCCACGGGCAACACACTCCTTGGCACAACACAAACCTTACCCATATTGCGCGCCAGAGAGGGCATTCCCGACTGGGAGGCTGTGGACCGCCTGGTGGCGGAGTGGCTGCCGGACCTGCTGGTAGTGGGCGAGCCGCTGAATATGGATGGCAGCAGCAGCGAATTGTCCGCGCGCGCCAACAAGTTTGCACGCCGCCTGCACGGGCGCCTGGGCCTGAAGGTAGAGATGGTAGATGAACGCTTGAGCAGCTTCGAAGCGAAGCAGATCAGCAGGCAGCAGGGGCACCGGGGCGATTACAACCGCGACCCCATAGACAGCCTGGCGGCGGAGCTCATCCTGCAGACCTGGCTGGGACAGCAAGTCTGACCGCGCAAGCTCAGCTCAGCTCAGGGGTTAGGTACGCCCCATAAACCGGCCACCATCATCATGGTCGTCGAAGGACAGCGAAAAGTCATCGGCCCCACCGCCAAACTGGCCCCGCTCATGCATCTTGATCGCCAGGCGCACATCGTTGGCAGAATCCGCGTAATTGACCGCGTCTTCCTTGGTGATGAGCCCTTCTTTGTAGGCCTTGGTCAGCGACTGGTCCAGCGTCTGCATACCCAGTTCTGTTGATTTCGCCATCAGGTCCTTGATCAGGTGCACCTCACCCTTGCGAATATAGTCTGCTACCAATGGTGTATTGAGCAGGACCTCCACCACCGGGGTACGACCCTCGCCGTCCTTACGCGGCAGCAACTGCTGGGCCACCATCGACTTCAGGTTCAGCGACAGGTCCATCCACACCTGGGAGTGATGCTCAGGCGGGAAAAAGCTCTGGATTCGATCCAGCGCCTGGTTGGCATTATTGGCGTGCAGGGTACACAGGCACAGATGCCCGGTTTCAGCAAAGGTCAGGGCCTGCATCATGGTCTCTGCGGTCCGTACCTCGCCAATGAGGATAACGTCGGGGGCCTGTCGCAGCGTATTCTTGAGAGCCACATCAAACGATTCAGTGTCCACACCCACCTCACGCTGGGTGACGATACAGCTGCCGTGGTTGTGCATATATTCGATAGGGTCTTCGATAGTGATGATGTGACCGCGGCTGTTGTGGTTGCGATAGCCGACCATGGAGGCGAGTGAAGTAGACTTACCGGTACCAGTCGCGCCCACAAAAATCACCAGGCCACGCTTGGTCATCGCCAGTTCCTTGATGATCGGCGGCAGGCCCAGTTCATCAACCGTGGGTATTTCTGTCACGATACGGCGCAGCACCAGGCCGGCTTCACCACGTTGCTGAAAACAGCTGACACGGAATCGCCCCAACCCCTCGCGGCCGATGGCAAAATTGTATTCATGGTGCTTCATGAAGTAGGATTGCTGCTCCTCGTCCATGGTAGAGAGCACCAACTCCCGCGCCTCTTGAGCTGTCAATGGCGTTTCGCGAATCGGGAACAGGCTGCCGTCTACCTTGATGCTGGGACAAGCACCTGCAGAAATGAAACCGTCCGAGGCGCCCTCGGAAACGACTCTCTCCAGCATTTCATCAATATTCATGCGACCACTCCCCTGTGAGTCATTCCGGCTCTGGCCGGATTAAAAGTTCTCCGGCATGCGCGCTTTTTCACGCGCAACATCTCGACCGATAACGCGCTTATCCACCAGTTCGTGCAAGCACTGATCCATGGTCTGCATGCCGATTGCATTACCAGTCTGGATGGCGGAGTACATCTGCGCCACCTTGTCCTCGCGGATCAGGTTACGGATCGCAGAGGTACCGCGCATGATCTCATGCGCTGCCACTCGCCCTCCGGTAGCACGTTTGAGCAGAGTCTGGGACACCACTGCTTGCAAGGATTCAGAAAGCATTGAGCGCACCATGTCTTTCTCTGCAGCAGGGAAAACGTCGATCACGCGGTCAATCGTTTTCGCTGCTGAGGTCGTGTGCAATGTGCCGAAAACCAGGTGACCGGTTTCCGCGGCAGTCAGCGCCAGGCGAATCGTTTCCAGGTCGCGCAGCTCGCCCACCAGAATAATGTCCGGGTCTTCACGCAGGGCCGAGCGCAATGCCTCGGCGAAGCCAAGCGTATCTTTGTGCACCTCACGCTGGTTAACCAGGCACTTCTTTGATTCGTGCACAAATTCAATCGGATCCTCAATAGTAAGGATATGCTCATATTTATTGTCGTTAATGAAGTCCACCATTGCGGCGAGCGTTGTGGACTTACCGGAACCAGTGGGTCCTGTGACCAGCACAAGACCGCGCGGCATCATGGAAATATCACGAAACACCTGGCCCATCCCCAGATCTTCCATGGTAAGCACCTTGGAAGGAATGGTTCGAAACACGGCGCCAGAGCCGCGATTCTGGTTGAAAGCGTTAACACGGAAACGGGCAACGCCGGGCACCTCGAAGGAGAAGTCCGTCTCCAGAAACTCTTCGTAGTCCTTGCGCTGCTTGTCGTTCATGATGTCGTAAATCAACTCATGAACCTGTTTGTGCTCCATGGGAGGGAGGTTGATACGGCGAATGTCGCCGTCCACCCTGATCATCGGTGGCAGTCCCGCCGAGAGATGGAGGTCAGATGCCCCCTGTTTGGCGCTGAATGCCAGCAACTCAGTAATATCCATATTTATCCCCTACGGTTGGTCGCCAGACTTTTCAGGCTCCCCTTCAGGCGCCGACCCACGGCGCATTGGCCGTCCTGTTTTTCTTACTTGTGTACGGGCTGGTGACTGGCTCATAGAGGGCAGAATCAGCTACCATCCGCGCCATGACACACACCTCGATTGAAAACAATATCGCAAAGCTACGCCTTAGGCTACGCCAGAGTGTAGAAAAGTACGATCGCCAGGAAAGCGACATTTTGCTGATGGCGGTAAGCAAAACCCGGCCCGCGGCTGACATTCGCGAGGCCTACGCCTGTGGCCTTGACCAGTTCGGCGAGAGCTACCTGCAGGAGGCCAGCAAGAAGATCGAAGAACTGGCTGACCTGCCCCTGACCTGGCATTTCATCGGCCCGCTGCAATCCAACAAGACCCGCCCCATCGCGGAACAGTTCCAGTGGGTGCACTCCGTTGCCCGGGAAAAGGTCGCCAGGCGCCTTGACGAACAGCGACCGGCAGGCAAACCCCCACTACAGGTGTGCCTGCAGGTAAATATTTCCGGGGAGCAGAGTAAGTCAGGCGTCAGCCTGGCGGGCCTGCCGGCACTGGCAGAATTTGTGGAGTCACTGCCCCGCCTGCGACTGCGCGGCCTGATGGCGATTCCTGCCGCCACGGACCGTGAGACAGACCAGCGCGCACAATTTGCCCGACTGAGGGAGGCCTTCTCGGCTTTGCAGTCACAGCACCCTGACATGGACACCCTTTCCATGGGCATGTCAGCGGATATGGAGGCGGCAATCGCGGAAGGTTCCAACCTGTTGCGCATAGGCACTGCCATTTTCGGCCCCCGACGAGGGTGATCTTGCACCGGCTGTGGCGCTATACTGCACCGCTAGAACGTAGCACCACATTCCCGCGAGATGCCTTATTGCGTGTCCTGAAGACACAATGGCAAGGGGATGAGGTCGCGCAGCATCCAGCCGCCTGAGGAGCCCGCATTGACCACACCCGTAATCGCCTTCATTGGCGCCGGCAACATGGCCACCAGCATCATCGGTGGGCTGGTGGCGGCCGGCCACCCCGCGCAGCAGATCAGAGCTGCAGATCCCTTTGCGGAGAGCCTGCAGCGTCTCAGCGAGGTTGCGCCCGTGGTGACCTGCAACAACAATATCGAGGCTGTTACCGGCGCAGACGTGGTAATCCTGGCGGTGAAGCCCCAGGTAATGGCGGCGGTCTGCGCAGATATCCGTACCGGCCTCGCAGACACCAGCACCCTGGTTATCTCGATCGCAGCAGGTATCACCATCGACAGCATGCAATCCTGGATAGGGGAAGACACGCCCATCGTGCGTTGCATGCCCAATACCCCCGCCCTGCTGGGCTGCGGTGCGAGCGGGCTGTATGCCAATAGTAATGTCACCGCGCAGCAGCGCGACTGGGCGGCGCAGATACTCTCCGCAGTGGGTATTATCGATTGGGTGCCTGCAGAGCACGACCTCGACGCGGTAACCGCGCTCTCCGGAAGCGGTCCCGCATACTTTTTCCTGCTGATGGAAGCGATGGTTGATGCTGCCGTATCCCAGGGGCTGTCACTGGAAACGGCCACGAGACTCACCCTGCAAACGGGCATGGGTGCAGCCCGCATGGGTCTGGAAAAGGATCTGGACCTGGCTGAATTACGCCGCCGGGTGACCAGCCCGGGTGGCACCACTGAGGCCGCCGTTAAAGAATTTGAAGCATCCGGACTGAGAAAACTTGTCAGCGATGCCATGCAGGCAGCGGCGGACCGCGCCGATGCTATGGCCAAGGAGATGGGATAAACAACATGAGCGCCGTAAACGAAATTTTTGTCTACCTTATACAGACTGCACTAACGCTATATATGATGGCCATGCTGCTGCGTTTCCTGCTGCAGGTTGTTCGCGCTGACTTCTATAACCCTATTTGCCAGTTTCTGGTGAAAGTGACCAACCCGCTGGTACTCCCCGTGCGTCGCCTAATCCCGGGGTTGGGTGGGGTAGATGTTGCATCACTGTTGCTAGCCCTCTTGCTGCAGGCCCTGGCAATTGTTGCGCTGATGGCGCTGTATGGTCTGGGTTTGCCCAATATCGGCCTGTTACTGGTCTGGTCTGCCCTGGGTATCATCGGCTTACTGGTCAATATCTACTTTTTTGCCCTGCTGGCAATGATTATTCTCAGCTGGGTAGCTCCGGGGTCGAATCACCCCGCCATGCACCTGCTCTACCAGATTACGGAACCGGTTATGGCGCCTTTTCGCAAAGTGCTGCCGGCAATGGGCGGCATGGACTTCTCGCCGATACTGGTGTTCGTGCTGATCAACGTGCTACAAATCGCACTGCGCCACATGGCAGCAGGCATCGGCCTGCATCCGGCGCTCGTGATTGGACTGTGACTTCACGGCAAGACAGTCGTTCAGTAGGCATTGTCCAGCCTCAGGTCGCGCGCTTTGACGACCCGCTGCTGCTGGCCTGTGGGCGTGAACTCTCCGGATTTGAGCTGGTTTATGAGACTTATGGTCAGCTGAATGCGAGCAAGAGCAACGCTATTCTCATCTGCCACGCACTCTCTGGCCACCATCACGCCGCGGGTTATCACAGCGAAAGTGAACGCAAGCCAGGCTGGTGGGATGAATGTATAGGCCCCGGCAAGCCCATCGATACGCAGCGATTTTTCGTCGTCAGCGTGAATAATATTGGGGGCTGCCACGGCTCCACCGGACCGAAGTCGATCAATCCGGAGACTGGCAAGGCCTGGGGGCCGGACTTCCCTTCACTGCGCGCCCGCGACTGGGTGCACAGCCAGGCGCGCCTTGCTGACCGGCTCGGTATCGACTGCTGGGCCGCGGTAATCGGCGGCAGCCTGGGTGGCATGCAGGCCATGCGCTGGTCACTGGAATACCCGGACAGACTGAAACACTGTGTGGTCATCGCGGCAGCCTTGAAGCTCAGCGCCCAGAACCTGGCGTTCAATGAACTGGCGCGCCAGGCTATTTTTTCCGACCCCGCCTTCGAGGATGGAAACTATATCTATAACGGCACCGTCCCTTCGCAGGGCTTGTCCCTGGCGCGCATGGTGGGCCACATTACCTATCTGTCTGACGAGGCTATGGCCAACAAGTTCGGTCGCGAGTTGCGCGCGGGCAGTTTTGAGTTGGGCGACGAGGACAATATCGAATTCCAGGTGCAGAGCTACCTGCGCTATCAGGGAAGTCAATTTTCTTCCCAGTTTGATGCCAACACTTACATTCTTATGACCCGTGCCCTGGACTACTTTGACCTGGCGCGAGAGTATGAGAACGACCCGGTGAAAGCATTTACCCACGCCAGCTGCAGCTTTTTGGTCATGTCATTCTCTACCGACTGGCGTTTCGCCCCTGCTCGCTCCAGGGAGATCGTGGACGCCCTGATCGCGGCGAACCGCCCCGTCACTTACGCCGAAATACAGGCTGACGAAGGCCATGATGCCTTCCTTATGCCGATACCACGCTACCTGAATGCATTTTCCGCCTATATGCAAAGAGTGGGAGGTGATTCCTGATGCGCCTTGACCTCAGTCATATCCAGCGCTGGATAGCGCCCCACTCCCGGGTCCTTGACCTGGGCTGCGGCGACGGCGAATTCCTGGAAACCTTGCAACGGGAGCGCCAGGTAAATGGCACCGGCATCGAAATAGATGAAGACAATATAAACGCAGCCATCGCCCGCGGCCTCAACATCATTGAGCAGGATATGGACGGCGGCCTGGGGAATTTTCCCGACCAGAGCTTCGACACCGTCGTCATGGCCCACGCACTGCAGGCAGTGCATTATCCCGACCGTGTACTGGAGGAGATGCTGCGCATAGGCCGGGAGTGCATTGTCACTTTCCCCAACTTCGGCCACTGGCGCTGCCGCGTGCACCTGGGAACCCGCGGGCGTATGCCGGTGTCAGAGTTCATGCCCCACTCGTGGTATGACACACCGAATATCCACTTCTGCACCGTTCGCGATTTTGAAGAGCTGTGTCTGCAGCGGGATATTCGCATACTGTCACGAGATTTTGTCGGCAACACGGATCGGGAGCCACTGCTGGCCACAACGTGGCCCAACCTGTTTGCCACCACCGCCATTTATCACATCACCCGCTGAGGTAATCATGCGCATAGCCACACTTTTCCTGCTCCTGGCAACGCTGCTGCCGGCGCTGCCCGCCACCGCCCAGCTTTCCGAAATGTTCGGGCCCTATGAACTGCACTACAGTGTGGTAAACACCACGTTTATCGAGCCCGGCGTCGCCGCCACTTACGGCATCACCCGCGGTACGACCCGGGCCATACTCAATCTCTCGGTGCGCGAACGGTCCGGAGATATAGGCAGCGTACCGCGTACAATGCAACTCCAGGGAACCACCTGGGACCTGATGCGCAAGACAGATGAGCTTGCGTTTCAGGAAATTCGCGAAGGCCCGGCAATCTATTACATCGCCGAGCTGGATTTTCTCGACGAGGAGTGGCGTCATTTTGAAGTACACTTTCGGCCTGAAGGGGCGCAGCAAACCTACACCTTTGAACTGAAGCACCAGATGTATACGGACCACAACCCTTGAGCCACTCCGTCGTCGTACTCGCCAGTAGCAATGCCGGCAAGCTCAGGGAGCTGAACCGTATTCTCGCACCACTGGACGTCACGCTGCATTCACAGGCGCAATATCAGGTGCCGGACGTTCCGGAAGACGGCCTCAGCTTTGTAGAAAACGCCATCATCAAGGCCCGCGCCGCGGCTGCGCACACCGGCTTGCCGGCCATAGCCGATGACTCCGGGCTGGAAGTCGACTACCTCAATGGCGCGCCGGGGATACATTCTGCACGCTACTCCGGGGAGGGAGATGCAGGCAACAACGCCAGGCTGCTACGCGATCTGGCGGGGGTACCCGATGAACAACGGGGCGCAAGATATCAGTGTGTGCTGGTATACATGCGCCACGCCACTGACCCCAATCCGTTGGTATGCCAGGGCAGTTGGGAGGGGAGGATACTCACTGCCGGGCAGGGGGAAGGGGGCTTCGGTTACGACCCGTTGTTCTTCCTGGAGGAATACGGATGCAGCGCAGCCGAGCTGGACGCGGCTATTAAAAACCGGATCAGTCACCGGGCTCATGCCAGCGCGCTGTTGCTCGCTGCGCTACAAAAGCAAACCTGAGACGTGCCCCTGCCTCCGCTGAGCCTCTATGTGCACCTGCCCTGGTGCGAGCGCAAATGCCCCTACTGCGACTTTAATTCTCACGAGATCGCACGAATTCCAGAGCGGGAGTACGTGGCTGCACTACTCGCTGACCTGGAGGAGGACCTGGAATTAATACAAGGCCGCCCCGTCTCCACTCTGTTTATCGGCGGCGGCACGCCAAGCCTGTTCAGTGGAGCCGCGATCGAACGGCTGATGGCGGGACTGGGAGAAAAGTTAACATTTGCCGACCATCTGGAAGCGACAATGGAGGCCAATCCCGGTAGCGCTGAGGTAGAAAAATTCGGCGAGTTTCGCCGGGCGGGCATAAATCGATTGTCCCTGGGCGTGCAGAGTTTCCAGGATGAGAAGCTGCAGGCACTCGGCCGTGTACACAACAGCAACCAGGCGCGATCAGCGATTGAACAATTGCAGCAGGCCGGTTTCGAAAATTTCAATATTGACCTGATGCACGGGCTGCCCGGACAGGACCAGTGTGACGCGCTTTTCGACCTGGAGCAGGCCATTGAATTCCAGCCTCCGCATCTCTCCTGGTACCAGCTGACCATCGAACCCAATACCTTCTTCAACAAGCACCCTCCCGTTCTGCCGGCAGAGGACAACCTGGCCTCCATACAGGACTGCGGCGAGGCACTGTTGGCAGACAGGGGCTACACCCAGTACGAGGTGTCCGCATACAGCCGCCCGGGAAAGAGCTGTCGGCACAACGTGAATTACTGGTCATTCGGTGACTACCTTGCTCTCGGCGCTGGCGGTCACGGCAAGATTACCCGGTCAGACGGCAGGATCACACGCTATGCGAAGACCAGGGCGCCAGCTGACTACCTCAAGGGCAAGCAGCGCACTGTCAGCCGGCGCCATCTCGGCAGGGATGAAATCGTAGAGGAGTTCATGCTCTTCGCGCTGCGTTTGAACGACGGTTTTTCACTGCAGCGCTTTGAACAACGCACGGGGCAGTCTCGCCAGTTGATCGCGCCGCAGATTGCGTCCCTGGCACAGCGAGAATTATTGGTGCTAGACGGGGACAATATTAAAACCAGCGAACTGGGCAGGCGCTTCCTCGACTCTGTGATCACTGAGTTTTTACACTAGAACATGCGGACTGCAGAACATGCGCGCACTGTGCAGAAAGCGACCTCAATCTGTTCTGGTGAACAGCAGGTCCCAAACGCCATGCCCAAGACGCTCACCACGTGCCTCAAACTTGGTCAACGGCCTGGACTCCGGGCGGGGGGCGAATTCACCGCTGGCAATGGTGTTGGCATAGCCATCGGCCTCTGAAAGCACTTCCATCATTTGCTCGGCATAGTTTTCCCAGTCCGTTGCCAGGTGCAATATACCGCCGGGTTTTAACTTACACCGCAAGCGGTCGACAAACTCCGGTTGTATCAGGCGTCGCTTGTGGTGTCGCTTCTTGTGCCAGGGGTCAGGGAAAAACACCTGCACCGTATCCAGGGAGTCGTCAGCGATACAGTCGCGCAGTACTTCTACTGCATCGTGACAGTAAATACGGATATTACCGACACCTTCGTCGGCCATTGAATGCAGCAAGCGGCCCACGCCTGGCCGGTGTACCTCGATGCCGACAAAGTTGGTCTCAGGTGCCGCGCTGGCCATGGCAACCAGGGACTGTCCCATACCGAAACCTATCTCCAGGACCCTGGGGCCCGGGCGTCCGAACACCCTGTCGAAATCAAGAGTGCCATCTGCGTGTTCCAGGCCCCACTGCGCCCAGTTTTCATTGAAAGCGCGCTGCTGCCCCGGGGTCATGCGGCCCTTGCGCAACACGTAGCTACGGATACGCCGATCCTGTTCAGAGTCTTTCATTCAGGCGAGCAACTTCCAACCCACGGACGCCAGGCAGGCCCACCCGGCTATAAAGGCCAGGCCACCGAAGGGGGTGATAGCGCCCAGCCACTTGATCCCGGTGAGTGCCAGTACATACAGGCTGCCGGAAAACACGATTATTCCAATAAGAAACAACCAGCCGGCGCTCTTCAGCAACACCGTTTGCGGCTGGCTGAGGGCGATAACCCCCACTGCCAGAAGCGCAAGGGAATGATAGAAATGGTATTGCACGGCGGTCTCAAAAACACCGATGGAATAATCATCAAGCCTGCTACGCAGGGCATGGGCGCCGAAGGCCCCGAAAGTGACCGCCAGCATTCCGCCAAGCGCAGCGAGGGTGATAAATAACTTAGCCATAGTCCGAGTTTACCCAATAGATGATTGTTTTAGCAGTACCCGCAATGACAAGAGCCCGCCCCGACGCGATGAGTCGATAGCTCAATCGCGCGGTGGCGGGCTCCCGGGGGAAATCGTGCCGGTCTGGTGTCAGGCAGCGATAGCCGCCCTGAGCTTCTTCATGGCATTCGCTTCCAACTGGCGAATGCGCTCGGCTGATACGCCATAATGATCGGCCAATTCGTGCAGGGTCGCTTTCTCTTCGGCCAACCAGCGCTGGGCAAGGATATCCCGACTGCGCTCATCCAGATCGGCCAAAGCGCTGTGCAACTGGGCTTCCGAGTTTTGCTGCCAGTCGCCCTCTTCTACCGCCATCGCCGGGTCCGCGTCATGGTCCTGCAGATAATACTGCGGTGACTGCCAGCTGTCTTCGTCATCACTGTCGGTCGGCAAGTCGTAGGCAACGTCGCGACTGGACAGTCGACCTTCCATGCGCTGCACTTCCTTCACATCGACACCCAGGTCTTCCGCAACCGCCTGAGCTTCTGCTGCACTCAACCACGCCAGTCCCTTCTTCTTGCTGCGCAGATTAAAGAACAGCTTGCGTTGCGCCTTGGTTGTAGCGACTTTTACGATGCGCCAGTTGCGCAGAATGAACTCATGCATTTCCGCCTTGATCCAGTGCACGGCAAAGGAAACCAGCCGCACTCCTTTCTCTGGATTGAAACGCTTAACCGCCTTCATCAGGCCCACGTTGCCCTCCTGGATCAGGTCGGCTTCAGCCAGGCCATAACCAGAGTAGCTGCGCGCAATGTGCACGACAAAGCGCAGGTGCGACATGATCAACTCACGCGCCGCATTAAGATTGTCATTGTAGTAGAGATCATCAGTCAACTCGCGCTCACGCTCCGGACTGAGTACCGGGATGCTGCTCACGGCCTGGACATAGGCAGCAAGATTAGCTCCCGGTACCATCTGGTCTACAGGTTGCAGGCTGAAACTCATACTTGGCTCTCCATTAAATGGCCGGCAATATTAGCACTCTTTATATTAGAGTGCTAATCCCGGAAAAGTTCCATTTTTCGAGCGACGGGCTTGATCTATTGGCAATAAAATCAAGGTGATAGCGAAATTCCGTCGCCGATGTCGCAGATCTTAGGACAGCCCCTGCGCCGCCTTGTTCCGCGCCGCAGGCCTGCAGGCGATCACGCGCTAGCGAGGTTCAATATCAGCCAGATGGCGGGTAACGGCAAGCCAGGCCCCGGCAAGACCCAGCAGTCCACCCAGAACCAACAGGTTGAGGCTGCCCATCAGGCCGAGGCCCTTCAGGGTGAAATCACTCTGATACAGAGCGGCAAGCTGGGAGACCGGCGCCCGCAAAAACCACAGACACAGCGTTACCAGCAGCGCCGCCACCAGGCCGCCGCCGAAACCAAACCACAGCCCGGTATAAAGGAAGGGGCGGCGCACAAAGGGGTTACTGCCGCCTACCAGCTTGACGATGACTATCTCCTCGCGCCGGTTTTCTATCGCCAGCCGGATGGTGTTCCCCAAAATAAGCACCACGCCAACGACCAGCAAACCGCCAATTGCCATTACGATACGCCGGCTGAGCTCCATCAGGCTATTGAGGCGCTGCAGCCATTCCATATCCAGGACAGCCTCAGACACCTCTTGGCGCTCTCCCAGTTTCGTGCGCAACCCGCCAACCGCCGCTCCTTCGAGCCCGGTTGTCGGCGTCACCAGCAACAGATTTGGCAGTGGATTATCCTCCAGGCTGGCGAGGACATCCGCAAAACCGGATAAAGCACTGAATTCAGCCAGGGCGTCTTCACTGGTAACGACCTGGACCGCACTGATATCCGGCCGCTGCTCCAGTTCAGTGGCAAGAGCCGCGGCCTCTTCTCCCGTTACGCTATCGCGCAGGAACAGGGATATCTGCGAGGGACTGTCCCAGCCAGCGCTGAGTTGTGTTGCGTTATCCAGGGCCACGTTAAGCCCAACAGGCAGGGCCAGTGCAATGCCGATGACCAAAAACGTCATCAGCGTAGAGAGCTTGTTACTCAGCACGCGGTGCAAGCTATCTGCAGCTGAGAGACGATGATGCCGTAACCACGCATTATAGCGGTCAGCAAATCGGGTGCGGCTCTGGCGGGCACCTTCCAGTCGCGGCTTATTCACACGCTGCTCCCTGCACCAGGCGACCTTCCCTGAGCGTGAGAATTCGGTGGCGCAGGCGGGAAATCAGGGCAAGGTCATGGCTGGCAATCAATACCGTTACCCCGACCTGGTTGAATGCCTCGAAGAGCTGCATGATTTCCGAGGAAAGCTCCGGGTCCAGGTTACCCGTGGGCTCATCCGCCAGTAAAATTCTGGGGCGGCCAACCACGGCCCGGGCGATACCCACCCGCTGTTGCTCGCCGCCGGACAGCGTCAGCGGCATGGCCCTCTCTTTGTTCAGCAGACCCACCTTGTCGAGCGCCGCACGCACCCGGCGACCCACTTCACGATAATCGTAACCACTGATAATTAGTGGCAGGGCGACGTTGTCGAATACGGGCCGGTCAAACAGCAGCTGGTGGTTCTGGAACACCACACCGATATCCCGGCGGTGACCAGGAATATTCCGCCTGGCAACCCTCGCAAGGTCGACGCCATCGATCATCACCTTGCCACGAGTAGCCCGGTCCATAAGCATGATCAACCGCATCAGCGTACTCTTGCCCGCTCCAGAATGACCGGTGAGAAACACCAGGTCATCACGTGCGATTTCGAAACTGACCTCGCGAAGGGCGTCGTGGCCCTCTGCATAGCGCTTGCTGACACGCTCGAAATTGATCATCCTCAGGCATCGTCCCCGGCGAACAGTGCT
Organism: Pseudohalioglobus lutimaris; assembly: GCF_002866825.1. Lineage (GTDB taxonomy): Bacteria > Pseudomonadota > Gammaproteobacteria > Pseudomonadales > Halieaceae > Halioglobus > Halioglobus lutimaris. Next base: position 508,597 of record NZ_PKUS01000001.1, on the reverse strand, counting down.
TCGATAAATGGCTCCGCCTCGAACGGTCGGAGGTCGTCGGCCGCCTCACCAATACCAATGAAGCGAATAGGCAGGCCCAGTTTCTTCGCAATGGCGAAGATCACTCCGCCCTTGGCGGTACCATCGAGCTTGGTCAGGGAGATGCCGGATACACCAACCCACTGGCGAAAGTGATCTGCCTGTGCAAGAGCATTCTGGCCGGTTCCCGCATCGAGTACCAGCATCACCTCGTGCGGGGCACTGTCGTCAAGCTTGCCCATCACCCGAACAACCTTCTTCAGCTCTTCCATCAGGTTGTCCTTGTTGTGCAGGCGACCCGCAGTATCGGCAATCAGCACATCCACGTTGCGGCTCTGGGCCGCCTGCAGGGCATCGAACAGCACCGAGGCACTATCCGCCCCCGTATGTTGTGCGACCACCGGTACGTTGTGGCGCTCGCCCCACACCTGCAATTGCTCGACCGCGGCCGCACGAAAAGTGTCACCCGCGGCCAGCATCACCGTTCGGCCCTCTGCCTGGAAGCGCTTCGCCAGCTTTCCGATAGTGGTCGTCTTACCTACACCATTTACTCCCACCATCAGTATCACATAGGGTTTGTGACCGCTCACTATCAAAGGCACTTCACAGGGTTTCAACAGTGCCAGCAACTCTCCTTTCAAGGCATTTTGCAGCGCCTCCGGGTTAGTCAGCTCTTTGCGCGACACCCGCTGGGTAAGGTGGTCGATTATCTCCAGCGTGGCATCCACGCCAACGTCCGCCATCAACAGTCGTGACTCCAGTTCCTCCAGCAGTTCGCTATCAATTTCCTTGCGACCCAGGAACAGGTTGCCCATGCCCTGTACCAGGTTATCGCTGGTGCGGCTGAGCCCGTGGCGCAGCCGCGAAAAGAACCCTGGTTTGTCCTGTGGCAGCGGCACAGGCTCAGTCGCCTCTGCGGACGATGGCGTTTCCGCGTCAGCCGCCGGCACCTCCCGAACCACTTCATCATCGCCAGAGACCGGGGCAGGCTCGCGCTGCGGCGCTGCCTCATCGGCTGTTGTCGTTGCAGATGACTCGCTTCCAGCAACCGGACTGGGCAAGGATTCAGCGACCGGGGCAATTGACCCCGTTGCTAATTCCGATGCCTCGGCTGCAGCCTGGCCTGCGGCAGAAGGGGCGCTATCGGCCTCTATCTCCCGCAATTCAGCAGTCTCTGCAGGCGCGCTTTCTTTGCACGGCTCTTCCGGGGTCGGCTGAGCGACTTCCTTCTCCTGGAGATCGACGGACGAGTCGGCCTCCACCTTCTTTTTACGCTTGAAAAATTTCATATGGGTCGTGTTAGAGTTTGCCGTCACCAGAGGGGCAACCGCGACAGCGCCTATCCTACCATTCCTGAACAGAGTGATTAAATGTCGAGAGTCCGAAAAGCAGGCGGCGGACGCAGTCAATTACGCATCATCGGTGGCGAGTGGCGCGGCCGCAAGCTGACATTTCCTGACATCGAGGGACTGCGCCCCACTACAGACCGGGTCCGTGAGACGCTGTTCAACTGGATAGCGCCACAGATCCATGGCGCGCGATGTCTTGACCTCTTTGCTGGCAGCGGGGCACTGGGGATAGAGGCCCTGTCTCGTGGTGCCGCACACTGCAGCTTTGTCGACAGTTCCCGCAAGGCCACAAACCAGATTCAGGCGCATCTGCAGACACTGGACGCTACCGATCGCAGCATTGTTCACCCGCAGTCGGCTATGGACTTCCTGGCAGGCCGCGTGGGGCCCTGGGACATCGTTTTTCTGGACCCCCCGTTCGGCCAGGGCCTGGTCGCACCCTGCTGCGACTTACTGGAGTCGCATCAAAGCCTCGCTAGCGAGTCACTGGTTTATGTCGAGACTGGCAACGGAGAGCCTACCGCGGAGCCCAAAGACAACTGGGAATTGTATCGACAAAAACGTGCGGGCAGCGTTAGCTATCAGCTGTTCATTGTCCACGCCCGCTGAATCGGGTTACCATCCGCTGCTTTAACCGTCAGGTTTGCACCATGCGCACCAATACAGTGATTTACCCTGGAACTTTCGACCCCATTACCAACGGCCACGTGGACCTGGCGGAGCGTGCCGCAAAATTGTTCGACCGGGTGGTGGTGGCTATCGCCTACAGCGAGAAAAAAACCCCATTGTTTACCCTGGAGCAACGCGTAGAACTTTGCCAGGAATCACTATCGCACCTTGATAACGTCGAGGTGACGGGGTTCAGTAACCTGCTGACTGACTTTGCCCAGAGCCAGGGGGCTCGTTGTGTTTTACGCGGATTGCGAGCGGTGGCAGATTTTGAGTATGAGTTCCAGCTCGCCAACATGAACCGGGCTATTTACCCCGAGTTCGAAAGCATCTTCCTGACACCATCGGAACACCTGTCATTTATCTCCTCTTCCCTGGTAAGAGAAATTGCAGCGCTCAATGGGGATATCACCCCTTTTGTGCCACGACACGTGGCTGTGGCACTGCAGGAGCGCTTCGCAGATCAGTCTTGAACCGTGGGCTGCTTCACTCGCTTGCTGAGTCAGCTTCGCGTGCGGCCCGGATACTTTCCACGTCCTTGTTTGTATACCCAGTATTTCGACAGCCCAGGCAACGCATAAAGGTGGACTCACCAGGCCCCAGGACCAATGTCTCTGCAGCTTCGCCAGCGTGACCCGCAAGCAGGGTAAAGGGCAGGCTTACCAACCAGACCGCCGCACCACCGGCGGTCATCACCAGACCAACCGGACGCGCCACCAGCAAGTCGCCCACCATAGCCCACTCATTGGGGCTTTCATCGATGGCTGACTGGGCCATGAGTGCCTGGGGCACCATCAAACAGGCAATCATAAGTGCAGAAGCGGCGCGGCGTGCGCCAGTGTTTTTTTTCATTTTATTACTCCCGGGTTGCATCCCCGTCCCCTGTGGAAATTTCAGTTTAGCCTGTTCACCGCTGGCAGGCCACGCAGTAAATGGTACTTCGTTGACTTATTCGCAATTCGCGTAAAGGGAGGCCGCAGCGCTTACAGGGCTGCCCTTCCCGGCCGTATACATGAAGCTGCTGGGCGAAATACCCGGGTTTGCCATCACCCCCAACGAAATCACGCAAGGTAGTTCCGCCTTGACTTATAGCCGAAGTAAGCACTTGCTTTACGCGCCCTGCAAGGGATTCATAGCGCGCCAGCGAGACCCGCCCTGCCGCCCGGTCCGGCCTGATTCCGGCAAGGAAAAGCGCTTCGTTAGCGTAAATATTACCAACACCTACCACCACTTTCTGGTCCATGAGGAAGGGCTTGACCGGTCCCTTACGACCACGTGAGCGGCGGTACAGCAACTCGCCATCGAAGGCATCCGAAAGGGGCTCCGGACCGAGGTGACGCAGCAGGGGGTGCTGCTCATCTGGCGCGAGCCACAGGCAACAGCCGAAGCGGCGCGGGTCGTTATAGCGCAAGACCTGGCCGCCTTTCAGTTCAATATCGAAGTGGTCATGCTTTGCAGGGCTCTGCCCTGACGGCACCAGGCGCAAGGAGCCAGACATCCCAAGGTGAATCAGCAGTGTTCCGCCCGGCGTGAGGAACAGGAGGTATTTGGCACGCCTCTCCACCGCGTCAACCCTTTGGCCCTGCAGCAGTGCCGGCAGCTCCGCAGGAATGGGCCAGCGCAGGCGGGATTCTCGAACAGTCAGCCTGACGATCTCACGACCGACAACATGGGGCTGGACTCCGCGGCGGGTGGTTTCTACTTCTGGTAATTCCGGCATGAAAAGGAACTGTAACTGGGAGTGCGCAATGATAACCCGCCGCCAGAAACAAAAAACCCCGGGCCAGGCCGGGGTTTCTTATTTCTTGTACAGCAGGAGACCTACTTGATCTTGGCTTCCTTGTACATTACGTGCTTGCGGGCTACCGGATCGTACTTCTTCATTTCCAGCTTATCCGGAGTCGTGCGCTTGTTCTTGTCAGTGGTATAAAAGTGCCCAGTACCAGCTGAAGAGTTCATGCGAATCTTGTCTCTCATAGTGGTTCTCCTTAAACTTTTTCGCCGCGGCCACGCATATCTTCAAGCACGGCCTCAATGCCTTTCTTGTCGATAATGCGCATACCCTTGGAGGACACGCGAAGGCTAACAAAGCGCTTCTCTGATTCCACCCAGAAGCGATGCTGGTGAAGGTTTGGCAAAAAACGGCGACGGGTGCGGTTCTTCGCGTGTGATACGTTGTTTCCGGTTACCGGACGCTTGCCGGTTACCTGACATACTCTTGCCATGATCCTGTCTCTCCCAAATTGCGGGAAGTTGATAAAAAATTGAGGCTATTTGCGGGCCCAAAACGGAACCCCAGCCGCGCGGAGCGCGACTTTATACCAGAACACCACCACCATAGCAAGGAAGATCACTCGGCCTGCTGACTACAACAGTCCCTCCTCGGCGAAGGAATACTCCATCCCCCTGCCCACTATGATGTGGTCCAGCACACGAATGTCGAGCAGCCCCAGCGCCAAACAAAGCCGTTCAGTAATCCGCCTGTCTGCGCTGCTTGGCTCGGCAATACCAGAGGGGTGATTGTGGGCCAGAATGACCGCCGCGGCCCGGTACTGCAGAGCCCTGACGGCAACCTCGCGGGGATATACCGCAGCACCATCAAGCGTGCCCAGAAACAAATCGTCACAGCAGATAACCTGGTGCTGGTTATCGAGAAAGATCACGCTGAACACCTCACGCGCCTGATTGCCCAGATGATGTTGCAAAAAGCGCCTGGTCTGACCGGGACTGGAAAGCACGTCCGCTCCCTCCAACTCCTGCAGCGCCTGGCGCCGGGCAACTTCGACTGCGGCCATCAGCACTGCATACTTGGCCCGGCCTACTCCCTGACAACCCAGCAGCAGGCTGGCGTCCGCGCGCATGACGCCGGACAGCCCGCCAAACTGTTCCAGTAGCTCAACCGCCAACTGCACTGCGTTGCGACGGCGATAACCAGTTTGCAGCAACACTGCCAGGGCTTCAGCATCAGAAAGGGCCTGGGGGCCGCGCATCAGCAACCTGTCCCGAGGGCCCTCACCAGGTTCCCAGCGACTGTTTTCCATAGCGCTCCTCCCTGAGCGGGCAGACCAGTCGGTGTCAAATACCGGGGTCAGATGATATTGTTCCCTGCCTTTATACCTATTGTGGCAATTCGAGCTAAGCAATGGCACATCTATTTAATCGCAATGTCCTGTTGGGAGTCAGCGGGGGCATCGCAGCTTACAAGTCAGCGGAACTGGTCCGCCAACTGCAGGCGCTTGGCGCCGACGTCAGGGTGGTGATGACCCGCGGAGCCCGCGAATTCATCACCCCGCTAACCCTGCAGGCGCTGTCGGGACACCCGGTGCACACGGAACTCCTTGACGAGGAAGCGGAGCAGGGCATGGGCCATATCGAACTGGCCCGGTGGGCAGACCTGTTACTGCTTGCACCCGCCACAGCCGACCTGCTTGCTCGACTGGCCGCCGGCCGTGCAGATGACCTGCTCACCACTGTGGCACTGGCCACGCCGGCTCCCATCCTGCTGGCACCGGCCATGAATCAACAAATGTGGCGCGACCCGGCCACTGCCCACAACAACCAGACACTGATCAAGCGGGGCGTGCACGTCGTCGGGCCTGCAGAGGGTGTGCAGGCCTGCGGCGATGTTGGCCCCGGGCGAATGGAAGAACCCGAGGTCATCGCCGCCGCGGCCGCTGGCCTGTTCCACAGCGGTCTGCTGGCAGGAAAACGCGTAATGATCACCGCCGGCCCGACCCGGGAGGCGCTGGACCCGGTTCGCTTTCTCTCCAACCATAGCTCTGGAAAAATGGGCTATGCACTCGCCGAGGCGGCCATTGCCGCGGGCGCCCGCACCACACTGGTCAGCGGACCGGTTACGCTACCGATACCCGAACACGCTCAATACCACCCGGTAGAAAGCGCCGCCGAGATGCTGGAAACCTGCCTGCGGCTGGTAAGTGAATGCGATATTTTTATTGCCTGCGCGGCCGTTGCTGACTACCGGCCTGAACAGGTGCAGGGTGACAAGATCAAGAAAAACGACGCCGAGATGCTGCTGAAATTGGTGCGTAACCCGGATATCGTCAGCGCGGTTGCCGCCGCTGAGCCGCGCCCCTTTACTGTCGGATTTGCAGCAGAAACGCGCGATTTGCTTGCCTATGCAAGGGATAAGATGCAGCGCAAGGGGCTGGATATGATTATCGCCAATGACGTATCAGACCAGGGCATAGGCTTCAATAGCGAGGAAAACGAGGTCACCATTGTCTGCGGCCAGACAGAGCACGCGCTCCCCAGGGCCAGCAAGACCATCATCGCCAGGCAAATTATCGAAGCGATCGCCAACAGCAGCGGTAAATAGTTGATGAAAAGGCATTATTCGCGTTCACGACAGCGCGCAGTCGTAATATCATTTGCGGCTTAGAGGGATCCGCCAAAGAACATGCTGAATCGACTTAAAAAGAAGAAAAAGACCGGGACGCAGGGCAAGAAGGCGCCCAGTCCAGCAGCGAGCAATCCCCAGGGTATCGGCGCGTCCGGCAATGCCACCTACAGGGTGGCCCTGACAGGCCTGATCGTGGCCACCCTGGTCATCGTGGGCAGCTTCGCCTACCTGCTGCTGGTACGGGAACCTGGCCTGAAAACCAGCCAGGCTGATCGCGTGGCCGGCGCTTTTGCCACACAGCAGGCTACCAACCTGCACTCCCGCGTTCTGCTGCTGCGCCAGCGCCTGCAAAGCGCCGCGAGGTCACCCCTGGCGCTTTCCGCCATTGCCAGCCGCTCGCAGCAGGATATCGAGCTCGTGGAACAGGCGGTGCTGGATTACTTTCCTGATCTGATCAGCCTGAAACTGGTTCCCGTGGGCGACATGGGCACGGCGGTATTCGAGGGCGGCGACCAGGGCCTGCGCAACCATATTGAAGTCGATTTGGTGCGACGCACTGCAAGTGGCGAAAAAACCCTGCCCGAGGCATTCACCTTCGAGGACCGCTGGCTGACCACGATTGCGGAGCTGGTGCAGCACCCGAGGATGGGAGGACGGCGCGCCGTGCTGGTCGCGTCTGTCGACAACAAGACGCTGGCCGAACAGTTAGGCGCCCTGAACGCCGGGACCGGCAAGTACGAGCTGGAACAGCTGTTCACCGCCCGTGACGGCAAGACCCGCACGACCACAATCGCCCAGACCGGGAGCGGCGATGCCACCCGCTTCCGGCGCTTCGCCGTGATTCCCGATTCCAACTGGCGCGTGGCGTTCACACCCTCCAGTGAACTGGTAGCCACGCTGGGCGCATCCAGCATTTCTCTTTATATCGCCCTGGCATTTTGCCTGCTGGCCGCCGTCGCCGGTTTCGCCATCGTTGCCCTGCGCCTTCCGCGGATTATTGGCGAAGATGTCAATCACATGATCTCCGCCGCTGACCGCAAGTCTGAGTTAAAGCTGAGCATCCCGGAACTGGTTGGCGTCGCCAGGCAGCTGCGCCGCGCCACCTTGCGCGCCCTGCGTCAGAGCGCCAGTGGCAGCCGGGCTCATGAGGCGCTGCCCAGCCTTGAAGTTGAAACACTGGATTCTTTCGAAGATGCGTCCTCGGCGGCGGACCTGGATGACGTACTGGAGCTGGACCTGGCCGCAGAAGAGCCGCCGGGACCCGCCGCGTTAATACCCCCGGGATTCCCGGCGCACATCTTCCGCGCGTATGACATACGCGGTGATGCCGGGGAAGAACTCACCGAGGACATGATGGCGCGTATAGGTCTGGCCATCGGCACTGTCGCAGAAGATATGGGTGAACAGACACTTCTGGTGGGCGCCGATGGCCGCCTGTCCAGCCCGGCACTCAAGGCGGCGCTGGTTCGCGCATTGATGGAGTCTGGTCGCGACGTCATAGATATAGGATTGGTGCCGACGCCAGTATTGTACTTTGCAACCCGCCACCTGGACTGCCGTTCCGGCCTGATGGTCACCGGCAGCCACAACCCCAGGACCGACAATGGGCTGAAAATCGTGCTCAACCAGCAGACCATTCACGCTGGCGGTATCGAGGATTTACGCAGCCGGGTGCTGGAGGGTAATTTCAGCAGCGGCAACGGACGCATGATCAAGGAACAGGTCATCGACGCCTACATTGACGAGGTCGTGCAGGACGTCGCCATCGCCGTGCCCCTCAAAGTCGTTATCGATGCCGGCAATGGCGCCACCAGCGAAGTCGCACCGCTGCTGTTCGAGGAGTTGGGCTGCGAGGTGGTGCCGATGTACTGCGAAATTGACGGCAACTTCCCCAACCACTCGCCTGACACCTCTAATGAAGACAACCTGAGGGCGCTGTGCGAAGCAGTGAAGCAGGAGGAAGCCGACTTTGGCGTCGCCTTTGACGGCGACGGTGACCGGCTGGCCGTGGTAACCGGGACCGGCCGTATCGTGCGCTCTGACATTTTGTTGATGCTGTTCGCCCAGGACGTGGTTTCGCGTAACCCAGGGGCAGACGTCGTCTTCGACGTGAAGTGCAGCCGCAACCTGACTGAGCTGATCACGCGCTATGGAGGCCGACCCATTTTGTGGAAAACCGGCCATGCCTTCATGAAAGAAAAGATGGCAGAAACCGGCGCGCTGCTGGGCGGGGAGTTTTCCGGTCATATGTTCTTTGGCGAGCGCTGGTTTGGCTTTGACGATGGAATGTATGCCGCCGCTCGGCTGGCCGAAATCATGAGCACACAGGGCGACACTCTGGATGACATGATTGACGCGTTTCCCGCCACGGTGAATACGCCCGAGATCTTGATACCGGTTGCGGAGGATCAAAAGTACCCACTGATGGACCGTATTATCCGCAATACCGACTTTTCGTATGGCAAGGTCAACACCATGGATGGCATACGCGTTGATTTTGCCGACGGCTGGGGCCTGCTGCGCGCGTCAAATACCAGCCCGGCGCTCACGGCCCGCTTTGAAGCGAGCACGCAGGAAGCGCTGGACATGATCATCAGTGAGTTCCGCGAGCAGGTAGCGCTGGTGGACTCATCCCTGGAACTGAATTTCTGAGCCCAAGGCTCCTGCAGGTTTGTAAACCATGTCACTTGATCGCGACAACGCCCTCAATATCGCCCATGTGCTCACCGAGGCTCTTCCCTACATACAACGCTTCACCGGCAAGACCATCGTGGTCAAGTTCGGTGGCAATGCCATGGTCGACCCGGAACTACACGAAAGCTTCGCCCGCGATATCGTGCTGATGAAACTGGTCGGCATGAATCCTGTTGTGGTGCACGGCGGCGGACCGCAGATCGGCTCGCTACTCGAAAAGCTGAATATTCATACAGAGTTCGTTGATGGTATGCGGGTTACCGATGCCCAGACCATGGACGTGGTTGAGATGGTGCTTGGCGGTAGTGTCAACAAGGAGATCGTTTCCTCTATCAATCGTAACGGCGGCAAGGCCATCGGTGTGACCGGGAAGGACGGTCAACTGATTCGGGCGAAGCGGCTCAAGGTCACCCGCCACAGCCCTGAACTGGAGGCCCCGGAAATCATCGATATCGGCCACGTGGGGGAAGTGGACCGGATAGATACGGAGGTCATCAACCTGATCCTTGGCAGTCATTTCATTCCTGTTATCGCACCCATTGGCGTGGACGGAGATGGCAACAGCTATAACATCAATGCTGACCTGGTGGCAGGCAAACTGGCTGAAGTCATGCAGGCGGAAAAGCTGATGTTGCTAACCAATGTCGAGGGCCTGCTGGATAAGCAGGGGGCCGTTCTCACTGGCCTGAGCACGGCAGAGGTGGACGCGCTGATCGAGGACGGAACCATACACGGGGGCATGCTACCCAAAATCAGCTGTGCGCTGGATGCGGTAAAGTCCGGGGTGGCCAGTTCACACATTATCGACGGCCGGGTACCTCATGCCGTGTTGCTGGAGATTTTCACTAACGAAGGTATCGGCACACTGATTACCAATCGTCGCGACCAATAAAAGCACCAGAGTGCTTTATTTTAGGCCAATTTTGGCCGCTGCTTATTGCAGCGTCCACACGTAATCGCTAGCATGGAGCCAATCCTGTTTGGTACGTAGCCGCCATGCCCCCCCGAAAGTCGCAACGACGTCAACAGATCCTCGAAGCCCTGGCCCAGATGCTGGAGGCCAATCCTGGAAACCGCATCACCACAGCCGGGCTCGCCAGGCAGGTCGGCGTATCTGAGGCAGCGCTGTATCGTCACTTCCCCAGCAAGTCGAAAATGTTCGAGGGCCTGATTGAATTTATTGAAGAGACCTTGTTCAGCCGCATCAAGCTGATTCTCAACGAGGAGCCCAGTGCAGCGGGTCGGTGTGAGAAAATGCTGATGTTGTTACTGGCCTTCACCGAACGCAATCCCGGGATTACCCGAATCCTTACCGGGGACGCTCTGGCCGGGGAGACGGAGCGCTTGCATTTGCGGGTGGCGCAATTGTTTGATCGCTTCGAGACCCAGCTGAAGCAGGTCATTCGCGAAGCAGAGATGCGTGAAGGCCTGCGTCCCGCGATTCCCCTCTCGGCTGCTGCGAACCTGTTAATGGCGGCGGCTGAGGGGCGCATTTCCCAGTACGTGCGCTCCGGCTTCAAGCGCCGGCCGACGGAAGACTGGAGACTGCAATGGGATTTACTGATGTCGGGCTTCTTTAAACCGGCCGTCACCAAACCCCTTCCCGGCCAGAGCGGCATCGCCCAGCCCCTGGGCTAGCGGCGCGGGTCCAGCCGCTGTTCCTGTTGCTCGGCGCGCTTCTGCGCCATCATCGTGCGTCGGAATTCCACCATATCCAGCAGCACCGTGAAGCGAGCGATGTCAGCTTCGAAGGCTGCGTTCACCCCCGCTACCTCAACCTCGCGATCTGCGATGGCCCGATCAGTGGCGGCGATTTCCGCCTGCAGGTCCTCTATGGCCTGCAGCCGCTCCAGATCCACTGGCCTGCCCATACGCTCCAATTCAGCGGCCTGCGCCTGGTAGTTCTCGATCTGCTGTTTTAGGGAATGCTTGTTACTCTTGAGAATGCTGACGCGAATCCGGAGGTCCATCAATGCGCGCTCCTGCGCCGCCTCGATATCCTCTATCGTGCTATAGCGCAGCAGCAGGGATTCATCCCACTCCTTCAAGCGCCGCTGATCGGCCATAGCCTTGGCCTCAAGTCGCTCCTGGGCATCGGCCTCTTTCTGCTCTTCCTCGTTGAGCTCACGGGGAACGACACGAATCACCACACCTTTATCGTTGAGCACCTCATAGCCCTTTTTAACGTGCTCAGGAGGGACCTGATAATCGATGACCACGCTGCCTTCGTCATTGGTGTAACGATACAACTCTACCGCCGCTGCCAATGGCACCTGGCCCAGCAACACGAGTGGAGCAAGAACACCACAAAGAAATAACCGCGAGATTTTCATGATATCCAATATAGGTGCTGGGTCGCGCTGCTACAAGTCATACCCCGTAGCGGCTTCGGTAATCTTTCATTGCGTTCAGTGCCGAATCGACACCTCCTGCCGCCTCCAGGTACTCAATAAGGTGACCCATGTTGATTATGCTGAGAACCGGTATCGCGTAGGTCGCCTCCAGTTCCTGGATCGCGGACCGCTCTCCCTCGCCGCGCTCCTGCCGGTCCAGACCAATGGCAACGCCGGCCAGCTCCGCGCCCGCGCCTTCAATCATCGCAATGACCTCGCGCACCGCGGTGCCGGCAGTGATCACATCGTCGATCACCAATACCCGCCCCGCCAGTGGCGCCCCCACCAGCATGCCACCCTCACCGTGGGCCTTGGCTTCCTTGCGATTATAGGCAAAAGGCGCGTCGATCCCGTGCTCATCAGCCAGGGCAATGGCTGTCGCGGCCGCCAGTGGAATACCTTTATAGGCAGGACCCAACAGTACGTCGAACTCTACACCTGACTCAACGATGCGTCTGGCGTAGCATCGCCCCAGGGCCGCCAGGGCACGACCGCTGGAAAATTCACCCGCATTGAAGAAATAAGGGCTGATACGGCCTGATTTGAGGGTGAATTCGCCGAACTTGAGTACCTGGTACTCCCGGGCCAGCTCAATAAACTCGGTCTGGTAAGCCTGCATGGACATTAACCTTATGTCTTTAACGGTAATTCATGGCCGAATGTCGCCTCAGCGACTTTGTTCTGGAGGCATTCCCCGCTAGAATGACCCCCGTCCGGCACTCACCACCCGTTCTTCACCAGATCTGTGCCGCGAACAAAATTAATAACGCACTGCAGCAAGACCGATAGTCTGCAACAATCAGGATATGGCTATTTGATTGTCCGTAATGCCGGGAAGACTAACGCCGGGCAGGGCAGCAGTATGATACACGCTCTCATTTCAAGGGGCTATGAATGCGCATCATCAGTTTCAGCGCCGACGGCATCAAAAACGCCGCCGAGAAAGGATTTTATGACTGGCTGAAAGAGCAGGATGCTGACTTCGTTTGCATTCAGGACCTACGGTGCTCGGAGTATGACCTGCAGGACAACCTCTTCTTCCCGCAAGAATACAATCCCTACTTCTTTGACGACATCGACGGCAAGGCCAATGGCGTCGCCATCTATTGTCGCCAACTGCCGAAAGCCATCATGACCGGCCTGGGGTTCGCTGATTTTGACATGGAGGGCCGCTACATCCAGGCCGACTATGAAAATATCAGTGTGGCCAGCCTGCTGGCGCCGGTGGCAGAACCGGGTAACGCAGAACAACAGGCACGCAAGAACGAATTTTACGAACTACTGGGTAACCACCTGCAGAAAGTGCGCAACAAGCGCCGTGAGTTCATCATCTGCGGAAACTGGAGCGTCGCCCACACGCCGGCAGACGTGCAGGACACCGAGCGCAACAGTACTGTGTCCGGTTTTCTCGCCGAGGAAAGGCAGTGGATGAATGAACTGTTCCAGGAGGGCTACGTCGATGCGTTCCGGGAGATAAACTCCGATCAGGACGAATACAGCTGGTGGCCGGAAGGAGACCGCGCCAGCAACGGCTGGCGCAGTGACTTCCATGTGATTTCCAAGGGGCTGCAGTACGCGGTCGATTACGGCGCGATCTACAAGAGCCGTGAGTTTTCCACCCATGCGCCCATTATCATGGACTACGACATAGAACTGTAAACCGCCTGGCACCGCTGGAGATTCTGGCGGTAGCCATCAGCGGCGACCCGATCAGCCTTCGGCCAGCGCGGCTTTCTGCATGGAGACCAGGCTGGCAATCCCCTCACTGGCCAGGTCCAGCATGGCATTGAGCTCCTCGCGCGCGAAGTGCGCGCCCTCTGCGGTGCCCTGCACCTCGATAAAGCTCCCTGACTCACCCATCACAACGTTCATATCGGTATCGGCGGCGAAATCTTCAGGGTAATCAAGATCCAGTACCGGCTCCCCCTCAAACATGCCCACCGAAACGGAAGCTATCATCTGCCGTAGCGGATCGGTCTGGATCACTTTCTTGCGCTGCAGAAAATTTATGGCGTCAACCAGGGCCACACAGGCGCCAGTTATGGATGCGGTGCGCGTGCCGCCATCGGCCTGGATCACATCACAATCGATTGTGATGGTATTTTCTCCCAGCAACTCAAGATCCAGGGCGGCGCGCAGGGAGCGGCCAATCAGGCGCTGAATTTCTACCGTGCGGCCGCCCTGTTTGCCACGCGCGGCCTCCCGGCCCATACGTGTGTCAGTGGAGCGGGGCAGCATCCCGTACTCTGCCGTTACCCAGCCACGCCCTTCCCCACGCATAAAGCGAGGCACACCCTCCTCGACCGACGCGGTGCAGATCACCCGGGTATTGCCGAAGCTGACCAGAACCGACCCCTCAGCATGACAGGTAAAATTGCGGGTAAAGGTAATGTCTCTGAGCTGGTTGGGGTTACGACCACTGGGTCTTTGCATGAATAGTCTCCGCGAGTTAAAAAAGCGCCAGTATACGCGCAGTGACGCACTGTGAGCAGTCCCTGCAAGCTGCTACACTCGACGTCCATCCAGCAAAACTTGAGGAAACGCAGTCTTGGGCACAATACACAGCATGACCGCCTTCGCCCGGGAAAACAGCAACACCGCCCGGGACGTGCTGACCATAGAGCTGCGCACCGTCAACCATCGCTACCTTGATTGCAGTTTCAAGCTGCCAGATAGCATCCGGGCTCTCGAGCCCCGACTGCGTGAGCGATTGGGGAAAACACTGGCAAGGGGCAAGGTGGATTGCTTTGTTCGCATTCAGCAGGGTGCCGAACGCGGGCCGTCCCTGAGCATCAACCATGAAAATCTGGACGCCCTGGTGCAAGCCAGCGCAGAGGTGGCCGAAGCAATGGCTACTCGCGAGCCAACAGCACTGGAAGTGCTTCAGTTTCCAGGCATCTGCAGCCCTCCTGAACAATCTGAAGAGGCGCTGCACAAAGCGGTACTGGGACTGTTCGAGGACGCGCTGGCCACACTGGCTGCCAACCGCAGCCGTGAAGGCGAGAAGCTCAGCCACATGGTTGGCGAACGCATAGGCCAGGTTGAGCAGCAGGTGGCAAGCACTCGACAGCTTGTGCCCACGCTACAGCAGAGACAGCGCGACAAAGTGCTTGCGCGTATAAAGGAACTGAACGTCGATGTCGACCAGGGTCGCCTGGAGCAGGAACTGGTGTACATGGCCCAAAAATCAGACGTTGATGAGGAACTGGACCGTCTCGACGCCCATGTAAGCGAAGTACGGCGCACCCTCAAGAAGGGCGGGCCCTGTGGCCGCCGACTGGACTTCCTTATGCAGGAACTCAATCGCGAGGCCAATACCCTGTCCTCCAAATCTACCTCCAGCGACACCACCCAGAACTCGGTGGAGCTCAAGGTGCTGATCGAACAGATGCGCGAACAGATCCAGAACATCGAATAAGAGCCACGACAATGAGCCGCACCGGAACCCTCTATACCGTATCCGCTCCCTCCGGGGCGGGAAAAACCAGTCTCGTGGCCGCGCTGATCGAGCGCAGCAACGGCCTGCGCGTTTCCGTCTCGCATACGACCCGCTCCATGCGCCCTGGCGAGCATCACGGGGTGAACTATCACTTTGTTGAGGAAGCTGACTTTCTGGCGATGCTGGACCGGGCCGAATTCCTCGAACACGCCAGGGTATTCGGTAATCTATACGGCACATCCCAGGTCTGGGTAGAAGAACAGTTGAAAGCGGGAACCGATGTTATTCTGGAAATCGACTGGCAGGGTGCCCAGCAGGTCAAGCGGCTGCGCCCGGCAACCCGCTCAATTTTCATCCTGCCCCCCTCGCGGGAGACCCTGTTGCAGCGTCTTAACCAGCGTGGCCAGGATGACCAGGCGATCATCGACAAGCGTATGGCTGAGGCAGTGGAGGAAATCTCCCACTATGTGGAGAGCGACTTCCTCGTCGTGAATGACGATTTTGACCAGGCCCTTGCAGAGCTTGAATCGATCATCTGCTGCCATCGCCTGGCCACGGATAAGCAGCGGGATAACCTGGCCACTCTCCTCAAACAGCTGCTTTCCTGAGAGAGTTGCGGGATTTTTCACGCTGGAGCAACGCCCTGTGTCGAGGTATAATTTCCGGTTCCGTAATTTTATTCAGCAAGAGATCTTTATAGATGGCACGCGTAACCGTACAAGATTGCCTGGAAAACGTCGCTAACCGCTTTGAGCTGGTCATGGTTGCCAGCAAACGCGCCCGGCAGATTGCCACTGGCGGCAAGGACCCGATGGTAGACGAAGAGTCCGACAAGCCCACCGTTATCGCCCTGCGCGAAATTGCCGAAGGTCATGTCAACGCCGAGATCCTCACCCGCGAGGACGAGCTGGAGGCCGAGGAAGAACTGGCAGAAGTGATGATGGAGGCAGGCAACGAGGCCCTGTAGTCCCCGGGGCATCGCCGCAAGGCAACTCTATGAACGCCATACAGTCTATCGATGCCCTGACCAAGACGCTCCATACTTATCTCACCCCGGAGCAAAGCAATAGCGTAAGACGCGCCTACTACTTCGCCGAGCAGGCCCACTTCGGGCAGCTCCGGCGCAGTGGCGAGCCTTACGTGACCCACCCACTGGCCGTGGCGGGCATCCTGGCGGACATGCATATGGACCACCAGAGCCTGATTGCTGCAATGCTGCACGATGTCATTGAGGACACCGGCATTCCCAAGTCCGCCATTGGGGAGCAGTTCGGTGCCCCCGTCGCTGAGCTGGTTGACGGCGTCAGCAAACTGACGCAGATGGAATTCGAATCCCTGGAGGAAAAACAGGCGGAGAACTTCCAAAAAATGGCCCTGGCCATGGCCCGGGATATTCGCGTCATTCTGGTAAAACTGGCGGACCGCCTGCACAACATGCGTACGCTGGGCGTCCTGCAAACCGGGAAGGCCAGGCGTATCGCCCGGGAGACCCTGGACATCTATGCGCCCATCGCGATGCGCCTGGGCATGAACAATGTGCGGATGGAGTTCGAGGACCTGGGCTTTTCTGCCCTGCACCCCATGCGCGCCCGACGAATCGAGGCGGCGCGTCGCAACGCGCGTGGGCACCGCACGGAGCTGGTCAAGCAGATTCGCCAACAGATCCTGACAACGCTGGAGCAGGAAGGCCACGAGGCCGAAGTAGTCGGCAGAGAGAAGCATCTCTACAGCATCTATAAAAAGATGAAGTCCAAGCACAAGTCCTTCTCCGAGATCATGGATATCTATGCGTTTCGCATCATCGTCGACTCGGTGGACACCTGCTACCGCGTACTTGGCTGTGTGCACAGCCTCTACAAGCCCGTACCGGGCGAGTTCAAAGACTATATCGCCATCCCCAAGGCCAACGGCTACCAGTCCTTGCACACCGTGCTCATGGGTATGCACGGCGTGCCCATTGAAATCCAGATCCGGACTCGAGAGATGGAGGACATGGCCAATAACGGTATCGCCGCGCACTGGCTGTACAAGAGCGATAGCCAGACCAGCAATGGCAGCCATGCGCGCGCCCGGGAGTGGGTACAGGGTTTGTTGGAAATGCAGCAGCGCGCGGGCAACTCCCTGGAGTTCATTGAAAGCGTCAAGATCGACCTGTTCCCCGATGAAATTTACGTGTTCTCACCGAAGGGCCGAATCATGGAACTGCCTCGGGGAGCCACCGCTGTAGACTTTGCCTACGCCGTGCACACTGATGTCGGTAATAGCTGTGTCGCCTGTCGTATCAACCGTCGCCTGGCACCGCTATCCGAGCCACTGCAGAGCGGGCAGACTGTCGAAATCCTGACTGCACAGGGCGCGAGCCCAAATCCGTCATGGTTCAACTACGCGGTGACCGCCAAGGCGCGCACCAATATTCGCCATTTTCTCAAGAACCAGACCAGGGATGACTCGGTGGCGCTTGGGCGACGCCTGCTCGATCGTGCCCTCGCGGCAAAGGACAGCAGCCTGGAAAGCATTCCCGGCGATGAGCTGCAGATATTCCTGGATGAACAACAATACTCCAGCATCGACCGCCTGCTGGAGGAGATCGCTCGCGGCAATCGCCTGCCGGCGATTACCGCCCAGCAGATACTCGGCGAGAAGGGCGATGACCTGGTGGAGCCGGAAAACAAGTTTCCTGTGGCCATACGCGGCACCGAAGGTTTCATGCTCACCTACGCCAAGTGCTGCCACCCGATCCCAGGCGACCCTATCGAGGGTTACCTGAGCTCGGAGAAGGGTGTGGTGGTTCATCGCGAGCGCTGCCACAACCTCAACGAAATGCGCGAGAACAGCGAACGCCTGGTCGCCCTGCGCTGGGATGACCAGATAGAAGGCGAATACGCAGTAGAGCTGCGCATAGAGGTAGAAAACCGCCGAGGCATGATCGCCGTCATCGCCACACGCATTAACGCCATGGGCGTCAATATTGAAAAGATCACCACTGACGACAAAGACTACCAGTTCACCTACGTTAACCTGGAGATCCTGGTGAAGAATCGGGTACACCTTGCACGTATCATGAAACGCCTGCGCAGCACCAATTCAGTCCGTAAAGTCATTCGCATCAAGAACTGAACCAACAGGAGCACTACAGTGACCAACCGCGCCATCATTTCCACTCCCGGGGCTCCAGAAGCAATCGGCCCCTACTCACAGGCAGTCAAGGTGGGCGGAACCGTCTGGGTGTCCGGACAGATACCGCTGGTACCCGGCTCAATGGAGCTGGTCCAGGGAGATATTACAGCGCAGGCCCAACAGGCGTTCCGCAATCTTTCCGCCATTGCCGAAGCGGCGGGAGGCAGTCTCAACGATGCAGTGAAGATCAATATTTCACTGACCGACCTGCAGGACTTCGCCGCAGTGAATGAGGTTATGGCGGAGTTCTTCGACCAGCCCTACCCCGCTCGTGCCTGCGTGCAGGTAGCGGCGCTACCCAAGGCCGTGGACATCGAAGTTGAAGCGATTCTCGCGCTCTGAGCCATGACGCTCACTGAACTACGCTATCTGGTCGCCCTGTCTGAGGCCAGCCATTTTCGCAAGGCAGCGGATGCCTGCAATGTCAGCCAGCCCACCCTGAGTATCGCCATCAAGAAACTGGAGGACGAACTCGGCGTCAGCCTGTTCGAGCGTGCCCGGCACAAGGTCAGCCCAACGCCGATTGGTGAGCGGATAGTTGCCCAGGCGCGCACCATACTGCAGGAAATCAACAATCTGGTCAGCCTGGCGGAGCAGGGCAAGGACCCTCTGGGCAGTGTGCTTTCGGTGGGTGCAATCTTCACCGTGGGCCCCTACCTCTTTCCCAGACTGGTGCCACGTATCAAGCAATTGGCCCCCGATATGCCTATGTATATTGAGGAAAGCTTTACCGCAGACCTGCGCGTAAAGCTGAGCCGGGGAGCCCTGGATGCGATCTTTGTTGCACTGCCTTTCACCGAGCCTGAGGTGGTCACTCGACCGTTGTTCGACGAGCCCTTTGTAGTGCTGTTGCACGAAGATCACGAGCTGGCAGCTGCGTCTGCTATTGACCCCGGGGAACTGTCCAGGCACAAGGTCTTGCTGATGGGAGAAGGCCACTGCTTCCGCGACCAGGTTCTGGAGGCCTGTTCCGGCTTGCAGGAGTCCATCGCTGAGCACAATAGTCGAGATCACACGATAGTTGAAGGCAGCTCTCTGGAGACCCTGAAACACATGGTTGCCAGCGGCATGGGTATAACAGTTCTTCCCGAGTCGGCCGCCAGCACTGCGCTCTACAGCGATGGCGAACTTGTTGTCAGGCCCTTCACCGACCCGGCGCCCTTTCGCACCATTGCCCTGGCCTGGCGCGTCAGCTATCCGCGCCACCAGGCCATCGATATACTTGCCGAGGCCCTGAAGGACTAGTGCCGGCACCGGAGGCCAGGCACTGATGACCGGGATCGCCAGTGAGCCAGTCACCCAGTTACGCGGTGTAGGCCCGAAGCTAGCGACCAAACTGGCCGAAGCTGGCGTATACCGGGTGGAAGACCTGCTCTTTCACCTGCCACTGCGCTATCAGGACCGCACCCGCGTGACTCCCATAGGCGGTGCGGCGGACGGAGCAGACGTGGTCATCGAGGGGGAAGTACGTGTCGCCGATATCGCCTTCGGAAGGCGGCGCAGCCTGGTGGTGCGGCTGCAAGACGGCACCGGTACCATCAGTTTACGTTTTTTCCACTTCTCCGCGGCACAAAAAAACAACCTGTTGCCGGGCACACGGCTGCGCTGCTTCGGCCAGGTACGCCGGGGCGCCAGTGGCCTGGAGATGTATCATCCGGAGTATCGCCAGATAGAGGATGGGGAAAGCCCGGTGGAAGAAGCGCTCACACCGGTCTATCCCACCATCAACGGCATTGGCCAAAACCAATGGCGCAACCTCTGTACACAAGCGGTAACGCGGCTGCGACGCAGCGCGCCGGCCGAGCTGCTGCCCTCTAGTCACCGTCTGCGCTATGGCCTCGCAGAGGCGCTGGTTTACCTGCACGCGCCACCCCCGGACGCGCCACAGGAAGCACTACGCGACGGTGAGCATCCTGCCCAGCTGAGGCTTGCACTGGAGGAACTGGTTGCCCACAACCTGACCCTGCAGGGTTTACGCAACGAGCAACTCAGGGAAGGTGCACCTCGACTGAACATAGGCAACGACCTGGTACAGCGCTTCTTTGCCTCCCTGCCTTTTGAGCCCACTGGCGCCCAACATCGGGTGATGGCAGAGATCTGCACGGATCTGGCGAAACCTCACCCCATGCTGCGCCTGGTACAGGGCGACGTCGGCTCGGGTAAAACCCTGGTGGCTGCAGCCGCGGCCCTGCAGGCCATCGCCAGTGGTTACCAGGTGGCGATTATGGCCCCCACGGAAATTCTCGCCGAACAGCATCGCGCCAACTTCCAGTCATGGTTCGAGGGTCTGGATATTGAGGTCGGCTGGCTCAGCGGGCGCAGCAAGGGAAAGAAACGCGCCGAGGCGCTGCAGCACATTGCCTCGGGCCGCGTCGGCCTGGTGGTTGGCACCCACGCCCTGTTTCAGGAAGATGTGATTTTCCAGCGACTGGGCCTGGTGGTGGTGGACGAACAACACCGCTTCGGCGTGCACCAGCGCTTGTCTCTCACAGAGAAAGCCGCAGCTGGTGTCGGCAGGCCGCACCAATTGGTGATGACCGCCACACCCATACCGCGCACACTCTCAATGGTGGCCTACGCGGACCTGGACTGCTCAGTCATCGACGAACTCCCCCCCGGCAGGCAGCCGGTAGAGACCGTGCTTATCGACAACAACCGCCGCGAGCAAATTGTCTCCCGGGTGGCCGGTGCCTGCTCCGGCGGTCGCCAGGCTTACTGGGTCTGCACGCTGGTGGAGGAAAGTGATGTACTGCAGGCACAGGCGGCGGAGGCCACGGCCGAGGAGCTGCGAGTCGCATTGCCCCACTTGAGAATTGGCCTGGTACACGGCCGGCTGAAGCCCGCGGAGAAGGATGCGGTTATGGCCGCCTTCAAGGCGGCAGACCTGGACCTGTTAGTCGCGACCACGGTGATTGAGGTGGGCGTGGATGTGCCCAACGCCAGCCTGATGATCATTGAAAACCCTGAGCGCCTGGGGCTGGCGCAACTGCACCAGTTGCGTGGGCGGGTGGGTCGCGGCAGGGAGGCCAGTCATTGTGTGCTGCTGTATCAGGCTCCACTGTCCGCCAACGGTAGGGAACGGCTAACGGCGATGCGCGAGAGCAACGATGGCTTTTACATCGCTGAAAAGGACCTCCAGTTGCGCGGGCCGGGTGAGGTGCTGGGGACACGACAGACAGGGTTGATGGAGTTCCGCGTGGCGCGATTGCCGGAACACAATGAGCTGCTGGATGACGTGCAGCTGTTGGCTGCGCAGATTCAGAGTGAATACCCGCAGATGGCGGAGCCTTTGATTCAGCGCTGGACGGGGTCTGCCCGGGAGTTTGCGAAGGTTTAGTTGTCTGCGGTCCGGCACGGCAGTGGGGGCAGGTAGCCAAAGCGGCCACTCGCTCCGTCGCGCTTGCGGGCCGCTGCGGGACTCGGCAAAGGTTGCTGGGCGCAACCTTTAAGCGCCTCAGACAGTCCTCGCGGAAGGCCCCCGAAAACCCGACTGCGCTTAAAGCGGTGGCCCGACTGCTTTGGCTGCCTGCCCCCACTGCCGTGCCTCTACTGTGTTACCAGTACGGAGACTTCCTTGATTCCACCAAAACAGGCTGTGCCCAGAGTGCGCCGGACCGTACCAAACAGACAAAACCTAACCAGTTCAGCTGCCCAGAGCATCCCACCGTCGCTGCATTTCATCGACACCCAGGCCTTCAAGTGTCTCGATATTGCTTTGTGGAATCGCCTCCGCGTCGGGAAATTCACCTAGCACCCTCGACAACATATCTTCACGGATCAGGTGGATCGTGGGCCAGGGAGCCCGATTACTGAAATGACTGGCGGCGTTATCCGCCTCACCCGCAAAACGATACTCGGGGTGAAAGCTGGCCAACTGCACCAGGCCCTCCAGCCCGGCATCAATGAGCAACCCCTGGGAAAAGTCGAGAAAATCGAGGTAATCATCAAAATCGACCAGGGCCGCCGTGAACACCAGGAGGCTGGTAGCGACTTCTGCTTCCGCGGTGGATTGCAGCAGGTCCAGCTCGTTGAGGAAGAAGCGGCTTAAGGCCTCGTCATCTGCGCCGCCGCAGACCGCAATGCGCAGCTGCGGATTGTCCAGCATTGGGCGCGCAAAGGGGCAGAGGTTCAGGCCGACTACAAACTCGGTGAGCCAGCGACGGGTGTGCGCCTCTGCACGGGCAGGGTCCAGCACCTAGGGCATGATGGCCGGCAGTTCTTTCTGCAGGGCCATCTTATGCCTGGTGGCTTCACCGGTCAGGGCGAAACCCAGCAGCGTGCCGGCGGCATCGCGGAACTCGCCCTTGACGTTGGGACCATCTATTTCGAAAGACCAGTCTCCGGCCACGTCCCGTGGAGGCGGGGCAACCGTCACCGGACAGGCCGGTGTCTTGATGGTTACCGGCATGGCCGGATAGCTGACTTCGGTAGGCTCTCCCGTAAGCGTTTTAGCCAGCGCGCGTGCCTGCGCCATCAGGGGGGCGACATAGACAAGTACGTGACCACTTACTTCGGCGCAATCCCCCAGTGCATATACATTGGGAGCACTGGTCTGGAGCAAACGATTGGTTACCACACCCCGATTGGTTTCGATACCGGAGGCCTGGGCCAGATCTATCCTTGGACGCACGCCGACTGCGGAGACCACCAGGTCGGCCTCTATGGTCTCGCCGTTGTCCAGGCTAACAATGACGCCACCGTTGGCCTCGTTCACGGCCGTAACCAGCGGGCCGAAGTGAAACTTCGCACCCTTTGCTTCCAACGCGGCCTGTACCGCTTTGCCCGCAGGCTCGGGCAGCAGAGTGGGCAGGCAGTAGCCCAGTGGGTCGACGGTTTCCGTTTCAAAACCGCCATTAATCAGGTCGTTGGTGTACTCACAACCGATCAGGCCCCCACCGATCAGACAAATTTTCCTGGCCTCGTTCTTGCTCATGGCGGTGCGGAAATCATCGTAGTCCAACAGGTCGTTTACTGAATACACCTTGTCCAGCGCATCACCCTCGATGGGCGGGCGGATCACGTCAGCCCCCAGGGCCAGCACGAGACTGGAATAATGCACAGCGGTTTGGGCGTCTCCGACCTTGATCAACTGGTTGGCCGTATCTATCTCAGCGACCTTGGTCATGGTCCATACACTCGCCTTGAGCATGCGACCCATGCTCCCGGCGTCCATCTGCGCAAGATCATCGGTGGACAGGTTCTTGGTATAGCCGGTGGAAAGCATGGGCTTGGAGTAGGAACGGCCATCGTCCGAGGTGATGAGCACCAGCGGGGTATCCTGGTCGTACTTGCGGAACTCCTTGGCCAGTCCGTAACCGGCAAGCCCGGTGCCCAGAATCACCACCGGGGCATGCACTTTGTCCACTACCGGCTCCTCATGGTGGGGGGTCGTGTCTACGGGTGATTCTTCAAGTAGCTCGAAGTCCTCCTTGCCTACGCCACAATCCGGGCACAGCCAATCTTCAGGAACGTCCTCCCACTTGGTACCGGGAGCAATGCCATCATCGGGCCAGCCTTCCTTTTCATCGTAAACCAGGCCACAGACAATACATTCCCATCTACTCATGCTGACACTCGCTTTCTGATTCTGCTGTTTTCGCCGGGCGCTCCGCCCGGCCAAAAGGGTTATTCGGGATCGCCTCACTATAGGGTTGTCGGCAAATTGTGCAAGGGGCATTAACCCGCCTCGGTCGTGCTTTTTATGCCAGGGCCTTGCGTGCGTTTTCAGTATCACGCATTCTCGCACTCCCATGACCAATCGTAATTCCTCAACCGCCCTGCATCTGCCGCCGGGTCCCGCCGAGCCCGTCTGGCGGCCGCAGCAGCAATTCAGCGCCAGGCAGCTTTCACCTGACGTACGCAGGTGGCTGCTGGACGATGGATCACTAACAGAACGACTGACCGCACAGGGACGCGGCCCATTCCGGGTTATCAGGCTCAAACAGGGCTGGCAGGTTCCATTGCCTTCCGAGCGGGCGCTGCTGGACCTTCCCCAGCGACAGGTGGCGATCATCCGCGAAGTCATCCTGCAACAGGGCCAACACGACGTCGTTTTCGCCCGCAGCGTGGTACCGATTGCCAGTTTGCGCGGCAGGCTTGCGCACCTGCGGCGGCTGGAAAACAAGCCGCTGGGAGCGATCCTTTTTGGTGCCGCAGGTATGCAGCGCAGCCCCTTTGAGTTGGCGCGGATAAGCACCGACAGCAGCTACCTTCCCGACGCGCTGCAGGGCAGGCAAACTACTGCCTGGGGGAGGCGCTCTCGCTTTGAGGTCTACGGGCACTGTGTCATGGTAAGCGAGGTGTTTCTCGACGATTTTGAGCCCTGGCCCGCCTTGATCCCGCTACATCGAAGCCGGCGCGGAAAAGTCGCCACTGCAATTGCTGGCACAAAACAGTAAGCTTGCCCCTCTTTCCCCCACCGAATACAACATGCCCGGCGAATCCAAACTCAAGTCCCTGCTGCAACTGATCCGGTTCGACAAACCAATTGGCACCCTGTTGCTGCTTTGGCCGACTCTCTGGGCGCTGTGGATCGCTGCTGGCGGCTTTCCCGACTGGGATCTGCTGCTCATTTTTACGCTGGGTACCGTGCTGATGCGCTCCGCAGGATGCATCGTTAACGACCTGGCTGACCGCCATTGGGACGGAGAGGTCAACCGTACCCGCGGCAGGCCTCTGGTAACCGGTGCTGTTACCGTCAAAGAAGCCCGACTTTTTTTCCTTACGCTGCTAATTGCTGCGTTCGTGCTGGTATTGTTCACTAACCCGCTGACGGTGAAGCTGTCTTTCGGCGCCGTGGCGCTGGCGTCCACCTACCCTTTCATGAAGCGCTACACCCAACTGCCGCAGCTGGTTCTGGGTGCGGCATTCTCCTGGGGCATACCCATGGCCTTTGCCGCGCAGACAGCAGCGCTACCGCCGGCCCTGTGGCTGATTTACTTTGCCAACCTGTTGTGGACCATGGCGTATGACACCAAATATGCCATGGTGGACCGTGATGATGACCTGGTAGTAGGTATCAAGTCGTCGGCGATCCTGTTTGGCCGCCATGACCGGCTCATCATCGGCATACTGCAGCTGGCCTTTCTTGGGCTGATGGTGGAGACCGGCGTGCTCTTTGGCCTGGGCGCTGTGTATTATCTCGGACTGGCAGCCGCAGCGGCATTGTGCGCGTATCACCAATACCTGATTCGTGACCGCGACCCCGCAGCCTGCTTCAAGGCTTTCCTGCACAACAATTGGGTGGGGGCAGTCATTTTCGCTGGCCTGGCGCTGGATTACACCTGGTAAAAAGGATTCACAGTGGAGCTTAACGCGGAATTCATTACCAGCCTCAAACAGGTCTCTGCCCGGGAGTGGGATGGCCTGTGCGATACGCGCTACCCTTTCTTGAGGCATCACTTTCTACTGGGTATGGAGGCCACTGGCTGCACTACCGCCGACAGCGGCTGGCAGCCCTGCCACCTCATACTCCGCGGTGGCGAACGCGCGGTCGCAGCACTACCCCTGTATCTGAAGTCACACTCATATGGCGAATACGTATTTGACTGGTCCTGGGCGAACGCCTGGCAGCAGCAGGGGCTGGACTACTACCCGAAACTCGTTGCCGCCATCCCCTTCACTCCGGCCACCGGGCCGCGCCTGTGCCACCTGCCTGAGCTCGATACGGATACTGCCTGGGGGATAACCCTCGACGCTCTGGAACAATTTGCCAGAGAGCAGGGGATTTCCAGCTGGCACCTGCTGTTTCCCGTTGAGGAAGTGTCGGAGCTGCTGCGCAAGCGTGGTATTGCCCAGCGCCGCAGTGTGCAATTTCACTGGTTCAATGACGGCTATACCTGCTTCGATGACTTCCTCGGCACCTTTAACAGCCGCAAACGCAAGACGTTGAAGCGTGAACGTCGCCGAATTCAGGAACAGGGCCTCAGCTTGAAAACGCTGGTAGGCAACCAGATCAGTGCCGACGACTGGGTGCTGTTCTACCACTTTTACCAGTTCACCTATGCCAAGCGCAGCGGACACGGCGGATACCTCACCCACGAATTTTTTACCGAGGTTGCCGCGGCAATGGCCGAGCAGGTAATTATGGTGATGGCCAGCCACGAGGGTGAAGCCATCGCAGCGGCCCTGTATTTCCGCGGGGAGGATACTCTCTACGGCCGCTACTGGGGCTGCGCCCGGGAGTTCGATGCACTGCATTTTGAGGCCTGCTACTATCGCGGCATTGAGTACTGTATTGCAGAGGGTATTGGACGATTCGATCCGGGTGCCCAGGGTGAGCACAAAATCCAGCGTGGCTTCCGCCCCGTGGAGACATTCTCCAACCATTGGATTGCCGACCCGCGCCTCTCTGCCGCTGTAGGCGACTTCGCCCGCAGGGAGCAACCCCACACCCAGGCCTATCTGCGCGAGACCACCGCCCTGCTTCCGTTCAAGCTACAGGACTGAAAATCCAGCGCTCAGCGCCTGCGCCACACCAGAAGCCGGTTGTTGGCGGGCATGGCCTTGTCTTCCTGCAGTGCAAAGCCGGCATCGATCGCCAGCGCGTCCACTTTTTCGAAGTCCCGGATCGCACTGTGCGGGCTGCGTTGGGCCAACCACTGGTCGAAGTCAGCATTGCTGTCCGAGGTGTACTGGCCGCCATAGTTAAATGGGCCGTAAACAGCCAGAAGCATGCCCTGTGGCGCGTTTTCCGCTAACTCTGCGAACAGCTCACATACAGCGCTCCAGGGCATAATGTGCAGGCTGTTTGCAGTAAACAGGGCATCCGGCAGGGGACCAACTTGCCAGGGTCGCTTACTCACATCCAGCGCCAGGGGAGCCAGCAGGTTACTTCCCTGGTATTCATCGCAACGCGGTCGCAAAATGTCGATCGCCTCCGGCACCTCGGTTGGTTGCCAGCGCAGAAATGCCATGTGACCAGCAAACCAGGTGGCATGCTGACCCGTTCCCGAAGCGATCTCCAGTACCCCTGAACAATCGGCAAATACCGTTTTGAGCACTTCCAGTATAGGGCCCTTGTTGTTTTCACAGGACTGGGAAAAGGGTAGTGAACGCATGCCGCAACGCCCGCTTATTTCGCCGCTGGAGCCTGCTCACGCGTGAACACCAGTTCCCTGGCGGAGGATTCCGCCCGGTTGTAGCGATAGCCGTCAGTGCGAAATTTTTTCAGCCCCTCTGGCTCATTGAGTTCCCTCTCAAGGATATAGCGCGCCATCTGGCCTCGTGCCTTCTTCGCATAGAAGCTGATCACTTTGTACTTGTCCCCTTTCAGGTCCTTGAACACAGGCGTGATGACATCAGCGTCAAGCGCCCTGGCCTTGACTGACTTGAAGTACTCGTTGGACGCCAGGTTTACCAGCACCGGGGACCCAGACTTCTTCAGCTGTTTGTTGATGGCCACAGTGATCTCATCACCCCAGAACTCGTAGAGGTTTTTGCCTCCGCTGTTGCTGAACTTCAGCCCCATTTCCAGGCGATAGGGCTGCATCAGGTCCAGCGGGCGTAACAGGCCGTAAAGCCCCGAGAGTATGCACAGGTGCTTCTGGGCGAAGCCCAGCTGCGCAGCATTGAGAGTTCCGGCATCCAGCCCGGTGTAGACATCACCCTTGAAAGCGAACAAGGCCTGCTTGGCATTGTCCAGACTGAACGGGGCAGACCAGTTCATAAAACGCGCGTGATTAAGCTCGGCGATGTTCTCGCTCACGCCCATGAGCTCGCGAATATCCTCCGGGCTCATTTCGCGCGCGTCCTCAACCAGCTTCTGCGCGCGGTCGATAAACTGTGGCTGCGTCGCTTTGCGGGTAGTGGGCGGAGTCTCGTAATCCAGCGTTTTTGCCGGGGAAATGACTGTCAGCATTGGTTCCTGCCTGTGTTCAACGGGTGGCGGTGGTGTCGTCTTTTGCAGGCGCTATGATACTCTGCACGCCTACCAATAAAAAAGACCTGTAGACCATGCCTTTGTTGCGCAAACTTGTGCAATTCATCGACCTTGTCACCGATCGCAGCGGTCGCTTGCTGGCCTGGCTGGCGCTGGCCATGGCGCTGCTGACTACTCTTATCGTCGTCATGCGCTATGGCTTCAATACCGGCTCGATATTCGCCCAGGAGCTGGTGACCTATATGCATGCCACCCTGTTTATGCTCGGCACGGCCTATGCGCTGAAGACGGGTGCCCACGTGCGCGTTGATATCTTCTATCGCAACTTCAGCGACCGCGGCAGGGCCTGGGTAAACGCGCTGGGCGGTGTGGTCTTCCTGATACCCCTCTGCCTGTTCATTGCCGTTGTCAGCTGGAACTACGTGAGTGAATCCTGGGCCATGGGTGAAGTCTCTACGGAACAGGGCGGCATCCAGGCGGTTTACCTGCTCAAGGGGTTGATCCCGGCCATGGCGATCAACCTGTTATTACAAGGGATCGCCGAGACCCTGCGCAGTACCCTGGTGCTGGTGGAAGGGCAAAGCTGAACATGGAGTTCCTGCCGCTATACCTGTTTGCCGCCGTGTGCCTGTTACTCATGCTGGGTTACCCGGTTGCCTTCACCCTGGCGGGCACCGCCCTGGCCTTCGCCGCCGGCGGCATACTCGGCGGCGTATTTGATGCCGGTTTCCTTTCGGCCCTGCCCGGTCGGGTTTTCGGCACCATGAACAACACCACACTCATTGCGGTGCCCCTGTTTATCCTGATGGGCACTATCCTGGAGAAGTCCCGCATCGCCGAGGAGTTGCTGGGGAGCATGGCCCGGGTGTTCGCAGGCCTGCGCGGCGGGCTCGGCATTTCGGTGGTCGTTGTCGGCATGTTCCTCGCCGCCAGCACCGGCATCGTCGGTGCCACGGTGGTCACCATGGGCCTGTTGTCGCTGCCCAGCATGTTGCGCGCAGGCTACAGCCCCGCCCTGGCTACCGGCACGATTTGCGCCACCGGCACGCTGGGCCAGATCATACCGCCATCTATCGCCCTGGTACTGCTGGGTGACATTCTCGCCAATGCCTACCAGCGTGCACAGCTAAGTATGAATGTATTCACGCCAAAGACCGTATCGGTGGGCGACCTCTTCGTGGGCGCGCTGATTCCCGGGCTGGTGCTGGTGGCGATGTATATTCTTTATCTGACCATTTATGCACGACTCAAACCCGAGGCGGCCCCGCCCGCTGAAGGCGAGGACATTTCACTGCTGGAGGTAATGCGCGGCCTGCTGCCACCGCTGCTGCTGATCTTCCTGGTGCTGGGCTCCATCCTGATAGGCGCCGCGACGCCCACAGAAGCTGCCGGCTTCGGCGCAGTGGGAGCACTGCTGTTGGCCCTGGTACGCGGGCAAATGACCTTCGACCGGCTGCGCGATGCGGTGATGGACACGCTGGGCGTGACCTGCATGGTTTTCATGATTCTGATTGGCGCGGCGGTGTTCTCACTGGTGTTCCGCGGGTTTGGCGGCGAGGAATTGATTCACGGCTTTTTTATCGACATGCCCGGTGGGGTCATGGGCGCCACGCTGGTGGTAATGCTGGTGATATTCCTGCTGGGCTTCATTCTCGACTTTATCGAGATCACCTTTGTCGTGGTGCCAATCGTCGGTCCCATCCTGTTGGCTATGGGGGTGGACCCGGTGTGGCTGGGAATCATGATCGCCCTCAACCTGCAGACCTCGTTTCTGACCCCACCGTTTGGCTTCGCGCTCTTCTATTTGCGCGGAGTGGCGCCCGATAGCGTCCCCACCGGCGCTATTTACCGTGGGGTCATACCCTTTATACTCATCCAGCTTATGTTGATCGGGGCCCTGTGGTATTGGCCGGAGATGGCCACGTGGCTACCCGAAAAACTCAAACAATAACGTACTCCCAGGTCTCTCATGAACGACATTGACAGCACTCCGATACCCCACGGTGATCTCGCCCTGCAAACCGTGGCAATGCCCAAGGACACCAACCCCAGCGGGGATATCTTTGGCGGATGGCTGATGTCACAAATGGATATTGCCGGCATGGTGACCGCATGCGAGGTCGCCGGCGGCCGCGTCTCGACGGTGGCTATCGAAGCCATGGCCTTCCTGACGCCCGTCCACGTGGGGGCGGTAGTGTCATGCTATTGCGATGTGCTGGAGATCGGGCGCAGCTCAATTCGCATCATTGTCGAGGTGTGGATCAACTCCAAGCACGATGGGGAGCCGATCAAGGTCACCGAGGGCGAGTTTGTGTTTGTGGCGATTGATGACAATGGCAGGACGCGTTCTATTCAGCGTCAGGGTTGAGCCCTGAGGGCGGAGTATCCCGCTCTCAGGACCGCCAAAAAACGTCGTCCGTGACAGGCTTGGGGTCGCCCATCCCTGGCCTCCGACATCCTGGGAACGGGATACTCCGCCCTCAGGGCACATTCCGCGGCTGCATTCAGTAATCCTCTTCACCCAATACCACATCCCGCAGGTTGATATACGCCTGCTCAGAAATATGATGGTAGTTGCGCACTCCCTTGTAGAACTCGCTGTAAGACGCATAAACCCTGGCCGACATCGGGTCCTTCGCCACCAGGTCATCCAGGGCCTGACGCGTGCCCAGCCACAACGCTTTCAATACGTCGTCCGGGAATCGACGCAGTTGCACACCGTGTTCCTCTATCAACTCGCGTAGCGCCTCGTTATTGCGCGCCGTGTATTCGTCGAGCATGTCCTGGCTGGATGCCCTGGCTGCCTCACGCACGATAGCCTGCAGGTCGGCCGGCAGTTCAGCCATTGAATCCTTGTTGATAATAAACTCGAGAATGGAGCCGGGTTCATGCCATCCCGGGTAATAGTAATACTTCGCTACTTCATGGAAGCCGAGAATACGGTCATTGTAGGGCCCCACCCACTCCAGTGCGTCGATAACACCGGTTTGCAGCGAGGTATACAGTTCGCTGCCAGGCAGGGTCACAGAGGTTCCACCGGCCGCGGTGAACACTTCGCCGGCCATACCGGGGATGCGCATTTTCAGGCCTTTGAGATCGTCGATGGAGTTGATTTCCTTGTTAAACCAGCCGCCCATCTGCACACCGGTACTACCGCCGGCCATCGGCACCAGGTTGAAGGGCGCATAAGCCTCTTCATACAGCGCGAGGCCGCCACCGTAATGTAGCCAGCCGTACATTTCCTGGGCATTGAGCCCAAACGGAACTGCGGTGAAGAAGACAGACGAGGGGACCTTGCCTTTCCAGTAGTAAGCAGCGCCGTGACCCGCGTCAGCCACGCCCTGGGATACTGCGTCAAACACACCCAGTGCCGGCACGATTTCCCCACCACCATAGACGCGGATCTTGAGCCGACCGTTGCTCATTTCGTCCACCATACGAGAGAGGTTTTCTGCAGCGCTGCCCAAGCCCGGGAAGTTCTTCGGCCAGGTGGTGACCAGTTTCCATTCAAACTCTGGCCCGGCGTTGATTTCACCGTCCGCCATAGCCGCTACGGATTTTGCACCTCCCGCCTTCTCTGCCGCCCACAGACCAATTACGGCCACCAGCGCGGCCACCAGGGCGAGAATGATCAGCGGCGCAAGGCGCTGCTCCCGTGAATCCGTCGCCATCTCAGTATCCTTGTTATAACAGTTGCAGGTTGGCGTATTGCAGCACCAGCCACTTGCTGCCCTCGTCATCGAAATTGACTTCTACCCGGGCGCTATTGCCTCGCCCCTCGAAGTTTAGCACGGTGCCCTCGCCGAAAATCTGGTGATAAACCCGCTGGCCCAGGCTCAATTCGGTGTCAGGTACCGTCGCCTGGGCAAAGCTGCTGACCGGCCTGGCCACCGTGTTGTTGATGCGCACCTCCTGCAGCAGTTCGGCGGGGATCTCGCGAATAAATCGCGATGGGGCGTTGAAGGACTCACTGCCATGCAGGCGGCGGGACTCCGCGTAGGTAATCATCAGGCGCTCCATCGCACGGGTAATACCTACATAACAAAGGCGGCGCTCCTCCTCCAGGCGACCGGGCTCCTCGATAGACATTCGATGGGGAAACAGGTTCTCTTCCATCCCCGCCAGGAAGACCAGCGGAAACTCCAGGCCCTTGGCTGAGTGCAGGGTCATTAGTTGCACGCTGTCCTCGTGCTCGTCGGCCTGGGCGTCGCCGGCATCAAGGGCGGCACTGTCCAGAAACTGCTGCAAGGGAGAGGCCTCATCTGCCTCGTCGGGCGCGAACTGTTTGCCTGCACTGACCAACTCTTCCAGGTTCTCTACCCTGGCCTGACCTTTCTCGCCTTTCTCTTTCTGATGGTAGTCGATCAGGCCGGAGTGCTGGATACAGTGTTCCACCAGGTCATCGAGGCTCAATTCATCCGAGCCGGAATCCAGTTCATTGATCAACACCCTGAATCCATCCAGCGCAGACAGCGCACGCGGTGGCAGCAGCTTTTCCGCGATCGCGGTCTCGATTGCCTGCCACAGTGAAATGTTCCGGCTGCGGGCACAGCTGCGCACCACATCCAGCGTCTTGCTGCCAATACCACGGGGCGGCGTATTGATCACCCGCTCCACCGCTGCGTCATCGCCACGACTCTGCAACAGGCGCAGGTAAGCCAGGGCGTTACGAATCTCCAGGCGCTCGTAAAAGCGCTGTCCACCGTATATACGGTAGGGCATGGCCCCCCGAATCAGTGCCTCCTCCAGCACTCGCGACTGGGCATTGGAGCGATAGAGAATGGCAACCGAGGAGCGCGTATGGCCATCTGCGACCCATTGCTCAATTTGCTCAACAATGAAACGCGCTTCATCGTGTTCGTTAAAACCGGCATAGAGCGTTATGGGCTCGCCGTGTTCACCCGCCGTCCACAGTTGTTTACCCAGGCGCCCAAAATTGAAGCCGATCACCCCGTTGGCAGCCTGCAGGATCGTCTGGGTCGACCGGTAATTCTGTTCCAGGCGAACGGTACGAGTGCTATTGAAATCATCGGTAAAGCGCTGGATATTCTCAATCTTTGCGCCCCGCCAGCCATAGATAGACTGGTCGTCATCCCCGACCGCCATCACCGGAACATTTTTCCCGGCCAGCACCCGCAGCCAGGCATACTGTATGGTGTTGGTATCCTGGAATTCGTCGACCAGAATCTGCCGGAAACGGCCCTGATAATGCGCCAGCACATCCGGGTTCTTCAGCCACAACTCATGGGCCCTGAGCAGCAGTTCGGCGAAGTCCACCATGCCTCCACGGTCACAGGCCTCCTCGTAGGCGCGATATACCTGCAACATGACCTGCGCATAGAGGTCGCCGTGCGGTGCCTCAATATGCTGTGAGCGCAGCCCCTCATCCTTCTGCGAATTGATGTACCACATGGCTTGCTTGGGCGGCCAACGGCTCTCATCCAGCTCCAGCTCCCGGCAAACCCGCTTGACCAGGCGCAGCTGGTCATCGCTATCCAGAATCTGGAAGTTCTGCGGCAAACCGGCCTCCTGCCAGTGCGCTTTCAACAACCGGTGCGCCAGCCCGTGAAAAGTGCCCACCCACATGCCGTGACTGGGAATCTGCAGCATCTCCTCGATGCGCGAACGCATCTCCCGGGCTGCCTTGTTGGTAAACGTTACCGCCAGGATCGACCAGGGGGAAAAGTCCTCGGCCCGAATCAACCAGGCAATGCGGTGCACCAACACGCGCGTCTTGCCGCTTCCGGCACCCGCCAGCACGAGCATGTTCTGGCTCTCGGCAGCGACGGCGTCGCGCTGGGCCTCGTTGAGTGGGGAGAGAATATCCGATACGTCCATCGCCGCATTCTAACCGAGTGCTCGCCACTAAGGGTCGAATTTTTACGCACATGATCACCAGCGCCAATAAATCGACAGCAGGCAGGAATTCGTCATGTAGGGATACGGCAAAAGCCCTGCGGGTTTGCTACTATCAGCCGCAGACGAGGCAGATCAAGCGGTTACGCACAATGA
This sequence comes from Pseudohalioglobus lutimaris, assembly GCF_002866825.1. Classification (GTDB taxonomy): domain Bacteria; phylum Pseudomonadota; class Gammaproteobacteria; order Pseudomonadales; family Halieaceae; genus Halioglobus; species Halioglobus lutimaris. Next base: position 474,603 of record NZ_PKUS01000001.1, on the reverse strand, counting down.
AAGACAGGGACGCAGAAGACCAGGAAAAGAAAGCCAGGGAGTCTGCCGCAGACAGCGCCAGTGATTGGGGGCGACGGCAAAGCCAGATCAGCGATTTTGACGACGAGGACGAGTTTGAAGAGTCTGACCGCGACACCGACTTCAACGCCATCTACACCGAAGTAGAGGAGGAAGAGCTGGACCTGGATGCAGACGAGGAAGAGTGGTCAGAAGACGACACTGCCAACAGCGACGACGAGGACCTGACCAGTACACCCTGGGACGACAACCTTGACGACGAGGACGATTCCGACGAACAGGACCTCTGGGACATGGAGCTGAACCCCGAGGGCTCCTTTGACGATGACCCTCCTGAGGAGGCGCTGGAGCCAGCAGCTATTGCTGCCGCCACCTACGCGAGAGCCCACGACCGCACCCAGGAGTGGGACGAATTGGAAGATGAAGACGAGTACGAAGAGGAAGAAGAACGAGAATTGAATATTTCACTGGGCATGATTGTGGTCGCTGTACTCGCACTCATACTGCTTGGCGCAGGCGGCTACGGAATCATAGAAGAACGCGCCTCCTTGCAGGAAGAAGTTCGCCAATTACGCGCCAGCCTCGCCACCTCTGCTCCACCGGATGAAGTCGCCGCGAGCCGTGAAGCCGCAGCACGCGCCAGCGAACGCAATACACAGTTGCAGCAGCAGGCAGGAGACCTCGCCAGGGAGAACCGCAGCCTGCAGGCTATTATTTCCGGGCTGGAGTTACAGCTTACAGCACAACAGGAGGCACTTGCCCAGGCCGAGAAAGTCGCACCCGCAGAAGCGGCTGTCGCGGCAACGCCCAAACCCGCGCCACCGACCCCCAAACCAGCACCGGCACCGGTGAAACCATCGCCGGCACCACAACCCGCCACAGAGGACGCAGAAAAACCACCGGCAGTCAGTAGCGGCGGTGACTGGTTTGTAAACTTCAGCTCCTACGGCCAGCGCGGCCCGGCCCAGAGCTGGGCGAGTAAACTCAAGCCGTCCGTTGGCACGGTGGTCGTGGCGCCGGCTCAGAGCAACGGCAGGGATATTTTCCGGGTACGCGTCATAGGCCTGGCCGACAAGAGCACAGCCCAGGAAGTGGCCGAAGAGCTGCAGCGTGAATTCAAGACCGGCAAGCTCTGGGTAGGCCGTGCCGAGTGACTTGGCAGCAGCGGTCTCGCCTGCTAATGTTTTTACTTACGTCAAACCCGTTACAGGAATAACGATATGCAATTCATCAAGTACACCGCCATCGCTCTCGCTCTGGGCGCAGCGCCCGCTTTCGCCGCTGAATGCACAGCGCCGGCGTCCCCGACCCTTCCTGATGGCGCCAGCTCAAGCATGGACGACATGCTGAGCGGGCAACAGGCCGTGAAGGCTTTTCAAGCCGCAAATCTTGAATACATGAAGTGCCTGGAGCCCAGCCTGGCTGAAGCCGAGGCTGCGGTTAAAGCCGGAGATGAGGGCGCTGAAGCCCGCTATCAACAAGCCCAGGAAACCTACAATGCGGCAGTGTCTGCGGAAGAGTCAGTGGCCGGCCAGTTCAATACCGAAATTCGCGAGTACAAGGCGGCCAACCCTAAATAACCAGCGAATCAGGGCCGGATTCTACCGGCCCTTACCCCAACGGCCCCCAGGCTGAGTGGGTGAGAGCAACCGCAACAATATAGGCTGCAGTTGCCAGAGCGGCGAGATAAGCCGCTAACCTGGCCTCGCGCGTCCTGGCAAATCGCAATGCCGCCATGCCCAGCGCAATATACAGCAGCAGTGCTACCAGTTTGGCCGTTACCCAGGGCAGGCTCAGTGGCGATACTCCCCATATCCACAGCATTCCCACCGCCGTGCCCAGCAGGCAGGAATCGATCACGTGTGGCAGCACTTTCACCAGTCGATGTTTACACAGCGGATTACTCTGTAATGCCCAGTATCCGCGGAGTGCAAAGCCCGCAACAGATAGGAAAGCACATAAAACGTGCGCGGTTTTCAAAACGGTAAAGGTCATCATCAGCAGCAGTTTATCAGGCCCCACAGGGTCAAAACCAACGGTGCAGACTGGAGACCAGCTATTTTCAGGCGGTAGCCTGCCCTGGTGCCGGTTCTGCGAGAGAGCACGGCTGCGGGGCACCAAGTGCCTATTTCCACAAACAACACTAGCCATGGAATCAGCACATTGATACCGTTTCTATACGTTCATCCCATTTGCCATGACCATGTTGTCCAGATCCTCCCTACTGATCGCCGCTACCGTTGTCCTCCTCAGTGCGTGTCGCATGCCAGTTGTGGTTAACGGCGAGGGTTTCGTCTACGGCCAGCTTTCCGGGGAAATCTATAGCGATGGCTATCTGTTCGACATCAATGAGGACTTCCAGGAAGTCTTCTGGCCGATCCCCGCTCCCGGCCACAGCTTCTCGCGATGGACCAGGGTCTGTGACCGAACCTATGGTTCCTGTGAGCTGGAACTGACCCGGGAGCTCTGGGAACAGGACCGCGAAATCCCTCTGGGCGCCCGCTTCGAGCAGGGTTACCGTGGTCCGTTGCAGCTGGTCAGCTATGAGCTCTACTGGAACGAGTCCCTCCGCACTCTCAGCATACCGGCCGACAGCCTGGAGCTCGAAGGCGTACATGCGCAGGATTCTGCGCGGCTGTTCATGGCCCCAGCGGACCTGGGCGCCGTGGTGCCGGCAACACGCGTGGGCGATGACTACCGCTTCCGGCTTCCCGACAATGACTACAGTTTCCGGGACTACTGGCTGTTCATATCTGCAGTGGATAGCGACGGCGTCATCGCCAGCGCCTCTTTCGATTTTGGCCTGGCCGACAAGGTACGGGCCGAAGAATTGCGCGCCCACAGCAAAAAATCACCCTACGCGGGCGTGCTTGCCGACTGCGTAAGCGCCAACAACCCCTTCGCCATTTGCACACTGGAAGAACTACCATTCCTGGGCAGCAGCACCACCACCCCCTCGGTCAGCGATGTGCTGCAACGCACGGTAGTCAGCCACAGCTGGATGGGTCAGCGCTTCGCGGAGGTGCTGCAACGCCTGCCAAGGGACATGCTGAAGATGTTTCGCGGTGCCACCGCCGTGGTGATCAGCTCACGCGTGCGCCCGGCGTTTTATATCACCACCTCAGGTGCAATCTACCTGGACCCTCAGGACCTGTGGCTGACACCTGGAGAACGCGCCACCATAGACTGGGAGCCCGACTATCGTAGCGGCTTCAGCAGCGGCCTCGGGTTTATTTCCGCCGACCTGTATGTCGACGGGAACAGGCCGGCATGGTACTACTCCTCACAGTACCTGGAAGGTGAAAACCGCCGGCTCAGCGACATCATATGGCCCATGGCCAATCTGTTGGCCCATGAGCTGGCCCACGCCAACGACGCGATGCCGCCCGCTCTATTGCCCCTGGTTTCGCCCCGGGAGACGCCGCTGGATGTGACCTTCCGTTTTGACCAGGAGTCTGCCAGCACCCAGTTGAAGAACGCGTATCCGCTGCGTTCAGAGCTGCTGCTGGACCTGGGTGAGATACTGTTTCACGGCGCGCCTGCGAGCCGCCTTATACTGTCACTGACGCCGCGTGAAGTAGGCCTGGAGTTCGAATCCGATGACGCCAGTGCGCTGTACAGCTATTCAAGCCCTTACGAGGATACGGCGATGCTGGTGGAGGAAGTGCTGACGCGCTACTACTTCGGCCTGGACCGGGTCGCCTCGTTCCTCGAGGTCCCGGAATCGGCCGATCCGGAATGCGCCGAATTCACCCTGCGCTGGGGCATGCGCAACCGCGTCGCAACGCCCGCGGTGCGTGCACGGGCAGAGCTGGTGCTGGCTGGGATTCTCGGCGAGGCTGATGTCTCCAAATACCTGGATGCACTGCCTGAGACAGAGGACCTGGAGCGAGGCATCGGTCTATGTGAAAGCCTGGTGCTCCTGCCCAGTTTCAACCAGCCGCTGCCCGGTAAGTTCATCGCCCCCATGGAGCTGGCCCGGCATCGGGCGATACAAGTCGGCACGCACCAGCAGATGCGCGAACGAGCCCACCGCGCCCGTGTCAGCCATGACCGCCATTAGCCATCAGAAATTATAGCGGCCCTGCACTGCAAGCGTGCGCGGACGACTGACACTGCCGATAGTGGTAGTGCCGGCGGGGACCTCATCCCTGCCGCCAAAGAAAGGAAAATCAAAGCCAAAGGAACTGGACTCATCCAGCAGGTTGCGCGCTACCAGGGCCAGCTCCCAGCTGCCATCGGGCTGTACCATGGCGAGTCTCACATCCACCAGGGTCAGCGCCCCATCAGGGTCGGCTTCAAGGCGTTGCTGGTACTGCTCATCACGGTAGTTGACCGCGCCTTCCAAACGCCATTCCAGGCCAGCAAGGTCAACCGGTAGCGTCCAGGCAACATCGACCGCTGCTGACCACTCCGGTGCATAAGGCAGCGTCAGCCCGCTGTCCTTTTCTTCCGCATCGACATACGTAGCGCTGGCCCCGACCAGCAGGTCAGCCGTCAATAACCAGCGCGTTTCCAGCTCCAGACCGCGACTGCGGGCGGGCACGGTTGACGTCAAGAAGCCAGTGCCAACAAACGAGACGACCTGGAAGTCATCGATGTCAGTGTAAAACAGGGCGGCATTAAATAGCCCGGCGCCGCCAGCCGATTGCCATTTGAAACCCAGCTCCGAGGTCTGGGCCTTCTCCGTATCAAATTCAGCTTCCTCGGGAACCGCAACATTAATGCTAAATCCGCCACTCTTGCTGCCGGATGCCCAGGAGAGATAGCCTGTGAGCTGGTCACTGAAGTCATACTGTAAGCTGACCGAACCATCGAGGTTGTACTCTTTACGATGCAGGTCGGTAGGCGCGACCTCCGGGCTGATTACGCCCGCAAGAATATCCGCCAGAGGGCCGCCACTACGCAGGCGCTCACGTGCCCATACGGCATCCTTGTCTTCCTCCGTATAGCGCAAACCCAGCGTAGCGCTCCACTGCTGCCCGAAGTAGAGACTGGCCTGCCCGTAAGTTGACAGAATTTTCGTATCCTGCGTGTAAGTCAGCAGGCTACTGGAATCCACCGGAAGCGGCCCTATCGTGAAGGGTGGCGGAAAGGCCGAGTCGGTGATGTTGCCGTAGTCCAGTGCACTGTCGTGGTAGTAAATGCCCAACATGTACTCCAGGCGCTCCCCCTGTGGCGAGGCGATTCTCAGTTCCTGGGTAAACTGTTCGTAATCACTGGCGAAGACCGAGGTGAGGTAGTCCACAGAGAGAAAGTCTGTATCGGTCAGGCGGTCATTCTCGTATTCAGACCAGCCTGTCAATGAGGTCAGCGTAAAGCGCGCCAGCGCCTGCTCATACAGCGCAACCGCGCGCTGCGAGGTCTGCTCATCATCTGCGTCGCCGTGGCCACTGTAAGAGGTAAAAGCGTATTTGTTGTCGTCGAGGCCGATGTCCGCACCCGGATTCATGGACCGCATAAATCCGACACTGTCCTTATCCGGCTGAAACGTGTCCCCGGTAATGTGCAAATCGTCATATTCATAACTCAGGTCCAGGCGCCCGCCCTCACCTATCGCGAAACGCGCCGCGACACGCAGTGTATTCTGCTCCCGCTCAGGCACCTCACTGCCTATTGCATTGTTATCCACGTAGCCCGCTTCATCCACCGCATTGAAAGCCAGGCGGTAGTTGCCCAGAGAGCTGGGAATATTCACCGCGCCGGTCAGGTAACGGCTGCCGAACCCGGTCTCATAGTCGCCCTGGACGTAACCGGTGAATGTATCACCGGGCTTCGAGCTGATAATACTGAGGGCACCAAGGCTGCTGTTTTTCCCCAACAGGGTATTCTGGGTGCCCTTGATGACCTCCACGCGTTCAACGTCGAACAACGCCGTCTGGAAGTCGCGCACCCGGCCGCTCCATATTCCATCGATAAACAGGCCTACAGACTGATCCAGGCTTTCGCTGGCAGAGCCCGTGCCCAACCCGCGAATCGCCACCTGGGCGAGGTTTTGCGGTGTGGGTTGAATCGTCAACCCTGGCACAGCATCAGCAAGGTCTGCTGTATTGCGGATAGAAAATTTATCCAGGTGTTGCGCGCTGACCACGTTGACCGTGACCGGAATATCCTGGACGTTCTGCACCCGCTTCTGCGCGGTCACCAGCACTTCCTCCAGCACCGGCGCCACTTCCTGAGCATGGCTATGCCCCACAACTACAAGCAGCACAATGCCGCTCACTGCTTTCTTCAATGTCCGGGTGTCCTTATGAAAAACCCGCTCACCGGCGCGAAGCTGATGAGCGGGATGCTGACCCGATGATACGCCACCGGGACCGTCAATCCTTAAACTATGCGCGCGTGCGCGATGCTGCCTTCATATCAATTACCGCTGCCGCGCGCTTGCTGCGCCGCGTCTTTGCCGCGGGCTTGCCCCGGCGCGTTTTACGCACGGCGGCGTCGGCTTTCATCGCGGCCTCTGTTTGCGGTGCAGTGCGCAGCCAGTGCGCCTCATCAACTTCAAACTCATGCAGGATACCGTCAAGCGTGCGGCCAATGCGCGTGGTCGTATCAATTATCGGCAGCCTGGGCCAGGTGGCTCGCTCCCCGGCTGCCATCAACTTCACCATTTCATCCTCGTCCAGGGTCCTCAGGATGTCGGCCAGCCTGGTGTCGCCAAAACCCGGCACGATATTCACGTCTGCCTTGAACTGCTGGTCTATCAAGGCATTCACTGCCTCTATTGCGGTCGCCAGGCGAGGGCCGACTCTGGCGCGATGCTGCACAAAGTCTAGACAGCCCCTCACCACTTGCTTGGTGGCCGCTATCGAGGCATCAGAAACAATTTTTCTCATCCCTGGCTTCAGGCTGTCTTCACGTCCCAGTCCCGGTAGCACCTGGCTGACCACAAAGTGGTTAACGCCATACATACGCGCCAGGCGCTTTGCCGGCAGGTCCTGCGAAACGGACCCGTCTATCCAACGACGCGATGGTAAGTAGGGCTTTATCTTGCCCTCCACGTCGCGCGCTTCCAGCTGTACCGGGGGAAAGATACCCGGCACGGCAGAGCTGGCCAGAACCGCGGAGCGAATGGTGACGTTGGGGGAGGCAATATGGTTGAGCAGGCGCGAGGTCTGGCGTGGTTCCGCCGGGGAAATAGTAATATTAATACTGCGCCCGGTTTTCTCATAGGCCTCAAGGAAGGTCATGTCGGGAATGTGTCGCGCCATCTCGCGCTTGATTCCCCGCATGTCTATCTTTTTAGCCATCCCGATACCAATTTTGATATCTGCGTTGTTGCTGGTGAGCTCACGGGCCAGGTAATTGTCCTCGAAGAGCGCGAGGTACTCGGAGTCAGTTCGGGTGCCGACGACTGCCGCCACGAAAGCACCGGCGCTGGCGCCGGAAATAACGACTGGGCATAACTCCTGCTCAATCAGCGCCTTGAGCACTCCAAAATGGAAATAGCCCAGGGTGCCGCCGCCACTGAGCATTAATGCCGAGCGGCCGTAGCAGTGACTGGCGCGTTGGAAAAACTCTATACGATCTGCCCAGGGCACGCTCTGCAGTCGCCTTGGCGCCAGGTGAGTCAGGGATTCACAAATTTCATCGATGTATTCTTCGATCAGCAGCTTGGTGCCGCATTTCGCTTTCTGATACAGCGCCGACTTGCCCATCCCCTCCATATTACCGTGAATGCCTTCATTGAGCGCAAACAACAAAGCGTTGTCATCGCCCTTCTTGCGCAATTTACGTAACCTTTGCAGACGAAGACTGATATTTGCGGAGTCGTAGAGCCCGGATTCGGGTTTTTTGCGCCAGAGTTCAGCACCGGTCTGGCGGTCGTGGTTTTGTGCCAGCTCATGCCATTGCTCGTAGCTGCTGGCCTGCTGCATATCGCGGTCCATTTTCTTCTGCGCACGCGACATAAGACTAAATCTGCTATTCGCCATCGTTTCAAATACCCCTACCGAATTTAAAAAACCTGCACGTATTTCCAGTCACCTTATCCACGCTAGGGTGAAAATTTAGAATGATCTGCCTAATTTGCACTCAAACCAGCGTATGTTTCAAATATGCAGACTGTGCTCGGTAAACTGTCGACTACCTATTCCACGGTAACCGATTTGGCGAGATTGCGGGGCTTGTCCACGTCGGTTCCTTTCTGTACCGCCACGTGATACGAAAGCAACTGCAAGGCCACGGTGTAGACGATGGGTTTGATCACCTCCGGACAGTGAGGCATGTTGAGTACCTTGACCCGCGGTTCACTGGAGAACCCCGCGGCCCGATCGGCAAAGACAAAAAGCTCCCCACCCCGCGAGCGTACTTCCTCCAGGTTGGACTTGAGCTTTTCCAGCAGCTCATCACCGGGGGCGACGGCTACAACCGGCATGTCGTCATCCACCAGCGCCAGTGGCCCGTGCTTCAACTCACCAGCGGGGTAAGCTTCCGCATGGATATATGAGATCTCCTTGAGCTTTAGCGAGCCCTCCATGGCGATGGGGTACTGGATGCCACGGCCCAGGAACAGCGCATGGTGCTTGGGTATAAAAGCTTCCGATAGCTGCTGAATATTCGTGTCCAGTTCCAGCGTTTCCTCCACGAAATCCGGGAGCCGCTGCAGCGCATTGATTACTTCCTGCTGTTTTTCCGGGCTCATACCGCGACGTCTGCCCAGCGCAATGGTCAGCATCAGCAGCGCCACTAACTGGGTGGTAAACGCCTTGGTCGACGCGACGCCTATTTCAGCTCCGGCGCGAGTCAGGAACACCAGGTCACTCTCACGCACCAGCGAGCTGTTGTCCACGTTAGCGATCACCATGGTGCCGACAAACTCGTGCTCGCCGGCATTGCGCAGCGCCGCCAGCGTATCGGCCGTCTCCCCGGACTGGGAGATGGTCAGCAACAGTGTGCCCTCGTGCTGTACACGCTTGCGATACCGGAACTCAGAGGCTACCTCCACTTCGCAGGCGATTCCGGCGAGTTCCTCCAGCCAGTAGCGAGCCACCATGCCGGCATGATAGCTGGTGCCACACGCTGCGATCTGCACGTTGTTGACGCGGTCAAAAATGGCCGCTGCGCCGTCGCCAAAGCAACTGTCGTCCCTGAGCAGGTTATCGCAGGCATGAAACGTAGCCGCCAGCGCGCGTGGTTGGTCATAGATTTCTTTGAGCATGTAATGGTCATAGGCACCCAGCTCAACTGACTCAACCACATCGTCGATAGGGGTCTGGTCCCGGCACACCGGCTCACCCTGCTCATTGAAGACCAGCAGTTCAGACGGCGAAATCAGCGCCAGATCACCCTCTTCGAGGTACACGAAACGGTCTGTGACCTGGCGCAAAGCCAGCTGGTCAGAGGCGAGAAAATTCTCGCCAATCCCCACGCCGATGACCAGGGGGCTGCCATGGCGGGCAGCAATCACCTGGTCGGGGTGATGGATATCGATAGCGGCCACCGCATACGCGCCCTCCAGCTTGCGTACTGTCTGGCGCATTGCGTCGACAAGGCCGTCACCCTGCTGCAGAAACCCGTGCAGCAGGTGCGCGATCACCTCTGAGTCAGTCCCGGAAGCGAAATCGTAGCCTTGCGACTGCAACTCAGCGCGCAACACTTCATGATTTTCGATAATGCCGTTGTGCACCAGGGCTAGGCGCTGTCCGGAAATATGTGGGTGGGCATTCGCGGCAGAAGGCTCCCCATGGGTTGCCCAGCGCGTATGCGCAATGCCGGTGCAACCGTAGTAGGGTTGTAATTGCTGGGCGCGCTCCAGTTCGCTGACCTTGCCCAGTTGCTTGTGTAGCAACAGGCGGTGCTCGTTGTCGATAAGCGCCATTCCCGCGGAATCATATCCGCGGTATTCGAGCCTGCGCAGGCCCTCCAGTAAAATCTCCGATACTTCGCGCCTGGCCGCCGCCGCTACAATCCCGCACATACTAGTCTTCCTTGTTAGCTTTCCGGGGGCGCTGCCAGCCGCGGATATTACGTTGCCTGGCCCTGCTTACTGCCAGTTCGTCACCACCCACCGCCTTGGTCAGCGTGGACCCGGCTGCGACAAAGCCGCTGTCTGCAATCTGCATAGGCGCAACGAGAGTACTGTTGGAACCGATGAATACACCGTCGCCAACCACTGTCGTATGTTTATTCACACCATCGTAGTTACAGGTAATGGTACCCGCCCCAACGTTGACGCCGGCACCCATATCGCAGTCACCGATGTAACTCAGGTGATTAACCTTGCTGCCGACACCGATAGTGGCTTTTTTGGTCTCCACAAAGTTGCCGATCCGGGCTTGCTCAGCAAGCACCGTACCGGGGCGCAACCGTGCGTAGGGCCCGACATTCGCGGCCGCGCCCACCACTGCCTCTTCAAGGTGGCTCATGGCATGAATACTGGCTCCTGCGTCTATGCGCACATTCCTGAGTACACAGTTGGGGCCAACAGTAACGTTATCACCAAGGACGACGTCCCCTTCCACAATCACGTTGACGTCAATGCTCACACCTTCTCCACAGGTCAGCGAACCGCGGATGTCCAGGCGCGCAGGGTCGGCGATGGCAACACCGTCGCGCAACAGTTGCTGCGCCGTACGCAGTTGAAACTCCCGCTCTACCTGGCTGAGCTGCAGGTGATCATTGACCCCGAGAATCTCCAACTCCGAGCTGGCAACCTGCGCGGATACCGTTTTACCGTCGGCTACCGCCATGGACAACACGTCGGGCAGATAGTACTCACCCTGGCTATTAGCATTCCCCACTGCTGGCAGATACTGGTTAAGCGCTGCGGCGGAAGCAGCAAGTACACCGGTATTAATTTCCTGTACCAGTAACTCCTCATCGCTGGCATCCTTATGCTCGACCACACCCAGTACATTACCCGCACCGTCGCGCAGCACGCGACCATAGCCGGTGGGGTCCTGCATATGGGCCGTCAGCAGGGCCGGACCGGCTGCGACACGGCCCACAAGCGCATGCAGGGTCCGGGCCGAAAGCAGAGGCACATCGCCGTACAGAACCAGCACCATACTGTCTCCCGCCACCGCGGGCATCGCCTGCAATACAGCATGCCCGGTGCCCAACTGCTCGGTCTGTTCCACCCAGTTCAGTGCTTCCGCCGCAAGCGCATCCCGGACCGCCTGCGCGCCGTGGCCTATAACCACGTGAATGGCTTGTGGATGCAGTTCCCTGGCCGTATTCACCACGTGTTGTAACATCGGAATCCCGGCGACCCGGTGCAGCACCTTGGGTAGGGACGACTTCATACGGGTGCCCTGACCCGCAGCTAGAATAATAATTTCAAGGTTCATTTCTGCGCATCCCAGTGAAGCGATCAAGCTCACTGTCAGTTATTTTTTGACATAAAGTATTAGATGAGCGCATATTAATGCCGAGATTTATCAATACAACAATATATGTCACAAAATTTTTGACAACAAATGAAAGTAGATAGCCTGCACCAGCTTGGTCTGGACGACCGCGAGATTGGAATCTACCGCGCCCTGTTACGCCTGGGCCCGGCATCGATTCGCGACGTGGCCGCAGCAGCGGGCGTCAATCGCGGCACCACCTACGAGACGCTCAAACAGCTCGCCACAAAAGGCGTGGTCAACTATTTCCCCCGCGGGAAGCGCAGGGTATTCCAGGCAGAAGACCCCGACCAGCTACTGCGCCTCGCCGAGCGCAAGCAGCAGGCTCTTGCACAGGCAATGGAACAACTGCGCACCGAGGTCATACCCGAACTCAAGCAATCGCGCGCCGTATTCAGTCCCGGTAATGTGCGTTTCTATGAAGGGGATGACGGCGTGGAGATGGTGCTGCGCGACATTCTCAGTAGCACGCGAACGGACCCCGAACGCGGTTACGCCGTGATCTCCACCAAGACCCTGCGCGAGCACCTGTACAGGCCCTTCCCCAACTTCACCCGCCAGCGCGAAAGCCTGGGCATTCGCGTGCGGGTGATTGCTGTCGGCGAAGGCGGCGACGAAGCAGAGTACGCCGAGCGTAAGTGGCTGCCATCCGCCGACACTGCCGACGCCTCCTACATCGCCATCTACCCGCCCAAAGTAGCAATGATTACCCTGGCAGATGAGAATTATCCGGTGGTGGTTATCATCGACTCCGCGGCCATTGCATCCACCCAACAAATTCTTTTCGATACGCTCTGGCAGCTGCTATAGCCGGCGCTAACCCCAAGGTGTTACACCATCGTTGGCAGCGCTGTACTATCCTGCGCGATGTTTGCTACTGTTTAACCGGGCCAGGAGAGCCACCCCGCTATGACTCGAAGCGTTACTTTTGCGGCCACCCAACTGACCACCAGTTGGGACCTCGAAGACAATCAGCGCAAAGCCGAAGTCGCCGTACGCGAGGCTCACGCAGCAGGTGCCCAGGTAATTCTGCTGCAGGAACTGTTTGCCACGCCGTATTTCTGCAAAACCCAACAATACCACCACCTCGACCTGGCTGCGCCACTGGCGGGAAATCCCCTGGTGGAGCGCTTTGCACGCCTGGCTGCGGAACTGCAAGTGGTGCTGCCCCTGAGCTATTACGAGCGGGACACAAATACCTTTTTCAATTCACTGGTGATGATAGACGCCGACGGTACTGTCATGGACAACTACCGTAAGTCGCATATTCCAGACGGCCCCGGCTACTGCGAGAAATTCTACTTCACTCCCGGAGACACCGGATTCAAGGTGTGGAAAACACGCTACGGCGTATTTGGCGCCGGTATCTGCTGGGATCAGTGGTTCCCGGAAACCGCCCGCTGTTGTGCATTGATGGGGGCAGAAGCCATGTTGTATCCCACTGCAATCGGCTCTGAACCGCAGGACCCTTCACTGGACTCCAGTGCACACTGGCAGCGGGTAATGCAGGGCCACGCGGCTGCCAACGTGATACCGGTGATCGCTTCCAACCGCACCGGCACCGAGGAAGACGATGGCATCACTACCCACTTCTACGGGTCCTCCTTTATCACTGATCATACCGGGGAGAAGATCGCCGAGGCCGGCAGGGAGGAGGAGAAGATCCTGCTCGCGTCCATCGATCTTGATGAGGCGGCCAGCTACCGCCGTGCCTGGGGTCTTTTCCGCGACAGGCGCCCGGATCTCTACGCCCCCATAGGCCACAATGCCTGTAGCGCAGACGATGGATGAGTAACACGCTAAACACCACTCCGCGCCAGGATGGTTTTCGCATGCCCGGCGAGCACGAACCACAGCAGGCGGTATTGATGGCCTGGCCAGAGCGCGCGGACAACTGGCGGGAAAATGCGGCACCAGCGCAGGCGGCCTTCGCTGCTGTCGCCAGGGCCATAGCCGTGGCAACCCCGGTGATTGTCTGTGCCTCTGGCGAACAAATGGAAAAAGCACGCACCATGCTGCCGGCAACTGTGGAGTTGCTCAAAATACCCAGCAATGACAGCTGGATGCGCGATATAGGCCCCAGCTACCTTGTCGATGATGCCGGGCAGCGGCGGGGAGTGGATTGGCAGTTCAATGCCTGGGGCGGCGCCGTCAATGGCCTGTATGCGGACTGGTCGCTCGATGATGCCCTGGCTGGCGAACTACTCTCCCTGCGCGGCGAGGACCGCTACCGGGCGCCACTGGTATTGGAGGGTGGCTCCATCCATGTCGACGGCGAGGGCACCTGTATTACCACCGCTGAATGCCTGATGCACCCGGGGCGCAACCCGGGGCTGGACGCATCCAGGATAGAAGGTCTGTTGAGCGACTACCTGGGCGTCGACAGGGTAATCTGGTTACCGCGGGGCCTGTGCAATGACGAAACCGACGGCCATGTCGATAATATCCTGCATATTGCCGGCCCCGCCGAGGTGCTGCTGACCTGGTGCGACAACCCGGAAGACCCCGTCTACACGATCTGCCGCGAGTGCCTGGACACCCTGGAGCAGCAACGCGATGCACGCGGGCGCGCATTCACCGTGCACAAATTGCCTCTTCCCGGCCCACTCCACGTCACTGCCCGGGAGGCAGCCGGGATTCAGCCCTCAACCAGCATGGTACGCACAGCGGGCGAGCGCCTGGCGGCTTCCTATGCCAACTTTCTGATCACCAATGGGCGCGTGGTTTTCCCATTGCTGGACCCGGCGCATGACCACACCGCGCGCAGCATATTGCAGGCAGTGTTTCCGGACCGGGAGGTCATCGGCATAGACGGGCGCGAAATCCTGCTGGGCGGCGGCAATATTCACTGCATTACCCAACAAATTCCCGCCTGAAACCCTTCTTAAAGCGAAGCAGACTGAGCGCCCATCGCCACATCGCGCAGCCCAGATCACGCGCCCCTCAACTCCTTCAACGCTGTGCGCTAGCAAAAAGAGACTGATTCCGTCCTGTCCGTCAAATTTACGTGAAGACTGGCCCATAACATGTTGTAATGCATGGAAAATATAGACCAACAAAAACATGAACGAATTGGGCCAGTAAATGATATTCAGTCGCTACACGAAGACGAGAACCGCCACCGAAACAAACGCCAGGAAAATCTCCGGGCCGCTGATATTGCTAGGGGCATTCATCGCCTCCGGGACGGTTTTTCCCTCAGCTACGCACGCACAGAACAGTCAGTTTACGGTCGCCGTCACCACCAGCCCTGACCTGCTCCCCAACAGTAGTACTGTGCTTCCGGGCGGACAGACCAGCCTGCGGATAACCTTGCAGAACGACGACGTCAGCCCCATAGCCGATGCCCAGTACTCAGGATCCCTGCCGGGCGACGCAGCAAGAGAGCTGGTGATTGATGGCAGCCGCTCAGCGTCTATCAGCCCGCTGGGCTGCGCCGGCATCCTGACCGCCCCTGCCGGTGGCAGCAGCGTGGCTTTCTCCGGTGTCAACGTGCCGGCAGAAACGCCCTCGGGCCCTGGCCTGTGCTTCGTCGACCTGCCGGTGGTGGCCAGGTCACTCAACGGCCAGGTTGGTTCCCTGACCTACCGGGTTGATGGCGCTGAGGTCTCTTACGACACCGGGGCTGGCACAGATGTCGCCGGCAGCGGCGGCGAACAGTCGATCAGCATTGGCGCTGCGAGCCGACCGCGCGTCGTTAAGTCCTTCATCGGCGGCAGCCTGGTTACGCTAGGCGGTGAGGGTACTCGCCTGCGAATTCGCATTATCAACGATGGTCCCCTGGCAATCGATCTCAGCGGCATCAGCCTTGAAGACGTTTTCCCTATCAGAGGGGCCGGGGGCGCTATCATCAGCCCCGATTTCGGTACCGTTACCACTAACTGCGGCGGGTCTACCGTCGTCGGCCCCGCGGCGGGTAACGTCGGTGTAGCGGTCAGTGGCGTGAACCTTGCCGCTGGTGCAGGTTGTAATGTGGATATTGATGTCAATGGTGTGCATACCAACGGCGCATTTCAAGTTACCGCCCAGAACCGCATAGAGCCGGGTTCATTTGATAGCGACCAGGGCCTGCGCCCCAGTTCTGCTGCAACCCGCAACGTGACCGTGCGGTCACCACTTAACATTGCCAAGGCGTTCGCCAACCCGGTCATTGCCAGCGGCCAATCGGACAGCTTCACCATCACCTTGACCAATGCCGGCACAGACCCGATCACGATCAATACACTCACTGACAACCCGCTCGCCAATGGCGATGCCGGTAGCCTGGTGATTCTGGACAACAACCCCGCAAATGTCACCACATCCTGCGGAGGGGCCGGAACAGTCTCACTTCTGGATGGCGGTAATGGCTTTCAGATAGCCGGTATTGTTGTACCTGCCCGGTCCGGCACAACCAATGGTCAATGTACCGTGAGTGTGAACTACTCGGGGACTGTACAAAACGTCGAGACCCCAGAGAGCTATACCAATCTCATTCGGGGGAACACAACGGCCACCTCTGACGTGGATATCGCCAACGCGGGGGTTTTTGTCAATAACACTTCGGCTACCGTCATCATTGCCGACCGATTGAGAGTGCTAAAGAGTCGCATCCTGACTCCACCATCAACCAGCAACGCCGCACCGGGAGAGCCCGTTAGGTACCGGGTGACCATTCAGAATTTCTCCGATTCCGTACTCAACGACCTCAGCCTGACTGACGCCCTGGATAACGATTCCACCCTGCTGCTCGGTGGCACTTTCGATCCAGTCTCTTTTGATCCCGGCGACCAGGCGAACTCGGCAGTATGTAACGCCCTGACCGTGACCACCCCGGCCGGTGGCAATTCCGCAGGTTTTGAGCTGCAGGGACTGCCGGCACGCACCAGCCCATCCTCACCCGGGCAGTGCGCAATTGAGTTCTGGGTGATGATCGACCCTGATGCCACCTCGGCAACATCCAACTCTATTGCTTCTGGAGCGGTGTGTTTCAATTCCCTGGCGGCATGTAATGGCTCAGCGTCAAACAGTGTCTCCACCTCTTTACGTACGCCCGTTGAATTCGTCAAAACCTTTGATGGCAGCAACAGTGTCACCAAACCAGAGGGCGTGCCTGCCAGGCTGCGACTGGAGCTGCGAAACTTCTCCGTATCTG
The DNA here is from genome assembly GCF_002866825.1 of Pseudohalioglobus lutimaris. Taxonomy (GTDB): domain Bacteria; phylum Pseudomonadota; class Gammaproteobacteria; order Pseudomonadales; family Halieaceae; genus Halioglobus; species Halioglobus lutimaris. Next base: position 458,100 of record NZ_PKUS01000001.1, on the reverse strand, counting down.
CACTCACGGGTGTCGCTTTCAGTGACGACCTGCCCAGCGGGCCGGGGAACCCCTTCGAACAACTGCGTATCGCAAGCCCCGCCAATATTACCAATAGTTGCGGCGGCTCGATCGTCGCCATTGGGGACACAACTTCCCTGGAACTGGATAATGGCACCGTTCCTGCTTTCAACGGGTCTGCCGGTGTTTGCGCTATTGAGGTCGACGTTGTAGGCCCCGCCGGCGTATATGTGAATACCGGTCGGGTGACCGGTGGCCAGCGACTCAATGCCGATGGCTCTGCTGCACTCATTTCCCCGGGAAGCGTGCTCACCGACAACGCCACTCTGTCCTACGAGAGCGTTCTGGTCGCAGACAAAGCCTTCGCGCCCGATCGCATCGGGTCCGGCGGTCTCTCAACCGTTTCGATTGCGCTGCAAAACCGAAGTGTAGATCAGCCGCTCACTGGCATCACTGTCACCGACCCGCTTCCGGCCGGGATGCGGGTAGCGACACCAGCCAATGCCTACAGCACATGTGCCGGTGCACCCGTCATCAATGCTGCTTCCGGCGCCACTACGGTATCGCTGAGTGGCGCGACCTTACCTCCCGGGGCAAGCTGCGCACTGCTTTTCGATGTCGTGGCCACGGGCAGCGCGGACTGGACCAACACCATACCCGCAGGCAACATCACCGCAGACAATGGCATCCTCAATACCGCTCCGGTAACCGGAACGTTGATATACGATGCTCCGGCAGAACCTTCCATATCCAAGCAGATAGATCCCGGTTCAATAGTGCCGGGTCAGTCTGCAGAATTGACTATCACCATTACCAATGGAGCCAACCCGCTCACAGGCGTTACCGTGGTCGACTGGTTTACCGAAGACGGGTTACCCGGGGGCGTTGAAAACGGCATGAAAATCGCGCCCGATCCAAGGGCCAGTACAAACTGTGTCTCCGGTATTGTTACCGCCGTAGCAGGCGAGCGGAACGTACGACTCTCCGGCGCCGAACTCGCGGCGGGCCAGACCTGTGAAGTGTTTGTGCAAATTACGTCCGAGTCTGTAGGTACTATCGTCAACAGGATTCCATTCGATGCCATTGCATCGGAGCAGGGGGCGACCAACGCAAGCACCAGCGCCAGCAGTAGCCTGACGACCAGCCGCAACGTCGGTGTCAGCAAGTTATTCAGCCCCACGGTCATCTCCCCCAACGAAGTCTCACGTCTGCGTATCGAGATTTTTAACGGCGACGAAGCGGCGTTAAGCGGCTTGAGCCTGGTTGATAACTACCCTACCGGGCTGGTGAATGCGCCCACTCCTAACCCTATAACCAACTGCGGTGGCGCCGCGTTGCTTTCGTTGCCCGGTCCAGGAAGTATCAACCTCACCAACGGCGCGCTTGCTGCAGCCGTCGGCAATAGCGCCGGTAGTTGCTTCATTGAAGTCAACGTGACGGCGGCCAGTGAAGGTAGCTACCGCAACGAAATTCCTGCGGATACGCTGACCGGGGGCGGTACTCCCGTACCTCATCCGCCAGCTATCACAACGCTGGAGGTTCGCGAGCGCATCATTGCCAATAAAGCGATCGACAGCTTCACCCTGGACCCAACTGTGCCCAGTGGTTTTGTGTCCGGTACGGCTGTGCGCTTGCCGGGCGTGGTCGCGCCATTGACCATCAGGTTGGAGAATCCCAACAGCATCGCCCTGACGGACGTTCAGTTTGTCGATGCCCTGCCTGAGGGACTCACACTTGCCGCCACGCCCAATGTCGCAACTACATGTGCTGACGGTGTGGCCACGGGTGTCGCCAATGGCCGTGACCTCACCCTCACCGGTGCAACGTTGGCAGCGACAGGGAATGCCGGCGCCATTTGTACCGTGACCGCCGATGTCTTCAGCAACGTTCCCGGAATCTACACCAATGAAATACCGGCTGGGGGTGTAAGCAGCTTTGAGGGCGTGGAAAACGACCCACCAACCCAGGCGCAGATTGTGGTTAGCGAACCGCCCACGGTCAGCAAAACTTTCGATCCGCCGGTCATTCCGCCAAATGGTACATCGACACTGAGCATAGTGCTGGGCAATGACAACGACACCGCAGGCACGCTAAGCGCAGACCTTGTCGACTCGCTACCGGCGACGCCCGGCGCAATGGTGATCGCGACCCCGGCCAACGACAGCATTGGCAGTTGCTCCGGGACATTCACCGCTACAGCCGGCGGCAATACAGTGACACTTGCAAGCGGCGCCACCATACCTCCCGGTGGTTGTGTACTGACGGTTGATGTCACCGCGGCTACCGCTGGCGATTACCTGAACAGTATCCCCGTGGGTGCACTGCAATCGAACCTCGGCCCCAACGACGAGCCGACTGAGGCTCCGCTTAAAGTCAGCACGCTGGGCTACATTTCAGGCAAGGTCTTCGTGGACAACCAGACCCTGCCTACCGGGGTTTTCATTCCTGGAGACTCGACGCCTGTTACCGGCAACACAGTAGAGCTGTTCAGCGGCGCTGCCTGCAGCGGCACTGCACTTGAGTCCACCAGTACAGACGCCCAGGGCAACTACCTTTTCAGCGACCTGCCGGCAGGTACCTACTCGGTGTGTCAGCCAACCCAGCCAACCGGCACACTGAACAGCATCACGACAGCAGGCACTATCGTGGCGATCGGTGCCAGCGGTGGCATGCCGGGAAGCCCCGCGAACCCCTCCCTTGTCACCAGTGAGATAACCAGCATCGTCCTGGGTAATAACGGCGGAAACGCCGCCGAGGTCAGCGGCTCGCCGAACAATGATTTCTCTGAGGTATTGCCGGCTACAATCAACGGGAACGTGTATTACGACCGCAACGACGACGGAATCATCGACGCCGGCGAACCTGGCATCGGCGGCGTGGAAATTCAGTTGACCGGCCCGGTCACCCTAACCACCACCACCGCGCCAGATGGCAGCTGGAACTTCACTGGGCTGCCACCGGGTGACTACACCGTAACCGAAATACAGCCCGGGGGCTGGACAGACGGCCAGGACACCGCCGGTAACGTCGGAGGCACACCGGTAGGCGATGATTCACTTAGCGATTTGATATCGGGCATTACTCTCGGTTCCGGTGACGCCGGCGTTGAGTACAACTTTGGCGAGCTGGCACCCGCTGCGCTGGCGCTTGACGTCAACACGGTCTGTATAAACGATGTGCCACTGGTCGACTACAGCATTGCGGGTTTCTCCGGCGCTTCTGCGCCCAATGTTACGGTACGCTGGATAACGCCCGGCGGACGTGTGGTGGAAGAGCTGACCGACCAGCCCGGTACGGGCCGCTTGCTGTGGCCCGGTGCTTCGGTCGACGCTGCCGGCATCGCTACCGGCTGGCCGGGCTGGGCATTCATCAACGATGAGTGGGTAGAGGTCGCCGATGATCGCAGGCCGGAAATGACCATCGAGGTGGAGTTCAACCCCTCGGGCTCGGCTACTGTTACCTATCCTCCTGCCAGGGCCTCGTGCGCTGCTCAGCCGGCGGGTACCTTCCGGGCACAGGGCATCCCGACTAGCCCACAATGGTTGATGCTGCTTGCCGCGTTACTGCTGATAGCCCTGGCGTCACCAACGTTGGCCCGGAGTCATCGTCGGTAGCGGCCGCAAGGCCCGGTAGTGAATCTCACCCGTCATTCCCGCGCAAGTGGGGATGACGGGGATTAGAATCTTAAGCAGCGTGGCAGCGCTTAGTCGTTTACGGGATAGCACTCTCGGTGCGTCACCGCCGGCGTCTGGAGAAGTGCCTGCAGCTAGGCAGACGCCCGGTCCAGGGCGAGTCGCGCTCCACTACCTGGTGGCACACAGGTGAAAGTCAGTACGTTGCCTTCCTCCATGGCCTGCTCACGCAGCGCGGCTGTGCTGGTTTCAGCCCCGTTGGTATCGAGATAAACACCTTCATCCTGACGCACCGCGGAGTAACGCGTGGCGTCCAGCAAGCCGCGAACGATAAGGTCACATTCTTCCCGTGGTTGCGTCACGTCGGCCCTGGACTCGAGCAGTTCAAGGCGTTGCAACTGTGCTTCAGCGCTATGTTTGTCGAGGGTGACCTGCTGGCCCACAACCGGGGCCATATTGGAATCAGCCACCATCACAAAGCGCACGATATCCGCCTGATTTTGCACGACAGGTGCAGGAAAAGTAAATGTCGGCGAGGCAAAGAAGTCCAGTAGCGTGGCGATAGAGCCATCATGCAGATAGCCAAAACCCTTGATCTGCTCGCCCTGGAAAACCCCGTCGCCCAGGTTTCCTGAGGTGCCAAACATACCCACCTTGGCATAGGCGTTGCGAAAGTGCGGTATCTTGAAGTTCTCGGCGATGCCGGCGCCCTCAAAACTCATCAGGCCCGAAGTACCGAACTGCTTCTGCACAGGATCCAGCGTATGACAGTGGTTGCAACTGCCTGTACCGGTGATGTTATCAAAATCAAAATAGATATCGCGGGCGCGAGCTTGTGCGGGCGTCAACGAGTTGTCCAGCCGACGCACGGGGTTCGGTGGCGGGGTCAGTGCCAGGGCAAAATCCGTAAGATCCTGCATCTGCCCGGGCAGCAGTTCCTCGCTGCGGCCAACGAGGCCAACAAATGCAGGATTAAACTCCTTGAACGCAGCGGCCTCGATACTCTCCAGTTCTCCGTTGACCTGCTGACGATTTTGCCCGGTGCGGTCACCGCGCCAGTGCTGGGGCCCGCTGTCGGCAATGCCGCGCAGGGTTTGTGTGGTCATGGGTCCTTTCATCGGATGAAAATTAATGGTGGTCTTGATACTGCGGGTAACGTATTCGTTAGGGTTGTCCTGCAGCAGCCCATCGGGATTGCCCAGGTCCCAGGCGAGCTGGTCCATGTCGCCGAAGATGTGGCAGCTGGAGCAGGATGACGTGCCGTTGGCAGAAGTTTCGCGGGCGTCATACAAAAGCGCTCGGCCGCGCACTACAGGCGCCGGCTCTGGGTTGAACAGTGAACGGTGCGCAAGCATCTCGCCCGATTCTGTATCCCATAATGAGATGCCATTATCAAAGCGGGTATAAACAACCAGGCGCGTACCATCGGCAGACAACGCAAGGCCCGCGGGACCACCCGCCGGCAATTCGGCATGCAGGGAAGGGTTGGGCACATAGGCGCCGCTGCCCAGCTGTGCGGTGGGGATCGCGGCGACCTTCGCCGAACCAAAGGCGGCAACATACAGTCGACTGCCGTCTGGACTGACAGCCAGGCTGGTGGGTTGACTGAGGCTGCGCTGGACCTGATTGGCCGGATAGGTAGCGCCCTCATGTACATCAAAATCAATATGGTCGTTCAGGTGAGTACTGGTCACGCTATTGCCATTGATTACCGAGATGCGGCTCTCGGCGATACGACCGCGAACCGTGGTCGCAGTGTCTCCCGGCCCCTCAAAGCGGATGTCATTGAGCGACTCCAGGTTACTGACATACAGGTCTCCACTGACCGGGTTGCTCGCCATATTGAAGAGGATGGTACCGACGCCACTGATCTGTTGCCTGAGCTCAGGAATTTCAGCCGCTGCGTCGATAGAGAACACATCGAGATCAGGAAGATCAAAGCGCACGGCAGACGACCAGTCCGTATCGCTTTCATCGCGCCAGCCTCCCGCTCGCTTTTTCACAATAAGCGCAGTATTTGGCTGCCTTGCGCCCTGCACGTTACCCAGTGGCGCTGGCTTGGCGTTGCGCACCACATCCTGCGCAAGGCTGGTAGTGCGGTTGCCAGACATAAATGCCGCTGCGTACACCGTCGCACCGTCCGCAGACACGGCAAGGCCTCTGGGGCTGTCTGCAAAGAGGTTGATAATCGTCAACGGGTTGCCGTTGAGGCTGTTGTCCAGTTGTTCACGGTCGTAGACCCACACATCGGCGCGACCCAATCCCTGCCGGGTAAGGTCATCCGAGCGAAAGGTGGGGTGGTTCTGGCCACGATACGCGGCGGTAATAAAAGCACGATTGCGATTGGGCCCGGCGAAGACAATATCCCGTGGCTCATCGCCGACTTGCAGCGTCTGTTTTACGTGCGGCGTCTGTCCCAGGTCAACGATGCTTAGGGAGTCGCTGAGGTGGTTGACCACCCAGGCTTCATCACCATTGGCAAACGCCACGGCCACCGGCTCCAGTCCCACCATCACCGTGGATTCCAGTGCGAACCCCTGGTCTGATACCGCATAGATCTCCAGGCAGTTGGCCGGGGCGTTGGCAACAAGCAAGCGGGCACCATCTTCGCTGAGCGCTACCGGGCGAACCGGACCGCTTTCAAACAGGGTATACGTTCCCGGAGCGTCATCTGCCGTTAATGAGGCGGCCCCGGAACCGCAGGCAAAGGCTGTTTGCGGCGCTGGCGGGGACACAGGATCGCCCGGGTCTGGAACGGAGGGAGGCTCAGGTGTAGAAGCTCGCGAACCTGAGGACGAGGAGCCGCCGCCGCAGGCCACCAGGGCAAACAAAGACGCTGCGATAAAGAATTGCTTATACACGAAAGCTGGCCTGTTCTTATTCAGAGAACAGACGTTAACCGATTCCTTTTCTGCAGCCAAGACGGGGAATCGGCAAAACCGGTCAATTCGCGGACGTCACCAAGCGGGCCCGGGATCAGCGGATCAACACAAAACGCCGCGCCGGAAACAAAAAAGCCCCGGTAAAAACCGGGGCTGATTGATCGCCAGCGTATACAGACTGGCGTAAGAACTGTTACCTGCTAACCGCGACCGGCCCTGTTCTTCAGTTTACGCAACGTGGCAAGCTGCGCGGCTGCCTCGGCAAGCTGGGCTGAAGCGCGTCCGTAGTCGAACTCACCTGACTGATTGGCCAGGGCGTGCTCTGCTTCTTTACGCGCTTCTTCCGCGGCTGCCTCATCTACGTCGTGTGCACGTATTGCCGTGTCGGCAAGAATAGAGACAACACCGGGCTGCACCTCTAGAAAGCCACCGGAGACGTAGAAAACCTGCTCTTCACCATCCTGCGTCAGGATTCGAACGGGCCCGGGTGTCAGATTGGTCAGCAGCGGAGCGTGGCCATAGCTAACACCTAGCTCGCCTTCTCCGCCTGTTGCCACCAGCATCTCAACCAGCCCGGAGAAGATCTCTTCTTCCGCACTAACGATGTCGCAGTGAATTGTCATTGCCATAATACTGGCCTCTTTAAACTACGCCTGACTTACAGGTTTTTGGCTTTCTCGACAGCTTCTTCAATGCTGCCAACCATGTAGAACGCCTGCTCTGGCAAGTGGTCGTATTCGCCTGCAAGAATTCCTTTAAAGCCTGCAATGGTATCCTTCAGGGAAACGTACTTACCGGGAGAACCGGTGAACACTTCTGCCACATGGAAGGGCTGAGACAGGAAGCGCTCAATCTTACGGGCCCGGCTTACAGACTGCTTGTCCTCTTCAGACAGTTCGTCCATACCCAGAATGGCAATGATGTCCTTGAGCTCCTTATAGCGCTGCAGTACCGACTGCACGCCACGGGCTGTTTCGTAGTGATCGCTGCCAATGATGAGGGGATCCAGCTGACGGGAAGTCGAATCCAGGGGATCAACCGCAGGATAGATACCGCGGGCCGCAATGTCACGAGACAGTACAACGGTGGAGTCCAGGTGAGCAAAGGTGGTCGCAGGTGAGGGGTCCGTCAAGTCATCCGCCGGTACGTATACCGCCTGGATAGACGTAATGGAACCAACCTTGGTAGAGGTAATGCGCTCCTGCAGAACGCCCATCTCTTCGGCCAGCGTGGGCTGGTAGCCTACCGCCGAGGGCATACGACCCAGCAGCGCGGAAACTTCGGTACCCGCCAGGGTATAACGGTAGATGTTGTCGACAAACAACAATACGTCACGGCCTTCATCACGGAACTTTTCGGCCATCGTCAGACCGGTCAGTGCTACCCGGAGGCGGTTACCGGGCGGCTCATTCATCTGGCCGTAAACCATGGCCACTTTTGAGTTGGAGAAATTCTCAACGTCTACAACGTTGGATTCCTGCATTTCGAAATAGAAGTCATTACCTTCACGAGTCCGCTCACCGACACCCGCAAATACCGACAGGCCGCTGTGCTCGGTAGCAATGTTGTTGATAAGCTCCATCATGTTTACGGTCTTACCAACACCGGCACCACCGAACAGGCCCACTTTACCGCCCTTGGCAAACGGACAAACCAGGTCAATAACCTTGATACCCGTTTCCAGCAGTTCGTCAGATGCCGCCAGCTCTTCATAAGTCGGCGCTTTACGGTGAATCGACGCGCGCTCTTGCTCACCGATAGGGCCACACTCGTCAATGGGATTGCCGAGTACGTCCATGATGCGACCCAGCGTCTCGATACCAACAGGTACAGAGATGGGTGCACCGGTGTTCTCGACTGCGAGGCCCCGGCTTACACCTTCGGAAGAACCCATGGCAATAGCGCGAACGACGCCGTCACCCAACTGCTGCTGGACCTCCAGGGTCAGGTCTTTTTCAGGCACTTTAAGTGCGTCGTATACCTGCGGTACGTCATCGCGTGGGAACTCCACGTCGATGACAGCGCCGATAATTTGTACGATACGTCCGCTGCTCATGTTCGGATCCTCTATATCAAAGTTCGATTTTTTCTAACCGGGGACAGACCACGTTTTTCTCTTTTGGTAAAAACGTGGTCTGTCCCCATTTGTTTGTCGCTTAGCTGATCGCCGCCGCGCCGCTCACAATCTCAGACAGCTCCTGGGTAATCGCTGCCTGGCGCGCCTTGTTGTAAATCAACTGCAGGTCATCGATGAGGTCACCGGCATTATCCGTGGCGTTCTTCATCGCCAGCATACGCGCAGCCTGCTCGCAGGCACCGTTTTCCACAACCGCCTGATACACCTGGGACTCAATGTAACGTGTCAGCAGGCCTTCCAGCAGTTCACGTGCATCGGGCTCGTAGATGTAATCCCAGTGGTGCGCCATCTCGTCAGATTCAGCGGCTTCAAGCGGGAGCAGCTGTTCGACGGTAGGGTCCTGGGTCATGGTGTTAACAAACTCGTTGCTCACCAGGAAAAGCCGGTCGATCTTGCCCTCTTCGTAGGCGTCAAGCATCGCTTTCACGCCGCCGATCAGGTCCGCGACCGATGGCTCTTCACCAAGGTCCCGAACCGCCGCGATCACATTGCCGCCATAGCTGTTGAAGAATGCTGTCGCCTTGGCGCCTACCAGGCTCAAGTCGATGCCTATGCCCTGGTCATCCCAGCTTTTCATCGACTTTATGGCTGCTTTGAACAAGTTAATGTTCAAGCCACCACACAGACCACGATCCGTTGAAACGATAATGTACCCTACGCGCTTCACTTCACGCGTTTCCATATACATGTGCTGGTACTCTGGCGCGGCATTTGCGATATGGCCGACCACCGAGCGCATGCGCCGGGCGTAAGGCTTGCCCAACTGCATACGATCCTGAGCTTTACGCATCTTGCTCGCCGCTACCATTTCCATGGCGGAGGTGATCTTCTGCGTGCTCTGGATGCTCGAGATCTTGGTGCGTATTTCTTTTCCGGCTGCCATCTAGCGTTCCTCGGCTCTACCAGGTCTGGGTAGACTTGAACTTCTCAATCGCGGACTTGAAAGTGCCCTCGATCTCGTCGTTATAGTCTCCACTCTCTACGATGCTGGTCATCAGCTCGCCATGTTCAGCGTGCATATAAGACAACAGCGCGCCTTCAAAATCACCGATCTTGGCTACTTCAACGTCGCTCAGCAGCCCTTCATTCGCTGCGTACAGCAGCAGACCCATTTCCGCGATGCTCTGCGGAGAATACTGCTTCTGCTTCATCAGTTCGGTTACGCGCTCACCGTGGTCCAACTGGGCCTTGGTCGCGTCGTCGAGATCAGAGGCAAACTGGGAGAATGCCGCCAGCTCACGATACTGGGCCAGTGCGGTACGAATACCACCGGACAGCTTCTTCATGATCTTGGTCTGCGCCGCACCACCAACACGCGAAACGGAAATACCGGCGTTCATCGCCGGGCGCACGCCCGCGTTGAACATATCGGCTTCAAGGAAGATCTGGCCGTCGGTGATGGAGATCACGTTGGTGGGTACAAACGCTGACACGTCACCCGCCTGGGTTTCAATGACAGGCAATGCGGTCAGCGAACCGGTTTTGCCTTTAACTTCACCGTTGGTGAAATCTTCAACGTACTTGGCGTTTACCCGTGCAGCACGCTCCAACAGACGCGAGTGGAGATAGAAAACGTCACCCGGATAAGCTTCACGCCCGGGGGGACGACGCAGCAGCAGGGAGATCTGGCGATAAGCCCAGGCCTGCTTGGTCAGGTCATCGTAAATGATCAGGGCATCTTCACCGCGGTCACGGTAATATTCGCCCATGGTGCAACCGGCGAAAGGTGCCAGGAACTGCATCGCAGCCGGGTCGGAAGCGGTAGCGGCAACGACGATGGTGTGATCCATCGCGCCGTGCTCTTCAAGCTTACGTACCACAGCGGCTACCGAAGAGGCCTTCTGGCCAATGGCCACGTAGACACACTTAATGCCGGAGCCCTTCTGGTTAATGATGGCGTCAACCGCAATCGCCGTCTTACCAATCTGGCGGTCGCCAATAATCAGCTCACGTTGGCCGCGGCCAATCGGCACCATCGCGTCAACGGCTTTCAGGCCGATTTGCACAGGCTGGTCAACAGACTGGCGGGCGATAACCCCGGGAGCAACCTTTTCCAGCGCATCGGTCATAGCCGCGTTAACCGGACCCTTACCATCGATGGGGTTACCCAGGGCGTCAACTACACGGCCCTGTAGTTCCGGACCTACCGGCACTTCCAGAATACGGCCGGTGCAACGACAACTCTGGCCTTCGGCCAGACTCTTATAGTCGCCCAGAATAACTGCGCCGACGGAGTCGCGCTCAAGGTTCAGCGCCATCCCGTAGATGCCGCCTTCAAATTCAATCATCTCACCATACATAACGTCGGCGAGACCGTGGATACGAATGATACCGTCCGTTACCGAGACGACCGTACCTTCGTTACGAGCCTCAGAAGACACATCGAGTGAATCGATGCGCGACTTGATGATCTCGCTAATCTCAGATGGATTCAGTTGCTGCATGCTCTGTTCCTCAGTCCTAGTGCTAGGAATTCATTGCTTCGGCAAGCTTGTTCAGCCTGCCGCGCACGGAGCCATCGATCACCAGATCACCGGCCCTTATTAATACGCCACCTAAAAGGTCGTTGTCCGTGGAGGTGCTCACCTTCACTTCGCGCTCGAGTTTTTTGCCCAGTACGTCCGCCAGCCTACTCGCAGTGGCATCGTCCAGATCAAAAGCGGACACCACTTCCACGTCCACGGATTTCTCCAGGTTGGACTTGAGCAATTCAAACTGAACACGGATTTCCGGCAGCAGAGACAAGCGCTTGTTGGAGGAGAGAATAGAAACAAAATTCTTCACCTCTGCGCCGCTAGCGTCTCCACAGACATCATTCAAAATCTGCGCCTGCTGTTCATCGGTGAGAGACGGGTTGTCCAACACCTTGTCCATGCCCTCAACCAGGGTTACTGCGGCAACAGTGCCCAATTGCTCAGACCACTGTGCCAAAGCACCCTTCTCTCGAGCGTATTCAAACGCGGCCTTGGCGTAGGGACGTGCCAGTGTGCTTATTTCAGCCATAGCTCCCTCGCAATTACAGCTCTGCTGCCAGTTTTTCGACCAGTTGCTTGTGAGCCTCCTGATCGATCGCGGCACCCAGAACTTTCTCAGCGCCAGCCAAAGACAGGGCGGCAACCTCACTGCGCAACGCTTCGCGTGCACGGTTCGATTCCTGCTCGATCTCCGCTTGCGCAGACGCCTTCACGCGATCTGCCTCAACAAGCGCTGCACCTTTGGCTTCTTCAACCAGTTGGTTTCCGCGCTTATTCGCGGATTCAACAATAGCCGCTGCCTCTTGCTTGGCTTCCTTCAGGCGTTCAACTGCCTTCTCTTTCGCCAATTCAAGGTCGTGGCTGGCACGATCTGCTGCTGCCAGGCCGTCAGCGATCTTTTGTTCACGCTCTTTCATTGCGGCTAAAATAGGAGGCCACACATACTTCATACAGAACAAAACGAAGCAGACAAAAGCGATCATCTGCCCGAAAAGCGTAAGATTAATATTCACGCTGTCCTCCTCACAGGTTAATGGGGCAGCTGTGAACACTGCCCCGTAAAAGATAGTCTCTATTTAGCCTGCAAGAGAAGGTGCAACTACGAAGATCAGGTACATAGCGATACCAACACCAATAATGGGGATCGCATCTACCAGGCCTGCGCCCAGGAAGAAGGTAACCTGCAGCTTGGGAGCCAACTCAGGCTGGCGAGCAGATCCTTCAATCAGCTTACCGCCCAACAGGCCAACACCGATAGCGGCACCCAGGCCACCCAAACCCATCATGATTGCAGCTGCAACGATGACTAATTCCATGATTTTCTCCTAACGTTTATTACTAAGGGTTTAAAGTTCAAAATGAATCAATGATCTTCATGGGCCATGCTGAGATATACAATCGTCAACACCATGAAGATGAAAGCTTGCAGGGTAATAATCAAAATATGGAAAATTGCCCAGCCCATCTGCAACAGTCCCGCGGGCACCAGCCAGGCTATTCCGGCGCTGAACAGGGCTGCAATCAGAATAAAGATCATCTCGCCGGCGTACATGTTTCCGAACAGTCGTAGGCCAAGAGAGAAGGGCTTGGCCAGCAGGCCGACCACTTCCATAAACAGATTCACGGGGATAAACACCCAGTGGTTAAAAGGGTTCATGGTCAGCTCTTTAACAAAACCAAAGCCTTTAACCTTGATTGAGTAGTAAAGCATCAGAATGAAAATTCCCAGCGCCATACCCATGGTGATGTTGGGGTCGGTGGACGGCACGATCTTGTGATAGGGAACACCCAGCAGAGCAAGTGTGTGAGGAATAAGGTCCACCGGGATGAGGTCCATCAGGTTCATCAGGAACACCCACACAAAAACCGTCAGCGCCAGCGGTGCCACCAACTTATTGTGCCCGTGGAACGTGTCGCGAACAGTGTCATCGACAAACTGAACAATCATTTCAACCACGTTAACAAAGCCGCTGGGTACACCCGCTTCGGCTTTCTTGGCAACGCTGCGAAACAACCAGCAGAAAACGATGCCCAGGCCAACTGACCAGAGCATGGAGTCGACATGAATGGCGGTAAAGCCCATCGCCGCCGCTTCCGTACCTTCGTTAGCCATGGTCCACATGCCGCCTTCCGGGACCACCGAGACAGAACCGTCGGCTGCGTGGCGCTCAAATCCAGCAGGTAATTTGCCATAGGTGAGATTGGTCAGGTGGTGGACAATGTACCCGGAGATTGTCAGTGTTTCGCCTGCAGCTGCCATCTATAGAACTCTTGCGTCTGTCTGAAGTCACTGATTGTGGCTAAGCAACAACCAGCTACCAATAATTTGTACAACCAGCATCGCCAGGTATCCGGCGAACACTGCCAGGCCGTCAATCGGCCGAACTGTCGCAAACACGACAGCAAACCCCGCCACACTGAGAACAAACTTCCCAGTCTCTCCAGCGTAACTGGACCGGGCGATCGCCCTGGCTGAGTTCGCTCCCCGCCAACGGAAAGCGAGTCTGGCAAACCAGGCCTGAGGAATAACAGCTATCAAGCCCCCCGCCAGGGCTGACCAGGCGATCACTTCGTCATATATCCACAGCGGTACACACACGCTACAGAGGACCAACAGTTGCGCCAGGCTAATGCGGTGAACAGGAGGTCGTGCTATCTCAGCACCGGGCATAATAATCAACCCTTACTTCGCTATCCGTTGGCCGCACGGGGTTCTTCCTCGTTCAAGGCGCGCGCATTATATGGGCAAAGGGGTACAGGTTCAACCAGACTATGGCCGGTATACAGCGAAGAAATAGCGGCATTTACCCGCGCATTTCCTGCAGGTTTAGACCGTTTGCAGGCCGCCGCACCCGGCAGCCACTTCATCTTGTGGGTAGCGCTCGCCAATCCACCAGATAGTGTGCTGCTAAAATCACCTGTCTCGCCAGTAAAAAGCCCGGGCAGCACGCGGGGGCCCGCCACAAGAAGCCTTCACGCCAGAATTTAGAGGCGCCAGCCGACAGAAAGCCGTAGCTGACGCGGCTCGAAGGCATGGTAATGGGTATCTTCTATACCATCCGCTGGCTCTGAGGGCAGTCGCGAAGCATAAAAATAGTCTATGTCGTGATCATCTGAATCGAAAAGATTCAGTGTATCCAGCTGCAGACGCAAACGCTCGCCCTCCCAGCCGATTGCAAGGCTGGCGAGGGAGGACCCGTCTGCTTTCACGCTGCCATCTTCTGTCAACGGTGCTCCACCGAACTGGCGCAGGCGCAGGGAACCAAACCAACCTCCGGGGTAAACAGCATTCAGCGCCCCGCTCACTACCCACTCCACGGCCCCTGGAATAAAGTCACCGCCGGGTGCCCTGTCGTCGAATCGCGCGTCGGTCCAGGCCATATCCAGCTCCAGGGACCAGACCTCCGTCACGTCCCAGTAATTGTTCCACTCCACTCCCCAGCGCCGGCTGGGTCGACTGGCTTCGGTATTGCCAGCATCGCCCACAAAGAGCAGTTCCGAATCCAGCTCGAGGTACCACAGCGCCAGCGAGCTGTTGGCACGGCCCCACCAGTCGTTGCGCAAACCAACCTCGGCCCCGCGGGAGCGAACCAGGGGATCCACTGCTTCGACCGGGTCACCACTCACGGGGTCCACGCGAATCGTTGTACCCCGGGCGTCATTGGAGTGAAAACCCAGGCCCCCGCTAAGGTAAAACTCCCGGTTGGCGCTGGGCGTATAGATCAGGCTGGCTTTAGGGCTGATGATGGTATCGGCATCACTACCACTATTAATCGCCCGATCTGACTCCACATCGAAGTGGTAGTAGTCGCCGCGCAGGCCGCCGACTACTCGCCACTGATCATTCCAGGCCCAGTCAATTTCGTAGTAAAGGCCGAGGCTGGTCTCCTCCACAGCATCGAGGCGGGTGGTGTCCAGGCGCAGGCGGCCTTGCGTGCGAAACAGCCCCACCTTATCGATATCATCGTGTCGCAGCTCCGCACCGGCGGAGTGTTTCAGGTTTCCCTGTGCAAACCAGTGCTGGTTCCAGCTTGCGCCGTAAATACGCCGATCATCAAGCTGCTCAAACTGGTCGCCGCGTTGCGGGTCATCCAGCAGGTAGGTGAAATTGGACCACAACTGCATTTGATAATCGATGACATAGGCAGAGAGCTGCAAACCGCCAGCGTCAGACTGCCTTCGCAGCGCAGCGGAGAGACTATAGCGGCTGGAGTTACCGCCCAGTGTCTTGTCCAGCGACCCGAATTCATCGATGAGGCCCCGGGCAACAGCGCGCTCGGGAATCTGGTCAGCCGCGTTCCAGTTGTTGTCGTAGCCCATGAGGGTGACGGACCAGTTGCTGTCCTCTACGCCCTGGTAATAACGTAGAAGACCATTGGTTTTATCAACGTCCTCTTCAATATCAGTCCAGGGCCCATCGTATGCCAGGGCCTCCAGTGCCACACTGAGGCGCCCCCGGCCCAGGTCCGAGCCACCCATGCCGAGCAGGCGACGATAGCCGTTCTCGCCCAACTGCAAGCGAGCCTCGGCCCCCGAAGACTGCTCCGCTGTACTTATATGTGCCCCGCCAGCCGAGGAAAAGTCACCCAGCTCCGCGTGATAGGGCCCCTTGACGAAGGCTATCGTTCGAATGGTTTCGGGAATCAGGAAGTTAATGTCCGTGTAACCCTGGCCGTGGCCATGGGTGCGCATATTGACCGGCATGCCGTCCACCCATGTGGCGAAATCCGTGCCGTGGTCGAGATTGAATCCCCGGAGAAACATCTGGTTGGACTTGCCGGATCCGCTATGTTGTGTAACGACCATACCGGGAACAGCCTCCAGTACATCGCCGGCACGCAACAACGGGCGTATTTCAAGATCTTCCTGACCAACCACGCCTTCGGATGCGCTTCTTGCCTGCTTGATCAACACCAGGCTGCGACCCTGTACCACCACCTCTTCCAGTTCATGAGCACCTGCGCCACCGGCAGACAGGGCCAGGATGGCCAGTAAAGTAGTCCTTGGTTTCATTTTCTTCTTCATTTTGCCTATGGATCTATTCGTTCTGATCAGAGCCCCAGGCCTGAGACCCCTGAGTCAACAACACCTGTTGCCGACTGCAATGCCGGCGCCAGAAAACGCAGCATGGATTACTTTATGTGCGCGAGAATCCCGTCCAGCTCGTCAAGGGAAGAGTAAGCAAGCACCAACTTACCTTTCCCCTTGGCAGAGTGCTGAATCTGCACTTTGGTACCCAGTCGCTGGGACAGGTCGTCCTGCAGGTGGCGGATATTGGGGTCGAGGGTGGGAGCGGCTTTCGGCTTTTCCTTTGCCTCGAGCAAATGACGTACCAACGCCTCAGTCTGTCGAACCGACATGCCCTTGGCCACTACCTGGCCGGCAGCATGGGATTGGTCCCCCGCCTCCAGGCCAAGTAGCGCACGCGCATGCCCCATCTCCAGGTCGCCGTGCTCCACCAGCCTGCGCACGTCTTCCTGCAGGCTCATCAGGCGCAACAGGTTGGTGACGGTAGAGCGGGACTTGCCGACCGCATCGGCCACTTCCTGCTGGGTGAGGTCGAACTCCTGCTGCAGACGCTGCAGGGCCACAGCTTCCTCAATCGGGTTGAGGTCTTCGCGTTGTATGTTCTCGATCAGCGCCATGGCGATCGCAGCCTCGTCGGGCACATCACGAATCACGGCGGGAATCGTGTCAAGGCCCGCCAGCTGAGTTGCACGCCAGCGGCGTTCACCGGCGATAATCTCGTATTTCCGGTCGGAGATAGGACGCACCACGATCGGTTGCATCACCCCCTGGGCCTTTATGCTGTTGGCCAACTCCTGCAGCGACTCGGGCTCCATGTCCCTGCGCGGCTGATATTTGCCGCGCTGGATCAGGTCGATAGCCAGCTCCTTGAGCAGGTTGCCCGGGTCAGCGGCGGCCTGGGCCACTGTCGACTCGGACGCCTCGGCGGCCTCATTGGCTTTCGCACTGGCTCCCAGTAGCGCGTCCAGACCCCGTCCCAGCGAACGCTTTTTGGTGGACATTCTAGCTCTCCATTACTCTGTAATTCCGGCGACAGCCTCGCCCCGCTGCGAGGCCAGCTTTTCCTCTCGTCGGATGATTTCACCGGCCAGTGCCATGTAGGCCTTGGAGCCACGCGAGTACTTATCGTAATACATTGCAGGCACCCCATGGCTGGGGGCCTCGGCAAGCCGCACGTTCCGCGGCACCACCGTGCGGTAGACCTTGCTGCCAAAGTGGCTGTGCAGCTGGTTCGAAACCTCGTTGGTGAGGCTGTTGCGGGGGTCGTACATGGTACGCAGGATGCCTTCAATCTGCAGGTCGGCATTCACCGAGTCGGCTATCCTGCTGATAGTGCGCATCAGATCGGAGAGCCCCTCCAAGGCGAAGTACTCGCATTGCATGGTAATAATCACCCCATCCGCAGCAACCAGTGCGTTCAGGGTCAGCATATTCAGTGAGGGCGGGCAGTCGATCAGGACATAGTCGTACGCTGCTGATGCCTCAATCAGCGCAGCACGCAGACGGCGTTCCTTGTGATCGACATCGATCAGCTCCACTTCAGCGGCGGTAAGGTCGCTATTGGAGGGCAACACATCAAAGTTGCTCTCTCCGGCACGGCAGATCACCTCCGTCACTGGCGCCCGGTGTACCAGAACGTCATAGATGCTGCGCTCTATTGCGTACTTGTCTATCCCGCTGCCCATGGTGGCATTGCCCTGGGGGTCCAGGTCCACAAGCAGCACCCGCTGCTTCATGGCCGCCAGGGATGCAGCGAGGTTCACGCAGGTCGTGGTCTTTCCGACCCCGCCTTTCTGGTTCGCAATTGCTATGATTCTTGCCACAATGTCCCCTGGTTCAAGTTTACGCGCCTGATTCAGCGCAGTGTCAGATCTACCAGGTGGCGCTGCTCGTCCAGCCCCGGCACCTGCAATTCGTGCACGGCCCGCAGGTGGCAGTCACCTGCCACCGCCGCCAACTCCTGCTCAGGAAAGGCGCCTTTCATGGCGAGGAAGTGGCCCCCCTCCGCGAGGAGATGGCGACAACCTGCAACCATGTCTTCCAACGAAGCAAAGGCCCGCGAGAGAACGGCGTCAAAGGGCACTTCACTATGGAAGGATTCCACCCGCGCCTGGTGAACAGTCATATTATCCAAGCCCAGCGCAGTTTTCACCTGAAACAGGAAGCGGGTCTTCTTGCCGTTGCTGTCGAGCAGGTGAAACTCACGCTGGGGAAACAGCACCGCCATGGGCACACCGGGCATACCGCCTCCCGTACCCACATCTATCAGGCGCTGGCCCTGCAAGTGCGGTGCAATTGCCAGGCTGTCCAGCAGGTGTCGTGTAATCATTTGCGCAGGTTCGCGCACGGCCGTCAGGTTGTAGGCCCGGTTCCATTTGATCAGCAGCTCCAGGTACCCAAGCAAGGCCGCCTGGGTGGCATCATCGCTGCCAACACCCAGCGCCTCGCAGCCTCTGGCCAACTGACTTTGCAGCGCGTCGTTCAAGTCAGGCCAGCTGAATTCGATCGTCAGTGATGAGTTTACCCAGCTCACCGCGCTTCTTCAGGTAAATCAGCAACAGCGAAACGGCTGCCGGGGTGACCCCGGGGATGCGGCCCGCCCTGGCAAGGGTAAGGGGGCGTGCGTCCGCAAGCTTGTGTTTGACCTCATTGGAGAGTCCGTCAACCTGCAGGTAGTCCAGGTCCGCAGGCAGCGCTGTATCCTCGTAGCGTCGCAGCCGGTCGATCTCGCCCTGCTGGCGGTCAATATACCCTGCGTATTTGGCCTGAATCGCCACCTGCTGTGCCGCCTGCTCATCGGCCTCGGGTTCGCCCTTCAGGCTGGCGATATCTGCATAATCCAGCTCTGGTCTCTTGAGCAGGTCTGCCAGGGAGTACTCCCGGGTCAGTGGGCTGTTCAGTTTGCCCGCCAACGTCTGCGCCTCACTGCTACCCGGCTGGATCCAGGTACTGGCCAGTCGAGCACGCTCCTGTTCGATCGCCTCGCGTTTTTGGTCAAATCGCTGCCAGCGCGCATCATCTACCAGCCCCAGCTTGCGCCCCCGCTCGGTCAGTCGCAGGTCGGCATTGTCCTCGCGCAACAGCAGGCGGTGTTCAGCGCGCGATGTGAACATGCGGTAAGGCTCTATGGTGCCCATGGTAATCAGGTCGTCGACGAGCACACCGATATATGCTTCATCGCGACGCGGGCACCAGGCATCATCACCTTTTACTGCCAGCGCTGCATTGAGGCCGGCGAGCAGCCCCTGTGCCGCCGCCTCCTCATAGCCCGTGGTGCCATTAATCTGACCGGCAAAATACAGGCCGGGCAGGGCTTTGGTTTCCAGCGAATAATCAAGGTCACGCGGATCAAAAAAGTCGTACTCAATGGCATAGCCGGGGCGGGTTATATGGGCGTTTTCGAAGCCCTTTATAGAATGCACCAGGTCAACCTGCACATCGAAAGGCAGACTGGTGGAAATCCCATTGGGGTAAAGCTCCGGCGTAGACAGGCCCTCAGGCTCGATGAACACCTGGTGAGAGGCCTTGTCAGCAAACCGGTGTATTTTGTCCTCAACGCTGGGGCAATAACGCGGGCCCACGCCCTCAATTACCCCTGAGAACAACGGCGAACGGTCCAGACCTGCGCGGATGATGTCGTGGGTGCGCTCGTTGGTGTGGGTAATCCAGCAGCAACGTTGCTCGGGATGCTCGGCCGCGCTACCCATAAAAGACATGACAGGCATGGGCTCATCGCCCCACTGCTCTTCCAGCTCACTGAAATCAACGCTGCGAGCATCAATACGTGGCGGAGTACCTGTCTTGAGTCGCTCTACGCGGAAGGGAAGCTCGCGCAGCCGCGTCGCCAGCGCAATAGAGGGGGGATCTCCGGCGCGACCACCAGCGCTGTTCTCCAGGCCGATATGCAACTTGCCGCCCAGAAAGGTACCCGTGGTGAGCACCACCCGCGGCGCCCTGAAAATCACGCCCATCTGCGTGATGGCACCGGCGACGACACCATTCTCGATCAGCAGGTCATCGACTGGCTGCTGGAAGATGCTGAGATTTTCCTGACGCTCCAGGATCTCACGGATAGCGTTTCGATAGAGCACACGGTCGGCCTGTGCACGGGTTGCGCGCACGGCCGGGCCTTTACGTGAATTGAGGATGCGAAACTGTATTCCTGCGCGGTCTGTGGCGCGGCCCATGGCACCGCCCAGCGCGTCCACTTCCTTCACCAGATGGCTCTTGCCAATACCGCCTATGGCAGGATTGCAGGACATCTGTCCCAGCGTATCCACGCTGTGAGTGAGCAGTAGCGTACGACAGCCCATGCGAGCCGCCGCCAGGCAGGCTTCGGTTCCAGCGTGGCCTCCGCCTACCACGATCACATCGAACTGTTGCTTGAATTCCACAGGGTAGCCTCGCTGGCCCGCTCCATTTCAGGGAGCGCGATTATACGTGCGAGAGCGCTGGTGTACAAAAAATGTTCGATGGGAAAATTGCCGGGGCACTGCACTTGGACAAGCCGCGGCCGCCTTGTGTAAAGTGGCCGCTGCTTCGAGCCGACCCGCTCGCTCTTTTCTCGCACAAGGTATTTTTCTTATGGATTGGCTACTGGCATTTCTTGCTCTTTTCAACCTGGTGTCGATGATCACCGTGTTCACCCCCAGGGCCATACCCAGGAAAGCAGTACCGTGGGCGACTTTCGGCACCGCTCTGCTGGCCACCGAGCTGGCATGGATATGGCTGCCTTTACAGGCCCTGCTGGCATTGTTGTTTTGCCTGGGGGGGGCACTGGACTCCACGCTTGGCAACCTCGCCCTGATCGTATTGCTGATCACCTGGCCTGGGCTGGTCTGGTCGATGTGGAAATCCACCAAGGCTGAGGAAACAGTGGAATCAGCGCTCGCTAGCGGTTTGGGCCCGGATTACCGCGAGCAGGTAACGGATGGCCGGCGCGATCAATTCCGGGAAACCATCAGCTTCAGCGACTGGAGCAACCCTGTAGGCTTTGGGCATCCCGACGTGGACGTCATCAAACACATTCCCTACGGACCAGCGGGCGTGCGTCAACAGCTGGATATCTACCGGCCGCGCGTAATTCCCGAGGGCGGCTGCCCGGTTGTGCTGCAGATTCACGGTGGTGCCTGGGTAATGGGTGACAAAGGCAGCCAGGCGCTGCCACTTATGTACCACCTGGCTGCGCGCGGCTGGATCTGTGTCGCTGCCAACTATCGCCTGAGCCCCAGCGTATCATTCCCCACCCACCTTACCGACTGTAAAAAGGCGCTGTGCTGGATACGCGAAAATGGCGAGGAATATGGGATGAACACGGATTTCGTCGCTGTGACGGGCGGCTCCGCCGGCGGCCATCTCACAGCACTTATGGGTCTGACGGCAAATCGTCCGGAGCTGCAGCAGGAAAACCCGGATACCGATACGTCACTGCAGGCAGCGGTTCCCTTTTATGGCGTCTACGACTTCCTGGTGCGCTATGACCAGCATCCCAATAGAAGCGTTTATCAAAAATTCCTCAACGGCAAAGTCCTGCACGAAACAGTGGAGGACAACCCGGAGCTGTGGGACCTCGCTTCACCCGTTGCCCAGGTGCACGAAGATGCGCCGCCCTTCCTTATTTTCCACGGCACCCATGACACCCTTGCCGCGCTCAGGGATGCGCAGGTATTTGCCGAAAAGCTGAGGGCGGTATCTGCAGAGCCTGTGGTCTATGTTGAAATGCCCGGTGCCGAGCATGCCTGGGAAATCTTCCATTCGATGCGCACCGAGCACACCATCAATGGCGTGCACCGTTTCCTGGAATGGGCGCTGGCAAAGCACAGAGCGAAGCAGGCGGATGACGCGCCGGCAGAGGCCTGATTGCACCCGCGCCGCGCGTCTGCTGAAACTCAGGCGTCTTGCGCAACGATAACCCGGCGATCACACCACTCGATCAGGTCTGCATAGACCTGATCGCGCTCCGGTTCGTTAAAAATCTCGTGGTATAGCCCCGGGTATAGCTTTAGCGTTTTGTCCTCTGAGCGCGCGGCATCATGGATAAACCGGGAGCCGCCAGGGGCCGTCATAACATCAGCCTCACCATGCATGACCAGCAGCGGCAGAGTGATCTCTCCGGCCCGCTCCTGTATTTGCCGCATGCCCTTGAAAAGTTCCGAGACAAAGCGTGCGGACATCTTGCCGTGATTGATCAGCGGGTCTTCGCAGTAAGCCCTTACTACCTCTGTATCCCTGCTGACACCTGCCGGGTCCAGTTGCAGAACCCCCAGTTTGGGGGCCAGGCGCGAGAGCAGGCGAATGGTCAGTGTCTGGAAAAAGCCGGGCTCCAGATCGGTCTTGATCGCCGGTCCGGAGAGCGCACAGCCGGCAAATTTATTCTGGTGTTCCAATAGAAAGCAGGCGCTGATCAGCCCGCCCATGCTGTGCCCCAGCAACACCATGGGAAGCCCCGGAAACGCCTCCGCAACCCTGTCGCGAAAAATCGCCAGGGTGTCCAGATGGTGCTGCAGGCTCTCCATGTGGCCATAGGTACCGTCGGACTTACCGTGACCAATATGGTCAATCGCGGCCACGGCATAATCATGCGCACAGCAGTGCTGCGCCAATGACGCATAGCGAGCGCTGTGTTCTCCGGCCCCATGGACTATCAGGACCACGGCCTTGGGCGGCGTCTCTGGCGTCCAGGTCTGGTAATAAATAGAGTGGCCCGCTGCTCCCTCGAAACTGCCATCCTGGTGCTCCATCGGTGTACTCCCTGCCTCTTCGCTACAAGGCATTGCTGATCGTTATTGTCCTCCCGCGGGATCGCGGTAGGCTCAGGATAGAACATGTATTCCGCCCATACCACGGCGCAGGCAGGTGACATGACTTCGAAGGAGACATCACGGGTCCTTTTTACGGCCCTTGTCAGAGTCCAGCGATGTTAGGTAGCATGCAATGACTTGAGCAAATAATAAACACCATGGAGTCAGCTGATGTCTGAATATCATATGGTACCCCCCTTGCTTGGCTTTGCCGGTCTGGTTATCGCCTTTATCATTTATCACATTATGATTCGCCACAATCACGGCGATGGCGTGGTCAAAAAGATCGGCGACCAGATTCACCTGGGCGCTATGGTGTTCATGCAGCGTGAGTACAAGATGCTGGCCCTGTTCTCCGCAGCGCTGCTGGCTTGTATCGTGGTCTCTCCACTGGGCGTGAACACCGCCATCTCGTTCCTGGTCGGCGCCCTGTCTTCGGCCATCGCCGGTTTTCTCGGGATGTTTGCGGCTACCAAGGCCAACGTTCGCACAGCGGTAGCCGCACACAATCACGGCCAGGACCTTGCCCTGTCCATCTCTTTCTACGGTGGCTCAATCATGGGGCTGTGCGTCGCCTCACTGGGCCTGGTCGGGCTGGGCAGCGTTTACTGGTACTTTGGTGGCGACCCACACACCGCCCACGCTATCCATGGCTTCGGAATGGGGGCCTCGGTCGTGGCACTGTTTTCCAGGGTCGGTGGCGGCATATTTACCAAGAGCGCAGACGTCGGTGCAGACCTGGTTGGTAAGATTGAAGCGGGTATCCCCGAGGATGACCCGCGTAACCCGGGCGTTATCGCCGACAATGTGGGTGACAATGTAGGTGACATCGCCGGCATGGGTTCGGATATTTTCGAGTCATACTGCGGCTCGATGATAGCCTGCATTGCAATTGCCTCGACTATGGCCATCGATAGCGGGGTACAGAGCGCGATGATGTTCCTGCCGCTCTGCCTGGCCAGCATCGGTCTGGTGGCCTCAGTGGCCGGCATCATCATCGTACGCGCTCGCAGCAACGCCGCGCCGGAAACCGCACTGCGCACCGGAACGCTGGCAGCACCAGTGGTGTTTGCGGCAATGGCATGGTTGCTGATTCAGGGCATGGGCCTGGAGGTCAATATCTGGTGGTCAGTAGTTTGCGGCGCAGTGGGCGGCGTGCTGATCGGCCTGATCACGGAGTATTACACTGGCTCCACCCCGGTTAAGAAGATCGCCAAGTCCGGAGAAACCGGGCCTGCCACGGTAATGATCACGGGCCTGGCCGTGGGAATGCAGTCGGTAGTCCTGCCCATTCTGTTCCTCGCTGCGATCATATATGTGTCCACCTCCTTGTCTGGCTTGTACGGTGTGGGTATCGCCGCTGTCGGCATGCTGGCCACGGTTGGCATCACCATGGCCATCGATGCCTATGGGCCGGTAGCTGACAATGCTGGGGGTATCGCAGAAATGGCCGGCATGGGCGAGGAGACCCGAAAAATCACCGACGGACTTGACGAGGTCGGCAATACCACTGCCGCTATCGGTAAAGGCTTCGCCATCGGCGCGGCGGCCCTCGCTGCCCTCGCTATCATTGCCGCCTTCGTCGAAACGGTGGAATTGAACAATCCCGGCTTTAGCCTGGAGATTTCCGAGCCCATCGTGCTTGTGGGTATGTTCATTGGCGGCACCGTGCCCTTTTTGATCGCGTCAATCACCATGACCGCTGTTGGCGAGGCTGCGTTCGACATGATCACGGAGATTCGCCGCCAGTTTCGCGAGATACCCGGGCTCCTGGAGGGCACCGCAGAACCGGATACCGCCCGCTGCGTGGACATTGCCACATCGGCCGCGCTGCGCCGCATGATCCTGCCCGGGGCGATTGCCGTGGTCACTCCGGTCGTAGTTGGTTTCGGGCTCGGTGCTCAGGCACTGGGCGGCATGCTGGGGGGCGCACTTCTCGGCTGTGTGCTGATGGCATTAATGATGGCGAACGCCGGGGGTGCCTGGGACAACGCAAAGAAGTATGTAGAAAAGGGCAACCTGGGCGGCAAGGGCTCCGATACTCACTCTGCCACCGTCGTCGGTGACACCGTGGGCGACCCGTTCAAAGATACCTCCGGCCCCTCTATGAATATCCTGATCAATGTGATGGCCATCGTCAGCCTGGTTATTGCACCCATGCTCTAGGACGTGTGGCGGGAATACCCGCCGCAAAGACCATCCCAGGGAAACAGGTCCACGGTTTAGCGCAGGCCGGCAGCAAGTTGGTCAGGCCAGTACCGCGCGGCTGATCAACTCTTTCATAATCTCGCTGGTGCCGCCGTAGATGCGTTGCACCCGCGCATCTACAAATGCACGGGAGACGCCGTACTCACGCATATAGCCATACCCGCCATAAAGCTGCAGGCAACCATCGGCGACCTCACCTTGCATCTCTGTGCTGGCAAGTTTGGCCATGCTGACTGTTGCCGCATCCAGCTCGCCGCGCAGGTAGAGCTGTGTGCACTCAAGGACGAAAGCGCGATTGACGCGCACTTTTGTCGCCAGCTCTGCCAACTTGAAGCGCGTGTTCTGCAGTGCCGCGATGGGCGCACCAAAAGCCTGGCGCTGCTTGCAGTAAGCCACGGCCTCAGTCATCACCCCCTCGGCTGCAGCGACAGCTCCCAATGCAAGAACCAGGCGCTCACGCGGCAGTTCCTTCATCAGTACAGCGAAGCCACCATCCAACTCACCCAGCAAGGCGCTGGCCGGCAAACGCACATCTTCGAAGAAAAGTTCTGAGGTGTCGCTCGCGTGGAGCCCGATCTTTTCCAGGTTACGGCCCCGTGAAAACCCGGGAGTGTCCCTGTCTACCAGAAACAGGCTGCTACCTTTTGCGCCCGACACTTCCAGGTTGGTGCGGGCCACGACAATAACAACATCACAGTGCTGGCCGTTGGTGATAAACGTCTTCGAACCGTTGAGCACCCACTCATCGCCTTCCCGTTTTGCGGTGGTCCGCACACCCTGCAGGTCACTGCCCGCCCCGGGTTCCGTCATGGCGACTGCACCCACACATTCACCGCTGGCAAAGCCAGGCAGGTACTTGCGCTTCTGCTCTTCGCAGCCGTTGTTCAATATATAATGGGCAACGATGTCCGAGTGCACAGTGATTGGACCACCCAGGGCACCAAAGTTGGCCCGACTGAACTCCTCCAGAACCACCATGGAGAAAGGGAAAGTTGCACCGGCGCCACCGTATTCATCCGGCAGGTCGACGCAAAGCAGGCCCTGCTCTCCCAGTTTATTCCACATTTCCCGGGGGAATATTTCATCCCTCTCCCACTGCTCATAATGGGGAGCGATTTCACGCTCGATGAAGCGCCTTACGTTTTCACGGAACAGTTCCAGTTCTTCGTTCATTCTCTTTACCCGGTATATAAGTGAGCACAACAACAACGGTCGCACCGCGTACTGCCAACGCACAGAAGCGCACTAAACGGTATGACCTTATCTTTCTTTCACAATGGCAGCCCAGCCGCCATCCGAAACATGCGCCAGACCCAATCTGTCCAGTTTCGCCAGGGCATCAGATATATCGAAGTCAAAGCTGCATTGCCAATGCTGAACGAACCAGCGCTCAATCTGCTCATCCAGCTCCCTTGCTGAGCACGGCCGCGAGAACTTGAGTAAAAAGCTGTAAGCCAGAAGCGCTTCCTTACACTCTGACTCCTCGGCCTCGTCCAGCACACGAAAAAGCACACCGGCATTATTATCCAGCAGCTTAAAGTACAGGTTTTCGGTCAGGGCCTGGGTAAAGCGCAGCTTACGATTCCGAAAACTGGAATACTGTTTCCACAGATAGCCTGCGATCGTGCCGAAGCCGGCGAGTAGTGCCAGTACCGCAGCCTTGTCCAGTTCCACTGGCTCGGCCCTTACGCCCAGCCAGAAGCCCACCAGCGAGCCCAGGAGAACCAACGTGGCACCGAGCTTGGTTGTCATCACCACACCACCACTGACCACGGCGGGCACACCTATCATCAGTTTATCGACCAGCCGCATACCTACCCGCGTATTGGGAAAAAGCATCTCCAGGTCAGCGCCAGGCACGTTCTGAAACAGCTTGAGCATGGTCGATCCCGGCTGGCAGCCACCCAGCGTACTTTCCGCGTCAACGTCATCGCGAAAACGGATGAACAAAACAACGCGCTCGAAGTTCATAAACTGCACACGTTGCCGACGCAGGCCAAAGAAACTCTTCACTTCTTCTTCCCGCGGGGTGGCGCCGCGGGTGAACAGCAGGGCCTCCTCAAACTCTTCCAGGTCAACATAGAGCTTAAGATCGAACAACGACGCGGTGGCGAAGGCGTGTTGCAGTTGTTCGGGAGACACCTTTTCATAGTTGGCCCTGTCCAACACCTGCGCCAGCTTTGAGCCCAGGCGATTGACCGCGTTCTCATCCCGGAACTGCGCTACCGCCCGGGTATCTGCGTCGGGATCAAGTGGACCATAGGCATGCTTCAGCTGTTGCTTGATGTCGTGGAACTCGCGTTGAAAGTGCAGCTCTATCAGTTCACTGGCCGACTCCAGAGCAGCAAGCAGGTCTGGCTCTGCCGTAAGCTCCGCGCGGCACATCTGCACCACATCTGCACGCCGAAAGGGAATAAAGCGTAATCTGGGGATATCTGGCATGGTTGGTCGGCTTCCTTGGCCAGGCGAATTGGGCTGCTGTTAATGTAAAGCAGCGTGCAGGCAGTTTGCACTGATTTTGCGCGCCATAAAAGCGTAAATAAAGTGGTGCTTTAATTCTCTTGGGCTATACTCGGTCACTCGATTTGAACACAAAGTCGCCGTAAACAAGAGGTTTGTAGTCCATGCAGTTCACTGATCAACACAACGAGATTCGCCGTACTGTTCAGCAATTTGTGGAGAAGGAGGTCAACCCCTACGTGGATGAATGGGAAGAGGCAGGTATCTTCCCGGCGCACAAAGTCTTCAAGAAAGCGGGGGACCTCGGCCTGCTGGGTATTAACAAACCCGAGAAATACGGGGGCATGGGCCTTGATTATGGTTATGCAATGGTCGCCATGGAGGAATGGGGGCTGACCGCCTGCGGGTCTATCCCCATGGCAATCGGCGTGCAAACCGATATGGCGACACCCGCCCTGGCACGCTTCGGTTCCGAGGAGCTGTGCCAACAGTTCCTGGCCCCGGCGATAGCCGGAGACATGGTCTGCAGTATTGGCGTTAGCGAGCCCCATGCCGGCTCGGATGTCGCGGCGATTAAAACCACGGCGCGCAAGCGCGGTGACGACTACGTGATCAACGGCACCAAGATGTGGATAACCAATTCTACCCAGGCAGATTACATTGTTGTGCTGGCCAACACCTCCGATGACCAGAAGCACCAGAACAAGTCTCTGATCATCGTGCCCACCAACACCCCCGGGTTCTCACACTCAGAGCGCCTGAACAAACTGGGAATGCGCTGCTCAGACACTGCACAGCTATTTTTTGATGATGTAGTCGTACCCCAGTCCTATCGTATAGGCGAAGAAGGCAAAGGCTTCCAGATGCAGATGATGCAGTTCCAGGAGGAGCGACTCGCCGGTGCCGCCATGACGATCAAGGGTCTCGAGCTGTGCATTTCCCATACCATCGAATACACCAGCCAGCGTGAGGCTTTCGGCAAGCCGTTGATCGATATGCAATACATCAATATGAGACTGGCCGAGATGCAGATGGAAGTAGAAGCCCTGCGCGCCATGTGCTACCAGGCCTGCGAGGTACTGGTAGATGGGGGAGACCCAACCCTGCTGGCCTCCTATGCCAAACTGAAGGCGGGCCAGCTTACCCGCACGCTGCCCTCTGACTGCCTGCAGTTCTGGGGCGGTATGGGCTTTATGTGGGACAACCCGGTGGGCCGTGCCATGCGTGACATGCGGCTCACCTCCATCGGCGGCGGCGCCGATGAGGTTATGCTCAACATTATCGGTAAACGCATGGGATTGGTGGCGAAATAAAGCGGGCTGCAGGAAGAGCGGGTGTCAGAGTCCCATTTGCCGCACCGCCAGGTCGCGCATGATTTCCTCTGACCCGCCGCCTATCGCAAACACTTTAACCTCGCGGTAAATACGCTCGATGGGGTTGCCACGCAGGTAACCCGCGCCGCCGAAAATCTGCATTGCCTCCGACGCGCAGAACGCCAACGCCTTGGTTGCGGAGAATTTCGCTTTGCAGATTTCCGCAACCGGCATTGTGCCATTATTGATCTGCCAGCAGATCAGCTGCATATAAGCTTCAATCTGGTCAACCTTTGCCGACATGTCGGCAATCTTGTGGCGAATGACCTGGTGCTCCAGCAACGGCCTGCCAAAGGTGATGCGTTCCCGGGCATAGGCTATGGATTCCTCCAGGCAGGTTTTCATCATGCCTACAGCACCAGCGACCAGGGACAGCCGTTCAAAGTTAAAGTTTTCCATAATCGCGATGAAACCGCGATTCTCTTCCCCCATCAGATGGCTGGCTGGTACGCGACAGTTATCGAAATACAGCGTGGCCTGGTCCGATGCCCACCAGCCCATCTTGCGCTCCAACGGTGTGCGGCTGAAGCCGGTGTTGTCTGCGGCAACAAAAAACAGGGATATGCCCAGCAAGCCCTCGCCACCGGTGCGTGCTCCCACCACAAAATAGTCTCCTTTCATACCGCCGGTGATAAATGTCTTGGCGCCGTTTAGCACCCACTCCTCACCGTCACGCTCTGCCGTGGTTTGCATACTGGCCACATCTGAACCACCTCCAGGTTCAGTGATAGCCAGGCAGGAGCCTTTTCGCCCCAGCACGATATCTTCCAGTACCTGCGAGCGAATTTCTTCATTGGCCAGTCGCTCAATTGGACCAATGGAAATACCGCGCCCGCCGACACCCGCCCAGACGGCAGTGCCGCCCGCCCTGGCCATTTCTTCGGAGGCACTGGCCCGCATAAACGCGTCGTCAAAACCCAGGCCGCCGTATTGCTCCGAGACACCAAAACCGAAGTAGCCCATGGCACCCAGTTCCTCATGAATGCGCCAGGGAAAATCCCCGGCCTCATCCCACTCATCAACATAGGGCTTTATTTCACTATTAACGTAACGCCTTACGGTCTCGCGAAACGCCAGGCGCTCTTCGGTTTCAAATGGGTTCTGCATCGACTATCTCTGGTTCTACGGCAGCGGGACTGGGCTGAGTGCCTTGCCCGCTGCTCTAAATGAAAGAGCGAGAGCGCTCTCGTTATTCCTCTGCAGCTATCTCCAGCACAACCGCCGCGGATGCAATTTGCTCACCCTCCGAGGCATATACTGAGACCACTTCACCGGCGACCGGCGAGCACAGCCGGTGTTCCATTTTCATCGCCTCCATTACCGCGACATCCTGGCCGGCCTCAACCCGGTCGCCAACACTGACAAGAAGGCTCATGAGGTTACCGTGCATAGGCGCGACAATCGTCCCGCTGCCACCTGCGGCTTCATCGCCACGGGTGAAGGCGAGTGCATTGGTCATCGTGGCGACCATACCGCGCAACTGCACCTGGACCGTACCCCGTGCGGGAAGGCTGTACTGTGCAGTTAGCTGCACGCCGTCGCAACTTACACGAACGCTGCTTTTGTCCTCATCGACCCAGGACACCATCAGCAACTGATCGGCAATTTGTATCTGATAGTCGCCAGGCGACACCTCATCGAGATAGACATCAACGGCCTTGTCTTCCTCACCGAATTGGTAGTGGTTGCGCAGCGCGCGTGCACCGCTATAGCCTTCTATTCCCGGCAGTACCGAAACAGCGACAGAGCGCGACTCGCTGAGCGCTGCCCGATAGAGCAGGCTCGCAGCCAGGGCGAGATGCAGCGCGCTGGGTACGTTCTGCACGGGAGGCTGGTCTGTATAGTGTTCGGCAATGAACGCTGTGGTCGCACTGCCCTCGGCAAAGGCCGTTTTACCTAGCACATCGATCAGGAACTCCCGATTACTGGGTACCCCCAACAACGTGGTCGCCTGCAACGCTCGCAGCAGTCGTCGACGGGCTATATCCCGGTCTTCACCCCAGGCGATTATCTTGGCCACCATGGGATCGTAGAACGGGGAGATGTCCTGGCCTTCCAACAACCCGTGATCGATTCGTATGCCCTCTCCCCCTGCAGGTGACCAGACGCTGGCCGTACCGGTCGCAGGCAGGAAGTCATTGGCAGGATCTTCCGCATACAACCGCACCTCCATCGCATGCCCGGTGAGCGATACCTCCTCCTGCACCAGCGGTAGCGGGTAACCATGGGCAACCCGCAGTTGCATTGCGACAAGGTCCTGACCGGTAATCATTTCTGTCACCGGGTGCTCTACCTGCAACCGGGTATTCATTTCCAGGAAGTAAAAATTATTGTCCGCATCCAGCAGGAACTCCACCGTCCCGGCGCCAACGTAGTGAATACTTTTCGCCGCATTCACGGCTGCAGCGCCCATTGCCTCGCGCAGCGCTTCTGTCATCACCGGACAGGGAGCTTCCTCGACAACTTTCTGGTGTCGACGCTGTACCGAACAGTCGCGCTCGCCAAGGTGAATGACGTTCCCCTGCTCGTCACCAAATACCTGGATTTCAACATGGCGTGGTCGCAGGACGGCTTTCTCCAGAATCAACTCTGCACTGCCAAAGGCGTTTTCAGCCTCGGAGCGTGCAGATGCCAGGGCAACGGGCAGGTCATCCAGGGACTCCACCAGTCGCATACCGCGACCACCGCCACCCGCAGCCGCCTTCACCATGATTGGCACGCCGATGTCCCGCGCCGCACTCATCAGTGCCTCGTCTGACTGATCCTCGTCCTGGTAACCTGGGATGCAGGGCACGCCGGCATCGAGCATGCGCCGTTTGGAGGCCGCCTTGTTACCCATAACTTCGATGGCTTCGGGTGAGGGACCAATAAACACGATACCGGCCTTTGAGCAGGCCCGGGCAAATGCAGCGTTTTCAGACAGGAAGCCATAGCCGGGGTGTATCGCCTGGGCGCCTGTCAGTCTTGCCGCTTCCAGAACCTTGTCCATATCCAGATACGATTCGCGGACAGGGGCCGGGCCGATCATGACCGCCTCGTCTGCCATCTGCACATGGGGGGACCGGGCATCGGCCTCAGAGTAAACGGCGATAGTTCTATAGCCTTGCTGTTGTGCGCTGCGTAAGACCCGCAGCGCAATTTCCCCGCGATTGGCTACCAGAATGCTGTCAAATTGCTTCATAGGGGTTTTACCTTACGTGGTCCAAAATTGCGTCGCTCTCAAGATGTGTGCAAGCGCATACTTACTCGCTATACCATGCTGGGCTTCGTTTTTCCGCAAATGCTGCGAGACCCTCCCGGGCTTCATCGCCGAGCATACAATCAGCAAATCGTTCTGCAGCAAAGTTGACCAGGCTATCGCCATCCAGTCGCGTCGTCGCATTGATGATCTGCTTGGTTGCTGCTATCGCCTGCGGCGCCCCCCGGCGGGCGCGGCGCAACAGATCTTCAGCCTGCGCTTCCAGTGCCGCTGTATCATCGACCACATAGTGTGCAAAACCCAACCGGCCCGCTTCTTCACCATCGAAGGTCGCCGCAGTCAGCAACAACCGTCGCGCCTCGGAGGCGCCAATCCGCCCAATCACTACCGGGGTAATTTGCGCCGGCGGCAGGCCCAGGGTCACTTCGCTAAGGGCATACTTCGCATCACGAGTAGTAATCACAACATCGGCGAGACAAGAAAGCCCCAGGCCACCGGCCAGGGCTGCTCCCTCTATCAGCACAATAAAGAGCTGCGGCAATGCGTGAATGGCTTTCATCAGCCTACCGAAATCGGCATTCGCGGCGACTATGTCCTGGCGATTGCTGTCACCCTGAAAGACCGCCTTGAACAACTTCAAGTCGCCTCCAGCACAAAACACGCCGCCTTTCCCCCTCAACACGACAAACCGGATTGCACTTTCGGCTGGAAGCGCCTCCAGCACCGCAGCGAGGTCTGTGGTGACCTCGGCGGATAGCGCATTGCGAACCTCGGGCCGGTTAAACCAGATGGTCAGCGTGTCTGCTTCCTGGTGAAGAAGAATATTATCGACCTGGGGCAGCATTTCGTTCTCCTGTTGAAACGTCTTGTTTTTGTGGTTTCGCAATAATGGGCAGGCTGAGGTGCCTCACATACGACCCACTCCAAAGCTGTTGGGGCAGGTCTTGCGGTTGCGCGCCTCCCAACAGGTCTGCAGCGCAAAGCCGAGGACCTTGCGCGTATCCCGCGGGTCGATGATACCGTCGTCCAACATCCGCCCTGAGGTGTAGAAGGCATCAGATTGTTTATCGAAATGGGCAATGATTTTCGCTTCCTGCTCAGCGATAACCTCGTCAGGCACCTCAATGCCTTTACGAAGAGCGCCCGCCAGCATTACCTGCGACATGGTCTTTGCGGCTGACTCACCACCCATCACACCAATGTTGATATTCGGCCAACTGAACAGGAAGTCAGGGTCATACCCCTGCCCACACATGCCATAGTTACCCGCACCGAAACTGGCACCGATCATAAAAGTGATTCGCGGCACACGGGTGTTGGTCACGGCCTGGATCATTTTTGAACCATGCTTGATCATGCCGCCCTGTTCCATCTCCGTACCAACCATGTAGCCAGTGATATTCTGCAGGAACACCAGCGGTATATCGGATTGGTCGCAGAGCTGAATAAACTGGGCTGCCTTGGTCGCGCCATTGTTATCAATAGGCCCGTTATTGCCGATGATTCCTACTGGCATGCCGTAAACCCTGGCTTGCATGCACACGGTGGCAGCGCCATAGCCAGGCTTGAAATCGAGAATATCCGAACCATCGACAATCCGTGCTACCACTTCGTGCACATCATAGGGCTGTCTATAGTCTGCAGGGACTATCCCCGCCAACTCCTCAATATCGTAGTGCGGTTCGGCAAACTCCCTGGGTGGCAGCTGGGGGCACAGTCGATTCCAGTCGAGGCGCTCTATCAATTCCCGGCAGATGGCAATTCCATGGGCATCGTCTTCGGCCAGGTATTCCACCAGGCCGGTGACTTGCGAGTGCATCTTTGCCCCGCCCAGTTCTTCATCGTTCGCCTCTTCGCCTGTCGCCGCCTTGAGCAGGGCCGGACCCGCGAGGTAGGCCTTGCCATTGCCTTTCACTCCAATGACATAGTCGCTCATTCCAGGCATGTACGCGCCACCGGCCGCTGACGCACCGTGTAACACTACAAACGTGGGAACTCCCGCAGCGCTGAGTCGGGCCAGGCGAGCGAACACACCGCCGCCGTCCATCCACATCTCTACCTGGTATTCGAGCAGGTTGGCGCCGGCACTTTCCACCAGGTGGATAAACGGCAGTTTCTTCTCGCGGGCGATATCCATGGCCCGATTGGCCTTTTTGGTAGACAAAGCCGTCATGGCGCCGGCGTTTATGCCGGAGTCGTCCACCATGACCATACAGCGGGCCCCGCCTACATATCCGATGCCGACAATAGTGCTACAACCGGCCACCGAGGTATCCCGGTTATTATCGTCAACCAGGAAGCCGGCCATATTCATCAGTTCGACAAAGGGCATACCCGGATCCAGTACCCTGCTGAGTCGCTCCCGGGGTAGTAATTGCCCACGTCGCTCAAAGCGAGGCAGGCTCTTGTCAGAGAGAACTGCCGCGCGCTGCACAATATCTTCCAGGGTGCCGATTGCGCTAAGCATGTCCTTTCGATTCTTGGCGAAGGCCTCCGAACTCGGATTTACACTGGAGTGAAACTGGGTCATGGATTGGTCCTCAGAGGCTCTGGGTCACAGGGTTTGCAGGTTGAATTTGGCCGCCAGAGGACGTGGTATTTTCACCGCCTCCGTGAGCAGCAGCTGTGCATAACCCTTGCCCTGGGAGTCAGTGCGCAGGCTTGCAATGCCGCCGCCGCCCAGCACGTCATGCAACAGGAAGTTGAAACCATGGCATCCGGGCAAAAAGAAGCGCTCCACCGGGGTTTGTTGACCCGGCGCAAGAAAGTGACTGAAGTAATCTGCCACCCGCTGCGTGCTGAACTGGGCGGCGATATAAGGCACAAATTCAGGCTGGCGTGAAATGATGCCAATATTGGCCTTGTTACCCTTGTCACCGCTGCGACCCCACGCCAGGGACTCCAGTGCCACACTGACGGAATCTGGTTCAACATCCTTTTCAGTAGCTTCATGCCTGGGGTTTCCGGGTTTGTAAGCACTTACAATTTTATCTTCAAAGACCGTGGATCCCTCGCCCATAGCGATACTGATAGCAACCTGTTCACGCGGTATCAAAGTGGAAAAGAGTCTCACCACAGGTGACGGCTTGGGTCGCGCGCCAGCAAAGGCGGTCAATCCGGGTGGGGCAGTCAGGGCCATACCCACCATTTCTTTCAGCAGTACACCCACACCCCTGGGGCTGTCGTGCTTGACCGCAATCTTCACATCGACCTCACGCACATGGCCTACCCTGCGAGCCGCGCCGAAATGCGATTCCGCGCCAATGACTTCGACACAGGTCTCAGTAAAGTCGGGCAGGCCCATCTGTTGGAGGACGACACGGCACCTACGCAGTATGGAATCAGCGAAGCGCTCGGCCTTGATATCGGCGTCACGACCGTACATCGTCCAGA
The DNA here is from genome assembly GCF_002866825.1 of Pseudohalioglobus lutimaris. Classification (GTDB taxonomy): domain Bacteria; phylum Pseudomonadota; class Gammaproteobacteria; order Pseudomonadales; family Halieaceae; genus Halioglobus; species Halioglobus lutimaris. The sequence continues at coordinate 422,514 of NZ_PKUS01000001.1, read as the reverse complement.
TATTGCCGCCACGAAATCCGTCCGCATAGGTAGCACTGACTTTCAGGGTCTCAGGCGCACCCAGGCCCCGGGCACCGCGCAGCAATACTCGATCAGCGTCTGTTTTCTCCAGCGTGACCTGGCTGAAATCACAGACTACATCCGGCAGCAGATAAGCCTGGGGGTCACCAATTTCATAGAGCATCTGCTCTGCGACCGTGCCTACCGTTACCGCACCGCCAGATCCTGAGGGCTTGGTTATCGCCACGTCACCCGATACGCTTATTTCTGCCATGGGATAACCCGCTTCAGGCAGGCTGTCGATCACGGTTTCCCAGTCGGTATAGTTGCCACCTGTGGCCTGGGTTCCACACTCCAGTAGGTGGCCGGCAAGACTGCCCTGGGCCAGTTTGTCATACTCGCCCTGCTCCCAACCAAAAGCATGAATGCAGGCAGCAAGCGTTACCGCGCTGTCAACGCAGCGCCCGGTGATCACTATGTCAGCGCCCGCTGCCAGCGCCTGGGCAATGGGAAACGCGCCAAGATAGGCGTTAACGCTGGCAACCTTTTCTACTGCGGGAAATGACTCGCCGGAAAACATTTCAACGATATTCTCTGTGGCATACGACTCAAGTGACTTGCTCAGGTCGTCCCCGAGTACAACCGCGACCTCGAGAGACAAACCCTGCTCCCGAATCAGCGACCTGGCCGCCTCAGCACAAGCAAGCGGATTGACACCGCCGGCATTAGCGATCACTTTTACACCCTGCCCGGCTATCTGCTGCAAATTTGGCTTTAGCACCGCGGCAATAAAATCCGTGGCATAACCCATGTCCGGATCGGCCGCACGCGCCCGTGCCATGATCGACATTGTGATTTCGGCAAGGTAGTCGTAAACGATATAGTCCAACTGTTGCGTTGCCAGGAGTTGGGGTGTGGCCAGTGACGCGTCACCCCAGAATCCGGAGGCGCCGCCGATACAAATGCTATCTTTCATACTGTCATCCGCAATCCGGGAATCAGATTCATTGAAAACTATTGCGATACTATATTAATATTAAGTGGCACTCAAATACATTTGTACCCCTGCTAAGCCGCAAACTGAAGCGAGACCATGGACAAACCCGATAAGAATAAATCACGTACCCGATTGGAACAGCGCGAATCCGACATCATGGATGCCGCCAGCAAGTTATTTGCAGAGGAGGGGTTCCATGCCACCTCCACCCGTAAAATTGCCGCTGCGGCAGGCGTTTCTGAGGGCACCCTGTTCCACTATTACGGCACCAAGAATGTTTTATTGCTGGCCATATTAGATGGGTTTTATGAACAATTGATCGAGTCTGCCCGGGAGGGCGTGGAGTCCGTGATGGGCACGCGGGAGCGCCTTCTGCTGTTGGCAAAGAATCATCTGCGGGCACTGATGGATAACCAGGCACTGATGATGAGGCTGATCCAGGTTTACCTTTCCGTGGATATTTACTATTACCAGGACTACAAGAAATCTCCTATCCACAAACTGAACTACCGCTACACGCGGATTTTTGACAACGTGGTGCGCGAGGGCATGGAGCGCGGTTACATTCGCGAAGACCTGGAACTCTCCGCTATGCGCGACTTGTTTTTTGGTGGACTTGAGTACGGCATGCGCACGCTAATGGGTCGCAAGTACAACAGGGAACGGGTTGCGTCCTACGTAGAGGCTATCGTCGACCCGCTCTGGCAGAGTATGCAGACGCAGCACTCGACCGCAGATTCCAACGCGGCGGATAACTCACGCCTGGAAGCTACCTGTAAGCGACTTGAAAGCATTGTGGAACGTCTGGAGCAGGCCTGATAGCGCCGGAAGTAGCGTGCTGAAGCCAGGTTCGACTAAACCACTGGCGGCTACCGTGTCACTTATCTGCAGACGGTTGCAGCAATGCCTCCAGGGCATGCACGTGGGGATCGTTATCGCCAATTTCACGCAGCGCCTCTGCCAGGTGAAGCAAATAATCGCGGTTGCTGCCGCTGGGCCCGTGCGCACGATTGATATGCCGGGCAACTTCCTCCAGCGGCGCGGAACCAAGAAATGCCGGATTATCCTGGTCCGCCACGTAAACCACACCCTCGGTAACCTGATCGGCCTTACCCAGGGTTAGCTGCACCGGAAAGCGCTGATAACCATTTTTCTCCCTGTGATCCAGGTGCTCAAAAACAGCGTGCTCCACCAGGTAGGCGACACCCATGCAAACCCGGCCCCGCGCGGGTATCAACGTCACTACCCTGCCGGGAGATTCCGGCGTGCCCCGGTGGTCGTGTGAACCTTGCCAGAAACGTCGCTGCCAGCCCCGAATACTCGCCACCTCGCGCTGCAGGAAAGGGAAATCCACCTTATAGATAAGTGAACCGTAGCCAAACACCCATGTCGGCTGGGATAGATCAACTGGATTGACATGCGTTTTTTTCAGGAAGAACTCCAGCGAGGTAAAAGCGTTTGATAATCAACCGAAGGTGGTTTCAATTTAGCAAAGGTTAACAGTTTGCACTTACTGGTGCAGATAACGCTCCTTCAGCGCTTCACGTTGTTCCTCATCAAGTTGAAGGGCTGATTCATAAAAATGCTCTTTGGAATTATAGCGTTTGCGTATCTCATCGAAGCACGCCTGGATATATTCGGGCTGCACCTCAATCAACGAACGCAGTACATCCCTGGAAACCGCTTGTCCACTGTGGTCAGTGAACTGACCCGAAAGGCGTTCTACCTCGTCTTCAATCGGCAGGTAGCGATTGGTTAGCAGGTAGTCCTCGACAATTGCTTCTTCATCCACACCCAGTACATCCAGGATCAATGCAGCGCCCACGCCTGTGCGGTCTTTGCCCGATGCACAGTGAATCAGGGTGGGCCTGTCACCGGATAAAATCAGCTGGAACATCTCCGCGTAACGGGGCATCTGGCTGGAAACCATATCCCGGTTCATCTCTTGCATAAAACTACCGGCGTCCTCTACAGCGATAATCCCCTGGTGCAAATTCTCTATGAAATTACTCTGGCTACCCGGCGTAATCGGCAGGCTGACGTAATCATGCGGGCTGCCTTCGCCCAGAAAGGTAGGGTCCAGTTCCTGCTCTACCGCCTGGCGCAAGTCACAGACCAGGGTCAGGCCCAGACGCCTCACATAGCCCATGTCTTCCTCTGTAAGCGAAGACAACTTACTAGAGCGGTACAGCTTGCCCCACTTCAGTTTTCTGCCACAGGCCGTCCCATAGCCGCCCAGGTCACGAAAATTTGGCGTACCGGCAATCGATAGCTTGCGCTCTGCCAGGATGACGCCCTCTCCCCCTTCTGCCTGCAAGTAAAAGTAATGGCGAACGGATTTATCCGGATTACGCACCACGGCATGCCCTGCGGTCGTTTGCATGACCGCCAGACCCGGGTCGTCAGTGTGATAAAAAAATCCCGGGTCGTCGCTCAGATAGATCGACACGCGTTTACCCGGCTGCAAATTTCGCCAACGCAATTCGTAGTCGCCGTGGGCGTTGCGGTCAACATGACAAGCACTTAAATCGAACATGTTTACTTCAACCGGTTCACGTTAGCCCGGGACCGGGGATTCAGTTTACTCAACAGCCTGGGTACAACACGCTGCAGGTGGAGGATGGCGACCAGGGCCAGGTCCACCTGTTCCAGCCCTATCCTGCGTTGCTTTTCGTCATCCCTGTCAATGGAACGGCCCAGGTTATACATCAACCAGTTGACCCAATCCCCCTCCACACACGCGAAGGCAGCTTCAATTTCATTCTGGTGAATCTGTCCACCTGCCGACAGGTATTGGTCAACAAAGCAGTCGAAGAGATTCTCTTTGAAGTCCAGGGTAATACCACTCCAATCGAGTGCCTCGAGAATAACTTCATGTGCTGGATTGACATACTGCGTCGATTCCCAATCAATCAGCAGAGGGTCTTGCGATGAATCCCAGAGCACGTTCTTGTGATCCAGGTCGCCATGACTGACCACCTTGCGCGAAGATAATTCTGCTGATGCAATTTCAGCCCTCGACAGAATATTTTCGAACAGTGGCAGGTGCTCACGTATATCCTCGTTACGGCTGGAATTTCTGCTTTGGGCAAATTTCAGCAAGACCTCCAGCTTTGCCTCCGGGTCGCTTTCCGATTGTGGTGAGCGCAGGCCTTCAATTTTAAGTACAGCCCCGTGCATTCTGGCAAAGATGCCGGCGATCTGGTGAATATGTATTACGTCGATCTCGTCGCGGCGCAGGGCACGAGCATTGGTCCAGGGGTAAATGAGATAGCCGCAGTTTTCAATCACCTGCAGCGCGTTGTCGCCAGCACCCAGCGCATGTAGTGCCGGCACACCACAGCGGGAAAATGCTTCGCTCACCGATTCTGCAGTTTCATAGTGTCGGATTACGTCGCAATCATCAAGGTCTGTGTCCGGGGCAAGTTGTTTGATCGCGTAACGACCGTTCGCTGTGTGCACGTCCCACATGAAGTGATGAAAACCGCCACGTACCGAGAACGCTGGGCGCATTCGTTTACCGAGTGCGAAGTAATCACACAACGCATCAAGGTGATCTTTATTTTCATCCAGTGGAATCATTGAGGTCTGATCTTACTTGTTCCCTGGCTTTGATACTCCCTTTGTTTTCACTGCGGTTTTATTAATTATTAAGTTATTGAATATATATTATGTATGTATATAAGGATTATTGTTGTTGTAATTATTAGGGCCATGATCTTCTGTGGGAAAGCTATTTTTATCTATATGAATCAATAGGATAGCGTAAGTATAAGTGGGCATATAAAGCCTTGGCCTGACGGTGAAAAGCTCTGTTCTTACTGGGGATCGGCTGGAGATAAGTTTACCTGTTTTGACCGACCCCGCGGTGTCCCCCTGTTTATCCAGAATACACACACCGTTCTATACCATTGCCTAAACACGTTTTATCCACATTGCGCCAGCAGTTTACGGGTCATGCTTTGAGTGCTGTGTAGAACTGACGAATAAGCTGTTAACACCCTGCCAGGTGTGTGTTTTTCCTGTGTATAGCAGGAGGAAAACGTTAGGTGAAGTTATTTACCGATGCAGAAGCTACCGAAAATTTCACCAAGCAGAGCGTCGGAGCTCACCGCACCGGTAATCTCACCAAGGCGCTGTTGGCACTCTCGTAAATCTTCCGCGAGAAGCTCACCGGCACCGGCGTTTTCCAGCTGCGCTTTTCCTGCGGCCAGTGCGTGACCGGCGTTTTCCAGTGCCAGAAGGTGTCGCCGTCTGGCACTGAAATTGGTCTCCGAGCTTTCTGTGTAACCCATGCACTGTTTTAGATGGGTTGTCAGCAGGTTCATACCTGCACCGGTTTTCGCAGACAGTTCAATAACCGTTCGGCCCTTTTGCTCGGTGATGCCTGGCTGCCGGTCGTTCAGGTCGCACTTGTTACGGACTACAGTGACCGGAATAGAGCGGGTCAGGTGTTCCTCGATCTCTGGCCAGATAATAGTAGGGTCATCAGTGTCGTGTAGGGGATCGGAGCCGTCTACAACCAACAGAATATGGTTAGCACTGTCCATTTCCTGCCACGCTCGACGGATGCCTTCCTGCTCGACCTCATCGGTGCTTTCCCGCAGTCCTGCAGTGTCGACGATATGCAATGGTAAACCATCAATCTGGATGTGTTCGCGCAGTACGTCGCGAGTGGTGCCCTCTATGGCTGTAACGATGGCCGTGTCCTGGCCGGAGAGTGCGTTGAGCAGACTGGATTTACCGGCGTTGGGCTTACCGGCGATAACCAGTTTCATCCCCTCCTGTATCAGTGTGCCCTGACGAGCCTGGTGGGTGACTTCAGCCATTTGATCCATGATGGACAGCAGTTGCGCGCGGACTTGCCCGTCACCGATAAAATCAATCTCTTCCTCGGGGAAATCGATCGCGGCCTCAACGTAGACGCGAAGTCGGGTAACGCGATCGACCAGTTCATCGATTTTGCTGGAGAAAGCCCCTTGCAAAGATCGACTGGCATTGAGTGCCGCTTGTTCAGTGGTGCTGTTGATCAGGTCTGCAATAGCCTCCGCCTGTGTCAGGTCCAGCTTGTCATTGAGATAGGCGCGCTCGGAAAATTCGCCGGGCCGGGCCTGCCGGGCGCCGCGGTGGGTGCAGGACTTCACCAGCAGGTCGAGGATGATGGGGCCCCCATGAGCCTGCAGCTCTACCACGTCTTCGCCGGTAAAGGAGTTTGGCGCGGGGAAGTAGATGGCAATACCGGAGTCTATTGTAATGTCCTGTGCATCCGAGAACCGGGAGAAGTGGGCATGTCTTGGCTTCAGGGTGCGGCCGCAAATGGCCTCCGCGATGGCCAGTGATTGGCCACCAGACAGGCGCACAATACCGACGCCACCACGGCCGGGCGCAGTAGCGATAGCGGCAATGGTGTCAGCGTCCAGTACAGAAGGTGTGTTCATGGAAGCATTATAACGCCCCGCCACCAGCGTGAAACGGGGCGAGGAGGTCAGGCCGGGTCAGATCTCTCGATCTGCCTGGTGATAACGTATTGTTGCGCCATAGAGAGCAGGTTGTTGACCACCCAGTACAGCACCAGGCCGGAGGGGAACCAGAGGAAGAAGAAAGTGAACACGATGGGTAGCCACTGCATTATCTTCGCCTGCATCGGGTCTGTCGGCGGTGGGTTAAGCTTCTGCATAAACCACATGCTGGCGCCCATCATAATCGGCAGGACAAAGTAAGGATCCATTACCGAGAGGTCGTTGATCCACAGGGCAAATGGCGCATGGCGTAACTCTACGCTCTCCATCAGTACCCAGTATAAAGCGATAAACACAGGCATCTGTACGAGGATGGGTAGACAGCCGCCCATCGGGTTCACCTTCTCTTTGCGATACAGCTCCATCATCGCTTGCGACTGTTTTTGCTTGTCGTCTGCATATTGCTCGCGGATGTCCATCATCTTGGGCTGTACCTTGCGCATGCGCGCCATGGAGCGGTAGCTGGTAGCGGACAACTTGAAGAAGGCCAGCTTGACTACAACAGTCAGCAAGATAATGGCGACGCCCCAATTGCCTACCAGGGCGTAAATCTTGTTGAGCAGCCAGAACAGGGGCTGAGCAATCCACCACAACCATCCGTAGTCGACGACCAGGTCCAGGTATTCAGAGATTTCCGCGAGGCGGTACTGGTCTTTGGGCCCAGCGAAGAATTCGGCGCCAGTTGTACCAGACTGACCAGGGTCAAGGGTTAGGGCCGGGCTGGTGAATCCTGCAATGTTAAAGCCTGCGCTGGTAACACGGGTACTGTAGGTATGAGATTGTTCTGCGTTGGGTATCCATGCGCTGAGGAAGTAGTGTTGCAGCATGGCAATCCAGCCACCGGGAAGTTGCGCCTTGAAAGGCTCCTCCTGCATATCGTCAAAAGTGAACTTGGTGAAGCGTTCATCTGGCTGGGTAATAGCCGCGCCAAGGAAAGGCTGTATGCCCATACCCGAGTCACCAGCGGGGGCCTTGGAACTGTCGCGCTTGATTTGCCCGAACAGGTTGGCCTGCCAGCGTTCGCTACTGTTATTTTCCACCAGGTAATCTATTTTGATTAGGTAGTCACCACGGGTGAAGGTGAAACGCTTGATTACGCTCACACCATTCTGGTCCTGCCAGTTCAGGTCTACGATCAATTGCTCGTCACCCTCTGCCATATCAAAACGGGTGGCAGAGGCGGTGAAGGTAGCGCGGCCTTTGCTGTCTATACCGTTGGCGCCAATAAGCCCGGATTGAGCGACATAAACCCGGCTCTGGTTTTGCTCCAGCAACGTGAAGGGTACGTCGGGTTGATCTATCTCTTCCAGGTGACGAGGTAGGGCCAATTCAATAATGTCGCCGCCGCGCAGGTCGATGGCCAGTTGCAGACTGTCGGTGAAAACCTCTACGAGGTTACCCTTGTTGCTGATTTCGACCTGTGCCGTGGGCTGGTCGACCTCCTCGTCCACGACGCTGGGAATATCCTCACTGGTCGTTGCCGGAGGTGCATCGGTGGCGACTGGCAATTCCGCAGCATTTGTTGGTTCATGGCTTATCAGGCGGGTTGTTTCCGGTACTGATGCTGCCGCCTTTTCATCTTTGAATGCCACCCACTCCGTGAGCAACATGAAAGACAGTACGGCGATAGCGCCAATAAGCAATGTGCGTTGCAAATCCATAGTGATATCTGTGTGTTAGTGAGTGTGGCTGCAGGGAGGGACGGGATCAGCGCCCCCTTCGTGCCACGGATGGCATTTGGAAAGTCGGCGTATAGCGAGCCAGCTTCCTTTGATGACGCCGTGTGTAGCAATCGCGTCCTGGGCATAGCTGGAGCAGCTGGGGTAGAAGCGGCAGTTATTGCCGAGGAACGGACTCAGAATCACCTTGTAGCAGGAAATAAAGAAGATAAAGAGGCGACGCATCAGGTTTCTGTGCCTTGGCTGTTTTGGGACATGTGGCTGACGAGTTTTTGCCACTGCTGCCGCAATATAGTTGATAGCTCTGAATTATCCAACTGATCGAGCCCTCGTCGGGCCAGCAGCACGACGTCCAGTTTAGGCTCGGAATCGGGTAGTGTGCGAAAGACCTCTCGCGCTATCCTTTTGATTCGGTTGCGTTGTACCGCCAGCCGAACGTTTTTTTTAGCGATGACCAGACCCAGGCGGTGCCCGGGTTTGTCATTGGATTTTGCCAGGAGCAGTACATGCCGGTGGGAGGCTTTGGCCTCGGCACCGTCAAATACACGGCTGTAATCCCTGGCATTGAGCAAGCGCCTGGCTTTGCCAAAACTCTCGTCGGCGCTCACCCAGTGCAGGCTGATTAGGCGGAAAGTACCTTGCGCCCTTTGCCACGGCGACGATTGATCACAGCGCGACCGCCTTTGGTGGCCATACGTGAGCGAAAACCGTGGGTGCGCTTGCGCTTTAATACGCTGGGTTGAAATGTTCTTTTCATGACTGGATTCCAGTTGGTTAATGTTTTCGGCCGGGTTGCTCATCTTTACCAAACAGCCGCGGGCCTGAAAAAAGGTGGGGTATTCTATTGAAATGCTGACATTAATTCAATGTGAACAGGCTATTAATTCATTTGCCTATCCCGGTAGTTTTCCCGGTTTGTCTGTGTCGTCACACGCAAGGCGTCGGCTAAGCCCCGAACCCTTGTCAGCGTTGGGATTGGGGCATCAGCCCACATTTTTTGCAGCAAATATAAACAAGTTATCCACAGTTTTGTTTATCCAATTAATTTTCTAATTGGTTGGTCAAAAAACAGCCTTATATGTTCTAACACATTGAAAAATAATGATTAATATTAAATTTTATGTACCAAAATAATTGTGGATAAGTCGCTATGTCGAGCGTATTATCTGTCCTCCGGTTGGAAATGCTTAAATCGGTAGAAACAATAAATTCAATCTTATCTGCTAAGTAAAAGGCGCGCCTCCCGGTGCGCTTTGAGGGGAAAGCTTTGCCCGGTGTAGTTTGGCAACAATGTATAGACAGGTTGCAAGATGAGTTGCCCTCTCAGCAATTCAATACCTGGATAAGACCGCTTCAGGCGGCTACCCACGGAAACTCATTGACCCTTTTTGCTCCCAATCGGTTCATCAAGGACTTCGTTTCCGACAAGTTCGCTGGTCGCATTTCAGAACTGGTGGCTGAGCTGGAACCGACCACACCCATGAGTGTGGTATTGGAGATTGGGGGCAGGAACGGTTCAGGGGGCAGTCGCCCGTTGCCAGGTCATCCTGTAGAGGAGCCCAGGGGAAGCGCCGGTATGCAGCCGGCGATTTCCGGTGCCGCAGTTTCCAGTAATGCGCGCATAGTGACGCCAGCGTCCACCAAACCCGCTGTTGTAGTCGATACCCACCGACAGGCGGAGATAGAGGGGTCTCTGCAACACCAGCAGAACCTGGTTGGAACCTATACCTTTGATAACTTTGTTGAAGGCAAGTCAAATCAATTGGCACTGGCCGCTGCAAAGCAGGTAGCGGAGAATCCAGGCGATTCCTACAATCCGCTTTTCCTTTACGGTGGGGTTGGTCTCGGTAAGACGCACCTGATGCATGCTGTAGGTAACGCGCTCAAACATCATAAACCTGATGCCAAGATCGTTTATCTCCATTCGGAGCGGTTTGTAGCGGATATGGTCAAGGCGCTGCAATTGAATGCGATCAGTGATTTCAAGCGCTATTACCGTTCTGTGGACGCCCTGCTTATCGATGACATCCAGTTTTTTGCCAAAAAGGATCGCTCTCAGGAAGAATTTTTTCATACTTTTAATGCCCTGCTCGAGGGCGGACAGCAGATGATTCTCACCTGCGATCGCTACCCCAAGGAAATTGATGGCCTTGAAGAGCGCCTGAAGTCGCGCTTTGGCTGGGGGTTGACGGTGGCGGTTGAACCTCCGGAATTGGAAACGCGGGTGGCGATTCTGATGAAAAAGGCGACGCAAGCGCGCGTTAACCTGCCGCCTGATTCTGCCTTTTTCATTGCACAACGTATCCGGTCCAATGTTCGAGAGCTAGAGGGGGCACTGAAGAGGGTGATAGCTAGCGCTCACTTCACAGGAAGTGATATCGACATCGAACTGATCAAGGACAGCCTGAAGGATTTACTGGCACTGCAGGACAAACAGGTAAGCCTGGATAATATCCAGAGGACGGTGGCGGAGTATTACAAGATCAAGGTGGCGGATTTGATGTCACGCCGGCGCAGTCGCTCCGTCGCCAGGCCCAGGCAGGTGGCCATGGCACTGGCGAAAGAGCTGACAAATCACAGCCTGCCTGAGATCGGAGATAGCTTTGGTGGCAGAGATCACACGACAGTTCTTCACGGATGTCGTAAAATCAGGGAACTTCGCGAAACGAACTCGGATATTCGTGAAGATTATAAGAATTTGCTGCGATCACTCACCACGTGAGACAGGTGAGGGATAGGAGTTTTTGTTTTACAAATTAGGCGCCATCAGTGGTGCCTCTGTTCGTGTTGAGGAATAACAACGCATATGAAGTTCACTGTTTCGCGGGACGCATTACTCAAGCCCCTTAATCTGGTTGCGGGCGTGGTGGAGCGTCGCCAGACGCTGCCTATTCTGGCAAACGTGTTGATGGTACTGGATGGGGACAGGTTGTCACTGACCGGCACTGACCTGGAAGTAGAGCTGGTAGGCCGACTCCAGCTCGATGTCGCCGCAGGGGAATCCGGTGAGCTCACCGTTCCCGCGCGTAAGCTTGTCGATATCTGTAAGTCACTTCCTGAGGGCAGTGAAATCAGCTTTAGTGCCGAAGATGGCAAGGTCACAGTCAAGTCCGGCCGTAGCCGCTTTACTTTGTCTACGCTTCCTGCACGCGAGTTTCCCAATGTAGAAGACAGCATGGGGACTCACCAGTTGACGATCAAACAGGGCCAACTCAAACGCCTGATCGATCGCACGGGCTTCGCGATGGCGCAGCAGGATGTCCGTTACTACCTCAACGGCATGTTGTGGGAACTCAAGGACCAGCAACTGCGGGTTGTCGCAACAGACGGGCACCGACTGGCACTTTGCACCCTGCCGGGTAAGGTAGACGCCAGCGGCGATACCCAGGTTATTCTGCCCCGCAAAGGTGTACTGGAGTTGGCTCGTTTGTTGATGGATGAAGACGAGGATATCGCTGTGGTCATTGGTAGTAACCATATCCGTGCTACCACTAATGACTTCACGTTTACGTCAAAGCTTGTGGATGGCAAGTTCCCGGACTACCAACGCGTACTCCCACGTGCTCCCAATAAAATAGTAATGGGCGATCGCCTCGAGTTGCGGCAGGCGTTTACGCGCGCCGCCATCCTGTCGAATGAAAAATATCGTGGTGTCCGCCTGAAGCTGACCGACAACAGCCTGGACATTGTGGCGAATAACCCTGAGCAGGAAGAAGCTGAAGAAGCAGTCGTCGTTGATTACCAGGGAGAGTCGCTGGAGATAGGCTTCAATGTCAGCTACCTGATGGACGTTCTGGCGGTTCTCAGCGGTGAGCGGGTCAAGCTGTCTCTCTCTGATCCAAACAGCAGTGCCTTGTTAGAGGAGTCAGACGAAGGCGATTCGCTTTACGTAGTGATGCCAATGCGCCTCTGATTAGAGGCGTATTTGTTCATTCCCCCTGATGCCAGCCGATGTTTGCCTCTCGAGACTACAGATTAGTCATGTTCGTAACCTGGAAAGCGTCAAGCTAGAAGGCCTCAGGCGTGTAAACGTCTTTTACGGGCATAATGGCAGTGGTAAGACCAGCGTGTTGGAGGCTATCCATATGTTGGGGATGGCCCGGTCCTTCCGCGGGAGTATTAAGTCCCTGGTCACGCACGGAGAGCCGCACTGCACCGTATTCGGTGTATTGGGTCCGGCGAAGACGACGCTGGGTATACAAAGATCCCGGTCCGGAGAGGTCAAGATCAAGGTGGGGGGGTCTCCCATTCGCACTGTCGCGGAGCTTGTAGAGTATCTGCCGCTGCAGGTAATTAACGCTGACAGCTTTGATTTACTAACAGGCTCACCCGGAGCGCGCCGGCAGTATCTTGATTGGGGAGTGTTCCACGTGGAACATCGCTTCTTTGACCAGTGGCAACGATTCCAGAGGGGTATAAAACAGCGCAATCAGCTGTTACGCCGTGGTAAAATGTTGACCGATGAGCTTTCTGTGTGGACCAACAGTCTTGTTGAGTCTGGTGAGGCGCTGAGTCGCTATCGGGAAGCCTACTTTAATTTGTTGATTCCGCGGTTTAAGCAGATCATGGCTCAGCTGGCACCCTCCCTGGGTGGATTGGAGTTGCGTTACCGACGTGGCTGGGACAAGCAGCTGAGCTATAAAGAAGCGCTTGATGGGTGTGTTGCGGCTGATCTGGAACAGGGTTACACCCACGTGGGCCCGCAGCGTGCTGATATACGCATGTTGATCAATGGTCACCTGGCCGCTGAAACCCTCTCCAGGGGTCAACAAAAGTTAGCGGTATGCGGCTTGAAGTTGGCACAGGGACAGTTGATGACAGAAACAGGTCGGGGCCAATGCACCTACCTGGTGGATGATTTGCCGTCAGAGCTCGATCGAGAACACAGTGGGCTGGTTTGTCGGCAGCTTGCAGCGATGAAAGCCCCGGTTTTCATTACCTGCGTGCACAAAAAGGACATAGAAAGCGCCTGGCCCCCGGGGGACAAGCAGGATTTGGCCATGTTCCACGTGGAACATGGCAGTGTTTCCCTCCAATAGAGGGTTACGTATGGATACAGATATAAATAGACGCCACTACGAGAGTTATTCATGAGCGATACCGAACAGAATTACGATTCCTCGAGCATTAAAGTCCTGAAAGGCCTGGATGCGGTGCGTAAACGCCCTGGCATGTATATCGGTGATACCGATGATGGCACGGGCCTTCACCATATGGTCTTCGAGTTGGTCGACAACTCTATCGACGAGGCGCTGGCCGGCCACTGTAGCCGGATTGACATAGTGATTCACCCGGATGAATCCGTCACCGTTAGTGATGATGGCCGGGGCATCCCTACAGAAATGCATGATGAGGGCGTGTCTGCTGCAGAGGTGATCATGACGGTCCTTCATGCTGGCGGAAAGTTTGATGACAACACCTATAAAGTCTCAGGTGGCCTCCACGGAGTGGGTGTTTCCGTGGTTAATGCCCTCTCCTCCGAGTTGGTATTGACCATCCGCCGGGAGGGTAAGCTGTATGAGCAAATATACCGCCATGGTGTGCCTGTTCAGCCGCTGGCCGAAATTGGCGTTACCGAAACGTCCGGCACATCTGTACGCTTCCACCCTTCTACAGAAACATTCACCAATATTGAATTTCACTTCGACCAACTGGCAAAACGCCTGCGGGAGCTGGCTTTCCTCAACTCGGGTGTTTGCATTGCGCTCAAAGATGAGCGCTCTGGTCAGGAAGGCGTCTACAGCTACGAAGGCGGGCTCAACGAATTCGTTAATTACCTCAACCAGAACAAGACACCGGTTAATAAACCCTTTTACTTTCAGATAGATACGGACGACGGTATCGGGGTGGAAGTGGCGTTGCAATGGAACGATTCGTTTCAGGAAAGCATCCTGTGCTATACCAACAATATCCCCCAGCGTGACGGAGGTACGCACCTTGCAGGCTTCCGTGCTGCGCTTACACGGAACCTTAACAGTTATATCGATCGAGAAGGCCTGGGCAAAAAGGCTGCCGTCTCCACCACCGGAGATGATGCGCGAGAGGGCTTAACCGCCATTATTTCGGTCAAGGTGCCCGACCCCAAGTTCTCCAGCCAGACTAAAGATAAACTGGTGTCCTCGGAGGTGAAAACCGCTGTCGAACAGGCTATGAACAAGGAGTTTGGCGATTACCTGCTGGAGAACCCGCAGGAAGCAAAAGCTGTTGTCGGTAAGATGCTGGATGCGGCGCGCGCCCGGGAAGCGGCGCGTAAAGCCAGGGAGATGACCCGTCGCAAGGGCGCTCTGGATATTGCTGGCCTGCCCGGTAAGCTGGCGGACTGCCAGGAAAAAGACCCGGCGCTCTCAGAGCTTTACCTGGTGGAAGGTGACTCGGCCGGTGGTTCCGCCAAGCAGGGTCGCAATCGTAAATTCCAGGCGATACTTCCACTCAAAGGAAAGATCCTTAACGTGGAAAAAGCGCGCTTTGATAAGATGCTGGGCTCGGCGGAGGTCGGCACTATTGTAACAGCGCTGGGTTGCGGTATCGGCAAGGCAGAGTTTGATCCCGACAAGCTTCGTTATCACAGTATTATTATCATGACTGACGCGGATGTTGATGGCTCGCATATCCGCACCCTGCTGCTCACCTTTTTCTTCCGCCAGATGCGTGAGCTGATCGAGCGCGGTCATGTCTATATTGCCCAGCCCCCACTGTATAAAATTGCTCGCGGCAAGCAGCATCAGTATCTCAAGGATGACGATGCATTGAATCAGTACCTGACCCAGTCCGCCCTGGAGAACGCCTCGATATTCGTCAATCCCGATGCGCCGGCCATCTCCGGTGAGGCACTGCAAACACTGGTTGATGATTACCGCAGAGTGGCTGCAACCATTGACCGCCTCTCTCGCTTGTATGCACCAGAAGTGCTCTGGGAAATGGTTTACGGAGCAGCGCTGGACGTTGAGGATATGAAGTCTGAAGAGGCGGTAAACGTCTTTGCAAGTCAGCTAAGTGAGCGCTTACTTACCTCAACAGCCAATACAAACAGCTACTCTGTCGTTGTGCGCAAAGACCAGGAACGCCAGCTGTTCTATCCGGTGGTCAAGCTTCTCGCTCATGGGATTGAAAATGAAACCGAATACCACCACGAGTTTTTCTCCTCCGGTGAGTACCGCAGCCTGGTCGCACTGGGCGAAACTCTCAATACCCTGATAGAAGAGGAAGGCTACTTCCAGCGCGGCGAGAAAACCCTGCATACACAGAGCTTTGCCAACGGCCTGGATTGGCTGATGAATGAAGCACGCAGGGGCTATTCCATCCAGCGTTATAAAGGCCTTGGAGAAATGAACCCGGATCAACTGTGGGAAACCACCATGGACCCGGAAGTGCGCCGCATGCTGCAGGTGACTATCGAGGATGCTATTACCGCCGATCAGATTTTTACCACGCTCATGGGTGACCACGTTGAGCCGCGCCGCGAATTTATCGAGGAAAATGCTCTGTCTGTGGCCAACCTGGACGTCTGATCGAGATTTGTAGAGTTGTCCATTGGTGTGAAGAGTGCGAGGTTAACAAGGGGCTGGTACGGCGGGTATGAGCGGTCGCATTTTCAGGGCAGCCTGTCCGGCATAGGGTAAAAGAGGGAACATGTTTCGTGGCTTATGAATTAACCGGCAAGATAAAGCTCATTCAGGAGTTGAAGACGTTCGACAGTGGCTTCAGCAAGCGGGAAATGGTCGTCATCGTAGAGGACGGCAAGTATCCCCAGGAGATCAACCTGGAGTTTGTTCAGGACAAGGTATCGTTGCTCGATAAATTACAGCCAGGCCAGGAAGTAACGGTTACCTTTGATATACGCGGTAGAGAATACAATGGTCGTTACTTCAATAACCTCCAGGGTTGGAAAATTACCGCTGCTGGAGAGCAGCCGGGAATAGCACCTGCAACCGCGGTGCCTATGGCCACACGGGGAGCAATTGAAGACGACGATATTCCGTTCTGACAGAAAACAGGGTCGCCCGATATGGTTGAAACTCTGTTGCAGTCCTCCCGTTGTCGCCCGCTACCGCGCTGATATTCCCAGGCCCTGAGCTGGACGCCAGCCTTAATCCTCCCGTGGCCAGCGCAGCTTATCGTGGATTCCAGTGCGTTCATCGTCGCCTGGCCGTCACTGGCCGAAACACGGTTTCCCCGTCCCCCGCTTTCACCTACTTTTAACTCCAGGAACAGCGCAAGACCGTCTTGCTCTGGACAAGGGTCGGCACATGGCCGGATTAATGTAGGGAGAGTTACTATGAAAAACCAAGCTATCAAAACCATCCTGTCCGTCGCGGCGATGAGCCTGACCGCAGTTGTTACAAACAATGCTGCGGCTGCTACTGTCGGTGAAACACTGGTTAAAGGTCAGGCCTTGCCGGAGCAGCGTGTGAGTTTCCATCGTTCCCAGCTGGCGACAAAGGAAGGTCGAGCTGTTATTGAGCGGCGTATTGAACGAGCGGCCGAAAGTGTATGCGGCAGCCAGGATTTCAGAGAGGTGGGTAGCCTGAGTATTGTTGCCCGCAACCGGGAATGTTACGACGGCGCCGTTGCCCAGGCCATGAGCCAGGTTAGCGCCCAGAGTGTCGCCTCTATCGACTAACACTGGTTTACAGGTCCCTGCTACCCCTGGTGGGGACTACCCGGGGCACTGCTTGTGAAGGCAGTGCCCCTTTTACTGTTGGGCTCCCTGTCCCAGACTGGTTTCCGTGAATACGCCTTTGCAACCGGACCCTATCTGCTTTCAGGTATGTTTTCCTCGGCCGCCACAACTTCGAGCTTTACCTTGTCTTCGGCGCTATGTTCCTCAGACGTCTGCAGCTGGGCCAGCTCGATCGCTTCCAGGCGCTCTATTTCGATATCCGTGTGAATGGGATCCAGGTCGGTAAGATGCTTGCTGGCTTTACCCGATAGTTGGCGAAAGCGCTCCACTTTCCCGTGCAGCCCCTGCTGGCCGGCCAGGCCCTTAACTGCCTGGTTGTAATGATTGTTGGCTGCCTTCAAGGTATTCCCCAGCTTCTGCAGGCGTTCGGCTACCAGGCAGACCTGGTTGTATATCTCACCTGCGCGAGTGCTGATTTCCCGGGCCTCGCGGTTACTCTGGTCGATCATCCACAGGTTGGCGACGGTTCGCAGTATCGGCATCAGCGTGGTGTGGGAGACCAGTACCACCTGCTGTTGGTAACCGTAATTGAACAAATCCCGGTTGTACTTCATGGCTTCTATATAGGCGGGTTCTACAGCCATGAACATGAGTACGAAATCGGGACTATCCAGCCCGGATAGGCCGGCATAGTCTTTTGAAGACAGATCGTCGATGTGATTGCGCACAGCCTGGGCATGGGCCTTGAGTGAGTTCGCCTGCTCTTCTTCGGTTTCCGCTGAGATGGCCCGTTCATAGTCGACCAGCGATACTTTACTGTCTATCACCAGACACTTGTTATCAGGCAGCTTGATGACAAAATCCGGCAGGCGGCGTTTACCCACGGAGTCGGTATAGCTGGCCTGTGAGTCATAGTGATCGCCGGGCAACAGGCCGGCGAGTTCCAGGGTGCGCTCCAGCTGGGCCTCACCCCAGTTGCCGGTCGTTTTTTTGTCGCCCTTGAGGGCAGTCGTTAGATTGGTCGCCTGGGTATTCATTTCCAGCCCGACCTCAAGCACTTTTCTGATCTCTGCTTCCAGTACAGACTGGCCTTTTACGGATTCTGTGTGTACCTCATTGATCCGTGACTGGAATCCGCTTATCTGCTCGCGGAAGGGTTTTAACAGGGCCTCCAGTGAATCACGGCTGGTGGAGGTGAAGTGCTTGCCTTTGTCCTCAAAAATACGATTGGCCAGCACTTCGAATTCCTGTTTGAGATTGTCGCGAGCTTCTTTGAGCAACTCCAGTTGATCCAGGTGTTGTTCTTCGCGTTCTTCTTGCTGGGTGTGCAGGCGAGTGTGCTCGTTTTGCAGTGCATGGTAGCGCCGGCTGACCTGCTCCAGCCCCCTGCCCTGGTCTTCAAGAAGGCGACGTTGATCCTGCAGCCGTGAGTGCAGCTGGTCTCGTTCCACTTCCAGAGCTGTGAGCTGGCGCTGTGCCATGGCTAACTCGCCCTGCAGGGTCTCGTTGTGCTCACCCAGGCTGGTCCGCACTCTCTCGGCAATGTTCTGGCCGCGCAGCAGGCCTGCCAACAGGCCGATGGTGAATCCGCCCAGGGCAATGGCCCCGGCGATAAGCAAGCTTTGGACTTCCGCTTCCGACATGAACAGCCCCGTGTACTGTGTGGCCAGTTTAAATCAAAGCGATGCCCGGTAGCGGATTAATTCGCCCCCGGACCTTTTACCTGTCGCGTTTTCGGCCAGGTCAGGCGTCGAGCAGGGCCTGCGCAGCGCAAGCGAGATCAGGATAGATGGGGACGGTTTCCGGGGTGTCCAGCGCGACGTCTGGTTGCTGCAGCTGGTTGCGGGTTTTCTCGCCTTTGCCAGTCAGCACGAGAACGGGTTTGCAGTGCATGGCACGTGCGGCCTGCAGGTCTTTCAGGCTGTCTCCGATAAAGTAGCTGCCCGTGAGTGGGTGCCCCAGTTCCAGCTCAATGGCCTGCAACAGGCCTGTTGCAGGTTTACGGCAGTTGCATCCCTCGCCGGGGAGGTGCGGGCAGTAGAAGATGCCTGCAATGTCACCGCCCTGCTCTGCCACCAGCTCGCGGAGTCTGTCGTGGATGGCTTCGAGGTCATCCAGGGTGAAGTAACCGCGACTCAACCCGGACTGGTTGGTGGCAACCGCGACGGTGTAGCCTGCCTGGCAGAAGCTGGCGATGGCCTCGATACTGCCCGGGATTGGCTGCCAGTCATCCAGGCAACGAATGTAGTCATCCGAGTCCTGGTTGATGACACCGTCGCGGTCGAGAATCAATAAGGGCACAACTATTTGCCAACAACCAGCAGTGATATGTCGGCCACGTTGAGGAACTGGTCGCGTAACTGCTTCAATAGATTGAGTCGGTTGTTGCGTAGTGCGGTGTCTTCCGCGTTGACCATCACGTCATCGAAAAAGCGGTCCACCGGCTCGCGCAGGCCCGCGAGGCTGGCCAGGGCTTCCCGGTACTCGCTCTTCTCCAGGTGACCCTGAGCGATGCCAGATAACTGCTCCAGCTTTTCCGCGAGGTCTTTCTCTGCTGCCTCCTGGAGTAAGTTGGTGTTCACTTCGCCAAACTCGTGTTCAGCATCCAGTTTGCCCAGGATGTTGGAGACACGCTTGTTGGCGGCGGCCAGCGAAGCCGCTTCCGGTAGCTGGCTGAACGCGTGTACGGCCTGCACTCTGTGCTGAATATCCAGCGGTCGACTGGGCTTGCGAGCAGCCACTGCGCGAAAAACCTCTACGGGTATAGCCTCTTCCTCGTACCATGCCCGGAAGCGCTCGATCATGTAGTCCAGCACTTGCTCTGTGGTGCCTGCCGCTATCACGCCCTCGGGGTACTGTTGTGCGGCAGCGTCGAGGCAATCCCGCAGGTCCAGGTCCAGCTCCTTTTCCACGATAATGCGCAGCACCGCCAGTGAAGCCCGGCGCAGTGCGAAGGGGTCCTTGGAGCCTGTCGGCGGCTGGCCAATACCAAAAATGCCGACCAGGGTATCCAGGCGATCCGCCAGGCCCAGGGCACAGGCGGTCATGGATTCCGGCAGGCGGTCACCGGCAAACTTCGGCCAGTATTGCTGGGCGATGGCGGCGGCAACATCGGTCTCTTCACCATCGTGCAGAGCATAGTAGGAGCCGGCAATTCCCTGCATGTCGGAGAACTCAAGCACCATCTCTGTGACCAGGTCTGTCTTGGCAAGCAGCGCAGCACGCCGGGCTTGTTCCACCGGTGCGCCTATTTTTGCGGCCAGTTCGCCTGCCAACTGCTGTACCCGTCTGGTCTTGTCGGCCACCGTCCCCAGCTTCTGCTGGAAGACAACACTCTCCAGCTTTTCTACTCTGTCGGCCAGCGGTGTCTTTCTGTCCGTTGCAAAGAAAAATGCCGCATCGGACAGGCGCGGCCGAATCACCCGCTCATTGCCGGCGATCACTTGTATCGGGTCCTTGCTCTCTATATTACTGAGCGTAATGAAGTTGGGCATCAGCTTGCCCTTTGCATCCGTCAGGTGGAAATATTTCTGGTGTTCCTTCATGGATGACACCAGCGCTTCAGCGGGCACCTCCAGGAAACGTTCTTCGAAAGAGCCGGTTAGCGCTACGGGCCATTCCACCAGTCCGGTGACCTCATCCAGCAGGTCCGGGTCAATCACCGCAGTGGCCCTGAGTGCGCTCGCCTCAACTTCTATCTGGTCGCGTATCATTTGTTGCCGCTGGTCATAACGGGCTACAACTCTGGCGTCAGCCAGTGCTTGCTCATAGTCTTCCGGCTTCGCCAGTTCGATGGTTCCACTGGAATGAAAGCGGTGGCCACGGGTGGTATTGCCTGTGGCCAGGCCCAGTATTTCACCGTGATCGTGTTTGTCGCCAAGCATAGCCACCACCCACTTTACGGGGCGCACGAACTCCACGCGACTGGCACCCCAGCGCATACGCTTGGGAATAGGCAGACCAGCGATGGCCTCATGGATGATGTCGTTGAGGCAGTCGCTGGTGTTTAGCCCCGGCTCAATTCTCTGTAAGCCGAGACGCATACCTTTTGGTGTGTCGATGGGCTGCAGGTCTTCGGGGGCGACGCCTTGTTTTTTAGCAAAGCCGGCGGCGGCCGGGGTCCAGTTTCCCGCTTTGTCCTTGGCTCGATCCGCTGGTGGTCCAAGGACTTCGACCTGCTTGTCCTCCCCGCGTACCTGTACCCCGGCGATCTGCACCGCCAGTCGACGTGGCGAGGCAAACCACACAACATCACCGTGGCCCAACTCGCGTTGCGCCAGGCCGGCAACAATACCGTCGCGAAAAGACAGCCCCAGCGACTTGAGGGCCTTGGGAGGCAGCTCTTCTGTGCCCAATTCAATTAGCAGCGTTTCGGTAGTCATGATCTAGCTCGCCTCCGACTGAATACGGCCCAGGACTTCTTCGCGGATGTTGTCTGGCGCCATCGGGAAGCCAAGCGCAGCGCGAGCATCGAAATATGCCTGGGCTACAGCCCGGGCCAGGGTGCGCACACGCAGGATGAATCGCTGGCGCTCGGTTACGGAGATGGCGTGGCGGGCATCCAGCAAGTTAAATGTGTGCGAGGCTTTCATTACCATTTCATAGGCAGGTAATGGCAGGTTCTTTTCCACCAGGCGCAGGGCCTCTTTCTCGCAGTGGTCGAAGAAGCTGAACAGCTGCGCTACATCCGCTTCCTCAAAGTTATACCGCGACATCTCCACTTCATTCTGGTGAAAAACATCCCCGTAGGTGACCTGTCCTGCCGGGCCATCTGCCCATACCAGGTCATAAATACTGTCCACGCCCTGCAAATACATCGCAATGCGTTCCACGCCGTAGGTGATCTCCCCGGTTACCGGGTAACACTCCAGGCCACCTGCTTGCTGGAAGTAGGTGAACTGCGTCACCTCCATGCCGTTGAGCCACACTTCCCAGCCCAGTCCCCATGCACCGAGCGTGGGTGACTCCCAGTTATCTTCCACAAAACGCACATCGTGAATGCTGGTATCGACCCCCAGGGCCTCAAGTGACAGCAGATAGAGCTCCTGGAACTCGGCGGGTGATGGCTTCATCACCACCTGAAACTGGTAGTAGTGTTGCAGGCGGTTGGGGTTTTCACCGTAGCGGCCATCGGTGGGCCGGCGGCTTGGTTGCACATAGGCTGCGTTCCAGCTCTCCGGGCCGATGGCTCGTAAAAATGTGGCCGGGTGGAAGGTGCCAGCGCCAACCTCCATGTCCAGAGGTTGCAGTACGACGCAGCCCTGGTCTGCCCAGAACTGCTGTAATTTCAGGATAAGCTCCTGAAATGTAAGAAGTTTGTTTATGTTTTCAGTCACGTTGTGCTCGTGAGGTGGGTGCAAGGGGCGGCTATTATACAGGCTCTTTTGGCGGCATAATACGCGCTTGCCCCGATTGTGAATTTCACCCATGGATAGCCTCAAGGCCGCGTTGATCAAATCGCTACTGACCGTCTGCGCCCTGCTGCCGCTTTCCTGGGCCAGGGCCCTGGGCCGCGGCGTGGTGCGACTCTATTGGCCGTTTGGCGCGCGCAGTCGCAAGGTGACCGAGCGCAATATCCAGTTGGCTTTTCCCGAATTGCGCGTGGACGATCAGAGACGGCTTGCGTTGCGCAGTCTGTGTGCCACAGGTGAACTCGCTACTGAGATGGGGCATGTGTGGTTGCGCTCCTGGGAACACGTGCAGGGACTGATTCAGTCCGTTGAGGGCGCTGATTTCATTCGCCGGGCCCAGTCTGCAGGGCGTGGGGTAATTGTCCTCGCACCGCACATCGGTAACTGGGAGATTATTGGCCTGCACCTGGGCACGCTGGGCAGTACCGTTTCCTTGTATGAACCGCCGAAGATAAGGTCACTGGGACCGATGATAGAGCGCGCCCGCCAGCGCAGCGGCGCCACGCTGGTGCCTACGGATAGCCGTGGACTGGTGAAGCTGTTGAAAAGCGTAAAGGGTGGAGATATCTCCGGGATTTTGCCGGACCAGGCACCTGGCGATGTCAACTCCGGGGAGAATGCAGAGTTCATGGGAGTAAGCTGCTTCACCCCTACCCTGGCCAGCAACATGATTCGCCGCACCGGGGCATTGGCCGTCTTTGGCATGGCCGAGCGCGTGCCGGGTGGCTTTGCCCTGCGCTACTTCCTTGCTGAAGAGGCCATTTATGACAAGGACAATCACATTTCTTTGGCCGCGATGAACAGAGGGGTGGAACGCTGCGTTGCGCAATGCCCGGAGCAATACCAGTGGGAGTACAAGCGTTTTCGCGTGCGGCCCAGGCAGGGTCCCGGAGTATACGATGACCTTTGATTGGCTCTGGCGCAGGTCACTGCTGCGTCCCCGGCCCTGACAACGTCCAGCAATGAAACACGACAGATTGATACAACGAGGGCACTACTTTTGTTTTACGGTAAACTGATTGGCGGCATCATCGGCCTGCTCACACTGGGACCTCTGGGCCTGATCATCGGCCTGTTTGTCGGCCACTTGTTCGACAAGGGTCTGTGGCAGACCATGAAGTTTGCCTCGCCACAAAATATTGCCCGCATCAAGGACAGCTTCTTTGAGACCACGTTCTTGCTATCCGGCTTTGTTGCCAAGGCGGATGGTCGCATCTCGGAACTGGAGATTGCGCACACGGAAGCCGTTTTCAAACAGATGGGGCTCAGCGCTGAACAGCGCAAGCGCGCCATCGGTTTGTTCCAAAAGGGTGCCAGTGTAGAGTTCGAACCGGAGCCGGCTGTAGCCAGCTTTATGGTGGTTTCTCGCGGTCAGCGCCAACTCTGCCAGACGCTGCTGTTTTTCCTTATCTCCCTGGCGCTTGCCGATCACGAGATTGACCAGACCGAGACCGCGGCGCTGCAACGCATTGCCACCCTGCTCGGCTTCAACCCGTCACAGCTTGAGCAGTTCCTGCGTATGGCCCAGGCCCAGGACCATTTCCACGGCTCCGCCGGCGCGGGCAGACAATCGGGCACCAGCCTGGAAGATGCCTACACGGCTCTGGGCGTGACCTCTGATGTTGACGATAAGGCACTCAAGCGGGCCTACCGCAAGTTGATGAGTGAAAACCACCCGGACAAGCTGATTGCCCAGGGCGTGCCGGAGGATATGGTCAAGCTTGCCACTGAGCGCTCGCAGGAGATTCAGGCAGCGTATGAGATGGTTAAGAAGGCCCGGGGGTTGTAGGTTTTTGTTTTGGCTATCAGCCCCGGCAGTGAGGGGTGGCTTAACGGGAGCGCAAAAGCGCCATCCATGGCAGCTCGGGCTCGGCCGTCCCTGGCCTCGCACGTCCCGTAAAGCCACCCCTCACCGCCGGACCGCCGGACCGCTGGCCGATCACGACTATAGACTACCCAACAATCAGATCCGCCAGAACATCGGTGTGAACAACACCAGTAGTGTGAACACCTCCAGTCGGCCCAGTAGCATGGCAAAACACAATATAGCCTTTGCCGTGTCTGAGATAGAGGCGTAGTTAGCGGCCACTTCGCCCAGGCCGGGCCCGAGGTTGTTGATGGACGCAGCGACCGCGGAGAAGGCCGTGGTGAAGTCCAGTCCGGTGGCCATCAGCACCAGCATAATGACGATAAAACTGGTGGTGTAGACCGCGAAGAAGCTCCATACCGCGCTGACCACAGACGCCTCCACCCGGCGTCGGCCAACTTTCAGCGGGATAATTGCATTGGGATGTACCAGTTGTTTCAGTTCGCGCACGCCCTGCTTGTAAATGAGCATCAGGCGCATCGCCTTCATGCCGCCGCCGGTAGAGCCCACACAACCGCCCATGAAAGAAAACATCAACAGCATTACCGGTAGGAATGACGGCCACTGAGCGAAATCCTGGGTGGCAAACCCGGTAGTGGTGGTAATCGATACGGCCTGGAATATGCCGTGAACAACGCTGTCCGTGGGGTCCAGGGTTTTGCTGACGATCAGGTAAGCGCAGGTGATAGCGATACAGATCAGCAGCACGCTGGAGAAAAACCGGGTTTCTGAGTCCTTGCGATAGGGGGCGATGCTGCGCCGCCGCCAGAAGATAAAGTGCAGGCCGAAATTGATCGCCGAGATATACATGAACAGGCTGCAGATCATCAGAATTGCGTTGCTGTCAAAGTAGCCCATGCTCGCATCGTGTGTGGAGAAGCCACCTATGGCTACCGTTGACAGGGCGTGTGCTATGGCGTCGAATTCTGTCATGCCGGCTGCCCAGTACGCCACTGCACAAACCACAGTCAGGGTGATGTAGACAGTGGCCAGCGCTTTGGCCGTCTCGGTAATGCGCGGCGTGAGTTTACGGTCCTTCGACGGACCGGGGGTCTCTGCCTTGTACAGCTGCATGCCGCCAATGCCGAGCATGGGCAATACCGCCACGGCGACAACAATAATGCCGATGCCACCCATCCATTGCAGAAGCTGGCGGTAGATCAGTATGGAACTGGGCAGCGAGTCCAGGCCAACGATAACGGTGGCCCCGGTGGTGGTGAGGCCGGATATGGATTCGAAGATTGCTTCCGTGGTGGTCAGGTTAAGGCTGTTGGTCAGTGCAAAAGGGAGCGCGCCGAACAAGCCCAGTACGGTCCAGAACAGCGAGGTGATCAGGAAGCCGTCCCGAATTCGCAATTCATGCCGCGCATTCATGACTGGAACCCAGATGGCCAGTCCGGCAAAAAAGGTAATGCCAAGAGCAGAAAGGAAGCCGGCGGCGGTATCGTCTTCGGCCACCAGCGCGGTCCCCAGGGGTATCAGCATGGTACTGGAGAACAGCATCAGTAGGATGCCGAGGATGCGCAGTGAGACGGAAATATGCATGTATCAGAAGAACCCAAAACCCACGGCGAACAGTTTCTCCACGGCGTTGATCTTGCGCTGGTCAACCAGGAACAGAATGACGTGATCGTCTGTTTCCACTACCACGTCGCTGTGGGCCATCATTACCTCCTCGCCGCGCACGATGGCGCCGATAGTCACACCTTCCGGTAGCGAAATTTCGTCGAGGCGCCTGCCCACTACCTTGGAAGAGTGACTGTCGCCGTGCGCGGTGACCTCAATTGCCTCCGCTGCACCGCGTCGAAGTGAGTGTACGTTGCTGATGTCGCCTTTGCGTACATGGGTAAGCAGGCTGCCGATGGTGATCTGCTGCGGCGATATGGCGATGTCAATTTCGTCCCCCACCAGCTCTGCATAGGCTGGATTGGTGATCAGCGTGATTACCTTCTTGGCGCCCATGCGCTTGGCCAGCATGGACATCATGATGTTGGATTCATCGTTGTTGGTGAGCGCACAGAACACGTCATTGGCTTCAATGTTTTCCTGAGCCAGCAGCTGTGGCTCAGATGCGCTGCCATTGAGCACAATCGTGTGTAGCAAACGTTCTGCAAGCACGCGGCAGCGCTTGTAGGACTGCTCTATCACCTTGACCTGGTAGCTGTTCTCGATGGACTGTGCCAGTGTCGCACCAATATTGCCGCCGCCAGCGATCATCACTCGCTTGTAGGGTTTGTCAATACGCCGCAGTTCTGCCATCACCGCGCGAATATTTTCCCTGGCAGCAATAAAGAACACCTCATCGCCCGCCTCTACTACAGTGTCTCCCTCGGGAATGATCGGCCGGTCCTGCCGGAAAATCGCGGCGACCCGGGTGTCAACTTTAGGCATGTGGGTACGTATTTCGCGCAGCTCGTGTCCGACTATCGGCCCACCGTGATACGCACGCACAGCGACGAGTTGCACTCTACCGTCGGCAAAATCCAGTACCTGCAGTGCTCCCGGATTCGCGATCAGCTGCTGAATGTTCCGGGTGACCAGCTGCTCCGGGCCGATGATAACGTCGACGGGAATGTGATCGCGGGTAAACAGTTGCTCCTGGTGAGCGAGGTAGTTGGGCGAGCGCACCCGGGATATCTTGGTCGGCGTGTTAAACAGCGTGTGGGCGACCTGGCAGGCCATCATGTTGATTTCATCGGAGTTGGTGACAGCGATGAGCATGTCGGCGTCTTCTGCCCCAGCCTTGTACAGGGTATTGGGATGTGAGGCGCCACCGGCGACCGTACCGATATCCAGCCGGTCCTGCAGGGCACGCAGCTTGCTACCGTCGGTGTCGACTACGGTAATGTCATTTTGTTCGTTGGCGAGGTGTTCTGCCAGGGTGCCGCCGACCTGGCCGGCGCCGAGAATTATGATTTTCATCGCTTGCGGGCTCAGCTAACTATGCGGGAACAATAAAGAAAAGGCCTGTACATTGTAAGGGCTCCCGGGGGAAATTGTGCACAAAGGGAAGGCTGGCCTGTGCTGCCGATACGTGGGCGTGCGGCGCTCATGTTTTTTGCAACAGGCTGTAGTACAGGCCATCGGGCCCATTTTGCAAGGGCAAAAGTTGTCGGCCGCAGCGCGTCTCCTGCCCCCAGTTCGCCTCCATGGGCACAAGTCTGGCGTCAGAATACTGTTGCAAAAAGGCCCGGATCACACTGTCGTTCTCGCCATCCAATAAGGAGCAGGTCGCATAGAGCAGCTGCCCGCCTGGCTTCAGCAGCGGCCACAGTCCGGCCAGTATGCTCAACTGCTGCCTGCCAAGTGTGGGAATGTCGCCCTCTCGCCTGAGCAGCTTGACGTCCGGATGACGGCGGATGACGCCGCTCGCGCTGCAGGGTGCATCCACCAGTACGCGGTCAAAGCCCGCCGCCAGATCGGCTGGCGGGTTGGTCGCATCCATCTCCTGTAGTGCAGCGCGCAGGTCCAGGCGCTGCAGGTTTTCTTCCACGCGCTCCAGGCGCAGGGCGTCGACGTCGGTGGCCACCAGCTCTGCCATGTCTGGCTGCAATTCGAGAATATGACAGCTCTTGCCGCCAGGTGCAGCACAGGCATCCAGCACCCGTTCCCCGGGTTGTGCTGCCAGTAGTGATGCAGCCATTTGTGCCGCCTCATCCTGAACGCTTACCCATCCGTCGCTGAAGCCGGGAAGGTCAGCAACGTCTTGCGGCGTTTGCAGGTAAATCGCTTGTGCAGAGAGCTTACCCGGTGTGGACTCTATGCCCGCCTCAGCCAGGCTTGCCAGGTAGGTATCGCGATCTATGCGCTGCGTGTTTACGCGCAGCGTCATGGGTGGCTGGCTATTGTTGGCGCGAAAAATCTGTTCGCTATGCTCTGGCCACTGTTCCCTGATCGCGTTGTAGAGCCATTCGGGGTGCGCTGCGCAGACACTGGGTTCAAGCGCGGCAAGCAGAGACTCGCGCTCACGCAGGAAACGCCGCAGGATGGCGTTGGACAGGCCCCTGGCCCAGGGCTTCTTTAGTGCCCGGGTGGCCGCCACCGTAGCTGAAACGGCTGCGTGATCGGGTATCCGGGTGTCCTCGAGCTGATACAAGCCACAAAGCAAAAGGCTCTCCACATCGCGGTCCTTGTCGCGCAAGGGCTTGTCGAGAAGCTGGCGTAATATGCCCTGCAGCCGCGGCGCCCTGCGCAGGGTGCCATAGCAAAGTTGCTGCAACAGGCCACGGTCTCGCGCTGACACCCTGGTCAGCGCATGGGGGAGCACCTGATTCAATGACCTGCCCGCCATCACCTCGGCGAGTACGTGGGCGGCGACAGCGCGGGTGTCAGTGGCCATCAGCTGCCGGCTTTGGGTGAGAAACAGCTACCGGCTGCAAACAGCCCGGCGTTGCCATTGAGCACCTGCTCCGCGCCCAGCGGCTTTGCACCGGGCAGTTGTAGTTGCTGTATGGCCAGCTGGCCTTGACCGCAATTAACCAGAATGCCTTCGCGATTGGCGCGCAGGATGGTGCCGGGCGGCTCCGGCAGTGGAGCGGTTCCTGCCACCTGTGCCTGCCACAGCTTAATGCGTTGGCCCTTCAGGTGGGTGAAGCAAATGGGAAAAGGGTTAAAAGCCCGCACCGCGCGATCGAGTTCGCTGGCGGGGAGAGTCCAATCCAGCTCCGCCTCGCTCTTCAGTATCTTGCTGGCGTAGCTGGCCTGGCTGTCATCCTGTTGGGTGGCGCCGGCCTGGTATGTGGTCAGGTCGGCAAGGACTTCGCGCAACAGGGGCGCGCCCAGCTGCGCCAGCCGATCGTGAAGACTGGCGGCCGTGGTCTGCGCGTCAATGGCGCAGCGAACCGTGGCGAGCATATCGCCGGTATCGAGGCCCTCATCCATCTGCATGATAGTGATACCGGTCTCGCTGTCCCCCGCTTCGATGGCCCGCTGGATGGGAGCGGCACCGCGCCAGCGTGGCAGTAACGAGGCATGCACGTTGAGGCAACCCAGTTTCGGTGCCCGCAAAACCGGGGCTGGAAGAATCAGGCCATAGGCAACGACGATCATGGCATCGGCTCCCAGGCCTGCGAGGTGGGCTTGCTCCTGCGCATCGCGCAGGGTCGCCGGTTGGCATACCGGTATACCTGCGGCCAGTGCCATTTGCTTTACCGGACTTGCCTGCAGCTTCTTGCCGCGACCTGCGGGCCGGTCAGGCTGCGTGTAGACAGATAGAAGTTGGTGCTCACTATCAATAAGCGCCTCTAGATGTAAAGCAGAGAATGCCGGCGTGCCTGCAAATATCAATTTCAGGGACACCTCAGGTCAGGCCCGGCGGCGCTGGTCTTTCTCCAGCTTTTTGCGAATGCGATTGCGCTTCAACGGCGACAGATAGTCGACAAAAAGCTTGCCGTCGAGGTGGTCTATTTCGTGCTGCAGACAGATCGCCAGCAGGCCGTCCAATTCCCGTGTGTTACTGCTGCCGTCGCGCTGCAGTGATGTCACCCGGACTCGCCGGGGGCGATTGACGGTTTCGTAGAAACCGGGCACCGACAGGCAGCCCTCATCATATTCCCCCAGCTCCGGGTCGAGGATTTCCACCTCCGGATTAATGAACACCATAGGTTCCCGGTGATCTTCCGAGATATCTATCACCAGAATACGTTCGTGGACGTTGACCTGGGTAGCGGCCAGGCCGATACCCGGGGCCGCGTACATGGTCTCGAGCATGTCGTCGATTAGTGCACGGTGCGCATCAGTAACTGTCTCCACCGGTTTGGCAACAGTGCGCAGGCGGGGATCGGGAAATTCCAGTATGTCCAGTACTGCCATGGTTCAGGGCGCTCTTTCTTCAATTATCGGGAGCCGCGGTGAGGTGCGGGAAAAGTAACTTTTTGGCTTGCCAGCGACACAGCGCGGCAGCACACTGTAGGCTATTATACTGTCTGGGAATAAGGGGTGCCCAGTGGTGACGGCAAAGTTCGTCCACCGGGTGATAATTCCTGACAGGCACCGAGTACGGGTGAAAGCCGGCCCGGTGAGGTGCGGCTGTCAGCGCTTTTGCGGCTGGCGGAACATAAAAATGGCCAGGCAGGGACGGAAAAAATGAAAATAAGGTCACTCTCGATCGGGTTGCTGTTGGTATCGCTGATGTTCAGTGCATTCCTGCAGGCAGCAGTGGAGCTGAAGGAAAACGTACCAGAGACCTATATCGTCAAAAAGGGCGATACCCTCTGGGGAATCTCCGGGATGTATCTCAGCGAGCCCTGGCTGTGGCCAGAACTGTGGGATGTGAACCCGCAGATAGACAACCCCCACCTGATCTACCCCGGTGACGAACTTTATCTGGTTTGGATAGACGGCCGGCCCCGGCTGCGCCTGCGACGTGGACGTGACGTCAAGCTGACGCCAAGCATGCGGGTCAATCCGCTGGATCTGGCGATACCCGTTATTCCCCTGGACCAGATTGGCGCCTTTCTGCTGCGCCACCGCATCCTGGGTGCTGATGACCTTAACAACTCCGCTTACATTGTCGCCGGTGATCAGGGCCACCTGATCAGCGCCCCGGGTGACCTGATTTTCGGCCGCGGGCCTTTCCCCGACGGTGAACGCACCTACGGAATTTATCGGCCAGGCGAGACCTACAGGGATCCTCTAACAGAAGAGCTTCTCGGATACCAGGCTCAGGATATCGGCAACGCCAAGCTGCTTTCCTCCAACAAGGATGATGTCACCGAGCTGGAAATTAATCGCGTCACCGAAGAAGTGCGCATGGCCGACCGTCTGCTGCCCATGGAAGAAAAGATTATCGACGCCACTTTCCATCCGCGTGCACCGGAGGCAGAAATCGTGGACGCCTACATGATTGCAGTCGATGGCGGCGTGACCCAGATCGGCACCACAGATATCGTGGTGATTAACAAGGGGCTGCGCGATGGCCTTGAAGCCGGTCACGTGCTGGCGATATACCAGTCGGGTGAGCTCGTTTTTGACCAGGTTGCCCAGGAAAACGTGCGCCTCCCGGATGTGCGCGCGGGTCTGGCCATGGTGTTCGAGTCATTTGAAAAGGCCAGCTATGCGCTGGTGTTGAAGTCAAATCGCCCGTTGAAGGTGATGGACAAGGTCAAGAACCCCTGATGCGCCAAACGGCACCGCTGGATGCGGTGCCGGGCTGCGCCAGGCGCAGAATTGAATAGATAACCGACACGACGTCAAGGATGATGTATGAGTGTTGCCGACCCCGATCTGCGGGCCGCGTTGGATGCGGTAGACGCAAAAGCGCTTTCTCTCCCCGATCCGCGTTATCCCGCCCTGCTTAGAACCATCAAGGATCCGCCGCAGACACTCTATGTTCGCGGCGATGTTGAACTGTTGAGCAAGCCACAACTGGCGATTGTTGGTGCTCGTCGCGCCACCGCTATGGGCCTGAAACTTGCCGAGGAAATTGCCGGTGCTGCCACCCGGGCCGGCCTGGGAGTCTGTAGTGGCCTGGCCCTGGGAATTGACGGCGCGGCGCACCGTGGTGCCCTGATAGCCGGTGGCAGCACTGTTGCAGTGATGGCTACCGGGGTGGAGCGTATTTATCCCCATCGGCACAGCGGCTTGGGGGAGGAAATTGCCGCTGCAGGCTGTGTGGTCACCGAATTCCCTCCGGGCACCCCGCCTCTGCCGCACAATTTTCCCAGACGCAACCGTATAATTAGCGGCTTATCGTTGGGGGTTCTGGTGGTCGAGGCGGCATTACCCAGTGGTTCGTTGATCACTGCCAACATTGCGGCGGAGCAGGGTCGCGAGGTCTTTGCCCTACCCTGGTCGGTTGCCCATAAGGGTGGCACAGGTTGCCTGCACCTGCTGCGAGACGGCGCTAAAATGGTTCAGGGCATAGAGGATATCCTCGAGGAACTGGACTCCCTTTATGGACTGCAGTTGTCCCTGCTGGAAAGGCCCCGGACCGGGCCTGCCGACACCGGGGCCCGGTCTGATCTACTGGCGTTGCTGGGTTATGAGGCAGTATCCGTTGACCAGCTATCCGCCGCGAGCGGTATCTCTTCTGCAGATATCCTGCCGGAGCTTTCCAGACTGGAACTGCAGGGTCTGGTGGACCGTTGTCCCGGAGGCTACATACGCACCCGCTAGAGCTTTCTTTTGCTTGCCAATCCGCAGCGGCTTGGTTACGTTTCCTGCCAATCGTTGGTGTTACCCGGCTTGAGCTTACTAGCACTGGCCGCAAGTCGCCCATAGGAATGACCATGCCCGCCAGTCCCTCAACGCTGCGCCTGAGCGCAGCAGTCGCCGCCCTGCGTTCGGGGGGTGTAGTGGCTTGTCCCACCGAAGCCGTCTGGGGACTGTCCTGCGACCCTTACAGCGAGCGTGCGGTAGCGCGTGTCCTTGAGTTGAAGGGCCGTCCGGTGGAAAAAGGCTTGATACTGGTCGCCGGCAACGAAAGCCAGATAGCCTTTCTCCTGGAGGGCCTCGACGGCGATCAGCGTCAACGCCTAAGCGACAGCTGGCCGGGCCCTAATACCTGGCTGGTACCTCATCATCATCGGGTGCCACCCTGGGTTCATGGTGCCTTTGACACAGTGGCAGTGCGGGTGAGCAGTCACCCGGTTGTGCGTGCGCTGTGCGAGGCTTTTGGCGGACCCCTGATTTCCACGTCTGCTAACCCCGCGGGCGCGCAACCGCCGCGTGCTGGTTTTCAGGTGCTGCGATATTTTGGCGGCGCCCTGGACGGCATGCTGCCCGGCGCGGTAGGTCGCTCCGATCGCCCCAGCCAGATCCGTGATTTGCACAGCGGAGACCTGATTCGCGCCTGAGGACGCTATTGCCTATTGCTCGGTGGCGCGGGTGCGTATAATGCTGCCGCCATCATATAAGGAAAAAGGCCCTGAGATGCAGATTGAACAGGTCAAAGCCTACCTAATTTCCCTGCAGGACAGTATTTGCGCCGCCCTGGCCGAGGAAGACGGACGCGCGGATTTCATCAGCGATGAATGGCAGCGAGAGGAAGGCGGCGGCGGCCGTAGTCGTGTGTTAGCGGACGGCGCGGTGTTTGAAAAGGCCGGCGTCAATTTTTCCCATGTGATGGGCGCAAACCTGCCGCCCTCGGCGACCGCGTCCCGGCCCGAACTGGCCGGGCGTAGCTACCAGGCTATGGGCGTCTCCCTGGTGATTCACCCGCACAACCCCTATGTCCCTACCTCTCATGCCAATGTGCGCATGTTCGTTGCCGAGAAGGAAGGCGCTGAACCCATCTGGTGGTTCGGTGGCGGCTACGATTTGACCCCCTACTACGGCGACCGGGAGGACTGCATTGCGTGGCATGCCGAAGCCCGCGCTGCCTGCGCCCCGTTTGGCGATGAGGTCTATCCGCGCTTCAAAACCTGGTGTGACGAGTATTTCTACCTGAAGCACCGCAAGGAACCTCGCGGTGTGGGCGGGCTGTTTTTCGACGACCTCAATGAGTGGGACTTCGCTACCTGCTTTGGGTTTATGCGCGCTGTGGGCGATTCCTTCATCCGCGCGTACCGGCCCATTGTTGCCCGGCGCAAGGATACGCCCTACGGTGATCGCGAGCGTCAGTTCCAACTCTATCGACGCGGCCGCTACGTGGAATTCAACCTGGTGTACGACCGTGGCACCCTCTTCGGACTGCAGTCTGATGGACGCACAGAGGCAATATTGATGTCTCTGCCGCCGCTGGTGCGCTGGGAATACGATTATCATCCCGACCCGGGTACCCCCGAAGCGGAACTGACGGCTTACTATCTACAGGATCGCGACTGGCTGGCAGGTGCATGACGATGACGGTGAAGGACAAGTACGCGGTTTTCGGCAACCCGATCAAGCACAGTAAATCGCCCATTATTCACGCGGCTTTCGCCGCCCAGTGTGCCCAGGCAATGCAGTATCGCGCCGTGCGCGTGGATCTGGGCGGGTTTGACCGCGCGGCGAACAAATTTTTTGCCGACGGCGGCAAGGGCTTGAATATCACCCTCCCCTTCAAGGAAGACGCCTTCCGGTTCGCTGGCCGTCTCAGTGAGCGGGCCTCGCGCGCGCGCGCGGTAAATACTCTCAACCTCGCCGCAGACGGTGTTATTGAAGGCGACAATACCGATGGTGTCGGGCTGGTGCGCGATATGGTGGCGAACCTGGGTTGGGTGGTACGAGGCCTGCGGGTGCTGATTATAGGCGCCGGCGGTGCCGTGCGTGGTGTGCTTGAGCCGCTGCTGCGGGAGCGACCTGAGGGCATTTTGATCGTCAATCGCACTGCCTCCCGGGCGGAGCAACTGGCAGCAGAGTTTACGGACCTGGGCGCTATTTCCGGCGGCGGTTACGAGCTGATCGAGGAGTGCCAGTTTGACCTGGTGATCAATGCCAGTAGTGCCGGCCTGGAGGGAGAAACGCCGGAGATGCCCAGCTCGATACTCACCGAACGCAGCTGCTGTTATGACATGCTTTACGCTGCCGAGCCCACCCCCTTCATGCGCTGGGCTGCCCATCATGCAGCCTGGGCTGTGACTGATGGCGTGGGTATGCTGGTTGAACAGGCTGCGCAGTCCTTCTACATCTGGCGCGGACTGCGACCGGAAACGCAGTCGGTGATTGCTAGTATCCGCGGAGGCACGCAGGCGGCCTGACGGGTCGTTGAAGGCAAGTGCAACCCTGCGCGTGCTACACATCCTGCAGGTATGGGAGTGTGCGAGGGCCCGCTAGCCGCTAGCGGGCCCGGCAAAACCTCAAGAAAGTTCCCATCGACTATATTGTCTCCAGCTCAGCAATATGCTGATCCTTCAGCTTCACATAATTGCCCGCCACGTATACGAAGAAATCCAGCTCCTTCTGGCTTAACCCCCGCACCTCCCGGGCAGGGGTGCCCGCGTAGAGATAGCCACTGCGTAATTGCTTACCGGGGGTAACCAGTGCACCCGCGGCGACCACGACGTCACTCTCGACTACCGCCCCGTCCATGATAATAGCGCCCATGCCCACCAATACCCTGTCGCCGACCGTGCAACCATGCAGCATGGCGCCGTGGCCGATGGTGACATCAGCGCCTATCTGGAGTGGAAAACCGTCGGGGTTGAAGGGGCCGGCATGGGTAATGTGCAGCACGCTGCTGTCCTGAACGCTGGTGCGCTCGCCTATAGAGATACTGTGCATGTCCCCGCGAATGGTGGCCTGGGGCCAGACTGAGACATCGTCAGCCAGGCTGACATCGCCCAGCACCACTGCGCTGGGGTCGATCAGTACCCTGTTTGCCACGTTTGGGCGTTTGCCCTGGAAGTCGCGCAAGCTGGTTGGCGTATAGTGATTCATGGTCTGCTCCCTGGGTTGAGGGCTGCTACAATAGCCACAGTTTTCGCCAGTGGCCAGTCCAGATGAACATGAACACAACTTCACGACGCCGTCGCTTCATCGCCGGGGCGGTGTGTCCTCGTTGCGGTGAGATGGACAAGATCGTAGTGGATATGGAAACCCAGACCCGGGAGTGCGTAGCCTGTAATTTCAGTGAAGCGCGACCGCAAGACAATACGGCACAGGAACTGCCCACGCGGGTCAGCCGTGCCGCCGCCCGTCGCGTGGAAACCCCTGCCGAAGCGGTGACCCTCATCGACCCGCGAAAGAACGAAGATTAGTATCCCAGGCGAAGCCTGATTGTCTGGTCGGACCGGGTCAGCGAACTGCTCGAAATCAGCACCGAAGGACCAGGCCCTGTGCCTGCACGGCTTTTGACCCGCTCCCAAACATACTCTCTCTCCAGGTGGTGTGAGGCGGCAAACTGCACCAGGCGCTCGAGGCGAGTGGCCAGTTCGTCCCCGAGAAGGTAATGCACCACCAGGTTCGCCTCGGTCATATCCAGCGGCAGCAGCGGCCTTTGCAGGTGGCGAATGTGGTGGTCGTTGACCTCTTCCAGTAATCGATGGGCAAGAAAGGCTTCATCCAGCACGGCCTCCAACCCCTCGTCATCGGATAACACGTCCGGGGGCTGTAAAAAATAGTCTTCTGCCATGTGCAGGAAGGGAGCGGCGTAGTCATGAAAGCCTTGCTGCTTGCTGATTGCAGTGACCAGGTTGATACTGCCCGGGACGCTTTCGATGTAATTCACCACAAAGGCCATCAGGGCGGCGAGTGGTTTGTCGACGGGTAGCACCAGCTTTTCATGCAGCGCTGGCAGGCGCTCCGTCAGCAACCCGTGAAAGGCCCCCGTCTCCTGCTCATGGGCAAGGGCGGCGGTGATCGTCTCTCTGATGCCGGCTGTAGTCATGGTACGGCCCGGGTCGCGTGTTGCGGACGAAGCTCTTGCTTCAGGCTAGTACAATCCGCGGGATTGGCTAGCTCTGATTTGCGGGTAACCAGCGCTGTTCGCGAGTGAGGCGAGCAAACCAGTAGAACAGCGTGAGCCCGCGAGCAAGATTAAAGGCGGTGAAAGCCAGCCAGAGACCGTGGTTGCCCATGCCCAGGGTGAGATACCACAGGGGCAGATAGATGACGGATACACTGAGTAGCATGGTCGACATCATGTAATGTGTCTCAGCGGCACCGATAAATATCCCGTCAAGTAAATAGCTGGGCCCTGCCGCAAGGGGCAGCACGATGAGCCACGGAAAATACAGCAACATAAGTTCTTTTACAGAATCCAGTCCTGTCAGTAGATCTACCAGGACCAGCTGCAGTGACCACAGGCTGAAGCTCACCGTCCCGGC
Source organism: Pseudohalioglobus lutimaris (assembly GCF_002866825.1). Lineage (GTDB taxonomy): Bacteria > Pseudomonadota > Gammaproteobacteria > Pseudomonadales > Halieaceae > Halioglobus > Halioglobus lutimaris. Next base: position 385,735 of record NZ_PKUS01000001.1, on the reverse strand, counting down.
GGCGATCGCGGTCCACAGGGCACAGCGTCGTACGGTCCGGTGAAAAGCCTGAAGTTGTCCGGCCCCCAGGGACTGTCCGCAGAGGCCCTCGGCGGCAAAGGCGAAGCCGTCCATGCCGTAGGCGGCCATCATCATAAGTTGCATCATCAGGGTGTTGGCGGCGAGGACCTCGGTGCCTAGATTCTCGCCCTGGGCGGTGAAAAAGGCGAAGCTGAACAGCAGACAAAGCGTGCGCACAAACAGGTGACGATTGCTCTGCATGATATGTTTGTAAGCATTCGCTTCTGTTAAATCTATTGCCAGGTCTGGCCAGTTTATGGGAGGCAGCTTTCTGAAGACTGCGAACAGAGCGATAGCACAGCCCAGGTACTCGGCGCAGACTGTAGCTATTGCGGCACCGTCACTGTACAAGCCCAGACCCATGATCAGCAGGAAATCCAGGGCGATGTTGGTCAGGTTGGTAATGATGACAATCACCATAGGCCAACGCGTATCCTGCCGACCAATGAACCAGCCGACCACGGTATAGGTTACCAGCACTGCAGGAGCACTGTAGATTCGAATACCTGCATAGGACGCGGTCAGGGGCTGTAATTCCGCATCCGGCGCCATTAGCCAAAGACCCAAACTGATCAACGGCTGGTGGCACAGCAATATGAGCGCGGCCAGGCCCAGGGCCAGCACGCTGGATCTAGCGAGTATCAATATAGAACGGTAGTTGTCCCCAGCCCCCTCGGCGCGGGCGACAAGGCCGGTGGTACCCATGCGCAGGAAACTGAAGCCCCAGTACAGAAAAGAGAGCAGTGCTGCGCCGATTGCAACGGCGCCGAGATAGTTGCTGCTGTCGAGATGGCCCAGTATGGCTGAGTCAACCAAACCCAACATCGGTATGGATATATTGGAGAGAATAGCTGGCCAGGCTATGCCCCAGATTTTGTGGTCCAGCTGTTTGTTGCTCTGCATATATTGTCTTTAGAGGCGGTTCGAACGGGGCCAAGCCCGCTTGGGGTAAGGCCTGGGCGACTGATCAGTGGGCACTAAATGCTTTGGTATTGTCAATGACTGCGGTTATACTTCCGGCGGTTTGCCGGTGCGTCGAAATGTCGCACCAGCGGCAAAAGTGAGTCAGCTGGTAAATCATACCCTGTCCGTGGCGACTGTCCGTCGGTAACCCGGTGGTCAGACGACGGTTCGTTTTAGGGCGAAGTGTCTTCGAAACGCGCGAACAGAGGATAAAAAAGACCGGTTGTGGGGAAATCAATTTAGTGAGTAATGGAGACACGGGAAATGTGTTTTAAAGCGAAGCGGTTGTTCGGGCTCGCGCTTGGTCCTGTGCTGATGCTGTTGAGTGCGGTTGCGCTGGCTGCCGGCGGCGAAGTGAGCCAGGTGAATATGACGCCGGGTGTGACGGAAGTGGGCAAGGAAATTTATAACCTGCACATGCTGATCCTGTGGATCTGTGTAGTTATTGGTGTCGGCGTATTCGGAGTGATGTTCTACTCCATCTATGCTCACCGTAAATCCAAGGGTCATGAACCAGCTACATTTCATGAAAGCACCAAGGTGGAGATCGCTTGGACGGTTATCCCCTTCTTCATCCTTATCGGGATGGCCTTTCCCGCCACCTCCACACTACTGAAAATCTACGATAACGACGACGCCGAGATGGACGTCCTGGTTACCGGATACCAGTGGAAGTGGAAGTACGAGTATCTCAATGAGCAGGGCGAGAACGTCAGCTTCTTCAGCAACCTGCGTACCAGCCAGAGCGAAATTTACAACGTCGAAGACAAAGGCGAGCACTATTTGCTGGAAGTGGATGAGCCCCTGGTTCTGCCTGCCGACACCAAAGTTCGCTTCCTGGTCACGGCCAATGACGTTATCCACTCCTGGTGGGTTCCTGAGCTTGCGGTAAAGAAAGACGCAGTTCCCGGCTTTATTAATGAAGCATGGACACGCACAGCCCAGGAGGGAGTTTTCCGCGGCCAGTGTGCCGAGCTTTGCGGCAAGGACCACGGCTTTATGCCCATCGTTGTTAACGTGGTGAGCGAGGATGAATACGCTCAGTGGCTGGACACCAAGCAAGCCGAGGCCGCGCAGATCAAGGAGTTGATGGCGCAGACCTTCTCCATGGATGAGCTGATGGAGCGCGGTAAGGCTGTCTATGAGCGCAATTGCCTGGCTTGCCACGGCGGTGGCGGCGAAGGTGGTGTGGGTACAGCGATCGCGGGAAGTGCTATCGCGACTGGCGCTTTGCCCGGTCACCTGGAGATAGGCGTCAATGGTGTACCCGGTACCGCGATGCAGGCCTTTGGTGGTCAGCTGAACGACGTCGATATGGCGGCCGTTATTACCTACCAGCGTAACGCGTTTGGCAACAATATGGGCGACATGGTTCAGCCCATTGACGTCTTCAACTTCAAGAAAGGCTAATCGGAGGAGATAACGATGGGCGATCATCACCACGGTCCTGCGAAGGGCATTACCCGGTGGCTATTTACCACCAATCACAAAGACATCGGAACCATGTACCTGTGGTTCTCATTTGCCATGTTCATTCTTGGCGGCGCATTTGCCATGATCATCCGTGCCGAGCTGTTCCAGCCAGGCATGCAGTTGGTAGAACCTGCCTTCTTTAACCAGATGACCACCCTGCACGGGTTGGTAATGGTATTCGGCGCGATCATGCCCTCCTTCGTTGGCCTGGCCAACTGGATGATTCCGCTGATGATAGGCGCGCCAGATATGGCGCTGCCACGGATGAATAACTGGAGCTTCTGGATCCTGCCTCCTACTTTCCTGATGCTGGCCTCCACACTGTTCATGGAAGGCGGTGCTCCGGCCTTCGGCTGGACATTCTACGCTCCGCTGTCCACTACATATGCACCACCTTCGGTCACCCTTTTCATCTTCTCGGTACACGTGCTGGGCCTGTCTTCAATTATGGGCTCTATCAACATCATCGCCACGGTGATGAATATGCGTGCCCCCGGTATGACCTATATGAAGATGCCGCTATTCGTATGGACCTGGCTGATTACTGCCTTCCTGCTGGTTGCCGTAATGCCGGTTCTAGCCGGAGCTGTCACCATGATGCTGATGGATATCCACTTTGGTACCAGCTTCTTCTCCGCCGCTGGTGGCGGTGATCCGGTCCTGTTCCAGCACATATTCTGGTTCTTCGGCCACCCTGAGGTGTACATCATTATCCTGCCGGCGTTTGGTGTGGTTTCGCAGATCATTCCCGCGTTTTCCCGCAAGCCGCTGTTCGGCTACGACTCAATGGTTTACGCCACCGCTGCGATTGCTTTCCTGTCCTTTATCGTCTGGGCACACCACATGTACACGGTGGGGATGCCGGTAGCAGGCGAGTTGTTCTTCATGTATGCGACCATGTTGATTGCGGTGCCCACGGGCGTGAAAGTATTCAACTGGATCTCTACCATGTGGCGCGGCTCTTTGACCTTTGAGACGCCAATGCTGTTCAGCATCGGCTTCCTGATACTGTTCACTATCGGTGGTTTCACAGGGTTGATGCTGTCCATTGCCCCTGCTGACTTCCAGTATCATGACTCCTACTTCGTTGTGGCTCACTTCCACTATGTGATGGTTGCCGGCGCGGTGTTCTCCATGACGGCTGCTATCTATTACTGGCTGCCCAAGTGGTGTGGCCGTATGTACAACGAGGCCATGGGCAAGACGCACTTCTGGATATCCTTCGTTGGCTTCAACCTGGCTTTCTTCCCGCAGCACTTTGTGGGGCTGGCAGGCATGCCACGGCGTATCCCGGACTACGCGCTGCAGTTTGCGGACTTCAATATGATGTCCTCGATCGGTGCGTTTATCTACGGCGCCTCGCAGATCCTGTTCCTTTACAACGTGATCGCGACTATCGTTTCTGGCAAGCCAACGTCTGACGAGAAAGTCTGGGACGGTGCGGAAGGCCTGGAGTGGACTGTAGCCACCCCGGCGCCTTATCACACCTTTGAAACACCGCCCAGGATTGACCCGGCTCACGCGCACTCCTGAGAGGCCCAAGGCAAGTGATACGGATTAGTGAAAATGCCAATGTCGATACCGTCATCAAGCTGGTGACGGTAGCGATCGGCATGTTTGCTTTTGTGTTCGTGGTCATGGTGCCACTGTATGACGTTTTGTGCGACGCGCTGGGCATCAATGGTAAGACCTCGGGTGAGGCCTACAGCTCTGTGCAGGCTGGAGTGGACGACAGTCGCGAGATTACGATCCAGTTTGTCGCCACTAATAACGAGGGCATGCCCTGGGACTTCGGCCCCAGCGTGACAGTCATGAAGGTGAACCCTGGCGCGGTAAACGACACGGTTTTCCATGCCCGCAATCCACTGCCTGAAGCAATGGTTGCGCAGGCGATCCCCAGTGTGTCCCCGGCCCGGGCCGCTGAGTATTTCCACAAGACAGAGTGTTTCTGCTTTAACCAACAGCCGCTGGACGGTGAGAGTTCGGCGGAGATGCCCTTGCAGTTTATTGTCGACATGGACCTGCCGCGGGATATCCGCACGATCACATTGTCGTACACGATTTTTGATGTAACAGAAATGGCGGGCGGCGTAGCTGTTCGCTGAGGCGCAGGTTGGGGAACCTGCGAATTAACGGAGAAATAAAATGAGTAATCCGACCTCTACCGAGTACGAGAAGTATTACGTACCGGAGCAGAGCAAGATGGCGATCATGGCAACAATTGGCCTGATCCTGTCTATTTTTGGTGCCGCGAGCATCATGAATGACATGACCTTTGGGGACCCCAACGAGTCTACCAATTCGTGGTCAATCTTCTTGTTTGGCCTGTTCTGGTTTGTGGCAACCCTGTTCGCCTGGTTCCGCCAGGCGATCAAGGAAAACATTGCGGGCATGAACAGCGCGCAAATGAAAAAGTCTTATGTGCTGGGAATGTTCTGGTTCATCTTTTCAGAAGTAATGTTCTTTTTCGCCTTTTTTGGCGCGCTTTTCTACGTGCGCACGCTGGTAGGCCCCTGGCTCGCCGGTGAAGGAGATGGCGGGCGCATGAATGGCATCTTGTGGGAAGGGTTTGAGTTTTCCTGGCCAATGGCCCTGACACCGCAGGAAGCGGTCGGTGGAGCGGCGAGTCAACCCATCGCCAACAATGGTTCTTTCACCTCTGCCGAGACCACCATGGCGTTTTCAGAAGCCGCTGCCTGGTACAAATGGCTGCCCTTGTGGAACACCATCATACTGTTGACCTCCAGCTTCACCTGCCACGTTGCCCATATGGGTATCCTCGATGGCAACAAGAAGAAGTTTAATCTGTGGTTGGCCATAACCGTTGCCCTGGGTGTGATCTTTCTCTTTGTGCAGTTCTATGAATATTACGAGGCCTATGCTCACTTCGGCCTGACCCTGAACTCCGGTATCTATGGTTCAACCTTCTTTATGCTCACCGGGTTCCATGGCTTCCACGTGTTTATGGGGATGACCATGCTGGCTATCCAGTTGTTCCGCAGCCTGAATGGGCATTTCACTGCAGATGATCACTTCGGCTTTGAAGCCTCAAGTTGGTATTGGCATTTCGTAGATGTGGTCTGGGTGTTCCTCTTCCTGTTTGTCTATATCCTCTAGACCCGGCAGCCAGAGAAAAAACGCATCCCCGCGTGGGCGGGGGTCCAGAAGAAACGGTTCTGGATCCCCGCCCACGCGGGGATGCCGCGTTAAGGGTTTGACGTTAGCACCCTCTGGTAGCACAGAGCAGGCCGGTGGGGCCCAGGTGGCCCAGCCATGCGACAGCGCCCGGTCTGAACTACTGCGAGCCGGGCTCTGGTCCGGAGATTGGAATAGGCCCGCCATCCCAGGGGTTGCGATGGCCGAGTTTTCCGGTGGCTACGCCGTAGACAATCAGACCCATCAATGCCAGGGCAAGGGTGAGGCGGGCGCCCAGTGAGTGGAAGGTGCGGCGCTTGGTTTTGTCCCCCTGATCCATCATCAGGTAGTAGAATCCACTGCCCAGGCTGGCGACCAGGGCCAGCATCAGAATGATTATCGCTGCTTTTAACAAAAGGAATGCCTCCGAAGGTGAGCATGCATTATAAACCAGCTATTGGCCGCGGGCGTGCAGTGGAGTGCGGGTGATGGCCACCAGGCTTGAATTTGACTTCGAGTGGCGTATTACCCTGTTCACGCTGGCGTTATTGCCTCTGTTGATTTCCCTGGGGTTCTGGCAATTGCATCGGGCTGAGGAGAAGGCGGCGTTGGCCATGGCATTTGAGCAGCAGCAGGCCCGCCCCCCTGCCCCGCTTGCGGAGGTCTGGCAGGCAGATTCTGTGGCCTTAGCTTATCTGCCGGTAGCCCTGTCGGGGCGCTTCAGGGAGAGCGAGTATTTCCTGCTGGATAACCGCATGTCACAGCGGCGTTACGGCAACGAGGTATTGACGGTATTCGAACTGGACGGCGGAGGCCTGGCTCTGGTCAACAGAGGGTGGGTGCAGGCGGACCCGAGTCGCCAGGTAGCGCCCAGCGTGCCACTGGTGCCCGGCACTGTGCGTATTACTGGTCATGTCTATGTCACGCCTGGCCAGCCTTATCTGTTGGCGGATGAGAATCTTCCTGTGCAATGGCCAAAGCAGATTCAGGCGGTGGAAATGGATAAAATACGCTCCGCAGTGGAAACGGATGATGAGCGCCTGTTCCCGTATCCGGTGCGTATAGACGCTAACCAGCCCGGCGCGTTGGCCGTGGACTGGCAGATTATTAATGCTAGCCCGGAAAAGCACCACGGTTATGCCGTGCAATGGTTCGCAATGGCTTTCGCGCTAGCGGTGATATACATACTGCGTAGCAGCAATCTTTGGCAGCTGATTCGGGGCAAGGGCTCCAGGCAAGAGTAAATTATGGAAAACGCTAAACAAGCCAGAAATAATCGCCTGGTTCTACTGACAATAGCCGGCATACCGCTGACCATGATCCTGGCAGCAACCTGGCTGTGGTACTTCGTGATTAACGGTGAGCTCGACCTGGTAGGCGCGATCGGGACTGCCAACAGCGGCCAGCTGGTACAACCGCCACGCCAGCTCGACGATGTGGCGATGACTGAGGATACCGGAGCGGCGATCAGGTACCAGGACCTGCCGCGCAAGTGGTGGCTGTTGATCGCCAACGAAGGCCCTGTTTGTGACCAGGCCTGCGAACATAATCTTTACCTGACCCGGCAGATACACGTCGCCATGGGTAAGGGCTTTAATCGTATAGGTCGGCTCTACCTCAGCGAAACAGTGGCGGGAGACACTCAGCTTGGGGTGACAGAGCTGAGCGACCAACTCCCCGCCCCGCCCAGCTTTGAAGACCTGCTGGCTACTGAGCACCGTGGCACCATCGCACTTGCCCTGGCCGAGGGCAGCTATCGCTCACTGTTTCCTGAGGAGTTAACCAATGACAGTACCTGGTACCTGGTTGATCCGGCTGGCTGGGTGATGATGTCCTACAATGATGGGATTCATTACAAGGATGTGATCTCTGACCTCAAGTTCCTGCTGAAGAATTCCAGTGAGTAAGCGTCCTATGCCAGATTTGCAAAGCACTGACGCGGCCACCTGGCGCGACTACAAGGAGCTGACCAAGCCCAATGTTGTGCTGCTGATGATTCTTACTTCGGCCATCGGGATGTTTATGGCTGTTCCGGGCATGGTTCCGCTGGATGTGCTCATTCTTGGCAACCTGGGCATTGCACTCTGTGCCGGCGCGGCCGCCGCCGTCAATCACCTGGTCGACCAGCGCGTGGACCAGCAGATGACCCGCACGCACAATCGGCCCGTGGCGACGGGTCGTGTGGGCAACCTGCAGGCGGCAGCGTTTGCGCTGATAATCGGCGGCCTGGGGATGACCATCCTGCTGGTATTCATCAACCCGCTAACTGCCTGGCTGACCCTGGCCTCCCTGGTCGGGTACGCCTTTGTTTACACAATGTTCCTCAAGCGCGCGACGCCGCAGAATATCGTCATTGGCGGGCTTGCGGGTGCGGCCCCTCCCCTGCTCGGCTGGACCGCGGTAACTGGACATATCCATGGCCACGCCCTCCTCCTGGTATTGATAATCTTCGCCTGGACGCCACCCCATTTCTGGGCCCTGGCGATTCATCGCCGGGAAGAATACGCCGCAGTGGGGATTCCCATGTTGCCGGTCACGCACGGCGTGGCTTTCACCAAGTTGCAGATACTGTTGTACACCATCATCATGTTCCTGATTACGCTTATGCCCTATGCCACGCGCATGAGCGGCCCGCTCTACCTGCTTGGTGCCGTGGTTCTGGGTGGCGGCTTCCTCTACTGGGCTATTGAGTTGATGCGCGGCAAAAACCCCAAGGCGCCTATGGAAACCTTCAAGTATTCGATCATTTACCTGATGGCGCTGTTCGTAATAATGCTGCTTGACCACTATATTTTCCCGGTGAGTACCCTATGAGCGATTCCAGTGGCCGCCCGCGGCGCCAGACCCGTAATATCAGGCTGACTGTCTCTATTGTTCTCTTGTTTATTGCCGTGATTGTCGGTGGATTCGTCTATCGCATTCAGCAACCACGGGTGATGACCCCTGCAGAAATGAAGGTAAACGGCCTTTATTTGCTGCAAACGCCAAGAAATTTCGGAGAACTAAAGCTGATTGACCATCATGGCGAGGCGTTTGGGCGGGATCGCCTTGAAGGACGCTGGAGCCTGGTGTTCTTCGGCTTCACATACTGTCCGGATATCTGCCCCACGACGATGGCTTTCCTTGACACGTTCATGGCACAACTGCAGGGCACGGAGGCAGAGGATACGCAGGTGGTGATGGTGTCAGTAGATCCAGCGCGAGATACTGTGCAGCAACTAGCGGAGTACATTCCGTATTTTAATGACGACTTTATCGGCGTGACCGGGGAGTTTCTGGATATCCATCGCTTCGCGACAGCGTTAAATACGCCCTTTCGGAAAGTTCCAGGGCAGGAAGCGAACTATCTGGTGGACCATAGTGCCAATGTGGTACTTATAAACCCACGGGGCGACTATCATGGCTTTTTCAAGACCCCGCTGGATCAGGCGAAGATGAAGGTAACCTTCCGCTCCGCCCGGATTCTCTGGGAAAAGGGCCTGTAGTAAAGGCGCCTGTACTTAGTAAGCGCTTGCTACCTTCTCTGTCTGCCTATCCGCAATAGGAGCTTTGCTGCCCTCTTTCCTGGCGAGCGCCCTGCCCAGGAGCTTGCTAAGCTCGGCGCCTGCGTCCTCGGCGACCGCCGCAAGTAAATCGCTGATTTCATACTGCGTTCTATAGTGGTTGGTGCCATATGACGTTGCACCGGACGTGGCCAGTGCGCCGGGTACAGGGGTGCTCGGCAGGTTAGTGATGCCCTCATGGGCCTGTAAGTGAAGGCTGCCCAACAGGGCGACTGCTGCAAGTGAAGCGGTGATGTAGGTTTTCATGGTGCTGCTCCCAGTTTGTTACCGATTGTTACGCCGGCACCAATGCGCCGGATCACCTGCTCCCTGCCAGTAGCCTGAAGAGCCTGTGTCATCACGACTAATTGGCCTAAATTGATGTCATGTGTCGCCAAAAGTCGATAAAAACTGAAAAATGGTCACGGCTTCAATGCTGGCTGGGTAGCTGCGCGGCGGCTTTCCCAGGGGTAACAATAGTGTGGTAAGAAGTATCGCCTTCTAGCTGTCGCTGATTGGGGTTACCCTTGCATGGCAATTTGCAACCGGATCGGCTTTAATCGCGGTACGCGCGCGTCGGATGCCCCGGGCTCTCGGCGTGTACTTTCCCTGTCTGTGTTCTAGCGTTGACCTATGTCCAAGCAAGCCTCTCCCATCGTGCTCGTTGACGGTTCGTCCTACGTCTTTCGGGCGTTTCATGCGCTCCCTATGCTCACCACGTCCAGTGGTCACAACACCGGCGCTGTGCGCGGAGTGATCAGCATGTTGCGGAAGCTGTTGGCCCAGTACCCCGGCTCACCGGTGGTCGCGGTATTCGATGCCAAGGGCACAACTTTCCGCAGCGATATTTATCCTGAGTACAAGGCGAATCGACCGCCCATGCCCGATGAACTTCGGGAGCAGATAGAGCCTATACACGCCATCGTCCAGGCGATGGGCTTGCCGTTTCTCTGTGTACCAGGCGTCGAGGCTGACGATGTGATCGGCACGCTGGCCCGGCAGCTTAGCGAGCAGGGCAGGGATGTGGTGGTGTCCACCGGTGACAAGGATATGGTGCAGTTGGTGAACAAGCACACCACCCTGGTCAACACGATGACTGATACGGTATTGGACGAGGCTGCTGTCGAGGAGAAGTATGGCTTCTCTGCGGATCTATTTATCGACTTTCTTGCCCTGATGGGCGACAAAGCCGACAACATTCCCGGTGTAGCCGGGGTCGGTGAAAAAACAGCGGCGGGTCTTATCAAGGGGCTGGGCGGGCTTGAAAGTATTTACAGCTCTCTGGAAAAAGTGGCAGACCAGCCATTTCGCGGCGCAAAGAGTCTGGCACCAAAACTGGAAGCAGAGCGGGCTAATGCCTTGCTGTCACACGAACTTGCCACCATTAAAACGGATGTGGAACTAAACCTGGCCCCGGAAGAACTGGTTAACGGCGTACCGGACCGGGAGGCACTGGTCGACTGGTTCACGCGGATGGAGTTTCGCGGGTGGCTGGACGAGCTATTGGCGGAGGGTGAGGTAGCGACAACGGCGGAGCAGGTGGAGACCGACTATGAGATTGTTACCACCCAATCGGCGCTGGACAGCTGGATAGAAACACTGCACGAGGCCGGGCTGTTTGCCTTCGATACCGAAACCACCAGCCTCAATTATATGGAGGCCCAGATCGTTGGTGTGTCCTTTGCAGTCGAGGCGGGGAGGGCGGCCTATGTGCCGCTTGCCCATGATTACCTCGGCGCGCCCGAGCAACTGGACCGGGCCGATGTGCTTGCACAGCTAAAACCGCTGTTAGAGGACCCCGATCAGGCAAAGGTGGGGCAGAATCTGAAATATGATGCCAGTGTGCTGGCCAACCATGACATCACCCTGCGCGGCATCGCCTATGACACCATGCTTGAGTCCTATGTGCTGGACTCCACTGCCACTCGTCACGACATGGACAGCCTGGCGCTGAAATACCTGGGGCAGAACACCATTCATTTCGAAGACATTGCCGGGAAGGGTGCAAAGCAGCTGACGTTCAACCAGGTCAAAGTGGAAGAGGCGGGGCCATATGCAGCCGAGGATGCAGATATCACCCTGCGCCTGCACCAGGCGCTGTGGCCAAAGCTGGAAGCGGAGCAAAGCCTGGCTAGTGTATTCAGGGACATTGAGTTGCCGCTGGTTTCAGTGCTGTCAAAAATTGAAAGGCAGGGGGCGTTGATCTCTGCCGAATTACTGCATAAACAAAGCGGTGAACTGGGAAAGCGGCTGGAGGAGCTAAAGTCGCAAGCCTACGATCTGGCCGGACAGGAGTTCAATCTCGGCTCGCCCAAGCAACTGGGGGAAATCCTGTTTGAAAAATTGAACCTGCCGGTCATCAAGAAAACCCCCAAAGGCGCGCCCAGCACGGCGGAAGATGTGCTGGTGGAACTGGCGCTCGACTATCCGCTCCCGAAGTTGCTTCTGGAATATCGCAGCCTGTCCAAACTCAAGTCTACCTATACCGACAAGCTACCGGAGATGGTGAATGCGCGTACGGGCAGGGTGCATACCTCCTACCATCAGGCGGTGGCCGCCACCGGTCGCCTGTCGTCCTCAGATCCGAACCTGCAGAACATTCCCATTCGCACGGAGGAGGGCAGGCGAATTCGACAGGCCTTTGTGGCGCCAGATGGCTACCGCATCGTTGCCGCTGACTACTCACAGATTGAGTTGCGCATCATGGCCCACCTCTCTGCCGATGAGGGCCTGCTCAAGGCGTTCAAGGAAGGACAGGATGTCCACCGGGCAACGGCCTCCGAGGTCTTCGAGGTCGACCTTGAGGAAGTGTCCGGAGATCAGCGACGCAAGGCTAAGGCGATCAACTTCGGCCTGATTTACGGCATGTCAGCGTTTGGCCTGGCCAAGCAGTTACACCTGGGGCGAAGTGAGGCCCAGGAGTATATTGACCGGTACTTCCAGCGTTATCCTGGCGTTGCTGAGTATATGGACCGTACCCGCGCACTTGCCAGGGAACAGGGTTACGTGGAGACAATGTTTGGCCGTCGACTGTATCTGCCGGAAATCAATGCCCGCAATAAGATGCGGGTACAGGCGGCCGAGCGCACCGCGATCAACGCGCCCATGCAGGGCACTGCTGCGGATATTATCAAGCGTGCCATGCTGGCCGTCGATGAGTGGCTGGAGCGGGGCGATGCGGATGCGAGGATGATCATGCAGGTGCATGACGAACTGGTGCTGGAAGTTGCCACTGCTCAAGTGGATGCCGTGAGCAGTGAGTTGTGTAGCTTAATGGCTGGCGCCGCAGACTTGTCTGTGCCGTTACTGGTGGAATCTGGCGCCGGTAAAAATTGGGACGAGGCGCACTAGTCCTGATGCCATTGCCTGGGGTCCAGGCGATAGTAGTCGACGAGCTCGGCGAAGAGGTCTGGCCGGGTTTTGTGCAATGCGTGGGGTCGCTCGAAAAACGTTTCGGTTGCCACCGCAAAGAACTCTGCCGGGTTGGTGGCGCCATATTGGTCCATTACCGTGGCCTGATCGCGGAAGGCGCGCGAGCGTAGATCATCGAAGTTCTCGCTGAACACCCTGGCCCATGACTGGTAGCTGTTGCGATGCAGTGGCGGTGCACCATTGGTCGACCCGGAAAGCCCGTCCAGCTGGTGGGCGAACTCGTGCAGTACGACGTTGTGGCCATCGCTGAAGTCGGCGGCACCCTTTTCAACATCATCCCAGGAAAGTATGACCTTGCCATTGCTCCATGACTCACCAAGCAGGTGATGATCCTGCTGGGCCAGGGTGCCGTTGTCGAGGACTGTTTCACGGTCCACGCGAAAGCCGGCTGGATAGACCAGTACCGACATCAGAGAGGGATACACAGGGGAGTTCTGGTTGAGCAGGAGCAGGCAGGCCTGGCCGGCAATGGTGACGCGTATCTCATCGGTAAGCTCCAGTCCGGCGCAACCGTAGAAGTCTTTTTCCGCCAGGAAAAGCTGGATGAGTTGGTGTAGCCGGTCGCGCTCTGCCGGGGAGAGGGCAGCATACACAGGCAGGTTGTTGGTGAGCGTTTCTTTCCATGACAGGGGGAAACGCCGCCGACGGATCAGTTTGTCCCGCCAAAAAGTCTGGTAGATAAACAGGCCGACGCCAACGGCGCAGATCAGTAAAAAAATAAGTGACGCCGTGTCCATAGGAATTTTCCATTTGTGCTGAACTTTTATCACTATGCCCGGTCATATTTCGGGTAGCAAACGCTACTATCCCTGAAAAGGTTCGTCCCCACGGACCTTTGCGAGCAAGTCTCTTTCCCCAGAGACGTTAGTTGCCCGGTTGCCTTCCCCTAGAGGCAACCGGGTTTTTTTTGCCTACGCATGAGAGGTGCGCCCGTGGGAGGCAGCAAGCCGGTAGCCATGTGCCTGGTCCCCAGGTGACTGACCACCCACCCGCGGTATCTACCCGTTCCAATGACCAGCCAGGGGAGGCTAAGCGTCCGCGATGTCCTCATCGTCATAGACACTCTCATCCGTCAGCCAGTTATTGAGTACCTGTATTAACTGCTCATGCCCGGTGTGCTTGAGTGCCGAGAATAGCTGTACGCTGACCAGCTCCTGGTGAGCCTGCATCGCCTTGCGCACCGCCAGCAGGCTGTTATTGGCGGGTCCTTTCTTCAATTTATCTGCCTTGGTGAGCAAAATGTGTACGGGCATGTGCGCTGTAAGCGCCCAGTTCAGCATTTGTTCGTCGAAAGGCTGCAGGGGGTGGCGCACATCCATGAGCAGAATCATGCCGCGCAGGCACTGCCGCTTGGCCAGGTAATTTTCCAGTTGCCGGGTCCATTCTTTCTTCACGGCAACAGGTACTTTGGCGAAACCGTAGCCGGGTAGATCAACCAGGCGTTGCGTGGGAGTCAGCTCAAAGAAGTTGATCAGCTGCGTGCGACCAGGGGTTTTGGATGTCTTGGCGAGCTTCTTGTTGTTTGTTAAGCTGTTGATTGCACTCGATTTTCCGGCATTTGACCGGCCGGCGAAGGCGACTTCCCAGCCTTCATCCGGTGGACACTGGTTGAACCGGGCGGCGCTGGTCAGATACTGTGCCTGGCGATAATCCGGCGCTGCAGGGGCGATCATTTGATCCTCGTCAGTCATTGTGAGGTATTGCCTTTTTAGGAGTGAGTATCTCGTATATAATGCCACAGCTTTTTTCGACTGTTATCAATTGCTTGCGAGGCGCTAATGTCTCGAAACCAACCTGGAGGTCCCGCATGAAAAAGATGATCGCTGCTGCCCTGATGCTTGTTGCCACTGGCGCCATGGCTGAACTCGACATGGCTAAGTACAACAAGAGCTGTGCTGTTTGCCACGCAACCGGTGCTGCGAACGCGCCCAAGACTGGTGATGCCCCCGCCTGGGAGCCGCGCATGGCCAAAGGTATGGACGTCCTCGTAGCCTCAGTCAACAATGGCCTCAACGCGATGCCGCCCAAGGGTATGTGTTTTGACTGCTCTGACGAAGACTACAAGGCCATGATCGAATATATGGCCAAGCCCGCTGAGTAAGCAGGCAGATTCATTTCGCTATCCCTGGAATCATCATGAAGAAAGTTGTAATTCTTGCCAGCCTGTTGATGGGCTGGACCCAAATTGCCTCTGCGCAGATGGGCGACGCCGCCGTCGGTAAAGAGATGGCTGTAACCTGTAGCGCCTGTCACGGTGCAGATGGCAACAGCGCGGTGCCCACGTTTCCGAAGCTTGCGGGCCTGGGTGAAAAATACCTGCTCAAGCAGCTGAAGGACATCCGCGACGGTGCCCGGCCCGTGCCCACCATGGTAGGTCAGGTGGACAACATGTCTGATCAGGACCTGGCCAATATCGCTGCATTCTACGCTGCGCAGCCTCGCTCTGGTGGTCAGGCTGACCCGTCGCTGGTCGCGCTGGGCGAGAAGGTTTACCGTGCGGGCGTTGCAGAGCGTAACGTCGCAGCCTGCTCGGCCTGCCATTCCCCCACGGGTAAAGGCAACGCCCCGGCCGGTTTCCCGGCGCTGGCTGGTCAGCATGCGGACTACATAGCCGCGCAGTTGCGGTCCTATCGCAAGGGCTATGAAGATGAATCGGGTCGCACCAATGATGGTGATATCATGATAATGCGTACTAATGCGTTCGGCCTTTCCGATAAGGAAATCGATGCGGTTGCCAGTTACGCTTCAGGTTTGAAGTAACCCGTCCCGTGTGAAGAAAGGTGGCACTATGCCGCCTTTTTTTATCCCCGAACGAACGCGGCGCCTTTTTCACTGTCTCAGTGGGGCGTGAGTTAACGAGGAGAATGACCACAATGCTAAAGCGTGTTTTACTGACCCTGTCACTACTTACACTGCCGTTCGCTGCGCAGGCGGAAGACGTTTATGTGGCGGGTAAGGATTTTGATGTTATCAACCCTGCCATTCGCACCGCCGATCCGGACAAGATAGAAGCGGTGGAGTTTTTCTGGTACGGCTGTGGGCACTGCTACACCTTTGAGCCTGTTTTGGCGCAGTGGAAGAAAACACTGCCTGAGGACGTGACGTTCCGCGGCATTCCCGCCATGTGGGGTGGCGCCATGGAGCTTCACGCCAAAGCCTATTATGCATCGCGAGCCCTGGGCGTTGAGGAGAAGATGGACCAGGTGATCTTCCAGGCCCTTAACGTGGACCGCAAGCAGCTGCGCACAGACGGAGAAATTGCCGAGCTGTTTGTACAGAACGGGATCGCCGAAGAGGACTTTTACAAAGCCTACAATTCTTTTGGCGTTGGCAGCCAGGTGAGCCAGGCGAATGCGACCGCGCGTGCGGCGAAGATTACCGGCACGCCGGCTATGATGGTGAACGGGAAGTACCTTATCGGCCCACGCAAAGCAGGAAGCACGGCAAATATGCTGAAAATTGCGGACTTCCTGATCGCGAAAGAGCGCGCCGCCAAAGAGAGTTAATAGCGGTTACGTAAACCAGCCCGGCCAGAAGCCGGGCTTTTTTGTGCGCGTTTTTCGGGGTAGGGCGCCTTGTGCTCAAGGCGTGCCGACTAGATTTGTAACCAGGCAGGCACCGGCAAGCCCTTGTTTTCCAGGAACACAGGATTGAACAGCTTGCTCTGGTAGCGGGTGCCGTAGTCGCAGAGTATTGTGACAATGGTGTGTCCCGGGCCCAGCTCCTCCGCGAGGTGTACAGCGCCGGCGATATTGAGACCCGAGGAGCCACCCAGGCACAGTCCCTCGTTGCGCAACAAGTCAAAGACATAGGGCAAGGCTTCCATATCGGTAATATGGAAAGCGCTGTCGATGTCCGCTGCGGCAATATTGTCGGTAATGTGGTTGATGCCAACGCCTTCAATGATAGAGCCCCCTTCAGTGGGCTTCATCTCGCCGCACGTAAAGTGGTTGAATAGTGAGGCACCGCTGGGGTCCGCCAGGCCTATCTTTACGTCAGGGTTCTTTGCTTTCAGTGCGCATGACACCCCCGCCAGTGTGCCGCCGGTGCCCACCGCGCAAATGAAGCCATCCACCTTACCGTCGGTCTGCTCCCAGATTTCCCTGCCTGTGGTACTGGCATGGATTTCCCTGTTGGCCGGGTTGTCGAACTGCCTTGCCCAGATAGCCCCCCGGTCTTCTTTGGCTGCATATTTTTCTGCGAGTCGCCGGGCCGTGTGCACATAGTGTTTTGGGTCAGAATAGGAGGTGGCGCCGACCAGGTGCAGGTCGGCGCCCAGCAGCTCCAGAGAGTCGATTTTTTCACGGCTCTGGGTAATAGGCATAACCACAGTGCTCTGGTAGCCCAGTGCGTTGGCCAGCAGGGTGAGCCCGATACCGGTGTTGCCGGCCGTGCCTTCCACGATGCGGCCACCGGGTTGCAGCTCACCTGCAGCCTCCGCAGCGCGGATGATACCCAGCGCGGTACGGTCTTTCACTGAGCCGCCCGGATTGAGAAATTCGGCCTTGCCGAGAATGGTACAGCCGGTTTTCTCCGAGACCTGCTTCAAGTGGAGCAGAGGGGTGTTGCCGATGAGTTGAGTGACATCAGAGGCCGTGTGCACGAGCTGTTCTCCCGGGAAAATGCCCGCAGAGTATGCCACAGTCATCCGTCTGGGGTCAGCGGTCCCTGAGGAATACGCGGGCTGCCAACACCAGCGCACCGCAGTTCACGGCGACCATGGCCATCAACATCGGCTGGGGACTGTCGGTCAGCAGTGTCCCCACCAGCGCGGTGCTCACTGCTGACAAGCCCATCTGTATGAAGCCGAGCAGGGCGGATGCGGTTCCTGCCATCTGCGGGAATGGTGCCATGGCGATCGCCATCGCATGAGGCAGCACCAGGCCCATACCAATAGCGTACCCCGTCATGGGCAGCAACAATACCCAGATGCTGTCCGTATACAGTGTGTTTCCAGCCCACATGCAGGCGCTGGTCATCACGCATAGTGCAGTGCCCAGTAGCATGGTCTGGCGCGACTCCCAACGGATGGCCAGGCGCGCGCTGATCCCGCTACCCACGATGTAGCCCGCAACAGTGGAGGTGAAAATAAAACCAAAGTACTGGACGGGCACGCCAAGCATGTCGATATACACGAAACTTGAGGACGAGAGGTAGGCCATCAGGCCGCCGTACACCAGCGCGCTGGCAACCGTGACCGAGAGGAAAGAGGGGTCTGCAATCAGTTGTGCATAGTTACGGGCAATGCTGACAGGGTGCAGGCTTTGGCGGCCCGGTAGTGACTCGGGCAGGTAGGCCTGTATCAGCAAGACCATCAGCGCGCCGTAGACAGCGAGAAAAATAAAGATCACCGGCCACGGCAATACCAGCAAAACGAATCCACCCAGAGTCGGTGCCACTGCCGGGCCCAGTGCCATTAGCATGGCAATCAGTGACAGCGCCCTGGCGGCACGCCTTGGTCCGAAAATATCGCGGGTGACCGTGCGGGCGAGCGTGGGCCCCACGCAGGCGCCCAGGCCCTGCAGAAAGCGGAAGACCAGCAGCTCCTCCACTGAATCTGACTGCGCACAACCAAGGCATGCGCACACGAATACCAGTGTGCCGCCGACCAGCAATGGCTTGCGGCCGAAGCGGTCTGCCAGTGGTCCGCAGGCGAGATGAAAAACAGCGAAGCCGGTCAGGTAGGTGCTCAGGGTCAGGTGCATATGCCCGATGTCGGTATCCAGTGCGCGCATCATCACGGGCATAGCCGGCAGGTACATATCGACGCTGAGCGGGCCGAGTGCGACCAGGGCTGCGAGCAAAGCCAGCAGCCAGGGGGAATCGGGGTTCAGGTGTCGGTGCGCCATGGGCGGGGCAGGGTAGCCTATGGGCAGGACTATGGAAAGTTACTTCTCCGGGTTCACACGATCTTCAACCAGCGGACTAGTCGCGCAGTATAGTATCGTCGTCGATATGACCCAGCGGCAGTTCGGTGCGCTGAATCACGCGGCGCAGCTCAAAGCTGGAGTGCACACCGGTTACTCCGGGAATACGGGTTAGTCTTCCCAGCAGAAACTTCTCGTAGTATTCCATATCGGCTACCACTGCCTTGAGCAGGTAGTCCGAGGATTGTCCGGTGACCACTGAACACTCCATTACTTCCGGGTAGGTCATCACCTCCTGCTCAAAAGCCTCGAAGCGATCCGGCGTGTGACGGTCCATGCTGATACCGATATAGGCGGTCATCTTCAGTCCCAGCATGGACTGGTTGAGCAGGGTGACATGGCCCCGAATGATGCCGGACTCCTCCAGTCGCTTTACGCGGCGCGAGCAGGGCGTTGGTGATAAGCCTACCTGCTCGGCGAGTTCGAGGTTGCTGCTGCGGCTGTTCTGTTGCATGGCCTTGAGGAGTTTCCGGTCAATCCGATCCAGCTTCATGGTACTGCCCTGTGTTTGTGGTGAAGTCTCTGTGCTTAGCCTGTAGAGTAGAGCTAGTAGCTTAAAATTAGCGTATAACTCTAATATAAGTAATATCATTAGTGATAGATTGCATATTAATAGCCAATTAGCGCGATATTTGCAAACATTCGCTCCGCCGTCCCGATTATACTTCTCGCCTGGCTGAACGATCACCCGACTGGAGCCGCGCCATGTTGTCTACCCGACACCTGCCGTTGCGCACTACCTCAAAAGGGACGCGTCCGCGGGTGACAGCCTCCTAATTCAAGCACGTTGGTATCGGTTATGAGCGATTTCGATTACAGGAAGTACAAGCCTTTCCCGCCTGTTCCCAAGGCAGACCGCCGCTGGCCGGACCAGCTTATCGAAAAGGCGCCGGTGTGGTGCAGCGTGGATCTGCGCGATGGCAACCAGGCACTGATCGAGCCGATGACAGCGCGACAAAAGTCACGCCTCTGGGATCAGCTGGTGAAGGTGGGGTTCAAGGAAATCGAGGTAGGATTCCCGTCGGCCTCCTCTCATGACTTCGACTTTGTTCGCGAGTTGATTGAAAACGACCGCATCCCCGAAGACGTGACGATCCAGGTGCTGGTTCAGGCACGCAAGGAGCTGATTGAAAAGACCTTTGAAGCACTCAAGGGCGCTAGACGGGCAGTGGTTCATGTTTATAACTCCACCTCTACGGTGCAGCGCGAGCAGGTGTTTGGCCTGGATCGGCAGGGCATTATCGATATCGCCGTCAATGGCGCCAAACTGGTGCAGGAGTGTGCCCAGCGTTATCCCGAGACTGAGTGGATATTTGAGTACTCTCCAGAGAGCTTTACCGGCACAGAGCTGGATTTTGCCGTAGCAGTCTGCAACGCGGTGACCGCCGTTTGGCAGCCTACTGCGGATAAGCCGGTGATTATCAACCTGCCTGCGACCGTGGAGATGAGTACTCCCAATATTTACGCGGACCAGATTGAATGGTTTTGCGACAAAGTCGATAATCGCGATAGCCTGCTGATATCGTTGCACACCCACAATGACCGCGGCTGTGCCGTCGCGGCGGCGGAGTTGGGCGTGATGGCCGGGGCAGACCGGGTAGAGGGTACGCTGATGGGTAATGGCGAGCGCACCGGCAATATGGATGTGGTCACCATGGCCATGAATCTTTACAGCCAGGGCGTTGACCCGAAGTTGGACCTGTCCAACATGGATGAGATCATCCAGACCGTAAAGGAGTGCACGCAGTTGCCCGTGCACCCCCGTCACCCGTGGGCCGGCGAGTTAGTGTTTACCGCCTTCTCCGGTAGCCACCAGGACGCGATCAAGAAATGCCTGTCCAGGCGTGAACAGGAGAATCCCTGGGAAGTGGCCTACCTGCCCATCGATCCGGCGGATATTGGCCGTTCCTACCAGGAGGTTATTCGCATCAATAGCCAGTCAGGCAAAGGTGGAATTGCCTATGTGCTGGAGCGGGATTACGGTTACGAGCTTCCGCGCTGGCTGCAGATCGACTTCAGCTCCGCGGTACAGGCCTATGCTGAGAAGAGTGAGAGCGAAGTGGGTTCCGAGGAAATTTTCAGCCTGTTCCAGAACACCTATCTCAACGATGAGGGCCGCTGGCAACTGGGTAGCTACAACGTCAGTCGCGAAGATCATGTCGACAAACTGCTGGCTGAACTGAGCCTCGGCAGCACCCGTGAGAAAATTTCCGGTATTGGCAATGGCGTGGTGGCTTCCTTCGTTGACGCGATGGAGAAGTTCACCGGCAAAAAGATAGTTCTCGTCGAATACAACGAGCATGCGCTCAGCCAGAGCGCTGACGCAGAGGCGGTGTGCTACATACAATTGAACGTCGAGGGTGAGCGCTATTGTGGGTGCGGGCGTAGCCACGACATCGTACAGGCTTCACTGGATGGTATTTTGCGCGCTATCAACAAAGCCGAAGAGCAGGCGCAGCACGCCGCTGCCTGACCCGTCATTTGCGATTAGCGATGAGGGTGCTCGCCGGCCCCCGCAAGATCCTGCAACTGCAAGGTGCGCGCCGCGCACCAAACCAGCTAGACTGCCACCATGAACGTCAGGCCCGTCGCACTGCTTGCAGCCCTGCTGCCCTTCTTCGCTGTCCACGCCACATATCTGTTGGCCGTCAACCAGGGTGCGGTCGACTGGTGTAACCCTTATATCGACAGCTGCACTTCGATCAGCGCAACCGGGCGCAAGCCCCCAGCGAGCTACCTGTTCCGTGCCACCATGTTACCCTCGGCTGTACTGATGATGGCTTACTGGTGGCTGAACCATGCGTGGCTGGACAGCTTGAATCGCCGTGTCGGCAATGAACGGCAACTCGCTAACCACTGGATGCTGGCACTTGGGCTGCTGGCGTGCGTCGGCATGATCATGTATGTCACCGTACTCGGCGAGCGGGGTAGTGCCTGGGCGGCGCAGCGCAGGGTCGGGACCATCCTGTTTTTTTCCTTTACCTTTATTGCGCAATTACTTTTACTGAACCAGTTGCGGTTTTTGCAGGTCCAGGGTGTGAGCCCTGTGCTGTTGCTTGTGTCGGGACTGGTGTCCGCAACTCTGCTAGCCGCAGGCATTCTTACAGTAGTGCTCAATGCCTGGAACGCGACCTGGTACGAGACGGTGGAGGATGCCTTCGAATGGGTACTGACGCTGTTACTGCAGAGCAACTTCCTGTTGGGGTACTTTGTGTGGCGCCAGGCGGACTGGGAGCTGGTCGTCAAAGAGAGAGTTTGAAATGATGTCACCCGAATTAGCGGATGTGCAGGAAGCGCGGGACCGCATCGCCGATAGTGTGCACCAGACACCAGTCATGCGCAGCCAGCATCTGGATGCGCATACGGGCGCAGAATTGTTTTTCAAGTGTGAGCACCTGCAGAAAGCCGGCGCCTTCAAGGCGCGCGGCGCCACCAATGCCGTACTCAGCCTGGAGGAGTCGGAGGACGTCGCCGGCGTCGCCACGCATTCTTCCGGGAACCATGGTGCTGCCCTGGCCATGGCGGCGACGATTCGTGGGTTGCCTGCCTATATCGTGATGCCCGCAAACGCATCGGCGGTAAAGAAATCCGCAGTGGCTGCCTATGGCGGAGAGATCATTGAGTGTGAGTCAACGCTGGCTGCGCGGGAAGCGATGCTGGCATCGGTGCTGGAAAGGACCGGTGCAGTGGTGGTCCATCCCTACAACGATCCACGGGTTATCGCCGGCCAGGGTACTGCAGCCCTGGAATTGATGGAGCAGGCCCCCGATCTGGATGTCATTGTGGTACCGGTGGGTGGCGGTGGCCTATTGGCGGGAACAGCGCTGGCGGTGAAGGGTTTGAACCCACGAATCGAGGTGGTTGCGGTAGAGCCGGAGGGAGCCGATGATGCCTTTCGATCATTCGGGCTGGGCTCCCTGCAGGCACAGACGAACCCGAACACTATTGCCGACGGCTTGCGGGCCAGCCTGGGTGAACTCAACTTCGAGATTATCCGTAAACATGTAGACACCATTATCACTGTGCCCGATGCGGCGATCGTCGACGCCATGAAACTGCACTGGACGCGCATGAAGCAGGTTGTTGAACCCTCCGGGGCGGTCGGCCTGGCCGGCGTGTTGGAGCATCCGGAGCGATTCCGGGGCCGCCGGGTAGGCGTTGTTGTCAGTGGTGGCAACGTCGATATAGACCACCTCCCCTGGTAGGCCAAAGAGGTCAAGAACATGACGACACGCTATCGCAGGTCAATCCTCGGACTGTTGTTACTGGCCCTGACAGGCTGTAGCAGTACCACCTTCTTATACAACCGGCTGGACTTCATTATTCCCTGGTACGTGGATGACTACGTCGACCTGGACCGTGCACAAAAGCGTGTGCTCGACCGGCTACTGGACCCCTTCCTGTCCTGGCATCGCAGCGAGGAGCTGCCCGTATACCTGTCTTTGCTTGACGACATGGACAATCTGCTGGACCGCGATATCAGCGTCACCGAACTGGAAACCCTGGTAGCAGGTGCCGAGAAGGCCTGGCTGCGTGTTGAGGCAAGGGGGCTGGAGTGGATGATCTCCCTTGGAGAGGAGCTCTCGGCGGAGCAGATGCAGGAGTTTGTAGAAGAGCTCCGCGATAAGCAGGAGGAGTATGAGGAAGAGTACCTCACCCGCAGCGACGAGGAATATCACGAGGAGGCCTACGACAACCTCAAGGACTCTGCCCAGGACTATCTGGGCCGCCTCGACTGGGGACAGCGAACCACCTTCGAGGAAGCAGCAGATAAGCTGCAGCGCTTCGACGCGATCTGGCTGCGCGAACGCGCCGCCTGGCTGGACCGAATGGAGGAAATTCTGCGTCGCGAGCCAGGCTGGCAGCAGGCACTGCGTGATGCGCTGGGCGAACGGGAGCAAACTACTTCCGCTGAATATCGCGTTATCTACGAACATAACGCCAGGGTTCTTTACGCGGCCGTGGCCACAGTGCTCAACTCAAGGGATGCAAAGCAGGATAAGCGACTGCGTGGCAAGATTCGGAACTTGCGTGAAGATCTTGAGGAACTGATTGCCAGAACTTGAGCGGGCCTCGCGCGGTTGTGTTGTTTTGGCCCATCTGGTCCGGGGGTGGTAAGCCTCCTCTCGAAAACCGCGTAAAGCGCCGTCCATGGCAGCTCGGCCTCGGCCATCCATGGCCTCGGACGTTTTCGAGAGGAGGCTTACCACCCCCGGACCGCTATTCAGGGTAAACTCATCGACGCTGCTGATGCTAGCAGCGGATTAATCCAGCAGTGATAAATCCCTCACCGCACCCTTGTCCGCACTGGTTACCATCTTCGCGTAGACCTTCAGCGCCGGTGTTACCTTGCGCGGCCTCGGGTCAACAGGCTTCCAGGCCTTGTCGCCTTTCGCTTCCATCACTTCTCTGCGGGCTGTGAGCTCCTCGTCAGACAGTTTCACATTGATACTGCGTTCGGGGATATTGATCTCTATGGTGTCGCCGTTCTCTACCAGGGCAATGGCGCCGCCAGCGGCTGCTTCCGGAGATGCGTGGCCGATGGACAGGCCAGATGTGCCACCAGAGAAGCGACCGTCGGTGAGCAGGGCGCAGGCCTTACCCAGGCCCTTGGACTTGATATAGCTGGTGGGGTAGAGCATTTCCTGCATGCCGGGCCCGCCACGGGGCCCCTCGTAGCGCACGATCACCACATCCCCGGCCTGCACCCGGTCATTGAGAATAGCGTCGACCGCGGCTTCCTGGCTTTCGCACACATAGGCCGGTCCGGAGAACACCAGAATGGACTCGTCCACACCTGAGGTTTTAACGACACAGCCATCCTCGGCGATGTTGCCGGTCAATACAGCCAGGCCGCCTTCCAGGGAGAAGGCGTTTTCCAGGGAGCGGATACAGCCGCTTTCGCGATTGTCATCCAGGCTGGGCCAGCGCGTGTCCTGGCTGAAGGCGGTCTGGGTGGGAACGCCCCCCGGGCCCGCGCTATAGAACTTGTGCACGGCGGCGTCCCGGGTGCGCATGATGTCCCACTGCTCCAGGGCCGCGGCCATGGTTTTGCTGTGCACGGTTGGGCAGTCGGTGTGCAATAACCCCGCGCGGTCCAGTTCACCGAGAATACCCATAATGCCGCCCGCGCGGTGCACATCCTCCATGTGGTATTCGGGGGTGTTGGGCGCTACTTTGCACAGCTGGGGAATCTTCCGTGACAGCCGGTCGATGTCGTCCATGGTGAAGTCCAGCTCCGCTTCACGGGCGGCCGCCAGCAGGTGGAGGATGGTGTTGGTGGAGCCGCCCATGGCGATATCCAGGCTCATGGCGTTTTCGAAGGCTTTGAATGAGCCCACGTTGCGCGGCAGTACTGACTCGTCGTTGTCCTGGTAGTAGCGTTTACACAGGTCCACCACCAGGCGGCCAGCGCGCAGGAACAGTTGTTCGCGGTCTGCATGGGTGGCCAGGGTGGAACCATTGCCCGGCAGCGACAACCCCAGCGCCTCAGTGAGGCAGTTCATGGAGTTAGCGGTGAACATGCCTGAGCAGGAACCGCAGGTGGGACAGGCAGAGCGTTCGTACTCGGCTACGGTCTCATCGTCGGCGCTGTCGTCCACGGCGATCACCATGGCGTCTACCAGGTCCAGCTTGTGCTCGGATAATTTGGTCTTGCCTGCTTCCATGGGCCCGCCGGAGACAAACACCACGGGGATGTTCAGGCGCATGGCCGCGTTAAGCATCCCCGGGGTGATCTTGTCGCAGTTGGAGATGCATACCATGGCGTCGGCGCAGTGGGCGTTGACCATGTACTCGACGGAGTCGGAAATGATGTCGCGAGACGGCAGACTGTAGAGCATGCCGTCGTGGCCCATGGCGATTCCATCGTCGACGGCAATGGTATTGAACTCCTTGGCCACGCCGCCGGCGTCCTCGATCTCCCGGGCCACCAGCTGGCCCAGGTCCTTGAGGTGTACGTGACCGGGGACGAACTGGGTGAAGGAATTGACGACGGCGATAATGGGTTTCTCGAAGTCCCCGTCTTTCATGCCGGTGGCGCGCCACAGAGCGCGGGCGCCGGCCATATTGCGGCCGGCCGTGGAGGTTTTTGAGCGATAGTCGGGCATCGTGGTATCCGTGTAGGCCGCTGCGGGGGCCGAGCGGCTGAAGGTCAAAGATGAGACGCTGGAGGATAGCAAAAATCAGCGGAGAATTAACCTGCTGCCGGTGGCCTCAATCGACGAGGTCCGCCGGTGGGGTTCCATGCCAGCCTGGCCTCACCGGGTCTCGGTGTGCGCCCGGGTGTTCGCTGCGGTGATGATTATCTCCTCACCGACCCTGATGTAGCGGTGGGCAGCGCCAAAGGTAGCGCGTACCTGCTCGATTACCTGATCACTGCTGTCGTGGCTGCTCACCGCGATGATACCCAGGTTGCGAGCCTCTAACAGGGCGATTTGCCTGTCAACTTCCTCCTCGGTCAGGGGGCTGAAAAGGCCTTCACCAGACGCCAGCTGGCGCTGCACATCGACCGGGCCCAGTTTGATACGCCCTTCGGGCACAGGGAAGTGCAGGCCACCGACAATGCCATACAACGGCTCCGTAAACGCATCGTCATATCGTTGCAGTAAATTGGGCACGGGCTGGTGCCCGCAGGCGACGATAATCACGCCGCCCAGCCCCTCCACATTGACCACCAGCGAGTGTTCTTCAATCCAGCCAATCGCCAGTTGCCTGCCGATGGTGCCGGTGGTGGCCAGGCCAGTGGAACCCACGCCCTCGCCTATACGCATCGGCGCAGTGGCGTAAACTGGCTGCAGTCCCGGGTAGCTCATGGAGCCCGGTACGACAAGCTGGGTGCGAGGGTTGGGAAAGCGTTTCTGCTCGGCCCCCAGTGAGAAGGTGTTGTTGTTCTGCCAGTTGAGCCCTCCGACATGGTCCAGGTGATTGTGTGAGATGAAAACGGTATCGATACTGGCCAGGTCGATACCCAGTGCCGACATGTTGCGCTCCAGTGCGGAGGGTGTGAGATTCCGGGTATTCTGGCCGACGTCGTACAGAATCCGGTGATCATCTATATCCACCAGGTAGGATACACCCACCTCGGTCAGGAGCCCGGGGTCCGCGCTGTGGAACTCAAGCAGGGGTAAGATGCGCAGGGTGCGGGTCGAGCCGATATCCCCGAGAGGCTCAATGCGGGTTTCAGTGAACAGGGTGGCGGCTGTCAGTGCGCCCCTGTGGTTGCGGTATTCCAGTGCGGCCAGGGCGAGCGCCATCAGGAATGACAGCAGTAGAGGCACCTTTGCGTACCAGGGCATAGTCATCACTCTTTGTTCCTGCCTTCGCCCCAGTGGGAATTCTCTATCTGGTGCGGCCCTTTAAAGGTCCTTGAAAAACACCTTGGAGCTGCGCTGCAGGTTGTAAAGGGCCTGTTTCCGATCCGGCAGTTCGTCTCGCGACGTCTCAACGAAGCCCTGCTCAAGGAACCAATGGGCGGTTTGTGTGCTGAGCACGAATACCCTGCTCAGTCCGCTGTGCCGCGCCTCTTGCTCCAGTTCCTGTAACAGGCGCTGCCCGCGCTGGCCGCCGCGGTAGTCGGGATGCGTCACCACGCAGGCGAGTTCCGCACAGCCATTCTCCGGAAACGGGTAAAGGGCCGCGCAAGCAATGGCCCGGCCATCACGCTCCAGCAGGCGGAACCGGGAGATTTCCTGTTCCAGCAGCTCTCTCGAGCGCTTCAGCAGGATGCCTTGCTGCTCCAGTGGTTCAATCAGCTCCAGTATCCCGCCCACGTCATCTATGCCCGCCTGTCGCGAACTCTCATAAGCGACGTTGGCCACCAAGGTGCCACTGCCGTCGTGGGTAAACAATTCTTCAAGTAGCGCACAGTCGTCCCGGTAGCTGATGATCTGGCAGCGCGGAACGCCCTCCGTACAGGCGAGCTTCGCGGTGTGTAACAGGCTGGCCTGCTCGGCATCTTCAGGGGTAAGTTGCGCCAGGTCGGTCACGGCCAGCTGACGTATGAGCTGGCCTTCGCCATCCATAATCCCGCTTTCTTCACCGAACAGAATCAGTTTGTCCGCACCGATGGCGGCGGCACAATGTACGGCTATGTCTTCCAGGGCAAGGTTAAAAATCTCTCCGGTGGGGGAATAGCCAAGGGGTGACAACAGCACGATGGAGTCATCCTGCAATTGGCGATGGATGCCGTCTGTGTCCAGGCGACGTACCTTGCCGGTGTGCTGGAAGTCCACGCCGTCAACCACGCCAATGGGCCTGGCAGTAACGAAATTTCCTGAACACACCCGCATCCGTGAACCCAGCATGGGGGAGTTGGGCAGGCCCATGGAGAGCAGCGCCTCGATCTGCGCACGCAATGAGCCGGCAGCATCCTTCACATGCTCCATCGCCTCGGTATCGGTGATACGCACGTCGTGGTGAAAGCTGCTCTTTAGTCCGGCTTTGTCCATGCGGGCGGCGATTTGTGGGCGCGAACCGTGAATCAGGACCAGCCTGACGCCCAGGCTCTTGAGCAGGGCGATGTCATGAATGATGTTGGCGAAGTTTTCATCTTGCGCGGCTTCACCCCCCAGCATCAGCACAAAGGTCTTGCCCCGGTGCAGGTTGATGTAGGGTGCGGTATTTCTGAACCAGCGGATGTGGGACCGGCTGGGCGTCGTCACGTTTCTATCCAACTTATTGATTAATAGCGAATTATCAAGATTACCGAAGTCTGCCGTGTTTACCTAATGGCAATTTTCCACATCTGTGTCTATCACGCCTGATGCGCGTTAAACGGCCCGCTCAAGCGGCAAGAGAGCAGCACTACAGGCAATAGTGCCGAATAAATTGCTCAAGCAAAGCGATACAGGGACGCACCTGGTCCAGCGGCATGAATTCATCCGGCTGGTGTGCCTGGTCGATGGAGCCCGGACCCATGACTATCGTTTGCATACCCAACTGTTGCAGGAACGGAGCTTCCGTGGCGAAGGCAACGGCGATCGCACTGTGGCCGGTGAGTTTTTCGGCGAGCTGCACCAGTTCGCTGTCGGCGGCCTCCTCAAAGGGCGATACATCATGGATCAGCGAGCGCAGTTCCACGTCCAGCCCGCGCGCCTGGCCGATGACAGCGAGACGCTGGCGGATGTCCTCGCGGACTTCGGCGTTGTCGCCGCCCGGGGTCATGCGCAGGTCGAAGTGCAGCGCGGTTTTACCGCAGATACGGTTGGGGCTGTCGCCGCCGTGGATATGGCCGAGGTTCAGTGTGGGGTGGGCAACTTCAAAAAGAGGGTTGCCGTAGCGCTGCGCCATTTCCGTGCGGAAGTTCATCAGGTCGCCCATTACCGCGTGCATGCCATCCAGGGCGTTGTTGCCCAGCGCGGGATTTGACGAGTGGCCGGAGCGGCCAATGATATGGACTGCCTCCATCATTATACCCTTGTGCATGCGCACAGGTACCAGTGATGTAGGTTCGCCAATTATCGCTGCGCGTGCCCTGGGCCGTCCCGCAGCAGCGAGCGCCCTGGCTCCGTTCATGGAGCTCTCTTCATCGGCGGTGGCGAGCAGGATCAGGGGTTGCTGTAACGCCACCTCTGCAAAGCTCTGGGCTGCCGCCAGCGCCAGGGGGAAAAACCCTTTCATGTCAGTGCTGCCCAGACCATAGAGGCGGTTATCGCGTTCGCTAAGTGTGAGCGGGTCGCTCTGCCAGCGTCCCTCGTCGAACGGCACGGTATCGGTGTGGCCGGCTAATACCAGGCCACCCGGCCCGGTGCCGCGGGTGGCGATGAGGTTGGCTTTATTGCCACCGGGGGTGATCTCCTGGATCTCCGTATCGAAACCCATGTGTGACAGCCAGCCAGCCAGCAGGTCTATCACCGCGCGGTTACCCTGGTCCCAGGCGGGATCTGTGGAGCTTACCGAGGCCGAGCCGATCAGTTGTCCCAGCTGTTCGATGATGCGATGTTCAGTGCTTGGCATGTGCTTGTGACCAGTCCGGTAGGGAATAGGCATGACGCACGGGGCCGACATAGTGTCGTAGCCGCGGTGGTGAGGTCGCTAGTGTAAACCCTGGGGGAGCTGACTGCGAATGCGGGCTTTTGCCCTGGCACCGCTCCCCCGGGAAGGAATCAGGGACTGAATATGCCTTTGAACAGGAAGAAGAAGATGATCGCCAGGCCTGCTCCAGCGGGCAGGGTTATGACCCAGGACATGAAAATGGTGCCGATCACCCGCAGATTAAGCGCTGCAATACCCCTGGCAAAGCCCACGCCCAGCACCGCGCCCACCAGGGTGTGGGTGGTGGAAATGGGCAGGCCGGTCGCAGATGCCATCACTACCGTAGAGGCCGCGCCCAATTCCGCGGCGAAGCCTCGGCTGGGAGTAAGTTCGGTGATCTTCCGACCTACGGTGGTGATGACCTTCCAGCCGTAGGTGGCCAATCCGATGACGATACCCAAGGCACCAACCAGCAGGATCCACCAGGGCATTGCAGATTTGGCGGCGATTTCACCCCCGGATTGTACGGTGCTTGCTATCGCGGCCAGAGGACCTACGGCATTGGCAACGTCGTTGGAGCCGTGAGCAAAGGCCATGGAGCAGGCGGTAAAGACCATTAACACAGCAAACACCCGCTCTACGCTGCCGAAGCGATTTTCATCATCGTGATCATCTTGGATATTGCGCATTAGCAGCGAGCCCAGGCCGGCGACCAGCAGACCGATCACGGTGGCGATGGGTATGGCATTGGCAAAGTTACTGCCCAGGCCCATATCGAAATCCAGGCCCACGTGCTTCAGCCCTTTGAGCAGGGTCACCATGGCGATCATGAAGCCCACCATCCACATGTACACGGGGATGTATTTCTTGGCGCGCAGGAAGGGCTGGTCGGTGTCCAGAATGAGCATCTTTACGCTCATGAACAGGCTGAAGGAAATCGTGCCGGCCAGTAATGGAGAAACGACCCAGGAAGCGACGATGCCCCCTACCTTACTCCAATGGACTGCGTCCACGGAAATACCTACGGAGGCAAAACCGACAATAGCACCCACGATGGAATGTGTAGTGGATACGGGCCAGCCTTTTATACTGGCGACCAGCAACCAGGTGCCGGCAGCCAGCAGGGCAGACAGCATACCGTAGACCATCAATTCCGGGTTGTTCTCCAGAACCTGTGGGTCGATGATGCCCTTGCGTATAGTGGAGGTGACTTCTCCACCGGCCAGGTACGCGCCAAGGAATTCAAAAATCATGGCGATAAGAATCGCCTGTTTGATGGTCAGGGCACGTGAACCTACCGAGGTGCCCATGGCGTTGGCGACATCATTGGCACCGATACCCCATGCCATGAAGAAGCCGAAAATGCAGGCCAGAATCAGAAAAACAGTGCCGTACTGAGCGATAATTTCCATTGTCAGTTTCCCCGGTTACTTGGCGAGCAAAATTTGCAGGCGGTCGCCTACGCTTTCAGCGCTGTCCGCCAGAGTGCCTAGCAGGGCCGTGGCGCGGTAATAAAACATGACGTCTACCGGGGGCAGCTCGTTCTCCAATCGGAACAGTTTGCGGCGCAGGGCGAACTGTTGTTTGTCTGTGCTGCGCTCCAGCTTGTCCAGTTCTTTGAGCATCACTTCTACTCGCTTCACTTCACGCCCTGTAAAGCCCACTTCCAGTAGCTCGTCCAGTTCCTGAATGGCCCGCAGCGCATGCTGGCAACAGGCGACGGAGGTCGCGGTGAGCTCCAGCACTGCGGGAAACATTTTATCGGGGAAGCGCATGTCGCGACCCATGAAGATGCTGGCGAAGTCCTTGGCGGTGTTGGCCACCTGGTCCTGTATCGCTACCAGAGCGAGCAAATCTGAGCGGGGTACAGGCAGGAACAGGCTCTTTGGCAGGTGACGGCGCACCGAGCGTTTCAGCTTGTCTGCCTCCTTCTCGGCAGCCTTGATGGCTTTGTGGATTTCTCTGGCACGGTCCCAGTTGTTGTCCGCTGCCGCCTGGATGAGTTCCGGTAAATGCTCGGCTGCCTCGGTTGCAATCTGCATATGCTCCTGAATAGGGCCGATGGGAGAGCGTCCGAATAGATTGCCCAGGGGGTTTCTGCTGACCATGAAAGAGTCTCCAGTTTTGGGAGGCGATAAGGGAGCGAAGTATAGAAACAAAGCACCTCTGTGTCATAAAATCTTCACACAATCGCCACCATCCGCCATGACCGACATCAAGAGGTGTGGTCTCAAGCCCTGTGCTAGCATGGCGTCAGTCTGTAGCTGCGCAGGCCGGTGCCTTGTTTCAGCGCCGGTAGCCATAGTGGCTCCAGCCTTAATGGTGACGACAATCGGGGAGTAGTTAATGGAGCATCGCCTGGAGCTGGCGCCACTTACACACCAGTTGCACAGTGACGGTCGCATCAGCGATCAGGACCTGGCAAGGATCGCGCAGAATGCCCGGGTCAAGGTCCATCCGCTCATCTACCTGGCGGAGCAGCGCCTGGCTGACCTGTCCTGCCCCGGTAAGGTGCTGGACATGGAGGGTTTGCTGGCCTGGCTGAGCACGCGCACCGAACAGGCTGTTTACGAAATTGATCCACTGAAGATCAATGTCACTGAGGTCGCAGAGGTGATGTCGCAAGCCTTTGCCGAGCGCCATCGCATTCTGGCTGTAGAAGTACATACAGACGAGGTGTGGATAGCCACGGCGGAACCTTATATCAATGGCTGGGAAGGAAATCTCGAACATGTGCTGCGCAAGCGCATCCGCCGGGTATTGGCCGATCCAAGGGATATCGCCAGGCACACCGCTGAGTTCTACTCCATGGCGGGTTCCGTGCGTGGAGCTCGCGGCTCTGATCGGCTGGAGGTAAAGCCCGGAACCAGCAACCTGGAGCAGATGCTGGAACTTGGCTCGATGAAAGAGCCCGATGCCAATGACCAGCATATCGTCAATATTGTCGACTGGTTGTTGCAGTATGCTTTTGAGCAACGCGCCAGTGATATCCATATTGAGCCCCGCCGCGATGTGGGCAACGTACGCTTCCGCATTGATGGTGTATTACACAGCGTATATGAATTGCCACAACAGGTTGGCGCCGCGGTGACCAGCCGCATCAAGATCCTCGGGCGTATGGATGTGGCAGAGAAACGCCGTCCACAGGATGGCCGGCTCAAGACGCGCACGCCTGAGGGTAACGAGGTTGAGTTGCGCCTGGCGACCCTGCCTACTGCGTTTGGCGAAAAGCTGGTGATGCGCATCTTCGATCCGGATGTGCTGCAGAAGTCTTTTGAGCAGCTGGGACTGACCGAAGATGACCTGCTGCGCTGGCACCAGATGACCAGTGTGGGCAACGGGATCGTGCTGGTAACCGGGCCGACCGGCTCGGGTAAAACAACCACCCTGTATTCTACGCTCCGGCAATTGGCGACCTCGGAGGTGAACGTCTGCACCATTGAGGACCCCATCGAGATGATGGAGCCCGCCTTCAACCAGATGCAGGTCAACCATGGCATCAGCCTGGATTTTGCCTCTGGCGTACGCGCGCTTATGCGCCAGGACCCTGACATCATTATGATTGGCGAGATCCGCGACCTGGAAACAGCCAACATGGCGGTACAAGCGGCACTGACCGGTCACCTTGTGTTGTCGACCCTGCACACCAATGACTCGCCCAGCTCCCTGTCGCGACTACTGGAACTTGGCGTGCCTGCCTACCTGATAAAGGCCACGGTGCGCGGGGTCATGTCACAGCGACTTGTGCGTATGCTTTGTTCTCATTGCAAAACCTCCGAACCCCTGGATCATGATGCATGGCACCAGCTTACCTCGCCCTGGCAAATGCAGCCTCCGGAGCAGGTGGCACGTCCTGTCGGTTGCAGGATTTGCCGGGACACGGGTTACATGGGGCGCCAGGGTATTTACGAGGTGTTGGTAAACAGCCCTGCCGTACAAGGCGAAATTCACCCTCAGTTGGAGACCACGACAATTCGAAAAATTGCCATGCGTGAAGGCATGAAAACGCTGCGCCTGTCCGGAGCGAGTCGTGTAGCCCGCGGCCAGACGACCATTGAGGAGGTCATGCGCGTGGCACCTGTACTGGACGCCTGACCTCCCTATCGCAGATACCCCTATGAACTTGAATACAAACGAATTCCCAGCGCCGCTCGCTGAACAGGCGGGACTCGCCTGGACCCGCAGTCTGGAGCGCGCCAGCGACGCTGAGGCTGACGCCCTGCGCGAGGCATTGGCGGATGACGCCCTGTCTGCCCAGGCCGCCAGGGCGCTTGCTTGCAGCCCGTTTATTGCCGGGCTGGCCCGGCGCAAGCCCGCGTTGCTGCTGGACTTGTTGAGCAGCGGAGATTTACAGCGGCAGATGCCCGGGCAGGAATTTCGAGAGCAGCTGGCTGCACGGCTGGGCGAGGAGGGCGTCGAGCTTGGCGTTGTGCTGCGCCAATACCGCCAGCGCCATATGCTGCGTATTATCTGGCGAGATTTCTGTCGTCTCGCCGATACTCTGGAGACTGTGCGCGATACTTCGCTGCTGGCGGAAGCTTGCATTGCCGAGGCATTGAAGGTGACCCAGGCCGCCCTGGAACAGCGCTTTGGCAGGCCACTGGGAAAACGCAGCGGGCAACCGCAGCAGCTGATCGTCCTGGCCATGGGCAAGCTTGGTGCTGGTGAGCTCAACGTATCGTCTGACGTCGATCTGATTTTTGCTTTTCCCGAGGCGGGCTCTACCGACAGCGAAAAACGCCCGATCAGCAACGAGGAGTTTTTTACCAAGGTGGGCCAGGGGGTGATTGCTGCGCTGGACCAGGTGACGCCGGAGGGATTCGTGTTCCGGGTGGACATGCGCCTGCGGCCATACGGTGAAAGCGGTGCGCTGGTGCACAATTTTACTGCGTTGGAGGAGTACTACCAGGACCAGGGTCGCGACTGGGAGCGCTACGCGCTTATCAAGGCAAACCCGGTAACCGGTGATGCGACCCGCGCGCAGGAATTGATGCACAGCCTGCGTCCGTTTATCTACCGCCGTTATGTGGATTTCGGGGTGATTGAAAGCCTGCGCAGTATGAAGCAGATGATTACCGCAGAAGTCCGCCGCCGGGGATTGCAGGACAATGTGAAGCTGGGACATGGGGGTATTCGTGAAATCGAATTTATTGCCCAGTGCTTCCAGTTGATCCGTGGCGGGCGAGACCTGGGGCTGCAGCAGCGCGCCCTGTTAACGGTACTTGAGGAATGTGTAGCGCTGGGTTGCCTGCCTCGCCAGGCCGTCGATGAACTACGCGCTGCCTACCTGTTCCTGCGTGATAGCGAGCACGCTATCCAGGGCTATGATGACAAGCAGACACAGGAACTGCCGTCAGATCCCATTGCCAGGATGGCCATGGCTATGGTCATGGGCTTTGCCAACTGGGAGCAATACGGACAGGCATTGCAGGCGCACAGGGACAACGTCTCCCGGCATTTCTCCGGATTGATCGCTCCCCCGGAGGACGAGAATGATGACAGCTCTGCCGCGGATGATGCCTTCCTCTGGGGCGCGGATATCGAGCCCGAAGCACTGTCCCGGCTGGGGTACGCAGACGCCGCTGCCTGTACCGAGCGGCTGTCCGCTCTGCACGACAGTAACCGCGTGGTCGCCCTGCAAACCGAGGGCAGGGAGAGGCTGAACCAATTCATGCCGCAACTACTGCGAGCCTGTGCGGAAACGGATTACCCGGATCTTGCGCTGGAGCGCGTGTTGCCGCTGGTGGTTGCCGTGGTTCGGCGCAGCGCCTACCTGGTGTTGCTGCTGGAGAACCCCCCGGCGTTGGCAGAGCTGGCGATGCTCTGTGGTGCCAGCCCCTGGATCGCTGAGCAGATGAGTCGGCATCCAGTGCTGTTGGATGAGCTTCTGGATCGCGCCAGTCTCTATCATCCGCCTGACAAGCAGGAATTGCGCAGCCTGCTCACCCAGCAGGTAGCGCGCCTGGCTACCGATGACCTGGAAGCCCAAATGTATGCCCTGCGTTACTTCAAGGCAGCACAGGTGCTGCGTGTGGCGGCCAGTGAGGTTGCCGGCCGTCTGCCGGTTATGAAGGTCAGCGACAATCTTACCTGGATCGCCGAGGTGATTCTCGAGCAGGTGTTGGCGGTGGCCTGGGCGGATCTGATTCACAAGTATGGCGAACCCAAACGCGAAAGTGACGGGTATGGGTTTGCCGTGTTTGCTTACGGGAAACTGGGTGGACTTGAACTGGGCTACGGCTCGGACCTGGACCTGGTGTTTGTTAGCGATGGCGCCCGCCAGGGCAGCACTGACGGCGACCGGGCCTTGGACAACACGGTGTTTTACACCCGTCTTGGTCAACGCATGATTCATATCCTGGAAACGCGTATGGCGCTGGGGCAGCTGTATGAAGTTGATATGCGCCTGCGCCCAGACGGGGATTCCGGGATGCTGGTACCCACGCTGGATGGGTTCGCCCGGTACCAACAGGGCGATGCCTGGACCTGGGAGCACCAGGCCGTGGTCCGTGCGCGCCTGGTCGCCGGTGACGTGGATGTCGCCGCCAGGTTCGAGGACATTCGTCGCGAGGTTCTTTGCCTCCCCAGGGACCTGGATGAACTGCGCGCTGAAGTCGTGAAAATGCGCCAGCGTATGCGCGATCATCTCCTGCCCAGTGAAACAGATGGCCGTTTCCACTTGAAGCAGGGGCGGGGGGGTATTGTCGATATTGAGTTCATGGTGCAATTCGCGGTGCTTGCCTGGGCTCACGAACATCCCGAGTTGACGCGGTGGTCCGACAACGTACGCATCCTCGAAACCCTGGACCAGGAAGGGTTGCTACCGGCTGGCGAGGCGCAGGCGCTAACCGATGCCTATCTGGAGTATCGCGGAATAGCGCATCAACTGGCATTGCAGCAAGAGCCAGGCGAGGTTGATGCCAGCCTGTTCTCGGTGCAGCGCGAGCGGGTGATGCAGCGTTGGCAGGAAATGTTCCCCGGTTTGGAACCAGCGCCGTAGTGGTTAAAAACGCGGACAGGGTGCTGGTTGTGGGGCCGTCCTGGGTGGGCGACATGGTTATGTCGCAGGTGCTGTATCGGCTGCTGCAGCAGACGCGCCCCGGTGTGATTATCGATGTACTGGCCCCGGCGTGGAGCGGCCCGATTCTGGCGCGTATGCCCGAGGTCAATAGTGCGCTGACCAAGCCTATCGGCCATGGTGAGCCGGCCCTGGGCCGCCGCTGGAAAATCGGCCGCGCACTGCGCGCTGAGGGCTACAGCCAGGCCATCTTGCTGCCCAATTCATTCAAATCTGCTTTGATTCCTTTCTTCGCCGGCATTCCCAGGCGCACGGGGTGGCGGGGGGAGATGCGCTATGGCCTGCTCAATGACCTGCGCAACCTGGACGCGCAGGCGCTGCCGCTGATGGTGCAGCAGTTTGCCGCCCTGGGCCTTGATGAAAGCGCCGCTTTGCCCACCGAACTGCCCGCACCCCGGCTGATCGTGGATGCAGGGCAGGCCCTGCTTTGCCAGCAGCAGTTTGGCCTGGCGACGGACAGGCCGCTGCTTGCACTATGCCCGGGGGCGGAGTTTGGCAGTGCCAAACGCTGGCCGCTGGAGTATTACGCTGAGGTGGCAAAAAACTATATGCAAAGAGGCTGGCAGGTGGCGCTATTTGGCTCGGACAAGGACCGCCAGGTGACCGCCGACATCGCGCTGATCGTCAACGACAGTGCGAATTGTTTTGATCTTGCGGGCAAGACACAGCTGGCGCAGGCTGTGGATATGCTGTCCTTGGCCGATGCCGTGGTCAGCAATGATTCGGGCCTGATGCACATAGCTGCTGCGCTGTCACGTCCGCTGGTCGTGGTCTATGGGGCGACATCACCTGGCTTTACTCCCCCCCTGAATGCCAACAGCAGTGTGCTCGTCAGTGACATAGATTGTGCTCCGTGTTTTCAGCGCGAATGCCCGCTGGGGCATCATCGCTGTATGCGTGATACGCCAGCGGCGTTGGTAACTGCTAAACTGGACGCCTTACTGGCTTCGAATTCCGGCAAATAATGCGCGTGCTGTTGGTCAAAATGTCTTCCCTGGGTGATGTCGTGCACACGCTTCCCGCGCTTACCGACGCCGCTGCAGCGGTTCCGGGTATCCATTTCGACTGGGTGGTTGAGGAAGGGTTTGCCGAGATTCCCGGATGGCACCCGGCCGTACAGCGCACGATTCCCATCGCTTTGCGGCGCTGGCGCAAACATCCGCTGCGCGACTTCACCGGGCCAGAGTGGCGCGAGTTCCGGCAGCAGCTGCGCGCGCAGCATTGCGATGCGGTGATCGATGCCCAGGGATTGTTAAAAAGCGCCCTGGTATCGCGTCTGGCCAAGGCGCCGCTTTACGGGCTGGACAAGGAATCGGCGCGCGAGCCATTGGCAGCGAGCGCCTATCGCTACAAAATACATGTGCCACGCGACATGCATGCGGTGGAACGCACCCGCATGCTGTTTTCCAAGGCGCTGAATTATCCGCTGCCTACCACCCAGGGCGATTATGGCGTGCGTGAGAACCTGCTTGGCGACAAGCCCCGTCGCTCTCGTGGTCTGCTGTTCTTCCACGGCACTGCGCGTGACGAGAAGCTCTGGCCTGAGCACCACTGGGTGGCGCTGGCGAGAACCGCTGCTGCCAGTGGCTACCCGGTCTGGCTGCCCTGGGGTAGCGCCGCAGAGAAAGAGCGCGCTAACCGTATTGCTGACCAGTGCGAGGGCGCAGAAGTGCTACCGCAGCTGGACTTGCTGGGCCTTTCGGGCTTGCTGTTGGACGCCTCCGGCGCGGTCGCGGTGGATACGGGTCTTGGCCACCTTGCGGCAGCACTGGATGTGCCTGCGGTTTCGCTGTACGGCCCGACCAGTACCCGTTTGATAGGGGCTTACGGCCGCAACCAGGTGCACATTCAGTCTTCTGTGGGTGTTGGCGACACCCGCGACCCTGTGGCCATGATGGCGGCGATTGAGCCGCAACAGGTTTGGGCCGAGCTGCAGGCTATCCTGCTGCCAATGGAGTGAACATGCGGCTTGCTTTCCTGCTCTACAAGTACTTTCCCTACGGTGGTATGCAGCGTGATTTTCGCCGTTTTGTGGAAGAGATACAGAAGCTCGGCCATATCTGCAGGGTGTATTACATCGAATGGCAGGGTGAAGAAATTCCGGGAGTGGAGCTGCGTCGCGTGGCGGTATCGGCGCGCACCAATCATCTGCGCAATGAGCGCTTCACTGAATGGGTGCAGCGTGACCTGTCGAATGACCCGGTGGACGGCGTGGTTGGTTTTAATAAGATGCCTGGCCTGGACGTGTACTATGCCGCTGACTCCTGTTACCTGGACAAAGCCATTAATGAGCGCGGCAGCCTGTATCGCCTGGGAGGTCGTTTTCGGCACTTTGCAGCCTATGAGGCAGCTGTCTTCGGTCGTGATTCGAGTACCGACGTCCTGTTGATATCCGCTACCGAGAAAGCGAAGTTCCTCCATTGCTACAAGACGCCTGAGTCACGGCTGCATATGCTGCCCCCGGGGATTTCCCGCGATCGTTGCGCGGGCGATGATGCCCCTGTCCGGCGCCTGGCCATGCGCCAGTCCCTGGCGGTCGCTGAAGGCGAGCACGTTCAGCTATTTGTCGGATCCGGTTTTATCAAGAAAGGCCTGGACCGGGCGATTCGTGCCCTTGCCCATGCGACCCAGGAGCAACCCCACCAGCCCATGCGCCTGTTGGTCGTCGGGCAGGATAAGGAGCGTCGCTTCCGCCGATTGGCCAGGAAACTGGGTGTCGCAGCGCAAGTGCAGTTTCTTGGCGGTCGCGATGATGTTGCAGACCTGTTACTGGGGGCTGATGTGCTGGTTCACCCGGCACTCGATGAGGCGGCTGGCATCGTTCTGTTGGAGGCGCTGGTCGCCGGTCTTCCGGTGATCACCACCGATGTGTGCGGGTATGCTCACCATATCGCTGCGGCGAAGGCAGGCATGGTCATGCGCAGCCCCTTCCGGCAGGCAGACCTGGACGCGGCAGTAATGCGTTCGCTGGACGGTGTTTATCGTTCCCAGTGTCGCGAGACCGGTCTGGTGTACGCACGGGTCACCGACCTGTATTCCATGCACAGCACCGGCGCGAAGCTGATCGAGCAATTGGTGCAGCGCAAGCGGGGCATTGCCGGTGAGTGACGCATATGTTCGCGAGGACCTGGCAGTGGCGGCGGGGGGCATCAACGCGAGTGCGCCGGTATTGCTCGACTGGGCTGCTGCGGTGGCGGCAGAGGCCGCGCCAGATGATGTTTACCGCAATAAGGAAGGCCGCAAGACCTTACGCTTCAGGTTGGGCAGACAGTCGTACTTTCTCAAGCTGCACAGCGGCGTTGGCTGGGGAGAGATTTTCAAGAACCTGCTACAGGGCCGGCTACCCGTGCTGGGAGCAAGCAATGAGTATCGGGCGGTACAGGCGTTGCGGCAGATTAATGTGGACACCCTGTCGGTAGCGGCTTATGCCAGAGAGGGACTCAATCCGGCAAAGCAGCGTTCCTTGATTGTGACTGAGGACCTGGTGGGTACCGTCAGCCTGGAGGATTACTGCAGAGATTGGGCGCTGGAGCCCCCGCCACTATCTTATCGCCTGAAACTTATTCATAAACTCGCCGACAGTGCCGGACGCATGCACCGTGCCGGAATCAATCACCGCGACTTCTATATCTGCCACTTCCATCTCGACGAGACTACGCTGGGCAATCGCCGCCCGACCTGTTACCTGATCGACCTGCACCGCGCGCAGATACGCGCAAGGACTCCGCGGCGCTGGCAGGTCAAGGACCTGGCGGGACTCTATTTTTCGGCGATGGACTGTGGCCTGAGCAGGCGCGACCTGCTGCGCTTCATGGCGCATTACACCGAGGGCGGCCTGCGCCGCGCACTGCAGCATGACCGTGGTTTGTGGCGCGACGTCGCGGAGCGGGCGGGACGCCTGTATCGCCGCGAGCACGACCGTGAGCCGCCGGTACCCGACCAATGAGTCGCCGCGTTCTGCGCGGTGGCGACTGGGCTGCCGAGGCACTGGCACAGCTTCCCTACGATACCGGTGCGGCGCTGCAGGTGCACGGCAGGTTGCTCAAGCGTGACCGGCACAGCGTGGTAGCGCTGGGCGAGTTGCAGGGAGAAACCTGTTATCTCAAGTTTTACGCTGCGAAGAACCTCCTCCAGCGCGGGTTGTTTGCGCTGGGGCGGGGCCGCGCGATAGATGCCTACGATGCGGCAGCGGCGCTGACCCAGGCCGGTATTGCGGTGCCGCTGGCCAAGGCCTGTCTGCTGCTGGGCGATGGTCTGTTGCTGGCGACTGAAGGCATGCCCGATGCACAGGACCTGAAGGCAGTCTGGGTGCAGGGCGCCCCGGCTGCCCTGCGCCAGCAAATGCTGCAAGCAGCGGGGGAAACACTGGCGGCACTGCACGCTGCGGGCTTTGCCCATGGTGATTGCAAGTGGAGCAACCTGCTGTGGGAGCAGAATCGATTTTTTCTGGTTGACCTGGAAGCGGTGGTGCGTTGTCCAAAAGGGGACCGAAGGCAGGCCAGGGATCTCGCCCGCTTCACACTTAATGCCGAGGACCTGGGCGTGGAGCCCCGGGCGTACCAGCATTTCCTCGACGCTTACAGTGGGTGTTCCAGCATCAGCTCCGCCGACCTTGTTGAGCAGATGCGCGGGGACCTGACCCGCCTGCGTGCGCGACACCGGGAAAAGTATGGTGAGCGTGGGGCACGCCTGATATAGCGCTCAGCTTTTGCTTCGGCCCAGATAACGCCTTGATTTCAGGTAGACGCGCAGGTCGCGCTCCCAGTCTTTCAGGTACGGCTTGCGCTCAGGGTAGCGACAGGGGAACTGCTGTGGTTCTATTCCCTCAAGCATACTTGTCCAGCTTTCGTCGGGCTCGTAACCCAGTCGTACGAGGTCGTGCTTCAGTTGGGGGTTGGCGACCAGCTGTGCAGCAATACGTGGCAGGTGTTCATGCCACTTCTGCAGGCTTTCCTTGTTCACCGCACGCAGGCCGTTCATGGCGCGTTGCGACGCTGCAGACGGTCGGGCAAATTGCTGATACTGGCTAAAGGCATGCAAGCGCGTAAGAAAGGGAAAGCGGTCCTCTATCTGTTGTTGCACGGTGTCGGGCGCCGCCACCAGATCTTCGTAACGTAACCTGAGAAAGCGTGGATACGCTTCGTAACTCGCCGCGGCCTGGTCACATTCCTGCCAGACCCGGTAGTTGCAGAAATACTGTTCAGGGCTCTCACGGTGTTTGCTGGTGATGACAGCGCGCGGGTCCCTGCCCATATAAATAATGTGTAGCAGCGGGTCAGTTGGAAAGATGTGCCGCAGTTGCTTGATATCGTTAGGCTGCTTGGTGAAGTAGACACCTTCTACAGCTGTCACCGGCTCAAAGATGCTTAACTCGTGTTCACAGTAGCCGCCACTGGCAAAGCAGGTGGAGATCAGTTCCATCAGCAAGGTTGTGCCGCTGCGCGGACAGCCTACAATGTGCACGCGCTTCACGGCTTACTCCGCCAGGCTTGTGTTACGGGATTCATATGGCGTCCTGATGGTTTTACCGGTCGTGCTATTCTAGCGCCCTGAGAAGCTTCCCGTCTTCTCCTGGTGGGAACTATAACGAAAGGGAGTGCCTTCATGGGCCTGCTGCATGACGGGGCAAGTAAATTCAGGTACTGGCATCGTACACTGCGAGAACGCCATCTTCGCCCTTATGTGTTTGTGCATATCAACAAGACCGGCGGCAGCAGCATTGAAAAGGCCCTGGGTATCGGCCTTGATCACAGCACCGCGCTGGAGAAGTACCACCAGCTTGGGGATCGCGCCTGGCAACGCAAGTTTACGTTTACCATGGTACGTAATCCCTGGGACAAGGTCGTCAGTCACTATCACTACCGCGTGCGGACCAACCAGACCGACCTGGGTGAAAAGCCAATTCCGTTTTCCCAGTGGCTGCAGCGTTGTTATGTCGATCACGATCCACGCTATTACGACCAACCGCGCATGTTCATGCCCCAGCGCCAATGGCTGGTTGACGAAGAGGGGGAATTGCTGGTGGATTTCATCGGCCGCTTTGAGAACCTTGAGGCGGATTTTCGCAGTATCTGTGATCGCTTGAATGTGAATGCGCAGCTCGGACACGCCAAGCCGTCCTCCCGGGGCAGTTATCGCGACTATTACGATGCAGCCAGCGAGCGTCTTGTACGCGAGTACTTCGCTGAAGATCTTGAGCTGTTCGGTTACCAGTTTTAAACAGAAGTACTAGGCCTTACCCTTCTTGCGCAATCGGCGCATGGCCCATCGGTAAGACTCTATCGCCAGCAGCTTTGATTCCGCTTCGGTGTAGTGCGGCATCTGCTTTCGCCATTGCCGGAAGAAGCGCATGCGATCAGTATTGCTGAGGTCGGCTGCTGGCAGCATGTTCAGCTGCATCAGGTTGCGCATCAGGCTGCGGCCCGCTGCGGGCTGGCTTTGCACGTTGCGCTCATTGTCGATGAGGGCGAAATGAAACGTTTCGCCATCCAGTACCGCCAGAACGTTGCTGGTGCGCAGGTCACCGTGGATGAATCCGGCCGCGTGAAGCCGGCCCACGAAGGTGCCCAGTGCGCCGAGCAGCGCCCAGCGCAGGCTCGGGCTCTGCTCCTGGCGCATTGCCAGCTCTTCACGCAGCCAGCTGGTCACGCCCTTGCCCGCCACCGCTGTGCTGAAAAGGTACTCCCTGCCGCCTGGAAGCTTACCCCAGGCGATATTGTTCGGCGCACTGAAACCCGCTTCCTGTAGTGCGTCGTTGTGCCTGCGGGCGCGCTGGGCGCGACTGCCCCTGAAACAGGCTTTTAGTGTTTCCAGCGGGCTGCGTGGCAGGAATTCCTTGTAATAGATACCCTCGGCTAGCTGTGCCGCCACTCTGGCGTTAACTGAACTGCCTACCATGCTCCAGCCCTCGGGCAGCGAATGTTCGGCCAGAATCAGCGCGAGCTGGTGGTACTCGTTGCTGCTGCTTGCGGGATTGTCGGTGATGAGAAAGCCCTCTTCGGGTGAGCTTTTGCTAGTCTACGTCTGGTTGCCGGGGGAGACCAGTGGGTGCCGTGGCAACAATAACGGCTCGACCCTTTCGCCTGCCCTGGAAGGACTTCAGCTCCTGGAACCCATTCTCCTGCAAGAATTGCTGCCAACGGGGCTCCTGAGTTCTTTTCAGGTACATCACCAGGTAGTCACACTTTTGCCACAGCGCTGGCGTGTCCAGAATCGTTTCCAGTTTGAAGCGCTTTCGTTGCAATGACTCCCAGTCCGCATCGCGGCGGCTGAAATGGGCGATATACTTTTCATTGGTCACCAATGATGCATCTGCAGGCGTATTTTCTGCTACCCAGCGCGTTGCGTTGACAATGAAAACCTTGTCCCGGGTATTGGAGTGCAGCGTATCCGCCGAGGTTCCCAGCAGTACTGCCAATACCAGGTATTTTTTCCAGGAACCCCTGTGCCACAGGGAGCTCAGGAAGAAGGGCAGGAACAGCAACAGGAAAATGGCTGCCTGGCTGGTATAGCGCTCCAGCATAAAGCGATTTATTGCGACGAACGTGCTCAGGTAAGCGAGCGTGATAAACAGGTAGCCATAAATGAGCACCAGGTCATCGCGACGGAAGCGGTGTCCGATTCCAGCCCGCGCACCCCATAGCAGCACGATGACCCAGGGCCAGGTGATGGCGCGGCAGAGATTGAGAATGAGAACTGCGGCGAGCGCTGCAACCGCTGCAATCGGTGCATCGTCTCTTGCGGTAAACATCAGCATGGGCTCGGCAGATTGACGCGCCAGTTCGGCAAACGTATGCGGAAAGGCCAGCAGGCGCTCCAGGTAAAGGCCAATACCAGGGAACAGAACCGGCGCGGCGGGGTTGAGTTTCTGGTAGCTATACAGTGCCACGACACCGAGGCCGCAGAGTAGTAGTTGTGGCACCAGCAACTGCATGCAGCGTCGTCGTGGTTGGTCGACCTCACGGG
Organism: Pseudohalioglobus lutimaris; assembly: GCF_002866825.1. Classification (GTDB taxonomy): domain Bacteria; phylum Pseudomonadota; class Gammaproteobacteria; order Pseudomonadales; family Halieaceae; genus Halioglobus; species Halioglobus lutimaris. Next base: position 341,186 of record NZ_PKUS01000001.1, on the reverse strand, counting down.
TGAACAACAGCGCCAGCGGTGCCATAGCCGCTAGAAACACGCCCTCAAAACGGAACAGCGTGGCCAGCACAATGTAAGTGACCCAGCGCAGTTGGCGGGTCATGCCGGGGGCGTGAATAAACAGTAACATTTCGCGCAGCGATAAAACCACAAAGGCCAGGTAGATCGGGTCGCGCATGATCGAGGCGCGGGTGTGGTTAATCCATGGGTGTGAAAGTATGACGATGGCAGCAATTAACTGTACGCTGCGCTTGCCGCCCAGAACGCGCACTGTGTCAACAAAAGCCACGCAGAGCACCACGTAAAATGCTGTGGTGATCAGTAGCCCGGCGTACAGCAGTGGAATGCCAGTAAGCTGGTGCAGGGTTGCGATGCAAATTGGCAGTAGTGGTCGCCCGAATATTTGCTGACTGGCGGCGACACCGTCGCGCAGGTAGGCCTCTGCCGCGCGCAGATAGATGATAGCGTCACGATTGATCAGTGGGTCCAGCCATATCAGCCAGATGGAGAGCAGCAGGCTTGCGGCAATAATCCACCGGTAACGAATGTTGGCTTCGGAAGCGATGTCGGGAATCTTCGGCACCTGACGGGGTTCTTGTTTGGCTGGTAGTCTACCCGTAGCGGATAGGCCAGGCTAGCAAAGTGGGGCCGGCTGGAGACAAAATAGCGATGACGCAAGACGGCAGAGATACCGGGAACCTGCAATAAGTGATGCAAAAACCAGATACGACATATCGTCCTGACATAGATGGATTGCGAGCCGTCGCTGTACTCCTGGTGCTGCTCTATCACGCAGGCTTTCCGGTCAGTGGTGGCTACGTCGGGGTAGACGTCTTCTTTGTCATCTCCGGTTACCTGATCACCGGGATAGTCTGGAAAGAGGTCAGTGAGCAGCGCTTCAGCTTCAAGTCGTTTTACCTGCGGCGAATCAAACGGCTGCTGCCGGCCCTCACCGTCGTTGTGGTGTTCACCATGCTGCTTGCCGGCGCGGTGTTCACCCCCGGGGACTACCTGGATCTGGGGGAAAGTTTGCGCTATGTGCTCACCGGCCTGGGTAACTTTTACTTTCTCGACGTAACGCAGAGCTATTTCGCTGCCGAGGCGGAGCTATTGCCCCTGATCCATACCTGGTCGCTGGCGGTAGAGGAACAGTTCTATGTGCTGTGGCCACCGGCTTTGTTGTGGGTCAGCATCCTGTCGCGCCGTATCAGTCACCAGCATCTGGCGGTGTTGGGCGTCCTGCTGTTCATGGTGGCACTGCTGGGCTCCGAATATCTTGCCCGCGAGTCGGTTGCCCAGGCCTACTACCTGCTGCCTGCGCGGGTCTTTGAACTCATGCTGGGCGGGCTGCTGGCGGGTTACGGTACCCGGATACGCCGGCCGTCGGCCTGGGTGCTGTCGCTCTTATCCCTGGCCGGTATGGCATTGATCCTCTACTTCGCGCTGACGCTGACCCGGCAGAGCGTCTTTCCCGGTTTCAATGCCCTATGGGTTTGTCTGGGCTCCGCGTTGGTCATCTATGCCGGTGGCGCCAGCGACCGGGTCGTCAGCTATCGTCTGCTCTCTTTGCGGCCCCTGGTGTTCGTGGGACTTATCTCCTACTCACTCTATCTCTGGCACTGGCCTCTGGTTGCTATTGCCAATTACCTCAACCTGGCACTGGGTGGGGTTACCGGTTTACTGATTATTCTCGCCAGTATGCTGCTGGCGTGGTTGAGTTGGTTATTGGTTGAACAACCTGTGCGCAGGCAGGTTCGCTGGGACTTCGCGCCTGCCTTGCTGGTCTTTTTCTTGTTGCCGTTGCTGTTATCAGTGGGCTTTCACCAATATTTGCGTAAAGTCGATGGCTGGCCGCATCGTCTAGTGGAGCCGTTGCGGAGCGTGGCGCTGGCATACCTGAACGATGAGCCGGGTCAGCTCTATCCCACCTGCCACGATAAGGCGGCGGAGATTGATACCTCACTGCGCTGCTATATCGGCGCGGACGCGCAGGACTCGGCAGGCCGGCAGCCTGATTTCCTGCTGCTGGGCGACTCCCACGCCAATTCCGCGGCGGGCGTATTCGACGAGTTGGGCAGGGCGGCTGACTTAAACGGGTTGATGGTCACCTCGGGTAGCTCGCCTTTTCTTCTGGATACCGATAGGTACCGCATCGATTCGTCCGGACACAACGAACACCGCGAGAAGTTCCGCCTGCGCATCGACAGCACCCGCGACTGGATAACAGCGGGGTATCGGGGGCCGGTCGTACTCGGCGCTGCCTGGCACCGGTATCTGGTCGACCGGCGAATCAACTTTAAACCCGGCTTTGAGGAGGCCTTTGCGCATACTGTGCGCTGGTTTGCTGACCGCGGGCACCCGGTCATTCTCTATCTGGCCATCCAGGATATCCCCGACAATCCCGATGTGCGATGCATTGGCCTGGATGAGCTGGATCTGGCCAGCCGGTGGGACAGGCTTTTCAGCTCCGGCTTGCTGCGCAAGGGTGATACCTGCCAGACCTTGCGTGGTCTTTATCCGGCTGAACTGTTTGCGGACAATCGGGCAATGGCGCGTGCAGCGCTGGAGCGCCTTACCGCGGGGACGCCAGGCGTGCACATCATTGATCCGATGGACTTTCTCTGCGAGCACGGCCAATGCCGGACGGTGCTGGAGGGGCGCTATATTTACCACGATGTCACCCACCTCAATTTTTCCGGCGGTAAGGCGCTCGCGCGCGGAATGTTGGCCCGGGGCGCGAATCCATTGCTGCAAATTGTGACCGACACAGCAACACAGTGATGAAGGCCGTATGCTCGTAGAGAAAATTCTGGGCATTTTCATGGGGCCCCAATACACTTGCGCCCTTGGAATAACACACGGGGCGAGTCGTGAACAAAGGACTGGGCGGTGCATGGCGTGGTAAGTAAAGTGCTGGTTACCGGCGCGGGAGGACAGCTGGGTCGGGAGCTATTGCGCACCGCTCCGGCCGCTATTGAGTGCCTGGCTTTAAGCCGTGCGGACCTGGATATTGGTGATGCGCGCGCGGTGAAGGCGCTAGTCGACCGTATCCAACCTGACCTGGTGATTAATGCAGCCGCCTACACGGCTGTAGATAAAGCGGAGTCCGAGCCAGCGCTGGCTATGCGTATAAACGGCGAAGGCGCGGGTTATATCGCCGCCGCCTGTGCTGATGCCGGTGCCCGTTTGATGCATGTCTCCACTGATTTTGTGTTTGATGGCAGCAATTCAAAGCCCTATCTCCCTGACGCCCCCACTGCACCCCTGGGTGAGTATGGTCGCAGCAAGCTGGCAGGGGAGCGAGCGGTGCAGGCAGCACTGCCCACCGCATTGATCGTGCGCACGGCCTGGGTCTACTCCGCTTATGGCGCCAATTTCGTCAAGACCATGCTCAAGCTTATGGCTGAGCGTGAAGAAATCGCCGTGGTGGCGGACCAGGTTGGCACACCTACCTGGGCCAGGGGTCTGGCCACTGCCCTGTGGTTGGCGGCACAGAAGCCTTATCTGCAGGGGATAATGCACTGGACAGACGCCGGGGTGTGCAGTTGGTACGACTTCGCCGTGGCGATTGCCGAGGAGGGTCACGCCATGGAGTTACTTTCGCGGCGTCCGCGGGTCAGGCCCATTCCTGGCAGTGCCTATCCGACTCCCGCTGAGCGTCCGGCCTACAGCGTGTTGAACAAGGACGGTGCCTGGGAGGCCCTGGAAACCGAAGGCAGGCACTGGCGTGTGCAGTTGCGCGAGATGCTACAGGAACTAAAGGAGAGTTAACTTGGCCAGATCACTATTGGTTACGGGCGCGGCGGGTTTCATCGGCGCCAATTTCGTCCATTACTGGCGCCGCCAACATCCGCAGGACCGCATTGTTGCCTATGATGCGCTGACCTATGCGGGAAACCGTGAAAATATAGCTACTCTGGAAGGGGAAGACGGCTTCCACTTTGTCCATGCTGATATCTGTGATTACGACAAAGTGCTGGCCACGCTGCAAGAGTTTGATGTGGATATGCTGGTTCACTTTGCCGCCGAAAGCCATGTCGACCGCTCGATTACCGGGCCCGATGCTTTTATCGAGACCAACGTGGTGGGTACACACAGCCTGCTCAAGGCTGCCCGGGAATACTGGTTGGCAGGCGCCGCTCCGCTGACGCATCGGTTCCACCATGTCTCCACCGACGAGGTATACGGATCTTTGGCTGCCGACGCTCCCGGCTTCTATGAAGAGCAGAAGTACGAGCCCAACTCACCTTACTCGGCCAGCAAGGCAGCGTCGGACCACCTGGTCCGAGCCTATCACCATACATATGGGCTTCAGGTCACTACCAGCAACTGTTCCAATAATTACGGGCCCTTTCACTTCCCGGAAAAGCTTATTCCGCTGTGCCTGACTAATATTCTTCGAGGATTGCCGCTCCCGGTTTACGGTGATGGCAGCAACATTCGTGACTGGCTGTACGTGGAAGATCACTGCCGGGGCATCGAGAAGGTACTGCTGCAGGGCGTGGTCGGCGAGACCTATAACATCGGCGGCAACAATGAATGGAATAACCTGGATATCGTCCACTTGCTGTGTGATCAGCTGGACGCGCGTTTCGCTGCAGATCCAGGCCTGGCAGAGCGCTTCCCGGATGCGCCTTGCGCCAGCGGGGGCAGTGCCCGCGACCTGATCCGTTTCGTGGAGGACCGCGCCGGTCACGACTGGCGCTACGCGATTGATGCCAGCAAGATAAACCAGGCGTTAGGTTATTCACCGGCGGAGACCTTCGAGACCGGTTTGGCCCGGACCCTGGACTGGTATTTTGACAACGAGGACTGGTGGCGGCCACTGCTTCACTAGCCCGCGCCCAGGCAAGGGCCCGGGCGGCCCTGCCACGCCCTTTTTTGTTTTAGTCCAGCAACGGTGCTGCGCTGAAGGCCAGCCCTTCCGCGTCTTTCCCCGACAGGCGGGGAACCTCACCTTCAGGAATGGGCCACTCAATGCCTACCGAGGGATCATCCCAGGCCAGTGAAACCTCGCTGCCGGGGTCATAGGTATTGGTGCACTTGTACTGGAAGTCGGCGTATTCGCTGAGCACGTAGAAACCATGGGCGAAACCCGGTGGCACCCACAACATCTGATGGTTCTCTTCGCTCAGGGTAGCGCCAAACCACTGTCCCAGGGTGGGCGAGTCCCGACGCATGTCCACTACGGCGTCGAACACCGCACCACTGGTGACCCGCACCAGTTTTCCCTGGGTGTGTTCGGTCTGATAGTGCATGCCGCGAAGAATGCCCTGTGCGGAGCGGCTGTGATTATCCTGCACGAACTCCAGGTCAAAGCCCTCGTTGGCGAAAGTGCGCTCGTTCCAGCTCTCCAGGAAAAAGCCACGCTCGTCGCCGAAAACCTGCGGCGTAAGCAGGTAGACCCCCTGCAGGGGAGTGGTTTCAAACTTCATGGAAAACGACCCCGTCTTCACTTAGCAGACTGTTCAGGTAGAGACCATAGCCGCTCTTTTCCAGGGGCCTGGCCAGTTCGAGCAGTTCCTCTGCGGAAATGTAACCCATGCGGAACGCCACCTCTTCCGGGCAGGCGATCTTCAGTCCCTGGCGTTCTTCAACCACGCGCACAAAGTTGGCCGCGTCCAGCAGGGAATTGTGAGTGCCGGTATCCAGCCAGGCGCTGCCACGGCTCATGACCTCCACGTTGAGATCACCGCGTTGCATGTATATCTTGTTGACATCAGTAATCTCCAGTTCGCCCCGTGGAGAGGGTTTGATGTTCCTGGCGATGTCTACCACGTCGTTGTCATAGAAATAGAGCCCGGTTACCGCGTAGTGTGATTTCGGTGCGGCTGGCTTCTCCTCGATATCCTGGGCTACACCGTTCGCGTCGAAAGAGACCACGCCGTATCGCTCCGGGTCCTGCACATAGTAGGCGAACACCGAGGCCCCGGACTGGCGCTGGGCCGCGTTCTGCAGTTTCAGAGTGAAGCCCCCACCGTAGAAAATGTTGTCGCCCAGCACCAGGGCGACTTTGTCGTCGCCGATAAAGTCTTCCCCGAGTATGAAGGCCTGTGCCAGACCGTCGGGACTGGGCTGTACCGTATAGGTGATGCTGATACCCCATTTGGAGCCGTCGCCCAGCAGGTCGGCAAAGGCAGCCTGATCCCTGGGTGTGGTGATCACCAGTATGTCGCGTATCCCGGCAAGCATCAGTGTGGCCAGCGGATAATAGATCATCGGCTTGTCGTATATAGGCATCAACTGCTTGGACACAGTACTTGTCAGGGGGTGCAGGCGGGTACCGGATCCGCCCGCCAGGATAATACCTTTGTAGGTGGTTTCACTCATAGGGGGTTCAAACTCGTTAGGTGAGCAGACAAGTATACCCAGATTGGCGCCATGCTGGCACCACGACCGGTTCACTATGCGCCCGGCAAGGGGGTGGATTTTTGATCAGTCGCTGCTTACAATCTTGCCCCTTTGCCGCGGGAAACTGCCGCGACTGACGCGCGATCCCGCCTCCGGAAGACCCGCACTCCGCCAGACCTAACGAGGATGCCGACATCAGGCAGCTAGAGACAGTACTCGCAACAGAGCCTCAGCCCAGTGTGGCGTTGGCCGGCCTCACAACGGAGGCGATAGCTGGCAAGCCCCTGCGCATAGCCTTGCTCGGGTATCGCAGCCAGCCGCATGGCGGTGGCCAGGGCGTCTACTTGCGCTATCTGAGTAAAGCGCTGGTGGATGCCGGGCATAAAGTTGACGTGATTTCCGGTCCTCCGTACCCGCACCTGGATTCCCGGGTGCGCCTCATCGAACTACCCAGCCTGGACCTGTTCGAGAATGGCCTGCTTTCCCTGCGTCCGCGTCACCTGCAGTCGATGACCAACATTATCGAGTGGGGTAGCAAGCTTACCGGAGGGTTTGCCGAGCCTTATACTTTCGGGCGGCGTGCCGTTAAATACCTGCGCAAGCACCGCGGGGAGTATGACCTGGTCCACGATAACCAGAGCCTCAGTTTCGGTATGCTGGAGTTACAACGCATGGGCCTGCCGCTGGTCACCACCGTACACCATCCGATCACCTCGGATCTGCGCATTGCCCTGAACGCTGCGCGGAATCCCTGGGAGCGTTTGCTGATTCGCCGCTGGCATTCCTTTCTCACCATGCAGAAGAAGGTCGTCAAACAGTTGCACAATGTGGTGACGGTGTCAGATTGCTCCCGTCAGGATATAGCTCGCGACTTCGGGCTGCAGCCGGCGGGCATCAGCGTGGTCCACAACGGTATCGATACTGATACGTTCCGGCCCGTGCCGGGTGTCCGGCGTCGCTCCCGACGCCTGATGGCGACCTGTAGTGCCGATGCGCCCCTGAAAGGAACCCGCTTCCTGATACGCGCCTACGCCAGGCTGCTGGAAACCTATCCGGAGCTGGAGTTATTGCTGGTGAGTAAACCGTTGCCGGGCGGCAAGACTGAAAAGCTGGTGAAGAAGCTCAAGCTGCAGGACAAAATCCAGTTTGTCAGCGGTATCAGCACCGAGCAGATGGTGCGTTATTACGCAGAGGCCACCGTTGCTGTGGTGCCGTCGGTTTATGAAGGCTTCGGTCTGCCTGCGGGCGAGGCCATGGCCTGCGGCGTGCCGGTGGTGTCCACCGATGGTGGCGCCCTTCCGGAAGTGGTCGGCGATGCGGGAGTCATTGTCCCGGCTAAAAATGTGGACGCCATGGTGACGGCGATTGATGCTTTGCTGCAGGACCCCACGCATCGGCAGGAGTTGGGCGAGGCGGGTCGACGCCGTATTGACGAGAAATTCTGCTGGCAGGTGTGCGCCGGCGAGATGACAGCCTATTATCGGGAAGTACTGGCCAATGCAGACGGTTGATTTCAAGCACCTGCCCCTCAGGGCCGGAGACCTGGTGCTGGACCTGGGTTGCGGTGAGGGCCGCCACGTTATTTCGGCTTACCTCGAAGCAGAGGTGCATTCCATCGGTGTAGACTTGTCGCTGGACGACCTGCGTACCACACAGGAAAAATTTCGCGAATTTGCCGAGCCCGAAAACGAATCCAAGACCTTCGCCCTGTCCTCAGCCAATGCCCTGGAGCTCCCTTTTGCCGACAGTACTTTCGACAAGGTTATCTGCAGCGAGGTGTTGGAACATATTCCTGACTATCGCGGCGCGCTGCGTGAAATCGAGCGTGTGCTAAAGCCTGGCGGCCTGTTTTGCGCCAGCGTGCCGCGCCGCTGGCCAGAGAAAATTTGCTGGGCCCTCAGCGAGGATTACCACAACACGCCCGGCGGCCATATTCGTATTTTCCGCGCCAGCGCGCTGCGCGGTGATATCGAAAAGTTGGGCTTTAGTCACTACCACCGGCATTGGGCCCACGCACTGCACTCACCTTTCTGGTGGTTGAAGTGCCTGTTCTGGGACAAGCAGGATAGCAACTGGCTGGTACGGCAGTATCATCGGCTGCTTGTGTGGGACCTGATGGAGCACCCTGCCATCACCCGCGTCGCTGAACAGGTGATGAACCCGGTAATGGGCAAGAGCGTGGTCATGTACTTTCGTAAGGGAGCTTCGGCATGAGCGGCCTATATCTGAGCCGGGGCCTGTTTCCCGCCGAATTCCTGCGCCCCACGGTGGCGTTTATTCTCGAGACGCAGCGCCCCAGCGGCGAAATCCCCTGGTTCGATGGCGGCTACGCCGATCCCTGGGATCACGTAGAAGCGGCGATGGGTTTGTCTATAGGCGGCGAATATGACGCCGCACGCAAAGCCTATGAGTGGCTGTACAGCATGCAGTTGGTGGACGGCAGCTGGTGGGCTTCCTACCGCGGTGAGGAGGTGGACAACAGCGAGCGTCGGGAAACCAATTTTGTTGCCTATATCGCTGTGGGCGTCTGGCACCATTATCTGATTACCGAGGACCGCGACTTCCTGCGCGCGATGTGGCCCATGGTCGATAAGGCCATCGGCTTTGCCCTGGCTTTGCAAACCGAACATGGAGATATTCTCTGGGCAGTTGACGGAGAAGGGGCGCCCAAGGATGACGCGCTGGTCACGGGATGCAGTTCAGTTTACAAAAGCCTGGAATGTGCCCATAACATTGCCTACACGCTCGATGAGCCCCGGCCGCATTGGTTGAGCGCACGCGAGCGCCTGGGCCATGCACTGCGCAGCAAACCCGAGCGATTTGACCGCACCTGGGAGAGCAAGGCGCGCTACTCCATGGACTGGTTTTACCCGGTACTGACGGGTGTGCTGTCACAGAAGGATGCCCGCGCCAGGCTCGCTTCCCGCTGGGAAGAGTTTGTGGAGAATCAGCTGGGTTGCCGCTGTGTCTCCGACGAACCCTGGGTTACCGTTGCCGAATCCTGTGAGCTGGTGATGGCGCTGCTCGCCGCTGGCGATCACGCTCGCGCGGTGGAGGTTTACAGCTGGCTGCATCAGTGGCGCCTGGAAGATGGTTCCTACTGGACGGGATACCAGATGGTAGAAGACCTGCTCTGGCCAGACGAAAAACCCACCTGGACCGCCGGCGCCATTTTGTTGGCGGCTGACGCGCTCACCGAACATACCGCCGCTTCCAGGCTGTTCTGCTCAGTGCAGCTGCTGGGTGAAGATGCGCAAGAGCGTATTGTAAAAGCCGACTGACTTCTCGCCTCTGTACGCATTCAAAACTGAGTAACGGAAGCCGGCCAGTGCCGGGGAGGCCGCCTGCTGAAACGGTCACATGCTCCGCCGGATTGTCGGGCCGCTGCGGGACTCAGCAAAGGTTGCTGGGCGCAACCTTTCAGCGCCTCAGACAGTCCTCGCGGAACACCCCCGACAAGCCGGCTGCGCAAAAAGCAGTGACCTGACTGTTTCAGCAGGCGGCCTCCCCGGCACTGGCCAGTTGGCCGGAAAGTCTCCAGCTCAGAGGCGTCGCAACAACCCTAGCGTATTTACCCGCCCCAGGTCTGCAAACAACCCCGATGCCAGGGCCATGCGGTATATCGCAAACGGCGCCTGGCCGCCCGCGTGCGCATCTTCAAACAAATCGTGAATTGCCAGGATACCGCCGCGCATCAGGTGAGCAGTCCAGCAGCGATAGTCGGTCAGGGCCGCATCCAGACTGTGGCCGCCGTCGATGAAAACCATGGCCAGCGGCGTCTGCCATTGATTTGCTGTCGCCTCAGAGCCGGCGACAACGGGTACGACGGTATCGTCCAGGTTTGCCTCGCGGATATTGCGACGAAATTCGCGAAACGTATCCATCAGCCCCTCGCCCGAGTCATACAGCGCCGGATCGTGAAAGTATTCCCCGAACTGGTGTTCTTCCGAACCGCGGTGATGGTCCAGGGCGAAGACCGTTGCGTTGTTCTGGCGACAGGCGAGACCCAGGTAGATAGTGGATTTGCCGCAGTAGCTGCCAATCTCCAGTACCGGCCCACACTGGCTCGCTTCCGCGGCATGGCGGTAGAGTGCCGCAGCTTCATCGTCGGCAAGGAAGCCCTTGATGTCATCGATATTGCCGGGAAGGTCGGGGATCATGGGGGGAACGTCCTGTTAACGGGCAGGGCAAAGTAGCTGTTTTGTTAGCCTGAGGCAAGCCGCCGGCGTGCTATCATGGTCGCAGATTAACATCTGCTGAGGACAGCAACTGATGAAACTGGAAATGCCCCGCTTTGATCAGGCCCAGGTACTGGTTCTGGGGGACATCATGCTCGACCGTTACTGGGAGGGCGGTACCTCGCGAATTTCCCCGGAGGCGCCGGTGCCGGTGGTCAAGGTAGAGCAAATTAGCGATCGTCCGGGCGGTGCAGGCAACGTGGCGCTGAATATTGCGGCGCTGGGCGCGGGTGCGCAACTCTGCGGGTACACCGGCGATGACGAGATGGCGGACTCGCTGGAGGATATGCTGGCAGGGGCCGGTGTTCACTGCGGCTTTACCCGGGTCCCCGGTCACCCGACTATCACCAAGTTGCGGGTGATCAGCCGTCACCAGCAGTTAATACGCCTGGATTTTGAAGAGCCTGGTCTGTCCGGCGCCGGCGCGCCACTGACCGATTCACTTACCCAGTTGTTACCCCATTGTGGCGTTCTGGTGCTGTCGGATTACGCCAAGGGCGCACTGGGTGACCCGGAACCGCTGATTGCTGCCGCTCGCGAGGCCGGGGTGCCTGTGCTGGTGGATCCCAAAGGGACAGACTTCGCCCGCTATCGGGGAGCGACGCTACTGACGCCCAATTTTCACGAATTCGAGACCGTGGTCGGTCCCTGCCCCAGTGAAGCAGAACTCGTTGAGCGCGGCGAACAGCTGATGAGTGAGCTGTCGCTGCAGGCGCTGCTGGTCACGCGCGGGGAGCAGGGCATGACCCTGCTGCGCCCGGGCGAGGAGGAATTGCACTTGCCGGCCAGGGCGCGTGAAGTGTTTGACGTCACTGGTGCCGGCGATACGGTCATCGCCGTACTGGCCAGCGCGATCGCTGCTGGCGCGGCTCTGCCCGAGGCGGTCGCCCTGGCCAACATCGCCGCCAGTATTGTGGTGGGCAAGCTGGGCACGGCGACGGTAAGCGGCCCTGAACTGCGCCGGGCGGTGCAGCAAGATCAGGGATCGGAGCGCGGTGCGGTCACCCTGGAGCAGTTACAGATCGCGGTTGCGGACGCGCGCAGCCACGGCGAGAAGGTGGTGTTTACCAATGGTTGTTTCGACATCATTCACGCCGGGCACATTTCCTACCTGGAGGAGGCGCGACAGCAGGGAGACAGGTTGATTGTGGCGGTTAATTCTGATGATTCAGTGCGCCGCCTCAAGGGCAAGGGCCGGCCTATCAACGCGGTAGAAAGGCGGATGGCGGTGCTTGCCGGACTGGAAGCGGTGGACTGGGTTGTCAGTTTTGCTGACGACACGCCGCGGTCATTGTTGCAGGCCCTGAAGCCAGATGTGTTGGTAAAGGGTGGCGATTATGTGGATAAGGAAGCGGTTGTAGGCTGGGAAATCGTTGAGGCTTATGGCGGTGAAGTGCGGGTCCTGAGCGTTGTCGATAACCTCTCTACGACGGCGATAGTCAGTCGGATACAACAAGGTGAGTAAGTGTTTACTCTCCCGTAACTCTGCGCACAGCGGCCACATTGGCTGCCAGGTGCGCTGGAGTTATAGTGCCGACTATAGCTGCACTGGTGCCCGGGTGCGCAAACACCAGGTCCATGGAGGCCTGGACCGGGTCTTTCATCTGCGCCAGGTGACCACTGGCCAGGGCCTTCTTGATCAATGCCCCCTTACCCAGTTCCCGGCACGTATCCAGTACCACTGATTCTTCCTGGTGTGCCAGGTTATAGGTAAGCATTACGACGTCGGCGACGTGAGCGGCGGCCTTGCCGCCCTCCACTGTTTTGGTGGAGATACCATAACTGCGAATCAGGCCTGCTGACTTCAACTCAGCCAGCGCCTGCAGGGTGCCCAGGCGCTCAATGATCTCCATGTCCTCGCCATCGGAGTGCACCAGCACGATATCGATTACCTCGGTTTGCAGCCGCTGCAGGCTGCGTTCGACTGATCTGCGGGCATGCTCGGGGCTGAAATCAAAGTAAGATTTGCCGTCTTCGAACTCCTCGCCAACTTTAGAGCAGATGAGCCAGTGCTGGCGTTGGCTGCGCAGTAGTTTGCCCAGGCGCTGTTCGCTGTTGCCATAGGCCGGTGCGGTATCGATCAGGTTGATCCCCAGGTCCCGCGCCTGATCCAGTAAGGCGGCTGCCGCCCGATCGTCGGGGATACTGAATCCCTGCGGATACTTTACGCCCTGGTCCCGGCCCAGTTTTACCGTGCCCAGGCCCAGAGCGCTGACCTGCAGGCCGGTACTGCCCAGTGGGCGCATCCAGCTCACGAGAACAGACTGTCCCAGCAGGTTTCGGCCACTGCGGGTTGCCCCATTGCGTGCAGCGGCGCGAGATCCACAGCCGGGCCGGGTTCGATGCCACGTTCGGCGAGTGCGAGCTCGATTTCGTCGGCCAGGTTTGGACTGAGGCTGAGTTTGGTAGGCCAGGCCACCAGGGTGTTGTCCACGCTGTCCACCGCACCCACAAAAGCGCTGTCCGGACGCAACAGGGCAGATTGGCGTGGTTCCCCCCGGTCCAGGCGCAGAGTGCGCCATTGGCATTCGCCGAAATCAATCCATGGCATGAGTTCTTCCATTTCCTGCCTGGCCCTGGTGATCAGTTCCGGTCCGGGCAGATCGGCGCCCTCAGTTGCCAGCTCGCCGCCCAGGTACCACACGGGTTCGCCGCGCGAGGTGCGGTGACTGGAAATGGTCAGCCTTGGTGAGGAACTGGCACCGGTGCAGTGGGAGTAAAAGGGCTCGGAATACTGGTGCTTTACCAGTACCTGTTGCAGTGGGCGGCGCTGCATGGCCGGCTCAGCGCCGCCCAGTGCCGCCACCAGTTCCTCGTTGCCGGTGCCGGCGGTCAGCAATAGCTGGCGCGGCCGCAGTTCGCAATCGGGCGTTTGCAACCTGGCCTGGCGATCTTCCACATGCAGCGACGCAGTGGACCAGTCTATGGAGAAAATGGCTTCCTGGTGCTGGTCGGCCAGCGCTTTCACCAGCGAGGGTACGTCCAGTACCAGGTCGACAAGTCGGTAGGCCTGGCCTTTGAATTGCGGTGAGCGCAGCGGCGCCGGGTAGTTTTCGCGGGAGAGTTTTTCTACTCTTCCGCGCAGCATCTTGCTGGCGAAAAAGGAACTTACCCGGGAGGTGAGCCCGGTGTGCGACCACAGGTAAAAATTCTCGCTGAGCACGTTGCAAGCGCGCAGATCGACCTTGCCTTTGCCGTGCAGGCAGCTGCGCCAGATCGCGGGCATGGCGGAGATAGCCTCGGAGCTGCCACTCCAGGCACCGGACAGGGCGTACTTGATACCTCCATGGATCATGCCCTGGGAGGCAATGGTCTGGTTGCTGCCCAGTGCGCCCTGTTCGAACAACACGGCATTGAAGCCGCGGTTGCGCAATTGGTTGAGGGTCCACAGGCCGGCGATGCCGCCGCCGATTATGGCGATGTCAGTGTTCAGTACAGGCGAGCCCATGGGCCGCTCCAGGAAAATCGAAAGCTCGATTATAGCCTGATATTGCAGCTTCAGGGCGCTTGCTACGCTGCTTGCAGGGGTGAAAAAATCACTGTTCAGGCGGGCTCATGCTGGTTATGACTGATATGCTCTGGCAAGCTGATTTTGAGGACACGCCTATGCGCTACCTGTATAGCGCCCTGTTTTACCTGTTGGTGCCAGTTCTGCTGGTGCGCATGCTGCTGCGGTCGCGGCGAGCGCCGGCTTACCGCCAGCGCCTGGCCGAGAGGTTTGGTGTATTCAGCTGTCCCCGGCAGGTGACCGAGGGCAAAGTCATTTGGGTGCACGCTGTGTCAGTGGGCGAGACGCTGGCAGCGGCTCCGTTGATAGAGCAACTGTTAGCGCGCTGGCCAGAGCATCGCCTGGTCGTTACCACTACCACACCCACGGGTTCTGAGCGGGTTCAGGCGCTGTTCGGCGATCGTGTATTTCATGTGTATTTACCCTGGGACATTCCCGGTGCCGTGTCCCGATTTCTGCGTAAGGTGCGCCCCGAACTGCTGGTGGTGATGGAAACGGAATTGTGGCCCAACATGCTGCATTACAGCCACCGGCAAGGCTGCCACATAGTGCTTGCCAACGCGCGCCTCTCTGCGCGCTCCGCCCGTGGTTACGCTCGCTTCAGCAAGCTGACCTCCGGCATGCTTAATTCGCTTGGCAGCGTCGCCTGCCAGGCGTCAGCCGACGGTGAGCGCCTGCTCGCGCTGGGGCTGCCGGCTGAGCGTCTGCATATTACCGGTAGCATCAAATTTGATATTGACCTTGATGAGCACCTGCAGGACCAGGCCCGGTCATTGCGGCTGGCACTGCAGAACCGCCCCGTGCTCCTTGCCTCCAGCACTCACCAGGGTGAGGAGGAATTGATTCTTGATGCATTTTCAATAGTGCGAGAGCGGGTTCCCGGGCTGCTGTGTCTGCTGGTTCCCCGGCACCCGGAGCGGTTTGAGTCGGTGTATCAACTCTGCCTGTCGCGTGGTTTGCGAACTGCGCGGCGTTCTGCGGCAGAGGAGGTGAGTGCGGAGCACCAGGTACTCCTCGGGGATACCATGGGTGAGTTGCGCCTGCTCTCCGGCGCGGCCGACGTGTGTGTAATTGGCGGCAGCTTTATCGAACACGGCGGACAGAATGTGCTGGAAGCCGCCGCCTGGGGTGTGCCGGTAATCAGCGGGCCACATATGTTCAATTTCAGCGAGATTACCACCATGCTGCTGGAGGCCGGAGGCATGATTCAACTGCAGGGAGCGGCGGAGCTGGGGCCGGCTTTAGAGCAACTACTGGTGGATGAGGCGCGGCGGGAGGCGATGGGGGCGGCCGCTGCCGCTGTGGTAGCGGCCAATCGGGGCGCCCTCCATCGATTGCTGGGGCTGATAGCCAATGAGATGGCCGATGCTTGAAACCCGTGCAGTGCCGGATTCCAGTCAGGCCCTGGCAGGGCAGTAAGCGGTTACTTGCTGCTTGCCGCGGGTGCCGGGGGTGTCTGCAGGAATGAGTCCAGGTTGATCACATCCTGCGGGCTCAGCAGCCCCGCCTGTTCTTTCAGGCGCATCATGTTATTGATGTAATCATAGCGGCTGTTCGCATAGTCACGCTCGGCGGCGAACAGGGTGTTCTGGGCGTTGAGCACATCCACCACGTTGCGGGTACCCACTTCATATCCCGCCTGGGTAGCGTCAAGAGCGCTGCGGGAGGAGACGATGCTCTGCTTGCGTGCTTTGACCCGGGAGACATCGCTGATCACAGTCATATGCAGTGACCGGGTATTGGTCACAGTCGTGCGGGTGAGGTTGATGCGTTGCTCGCGCACGGAGTTGAACTGCTGAGCAGCCTGCCGCCGATTGGCGCTGATAGCGCCGCCTGAATATAGTGGAACATCGACGCGCAACTCCCAGTAATCCCCATCAGTGGAATTGAAGGGTGAGCTGTTGAACTGGGTGTCTGGTGTGATGGTGCGCCGGCCGTCGGTCTGCGTATCGGAATAAGTATAGTTGCCGCTAATCACAAAGCCGTGCTCCAGCGCACTGGACCTGGCGTTCTGCCTGGCAGCCTCTTCACCGAATTTGGCCGCTTTCAGGTTGTAGTTGTTTGCCAGAGAGAAATCCACCCAGGCGGCGCGGTCCAATGGCTCGGGCGGATTGATTTCAAAGTCTTCCTTGAGGATATCCAGGTTGCTGTGGGTCTGCCCGGTCAGCACCGAAAGCTGCTCCAGTGCAACCGCCACATTGTTTTCGTCAACGATGCGGTTGACCTGCGACAGATCATAAGCGGCCTGAGCCTCATAGACGTCGGTGATCGCGATGAGGCCAACCTCAAAACGCTGCTGTGTCTGCTCGAGCTGGCGTTCAAAGGCGCGCTCCTGTGCCTTGGAGGCCTCCAGGTTGTCCTGTGCACGCAGCACACCCAGATAGGCGTTGACCACGCGAACAATCAGGTTCTGTTGGTTGCCGGCGAACGTGGCCTCAGCCTGTTTACTCTGCTCCTTGCCGGCCTTGAAGCTGAACCATGCGGGCAGGTCGAACAAGGCCTGGTTGAGGGAGACCTGGAAGCCATCGCTGATGGTATCGTTGGTTGTGGTTGTGTCTACGGTGACAATCCCATCTTCGCCAAACTGGAAGCTCTCTGCGTCGGTGTCGGTGTCCGAACCGGATCGAGAGTATTTGGCGCCGACCTGCGGCAGCAACGCGGACAGGCCCAGGTTCTCTGCTTCTCTATTGGCGAGGTACGTGGCTTCTTCAGCTTTCAGCTGGGCGTCGTTTTCCAGCGCCAGCTCGTAGATGTCCAGAAGTGACTCGGCTCGAGCCGTCAGCGTTCCCAGGGTAAGTGCCAGCGCGACCAGCGCGACTCCGGTCCGTCTCATGTTTTTTCCTCATTGGTACGAATCAACGCAAAGAACTGCGCGGTGATTCTAACAGTCCCTGCGCAGTCTTGCATTGTGTGAACTGAGGCGCAAAAATTCGGCTAGTTTTGACTATCGCAGATGTTAAACTCGCAAGGTTTGTTGCACTCGATATTGGTTTTGCCCCCCTTGGGGAGGTGGTTGTGGAGACACTAAGTGGTAGAAAAGGCGCGTAACAGAGCGTTCAAGCTAGATCTCTCGGAGTTGCACGCGATTTGCGACGCTAATTATGCGCGCCTTCTTCGCCTGTTTCCCGACTACGAGAGCTGTAATCTTCGCGAATTCAATGTAGGGCCCTCCAGGATACGCCTGGAAGTGATGGAGCGCTGTCGGTACACCACCATATTCTGCCTGCGGCAGCAGCATGCCGAGGCGCGCTGGTTGGGCAGCCTTCGGGTTGAAGTGCGTGCCTACCACGATGCCGGCATGCTGGAAGTAGCGAGTTTCCAGTCTCATCAGCGTATCCAGCCCCGTTACAGCTATCCCAACGATAAAATGCACCAGCAGGATGAGAAATCACAGCAGAACCGTTTTCTGGCCGACTGGCTGGAGCATTGCCTGGGGAATGGTTTGAGCACACAACCCATAACGGTGAGGGCGTGAGTGACACCTCCCCGGTGAGCAACCCATCAACTTCCGCCGGGCCCTGTAAACTCACGACTGCGGGCGACACGGTGCACCTGGTGCAACTGACCGATACGCATCTGTGCGCCGAGCGCGGCGGAACGCTGTTGGATATGGACACCGACCGCTCCCTGCAACTGGTGATAGAGCATGTACTGCAGGAGCGCCCGGTGATCGACGGTTTGCTCTGCACAGGCGATCTCTCCGACCGGGGCTCGCGTGATGCTTACCTGAGGCTGACCGAATATTTGCAGGCCTTCTCGGCGGAGAGTTTCTGGTTGCCGGGGAATCACGATGATAGAGGGCAGATGGAAACTGCGCTGCAGGGGCAGGGCTGTCTCTGCGGTGAGGTGCAGGCAGGCGATTGGCAAGTCCTGATGCTTGACTCCCAGATACCCGGGGAGGTCGGTGGCGAGTTGGGCGAATTGGAGCAACAGCGTCTGCTGGCGGCACTGGAGCGAGCACAGGCAGAGGGTCTTTTTACACTGGTTTGCCTGCACCACCAGCCGGTATCCATAGGCAGCGCCTGGATAGACCAGCAAAAACTGGCCGATGCGGAGCGGTTCTGGGAAACGCTTGAGCGCTTTGCCGGTGTTCGCGGTGTACTGTGGGGCCATGTGCATCAGGAGATCGACTGGCTGCGGGGTGATATCGCGCTGATGGCCAGTCCTTCCACCTGCGTGCAGTTTGCTCCGGGCAGTGAGCGTTTCAAGGCCGACGACAGGCCGCCGGGTTACCGCTGGTTGGAGTTGTGCAAGGACGGCAGCATCAACACCGGTATCTCCCGGGTCACTGACGCAACCTTTACGGTCGATCTGGAGTCCGGCGGTTACCTCTAGGTCGTCCGGCCAGTTTCAATTTTTTTCGTTCCCGGCGTCGCCAGCTTCCCGGCCTCATGTACAATGAGTCGGATTCCAATCCTGCAGTTTCAAGACGTTACCCCATAAAATGAGCCAATATACCGCCGAAGATATCGAGGTCCTCACGGGACTCGAACCCGTTCGCAAGCGTCCGGGTATGTATACGGACACTACCCGTCCCAACCACCTTGCCCAGGAAGTGATCGATAACTCGGTCGACGAGGCCCTCGCCAAACATGCTGACCTTATCGATGTGGTCCTGCATAAAAACGGTGCGGTGTCAGTCAGCGACAATGGCCGGGGTATGCCAGTGGATATTCATCCTGAACAGGGCAAGCCGGGGGTGGAGGTGATACTTTCCACCCTGCATGCCGGTGGCAAGTTCTCCAATAAGAATTACCAGTTCAGCGGTGGTTTGCACGGCGTCGGTGTGTCGGTAGTCAACGCGCTGTCCAGCGAATTGGTGGTCACTATCCGGCGTGATGGCAGCGTGCACCAGATCACTTTCGCCGATGGTGAAAAGACCTCGGACCTGACCGTGATCGACAGCTGCGGCAAACGCAATACCGGCACCACTGTCATGTTCACGCCCAACGGCAAGTACTTTGATTCGGTGAATTTCTCTGTCTCTCGACTGGTGCACGTGCTGCGTGCCAAAGCGGTGCTCTGCCCCGGGCTGCGGGTGAAGTTCAAAGACGAGAAAAAAGGTGAGAGCCAGGAGTGGTACTACGAAGACGGTCTCACTGACTATCTGGCTGATGCCACTATTGATTATCCGGCGATCCCGGAACAGCCATTTGTGGGCAGTTTCAGTGGCAGTAACGAAGGGGTGGACTGGGCCGTGCAATGGTTGCCCGAGGGCGGTGAAGTGATCGCCGAGTCGTATGTGAACCTGATTCCAACTGCCCAGGGTGGCACCCACGTTAACGGCCTGCGCACGGGCTTGCTCGATGCCATGCGCGACTTCTGTGAACTGCGCAGCCTGCTCCCGCGCGGTGTCAAATTGACGCCCGACGACATCTGGGACCGCTGCTGCTATGTACTGTCATCCAAGCTGGAAGACCCACAGTTTTCCGGTCAGACCAAGGAACGTCTTTCCTCCAGGGAGGCAGCAGCCTTTGTTTCCGGTGTGGCCAAGGACGCCTTCAGCCTGTGGCTGAACCAGCATACGGAAGAAGCGGAGAAGCTGGCGGAGATGTGCATCAACAATGCCCAGAGCCGTATGCGTACTGCCAAGAAAGTGGTGCGCAAGAAAGTCTCTGCCGGCCCTGCACTACCCGGCAAACTCGCCGACTGCTCCGGTGAGGACCCCAGTCGCGGGGAGCTGTTCCTGGTCGAAGGCGATTCAGCCGGAGGAAGCGCCAAGCAGGCCAGGGATCGCGAATTCCAGGCCATCCTGCCCCTGCGTGGCAAGATTCTCAATACCTGGGAAGTGGACTCGCAGGAGATTCTGGCGTCCCAGGAGGTTCACAATATTTCTATTGCCCTGGGTATTGATCCGGCGTCTGACGACCTCTCCGGCCTGCGCTACCATAAGGTTTGCATCCTTGCGGACGCGGACTCCGATGGCCTGCACATCGCCACCCTGATCTGCGCCCTGTTTGTGCGCCACTTCCGTGCCCTGGTCTCGGCGGGTCACGTATTCGTCGCCATGCCGCCCCTGTATCGCATCGACGTGGGCAAGGAGGTGTTTTATGCGCTGGATGAGGGTGAAAAGCAGGGTATTCTGGATCGAATCGAAGCGGAAAAGCTGCGTGGCAAGGTGAACGTACAGCGCTTCAAGGGTCTGGGCGAGATGAATCCGCTGCAACTGCGTGAGACCACCATGGATCCCGATACCCGCCGCCTCGTGCGCCTGGTAATGGACTCGGGTGACGGCACCAATAACATGCTGGATATGTTGCTGGCCAAGAAACGGGCATCCGACCGCAAGGCCTGGCTGGAGAAGAAAGGCGACCTCGCCGAAGTAATCTGACCTGTCCGGCCTGCTTCGCCGCAACAAGCCTGTCCGCAAGCGGGCCAGCGCCAGGACGGGCAGGTGAATTCCAGCAATAAACAGGAGATTTGGAAATGAGCATGCGACAGGTGATGATGGGGTTTTTCCTGACGACCGCGTTGATAGCGACTCATGCATCAGCACAGTGGGAGCTTAACGATTCCGGGTCAACGATAAACTTCATCTCGGTGAAGAATTCGACGATTGCAGAGATGCACAGTTTTCCCTCACTGGTGGGCTATATCGGTGAGGAGGGCCATGTGCAGGTGACGGTTAATCTCGACAGTGTGGAGACGCTTATTCCGATTCGCAACGAACGAATGCGTGCCATGTTGTTCAACACGGCCGAATTTCCCGCTGCCAACGTGTCTGCCAGATTGGATCCGGCGGTCCTCGCTGAAGCGGCCCTGGGCGGCACCGTGAGCACGGAAGTGCCGGTCAGTCTGTCCTTGCACGGGGTGGAACAGAAGGTCATCGTTCCCCTGCTGGTGTTCAGCGACAGCGGTAACCTGCGGGTGGTGTCTGCGCGTCCGGTCCTGCTCAGGGCGGGTGATTTCGGGCTGGTCGCCGGCGTTGAGGCTCTGCGCAATGTGGCCGGCCTGGCGGCGATCAGCACCGCCGTTCCGGTCACCATCAATCTCCAGTTTCAGCGTGTGAAGTAAGTACTTGCTACATCAGCAGCTCAATAATGGAAAGGTTTCCCTGCATTTTGTAACCCAGGGAGAAGGGCCGTTGGTCATTATGTGCCACGGTTATCCGGGTCTATGGTACAGCTGGCGTCACCAGATCCCGGTACTGGCAGAGGCCGGTTACCGGGTCGTTGCCCTGGACATGCGCGGTTACGGGCGCAGCAGCCGGCCACTTGAAGTGGAGGCCTACGGCCTCGATCAGCTCAGCGAAGATGTGCTGGCGGTGATGGACCATTTCGGCGAGGAGCAAGCCGTGCTGCTGGGACACGATTTCGGCGCCAATCTCACCTGGCATATGGCGGTGCACTACCCACAGCGACTGCGTGGCATTGCCCCGCTATGCGTGCCCTATGATATGGAACTGGCGGGAGGTTGCGATGTGCCGCCCTCGACCCTGTTCGCCGCCATTGCCGAAAACCATTTCTTCCACATGCACTACTACCAGCAACCGGGGCTCGCCGAGGCCGGCGTGAGAGGGCGTGAACGAGAGTTTCTGCGGAGGCTGTTCTGGGCGCTTTCCGCCCGCGGCAAATTACTGAACTGGGAGAACTTCCCCGCTGCAGGCACGCACTACCTGGACGTGCTGGAAGTACCAGCGGAGGACTTGCCCTGGTCGTGGCTCTCCGTGGAAGATCTCGATTACTACACCCGTGAGTATCTCTGTGCCGGACCGGAGCTGGCGATAATCGGTGGTGCCAACGCTTACCGGGTGATGGACTACAACTGGGCTTTAACGCGCGGTACAGCCCATGCTCCGGTGCTGGTTCCCACGCTGTTTGTAGGCGGCGCCGAGGACCCGGTGATTAAACTGGCGGGTGATGCGCCACTGGCGCACATGCAGGATAAAGTCGTGGACCTGCGTGGCGTGACCCTGTTACCGGACGCGGGCCACTTTATTCAACAGGAACAGCCGGAACGCCTGAACGCACTGCTGCTGGAGTTCCTTGCCGGCCTCTAGAGGGGCGTAGCAATGTCCAGGTGGAGAAATTTGCCCACGCCGTCAAAGAACATTTGCACCGATATGATGACCAGGATCATTCCCATCAGTCGCTCAACCGCGATCAGGCCGCGGTTGCCCAGTGCCTTGAGCAGTAATGGCGCAGACATCAACAGCACTGCTGATGCGGCCCATGCTCCCACCAGTGCCAACGTCCAGTCGAACATGCGATCCGGGTCGGATGAGACCAGCAATACGGAGATTGCCAGTGCCGAGGGACCTGCCACCATGGGAATTGCCAGCGGCACAATAAACGGCTCCCCCTCAGGTGTTTCGCCCAGCAGGCCATAGGGCGAGGGAAAAATCATACGAATTGCGATCAGGAACAGGATGATGGCACCGGCAATACTGATAGATTCCTGCTTCAGCCCCAGTAAGTCCAGCAACACGCCGCCGAACCAGAGGAATATCAACAGCACCATCAGCGCGATCAGCAGCTCTCTCGCCAGCACCCACTGGCGCCGTTTCGCGTCTACATCCTTGAGCACCGAGAGGAAGATGGGTACGTTGCCCAAAGGGTCCATGACGAAGAGCAGGGTAATGAAAGCGGAAATCGTATCCACGCGGGGGCTCGCTGGGTTGTCGGGGGAGTGACCTAGAGTATAGAGCTATAATCAGGTCGATCCTAATTCCCTAGTGCGCCAGAGCAGTGGTGTTATGCTGGGGAGGAGTTTCGGCGAGCTGTGCCCGGCTGGGGCAGCCGCCGGTACCGCCGGTGCAATTCGCCCAGGGAGGTGTCCGCATGCGTAAGCTCATCATTCTCCGGCAACTGGCGTTGCTGTCCGGGTTGCTGGCCCTTGTCGCATGTGCCGGGCCCGGCCCTGCTCCCAGCCAGGCGGCCCAGGCGTACAGCCGTGCAGCGCTGCTGGACGGTTCCGTTCTGGGTCTGCCGCCGGAGCTGAAGCCCCCCGCCCCGCAACTTCTCGCCGTAAATGATGACATGCGAGCCTTTTTGGCAGAGCACACGCCTCGCAAAGCGAACAAGAAACAGAAAGTGGAGCAGATTCTGCGCGCGATCCTGGATGATGGTCTGCGGCTTGACTACAACCTGTTTCACACCCTGACCGCGGAGGAGGCATTCTATACCCGCGAGGGGAACTGCATGTCCTTCACCAACCTGTTTGTGGCACTGGCGCGGGAGGCAGGTATTCCGGCTCGTTTCCAGGAGGTGGAGGTACCACCCACATGGGAAGCCAGGAATGAGACCTGGCTTTACAACAAGCACCTCAATGCCGTGGTCGACCTGCCCGGCGGCAGTATGATGGTCGACTTCGCCATGGAGTCTTTCGATACCGAATATAAAAGGCACCTGCTGGACGATGAGGAAGTCCAGGCTCGCTACCATAACAATATGGGTGTGCACCTGATGATGGATCATGAGTTTACCTCGGCCTATTTGCACTTTTCACGGGCGATTTCCCTGGCGCCGGATACCGGCTACTTCTGGACCAACCTGGGCAGCCTTTACCGGCGTGCGGGTGAGGAGGCCGCCGCGGAGGCCGCCTATTTGCGGGCAATCGATGTTTCGCGCGAGCCCGCGGCAATGAGTAACCTGGCCAGGCTGTATCGTCAGCAGGACAAGGAGAACCTTGCCGTGTGGTATGAGGGTAAAGTTGAGCTGTTCCGCTTGCACAATCCCTATTATCTCCATGAACTGGCGCTGCAGGCCTTCGAGGCAGGCGATTATCCGCTGGCGGTGTCCCGCTCGCGGTCGGCGTTGAGACTGGATAAGGCGCAACATGAGATATACCGTTTGTTGGGCCTGAGTTATGTGGCGCTGGGACAACTGGATGATGCAGGCGAGGCGTTCACAGCTGCCGCCAGGCTGGCGGAAAGTGACGAGCAGAAAGCCGGCTATTCGAAAAAAATCAGGCTGCTGGCCGGTCATTAGGCCGCAGCCTCCACATGCACACAGGAAGCGACGGCTTGAGCAACGCAGCAGAGGCGCAGGGGACCAGCAGCGGCTGGGATGTTTATTGGCAGGGTATGCGCGGCAACCCGGCACATAAGGAGGGCGGGACCCATCAGGCGCCGCTGCAACAGTTGTGGCGCGAGCTGTTCAGTGACAGCCGCTATGCCACCGGGCAGCCACGTTGCCTGGAACTGGCCTGTGGCAGCGGCGCGGTTTCCGCCCAGGCCGCGGCAGTGTCACCGGCGCTCGCGCTGACCTGCACGGATGTCTCTGCCAGTGCTCTGCAGTTGGCCGGGGCGTCATTGCCCGGGGCCACTTTGGTTGTTGCCGATGCCGGGAAATTGCCTTTTCGGCCGCAGTCGTTCGAACTCGTGTTCAGTCAATTCGGTGTCGAGTATGCGGGTACAGCTGCCATGCAGGAGGCGGCGAGTATGGTGGCGCCTGGCGGGCAGCTGGCCCTGGTTGTCCATATGGCTGACGGCGCGATTTACCGCGAGTACGCCGTAAACCTGGAGGCGGTCGAGGCGCTGCGAGACGCTGAGGTTCTGTCCCTGGCGCGAGGGGCGTTTGTAGCGGGCTATGCTCTTAATGGGGGCACTGGCTCCGTCGCGGCTTTCAAGGCGGCAGAGCAGGCATTTCAACCTGCTGTTCGGTCTCTTGAGGCGATTTTCAGGCGTTATGGCGAGGCCGTCGCGGATGGACTGCCGCGTCAGCTCTACCGCGACATAGCACACATGTATCCACGTATGTCAGCTTACCAGCCGCAGGACATTTTCTCCTGGCTGGACACCATGGCGACCGAGTTGGACGCATATGAAGTAAGGCTGACTTCGATGCTTAACAGCGCCATGGACGAGGCGTCAGTGCAGGCATTTACCGCGGCCTGTGCAGGCTCTGGGCTAACAGTACAACGACGGGAAGTGCTGCAAATGGGTGAGCCAGAGAGTCCGTCGGGCTGGCTTCTGGTGCTGGAGCGAGTAGCGGCTTAACCGCCGTCCACAATTGAAGTGCCGTGCAGTGACCCGCGTTGAATGCGGTCTGCCGCCTCGCGGCTTTCTTGCGCGGTTCTATCCCACTCCGCGTTGGTCATGCACACTTTCTTGCCAATACGGCTGCCGGTCTCGGCATACCGCTTGCAACGTATGGCATTGGGGTCTTCTACGTCCGCCTGCATGGCCACTTGTTGCTCCGCTCCCGCTCCCGCGCTTGTGCTGCTGGCCGCGGTGTCACTGTCTTGATTGCTGGCACAGCCCGCAGCGAGCGCCGCAAATAGAAGAGCAGGGGTCAGATTCTTAAAACGCATCATGGATCAATCCTCTCGCTGAGAGGCCCTAGTGTCAGCCCGGGAGGTACTCGCGTCAACTGGAGGTCTTTATTTTGTTGGATGAAAAGGTTTCTTGCCCTATTGGTCTGCAGGTTCTCTATAAGCTGCTAACCTGCAAGAGTGTCCGGTTGGTTTTGTTAGCTGGTAGAGGTGTTCGCATTGCGTCCAATGCTGTGTGCATCGGTATGTGTGGTGCTGCTGGGTAGTCCCGCAGCATGGGCAGTCTCGCCCTACCATTCCATTGTGCCGGAAAAGCCCAGGTCGACACCCTATGGTTTGCAGATTGTCGAAAGTGGCGATGTGCTCACGGGGCGGGAAAGCGGTGACTCGGCAGCGCCGCAGGTGGCGCCAACGCCGCTGACGGACAGCGCGTTTCACGCCATGGTGGAGCAGTTTGAAAGCCAGGGTGGCCCCTATGACCCCAGGCTGACTGAGCCTTTGCACACGATGGGCCGGGCTTTTATCGAGAAGGGAGAACCCTTCGAGGCGATGAAAGTGTTCCGCCGGGCTATGCAGGTATCGCGGATCAATGAAGGGCTCAACGGGCCAGCGCAACTGCCGATATTGGACGACATGGTTGAGCTACGCTTGCTGCTGGGTCAGTTCGAAGAGGCAGACCAACTGGTGTCGCGACGTTTCCGCCTGCAACAGGCAGTATATGCCCCGGGTGACGAGAACATGATGCAGGCCACCCGGGAATATCTCGACTGGCAGCGGCAGGCCTATTTACAGGGAGTGGGTGGCAGCTCTTACCTGCGCCTGCTGGACATGCACGACGTTTACTCCGCTAATATTGAGCGACTGAGCCAGAGCAATGGCGCAGATGAAGAAATCATTGCACAGCACTATGACCGTATGCTGGTGGAATACCTCATATCGCGTTATGACGGCGAACGTCAGTCCATGTTGAGAATACAGCTTAGTGGTCCGGCAGACGCTGACCCGCTGTTGAATGGACAGCTGGAGGGTGAGCGCTTCCGCCAGCTGCAGAAAAATAATTTCCGCAATGGTCGCAGGTCGCTGGAAGCGATTATCGAGGCCGCCACCCGTGCAGAGGGGCCAGAATCAGATGCCGTCGGCAAGGCCTACGTGGCCCTTGGCGACTGGTACATGTGGTGGCAGGAAGAAAGCAGGGCATTGCAGCAGTACGAGAAGGCCTGGGCCATTTTCTCTGCATCCGGCGCTTTAGCATCAGCAGAAGAGGCGTTCTTCACCAGACCTGTGGAATTGCCCGATACGCGGGTTTTTCTATCTGACGGGTCGGTCCCCACCGAGAACGTCAAAGCCAGGGCGAAGGTCATGCTCACTGTCTCCCGCTACGGTGAGGCCCGTGAGATTGAAATTCTTGAACAGGAACCGCCCGAGGATGTGGGCGCGCGAGTGGTATTATTCCGCCTGCTGCGCGACGTGCGCTTCAGGCCGGTGATGAAAGACGGTAAAACCGTATCCTGGAGCGGCCTGGAACGCGACTACCGCTACCAATACTGACCCGGGGGTTCCACAATCGATAACAACTATTCGCGTATGCTGCAGCAGGCGCAACAGTACTATGCCGGTGGTCAATTAGCCCAGGCGCAGCAACTCTTCTCCCGGCTGAACGCGCAACAGCCGCAGGCGGCCGAACCACTGGAATTTCTCGCCATGTTGGCTTTGCAAGCGGGAAAGGGAGATGAGGCTGTCTCCTGCTTTCGCCAGCTGACAGAGAATTTTCCAGACAACCCGCTCTACGTAGATCGCCTGGCAAGTCTGCTGGCAAAGCTGGGCAAGCCGCGCGAAGCGTTGAAAGCGTACAGGCGTTTGCTGGATGCCCGCCCGCAGCTGGTCGCCAGCAGGTTCAACTATGCGAGCCTGCTGCGACGTCTTGGCGAGAACGAAGAGGCGCTATCGGCATATCAGCGTTGTCTCGATGACGGGATTGAGCAGCCCGAAGAGGTGCTGTCTACCCTGGGTTCGATTCTTGCAGATCTGAATCGTGACGAGGAAGCGGCCAGTGCGCTCAATCGTGCGCTTTCGCTGAACCCCGGATACGCCCCGGCGCACTATAATCTGGCCTTGTATCATGAGGAATCTGGAAACTGGGAGCGCGCGAAAGAGCACTTTCAGCGGATTGCGCAGGCTGACCCGCTTTATCCGCGTGCCATCGCCCGGCTGGTTCAGAGTGAAACCATTGGCGACAAGCAGCACCCGTTGATTGGTCAGGTTACTACACTGCTCACAAGCGGCCAGTTGCCACCTGAAGTGCAAGAAGAGCTGCACTTCGCCCTGGCCAAGGCACTGGATGATTGTGGGCAGTACACCCGGGCTTTCGGTGAGTGCCAGCGCGCCAACGCGCTGGCGTCGAAGCGCACTAAAGCGTACCAGCGGGAGCGCGAGGAACAATGGGTGACGAGCATCATCGGTCGCGATGAGGCCGCCGACTGGTCCGCGATCCAGCCTGTATCGCAGGCGCCGTTGGTATTTATCTGCGGCCTGTTTCGCTCGGGCTCCACCCTGTTGGAGCAAATGCTGGGCGCACACCCGGGTCTCGTTCCCGGCGGGGAAATCGATTTCTTCCCCCGTCACCTGCCTCCGGGCAACCTGGCTGCAGGGGTGTGTGCAACGCAGGCGGAGGAAGCCGGACGCGCGTACCTACAATACCTGGACAAGCACTATCCAGCGGGTGCACGGGTAATCAATAAACGCCTTGATAACGGCTACTATGTTGGTTTGTTGCGGCAACTGTTTCCTCACGCCAGGTTTTTGCGCACGATGAGACACCCGTTGGATAACGCCGTATCCATCTTTTTCCAACAGCTGGCCGGTGATTTCCCCTATGCGAACAACCTGATGGATATCGGCCACTACTGGCTGCAGCAGCAGCGCCTGCTGGATCACTGGGCGTTGCGCTATCCGCAATCTGTGACCGCAGTCCACTACGAAGACCTGGTGGCCAGGCCGCAGCAGACCCTGGAGCCGGTACTGCTGGGCCTTGGCCTGGATTGGGATGATGCCTGCCTGGCGTTTCATCAACAACGCGTCAGGGTGCGCACTGCCAGCGTGGCCCAGGTGCGCAAACCGCTTTACACCACCAGCGCCAACCGTTGGCAGCACTATGCAGATCAGTTGGAGCCGCTCAGGGAGCTGCTGGTAAGTGAGGGTGCCCCGGGGCTGTTGACCTGACCCGGTCCCTATTTCTGCAGCCAGCCCAGCAGGCTGGTGCGGGCGTGGCCGGCGAAGGGCGCCACCAGCTGCACTGCGTGCCGCTGGGGAATACTGAAAATATTCAGCGTGTTGTAACTGGGCTTGAATGCGGTTTCGATATTGCCGGTTTCATCGAAAAACGCGAGGTAGCCGCCCCAGTCGGGGTTCCAGTCCGGTGTCATGCTGATTACCCATGCGGCGATGCGATTCTGGGTGGTGTGCAGATCATTGTGCTCGGTCAGGAAATGGCCGGGCTCATAGCAACTGGCATAGCAGTCTGAATGGTTGATCTGGGGCCTGTTGGTAAGCGTTCGCATCCAGTTGAGAAAGCCGTCGCTGTTTACGCAGTCGTGCAGAGGGTGCAGGGCATGGCCCGGCTGCTCTCCCAGCTTGATTGCCTGGCTGATGTAGTACTGCTTGAAAAGATACTGGAATGAGCCCCGGGCGCGCCCATATACGTTGGCCATGAAGCGTTGCTGCTGGGCAGGGGCCAGGGCATTAAACTCTGCTGTGCCGCTCTCGAAGTTCTCTTTTCCCTCATTGTATGTGAGGTGCCAGGTCTCATTGCTTGTCAGCAGCTGACGCAGTGTTTTGGCGGAGTCCGCTTCCAGGAAATTGGGCACTTGCAGTCTTCCGCAGGCAGCAAATGCAGCCTGCAATCCCCGGGCGTCGTGGTCGGCACTGATCTTCAGTGTGAAAGACATTTGAACAATCCAACAGGGTGATTGGCATATGATTCTACGCCAATCGCTTCTCCCTGGGCAGCGAACCGGTGCCGGTGACACCTGTTTATAGTGAGTTTTTTCAAGGCAAAAAAAAGGTTCATCGCACATTAGCGGGAAATGAGGCATTCAAACGATGAGGCATTCAAACAAAGCGGACACCACGAATGGGGTAAGCCTTCCTCGGTTGAAAACAAACGTCCACGCCCTTGGAAGGCTTACCCCATTCGTGGCCGCTCAGCTGGAAAGTGTCTATCAACGAAGCAACCCCGCTAATCTGCGAAGAGCCAAAAAAAAGGCCGACTCTAAAGCCGGCCTTTTCTTTAAGTTTTGTGTCCTCCTCCGGTGGTCCCGGTGGAGGACGGGTGAGGCTTAGAAGCCTACTGTCACACCAACGTACCAGTAGCGGCCCAGGGCGTCATACAGGCCCGGGAATACGTTACCGTTACCCTGTACAGACGGGCCAGCGGCGGAACCGCCGACGGGGGGTGCTTCGTCCAGAACGTTGTTCACGCCCAGGCGAATAGAAGCAGTGTCGTCGAAGACGTCCCAGATGCCCGCAACATCGAAGTAGTTGATGGAATCAAGGTCAATGTTGCCCTGAAGGTCTTCAACTTCGCTGATGTAGCGCCACATGACGGTGCCCGTGACATTCCACGGAGTCAGCCAGGTTGCACGCAGGTTGTTACGTGTTTCGGGCGTGGGGTAGCCACAGCTTGAGCCCCAGTTGCCTTTACAGTCAGTAGTCGGAGCACCTTTGAGCTCGGCTTCATCCCACTTGGTGATCAGTGACAGGGTGTTGCTGAAAGCAAGCGTACCCATGTCGCCGATGTCCAGGGAGTAGTCGACTACAACATCCCAGCCTTCAACTTCTTCAACGGCCAGGTTGTCGTTGAGCGCAATAACGTTACCGCTGTTGTTCACATCGGAACCAATCCACAGGTCGCCGGCGTTACCGCGTTTGACCAGGGCGCACTGGGAGTCGTTACCGTCCAGACACTCATTGAGGATAAAGTTGGGATCAAGGTTGCTGATGCCCTTCTCAATCTCGATGGAGTACCAGTCAACGCTCATGCTCAGGCCGTCGACGAACTCAGGCGTCCACACAACACCCAGCGAGTAGGTGTCAGCTTCTTCCGGTGCCAGGTCGGGGTTGCCGCCCTGCAGGAAGTTGTACTGACCAGCGGGGTTGTTGGGTACACGACCGTACTGGGCAGCGGTCACGCCGCTACGGGCACAGTCAGCGGCGCTGCGCAGGGGTGTTGCACCGCCACAGGGGTCCACGTCCATGTCGAACAGGTTAAAGCCCTGGGGCAGGAACAGTTCCTGGATGTTAGCCGCACGTACTGCACGCTGGAAGCTACCGCGGACCTTAACGCCCTGGTTGATTGCCCAACCGGCGCGAATACCGTAGGTGTCGGTAGTCTGGTCGGTAGAGTAATCGGAGTAGCGATAGCTCAGGTCGACGATGAGCTCTTCTGCGAACGCTTTGCCTTCCAGTACCGGAATGCTGATTTCACCGAAGAATTCAGTTACGTCGTAACCGCCAGATACAGGACCGGTCGCGCCGCCCTGGCCAGCACCGTCACCGCTGCGGAAGCCGGAGTCAGGGTTGAAGTCCAGGTTCTCTTCGCGGTATTCCGCGCCGAAGGCCACCTGAATGCCGGAGTCTGCTGTAGGCAGGTTCCAGCCGTAGTCACCGAGGTTACCTGCGACATAACCGGAGTAAACGGTCTGGTCGGTGGTGCCGCGAGCGAACAGGGGCAATACCAGGTAATCCAACTGGTCCTGGGTCACTGCACCGGTGGTGAAGATGTTCCAGGGTACACAGTTCGGATCGCTGCCATCGACCACAGATTGACAAACAACATTGCCATCCGCGTCTTCAACCGCATCAAGCGCGCGGGTGACTTTGGTAGTGGACAAGTCATTCAGGTAGGTGTTTTCCATGCTGACTTCGGCGTACATGCCGTAGACGTCATAGGACCAGGTGTCGTTGATTTCGCCGCGTGCGCCGAATACACCACGGAAGCTGGTGTGCCGCAGATCCTGCTGACGGGGGCCACCTTCTACGTTACGACGGCCCAGGTAAGCAGTCTGAACGTCGTCTTCTGTCAGGCCGAATTGTCCGCAAAGCGCGTCGAATTGCTGGTCGGACAGCAGCGGGTTGCCACAAGCCAGAGTGTTGGTCACGAAGAACGCTCCAGATGGAGCGATCTGGGATACCGAACGGTCATCCATGAACATCAGTTCGGTGTAGGTCTCAACGTGTTCGTTGATCTCGTAACGACCGAAGGCACCAGCTGTATAACGCTCGTCAGGGCGCTGGAAGTAGTTCAACGGGCCATAGTTGTAGGTAGTGCCGTCTCTGGGCACGAATTCAGAACCGGCTACCTTAAAGTCGAAACCTTCTTCGAGCACGCCGAAGTCAGTCACACGACCGTCAGGGATGGTGCCGGAGCCGAAACAACCTGTGGAGTCAGCGTTGTGGGCACAGCCAGAGTAGTCGCGATCTGCCTGGGTGATGGCTTCAACATCACGGTAAGTGGCATACATAGTGACGTTACCGCGACCATTGTCGAAGTTGCCGCCCATGATCAGTGACCAGTCCTGGATGTCGCCACCGGTTTTGCTGCCGTCCGCTACGGGATAGCCGGCATCGGTAACGATGCGCTGCAGGCTGCTGTCGTCGTTGCCATGGTTGTACTGGCTGAACTGGTAATCGAACTGAACGCCTTCAAAATCGTCTTGCATGATGAAGTTAACAACACCCGCAACCGCGTCAGAACCGTAAGTCGCGGAAGAGCCACCGGTCAGCACTTCAACGCGCTGAATGAGGGTGCCAGGGATCTGGTTGATGTCCGCACCAATGCCGCCCTGAAGCGGTGAGCCTGCGGGCATGCGACGGCCGTTGACCAGTACCAGCGTCCGCTCGTCTCCGAGGTTACGCAGGTTCAGGGTCGCGGTGCCGGTGGCGCCGTTGGCCTGGCCGGAGTTCTGGTTGGAGTAGACTTGTGGCAGCTTGGCCATCAGGTCTTCAACCCGGGTTACACCCTGGAACTTGAATTCTTCAGCATCTACCTGGGTGACCGGACTGGCGCTAACGAGGTTCGCTCGCTGGATGCGGGATCCAGTGACGACTACTTCTTCGAGCATTTCCTCACCTTGCGCACTTGCCATTTGCGGTATAGCGGTCAGAGCGCTGATACCGACCGCCGCGGAGACCGCAGCAGCAAGACGATTTCTTCTCAACATATTAATACCCCTGTATTTTAATTGAGCATACTTTAGTAGTGTTCACGCGGCTGAAACCGCATAACTCGAACTTTAAACGATTAAAAGAAGATGGCCCTCAATAAGAGGGCGAAAATTGTGAAAATTTCACAGGAATCTCAGGGAACTAGTAATTGTGCCGAAACTAATTGGGTAGTCGGGGCAGTCTGAGCAGTTCGGGCAGGGCTATTTGACGCGGCTGACGCCAATACTGCGGCCACTGGCAACGTGGTAGAGCTTGTAGAAGCCAAGGAAATTCTTCTTGATTTCGACCGCCGTATCCTCTCCCTGGTAGACCACGCGTCCGTTCAGGCGCTGGCGCCAGACCTGACCGTTGTCCAGGTAGAAGACGGTATTGCCATCCCAGCCCTTGAAAGGCGGTTTCACGTTTGCCTGGATGACGTGCTTTGCCTCGACCTCCTTTACGTCTTCGTTGGTGATCAGCATCGTCGGCGCTTCAGTCGCGGTGTAATGCAGCAGCCAGGCATTCAGCGCAGTGCGCTCCGCCTCACTGAGTTTATCCAGGCCAGCAGCCTTGAACTCTTCACTGCTCATCAGCTTCTCAATCCCCGGAAACGCCTCGTCGGCCGCGGTGGCGTTCGATATAAAGTAGGCTAACGGTAGTAAAAACAATAAATTACGCAATTCGTTTTCCTCTGTAGAGACTCATAGTCTAAGGCTGATCCGGGTGTACCACTGCCGCCCTTTCAGCTCGTGGGTGCGGCCATCGATATTGTCGTTGAAGGCGGACGTGGCGAGAGGGGCCTTCTCATCCCACAGGTTATCCACTCCCAGTGTCAGGCGCAGTCCCTCCTGCGCCGGGAATGTGTAGTTAAGCTGAACGTCGTGGATCAGCCAGTCGTCGATCGCGCGGGTGCGATCGGTATCGGGCACGATCTCGTTCATTTCACCGACATAGTGGATCTGGTAACTGCCTTTCCAGCGGTCTTTTGTCCAGCGCAGGCCCAGCTGCGCCTTCCACCTGGGTATGCCCCCCAGTCCCTCTGATGCTTCATCGCGGAAGGTGCCAGCCAGGTTGAGGCTGGGTGCATTGCGGTCCAGGCGCGCCAGGTACTCATAGATCCAGCTGGCACCGCCAATGACGCTGAACTGACCCCAGGAGCGTCGCGGGACATGCCAGGTGAGCGCCAGGTCCGCACCGCGGACTTCTCTTTCGCCAATATTGATGTTGTTTGCGGACACCAGGGTGAGGTTACCCATAGCATCTCGCTGTACCAGCTCAGCAAACGCGCCCGACCGCGCATTCTGGTCGACGATGAACTGCGCGCTGGAGGAAACCACGTCACGCTGTTTAATTTCGAACAGGTCGGCCGACAAAGCCAACCCCTGTGCGCCCGAGGGGGTCCAGACCAGGCCCAGGCTATAACTGTCGGAGGTTTCCGGGTCCAACTCGCTGTTGCCACCCTTGATGGTGAGGAACTGGTTGCGAGTGGGGTCGGCCTGACGAACACAACCCGGCAGTGAGCCGATGTTACTGGCCTGGGTGCAGGGGTCGTTGATAAAGGCCTGTTCTTCGGTCGCGCCTTCATACAGCTCGTTGAGTGAGGGAGCCCGAAAACCCTCGGCATAGTTTGCCCGCAACAGCACAGAGGGTCCCAGTCGCCAGCGCAATGCGAGCTTGGGATTGCTGTTGCTGCCAAAGTCGCTGTAGTCGGAGAAGCGCATGGCTGCTTCCAGATCAAGGCTGCTGTAGCCGCTGGCGCTTTTCCACAACGGCAGCACCGTCTCCAGGTAGACCTCGGAGACAGTGCGCGCGCCGCTGGTCTGCTC
This sequence comes from Pseudohalioglobus lutimaris, assembly GCF_002866825.1. GTDB lineage: Bacteria > Pseudomonadota > Gammaproteobacteria > Pseudomonadales > Halieaceae > Halioglobus > Halioglobus lutimaris. The sequence continues at coordinate 306,849 of NZ_PKUS01000001.1, read as the reverse complement.
GAAGTTAGTGGCGCCTATGGTGCTGGTTTCCGCCAATAGTCTGGATGGTTTTTTGCTGGTGGCTTCCCGGCGATATTCCATTCCGAAGGCAATGTCAGTGCGACCCGCCGGCAGTCCCATTACAGCCCGCGACAGGTTGACGCTACCGCCCGAAAGTTTGGTGTAACCACTTACTTCGCCTCTAGCCACTATGTAGCCTAGCTGGTCAGCAGATATGCTACCCGCCGGGCCGGTAAGGTTTACCGGTACACAGGCGTCCTCCACCGCGCCCTGGCAGCCTTCGGCGGGCCCGATCGCTCGCGCCAGACGGTCTGCGTTGACGATTCCCGTGGTACTCTCGCGAGCCTCGCTGCGACTCCAGTTATAGGCAACGTCCCAGTTCCAGTCGGCAAAAAGACCCTCCAGGACAGCGCTGAACCGACTGGCCTCTGACTCATTGCGCTGGCGACGCGCCGGTAGTTCAATCAGCCGGCGACGCACATCCCGCAGGTCCTCACCAAACGGGTTGTAGATGCTCTGGGCAGACACAACCAAAGGGGTTTGTTCAAAAGCGGTAAACACGGGTGTCGGCGCCAGGGTGGCTTCGGCTTCGGTCTCCAGGTAGCTCAGCTCCATGTAGCCGGTAACGCTTTCGCTGAAGTCATAACTGGCGTTGGTGTAAATACTGTCGCGTTCCAGAGGCACCACGGCAGACGTGAACGCCTGGTAATTGAACAGGTCCTCATCGGTAACCGGGCGATAGCTGTTGCCACTGGCAATCACTGTCTCACCCGAGGCGAGGCTTATGCGCGCATCGGGTGTGGCGCTGGAACGCTGGTCCGTGCCACCCAGTGGGCGTGAGTCGGCACTGCCGGACACCTTGCGGTCGCGGCTGAAAATGGGGTCCTGCTGGTAGCGGGAAGCGGTAATAAAGAAAGATCCGTCGGGCAGGCCGGTGCCGTATTGCAAGGTCTGGGTGCTGGTCTCCAGATCCCCTTCGCCGGTTTCGCCATAGTAGGCCTCCGCGAGCACGCCGTGGAAGTCACGCCTGGTAATCACGTTAACGACACCGGCTATCGCATCGGAACCGTAGATTGCGGAGGCGCCATCCTTGAGGATCTCAATGCGCTCTACTGCATCCGGCGCGATGCTATTGAGGTCTACGGACTCTCCGGCGAGTCCGTTATTGGCGACCCGGCGCCCGTTGATCAGTACCAGGGTATTGCTGGCGGGTAGTCCGCGCAGGGTGACGGTCGCCGTTCCGTTGCCACCATTGGAGATTGCTGTACTGAGTGAGTTGCCGGATACGGCGGGCACAAACTTGAGCAACTCACCCAGGGTCTGGGCGCCGCTGAGTTGTATATCGGGAGAGGAAAGAATGTCCACCGGCGCGCCACCGGTGTGGCCCGAGCGACGAATTCTGGAGCCGGTGACGTGGGTACCATAGACGTAGGTCTGCTCCATACCCGGCACATAGACCGGGTAAGCGCTGATCATCTCTTGCGGGGAGAGGCAGGAATTGCCCGCAGCGCAATCCAACTGAAATACCGCGACAACCTTGTCATCAACCAGCTCCCAGCCCAGGTCTGAATCCAGTAGCAACGCATCCAGTGCCGCACTCATGGTGACCGTGCCGACTACTCCAGGCGCAGGCAGGTCGCGCACAACCTGGTCGGAAAAGACAATCGAGACCCCGCTCTGTTGGCTTAGCTGGATCAGCGCAGCAGACAGTTGCGGAGCTTCAATGGTGTAGTGAATAGGGGCCTGCGGCGTTTCCGCAGCAGCGGTGCTGTTGGCCAGGCCAGCGACAAGTACGATCGCGAGCAGGGATCGGTGCCAAATAGGAAGCACTCCCGGCGTGATTTCCGGACCTCTCGCAGTGGCGGTGAGCATGGGTAACCCGACTGCGACAGTGTCGCAACCTGTTGAAAAGATTCAAAAACTAGAACGGCGCCAGCTGGTTTAGAGGCGGGCGGAGGTTCCACACCGCCCCTTTATAGCCTACTGACCTGATTTGAGCAACTGCACTGTGCCGGTGTCCAGTGGTTCAGTTTTGAGGTCGAGGCTGAGTGCGAGTGCTCCAAGAGTGGCTTCAGGCTGGTCCAGGTCGAAAACGCCGGAAACCGTGAGCGCGGCGATGTCCGGATCGGTGAGCAGAATATCGGTTTCGTAGTAACGTTGCAGCTGTGCGATCAGCTCAGCCAGCGGCATCTCCCGCGCTACCAGTTGACCCTGGCGCCACGCCAGTTGTTGCTCCATGTCGGGTACGCTGACTTTCCAACCATCGTCACTCGCTGTCAGCTGTTGATTTACCCGTAATACTTCGACGGTGGCAGCTCTCGCACCCGTTTCACCCAGCTCGGTCACTCTTACAACGCCTTCGGTAACCGTGACACTGGTGCTGTCACGGTCGCGGTATACATTGAAAGCTGTACCCAGCGCAGTGATACGCGCATCGCCGGCATCCACATGAAAGGGCCTGGTTGCATCAGACTTGACCTGAAACCAGGCCTCGCCCTGCGTCAGGGTGATATGGCGCTGGTCCCCGGCATAGCTTACGTTCAATGATGAATTGGTGTTGAGCAGGGCCCGGGAGCCATCGGGGAGCTCAAAATCGTGACGCTCTCCCATAGCGGTCTGGAGCTGTGTGCTGACCGGATCCATGGCCACCTTTGGCCAGAGCACTACAGCCAGAACCAGGCTGGCAGCGACAGCGATTGCAGCGGGTAGCCAGCGTGAGCGGTTGGCGGCCTCAGCCGGCTCGTCGCCGGTTGCCGGCATATGGCGCACAGCGCCCAGATCGTCCCAGAGGTCGAGGGCCTCGTCCATGGCGACGGGGTGTGATGCGTCCTCGCCAAGCCAGAGTGCAAAGGCCTGGTGGTCTTCCCTGGATACAGTATCGGCACGCAGCCGCGCGACCCAGCCCAGGGCTGCGTCTACTGCTTGCTCAAACTGTCTGTGCTCTTTCTGCTTCATCTTGTGTGACGCCGCTTCCCTGCGGGCCTGTCTCTGGTTTTGCCTGGAGCGGTATGCTCAAAATATAGTCGTTGTCTGAATGGAACGTTTGGGTGCCGGGATTCCTCAAGGCATAAAGTGGTAAATCTATGTGAAAAGTCAAGATTCATTGCCCCGGCTTATCCTCTGCAGATAACCGCTTGCGGCAGTGGCGCAGCGCCTGCAGGATGTATTTTTCAACACTGGAGACGGAAACCTGCATTTGCTCGGCGATGGCGCTGTAGGGCATGCCGCTCTGGCGGTGCAGCAAAAACGCCTGTTTAGCCTTGAAAGGCAACTCTTCCAGTGCGCTGTGGATGGTAGCGAGTTTTTCCCTGGCGCCGAGTATCTGCTCCGGAGAGGCGCCCGCGGCGTTGGGGTCTGCTGGCTCTCCGTCCACGGACTGGCTCTTTTCTGACTTCAGGAAGCGAAAGTGCAGCTGGCGGCGTCGCAACTGATCTACGGCAAGGTTGGTAGCCACCTGGAAGAGAAAGGCGCGGGCGTTGTCGAGATTCTCAGGTTGCTCAAGGCGATGCAGGCGCATGTAAGCCTCCTGGGCCAGTTCTGCAGCGTCTTCCGGGCTGTCCAGCTTGCGCGCCAGGTAGCGCTCTAGCAGCACGCCGTGCTCGGCTACCAGCTGGGCAATAAATTGATCTTTATTCTGGGTCACTGGGCGATGATGCCACCTGCGGGTGGCCTGTGGCCACCCCTGCAGAGGCGGTGCTAGAAAAGCACCCTTGAGCGTATTGTGCCCTCAATGGCAGCGAGTTTTTCCAGCGCCACGTCACTGTACTCTGCGTCCACGTCGATCACCACATAACCCACGGCCTCGTTGGTTTGCAGATACTGTGCCGAGACGTTGACGCCCGTCTGCGAGAAAACGTTGTTAATCGCGCTGATTATGCCCGGTACATTGTGGTGAATGTGCAGCAGGCGGTGACTGCCGGCATGCTCCGGCAACGCGACCTCCGGGAAGTTTACAGACGACGTGGTGGTGCCGTTGTCGGAATACTTGGCCAGTTTTTCAGCGACTTCCATACCAATATTTTCCTGGGCCTCCACCGTACTGCCACCGATGTGCGGCGTCAGGAACGTGTTGTCGAACTGCCGCAGGGGCGAGATGAATTCATCGTCATTAGACCGGGGTTCCACGGGAAAAACGTCGATACCGGCGCCGCCCAGTCTGCCGCTCTCCAGGGCCGCAGCGAGGGCATCGATATCAACGACCGTGCCCCGCGAGGCATTGATAAGAATAGCGCCCTGCTGCATCTGTTCCAGCTCGGCGGCAGCTATCATGTCCTGGGTGGAGCCTGTTTCAGGCACGTGCAGGCTGACCACGTCAGAGGTGGCCAGCAGGTGATTTAGGCTGGGCACCTGCCGGGCATTGCCCAGGGGGAGTTTGTTGACCACATCGTAGAACTGCACCTGCATGCCCAGCCCCTCGGCGATGACGCCCAACTGCATACCGATATTGCCATAGCCGATAATGCCCAGTTTCTTACCCCGTATCTCGAAGGAATTGATGGCGGATTTCTGCCATTCTCCCCGGTGCGCGGCGGCGTTCTTCTGCGCGACGCCGCGTAATAGCAGGATTGCCTCGGCGAGAACCAGCTCCGCCACGCTGCGGGTGTTGGAGAAGGGAGCATTGAAGACGGCGATGCCACGATGCGTGGCGGCTTTGAGATCGACCTGGTTGGTACCGATACAAAAACACCCAATGGCCACCAGCTTCCTGGCCTCGGCAAGTACCTCCTCGGTCAGCTGGGTGCGTGAGCGAATGCCGACGAAGTGAGCGCCGGCAATCGCCTGCTTCAGCTCAGCTGTCGGCAACGCCTTTTTGTGCTGCTCTATATTGGTGTAACCGTCGCGCTGCAGCGCCTCAACGGCGGAAGGGTGTACCCCCTCCAGCAGCAGAAATTTGATCTTGTCCTTGGGCAGTGACTTCTGGGTCATGACCGTTGAATCCTGTGTGGTTAAAAGCCCTGCGAGGTAACCGGGGCCGGAAAAAAGGCGCGTATGGTACCATACGCGCCCCCTGAATCTGCCGCCCGTGAAAAATACCGGAGGAAGCACCCCGTGGCCCAGTTCGACATCGAAATTCTCACCGCTCTGCAGGCCATTGTGGGCGAGTCCAGGGTGTTGACCGACGCCGAAAATCTACAGCACTACGGACAGGACTGGACACGTTTTCACCAGCCCTCACCCGCGGCTGCGCTACTGCCGGGCAGCATAGAGGAAGTGCAGGCGATCGTGCGAATAGCAGCAGAACACCAGCTCGCCCTGGTGCCTTCCGGCGGGCGCACCGGTTTGAGCGCGGGTAGCGTGGCCATCAACGGCGAGCTGGTTGTCGCCCTGGATCGCATGAACCGTATTGAGGGCTTCAATCCGATAGATCGTACTGTGCGCTGTGGCCCCGGTGTGGTCACCGAGCAATTACAGCAGTTTGCTGAAGACCGGGGTCTGTATTATCCAGTTGACTTCGCTTCCTCGGGTTCCAGCCAGATAGGCGGTAACATTTCCACTAACGCCGGCGGCATCAAGGTGATTCGCCACGGTATGACACGGGACTGGGTCGCCGGATTGAAACTGGTCACCGGCACGGGCGAGCTGCTCGACCTGAACCGCGGCCTGATTAAAAACAATGCAGGCTATGATCTCCGCCACCTGGTGATCGGTGCGGAGGGCACATTGGGCATCGTGGTAGAGGCCACCATGCAACTGGATCGAGCACCCGGGGACCTGGCCGTTATGGTCCTGGGTGTTCCCGATATGCGCGCTGTTATGCACGTACTGACGGCTTTCCAGGGCGAGATGCAGTTATCAGCTTTCGAGTTCTTCTCCGAGCTGGCACTGCGCAAGGTGGTCGCCCATCAGGACCTGCAGCGCCCGTTTGCAACCGTCACTGAGTACTATGCGCTGCTGGAATTTGAGCAGGGCGATGAGCGCGCGCTGGAGAAAGCCATGGCGCTGTTTGAGCATTGTTTGGAGCAGGGCTGGGTTGAAGACGGTACGGTGAGCCAGAGTGTTGCCCAGGCAGAAAACCTGTGGCGTTTGCGCGAAGATATTTCCGAGACGATAACGCCCTGGACGCCCTACAAGAACGACATCTCCACGATCATCTCCAGGGTCCCCGACTTTCTCGCCGAGGTGGAAGCGGTAGTTAACAGCAAGTACCCGGATTTCGAAATCATCTGGTTCGGTCATATCGGCGACGGCAATGTTCACCTCAACATTCTCAAACCTGAGGCGTTGGGTGTGGACACGTTCCGCGAACAATGTGGAGAGGTGTCGAAGTGGGTGTTTGAAATAGTGCAGCGTTACGGTGGTTCGGTATCCGCCGAGCATGGGGTCGGGTTGTTGAAGAAGGACTACCTGCAGTATTCGCGCTCGCCGCTGGAGATCGACATCATGAAGCAGATCAAACTGGCGTTTGATCCGCAGGGGATAATGAATCCCGGGAAAATTTTTGATCTTTAGTTCTGGTTGGGTCGGTCTATAGTCGCCGAGTCGCCGAGTCGCCGAGTCGCCGAGTCGCCGAGTCGCCGAGTTGCCGAGTTGCCGAGTTGCCGAGTTGCCGAGTCGCGCGAACGGCAATAGCGTCTTCCGGGGAACGCAAAAGGCGCCATCCATGGCAGCTCGGCCTCGCACGTCCCTGTGCTCGGACGTCCCCGGAAGACGCTATTCCCGTTCACGCAACTCTGTTTCCGTTCTTGCCCCAGGCCAATGTTTCAATATCTGTGAGGAATGCGATGCTCCTTTTTCAGCTTAGAGGCATGTGGATGGCAGCCCCCTTTGGGGATGTCGGAGGGCATGGATGCCCGGAGTCAAGCAGCCATGGATGGCGCGCCTTTGCGGTCCACAAAGGGGGCTGTCATGCGCAGGGCTCGGTGGCCAGTCATATGAAAACACCAAACTGGTAGAATTCGGTGAATTGAAGATTCAGAGCAGCCGCAACGGCTCTTCCTGCAACGCCGCTAACTGCTCGCGCAGCTCGAGGATATGCTCTGCCCAGTAACGCTCCGTATTGAACCAGGTAAACGCCTTCGGAAACGCCGGGTCCTCCCAGCGGCGGGCCACCCAGGCCGCATAATTGACCAACCTCAGCGTGCGCAGCGGTTCAATCCAGCGCAACTGCGCCGCATCGAAGTCACAGAACTCCGAGTAGCCCTCAATCAACTCGCTCAATTGCAACTCGCGCTCGTGGCGTTCACCGTTGAGGAACATCCACAGGTCCTGAATGGCGGGCGCCATTACACAGTCGTCCAGGTCGACGAAATGGGCGACGTCGTCTCGCCAGAGGATATTGCCCACATGACAGTCACCGTGAAGGCGAATCTCGTCTTCAGGCGCGGGCCGGTACTGTTGCTCAACCGCGTGTAGTAAATCAAGCGTGAGCGACTCATAGGCCGGGCGCAGCTCGCGAGGGATGAAGTCACGCAGCAGGAACTCCCTGTTCTCCGCCAGCATCCGCTGTATACAGATGCGCTGGCGATGGGCAAACTTTTTAGCTTTACCGGCACCATGTATGCGTCCAAGGGTGCGGCCTAAAACCAGTAAATTGTCCATATTGTCCAACTCTGGTGGGTAGCCACCGCGGCGGATGAACAGCGCAAACTGGAAGTCCTGATACGAGTGCAGGCTGGTGTCATTATCGTCTACCAGCGGCGCCACCACGGATATTTCCGCTTCCTGCAATTCCAGACTGAAGCTGTGTTCTTCCAGAATCTGCTCACGGCTCCATCGCTCGGGGCGATAAAATTTAGCGATCAGCGGTTTGTCGTCTTCAATACCTACCTGGTATACACGATTTTCATAGCTGTTCAGGGCCAGCAGGCGGGCGTCGGACAGGCGACCGGTAGACTCCACCGCGTCGATGACAGTGTCGGGGGTCAGCTGGTCGTAGGGGTGTTGGTTCATTGGGTGTCTCCCGCCTCTGAAAGCAGTGCCACGCTCTTGATCTGTGCGAAGACGTTATCGCCCACAGCCAGGCTGAGGCGCTCTGCAGATTTTCTGGTGATACGGGCGAGGAGGAATTGTTCGCCAAGGGCAAGGCGCAGCAGCAGACGGGCGCCATGGCATGCCTCGATCTCAACAATCGTCACGGGAAGAATATTGAGGATGCTGGTCTGCCTGGGTTGCTCAAGGCAAATTGATACGTCCCTTGCGGGTATGCGCAATCGACGCTTTGCGCCGATCACCAGCGGAAGCCGGTTTACCTGCAGCGTCTGGCCCTCCACAGACACCTCAGTAAGTGCGAAAGCGTCGTCCTGCGCGCTGATAGTGCCGAGCAGTATTGCAGCGGCCTGCTCCTCGTGGGCCAGGTTAGTATCCAGGCGGGAGGAGAGAGCCAGTAGCGAACCCTGGTTCTGAAGTTTTCCGTTCTCCAGCAACAGCAGATGGTCGGCGAGCTGGCTCACTTCCTCGATATCGTGGCTCACGTAAAGCATGGGGAGATCCAGTTGCTGTGCCAGCTCTTGCAACAGCGACAGGCACTCGGCGCTGGCTCTATGGTCGAGGTTGGCCAGGGGTTCGTCCAGCAGCAGCAACTGTGGCCCGCTGCATAAGGCGCGGCCGATAGCGACGCGCTGCTTCTGGCCGGCGGAAAGCGTTTCTGGTTTTTGTTGCAGCAGGTCACCCAGGCCGAGTATCTCTACCAGGCGCGATTGCCCCAACGGTTGGCTGCCCTTTGCACGTCGCCTGGCGAAGTCCAGGTTGCCCGCTACCGTTAGATGGGAAAACAGGCGCGCGTCCTGAAACACGTAACCGATGCGCCTTTGCCACGCGGGTAAGCCCTTACCGCCAGAGAACCAGTCTTCGCCGCGGAAGTGAATGCGGCTGTTCTGGTCCGGTTCGCGCAGCCCGGCAATGCAGTCCAGCAGGGTGCTCTTGCCACTGCCGCTGGCCCCGTATAGCGCAGTGACACCCTGACCCGGAATTCGGCAGGCCACGTCCAGGTAGAAACCGTGCTGGCCTGCGCAACGCACGTCGAGTTCCAGGCTCATGTCCTGACCCGCCAGGCGGCAGGGCCATTTTTACGGTATATGAGGAAAAGCAGGGCCAGGGAGAAAGCCACCAGGCCGATTGCGAGACGATGTGCTTCATCAAACTGCAGCGTTTCCACCTTGTCGAAGAGTGCGATAGAAAGCACCTGTGTCTCTCCCGGTATATTCCCGCCAATCATAAGGACAACGCCGAATTCGCCCACCGTATGGGCAAAACCCAGGCTCGCCGCCGTGACAAAACTGCGTCGGGTCATAGGGAATACCACGTTGCGAAACTGGTCCAGGGGGTTGGCACCCAGAGTCGCTGCTGCCTGTAACATGCCGGCGGGTAGATTCTGGAATGCGGACTGTAAAGGTTGCACTACAAACGGCAGTGAGTAGACGACGGAGCCGATGACCAGTGCGCTGAAGCTGAAGGCCAGGCGGGTGCCGGTAAGCTGCTGCCACAACTGGCCTAGCGGCGAGTCGGGGGCCAGCGCCAGCAGCAGGTAAAAGCCCAGCACGGTGGGCGGCAGCACTAGCGGCAGGGCCACCAATGACTCAACCAGGGCTGAAGCGTTGCTGTTTCGGGTTGCCAGCCACCACGCCAGGGGTGTGCCGACAAGCAGTAGAATAAAGGTGGTGGTCCCAGCCAGGGCCGCAGTCAGGCCGATCACGTCCATTTCAGAGGGGCTCAGGGGCAAGGTAAATAGCCGGCGTTGTTGATCATCTGGCGCACGGTATCACTTCCCAGCCACTGCAGGTAGGCGCGTGCCTCCGGAGAGTCACGCAGTATAGCCAGATGTTGGTCAAGTGGTTGATACCACTGCGCTGGAACGGGCGTGGCATTGGGAGCCAGGGCCTTCGCCACCAGGGCCAGGTCCACAGCGCCAGCGCGCCAGAACTGAAAGGCCTGCAAAACGTTGTTGCCGCGTACCAGCGGACGTTCACTGTCATAACCCGGGCGGGCCAGAACTTCCATAGCTGCCCTGCCGTAGGGCGCGGTGGCCGGGTTGGCGATTGCCAGCGTAAGTTCCGGGTTGGAGAGGGCGCTGAGGTCTCCTCCCGCCAGGACCATGCTGCCCCGGGCATAGCACTGCGATTGCATGCCGTAGCCCTGCTGGACCAGCTTCTCCGGCGTTGCCTTGTCTGCGCTAAAAAAAAGGTCGAAAGGGGCGCCATGAATGACCTGGTTGGCCAGCGCACCGCTGGATGCGCTGGACACCAGGATCCGCTGGCCAGTTTGCCGGGTGTATTGCGCATTCAGGGTGTCCAGGGTGCCGCGAAAATTAGCCGCTACAGCCACGCGAAGCGGCTCACTGGCTGTTACCGGGAGGCTGAATAGAATCACCAGCAAGGTGATGACGCGCTGCATGATTTTGCTTAGTCTCCCGGTGAGGGCGTGCGGGCCAGGCACCATATTTCTACATGTGACGCGCCCGCATTTTTGAGCGTTCTGGCGACCTCGCCAGCGGTGGCGCCGGTGGTCAGTACGTCGTCCACTACGGCCACGCGGAGGTTGGCACAACGATTGCGTGCAGTAAAGGCTTCACTCAGGTTGCGTGACCGTTGCAGCGCATTCATTCCCGATTGCGCTCGGGTGGGCCGGTTGCGCAGCAGCAGGCCAGTGTCAACCACAAGCCCCGGCCAATACTGTTGTAGTGCCCTGGCCAGTAGTTCTGCCTGGTTGTAACCCCGCCGCCATTGTCGTAGCCAGTGCAGCGGCACGGGGACAATCGCATCCACCTCAGGAGGAGTTGGTACCTGCTGCCGCCATAGCCCGGCGAGCAGTGGTGTGAGGCGCTGCTCCCCCTCGAACTTCCAGCAACGTAACAGGTACGCCAGGTATTCACCGTAAAGCCAGGGTGCAACCACCCGATCGAAGTCCGGGGGATGTTGCAGGCACGCCCCGCATAGGGCAGAGGAACTCGTTGCCAGGGGCAGGGCGCAGCGCTGGCATGGAACTGAATTTGCAAGGAGTTCGCTGCGGCAACCATCGCACAGGGGTTGTGCACCGGGGCACCGCCATTGGCATAGGCAACAGTGATTTGGGAAAAGGCCACCCAGCAGGGCGGGTAAAATCCTGTTAACCACGATCAGGGTCATTGGTTGACAGCGCAGGGGCGGTGGGTATCATTGCGGCTTCCTTTTATTGCTATTCATTGGGTTCCCTATGCACACAGCCACCGCTGATTCTGCGTCCAGCCCCGAAGACATTCGCCACGACTGGACTCGCGAGGAGGTGGAGGCACTTTTTGCCCTGCCATTCAATGACTTGCTGTTCAGGGCCCACAGTTTGCACCGTGCCTATTTTGACCCGAATCAGGTGCAGGTGAGCACATTGCTTTCTATCAAAACCGGCGCCTGTCCTGAGGATTGCGCATACTGCCCCCAGAGCACCCGCTATGACACGGGCCTGGAAGCTGAGAAGCTGATGGAGGTTGAGAAGGTGCTGGAACAGGCGAAGGCCGCCCGGGCCGCGGGCTCTACCCGCTTTTGCATGGGTGCCGCCTGGCGCTGCCCCAAACCCCGTGACATGCCCCACGTGGTCGCCATGGTTAAGGGTGTGCGAGAGCTGGGTATGGAGACCTGCATGACCCTGGGCATGCTCACCAACGAGCAGGCGGAAGAGCTGTCCGAGGCAGGGCTGGATTACTACAACCACAATCTGGATACCTCGCCAGAGTTCTATGGCGACATCATCACCACTCGTACTTACCAGGACCGCCTGGATACGCTGGATCACGTGCGCAATTCCGGCATGAAGATTTGTAGCGGCGGCATTGTCGGTATGGGCGAGCAACAAACCGATCGTGCAGGTATGCTGCAGCAGCTGGCTAACCTGCATCAGCATCCGGAGAGCGTGCCCATCAATATGCTGGTTAGGGTAGAGGGTACGCCGCTGGAGAATGAAGCGGACCTGGATCCGTTCGAGTTCATTCGCACCATCGCCGTGGCGCGAATCTTGATGCCCGCGTCTCACGTGCGCCTTTCCGCGGGCCGCGAAGAAATGAACGAACAAATGCATGCACTGGCTTATTTTGCTGGAGCCAACTCTATTTTCTATGGTGAAAAGCTGCTGACCACGCCTAACCCACGTGCAAATACTGATATGGCCCTGTTCGGTCGCCTGGGTATCAACACGGAGTCACTGGAGCTTGAGCAGGCGCCACAGGACCCCAGTCCCCGCTTCTACGACGCAACGGCGACCAGCGCCTGAGCCGTGACGTGGTCGGTTTTGAACAGCGACTTGGCGCCGTCCTTGCAGAGCGTCGACAGCAGGGCTTGTATCGTCAGCGCCTGACGCTGGAGTCTGCCCAGGGGCCGGTCGTGCGCGTCGACGGCAAGGAATACCTCAATTTTTGCAGCAACGACTATCTGGGCCTGGCTGCGCACCCCAAGGTTATAGAAAGTTTTCAGCGCGCTGCGAGCGCTTACGGAGTAGGCAGTGGCGCCTCCCATCTGGTATGTGGCCACAGCCATCCTCACCGGGCGTTGGAAGAGGCCCTGGCGGAGCTGACTGGCCGTGGGCGGGCGCTGCTGTTTTCCTCCGGGTTTGCTGCCAATACAGGCACACTGACAACGTTACTGCAGCCCGGTGACCATGTCTTCCAGGACCGTCTAAATCACGCCTCGTTACTGGACGGGGGGCTGCACAGCGGTGCTCGCTTCCGGCGCTTTGCCCACAACGATGTTGCCGACCTGCAGCGCCGTCTTGCTGCTGCCCAGGGTCTCAAGCTGGTAGTCGTGGACGGCGTGTTCAGTATGGACGGCGATTCAGCGCCTCTCGCCCGGCTAGCAGCACTTTGCCGTCGCGAACAGGCCTGGCTGATGGTGGATGATGCCCACGGCTTTGGTGTAATGGGCGATAACGGTGCCGGTAGCGTACAGGCGGCGGGCCTGGGCAGCGGTGATGTGCCGGTACTGATGGCAACACTCGGCAAGGCGCTGGGCAGTGCCGGCGCGTTCGTCGCCGGCGACGAACTGTTGATTGAAGGACTGATCCAGCAGGCGCGTAACTACATTTACACGACAGCAATACCCCCGGCAGTTGCAGCGGCAGCGCTGACGGCCCTGCATTTGCTGCGGGAGGAGTCATGGCGGCGGGAACACCTGCATCAGCTGATCGCACGCTTCCGCCGTGGTGCTGCCGAGCTCGGTCTGGCGCTGATGCATTCAAACAGCGCTATCCAGCCACTGCTATGTGGTGAAGCGGCCAGGGCGGTTGAGCTGAGCCGCCAGTTACGCGAACGTGGTCTGCTTATCGGTGCTATCCGTCCGCCGACAGTGCCGGCGGGGACCTCGCGTCTACGTATTACTCTCAGTGCCGGGCACAGTGAACAGCAGGTCGACCGCCTGCTGGAGGAGCTGGGGCGCTGTCAATGCAGTTAAGCCTGCAGCCCGAATATCTTCCGGCGACAGAAAACCCTCTGCAGGATGTGGTGCTGCTGCACGGCTGGGGCTGTAGCCGGGAAATCTGGCGACCGCTGGTGGCCTTGCTGCGCCCCTGGGCCAATATCACCCTGTTTGATATACCCGGTCTGGCCCCCGGGGTGCCAGGGCCCGACTCAGGAGTTGATGGCCTGCTCGAGTCAATTCTGCAGGTTGCTCCCGAACGTGCGCTTTACCTGGGCTGGTCGTTGGGTGGTCAGCTTGCCATCGCCCTGGCGCAGCGGTCGTCCCGGCGCGTTGCGGCGGTGGTGACGGTGTGTAGCAACCCGTGTTTCGTCGCGGCAGAGGGCTGGCCGGGCATGGAAGCGCAGCTTCTCGAGCAGTTTAGGGCGTCTGCCGGCGTCGACCCCGGTAAAGCACTGCGCCGATTCGACAGCCTGCAGGTTGCGGGCGCTTCCCAGCCGCGAGGCCTGCTGCGTAACCTGCAGAATCAACGCGCCGCAGATGTCGGCGGTGGGCTGACCGTGGGACTGGACTGGTTGGCCCAACTCGATTTGCGCGAACACTGCAGCTCCCTGTTACAACCCCAGTTGCACCTGCTGGGAAGCGAGGACGCGCTGGTGCCGGCCACCCTGGTTGAAGCCCTGCCCGATCTGCTGGCTGAGTGCCCTGTTGCAGAAGTGACCGTACTGGAAGGCAGCTCTCATCTGGCGCCGTTGGAGGCTGCTGCCCCGATCGCTGCTCGTATCCTTGCCTTTATCGGCGAGCAGGGCCTCCGGCCCGGTGAGCATGTTTGCACAGAACAGTCTCTGGCCAAGAAAGATGTGGCCCTGTCTTTCAGTCGTGCGGCGCAGGATTACGATTCCGTCGCACAGCTGCAGCGCGATGTAGGCGCCGCATTGCTGGCGACGTTGGACGCTGTGCCGCAGACGCCCGGGACTGTCCTCGATCTGGGTAGCGGCACCGGGTATTTTTTTCCTGAGCTGCAGGCGCGATACCCTGGTGCCACCTATCTGGGCCTGGATCTGGCCGAGGGCATGACCCGGTTCTCTCGCGGTGCTTACCCGGATGCGCACCACTGGCTGGTTGGAGATGCCGAGGCATTGCCCCTGGCAGCGTCCTCTGTAGACCTGGTTTTCAGCAGCCTGGCCGTGCAATGGTGCCAGCGCCCCGAGTTGTTGTTTGCCGAGCTGGCGCGTGTGCTGCGCCCCGGCGGGCGCTGCGTGTTCACTTCACTGGGGCCCGATACGCTGCGGGAGCTGCGGGCCTCGTGGGGCGCAGTGGACCAACACCAGCACGTGAACACTTTTCTGCATGCGGACGTGTTGCGATCTGCAGCCTCGTCCTGCCCGGACGTCTCCTTCATGCTGACTTCCCGATCCTACTGCATGCAGTATCGCCGCGTGCGTGAGTTACTGTCTGAACTGAAGACACTGGGCGCACATAATGTAAATCGTGATCGTCCGTCCGGGTTAACCGGCAGGCGGGCGTTACAGGGAATGATGCAGGCCTATGAAGCGTGGCGCGAGGATGGCCTGTTGCCTGCCAGCTACGAAGTCTATTTTGGCATTCTGGAGAAAACATGAGCAGGACCTTTTTTGTAACCGGCACGGATACGGAGGTGGGCAAAACAGCAGTCAGTTGTGCGCTGCTGCGCGCCGCGGCGGCACAAGGCTTCAAAACGGCTGCGGTAAAGCCTGTCGCCGCAGGGTGTGATCCCAGCGGCCACAATGAAGACGCCCTGCAGCTTATGGCGGCAATGACGGCTGAGCTGGACTACGCCCAGGTCAACCCTGTTGCCCTGGAACCCGCTATCGCACCTCATATAGCTGCTGCCCGGGCGGGGAAAACTGTGCAGGCGTCTCGCCTCGCCGGCTTGTGCCGGGGTGTGATGCTATCGGGTGCTGACTTCATTCTCATAGAAGGAGCAGGCGGGTGGCGGGTGCCCATCTCCCCGCGCGAAACACTGGCTGACCTGGCGGCGCAGCTGCAGGTTGAAGTGATCCTGGTTGTCGGCATGCGACTCGGCTGTATCAACCACGCACTACTCACTGCCGAAGCGATACGCCGTGATGGGCTCAAACTGGCGGGGTGGATCGCCAACCAGCCCGCCGGGGAGATGAACTGTTACCGGGAAAACCTGGAAACGCTGCAGCGAATGTTGCCTGCACCGTGTCTGGGCGAAGTTCCCCATCTCGTTCCCTGGAGTGCAGACATCGCCGCAGGTAGTATTGATTTACAACAGCTATAGGAATAGTAAGCGCTTACTTTATTAGCGATAGCCGGGCGTCCAGCCCGTCACTTATAACCAGATTTCCACGGCCTGGTCGGCGCTAAGCCGAAAAGGTATTTGACTTTCGGGGCGATTTCGGCCTAATGTGAGCACTGCACACATGGTCTCCAGCAGATGGCATTCACCGTCAATGAGGCCAACTATCCAAAGAGGTAAGAGTCATGCCAGAGTACAAGGCGCCCCTGCGCGATATAAGTTTCGTAATGAATGAAGTTCTGGAAGCAGAGAAACTGTTCCAGACGCTACCCGGCTATGAAGAAGCCACCACAGATTTAATGAATGCAATTGTCGAAGAGGGCGCCAAGTTCAGCGAAGGTGTTCTCTCTCCCATCAACCAGTCGGGCGACGAAGAAGGTTGTACATGGAGCGAAGGTGGCGTGACCACACCCACGGGCTTTAAAGAAGCCTACCAGCAGTACGTTGAAAATGGCTGGCCGGCCCTGAGCGCCGACGTTGAACACGGTGGGCAGGGCATGCCCAGCGCGCTGGGCATTGTCATCAACGAGATGGCTGGCTCCGCCAACTGGGCCTGGCTGATGTACCCGGGACTTTCCCACGGTGCGGTCAAGACTATTGAAGAGCACGGTACTCCCGAGCAAAAAGAGACCTACCTTACCCGTCTGGTTTCCGGCGAGTGGACAGGCACGATGTGCCTGACCGAGTCCCACTGCGGCTCGGACCTGGGCTTGCTGCGTACGAAGGCGGAACCGCAAGCCGACGGTTCCTACGCTATCACCGGGCAGAAAATATTCATTTCTGCCGGTGAGCACGACATGACGGACAACATCGTTCACATCGTGCTGGCTCGTCTCCCTGATGCGCCTGAAGGTACCAAGGGAATCTCCCTGTTTATTGTCCCCAAGGTAAACGTTAACGAAGACGGCAGCCTTGGTGAACGCAACGGTGTCCACTGTGCTTCTATCGAGCACAAGATGGGTATCCATGGCAACGCCACTGCGGTACTCAACTTTGATGGCGCCAGGGGCTACCTGATTGGTCCTGAAAATCGTGGTCTGAACTGTATGTTCACGTTTATGAACACGGCTAGAGTCGGCACCGCGGCACAGGGTCTGGCGCACATGGAGTTGTCCTTCCAGGGTGCGCTGGCTTATGCCAAGGAGCGCCTCGCGATGCGTAGTCTCACCGGGCCGAAAAACCCCGACGGACCTGCCGACCCGATTATTGTCCACCCCGATGTACGCCGCATGCTGCTGACCCAGAAGGCATTTGCTGAAGGCAGTCGCGCCATGCTGTATTTTCTCGCCATGCAGGGCGACGTTGTCGACAAGGGCAGCGAGGAAGAAGCCAAGGCGGCCGATGACCTGATGTCGCTGCTGACGCCTATCGCCAAAGCCTTCATGACTGAAGTGGGCTTTGAGGCCGCCAACCATGGCGTTCAGGTCTACGGTGGTCACGGTTTCATCAAGGAATGGGGCATGGAGCAGATCGTTCGCGACTGCCGCATTGCCATGCTGTATGAGGGCACGACCGGTATTCAGGCCATGGACCTGATCGGGCGCAAGGTGATCGGCTCTGGTGGCAAGCTCCTCGTGCAGTTCACCGCCATGATTGATGAGCTTTGCGAAGCCAATACCAACGAAGAAGACAAGGTGTTCCTGGATGTGCTGAAGGCCAAGAAAGATGAGTGGCTGGGCGTATCAATGCAGATAGGCGAAGCCGCCATGGAGAACCCGGATGAAGCCGGCGCTGCCGCAGTGGATTACCTCATGTACTCCGGGTACATCACCGTTGCATATTTCTGGGCCAGAATGGCGATTGTTGCCAGGCAGAAGATTGCAGAAGCCAACGGTGACACGTCTTTCTATGAGGCCAAGCTGATGACAGCGAAGTTCTACTTTGAACGCTTGTTACCGCGCACCGAGTCGCTGAAGACAACTATGGTAGCCGGGGCCGACAGCCTTATGCAGATGCCCGAGGAACTGTTCGCCATCTGATTCAGTTGCTGCAGGGATTGTCGCTTCCTTAAGGGGGTGACAATCCCCACTTACGGGGGGAGAATGCGCTAGTGTTCTTCCCCTTTTTTTGTTTTCTTGCACAGCATTACAGACATTGCCTGCCGCACCCGCTTAACGCTCCGAGCAGGCCAATGAGGCAGGTATTATCATGACCGAACCACAATCAGAGCAGGACCGCAGCTATCAGAACAACCTGCGCCCGGAGGACCAGAAGAAGGTCGATGAGTTTCTTTCGCGCGGCGTCAACTCTGTGGAGCGCAAGCCGTTCCGGCCCATTCGTCTGCTCCTGTTATTGATGGCGGTAGTGATCGGCTTCAGTCTGTTCAGCCAGTATATTCCCCGGTGGGCTGGCATATACTAAAGCGCCATCCCCGTTGGTAAGCTGCGTCACTTTTGATATAGTTTGCCCCCTCAATTTTAACGGTGTGTAGCGCAGCCTGGTAGCGCACTTCCTTCGGGAGGAAGGGGTCGGAGGTTCAAATCCTCTCACACCGACCAAATCACGGTGGGTCTGTGCCGGTCGCATAGGTAACAGATCATAGCGGAGGTATAGTTTACAGTTCCGGCAGAAAAGGATCAGTGGCCGGCTCTACCCGCCCCGCATCCTCATCAAAGCATCCTGGATCAACGTTCATATAAGGCTGACAAGCGAGACCCCGTCAGCGACCTCCCCGGCGCCTGCACTCCGGGCCGCAACGACCGGATCGGCCTTTCTGTGCCTCTACAATTCAGGAAAGCTCATATTCACCCGTGCTGGAACCCCCAGCCTGATCGGGAGACCCTTACACCAGCGCAGGTAATGGCATGGTAAATTGCGTCTCCGTAACGTTTTTAGGCTTGTGTACAATCTTTCGACTATGCTTCTATGCGTAATCAACCCGTAAACAAGAGGTTTTTCATGGATATAGTAGAAATGGGAGCACAGATGCTCTCCGAAAAGTTGGGTGTGCAAGTGGACACAGAGACCGTTAAGAGCGCTTTATCCAACCTGCTGGGCGATGGTCAGGGCAACATCGATCTTGCCGCTTTAACAGGGAAGCTGGCTGCCAGTGGGGGGCTTGCCAGTGTGGTGGGGTCCTGGCTGGGCGATGGTGGTAATTCACCGATTTCCGCGAGCAGTCTCGAAAGCCTGCTGGGAGAAAATGCAGTCGCTGATTTTGCGTCAAGTCTGGGTACTGATACCGCTACCGCCGCTGGTGGACTGGCTGATGTTTTGCCGCAGATGGTTGATAAGGCGAGCAGCGGGGGCAGCCTGCTCGACGCCGCCGGGGGGCTGGACGGGCTGATGGGGGCGGCAAAGTCATTTCTGCGTTGATTTGAGACTTACAGGGCTATCCGCTCAAGCCTTTAGCGGGTAGCTCTGTTCAGTTGTATTGCGACTCCAGCGGTTCGCTGGTCCACAGCGGAAGACCCTCTGCATCGACCGGCTTGGAGATATAATATCCTTGGGCAACGTCGCAACCCATAGCCCTCAATGTGTCATAAGTCTGTTCATCTTCTATGCCCTCGGCAACCACTTGCAGGTCAAACTTGTGTGAGAGATCAATGATTGCCTCAACCAGGCGCTGATCTTCGACACTCTGGGTCATGTTGGTGATGAAGCTGCGGTCGATCTTGACTTCATCGACAGGAAGACGTTTGAAGTAGGCCAATGACGAATACCCGGTGCCGAAGTCGTCGATGGAAATGGTGATGCCTTTTTGTCTCAGGTCACTAAGCAGGCTGAAGGCACCCTCAAAGTTTTCCATAAGGAGGCTTTCTGTAATTTCCAGGGTCAGCCTGCTGTAATCATCGTTCCACATGGATATTGCCGAGTCGATGACAAAGGGGAAGCAGGGGTCGAAGAGCATCGTGGCTGACACGTTTACAGACACACCTGGAGACTCACAGCCTTTAAAATTGCTGGTTTCACGCAGTGCGGTCTGAATAACCCACTCGGTCATCTCGCCTATCAGGCCCGCCGATTCTGCGATGGCGACGAACAATTCCGGGGGTATTTGCCCTCTGTGCGGATGGTTCCATCTCACCAGCGCCTCGAACCCGGCGCTGCTGCCATTGGTGAAGCTGACTTTTGGCTGATACTGTACAGACAACTCTTTTGCTGCCAGCGCCGCTCTCAGGTCCGCTTCCAGTAGGTAGGTGTCTGTTTGCGCCTCCTGTTGCATATCCGTATACAGCAGGAGTGGGCGCATGATCGGACGGGTTGAGCGCAGCGCGCACTCGGCGTTCAATAGCAGCACATCGGCAGATTCAGAATCGGATGGATACAAGGAGGCGGCTACAGATGTATGTAAATGAATATCATCTTCGCCGTCCTCGGTGCCAATGGGTTCAGCCAGGATTTCCTGTATGCGTTCCAGGCCTATTCGCACGAGGTGCGGAAATCGCAGGTCCTCGAATACCAGTCCGACGATAGCGCTGCTTAGCCTGCAAACACCGCTTCCGCGTTTCAGGGACTGCCGCAGTGCGTCCTGTACGCTCTTGATAGTCCGGTCAACACGGTCGTAACCATGGACTTGATTGAGCTTGTGAATGTCGTGCATCTTTACCACCACCACAGCGACGGAGCGCTCCGGAGGGCAAGCTGCAATTGCCAGTGCGATCGTTTTTCTGAACCGGGTGCGCTGGGTGTCCAGCTGCAGGTCTGCCTCTTCGGACGGACTCATGGTCAGAAGGTGAGATCTTCAGGGTGGAGATTGTAAGCGCTGGGGTCAACTCCCTTCAGAATTTCCAGCGGTCTTCCTGCCTGGTCTTCAGTCTCCTCCAGCAGATTTACGTAGCTGGGTTCGACCAGCTGCCTCTTGTCGCTGTTCAGTAGAATAAGGATACGCGGCCGCAGGCGTCGCCTCCTGTGTTCGGTGACCACCACGCCCACCCGGCCATCGGTGAGCTCTACTACTGAACCCACCGGATATATGCCGACGGTCTGGATGAACTCTTCCACCAACTCCGCCTCAAAGTCCAGGTCGCGCATGGTATAAAGCTTGGAAATGGCGTCCGCTGGAGACACGCCACTTGCATAGCTGCGGTCACTGATCATGGCGTCGTAGCAGTCGACCAGTCCGGCAACCCTGGCCAATGGGGGAATGTTCTTTCCACTCAAGCCGGCGGGGTATCCTCTACCGTCATAGCGCTCATGGTGATTGGCAACAATGGCCTTTACTTCCGGCGAGACTCCGGTTGTATCCTCCAGAATTTTCATGCCCAGCGAGACATGGTCCTTTACGAGTTGCCACTCCTGTTCCGTCAAGGGTGCACTTTTGTTGAGGATTGTAGAGGGAATCTCCAGTTTGCCGATATCGCAAAGCAGGGCGCCGGTAGCCAGCGTTTTGAGGTCGTGAACGGGTAGGCCGATCTGCCGTCCCAGGGCTGCAGCCAGCACCGATGAAGACAAGGCGTGCGAGTAACTGTAGCTGTCCTTCTTGCTGATGGCTGATAGCAGCATGCAGGCGTCCGGATTTCTTACAATGCTGCCAACCACGCGTGTTACGGTTTTGCTGACCGCGACCATATCCAGGTTGCCGCTGGTCTCTACACTTTTATAGATGTTGCCGATTACGTTTTCGTAGTCCTTGAAGACTTTTTCAGCGGAGCCGACTTCACCCTCAAAGGTGAATACATCCTCGTAGGTAACAAGTGTGCGATCGGGAAACATCTTGGCGATCACTTTGGTTCGCTTGCGACCACCATGCGAGTTCTGTAGAGCATAGTCTTCAACGTGTTTGGATAAACCAACGTCAACGTGCACGTAACTGCACAAGTCTCTCAGGGTGGCCAGTTCGTCGATAGAGTCTATGGTGAAGCCTTGTAGCAGGAAGGGAGAGTCCGTCCAGGGGCGATCAAGGTCAGAGACAAACATCCCCAACTTCAGGTCATCGACATGTGTCTTGTAAAATCTGGACATGTGTTAAGCCTTCCTGGCAGCTATTAGCGGATCTGGGAAAACCCGGCTCGGTGAGCGCAATGTGTGAAAGCGGTCCTGACATCCCTGTGAGGCAGGGCGAGGTTGATCACGACTGCGATCAACCAGCGTCACATCACTGCCCCTTTGACCGTTTTCTAGTTAATAGCCTGGAACTGCACAAGCTGCACCAGGCCACTCTCGATCAACGCGCTGAGTTCGGATTTTTCAATCTTGCGCACAAGAATCCCGTTCTTGTTACCCAGCATGAAAGATTCATTCGCTGTATCGTACATGGCGAGTCTGGCGAGTGTGGGTGTGTCCTGGTCGTGAAAGGCCAGCCAGGAGCCCATGGGCACTGGTGATATCGAAGCCGCATCTGTCAGTCGATCACTGCCAGAGGAAGCATCGGTTCCGGGTGTGCTGGCTTCAAATTGCTTGGTGGTTGTTTCTTCTACTGCAGCTTGGGCTTGAGAGTCCATGTCGGTTCCTCTTTCGGTTGTTTCGGGCAGACTGTTCTGCTCAGTTGAAGTACTCGTGTCTTCTGTAGATTCGTTGGCTGAATATGCCAGGGATAGTGAGAGCGAGTCGAAAGGATCCTGTTGAGCTTCCTTGACTAAGTCGGTAACGATTGCCGGGGCCTGGGCGATGGTTTCATCCGTACGCTCCGGAGCCGGTTCCGGCTCTGGCTCCGACAGTACGGCTTCCTCCAGAAGACTTTTCTCCGATGGAATCACCTCCAGGTCAACGGCGTCTGCCCCGGGCAGCACAAATTCCTCGTCGGCCGCTTCGGGTGCCACTTCCTGGACTGTATCCTCGGTGATCTGCATGGAAATACGCCGCTGGGCATAATTGGCTGCGCTGACGCACATGGAATAGGCTTCACCTTCCTCGCGCAGAGAGTTCAGCCAGATGCTGAACCCGTTCAATGCATCGTGGACGGCGTCCGGTGTATTTCGGTTGAGACTGGTTTCAATCGCAGTGCATAGTATGCGCGTGAACCACGTCATGCGGCTCCAGGCATCAGAGTCCTCGCCAAACTGCTGAATAACGGTCTGTGCGATCAGCCGCCAGGGGCCGTTCACGAGACTCTGGTAGCTTTCCGGCAGGTCATACTCAGAGACAATAAGCTTCATGTGATCAGCTGCGTCGTTTTCGTTTGCTGCGGTCGTTGGCGTTTGTTTCTTCGGTTCCATGGGCTTCACCGGCTATTGTCATAGAGGCAGCGTGCCTCTGTTTCGTCAGGCGAGTATTGACAGCGACCGGCTGCAGATCAACGAAAAACCCTATAAAAGTAGAATAAGTCCCGGGCGAAGAGCGCTGTTAAAGGGTTTTTGTGACGACGTTCACGTTTTTCAATGCAGTGTGATGGCCGGCTAGAAGTGCACCGACGCAGGCAGGATGAAGGAAGGGATTCAGTCGTGCAGGTGTGGTGGTGATGCCGTCGCTTATCAGGAGTCGGGATCCGGGGCGCGCTGGTTGCCGAGATGGTTTGACAGCTGGCGGAGAAATTCCATGAAGTGCCAGGGAGCGAGCATGGCCTCCAGTTCAGCAGCGGATACAGGTGCGCTGAATAAGTAGCCTTGCATCAAATGCACGCCCTGACGATTGAGAAACTGATATTGCTCTATGGTTTCCACGCCTTCCGCGAGCAACCCCAGCTTCATATTCCGGGCGATATCAATAATCGCTGCAACCAGATTCGCATCCTTTTCATTCTCCAGGGACTTAACCAGGTAGCTACGGTCGACCTTGATTGCGTCCAGTGGGAAATTGTTGAGATAACCCAGCGGGGAGTAGCCCGTGCCGAAATTGTCGATACACAAAGTGACGCCGACTTCCTTGAGACCGTTGAGTATGCGTATGCTCTCACCCAGGTCTTTCATTGCCACGCCTTCCTGGAACTCCAACTGAAGTTGTGATGCAGCAACGCCGGTTTCCCGCAGGCACTGGCTCACCGTGTTAACCAGCCCCATTTTGAACTGCAGGGCCGAGATATTCACAGTCACTATAGGCAGTTTCAGCTTTTTACCATGAAACTCCTTGAGCTGTTTGCAGGCCTGGCTGATGGTCCATTTTCCGAGCTCATCAATGATGTTCATTTCTTCAGCTACAGGTATAAAACGCATGGGCGGTACCAGGCCCAGCTCGGGATGATTCCAGCGCAGCAAGGCTTCTGCTCCCACTACGGTGGCGGTACGAGTCTCTACTTGTGGTTGGTAGTAAAGTTCCAGCTCTCCCCGGTCCAGAGCACCACGCAGGTCTGCCTCCATGCGTATACGTGCCTGCGCGGGTTCGGTCATATGTTCCTGGTAATAGGCGAAGTGATTCTTGCCCTGGCCCTTGGCGTGATACAGGGCAATGTCCGAGGCCTTCAACAGACCCTGTGCATCCGACGCGTCCCCGGGAGCGAGGGCGATGCCGATGCTGGGGGTCACAAACAGTTCCTGCCCTTCGATCAGGAAAGGCTGGCCTACAGCTTCAACGATGCGTCTGGCGACAATGCCGGCCGACTCTACCTTCTCTAACTGCGGCAACACAACGGTAAACTCGTCTCCGCCGATACGCGAGACATTGGCGGATGGGCTGCTATCTACATTGTGCGCTACCAGGTCACTGTCGCGCAGACAGCTGAGGATGCGCTGGGCTACTTCTTGTAGCAGTTCATCCCCCGCGCTGTGGCCCACGCTGTCATTAATGCGCTTGAAGTCATCCAGGTCGATAAACAGAATTGCAAGTTGCTCGCCGTGGCGTTCGGCCATGCGCAACAGCTGTTCCAGTTGCTCCTTGAATAGCCGCCTGTTCGGCAGAGAGGTCAGGCTGTCGTGGTAGGCCATGTGGTACAGGTGTTCTTTCGATACCTCGACATCTCGCAGTGAGTCGGCCAGCTTTTTTTCCCGGCGTGAAAGCTCATCAGAAAAGTCCGCCTCGCGCTGCTCTGCCTGTTGCTGTACTTCGGTCAGTTGATCGCGATATTCGCTGAGTCGGGTGCTGATTCTGGACAGTAGTGCTTGCAGGTATTGGGGTTCGCCGCCGGGCGTATCTGCTGCCTCCGGTTGCCCCAGCTCGGTTTCAAGCTTTCGTGCTTCTTCCAGTAGCTCGCTGGTGATCATTCGCGCGCTTCTGCGGTGCATCGTTATCAGGGCGGCAGAAATTGCCACCAGGACCAGTATTCCCAGTACGACAATCGTCATCGCTGATACTGTTAATGTCATTAACTGTCCATATCAATGAGGGGCCCCTGATTATCCGACAGGGCCCGATAGATTTGGTATCGCCATTTTTTTAACAATTATTGCATGGAATGCCGATCAAGCGGCGTGAAATCATTCACGAATTGGTGAGATTAGCCGATTTGGGTCAAGAATGGCATGAATGCGCATAACGGGTTGTTCACTGCCAAGCACCTATACAGCGAGCAAGGCGTGTCCATTATTGACGCCAACTTTTGCGGGTTGTCCCGCCTCTTCCCGAACCAGGCGTGGCACGAGGTAGCCAGGGAGCTCAGCGGCGACCTGGTCGGCGAGCACAACCGCGCGCTGGGCTGAGACGTCAAAATGGGCTGCACCCTGTACCTTGTCCAACAGGTGCAAGTAGTAAGGCAGCACTCCAAGGGCAAAGAGACGCTCGCTCAATTCAACCAGGGCCTGCTTGCTATCATTGACCCCCTTGAGCAACACCGCCTGATTAAGCAGGGTGATACCCGCGCTGCGCAGTGCCTGCATGGCCGCGGCGACCTTATCGTCCAGCTCATTGGCATGGTTAGTGTGAATTACCACAGTGCTCTGTAGCCTGGAGCCCGCCAATGCCTCCAGCAGCGCAGGGGTCACTCGCTCGGGTATGACGACCGGCAGGCGGGTATGGACGCGTATCCGTTGAACATGGGGAATGGTGGCGATTCGCTCAACCAGGTCCGCGAGCTGTTCGTCTGCGACCAGCAGTGGGTCTCCACCGCTGAAGATAACCTCGCTGATGGAGGTATCGGTGGCGACGTGCTCCAGGGCCTGCAGCCACTCTCGGCGACTGTTCTGGTTGCTGTGGTAAGGGAAGTGGCGGCGAAAACAGTAACGGCAGTTAATGGCGCAGCCAGAGCTGAGCATCAACAGCAGCCTGCCGTGGTACTTCTGAATGATGCCGGGATGGCGGATGGCGTCTCCCGTCTCACCTACGGGGTCAGCGCTGTAGTCTGCAGTAACCAACAGTTCTTCTGCGCTGGCCAGGACCTGGCGTAGCAGTGGGTCCTCTGGGTCTCCAACCCGCATTCTTCCGACAAACGCACGGGGCACTTTCAGCGCAAAGTCCTGGACAGCGAGGCTGGAATAGCCGACCTGTTCGGGGCGAAGATGCAGTAATCGCAGCAAATCCTCGCCGGACGTGATCACCTCGCGCAACTGTGCCCGCCAGTCAGCCGGGCTAATGTCTGTCTGTGGAATCACCGCTTGCACCCTGTCCGCTCAAAGGGGGCCAGTCTAACAGCACAGAGTGTGACCGGGTTACCCCAGTCGATCGCGTAGACTGTAAAAAAGCATACCGGCGACCAGGCCGGGGAAGCGTAATAATGTGCCTCCCGGGAAAGATCTTGAAGGCACCCCGGCCATCACGTCAAAGCGCTCGGCCGTTCCCGAAATGACCTCTGCCAGCAGTTTGCCAGCCAGGGTTGCTGTGGGGACGCCGTGGCCGGAGTAGCCGTGAGCGTAGAAAACCTGGGGCGACAGCCTGCCGAAGTCAGGCATGCGGTTGAGCGTGATCGCCAGGGTGCCACCCCAGCCATACTCGATGCGGGTATTTTGCAGCTCGGGGTAAATGCGCAGCATGTATTTGCGCACAAAGCTGCCTATGTCCCGGGGGAATTTGCGGGTGTAGGACTCGCCGCCGCCGAACAGCAGTCGGTTATCGGCTGAAAGCTTCCAGTAATCAATGACAAAGAGACTGTCTGACATGGATGAGTCGTCACGGATCAGGCTCCGGGCAAGCTCATCGTCAAGTGGCTCAGTGGCCAGCATATAGTTGTTGATGGGCATGATGCGTCCGGCGGTGCGCGGCTCCAGCTTCTCCAGGTAGCCGTTACAGCCCAGAACAAGGTAGTTCGCCGTCACCGTGCCGGTATCGGTGCTGACCGTGACTTTCTGGTCCTCTTTATACGAGAGCACCCGGCTGCCCTCGTGCAGAGTGGCACCCAGTTCGCTGGCCGCTCTGGCAAGTCCAAGCGCATAGTTGAGTGGGTGCAGGTGTCTAGCGCCGCTATCGAGAGTGGCGCCGTGGAAGCCCTGGCCCGAAGTCATATGGGCGAGCTCCGCCGGCTCTACATAACGGATATTGGTGTAGTTGTAGACCTTGTGCAGGTGCTCTACTTCTTCGATTAACCAGGGCTGTTCTTTGCTTTTTGAGGCGACGTGCAGGTTGCCGGTCTTGAGTTCGCAGTCGATCTGGTACTCGTCAATCAGTTCACAGACCGTGTCGACAGCTTCCAGGCCGAGCTTCCAGAGTTCTCTCGCATGATCCAGGCCAACGAGTTTTTCCAGGGTTTCCTGATCGGCGCGCTGACCCGTTCCCACGTGACCGCCGTTGCGGCCGGAGGCACCCCAGCCCACCTTGTTGGCTTCCAGCAGCACAACGCTGAAGCCCAGCTTGCGCAGGTGAATGGCGGTGGAAAGGCCGGTGTAGCCGCCACCGACAATACATACATCAGCGCTAACCTCTCCCTTCAGCGGCGGAAAGCTGAGCTGCAGATTGGCGGAAGCGGCATACCAGGACTCGACGTGAGGTAAGTTTTGCATCTGTAGAATATACCGGTTTGTGTGCCCCGTGGCTCATACCACCTTAGGGTTAGCGCTGGTCAAAGGTCTTGAACCGGCCAGGCTTCATCGGGATACTCGAAGCTTTGGTTTACCTGGAAACTCTATGAGTATCGAAACCCAAGTCATCAAGGACTGGCTAAAACAGCACCAGATCTCTGAAGTAGAGGTGCTGGTCCCGGATATGACGGGCAACGCCCGCGGCAAGTTTATCCCCGCGCACCAGTTTCTGGACCAGGGCGAGCCAAGGCTCCCCGAGAGCATCATGGTGCAGAGCGTAACCGGGGAGTATTGCGATGAGCACTGGGAGCTGGTTGAACCTACCGATGCCGACATGTTACTCAAGCCGGATCCGGCTACTATGCGAGTGGTGCCCTGGGCCAGAGAGCCTACCGCCCAGATTATTCACGACTGCTACACCATGGGGGGGGAATTACACCCCCTGTCTTCGCGCTCGGTGCTGCGCAAGGTGCTTGATCTGTACGCGGCGGAGGGCCTGCGTCCGGTGGTTGCTCCGGAAGTCGAGTTTTACCTGGTCAGCCGGAATACTGACCCGGACAACGTGCTGGTACCCCCCAAGGGGCGCTCTGGTCGTGCCGAGACCTCGCGCATGTCGTACAGCATGGATGCGGTCTCTGAGTTCGAGGACTTCGTGGAAGACATGTATGACTATGCCGAGGCACAGGAACTCTGCGTAGATACGCTCATCCATGAGAATGGCGCCGCGCAGATGGAAATTAACTTCCT
The DNA here is from genome assembly GCF_002866825.1 of Pseudohalioglobus lutimaris. Taxonomy (GTDB): domain Bacteria; phylum Pseudomonadota; class Gammaproteobacteria; order Pseudomonadales; family Halieaceae; genus Halioglobus; species Halioglobus lutimaris. The sequence goes on along the minus strand of NZ_PKUS01000001.1, from coordinate 278,791 downwards.
TCACGGGGATGCCATGGAACTGGCTGACCAGGTATTCACATTCAAGCGCACCGTGCGTGAGACCGCTCACAAACACGGTGTCTATGCCACCTTTATGGCCAAGCCCATGCAGATCGAGCCGGGTAGTGCACTGCACATACACCAGAGTATCGTCAGTGTGGACAGCGGTGAAAATATATTTGTTGATGAGAAGGGGGAGCACACGGCCGCATTCCTCAGTTACATCGCAGGCCTGCAGCACTACACGCCCGAATTAATCGCGCTCTATGCGCCCAACGTAAACTCCTATCGACGTCTGGCGCCTGATATTTCAGCGCCGATCAATCTCAACTGGGGGCTGGACAACCGGACCACTGCGTTTCGGGTTCCCCAGAGTGCTGCAGCTGCAACCCGGGTGGAAAACCGCTTTCCGGGCGCAGACGCCAACCCTTATCTGGCGATGGCGGCCACACTCGCCTCCGGTTACCTGGGTATGAAACGTAAGTTGCAACCGACGGCGCCGCACCAGGGCACCGCAAACGAAGATGATGTGGAGGTGGCACGCACACTGGAGGAGGGCCTGCGTACTCTGGGTGATTCGCCTGAAGTTGTGGAGGTGTTCGGTGAGTTATTTCTCAAAGCTTACGCCGCGGTGAAACTCGACGAGTTCGAGGAATTCAACCGGGTGATTTCGTCCTGGGAGCGGGAGCACCTGCTGCTCCAGGTCTGAGTGGACCTGCTGCTATGACCAAGGATAGTGACGGTGTGGTTGGCAGCAGCCGGATCAGCCTGACGTTATTTACGGCGGTAAAGTACGTTGTTTATCTGCTGCTGAGCTTCAATGTCTACCTGTTCCTGCGGGAGGAGCTGTCTGCCCTGGAGCACACCTTTGTCGACGGCTTTGAACTCTCACAGGTGATTCAGGTTTTCTCCGCCACCATCGATACCGCGGCCTGGGTGCTGCTGCTACTGCTGTTCGAACTGGAGACATCTGTATTGGATGATCACCGGATTCGTGGGCCGGTAAAGTGGAGCCTGCACGGTATTCGCCTGCTCTGTTATGTCGCAGTTTTTTACGCCTTCACCGGTTACTATGCGGAGTTAGGGATGCTCTACGAAGCGGTCATGATAAGCGACTTCAGCGCCTGCGCCAGCCTCGGCCAGAATCTGTCACTGCTGGTTGACCTGGACGAATACGTGCCCCTGGATGCAGAAAATTGTGCTGGCATCGGTAACGACGTCTACCGGCTGGTTGGATTCGGCATTGTCGCCGAGCCATGGGTTATGGATGCTGCACGCCGGCTGGCGTGGGTGGATGTGGTCAATTCCGCTGCCTGGTTGTTGGTTGTGATCGTGCTCGAAGTTGAGGTGCGGCTGCAGCTGCGCGGCAGCCTCTCGGATACGGTAATGAGCGCTACCAGGTGGTTCAAACTGGCTGTTTACGGAACGCTGTTTCTAGCGGCCGGATACTGGGGTATAGCGGGCGACTTCCTGGATTTCTGGGACGCCTCGTTGTGGCTGTTCGCCTTTATCTTTATCGAACTGAATGTGTTTGAATGGCAGGCCGAAACCAGCCAGCCAGAGCCCGTCAGTACCTGAGGACGCATGATGTTCAACAATGATGACCTTTCCAGCCTGCGCTGGGACGCGGTTTCCGGTACCGTGGAAATCATCGACCAGACCCTGCTGCCGCATACGCTGCGTTGGGTGCACCTGGATTCTCTAGAGGCCTATTGCCACGCCATTCGCCATATGCAGGTGCGGGGTGCGCCCCTGATCGGCATTACCGCGGCCTTTGGCCTGGCCCATGCCCTGGCCGTTAACCCTTCTGACCAAAACCTGATTGCGGCGAGTGAGGCGCTATTGTCCACGCGGCCGACTGCGGTGAACCTGCGCTGGGCGCTGGAGCAGATTCGTGCCGAAGTCAGCAGTTTGCTGCCGTGGGCACGTGCAGAAGCGGCTTTGAACAAAGCGGTGGAATTACGCGCGGAAGACATCGCCAACTGTTCGCGCATAGGGGAACACGGCCTGAGCCTGTTGCGTGAACTGGAAACCGACGGAAAACCGCTGAACGTGATGACCCACTGCAATGCCGGTTGGCTGGCCACGATTCAATGGGGAACGGCACTGTCACCAGTCTACAAGGCCTTTGCTGCCGGTATTCCAGTGCATGTCTGGGTTTCGGAAACCAGGCCGCGCAACCAGGGCATGAATTTGTCGGCTTGGGAGCTGCATAGATCAGGTGTACCGTGCACCGTGGTAGCAGACAACAGCTGCGGCCAACTGATGCGCCAGGGCCTTGTGGACTGCGTGATAGTCGGTTCGGACCGCACTGCGGCCAATGGCGATGTGTGCAACAAAATCGGTACTTACCTGAAGGCACTGGCTGCCCGCGACAACGGTATTCCCTTCTACGTTGCCTTGCCGGAGTCCACTATTGACTGGGATTGCGCGAGTGGCGCGAAGATACCCATAGAGGAACGTGATGCACTGGAGGTGCTCTCTATTGCTGGCGTGGATGCTTCCGGACAGGGCCTGGAAGTAAACCTCGCTGCAGAGGGTACAAGCGCGGTAAACCCTGCTTTTGATGTCACACCCGCGGAGCTGGTGTCAGGACTGGTTACTGAGTACGGATTTTTTGCCGCCAGCCCTGAGGGACTCAGCGAGATGAGAGCATTGCTGCCCGGCGCATAATGTGCGCTGGAGCTGGAGGCGCTGTCAGATTTTTTCGTCGAGACCGATGTGGTCTATGCGAGGATAGCTACGCCACTGAAAAACCTGCTTGTGATCACAAATAAGGCAGCTATGTTCGATATCGCCGCTAGTCGGATCCATTTCTCCCGACCTGGCCATCATGCCCTGACCACAGGCATCGCACACGTAGTTGACCTCTACCGGCCTTACTTCTCGCTTTACTTCGGACATGCCGTGGGCGACTCCTGAATTTGAATGAGTTGTGTCATGCGGTACAGGACACTGCTAACGGTTGAGCGACCTTTCCGCAGGGAGCAAAAACCGCAGCCACCGATGTGCTCGGTGGTGCAAGCCGGGTCCGGAACAAGCGATAGTAGAGCCCAGTGGCTCTAGAAATCATCCAGTTCCAGGTCGTAAAAACCCAGTTCGTCTCGCAGGCGCTTCTCTTCGAGTCGGCGTTCGGCGCGACGGCGTTTTTCTGCCAGCCGCTGCTTGTTACTGATCACTGGCTCGAAGTCTTCAAACTCCTCATCGGACATGTCACTGAGCATAGGCTCGAACATATCGTCCAGGGAATCGGAAGAGTTGCGTTCCTGATGTCGCTCTCCCATAAATCACCTCCCGATGATTTACACAAAAGGTTTTTGTGGGCAGATACCGCTCTGCCTCCCGCGGAGTAAATCAAAAAAGGAATAGCTTGGGAATATCTTTTTTTACTGTTATTTACCAAAAAAGTGGCCCGCCGCCTTCCGTGACGCTCCCTGCCCTCGCCTGAACTTCCCTGTCCTGTCATCCCTGACATGCGGGCTAACGGGCCACCCGAATTGAGTAGTGCAAGGCCCATGCCAGCGAATACGGCCCGGATCAGGCCGCCGTTACGGGTATTTCGTGTCATTCGTGATCACTGCGGACTTGTCCGGACCCGTCCGATTTACCGGTCAGCGTGGCTTGCGGCGTGCAAAATGGGTATCAAGCCTTGTTCACCGTGAAAGTTCGGACAGAATCCCCATGGCCACTGTCTCAGCGGTGCCAGTGTCGGCACCGACAGTGAGATCAGCATATTTCTCATACAGTGGTGTTCTCTCCGCATAAACGCTTTCGAAGCTCTGCGCGGTGTCGCTGGCAATTCCGCGCAGCGGCGCGCCGGCGATGCGCTGTTCAAGGGTAGACAAGCTGGCCCGCAGGTAGACCACCGGGCCCGCCGCTTTCAGTCGCTGCATACTGGCGGCGCTGTAGACGACACTGCCGCCGGTGGAGATCAGGGCGTGATCAAGAGGAATTGTCAGCAGCACCTGTTCTTCCAGCTGGCGAAGATGCCGGTAGCCATACTGGTCGAGAATTTCCTGTAAGGTGGCGCCGGCGCGAACCTGTATATCGAGGTCGGTGTCCACGAAACGCAGGCGGGTGAGCTTGGCCAGCAGTACGCCTACTGTGCTCTTGCCAGCGCCCGGCATGCCGACCAGGCTGATTGTTCCGAATGAGGCCATTACTATCTCGCTGCACGTGAATCCGCATTATCCTCAACAGTCGGGGCCCGCGCCACTGCTGTGCCTTGCAGGGTTCACTGCGGGTGGGTAGAGTTGCGGTTTCCAGACCAACCCGGACCTGCACATGAGCCTGTTAACCACGCCACTGGACACCCTGCATAGAGAACTGGGGGCGAAGATGGTGCCCTTTGCCGGATACGACATGCCGGTTCAATACCCGACGGGAATTATCAAGGAACACCTGCACACGCGTAATGCGGCGGGACTGTTTGACGTTTCCCATATGGGCCAGGTGGTTGTCGAGGGAGTGGGGGCGGCAGCGATGCTCGAGACCCTGGTGCCGGCGGATATAGAAGGACTGGGTATTCATCGGCAAACCTATGCTTTATTGACCAACGAAGATGGAGGGGTGCTTGATGACCTTATTATTACCCGTTGGGATGAGAACCGCTTTTTCCTCGTAGTCAACGCGGCCTGTAAGGCTCAGGACATTGCACACTTGCGGCGCAATCTGTCGGGCCAGTCATTGCAGGTACTGGAAAAGCAGGCGCTGCTCGCTTTGCAGGGGCCGCAGGCGCGCGAAGTGATGACAGAGCTCTGTCCTGCTGCGGCCGGGTTGGTATTTCTGCAGGGTTGCAATGCCAGCGTGGACGGCATCGACGCCTACATCACCTGTTCAGGATACACCGGTGAAGATGGTTTCGAGATTTCGCTTGCTGCCGACGACGCTGATGCGCTGGCGCGACGTATCCTGGCTTGTCCCCAGGTTGAACCCATCGGCCTTGGTGCCCGTGATTCCCTCCGACTGGAGGCGGGCCTCTGCCTCTATGGTCATGAGTTGAATAATGAAATTGACCCGATTCAGGCCGGGTTGCTGTGGTCGATCAGTAAGGAGCGGCGTGCAGATGGTACGCGCCCCGGCGGATTCCCCGGTGCCTCAGTGATATTCCAGCGGATTGAGAACAAGCCGGCCCTGCGCCGGGTCGGGCTCAGGGTAGAGGGCAAACGTCCTGTTCGCGATGGCCAGGCCGTAGTGGATGTCGATGGCAATCCAGTGGGAGAAATCAGTTCGGCCGGTTACGGTGCCAGTGTCGGCGGGCCTATTGCTATGGCCTATGTACAGCGTGAACTGGGTGAGCCTGGCACCGAGTTGGCGGTAGACGTGCGCGGCAAATTACTGGCGGTGACCGTTACTCGCATGCCCTTCAGTCCTCAGCGTTACTATCGGGGTTGAGGCGGTCAGGGAGGGCAGGCCGGCGGAGTTTATGCAGGCCTTGCTGGAGTTCACTGAGAGGGCGCTCCAGCCACCGGTGCAGCGCGAGCCAGGGCTGGTAGCGGAGCAGTAACCAGAATGACAGCAGTGCGACCAGAACGCCCCCAATAGCAGTGACCAGGGCGCTACGGTCCAATGAGGTATTGGTCGTCGGAGAGGCTGCGGCCGTATCCCCTTCTACGCTCACTTCGACTGCAGATAGTGACAACACCTCGAGTGTTCCGCTGCGCGTATTCCACCAGAAGAAGTCAGCCGCAGGCAGCAGGTAATCTCCCGGTGCTTCCGCAACGTAACTGATGGACTGTACGCGGCGGGCGGTGGTCTCTCCCCGGTTGTTGCTGTTCTCCAATTCCGGCGGCGCCGGGTACGCAGCCAGCCCTGGCAGGCGCTCAGCCGAAAACGCGGGTAACATCATCGCCTGCACATCGGCGGCCTGGAAAACGATGCGTCGTTCGAACGCGTCGCCGGGTTGCAGCGCACCGGTGTCCCGGTCAACGCTTTGGGTAACGCTGAACGTGGGTGATGCCACCCAAAAGCCCGCCTGTTTCAATGCCGACGGTATTTGCACGGTGAAATCAACCGGAGGAGTGAGCAATTCGCCACCGATGCTGCCGCGTTCGCCCGCGTTCACATTCAGGGAGAGTGCGATGGGGGGAATGCTGAATTCGCCGTCGCGCTGGGGATAGACATCCAGTGTCCAGCGCTGGACGACCCATGGCCTGCCTTCCCGGGTTTCGCTGGCGTTGGCCGCGAACTGCTCCGTCTGCAATATGACGAGACCGGGCACTTCCGGAATACGGATGCGGGTTCCGCCGGTGAACCAGGTACTGGTAGCGACCTCAAGGGTAAGTAGCGCGCGTTGACCGGGTACCAGAGTTTGTGCCCCGTTCAACTTGCTGTCCACTGCGAGTTGCCCGGCCTCTACGAGAGTTTGTAATTCATCCTTGCCATGCGCCTGCCCGGCAAACACGAGGGCGATGCATAGAATGGAGAGCAACCGGCTCATGGCTGCTGCTCCCGGCGCTGCAGCTGCATACTGAACTTGGTGGCGAGGAAATTTGATGGGTCCTGCTGCACGCCGCGCAGCCACATGTCGCGGGTGGCTTCGCTTTCCAGGATTTCTTCCGCGGTAAATTGCTTCAACTCTACCTGTTCGAAGCTCAGCTGCTCGGCGCCCTCAGCGGGTATGGCGTCGTCACCGCCCATTTGCTTTTCCTCGGTACCTACACCGGCCTCCTCCATCTGCGATTCGCTGAGACGATTGATCTCGTCGATGATGGATTGCACCTTGTCACGGTTTTCCTGGGCTCCTGGATAACCCGGGTTGCGTTTTAGCAATTGGTCATAGCGTTGCACCGCACGCAGAAAATCGCGTGCGTGAGCGCGGGCATTGGCCTCGTTGAACAGTGCATCGTCGTTGTCCGTGCGCGAAAAGTACTCCGCTGCCTGCATGAAATCCTCGTTGTAGTAGAAGGCTGCGCCCTTCCACATGGGGTCCTGAAAGTGCCCGGCGGCTGCGCGATAATCGCCCATCTGCAGCAATAGCCTGCCCTGTTGATCCGGCGTCAGCCACAGATTGGCAAACCACTGGCCGAGCGAAGGTCCGGATGTTGCGTCCATCACCGGTTGATTTGGGTCTTCCTCCGCCTGGGCAACAACCGGACCCGGTGGGCCAATCAAGAGCAGCGGAACCAGTAGCCAGGCCCAGGTCAGTGTCCAGCCCTTGCGAAACCACATCAGGAATAGAGCAAGGCAGACAAAGACCAGGGGATAGCCGCTGTCCAGCCAGGGCAGGGCGTCATCGTCGATCACCACGTAATGACTTTCAATACGTCGCTCCAGTGCGCGCACGTCGCTATCGTCCAGGCTTAACTCGAAATACCGTCCATTCGCGGCGTCTGCCAGTTCTTCCAGGTTACGTCGCTCCAGTGGTATCAGCCCCGGCTCGTCGCCTTCGGTGCCCACACCCAACACCAGCAACTGATGCTGCCTCGTCTCGAAGTATTCACTGAATGCGCTGGTTGATTCCGCCCCCAGGCCATCGGTGAGCAAAACCACCGACGCCGGTGCCGCCGTGTCGCGGAGAATCTGATCAATCAGCGGCAGTGCGTATTCCGGAAACTTGCCACGACGGGGCATCATCCCGGTATTCAGTGAGGCCAGGTACTGGTTGAGTATTTCCCGGTCGGCGGTGAGAGTGAGTACTGTGTGTGCGCTGCCGGCATACACTACCAGTGCAGAAGGCTTGTCTGGGCGCAGCGCGAGCAGGTCTGAAGCCTTTTGCTTGGCTCGTTCCAGTCTCGAGGGCTGAACGTCTGCCTGTTCCATTGATGAGGATACGTCCAGCAGTATCACCAGCGCTGATTCGTCCTGGCTCAGGGGAGAGGGCTGCTGTCGCCAACTGGGGCCGGCGATAATAGTGATCATGGCCAGCACCAGCACGATACTGAACAAGGTGGGGTTGAGCCAGCGTGAGTCGCCGCGGTCCAGGCGCAGGTGCTCCAGCAGGTGTGGTGCAATAATTCCCCCAAACATGTCTTTTTGGGTTTGGCGCCGCCGCTGCAGGGCGATCAGCCAAATACCCGGCAGCAACAGCAGCAGGGCCCAGGGCCGCAGCAGATGGAAGTGTTCCAACGCGGGAAAATCAGGCAGCATTGTCGGCCGCCCTTGTCTTTCGCGTTATCAGCGCCATGATGGTGTGGTAGAGCAGATAGAGGATGCAGGCCAGGGCCACGGGCAGCCAGTGCAGGCTCTGCTTCGGTCGGAAGCTGATGCTTTCATACAGCTCCGGTTCCAACTCGCCGATGGTCAGGTAGGCATCGCGCATCTGTTTCTGGTCCAGGGCTTCAAAGGTGCGACCTCCGCTTATTTCACTGACCCGGGTAATGGTGTCCATATCCAGCGCATCTTCGCCCACCGTGGTCGGGTCGCCTATCGCAATCGTGTAAATGCGCACAGCATAGCTGGCGGCCACCTTGGCCGCGTCTATGGGCGGGACGGTGCTACCTGTGTCGTTGCCGTCGGTGAGGATGATCAGCACCCGGTTACTGGAATCGCTCTGGGTGAACTGACGTATGGCCAGACCGATGGCGTCGCCGAACACCGTACTCGGGCCAGCCATGCCGATTTCAGTTTCATCCAGCAGTTGCATCCATACCTGGTGGTCATCAGTGAATGGCGTCTGCAGGTACGCCGCTGCACCAAACACAATCAGGCCCAGCCGGTCAGAGGGGCGCCGGTCGGCAAGCTCTTCGAGGACCTGTTTGACTGCCTGCAGGCGATCGATATTCGTGCCATCAGCCAGCGCGAAGTCCTGGGTTTCCATCGAGCCGGAAAGATCCACAGCGACCATCAGGTCGCGTCCCGACTTCTGCTGCTCAATGGGCGGGCCTATCCATTGTGGCTTGGCTGCTGCCAGTACCAGGCAGAGCCAGGTCAGGTTGACCAGGAATTTTTGCGCACGGTCCCGGCGAATCACCCGCGCGCCCTGTTCGGGGCGCTGTTTGCTCAATTCCACAAGCTTGGCAAAGAAAGGAACGCGCACGGAGTCGCGGCTCTCCTTGTAAGCGGGCAGCAGGCGCATCAGCAAGGGCAGGGGCAGCAGCAGTAATGCCCAGGGGTAGGCGAGCTCAATCATCGTAACGATTCTTGTGCTGATCCACCCAGTTCAGGCTGGCGCGTAGAAGCCGGGATCCCGAGGATGAATCAACACTGCTGCCCTGGTAGACGCCCGCGCCCAGCAACTGGCAGTCGCCGTCATCAAAGGGTGTGGGCTGGCATTGTGAGTTGAGAAACTGGGTCCATTTGTCGCCGGAAAGACGGGCGACCTCCTGCCGGGAGAAAGCGGCCATGGCCGTGAGCTTCAGTAGTCGATTCACATCCGCCACTATGTCTTCGGAGCCCTCCAGGGCCTGCAGCCTGATGCGCGCTTCGCGGCGATAGCGATTGCGGTACCAGTGGCGCAGTCTGCGCCATGAATAACGCGAGAACAGGAAGAGCAGGGCGGCAGCGACAGCGTACCAGCCGGGTGTCTGTGGCAGCCAGTCTATGGGTGGTGGGGCGGCGATCTCGTTAAAGTCACCGAGAACGTAGTTGCCGAATATATCCGGGAGTGGCGGCAGGCTCATTGTAAGATCCTTTGCCCGCCCAGCTGTTCTCGCAGTTGACGGTCGGTTGGCTCCGCAGTGTGCACCGGGATTACCGGAATGCCGTGTCGCAACAGTTCGCTGCGTACGTGAGCCAGCGAACTCTGGAAGCTGGCTTCGTAGCGTTCTCCCAGGTCCTGGTGCGAGGGGTCGATCTCCAGCTGATAATAACCGTCGCTGACCACCAGTTTGTCGGCAGCTGAAATATCGCGCTCCAGTGGGTCGAAGATCATGCAGCTGATGATGTCGTTGTGTTGGGCGAGACGGCGAATGCTCTGCAGCGCCTTGTCGTTCCAGCCATAGAAGTCGGATACCAGGATAACCAGATAGTCATGGCTTACCATGCGCTGCGTTGCCCTGAGCGCATCCAGCAGCGCCTCCGGTTCGCTTTCGATACCGGAGTTAACGGACAGCTCATTGTTCATTTTTGCCAGGTCACCCAGCCAGCCCATTACTCTACTTTCGCTACGCGTGGGGCGGGCCTCGGCGATACGTTGATCGTTGAACAGAATGGCACCTATACGATCGCCGACACCGAGTACCCGCCAGGCAGTAATGGCGGCGACTTCTGCGGCAATGACGGATTTCATCTTGCGCTCACTACCGAAAAACATCGGCAGTCGCTGGTCCACCACCACCACCACGGGGCGATCTCGCTCCTCGGTATAGACCCGGACATGCGGCTTTCCGGTGCGATTGGTGACGCGCCAGTCCATAGTGCGAATGTCGTCGCCGGGCCGATAGTGACGCAGTTCATCAAAGTCCAGCCCGCGGCCTCGCAACTTTGAACGCTTGCGCCCGGCGAGCAGGGAGCGCACGGGCTGCCTGGGCAGGTAACTGAATCCGCCTGCTTTATATCTCAGCCTGACCAGGGAGTGCAGACCGGTATAGATTTCCTCGTCGGAAGGCGTCGGCACAGGGTCAGCCTACTGCAACCTGGGTAATGATCTCGTCGATCACCTGGTCTGGCGTTACTCTGTCGGCGAGCGCGTCGTAGCTTAGAATCAGGCGGTGCCGCATCACCGAGTGCAGCACGGAACGCACGTCCTCGGGCGTCACATGATCACGCCCGTCCAGCCAGGCGCTGGCCCGGCTGCAACGGTGTAACGCAATGCTGGCGCGCGGGCTCGACCCGTTCTCGATCCAGTTGCCGAGTTTGTCGCCAAACTGCGCCGGAAGGCGCGTCGCCATCACCAGGTCGACCATGTATTGCTCAACGGGTTGGGCAATCTGCATGGCACCTATGGTATTGCGGGCAGCAAAAATGTGATCCTGCGAGATCATCGTCAGCTCTTCCTGCTGGTTCGACTCTTCGGCTTGCAGCATGCGCACGATAGCCAGCTCTGCCTGGTCGTCAGGGTAGTCTACGGAGATCTTCATCAGGAAGCGGTCCATCTGTGCCTCGGGAAGCGGGTAGGTGCCCTCTTGTTCGATAGGGTTCTGGGTAGCCAGCACCATGAACAGTTCCGGTAGCGGGTAGGTCTTGCCGGCTACTGTGACCTGACGCTCTTCCATAGCCTCTAGCAGTGCCGCCTGAACCTTCGCTGGTGCCCGGTTTATCTCGTCGGCCAGCACCAGCTCATTGAAAATCGGGCCCTGCTGGAAGATGAGCTCCGAGACGCCATGGTTGTCCTGATAAACTTCATTGCCGGTTACATCCGATGGCAGCAGGTCAGGGGTGAACTGAATACGCCCCAGGCTGGCTTTGAGTACCCTTGCCAGCGTTTTGATCGAACGTGTCTTGGCCGTGCCGGGTAAGCCCTCCAGTAGTACGTTACCGTTACAAAGCAGGGCAAGGGTTAGTGTGCGCACCACTTGTTCCTGTCCTATCACCGACCGGGACATCTGTTGCATCATGGAATGTACGGCATTCAGGTCTTCACTGGACAAAAGGTTGCTCCTTATCAGTGCGTTGGCTCACGGGGGTTAACAGGGCCCAGGCGACAGTATAGCCGCTTGCTATTGAAAGCGACTAGACGGTGGCGATTCAGCTCGCAAGTCCTGCCCGGCTGCGTGACGCACTGCGTTTGAATGGCGCACCGGTTGTGGCAGTATGTAGGTCAGGGTTGGGACAGAGGCAGTTGTATGAACACGACGCTGATACTTAAGCTTGACGTATCGGGATTGCCAATCAGTTTTGTGGGCTGGCACACCGCAGCGCGGCTTTTGACCTCAGAAAAAGTTATTTGGTCCATGGGTGACACTGCCATTACCTTGCGCGGGGGGACCAACCGCGACGGTGAGCGTTCTATGTTACACCTGCCCGCCATCATCAGCGTCAGCGACCGCAGCAACATCTGGAATCAGGAAAATCCGCGAAGGGCCTACCGAAGGGTGATCTTCCAGCGCGACGAAGGTCTGTGCATGTACTGCGGTACCAGCGTCCCTTTCCGCCACTTCCAGATGGACCACATTATTCCCAAGAGTCGGGGCGGCCCCGATACCTACCAGAATCTTTGCTGCTCTTGCGGCGTCTGTAACGACAGGAAAAAAAACCGGACCCCCGATGAGGCCGGCATGAAGTTGTTGGCCGTGCCCTATGTGCCGAACCCGGCAGCCCGGCTGATCCTTTCCGGCCGTGCGATCATTGCTGACCAGATGGACTACTTGAAGGGGTATGCCAACCTGAGGAAAACGCGCCGCGAAGTGTGAGGCTCTGGCGGCGGGCTGGTTTACTCACAGCCGTCGAGGTGAGAGCCAGGGTTGGAATATTCCATACAGACCACCAGCCAACCCACCGTCTCCGGTTGGTATGGATGTTGCCTACTGTGCGATCCACTTTGCCTCTGTCAGCAGTTGACTGCCATTGAAGATCTTGCCGGCGAATGTCTCGCCCGGCTGCACCGCGCCGACGCCTGCCGGGGTGCCGGTCATGACGATATCGCCGTCTTCCAGGGTGGTGAAGCGCGTCAGTTCGCTGATGATCGTTTCGGGTGGATACATCATCAGGCTGACGCTCCCCTGCTGGCAGGGCTTTCCATTTTTCTCCAGCAGTAACGAGAGTCCGGCGGTGTCGCCGTCAAAGCGGCAAAATGGCGAAAACAGTGCGGCGCCATCAAAGGCCTTGGCCCTTTCCCAGGGCAGTCCCGCAGATTTCAGCCTGCCCTGCAGTTCGCGCTTGGTAAGGTCCAGGCCAAAACCCGCGGCCACAGGCCTGCCGCGTTCGATCAGCAGAGCAATTTCACCCTCATAGTGCAGGGGCTCGCCATCCAGTTGGGCATTCAGGGTGGCACCGATAGCCGAATTGGGTTTGCCAAAGACAACCATCTCTTCCGGAATTTCGTTGCCCAGTTCCCTGATATGTTCAACGTAGTTGCGACCTATGCAGAGAATCTTTGAAGGCGTGATCGCCGCGCCGTCCAGCAAGACTGTTTTCATGTGCCGTACTCCATCATGCTTGTGCCGGCAGTATATCGACTGAGCGTCGTATCCGGGACCTTGTGCTAATCTTTACTGACAATAATGATATGACGGGAGAACTGATATGGACCTGGGCAGCATCAATTGGGTCGTCGTGTTGGGCGCGGCAGCGATGGCGTTCGTCCTGGGGGGCATCTGGTATGGCCCACTGTTTGGTAAATCGTGGCAGGGGTTCATCGGGCTGACCGATGAAGAACTGGCCAACCAGGGCAAGCCCGCGGTAATTATGGGCGTCGCGTTTTTATTGACGGTTGTGCAGGCCATGGTGCTGGCCGCCACGATGCCGGATACAGCCGGGATCACCGCTGGTGCAAGCCACGGCCTGGTGATAGGGCTTGGCTTTGTCGCCACGGCTTTTGGTATCAACTACCTGTTCTCCCGGCACCCCCGCGCGCTGTTCGCTATTGATGGCGGATACAATGTGCTGCAGTTCGCGCTGATGGGGGCTGTCCTGGGGGCCTTTGGCTGAGGGCTTATGCGCCCGACCTTGCCGTTGGCGGCGAGAAGACCTCTTCCGGGCGAGCCTGTTGTTTCAGTGCGTACATACCCTTTCGCGGTTCGATGAACAGCGCCTCGCAGCTGGCGGTCAGTTCATCGTGTGCGAACATCTTGCCCTCCATAAAAGTCTTGCGACCCTCCTGCTTGGTGATTCGTGCTTCCAGATGCAGGTCAGTGGTGAGCGGGGTGCGGTGATGGTAGCTCACGTTCAGGTAGCCAGTCATCCCGGGGCGCTTGCCCAGTTTCTGTGCGAAGCCCATAAACTGGTCGAATATTGCTGCCACATAGCCACCGTGGACACTGCCGGGCGGTCCCTCGTAGGCCCAACCACAAAAGCAGCGCCCGATAGCCATGTCGCCCTCGATCCGGGTAGTCACCGGCGGGGCCAGCGGATTGCTGTAGCCGGCCAGTGGGTTCAGTTCATGGCTGACTTGTCCGAAGGAGCCGTGTTGCCCGGACTCGATCCAGTCCAGCCGACCATAAACGCGGGGTGATGAGGCGAAATCGGAGGCGGTGTTTTCCAACTGCTCGGCGATGTCATGCATTTTCGAGGTGTCGGGGGAACTGGTCACCAGTACCTCGGTGAGTAGTCGTACTGCCGCAGCCACGCGGCGCTTTGCCTGCCACTCCTCATTGAAGGGAGCGGTAATCTCCTCGCTGGCGAAAGGGTTTTTCAGTTCAGTCATTCTCTACTATCCGCTTGATTGGTAGCACCATCTTACTGCACAGTCGTATTAGAGGTGGTTTACTCTGTCAGGCTCCATCGTCCTCGGCCAGCGCTTTCAATAGATAAGTGCTTATCCAGCCAGGTTGTAGCCGGACGATGGTGCCTATTTGTACAATTCTATTCCTGTTATATCAAAAAGTCGGGTCTTGACTGGTGTTTATGCAAGTAACTGGCTCGACTAATCCTCCATGATGGCGTGATGTCTTACGAACTGTTTACTGGCCTGGCGCTGTTTTCCCTTGTCAGCTCCATTACCCCGGGGCCCAACAACCTGATGTTGATGGCCTCGGGAGCCAATTTTGGCTTCCGCCGCACGCTACCTCATATGGTCGGCGTGGCGTTGGGGTTCACCGCCATGGTGATTCTGGTGGGTTTGGGGTTGGTGGGGTTGTTCGAGATGTATCCGGTCAGCTACGAACTCCTCAAGGTAGTTAGTATCGTCTACCTGGGTTATCTCGCCTGGCGAATCGCCACCGCTGCAGCGCCGGCGGGGGATACCCAGGAGCAAATTGACCGCGGCAGGCCAATCACCTTTTTCCAGGCTGTACTGTTCCAGTGGGTCAATCCCAAGGCCTGGACCATGGCGCTGACATCCCTGACGGTCTATGCGCCGTCGCAGGACCTGTGGGCGGTGTTGGCGGTGGCGCTTGTCTTCGGCACCATAAACCTGCCCTGTGTCAGCACCTGGACACTAATGGGCCTGCACCTGCAGCGTTTGCTTACCAGCCGCAGGCGCCTGGTCGCGTTCAATTTCACTATGGCGGTGCTACTGGTTGGTTCGCTGTATCCGGTGCTACTGGACTGAGGTTTCACCCTGCGGCTGCCTCCACGATGTTCTGGTGATTCGGAAATGGCAACTGGGCCACGGTTGAATGCTATCGCGTGGTTCCTGGGCTGTGCGCGGTGCGGTGAGGGGTCGCTGCGGGTGGGTCTCCCGCAGGCGTCAGCAGTTTACGGTCCAGGAACTCGAAGATATCCCGGCTGAGCACGTTGCGTCCTACCGGCGTCATCGACAGGAAAGGCTGCCAGTGATTATAGGGATAAAGGATGCGCTCGGGCTGGCCCGTGGCTTCAAAGAGCGCAGCCCGTGAGGCGGGCGGTATGCAGTCATCCTTATCACTCTCGATAATGAGCGTGTTCTCGGGACGGTAACGGCCACGCCACAGGGCGGGGTCACCATAGCGCATCTGCTGGCGGAAAAATGCCCGGTATTCCTCCTGTGACCAGCCCAGGCGCTCGCTGACCTGCTTGCGCGCGTACTCTACGACCAGGTTGCACTCAGCCATCATGTTCCAGGGTTGGGCGCCGCCCAGAACATAAACTGCAGTATGGATCCGGGGGTCGTTGCCAGCCACGTTGGCACTCACCAGTGCGCTCATGGAAAAACCGATTATGCCAATACGGCGAGTGTCGATTTCGGGTCGAGTCTGTGCCCAGTCGATCAGCCGGCGGGTATCGATGGCAACGGCGCGAAAGCGTGCGGATGACTGGTCAACTGTGGCGAAGAATTCTGTTTCATTGTCGACATCAGCGAGTTCAAACCAGTCATATAACGCACCGTCACCCTGCATCCACAATACGTTGGCGTCCCCTTTGGAGTGCAGTGCGAAACCGTTGGACACCACGGTGGCAGGAAAGGTGTGTGTGGCCCATATCGGCAAGACGATTAGCAGCGGTTTCTTTCCCTGCTTCAGGCTGCGGAAGTAACGCGCGTCGACCAGGTTGCCGGGTTGGCCATTGTCCTCGCTGGATGGGAAGCGCAAACCCTCCAGCCGATACCCCTGAATCTGCTGGAAGGGCATGGGATAGAACTCAGGTTGCGGCACAGGTGCTGCATATTCGTAATGCCCACTGTCGTAGCTGGCGTACTCGGTGTGTGCGGTCAACGACGGACTGTATGCCTGGTGCAGGTGACTGGTGCAAGCGGACAGCAGCGTCATCAGCGCCAGCCAGGCGGCACTGTAAATAGCGACCGTGGGCAGTTGTCGATACTTGCGTATCGTGCCCTCTTTCAGGCGCTTCATTTGCTGGAGGATGCAGCCATGGCGGCCCCGGCAGAATTATTATCTGCCGAGAGTATAACTGGATGACTCGCCCGGGGCGATCTGCCGCCCTGAACAGCCGCTACTTTGTTGGTCCTTTCCCGCATGCGAATCTATCGGTTAGACTGACTGCGATAAAAGCACCTGTAGAGTAGCAGTATGTACGACATCGCCAGAACCGTCTCCCGCGTCGCCAATGAGACCTACAGCCACAGCCGACGTATCATGCCGCAACAACCCTGGTGGGAGCATTTGGAAAGTAGTTTCCACAAGTTTCCCGACGACTTTGAGCTGGACCTGCGCACAGAAGTGACGGTCCAGGCAACCGCGTTTGGCGACCTGTTGTTGCGTACAGCTGGAGCGGGCATGCTCAATGCGCTGGCCTTGCCCAGTAGTTTCCAGCCGCTGCAGCTTAAACGCGATGCCGGGACACGTGCCTATTATCAGCGCAAAGCAAATCAAGCCGACGCGGACGCATTTTTCAAGCGACCCAACTCCTCAAAAGTGACTATGCATTCATCCAGCGCGGGCCCCATGCGCTTTAGGCCCAAGGATGGCTCCTGTCGCCTGCTCAGCTTTGACAGTCCGTTCAGGACGGTCAATCCAAAGATACGCGATGCTTACCCCAGGCAGAAACGTAACATGCGCGCAGTAGCGCAGCACTGGCGTCATGAAGATGGCCCCAGGCCGACGTTGGCTGTAATTCATGGCTTCATGGCTGACCCCTACTGGATGAACCGCATGTTCTTTGCGCTGCCCTGGTTTTATAAGCAGGGATACGACATTCTCCTCTACACGCTTCCTCATCATGGCAAGCGGCAGTCTCGATCGTCGCCGTTCAGCGGTCACGGTTTCTTTGCCAACGGTACCGCTCATATCAACGAATCCTTTGCCCATGCGGTGCATGACTTTCGTATTTTCATGGACTACCTGGAGTCAGAGGGTGTCACCAAGGTGGGCGTTACGGGCATCAGCCTGGGGGGTTATACCTCCGCGTTACTGGCTTCTGTAGAAGAGCGCCTGCAGTTTGCTATCCCCAATGTGCCGGTGGTCAGCCTGGCCGACCTGGTGCTGGAGTGGTTCCCGCTTAACCTGTCGATCAAGGGGATGTTAAAGGCGACAGGCACCAGCGTGCGCGATATTCGCCACGAACTGGCAGTGCATTCGGCTTTGACATATCAACCGAAACTGCCCCGGGAGCGACTGATGGTGATTGCCGGTGCCGGTGACAGGTTGGCGCCCCCCAAGCACGCGCGGCTGCTTTGGGACCATTGGGATCGGCCGCGTAT
Organism: Pseudohalioglobus lutimaris; assembly: GCF_002866825.1. Lineage (GTDB taxonomy): Bacteria > Pseudomonadota > Gammaproteobacteria > Pseudomonadales > Halieaceae > Halioglobus > Halioglobus lutimaris. The sequence continues at coordinate 261,237 of NZ_PKUS01000001.1, read as the reverse complement.
ACACTGGTTTCCGGGGAATCACCTGGTGCATCTGGACAAGGGCAAGTACCTCAAGGAGATGGCCTCCTTCATGCGTGAGATCGAATTCAACAGGATGTAATCGCCCATCCTGTGTCAGAACGGGGGGCAACGGTAACCGGCCTAGTCGCGTGGCATCAGGGCCAACTGCCGTGACAGCGCCACCATGCGACCGCCGCTGTCCCACAGTTCGCCATCCTCCTCAAGCACGCCGCCGTTGATAAACCGGGTGCTGAATTTACAGCGCAGCCAACCGGGTTCAGGAATGCCGCGGACCTGGGTAGTCATCTCCAGGGTGGGAATCCAGGCCATGGGCAGGTTGGCATTGAATACGGTGGGCGGAAATGCATCGGCGATGAAGATCAGGCCAAAGGCATCAATGGGTTCTTCATCCTGCAGGCGTATCCAGCCACGCATCAGTGGCTTGCCACTGCCGCGACCGGCATAGAAGCCGGCGTCGTCCGGGTGCAGGCGCATATCCACCTTGCTCATCATTGCTGGGGGCAAGCCACGCTCGTGCGGTACCACGCGGATGCAGTCCTCTGGATCGGGCAGGTCGGGTGGTTCAGCATCCACTATCACGTTGCCATCTACTCTTTGCAGTTCACTGAAACTGCCCAGCAATTCGATAATGGGGCGTTCGGGGCCGTGTACGGACGCCCGCACGGTGCTGAAGCTGCGTCCTGCCTTGATGATATCCGGGTTGATGGTCACTGGCCCGACCTTACCGGGGGAGAGAAAGTGTGCGGTGACAGAAACGGGGTGAGGGCGGCTTGCCTCTGCCATTGCCCGGGCACCCAGTGCCATCAGGTAGCCGCCGTTGGCATTGCCATCGATGTCCCAGCCCGGGCAGATGTCGCCGAAAAAATGATCGCCAGCGGCGTGGACGGCCGTTTCCTTAGAGAAGTTCATGCATGACATCCATGAGACAAGAGGGGGCGCTTATCCTGAAAGCATGTTGTGCAGTAGTCAAACCGCGCCGCGGCTACGACGGTAGCGATAAATGGAGAGTGCGGTGCTTGCAGCCAGCACCAGGGCGCAACCCAGCAGTTTTTCTGCGGTGATCTCCTCGCCCAGGAAAACAACGCTGCCAACCAGTGCACCGGGCAGGTAAAGGTAGTAGATCATGCTCGAGTAAATGGCTGGCAACTCGGTGCTTGCTTTCACCCAGAGTCCGTGTGATACCACGGTACACAGCAATCCCAAAACCACTAGCTGATAAATGTCAGTGGTGGACAGATTCCAGTTGGCTTTGCCCCAGAATGGCAGGAACACAAGCAGGGCGAAGAAAAACTGTCCCCATGTCCGCTCCAGAGTGCCTATGGCTCGTGCGCGCTGGTGCAACAGGGGCATCGCGGCATACAGCAGTGCACTAAACAGACCCACGGCGATGCCCGCCGACGTGCTGTTGCCGAGCGAAAATTCCGGAGAAACGATAACGCAGCCAACGAAGCAGATTAAGATTGCCAGCCACTCTGGTGCGGTAACGCGCTCGCCGTTGAAAATATAGGCCAGCACCAGGTACTGGCCGCTGTAGGTGATGATGGTGAGCGCGGCGATAGCGGCGGTGGCCAGCTTGATACTCATGAAATAGGTCAACCAGTGCAGGCCGAAGACGCAGCCGATAATGACCAGTTGCAACCACTGCCTGGCAGAGAGTCTGAGCAGGTGTCCTCGGAACAGAATCAGCGGGGTGAAGGCGAGCACAGCGATCCCCAGTCTGGCGAGACCTACAGCGTATTCATTGGCCTCGGTAGACTTTACCAGCACCGGTACCGCTGACATGGTCAGTACAGCAATAATTCCGGTGAGAATGAGTTTTGCCTGGGGCATGGCCTTGAGCGTTTGCGACTGCGTTGGCGGGGAAGTGATGATAACCCGTCATAGGCAGGGGGCAAGCTGTTTTACCGCGCTGCCGGATATCGGGTATTTCACTCGGTGCGTCGCAGACCTATACTCGATGGTGGAGTAAGCCCCTTCTTCAGGCAGTGGAGCCGGACATGAGCCTTTCAGTTGTAGCCAGTGATCAATCCTGTGGTGCCGAGGTGCGCGGCCTGGACCTTTCCCGGCCATTGGCAAAGGAGCAGGTTGCGACAATACGTGAGGCCTGGTTGCAGCATCTGGTGCTGTCTTTTCCCGACCAACAATTGACGGATGACGATCTGGAGCGTTTCACCCTCTACTTCGGCCCGTTTGGCGATGACCCTTACATTGCGCCGATACCTGGAAGGGAGCATGTTATCGCCGTAAAACGCAGCGCCGATGAGACCACGTCTATCTTCGCGGAGCAGTGGCACACAGACTGGAGCTTTCAGGCGACGCCGCCCCAGGGAACCTGCCTATACGGCATCACTATTCCGCCACAGGGCGGGGATACTCTCTTCGCCAACCAGGTCAGTGCGCTGGAGCAAATGCCTGCGACACTCCGTCAGCGCCTGGAAGGCAAGCAGGCGGTGCACTCCGCCGTGCTGGGTTATTCCCCGGGTGGCGTGCTGGGTGACGAGGATAAGGCTGCGGGGCGCAGCATGGATATCCGCCCCTCTGAGGACGCAGCGGCGACCCAGTTACATCCCATTATCCGCACGCATCCTGAAACTGGTCGGCAAAGTCTGTACGGGGCCCTGGGCTATATGATCGGCATAGAGGGAATGGAGGGCGAAGAGGAATCTGCGTTGCTAACCGAATTGTACGAATGGCAGACCCGGGAAGCCTTTCATTATCGCCATAAGTGGCAAGCTGGTACCTTGCTGATGTGGGACAACCGCAGTGTGTTGCACCGGGCCACTGGTGGTTTCGAAGGGTATGATCGTCTGCTGCACCGGACCACCATCGGTGCTGCCTGAGCGGGATCGTTGCAAACTGATCTCTACAGAGGAGCTACCGCATTGACTGCAGAAAAACCATCTGGCGGCATGGATGACTTTACCCGCCGCTATCTCTACCTCCTTGCTGCCGTCCTGGTGGCCGGCCTGGTCTGGTGGCTTGGCAGCATCGACTTTCGCGTACGGGAAATAAATGAAACGCTGCAGTCTGACCATACCCTGTCGGACTATCCGTACACTTTCCGCGTGTTGTCCCTGGAAAACGGTATTGCCGAAGTCAGTAGTCCTCGCTCGGCGCAGATGTCAGCCATTCAGGGCCTGCGTATTCTGTTTCCCTCTCTGCAGAATGCGAGCGCAGTGTCCGACGAGATGATGAGCGCGCAAGAGGAGCTTGCCCGCGTGCAGTCCCGTGCGGGTCAGTTGGTCAGTGAACAGGAGGACGTAAACCAGGTGCGCTGGGTGCTGGATGAAAAATGGCTTTCCAGCTACGGAGTCTATGTGCAGTGAGTGACCAGCGTGGCGAAATGAAAGTGTTTGGAATTACCGGCTGGAAGAACAGCGGCAAGACGACGTTAGTGGCCAGGCTGGTAGAGCACTTCACCGCGCTCGGCCTGCGGGTCTCCACGGTCAAGCATGCGCACTGCGACTTCGACATCGACCGGCGGGGTAGCGACAGCCATACCCACAGGATGGCCGGAGCTCACCAGGTACTCCTTTCCTCCAACCGGCGCTGGGCACTGATGAGCGAACTCAAGGAAGACGCCGAGCCTGAGTTGGAAGAGCTACTGCAGCATTTGCAGCCGGTGGACCTGGTGATAGTCGAGGGCTTTAAAATGGGAGATCAGCCCAAGATTCAGGTGGTACGGCGCAGCAACAACGCTGAGGTGCTGCCGGCAGAGGCCCAGCCCATAGTCGCCATCGCCAGTGACGCAGCGTTGACGCCTGCGGACTATGGCTGCAGTGGACCTCTGCTCCAGCTTAGCGATGTGCCGGCGATAGCCGAATTTATTCGGCAATACTGTGGCTTGAAGCTATGAGTCTGAATATGAGTTTCATGACCTGAGTCATTGCAGGCTGCGGCCGAATTTGACAGGGTGTTAAAGATGCGCAAAACCAGCGACCTTATATGGCAGGACGCCCAGCATCAGGTGCTATTCGAGATACTGGATCTGATCGGTCAGCCCGATTCGGGGTCCGCTGTGGTGCTGCAATTACAGCAATACGCCGAAACGCACTTCACCCTCGAGGAGCAGTATATGGAAATGCTGTCTTATCCGGGTATTGACGCCCACAGACGTGCGCATGACGAATTCCGTGAAGAAATCGCCACATTGCCCTGCGCAGATGATTTCGATGTTGCCTTTAGACAGGTGGTGTCCACCTATCTCACAGAATGGCTCAAGCGCCATGTGTTCGGAATCGACAAGGAGCTTGAGTCCTTTATCCTTGAATCATCGTTCAAATGAGCCAGCGAGCTCCAACCCCTCCCCTGATCCTGTACAACGATTAGAGGCTGTTATTACACACGGTTACTGACTTGATCCGCATCAATGGTGCGATATTTTCCAAGTGATAGTGTGTACCTGAAGGTTGGGAGATCGGATGTCGATGGTTGGGTTTGGCCTATGGCAGTTTGCCAGTAGTGAGGAGAGTACGAAAATGAATACACTGAAGAAGCTGAGCGTGCTTGGACTATTCGTTGTGGGCTTGTCTGCTTGTGGGACCGACCCCAAGAGTGCTGCTGGGTTTACCTTGCCAGAAGGGGATGTTAAGCGAGGCAAAGCCGCTTACGTTGAGTACGGTTGCAATGCCTGTCACCAGCACAGTGATGTGCCTCAGCTTGAGTCTGCGTTAGCTGCAGAGCTGTCTGTTCCGCTGGGTGGAGAAACTGCCAGGGTGCGCACCTACGGCGAGCTTGTCACCTCGGTTATCAACCCATCGCACCGTATCGCCAAGAGAAGGTCGATTGAGGTTGCGGATGAAACGGGCAACTCAAAAATGGTGACTTTCAATGATGTGATGACCGTTACCCAACTGATCGATATGGTGGCCTTCCTGCAGGAAAGTTATGAGCTGAGTCCTCACCACAACACAGTGTACCCGGTCTATTGGCATCCTGAAGCCCAGGACAAGTGAGTCATGGTAGCTAACGCTTTGTAAACAGAACGCGGCCTTTACTTCTAGGTCGCCCACCAGAGTACCAGCACCGCTAGCAGCAGTGACAGCCAGAAAAAAGAAAGTGCCTTCCAGAAAAAAACCGTGTCAGATACCCCGCTGGGTGTTCGCCCTTCCTTGATGAAATCCGGGTTGGGGTGTTGCAGGTCATAGATGAAATCCTCAAGCTTGCTGTAACGTTGTTCCGGGTCGTTATGACAGCCCTTTTGTAGAGCCTGGTCAAACCAGACGGGTATAATGTCCCGGTGTTCGTAGCTTGGCGTGTACTCGAGGTCGTGAAATTCCTGCAGCGTTTTACAACGCTCCATTTTTTTACCGTAGGGCAGATGTCCTCCGGTGAACATCTCGTAGGCGATAACAGCCAGTGAATAAATATCTCCCTTCACATAAGTGTTAAGACCGAAGCGGTAGGAGGGGTCGGCGTAGTCCAACGTGCCCAGCGCAATTTCCCGTTCGAAGGGGTTGAAAATTTCCTGTAAGCCGGGCGCGTATACCGCTCCAAAATCGACGATCTTGATCTTGCCATCAGCCATGATCATCACATTGCCGGGTTTCAAGTCCTGGTGCACAATTTGCTGATCATGCATTGCTGAAAGACCGGCGGCGATGTCGAGAATGATTCTGGCGACAACGCTGGGTCGGGGTTCAGGGTTCTCTGCTATCCACTCCTGTAGAGTGATGCCTGGCACTTTCTCCATCAGGTAGTAGAGGAATTGTTTGCTGCCGTTGCGTGGCGGGATAATGCGCACCACTCGCGGGTCGTTGATGCGACTACCGATCCACTCCTCAGCAATAAAGCGTTCGATGTAGGCGGGATCATCGACGTAGGACGCGGAAGGGGTCTTCATGACCAGTTCCTTCCCCGAGGTCTGGTCTTTCACGATGTACAGCTGTGACCGTTCGCTGGCCCAGAGCTCTTCAATTACTTCGTATCCGTCGAGCTTCAGACCGGGGTATAGCTCGGGAGGGAAGGGTAGTTTGGTGAGCCGCTCACTGAAGTCGGCTTTTTCCTCGACACCCAACGCGTCGATGCGCAGAATGCAGGCGCTGAGATTATCATCGCTACCTGCGTCCAGCGCCTGTCTGACCAGTTCCTGACATGCCTGATCGAAACTGTCCGGATGTGACTCAATTATCTCCCTGATCCGCTCGTCATCGAGAAAATCATGTATGCCATCAGAGTCGAGATAGAAAATATCCCCTTCTTCTACTTCCAGGGTACTGCAGTCTATATTCAGGGTTGTATCCATGCCCATGGCACGGATCAGGTACTGCTTCTGGTCTGAGATGCTGGCGACGTGATCGTTTGTTAACTGGGCAAAACTGCCGTCACGAGCAGAAAGCCGGTAGATGCGACTGTCGCCAGCATGAAACAGGTAGGCCATGTGGGATTTTATGACTACCAGGCTCAGCGTACAGATATAGCCGCGGGCTTCATCCGGCATGTCCCTGCCCAACTCGTAGAGCTCGCTATTGAGCGCTGAGAGGGTCTTTTGAACGGCGTGCTTTACACTCCATAATTCCGGTGTCTGGAAATATCCCTTGAGTACGGCGGAAACAGAGCGCTGCGCTGCTTCGCGACCAGCTTCGGCGGAGCTGACGCCATCTGCAACCACCGCCACGGCGCCCTTGGTCTTGAGCAGGTCGTCATCAGGTATGTTGAAGCCGACAGCATCCTCGTTGAACTGCTTCTTGCAGCCCTTGTCAGTATGTGTCGCTACAGTAGCGCTGAAATGGCGAGCTCTGTCCAAGTGCTTGCTTCCTAACTACAGCCAGCTCACCCCTACAGGTGGGCTGGCTACATTGCGTTCAGGTTACGTCGATAAGCTGAACAGTACCATCGGGCAGCACCTCGGTCATTTTTCCTTGCGGCTCATCCAGGAACAGGACCAGCAAGAAGACGAAGCCGGCTGAAGCTGCGATAACCAAAAAGAAGGTGCTGTAATCGACGAAAGAGAGCACCGTGAGATAAGTGACCGCCCCAACATTGCCATAAGCGCCAACCATGCCGGCTATTTGACCGGTCATGCGCCGCTGTACCAGCGGCACCATTGCGAACACGGCACCTTCACCCGCCTGCACGAAAAAGGAACAGCTCATGGTGGCGATAACGGCCAGTGGTATCCACCAGTTACCGTTGATCTGGCTGAGTAGAAGGTAACCTGCCGCCAGACCGCAGATCAGGGTGATCATGGTTTTGCGTCGGCCGAAATGGTCGCTTATCCAGCCTCCGGTTGGACGGGCGACAAGGTTCATGAAAGCAAAGCCAGAGGCCAGCAGGCCCGCTTTTACCGGGTCAAGTCCGTCGAATGTCTCCAGGAAAAAAAGCGGCAGCATGGAGACCACCGCAAGTTCCGAACCGAAAGTGGCGAAGTAGGACCAGTCCAGGATCGCTACCTGCTTAAATTTATAGCGTTGCATCTCCGGGACACCCTCTTTCAGGTGTTCGTAGTTCACTTTCCAGATCTGGCTGGACTGAAACAGGTATAACGCCAACAGAAAAACGTAAATGCCGTAGCATGCGGTATCGGTGAGCAGGGCGAGGTTGGCCGGTGACAGCTTCCATGTAAGTACCGCCAGGGCGATATACATCGGAATGTTCATCAATAGCAAAAACCAGAAATCACCCCAGTTGGAAACCTCTAGCCCGCCTGATTTTTTCGGCTTGAAGTAGGTTGAACCCTTTGGGGTGTCACGGACGTTAAAGTAATACACAACGCCGTACAGCGCGGCGATGACGCCGGTGATTCCAATTGCGTAGCGCCAGCCATCTTCCCCGCCAAAAAGCAGAGCGAGGGTGGGCAGGGTCATTGCGCCGGCGGCGGAGCCAAAATTACCCCAACCACCATATATGCCCTCGGCCAGTCCAACCTGCTTGGCCGGAAACCACTCGCCTACCATGCGGATACCGATCACGAAGCCAGCACCAACGAAACCAAGCAGGAAGCGGAAGATCGCCAGCTGTTCGTAGCTGTTGGACGTGGCGAACAGTACACACATGCAACCGGAGAGGATCAGCAGGCCACTATAGACATGACGAGGCCCGAACTTGTCCACCAGTATGCCTATTACGATGCGCGCGGGTATGGTCATTGCCACGTTCAGGATCATCAGGGCCTTAACCTGTTGGGCACTGAGATCGAAGGCTTCCTTGATGAAAGCAAGCATCGGTGCATGGCTGAACCAAACCACGAAGGTGAGGAAAAAAGCGAACCAGGTAAAGTGCAGGGTTCGGACGCTTGGATTCTTGAGGTCCGTAAGCGGTATGCCGTGATCGGGCATCGTAATTACTCCCAATAGAAAAATCTGGCTGCAATATATTTTTTCGTTGAGGAAGTGGTGTTGATGTAGATCATGTGCGTTCGGCACATTTGACGCTGACTATTCTCCTGCTACCCCTAAAGTAGTAGTTGTCCGAGGAATAAAAAATGCTTTAAGCACAGGGTCTTAGCGAGCTTGCACCGGAAAAATACCGACGTAATTCGGGCTGTTCTTTATTTGGTGGTAGTCCGCGTTCGCCTACCTATTTCTGTTGGTCCACCATCCATACGGCGGCCTCTACACGCGAGCGGAAGCCTAGCTTCTTCAACAGGTGTTTGACGTGAACCTTTACCGTGGACTCGGCAATGTCGAGGCGACGGCCTATCAGTTTGTTGCTTAAGCCCTCGGCAATGTATTTGAGAATCTGTAATTCGCGGCGGGTGAGCTCGGTCAAATCCTTTTGCTGCTCTCCCGCGCGAAAAGATGAGGCAAGCACCTCAGTGAGCTGTTCACTCAACACCATCTTCCCGGAGCAGGCCTGGCGGATACTGCTCACCAGTTCTTCCGGCTCGACGTCTTTGAGCAAATATCCGTCAGCCCCGGATTTCAATGCGGAGATGACATCGGAGCGGTCATCGGAAACCGTGAACACAACAATATGAGAGGCAATACCGGCATCACGCATTGCGGAAAGCGTCTCGATACCGTCCATCCCTCGCATGCTGAGATCCAGAAGTATCAGGTCCGGGTCCAGTTCCCTGGCCATGGTTACCGCGTCAACGCCATTGGACGCCTCGCCGATGACCCTTAGCCCGTCTTCCAGGTCCAGCAACTGGCTTACACCCTTGCGTAGCAGAGGGTGGTCGTCCACAAGCAGGATCGTATTTACTGCTTCAACCATCGTTTTCTCCAAACCCGCTCGTTGGTCCTGGTCAGGCGATAGCCTTCGCCGTTCCCGTGGGTACGCGTAATTGTACACGGGTCCCCCCGCAGTCGCGTACGCTAAAATGCAGCATTCCTCCGAGGCGTTGGGCGCGCTCCCGCATGGTATAGAGCCCATAGTGATGCGCCTTCTCGGGGCGCTCGGGGATGCCGACGCCGTCATCGTCTACGGTGAATATGCAGTCTCCATTCTGGTTGCGCTCACAGCGTAGGCTAATCCGGCCTGCTGCGGCATGTTTTACAGCGTTGTTGATTGCCTCCCTTATCACGTGAAGCACATGAATATCGCCGTTGGGTCCAAGACCTGCCCCGTCAATTTTATAGTCCAGTGTGATCTCAGCAGCGCTTAGTTCGTTAAACTCCTGTACAGCATGCTCCAGTGCGGAGCGCAGGTTGGGCGAGTCCAGCTTGACGCGGAAGGTGACCAATAGTTCACGCAGATGCTTGTAGGCCGCATTGATGCCTTCCTGCAGATCCTCGATGGCCTCTTCAATGAGGTGTGGCTGTGAATCTTTTGAAATCAGCTTCTTCAGCCTGGCGGTTTCCAGTTTCATGTAAGAAAGAGATTGCGCCAGTGAATCATGAAGTTCCCGGGCGATAGTGCTGCGCTCCTCGAGCAGCATTAACCGGTGTTCCTGACCCAGGTTGCGATGAAAAGCGAAGGACGTGGAGAGTGTCTCCGCCACGGTCTTGAGTAACTGACTCTGCCAGGGCAGCAGTTTTTCCCCGTTATGCGGCTTGACGTAGAGAAAGCCGTAGTTGTCACTGCGGCTGCCGATAGGGAGCGACAGCCCCGGTGCATGGGGGTTGGCGGGTTGCGCTGGTGGCAGCGCGCAGATATTGCAATCACCGTCGCAGTAATCGGTGGCTGCCGTATCGGTTCCCAGGTACTCATAGTTCGGGTAGTTGGGCTCGGCATTCACGCAAAGATTGATCTTTTCCACATTGGATACTTTCTGTAGCTCAGCCAGGAAAACCCTTAACAGGCGTTCGTCGTAGGGGCTTGAGGCGACCTCTCGCGAGGTTTTATACAGAAAGTACAGCGCCTGGTTGGAGCGATGTAGTTCTCTAGTGCGCTCCTCTACCTGTTTTTCCAGCGTGCGGTATTGCGCTTCCAGACTGGCTGTCATGGTATTGAATGATGCCGCCAGCACGCCCAGTTCGTTCTCGGGGTAGACGGTGACGCGGTGGCCGAGATTGCCGCGTTCCACGGCTTCTGCTGCTTTCAGTAACTTGCGCAGCGGGACAACGAAGTTGCTGTCTGCCCGCATGATCAGGTAAAGAACGATGAATATGATAAGAATTATGCTGACCGCCTCAGTCATGCCCAGCAGTTCTATTTTGCCTTCGTTGTCCCGCTGCAGATGAGTAACCATGGCGTCGATATCGTCTACCCACTGATCCAGTCCGGCGTTATAACGCCTGTGGCTTTCCTGCCAGGAGGTCGCCCCGTCAAGGGAAGACTGGATCACCGGAGCCATACCTTGTTGCCAGTTCGATAGTACCAGCGCGTAGCTTTTTTCCAGGGGAACATTGTTGGCTTCATTCACGACCAGGGGAATGATTGACGCATTGAGCTTGTCTGTGACTTGCTTCATCTCTGCGGCCAGACGCTGCTCCACGTCGTCCGAGCGCGCCTGGCTTGCCAGTCCAAGGTAGTTGCTGATTCGGTAAGAATGCATGCGCAGGGAGCCAGCGAGATTTATTGCCTCGGCATCATTCTGGGCGCTGACCGTGACGTAAACAGAGAGACTCATGCTAGCGAGCGCCATCCCCGCGATAACAGCCATCGCCAGGAATACCTGGAAGATGACAGAACGTTGGATCCGCTTTCCTGAAATGGGCATTTTTCGATCCTCGTTGGTGGTCTACCACCAATAACTCAGCTGGCCATTATACGCGGCCGCCATCTCGGCGTTTTCGCTGCACCTCATTGTAATTAAAAGGAAATACAGGCATCGGGCTACTACTCCTTTGGTGGTAATTTTCGCACACGACTGATCTGGTCGCCCAGTAGCGGTTGATCCAGATCAACCCGCGATGTTGGGAAGATACTAGTTTATGCGGCGACGGATTGAAATTGACTATGACAACCAGAAGACAACAACAGCGGATCTCCCTGACTTCCAGCGCCGTGGCCTTCGCGGCGGCGTTCGCTGCGTGGACTCTGTTTTCCATTCTCGGAGTGGAAATTCGGGAACAGCTGCAACTTAACTACACACAGTTCGCCCTGCTGCTGGTTGCACCGATATTCAGCGGTGCCCTGGCGCGCCTGCCATCAGGGATCCTGGCGGATATTTACGGCGGTCGCCGTGTGATGTTCATCGAAATGGCAATTGTGGGCCTGGCCCTTCTGTTTTACCCCCTTGCCAGCCTCTACTGGCATTACCTTTTGTTTGGAGTTGTGATTGGTCTCGCGGGTGCAACATTCTCGGCCGGTATCAGCTTTGTTTCCTCCTGGCACGACAAGCGGCGTCAGGGTACAGCGATGGGCATATTCGGTGCGGGCGATGCGGGTGCAGCAATCACCAACCTCGTTGCGCCGCTAGCGGTCCTCCAGTTTGGCAGTGACTACGTTCCGGTAGTCTATGGGGCCGTACTGCTGTCCGTTGCTGTAGTCTTTTTCCTGGTAAGCAGCGAAGACCCGGTGCACCAGTCCCAGGCGAAAATCGAAAGGCCACTGCGCGAGGAATTGGCCCCTCTGGCAAAGCTGAGAGTATGGCGTTTTGGCCTCTATTACTTTTTTGTGTTCGGTGGGTTTCTGGCGCTGACCCTATGGCTGCCACAGTTTTATGTGGAGCAGTATGGGCTGGATCTTAAGACCGCGTCGTTCGCTACCCTGTTGTTTACTCTGCCAGCCGCGCTGGTCCGCGCCCTCGGTGGCTGGTTTGCCGACCACTTCGGGGCCCGTACCATCAACTGGATGGTGTTCTGGGTGTGCCTGGTTTGCCTGTTTTTCCTGTCCTATCCGCCGACTACCATGACCATTCATGGCATTGATCGTGAACTCTCGCTGAACATTACCACCCCCATGTGGCTGTTCACCGCGCTGATTTTTGTAATGGGCGTGGCCATGGGATTTGGCAAGGCCAGCATTTACCGAATTATCTACGACTACTTTCCCGGGCACATGGGTGCCGTGGGAGGCGCCGTGGGCATGATTGGCGCAATGGGAGGCCTTGCGCTGCTTCTCCTGTTTGGCCTGGCGAATGACCTTACGGGCATCCGCACATCTTGCTTCATGCTGCTTTATGGCGGGCTGGCCGGGTGCATGATCCTGATGCATTTCGCCATCAAGCGGGACGAGTTTCGCCAGCGCTATGCGCAGGCACAGGCCGATGAATTTTTATCCCTTTAGCGATTAAAGGAAAATTGAGGAAAGACTATGTCTGATATCAAAGAGTGGAACGTCGAAGACGACCAGTTCTGGGAGAGCCAGGGCAAAAAGGTCGCTTATCGAAACCTGTGGATATCCATCCCCAGCCTGCTGTGTGGCTTCGCAGTCTGGCTGTACTGGGGGGTGATTACCGTACAGATGCTCAACTTGGGGTTTCCATTTGCCAAATCTGAACTGTTCACGCTGATGGCGATCGCCGGCTTGACAGGCGCCACGCTGCGCATTCCCAGCAGCTTCTTTATTCGCTTGTGTGGCGGGCGTAACACCCTGTTTTTCACCACTGCGCTGCTTATGGTCCCGGCTGTTGGGGCGGGTATCGCGCTCAGCGACCAGAGCACGCCGCTGTGGGTGTTCCAGTTACTGGCGCTGTTGTCTGGATTCGGTGGCGGAAACTTCGCTTCTTCGATGTCAAATATCAACTTCTTCTTCCCCAGGCGTATGCAGGGCCTGGCGCTGGGCCTGAATGCAGGACTGGGTAATTTCGGTGTGACTACCATGCAGATCCTGGTGCCACTGGCGATGACTTTTGGCTTGTTTGGTGCGCTTGGCGGCGACTCCATGATCTTGCAGAATACGTCCGGCACGCTGATCGGCAAAATTCCTGCGGGTAGTGAAACCTGGATTCAGAATGCAGGCTGGATCTGGCTGTTGTTCCTGGTCCCATTAGCTTTCCTTGGCTGGTTCGGTCTGAACAATATTCGCACGCCAGAAGTCTCCCCCGACATACCCAGCCCTGTTGTCAGTTTCGGTATCATTTCAGGGATGCTGCTCATCGGCCTGGTGACGGCTGCCGTTGGTTTGTGGTTGATGTTGCCCGAGAGCGCCAATGGTTCTGGGTGGAACATCTCCAAAGAAATCGTGATGGTACTGGTGATCGGTTCCACCGTATTCTGGTTGAAGATGCTGCCGGGTTCCATCGGCACCAGTCTTACGCGACAGTACAAGATCTTTAACAATCACCACACCTGGGTAATGAGCGTTATCTACACTATGACGTTCGGCTCGTTCATCGGGTTCTCGGCAGCTTTCCCGCTCTCCATCAAGGTGATCTTTGGTTACCAGCACTTGATGGTCGATGGTGTCATGACCCACAACACCGCCAACGCCAATGGGCCCAGTGCACTCATGTTCGCCTGGATGGGGCCCTTTATCGGCGCGCTAATACGGCCTGTTGGCGGCTGGATCGCTGACAAAGTGGGCGGTGCGCTGGTAACGCAAGTCTGTTCCGTAGTGATGACGCTCAGTGCCGTAGGCGTTGCCTATTATATGAAGGCTGCCTACCAGTCGGCGACGCCGGAAGAGTTCTTTGTCCCCTTCTTCCTGCTCTTCCTGTTGCTGTTCGCCGCCACAGGCATAGGCAATGGGTCTACTTTCCGCACTATCTCGGTAATTTTCAGCAGAGAGCAGGCGGGACCGGTACTGGGCTGGACTTCCGCGGTGGCCGCCTATGGTGCCTTCTATATCCCCAAGGTGATTGGCGAGCAGATCAAGGCAACTACCCCTGAGGTGGCGCTGTATGGGTTTGCGGCATTCTATGCCGTGTGTATTGGCATCAACTGGTGGTACTACCTGCGCAAAGGTAAGTCCACTGATGTTCAGTGCCCGAAATGTGGTGAGGAGTTTGAGCTGGAAGATGAGAAACATTTTTATAATCCATAGTGCCTGAACGAACCGGCACATCAGGAAAAACACTCTGGTCGGAGGCGTATCCGGCCAGTCAATTGAAAGAGAGAGAAAATCATGAGTCATTTTCTGGATCGCCTACAGTTTTTCAAAAAAACCAAGACCGGTGAATTCGCCGATGGTCATGGCGAGACCCGCAGCGAGAACCGTGAATGGGAGGACAGTTACCGGCAGCGCTGGCAGCACGACAAGATTGTGCGCTCAACGCACGGCGTGAACTGTACCGGTTCCTGCAGTTGGAAAATTTATGTGAAGAACGGGCTGATTACCTGGGAAACGCAGCAGACCGATTACCCACGCACCCGTCCTGACCTGCCCAATCATGAACCACGAGGTTGCCCGCGTGGGGCCAGCTACTCCTGGTATATCTACAGCGCCAACCGGGTAAAATATCCCAAGGTGCGAAAGCCGTTGTTGAAGTTGTGGCGCGAGGCACGTGCCCGTTATAGCAATCCAGTAGAGGCCTGGGGCTCCATTGTGGAGGACGAGGAAAAGGCCCGTTCCTACAAGAGCGCTCGCGGGCTGGGTGGATTCGTCCGCTCCTCCTGGGACGAGGTGAACGAAATTATTGCCTCCGCGAATGTCTATACCACCAAGACGCACGGGCCTGACCGCGTTGTTGGCTTTTCACCCATTCCCGCCATGTCCATGGTCTCCTATGCCGCAGGCTCCCGTTACCTGTCGCTGATGGGCGGCGTGTGCATGAGCTTCTATGACTGGTACTGCGACCTGCCCCCGGCGTCTCCCATGACCTGGGGTGAGCAGACGGATGTTCCGGAATCAGCTGACTGGTACAACTCCAATTACATTATCGCCTGGGGCTCCAATGTGCCTCAGACCCGGACTCCTGACGCGCATTTCTTCACTGAGGTGCGTTACAAAGGGGCCAAGACGGTGTCCATTACTCCCGACTACTCGGAGGTCGCCAAGTTAACTGACATGTGGTTGAACCCCAAACAGGGGACCGATGCTGCATTGGGTATGGCTTTTGGTCATGTGATTCTTAAAGAGTTTCATCTGGAAAACCCCAGCGAGTACTTTACTGACTATGTACGTCGCTATACCGATAGCCCCATGCTGGTGCTACTGGAAGACTTTGATAAAGGCGTGAAGGCAACCCGTTTCCTGCGTGCTTCTGATCTTGGCGGTGAACCCGGGGGCGACAATAACCCCGAGTGGAAAACCATTGCCCGGGACGAGATAAGCGGCGAACTGGTATCGCCCACTGGTGCTATTGGTTATCGCTGGGGACAGCAGGGTAAGTGGAACATAGAGCAAAAGGACGGCGTAACCGGTGCCGAGATCAAGCTGCAACTGTCGCAGGTTGGTGCTACAGACCTGGTGGCCCCTGTGGCTTTCCCGCACTTTGCCGCTGACAAATCCAATGATTTCTGGAACGCCTGTGATCAGGAGGAAATTCTATTTCGGAATGTTCCCGCAAAAGAAATCACGCTGGCCGATGGCTCCACAGCGAAAGTCGCCACTGTATACGACTTGATGATGGCCAACTACGGCATCGATCGTGGGCTGGGCGGTGAAGACGTGGCCAGTGACTATGATCAGGATATTGCCTACACGCCTGCGTGGCAGGAAAAGATTACAGGCGTATCACGGGAGAAGGTTATTCAGGTCGCACGCGAGTTTGCCGACAATGCTAACCGCACCCGCGGTCGTTCCATGATCATTGTTGGCGCGGCAATGAACCACTGGTATCACATGGACATGAACTACCGTGGCCTGATCAATATGTTGATGATGTGTGGCTGCGTTGGCCAGACGGGCGGCGGTTGGGCTCACTATGTCGGTCAGGAAAAATTGCGTCCGCAGACCGGTTGGTTGCCACTGGCCTTCGGCCTGGACTGGAACCGCCCACCGCGGCAGATGAACTCGACCTCGTTCTTCTATAACCACTCCTCTCAATGGCGCCATGAGAAAGTGAGCATTCACGACGTGCTCTCACCCATAGCCGACAAGGGCGACATGCCTGAACACATGCTCGATTACAACGTGCGCGCCGAGCGCATGGGCTGGTTGCCCAGTGCCCCGCAGCTCAATTGCAATCCGCTGCAGGTGACAAAGGATGCGCAGGCTGCGGGCATGGAGCCGAAAGACTACCTGGTAGAAAAGCTGAAAGACGGTGGTATTCGTTTTGCCGCGGAGCAGCCGGATAACCCGTCAAACTTCCCGCGCAACCTGTTTATCTGGCGGTCTAACCTGCTGGGTTCATCAGGGAAGGGCCATGAATACATGCTCAAGTACCTGTTGGGCACCAATAACGGCGTGATGAACGATGACAATGGCATCAGCGGTGGTTTGATTCCAGAAGAAATCGATTTTGAGTCCAAGGGATACGAAGGCAAGCTGGATCTTGTAACCACGCTGGACTTTCGCATGTCGTCCACCTGTGTTTACTCAGACATCGTGCTGCCGACAGCCACCTGGTACGAAAAAGACGACCTTAATACCTCTGATATGCACCCCTTCATCCACCCGCTGTCCAAAGCGACGGACCCGGCCTGGGAAGCTCGTTCGGACTGGGACATCTACAAAGGACTGGCGAAGAAATTCTCCGAGATATCAGCTCTCGAAGGAAACCTGGGTGTAGAGCAGGACATCGTCACCGTACCTACACTTCATGACACCCCCGGAGAACTCGCCCAGCCCTTCGATGTGCAGGACTGGAAGAAAGGTGAGTGTGAGCTGATTCCCGGTAAAACCGCTCCTAATATGGTGGTGGTAGAGCGCGACTATCCCAATCTTTATAAGAAGTTCACCTCGGTGGGCCCGCTGTTGGAGAAGTTGGGTAATGGCGGCAAAGGCATCAGCTGGAACACGGATGAAGAGGTGGACCTGCTGCGCCAGCTCAACTACACCGTCGATGAGGAGGGCGTCAGCAAGGGGCAGCCTGCTATCAATACCGCGATCGATGCAGCCGAGGTGGTGCTGACCCTGGCACCGGAAACCAATGGTAACGTATCGGTCAAGGCCTGGGAGGCCCTGGAGCAGTTCACCGGCCGGGATCACAAGCATCTGGCCGAGCCCAAGCACGACGAGAAAATACGCTTCCGTGATATCCAGGCACAGCCGCGCAAGATTATTTCTTCGCCTACGTGGTCCGGACTTGAAGATGAGCATGTCAGCTACAACGCCGGCTATACCAATGTGCATGAGCTGATTCCCTGGCGCACGATTACCGGGCGACAGCAGTTTTATCAGGACCACCCCTGGATGCAGGCTTTCGGTGAGCAGTTCGTGTCTTATCGTCCGCCCATCAATACCAACACTATCGATCAGGTGAAGGGTAAACGCAGCAATGGTGAGAAAGAGATAGTGCTCAACTGGATTACGCCGCACCAGAAGTGGGGTATTCACAGCACCTATTCCGACAACCTGCTGATGCTGACGTTGTCCCGCGGTGGTCCCATTATCTGGCTGAGCGAGATCGACGCCAAAGATGCGAACATCGAGGACAATGACTGGGTGGAAGTATTCAACTCCAACGGCGCCATCACTTGCCGGGCAGTGGTCAGCCAGCGGGTTAAACAGGGCATGGTCATGATGTACCACGCCCAGGAGCGCATAGTGAACGTACCGGGTTCGGAAACCACAGGAACTCGAGGTGGCCACCACAACTCGGTGACCCGTACGGTAATGAAGCCCACCCACATGATTGGCGGGTACGCCCAGCAGAGTTATGGGTTCAACTATTACGGAACAGTCGGCTGTAACCGCGATGAGTTCGTGGTAGTGCGTAAGATGAGCAAGGTTGACTGGTTGGACGGTTCTGATACTGACGATCTGCCCCAACCTTTACCGCAAAATATTTAAGGAGTCGCCGCTATGAAAATTCGCTCACAAGTCGGCATGGTGTTAAACCTCGACAAATGTATTGGCTGCCATACCTGTTCCATTACCTGCAAGAACGTTTGGACTTCTCGTGAAGGGGTGGAATACGCCTGGTTCAACAATGTTGAGACCAAGCCAGGCGTGGGGTTCCCCAATGAGTGGGAGAACCAGGAAAAATGGAACGGAGGCTGGGTTCGAAAGAAATCTGGCAAGATCGAACCGCGTATAGGCGGCAAGCTCAAAGTGCTGGCAAAGCTATTCAACAACCCGGATCTGCCGCAGATTGATGAGTACTACGAGCCTTTCGATTTTGACTACCAGCACTTGCACACGGCTCCACAAGTGAAGCACCAGCCCACTGCGCGACCCCGGTCTTTGATCACCGGCGAGCGCATGGAGAAAATCGAGGCAGGCCCCAACTGGGAAGAGATCCTCGGTTCCGAGTTCTCCAAGCGCTCTCGTGATGTCAACTTTGAGCAGGTGCAGAAGGAAATTTATGGTGAGTACGAAAACACCTTTATGATGTATCTGCCGCGTCTTTGCGAGCACTGCCTGAACCCCACGTGTGCGGCGAGCTGCCCTTCGGGAGCGATCTACAAACGAGAGGAAGACGGCATTGTACTGATCGACCAGGATAAGTGCCGTGGCTGGCGCATGTGCGTGTCCGGCTGCCCATACAAAAAGATTTACTACAACTGGAAGTCCGGTAAGTCCGAGAAGTGCATTTTCTGTTATCCGCGTATTGAGTCTGGCCAGCCAACCGTATGCTCAGAGACCTGCGTAGGGCGCATTCGCTACCTGGGTGTCCTCCTCTACGATGCTGATAAAATACAGGAAGTCGCCTCTACTGAATCCGAACAGGATCTGTACAAGAAGCAACTGGAAATTTTCCTCGATCCGAATGACCCGGAGGTGATTGCCCAGGCTCGTCGTGACGGTATCGATGACTCTGTTATCGAGGCAGCGCAGCAGTCACCGGTATACAAGCTAGCCGTGGACTGGCAACTCGCGCTGCCGTTGCACCCCGAATACCGCACACTGCCGATGGTCTGGTACGTGCCTTCGCTCTCACCGATACAGCAGGCGGCGGATGCTGGCCATATAGGGAACGACGGTGTTATCCCAGATGTGGATAGCCTGCGTATTCCACTCAAGTATCTTGCCAACCTGCTTACCGCAGGCGATGAGGAACCGGTAAAGCTGGCACTCAAACGCCTTCTGGCGATGCGTGCATACAAACGTGCCGAAACGGTAGATGGCGTTACTGATCTGCAGGTGCTGGAAAACGTAGGCCTGAGTGAGAGTCAGGTAAAGGAAATGTATCGCTACCTGGCTATCGCCAACTACGAGGATCGCTATGTAATCCCTACCGCCCATCGAGAGGAAGCCATGTCTGATGCCTTTGCGGAACGCGGCGGTTGTGGTTTCAGTTTTGGCAATGGCTGCTCGGATGGTAACAACGAGGTAAACATGTTCGGTGCCAAGCGTACAAATCGGCGCGACATTATTGATACCGTGCAGGTTGAGGAGTGGAAGCCATGATCGAACTTAAAGCAATTGCAAGACTGCTCGATTACCCGACGGCAGAAGTGCATGCTCACGCGGCGGAGCTCAAGGAGATTCTGCTGGACAATACGATACTGGGATTCAAGCTGAAAGCCAGGATCTGCCTCTGGCTGTCTGCTTACGAAAATGCCGAACTGATGGAGTTACAGGAGACTTACGGTGGCCTGTTTGACCGTGGCCAGGCGACCTCGCTGTTGTTGTTTGAGCATGTTCACGGTGAGTCGCGGGACCGCGGGCAGGCGATGGTAGATCTAATGGATCTTTACCGCAGCCATGGCTTCGAGATCAATGCACGTGAGTTGCCGGATTACATACCGATGTATCTGGAGTATCTCTCGCATCGACCGCGCCAGGAAGCAGAAGACGGCTTGCTCGATGTGGCCCATATTCTTGCCCTTATCGGGGCAAGGCTGGAGGACCGTGGTAGTGAATACTGTTTGCTGTTTCGCGCCATTCTGGAGCTGTGTCAGGCTGACATCACCGTAGATGAGTTCCTCAAGCATGCAGCTGGTGAGGAACGAGATGACAGTCTCGAGGCACTGGATAAGATATGGGAGGAGGAAGCGGTTACTTTCGGTATGGACGACGCAGCGGCGGAATGCCCCTCGGCACGCCCCCAGGCTGTTGCAAACGAAAACCAACAAACCACGCCGGTACACTTTGTCGATGCGAATGTGGCACCGGTTAGTCTGAACTCATGAGGGCCCAGCCATGAAAACTCTGAACTATCTGCTTTTTGGCGTCTATCCATATATTGCAGTCACGATTATGATCGTAGGCTCCTGGGCCCGTTACGACCGAGAGCAGTACACGTGGAAAACCGGGTCCAGCCAATTGCTCAACGACAAGGGAATGCGGCTGGGTAGTAACCTGTTCCATATTGGAGTCTTGTTTATTATCTTCGGCCACTTTTTTGGCCTGCTCACCCCGGAGTGGCTCTATCACTACGCGATTTCTACGCCGCAGAAGCAGCTGCTGGCGATGGTTTCCGGTGGCTTCTTTGGCATGCTGGCCTTTATTGGCTTAACCATTCTACTGAAGCGTCGATTTACTGATCCGCGAATTCGCAAAAGCAGTAATCCGTCGGACTTGTTGGTGCTCGTTCTGCTTTATGCCCAGTTGATTCTCGGTCTGATATCAATCGGCGTGTCTGCTGGTCATATGGATGGCTCGGTGATGGTTATGTTAGCTAACTGGGCTCAGTCCATTGTCACCCTGCAACCTGCGGCAGCGGCGGAGTATATTGCGAGCGTTAACATCATTTACAAGTTGCACGTATTTCTTGGTGTGACTCTGTTTGTGGTCTTTCCCTTCACGCGGCTGGTGCATATCGCCAGTGGTATAGCGGCGCCGGTGAAGTACTTGACTCGCAACTACCAGATCGTGCGTAGCAAGTAATTAGCTGAGAACGGCAGTCCTTCGGGCTGCCGGATATCTGTTAAACCATAAAAATAAGGTCCAAGAGTGGGAGAGTTATTACTCCCCAATACGTTATTTTTACAGGAGTGGAAACACTATGAAAAAGAAAACGATATGCCTGGCAATAGCCTCAAGCTTTGTTGCTGGCGGTTTTGCTGCCGGTGCTCATGCGCAAGAAACGTTCACCGAACAGTTATCCAATGCTGTCAGTGAAGGCAGTATCAAACTTGATCTTCGCTATCGCTTCGAGAATGTCGATGACGATGCATTTAACAAGGACGCAAACGCATCAACACTGCGTACAAGAGTTACTGTACAGTCGGGTATGGTCGGTGCCTTCAGTGCCTTGGCTGAGTTCGATAATGTTAGCGAGATCGGCAGCGACAATTACAATTCAACCGCTAACGGGAATACAGACCGTCCTGTGGTAGCTGACCCCAAGGGTACAGACATAAACCAGGCGTGGTTACGTTACGGCCAGGAAGATGCGTATGGCGCCTATGGCCGTCAGCGCATCGTGCATGGTAACCAGCGCTTCATCGGTGGTGTCGCCTGGCGCCAGAACGAGCAGACCTATGATGGCTTCCGCATTTTTTATAAGGGAGATACAGGCCTGACCTTGGATTATGCTTATGTTTACAATGTAAATCGTATCTTTGGTCCCGATGACAGTAACGCGCAGCCTGCGGACCTTCATGGCGAAAATCATTTTGCCCGTGCAGACTATCGTTTTGCCGAGCATCACAATATTACCGGCTATTTCTATTCTCTGGAAGTTGATGAGGACCGTGGATACGCACCGGGAAAGACGGTAGGTAATTCATCGGAAACCTATGGTGTTGAGTATGACGGCAAGTTTGGCCCGGTAACGGCAAAGGCGGCATATGCCAGACAGTCGGATGCAGGAGACAATCGCCTGGACTACGATGCTGATTACTACATGGTCGAAGGTGGCTTTAGCGTTGTTGGTATCAACGCGAAAGTAGGCTACGAGGTTCTTGGCTCTGATAACAATGTCGGTTTCAAGACACCTTATGCCACCTTGCACATGTACCAGGGCTGGGCAGACAAGTTTCTGGTCACACCTGACGATGGCATTGAGGATATCTACCTTGGTGTCACTGGCAAACTTGGCCCGGTGAAGCTGGGCGCTTTTTACCATGACTTCAGTGCTGAAGACTCCAGTGAGGATTTCGGCACAGAGTGGAACCTGGTGGGCACCTGGCCAGTAAACAAGCAATTCAGCACGCAGCTGAAGTATGCCAACTTCTCCAGTGATAGTGAACGCTACAGCGATGTACAGAAGGTCTGGGTCACGCTGCAGTTAAAGCTATAGTACTCGGTCAAAGATAACCATCCGCGCGTTTGCGCGGATGGCTTATAATCCAGCTCGATTCCTTTCATTCTACCGTAGGCAGCGCATGAGCAAACTGCTAAGTGATGGTCAGATAGTGGATCGGGACGTGCCTCAGGGTGTTCCGTTTTTCCGGCTGGCATTTCGCCCTTTCTTTCTGCTGGGTGCACTATTCAGTATGGTCAGTCTGTCCATTTGGGCAGCCGTGCTGGCTGGTGCAATTGAGCCTGCCTTATATGGCGGTTCGTTATGGTGGCATGCTCATGAAATGCTATTTGGTTTTGTCGCGGCTATTTTTACTGGTTTTCTGCTCACTGCGGTGCAGACCTGGACCGGTGTTCCCGGTATACGTGGTATAGCTCTTGGCGCGTTGGTAAGCCTCTGGTTTGTGGCAAGGGTAGGCATGTTCCTGGGCGACCTGGCGCCACAGGGGATAGTGATTCTGATTGATCTGCTATTCCTTCCAGTTGTTGCCGGCGTGCTGGCACGGTCTGTTATCCGGGTGCGCCAATGGCGTAATTTTATTTTTGTTCCCGTATTGCTGGTGATGGCCGGAGCAAACGCAGTCATGCATTGGGCCGTCATCGCCGACGATGCCAGCCTGCTGGCTCTGGGCAGCAAGTCGATGGTGTTATTGGTGACCCTGTTGATGACCGTCGTTGCCGGTCGTGTTGTACCCATGTTTACCGCTAATGGGACCGGTACCGAACGAGTGCAGGCGCTGCCCTGGCTGGAGCATGCCTGTCTGGTTTCCATGCTGGCCACGGTGGTCGCGGGGCTGGCTTCGCCATGGTTGCCTTCCACGCTGGTCGCGGTGGTTTTCCTGGCTGCCGCTGTCATTCACGGCCTGCGTGTACTGCGCTGGAGATTCCTGGTGACGCTGCGCACGCCACTGGTATGGTCGCTTCACCTGAGTTATTGGTGCATACCGCTGGGCTTGTCGCTCTACGGTCTCAGCGGGCTACCTGGTGCCGTGGTAACAACAAGCCAGGCCATTCATACCCTCACTGTGGGCGCCATGGGATTGATGATTCTGGCGATGATCTCTCGTGTTTCGCTGGGCCACACTGGACGCCCCATTGTTGTTGGTCCGCTGATGGCGCTGGCATTTCTTGCGGTTTACGCTGCGTTTATAGTGCGTGTTTTCGGCGCGTACTTTTTGGAAGATTACACGCAGATGATTCTCGCCGCGGCCGGTTTTTGGCTCCTGGGCTATGGCTGTTTCGTATTGCGCTATCTGCCCGTTCTTGGTCGCGGGCGTGCAGACGGCCGACCCGGCTGAATGGGTTGCGTTACTGTGGCAAGCAGTCCTTGCTGGCAGCAAGTTTGAGAAACGGTCTGCGCACCCGCAGTGTTCCCTCGGCCTGGTGCAGGAAACCAACACGAATGGAGTCTGTGCCCGGCGGGACCTTTTCGGTGATGCTGATCGGAATCCAGTCGGTTTTTCCCATGCGGGGTTGGTGATCCAGTGATGAGTTGATCACCACCTTGCCGCCTCGCCTTGCCAGTAGGGCGAGTCCGCCTCCCGGCGTGAAGGCATGATCCGTTGGCATTTGCAGATCCAGCTTGAATTCAGCGCCGAACGTAATGCGTTTGCCGGCTATGGCTGCCGAGTTGGGGCTTTGACTGAGCAGGAACCATGGTTCGCCGCCCATTTTATGGATCTTGAGGATGCCGTCACTGGCACTGTATTCAAATGTCTGGCCTGCCGCATGCTCGGAGTATAGCCATTTGCGTTGTGATCGCGGACCGGAGAGAGTCGAGAAAGTAACGTCTTCCAGCAGGTTTTTGCCGCGCGGGGCACAGGCATCCACGTCGCTCTGAGCGGAGTCGTAGGAGCAGGCACTGAGCAAGGCTGCAGCGGCAAGGGCTGTGATCGTTGTTAACGGTCGCTTCATTGGGTGCAGATCTCACTATTCCGGATACTGCAGGACTCTAGCACAACTCTCCGGATGAACTCTCCAGCTTATGTCGATGCGCCGGCCTGAAACCTGAGCTATATTTCTTTATCTGCCACCACCGACCGAGGAAGACAATAATGCTATACGCCATGCCCGGGACCGAGAACGCACTGTTCAAGTTCAAGGATCGTTACGAAAACTTTATTGGGGGAGAGTGGGTCGCACCCCTGGAAGGCCGCTACTTCGACAATACATCGCCGGTTACCGGCGAGGTCTTCTGCGAGGTGCCGCGCTCGTCTTCGGCCGATCTGCACAAAGCGCTGGATGCAGCTCACGGCGCTGCAGATGCCTGGGGACAGACCCCGGTTCAGGAACGCTCCAACCTGCTGCTGAAGATTGCTGACCGCATCGAGGCCAACCTGGAAACCCTGGCTTATGTGGAGACCTGGGAAAACGGTAAGGGCATTCGCGAGACACTGAACGCCGATATCCCCCTGGCGGTGGACCACTTTCGCTATTTCGCCGGCTGCATCCGCGCGCAGGAAGGCTCGGCGGCAGAAATAGACGCGACCACGGTGAGTTACCATTTCCATGAGCCGCTGGGTGTGGTGGGCCAGATTATCCCCTGGAATTTTCCCCTGTTAATGGCGGCCTGGAAGTTGGCGCCGGCCCTTGCAGCGGGTAACTGCGTCATCCTCAAGCCGGCCGAGCAGACACCGGTTTCGATCCTGGTGTTGATGGAAATGATTGGTGACCTGCTGCCTGCAGGCACTATTAATGTCCTTAATGGGTTTGGCGCGGAAATTGGCCAGGCGCTAGCCTCGTCCGATCGTATTGCCAAAATAGCCTTCACCGGTTCGACAGCTGTCGGTCACCAGATTCTCGCCAATGCGGCCAAAACCCTGATTCCTTCCACCGTAGAACTGGGTGGTAAGTCGCCGGGCATCTTCTTTGAGGATGTGATGCAGCAGGAAGAAGCGTTCGTCAGCAAGTGTATAGAGGGCGTGCTGCTGGGTTTCTTCAACCAGGGCGAGGTATGCACCTGCCCCTCGCGTGCCCTGGTGCAGGAAAGTATCTTCGACGACTTCATCGAGCGGGTGGTGGAGAGAGCGGGCCAGATCAAGCAGGGCAATCCCTTTGATACCGACACCATGATCGGAGCGCAGGCGTCGAAAGAGCAGTTCGAAAAGATTATGAGCTACATGGATATTGCCAGGCAGGACGGCGCGCAGTTCCTGTTCGGTGGTAATAAGGCCACCGTGGGTAGCGACATCGCGGGCGGTTACTATATAGAACCCACCCTTTTGAAGGGTACCAACGATATGCGCGTCTTTCAGGAAGAAATTTTCGGCCCGACCCTGGGCATCACCACCTTCAAGGATGAAGCCGAGGCCCTGGCGGTTGCGAATGCGACCGAGTATGGCCTGGGCGCAGGTGTCTGGACTCGCGATACCAACCGTGCATTCCGCATGGCCAGAGGCATCAAGGCGGGCCGGGTGTGGATGAACTGTTATCACGCCTATCCGGCCCATGCCGCTTTTGGCGGATACAAGAAGTCGGGAATCGGTCGCGAGACACATAAACTGGCACTGGGCCACTACCAACAGACCAAGAACATGCTGGTCAGTCACGACATAAACCCATTGGGCTTTTTCTGAGCCGCAGCTCCACAGGGCTGGCCGTCACCTGGATGGTGGCGGCCCTGGCAGGTTTTTGTCTGCTGGCTATTGCCAGTCGGGAACTTACCCTGCAAATGGGCACGTTGGAGATTCTGTTCTGGCGTAGTGCGTTGGGCCTGCTTATGGTGACCAGCCTGTTGGCCCGCGCCGGGGCACTGGACAGGCAGGGACTGCAGCCGCAGTTAATGGGTTGGCATTTGCTGCGCAACAGCGCGCATTTTTCCGGCCAGTGTGCCTGGTTGATCGCCATTGCCGCCCTGCCATTGGCCGAGGTCTTTGCCCTGGAGTTCACCACTCCACTTTGGGCCGCGTTATTGGCTGCCTTGTTCATGGGTGAATCGCTGCATCGCGGTCGCTGGCTGTCGCTGATGCTGGGCCTGGCGGGGGTAGTAATTATTCTGCGGCCGGGGGCGGCGGTGGTAAACCCGGCGAGTCTGGTGATGCTGGCGGGCGCCTTTGGCTTTGCTATCAGCATCATTGTCACGCGCAGGCTCACGCAGCTGCTGCACGGACATGCCCAGACTTTTCTGGTGGTGCTGTTCTACATGACGCTGATGCAGGGCGTATTTGCCCTGGTGCCGATTGCAGCAACGCTGCGTTTGCCCCCCAGCGCGAGTTGGCACTGGTTGCTGGCAGCGGCAGTCACCGCGCTGGCAGCGCATTACTGCTTGAGCCGCGCCCTGTCCTATGCGGATGCGGCTGTGGTAATGCCCATTGATTACCTGCGGTTGCCGCTGATTATGCTTGCGGCCTGGTGGTTATACGGTGAGACGGTCAGCCTCTGGTTGCTGCTGGGCGCCGGGCTGATTATTGCCGGCAATGCGCTGGGCCTGTACATGGAAACGGTCAAAATCCGCAGGCAGGCGGCGATGCAGTGCGAGGCAGCCAGCGCTGGAGCGCCTCAGGCGTAGCCGTTGGTGCGGAACCAGTCTATGGAATCACGTACGGCGGTTTCCACCGGTGTCTGCGGCAGTCCCAATTCGCTTACTGCCTTGCTGGCGTCGACGTAGAAGTGCTCCATGGTGTAGGTGCTGTTCTTTACCGTGGTGATCGGGGCCTTGCCGGTAATCTTCGAGAAGATCTCGGCCAGTCTGGCCACGCGCAGCATGGTGGCACGGGAGATCTCCTTGCTGCCCACGTTGTCGATACCCGCTACGCGACCAACCAGTTGCAGGAATTCCTGATTGGTCATGTTGTTGTCGGTATTACCGAGAATATAGGACTCCCCGACGCGACCCTTCTCCATGGCCAACAAGTGCCCGGCCGCCACGTCACGCACATCGACAGGGCATACGCCCCCATCCCAGTAATTTTTCATCTTCCCCTGCAGGGCTCCGATAATCATGGTGCCGGTGGGTGTGGGCGCGCGGTCACCGGGACCAAATGGCAGTCCGGGGAGGACCATGGTCACGGGCAGGCCGTCTTTGACCATGCCTTTCACTTCCAGGTGGCTGATGTATTTGGACATGATGTATTCACTGGCAAAGTGCCAGCTGGTGAACGGTGTCTGCTCAGTGGAGAGAGTGCCTTTGCCTTCAGTGCCTATGGCCGCGATGCTGCTGGTATAGACAATTTTCTCCACGTCTGCGGCCTTGGCAGCATGCATAAGATGCCGTGTGCCTTCCACGTTTATCTTGTAGTGCAGGTCCGGATCTTTGGTCCATACGGCGAACAGCGCGGCCAGATGATAGAGCTTGTCGACACCCTGTATCGCTCTGGTCAGTGAGTCGGGGTCGAGCAGGTTGCCCTCGACAAACTCCACCTCCATGCCATCCAGGGGCGAGCGGTCCTCACCCGGCATGACCATAGCCCGGATCACATCCCCCTGCTGCGCGCACATTCGTGCGACATGATTGCCGATGAAGCCGGTGGCCCCGGTGATCAGAACCTTACTCATTTCCTATCCTCTATTGTCAGCTGGGCTGCGATGTGGGTGTGCCGGTGTTTTGTTCAATACGTTGCAGCCAACTGCACACACGGGGGAACCGGGTAATAATATCTGCCGCCATGTCTGCGTCCTGCAGTGCCTGAAACATGCCGAAGACCGCGAGGTCTGCCAGGGTGATGCGATTGCCCACCAGCCAGTCGGCGCCGGTGAGCAGATCGTCTACCGCGCGGACATGACGCTGCACGTCTATCAGCAACTGGTCGATGGACTTGCGCCCTATGCCCTGAGTGGCAGTGATCCTGGCGATCCCTCCGGGTATCACCCTGGGCAGTAGCCAGCGCAGAAAGCGGTTTTCGTGCTCGACCATGCGCGGAATATTACGCTCTCGGTTTCCGGGGGTGGTAAAGCGCAGGTGCATTTCGTAGAAGTAAAGACTCTCGTCCGCCCAGTCCTCAAATACATGGACCTGGCCGCGCAGGTCAGGCTCAGCGGGAATCATTGGCGAATGCGGGAACTGCTCCTCGATGTAGTGTGCTGCATCGGTGGAATCGGCTACGATCTTTCCATCGTGCTCTAGCGCAGGCAGTTTGCCAACAGGGTTCATCGCGCGAACTTGCTTGCGCTCGCCCAGCAGCCAGTACTTCTCTGTATAGGGTATGCCCTTGTAGTTGAGCATACGCTGCAACTTTTGGTTGTACGGCGAGAGGTGGAATTGATGGAGTATCAGCATGGGCTTGGTCTTCGCCCCGGTTTGTTTCCAGTGGGCACGCGCTGCTCCTGTAATTGGCGGTAGCTCTATATACTAGCGATAGTGGGTGAGAAGCCATTGGTCTTACAGGCCAATTTTGTTGATCGCCAGGATATGCGGCCAGGCAGCGGTTGGCCCAACCGGGCAGCTAGTCGCAGTTACGCTCGGCGGCCGGGGTGTTGAGCAGGCTTTCCAGCAACAGCGGACGGTCAGTCATGATGGCGTCCACCCCCAGATCCATCATGCGCAACATGTCTTCGCAGGTGTTGATGGTCCAGACCTGCACCGCCAGGTCTGCGTTGTGCGCGTCGTTGACGAAGTCCTCAGTAACCACTTCCAGAAAAAAACCCGGGGGAAGCTGCGCCGGATTGATCTGGCTGGTATCGGGAGGAACCTGAAACGCCACGTGTTCGGGCACAGGCGGAATGATACCGTCACCCTGTGACGCCAGCACCAGTAGCGAGCCCTGATCAAGAGGGATGGAGGTGTGCACACAGGGCGCGACAGCCTTGAAGTTATTAGCGGCCTCATCGACGAATGAGGCAGCGATCAGGTCCTCCTGGCGACCGTAGCGTTGCAGCAGGTCAGCAATTTGTTGTTCGTAGTTGCCCTGTCCGTCAAGGTCCGGTTTCAGCTCGATGTTGATCAGTTCATGTGGATACCGTTGCAGGGCTTCTTCCAGCGTGGGAATGCGGAAGTCACTGGCGCTGTAACCCGGAGGTGGCGGTTTGTCGCCGGTGGCGATTCCGCGGTAGACGTAGTCCTCGGCCGGCCGGTCATGGGGTGTGCCCGCGCCGGGCACAAACCAGTAAGCCGCATCCAGTTGACGCAGCTCTTCCAGGGTCAGGTCGACGACATTGCCGCTGCCATTGGTAGTGCGGTCCACATCCAGGTCGTGGAGGATGACCAGTTCGTTGTCCCGGGTCTGGTAGACATCCATTTCCAGTACATCGGCACCCGCCAGCGCGACTTCACTATAGGCGAACAGGGTGTTCTCGGGAAAATCGATAACCCCACCGCGATGGGCGTAATTCAGTGGGTCGGCACCGTGCACGCGCCAGGGGTTTTCATCCAGTTCATAAGGTGCGTCGCAGGCGGTATCGTCGTTGGCAATGGTGCCGGTGGCGGTTGCTGCGGTTGCGACGGCGTTGCCCTGGACTGAGTAGCTGAGGATGAGCGTTTCCGCTTCCTCTTCATCGGCGTCGCCAAACACATCGACAGGAATCAGGGCCTCCAGCGTGCCAGCAACGAGGGTGATGTCCCCGGCAGTATCGAGGTAGTCCTCGCCCGCCGTGGCGGTTTGCCCTGCGGTCTGGAAGCTGATGCTCACATCCCGTGGCTGGGGGACGTCCAGGATGACGCGGAAATTCAGGGTGGGCATCTCACCCGGGGCACCCTCGGGAACAGCGCTGCCAATAATGGCCAGGTTGGAAGGCGCGATAGACGGTGCGTCGCTGCTGTCGGAACAGCCAGCGATTGTCGCGAGCATGCAGCACAATGGTAGTGCGGGAATAAGCCTGGACAAACCATAGCCCCCGTAAAGGATGAGTTACCGGCAGAGTAGCATCAGTGAGGGTGTGGGGCGAGACCTCTCATCATCCACACGTGCTTGCGCCGAGAGCCAAAGCCTGGGGTCGCGGACACGGCCGTCAGTCGCTGAAGTCTGCAGCACTCTTGCCTGCCATTTCCTCCATGAACCAGGCTGGGAACTGGCTGACGAGCTTGTTCATATCCCGCAGTCGTGCCAGCGGTATACCAGGCCGTCCCTGATCTCAAGCATGGTGGCGTAAGTGTGCTCGCAGGCTCCAAGGAATTGTTGCTGATAGTTACTGGTGCCCCGGCCACTACTGACGGAAACGACCCCGTAATCGTGCCCATTTCTGCAGACCCGGTAATGGCGATAAGCCAGGATGACCAGGTGATTCCGACCAGCCCGGGCGCGCGGTTATCCTATGCGCTGCAGATAGAGAACACCGGGAACCAAAACGCGACTGGTGTAGTGATCCGGGAGACGGTTCCCGTGGGAGCGACCTACCTGGCGGCAAGTAGCGACCCTGGCTGGAGCTGCCTGGATGGGGATATAGCGGGCAGGGTATGTACCTTGGCGGTGGGGGACCCTAGGCCCCCCCGGCGAGCGCTCGCTAGCGTGCACTGCCGAAGACCTGGGTCCAGTAGATACGGTAGCTGCTGTCGTTGTTAGTGAAGCTCGCTGAGCCAAGGTTGGTAAAGTTGGCGTTCATCATATTGGCGCAGTGACCATCGCTGTCAATCCATCCCTGCATTGCGGCGCTTACCGATGGATATCCCGCAGCTATATTCTCGCCCCATGTCCACCAGCTGTAGCCGGCCCGGGTGGCTCGGTCGCCGGCAGAAGAGCCATCTGATCCGGTGTGATCGAAGAAGTCGTTGTTTGCCATGTCCATTGAATGGCTGAGGGCGGCCGCTTCCAGCTGGCAATTCCAGGACAGTGCTCCCACTGCCGGGAAGGTGCCCCTGGAACCACAGTCTCGCGTCTGAGAGCGGAAGTCGTTAACCGCATCGAGCATAGCCTGCGCTTCCGGTGATCCGGCGCAGGCACCGCCGCCACCTGCGTTATCGTTGACCGCGTCGCAGCTGTCTCCCAGGCCATCATTGTCGCTGTCTGCCTGGTTGGGGTTATAGGCCTGTGGGCAGTTGTCCTCGTCTGTGTTGACGCCGTCATTGTCCGGGTCAAGGCCGTTCTGATTGTCACAGGCATCGCCCAGTCCGTCCGTGTCTTCGTCCTCCTGACCTGGGTTGGACGTAACCGGGCAATTATCCGCGCTGTCCTGCAGGCCGTCGTTGTCCGAGTCAGTGAAGGTGTCGCAGGCGTCACCGATACCGTCACCGTCCATGTCTGACTGTGAGGGGTTGGCAATGTCCATGCAGTTATCGCCGGCGCTGGCCGCGTAACCTTCGGGCGTGACCACATCAACAGTGGCGTCGTTGTCATCACCGAAGCCGTCGCCGTCCACATCGCGGTAATACTCGCGCTCGGTAAAGCCCTCGTCGATGCTGCCATCGCAGTCGTTGTCTGTGCTGTCAAAAGACTCTTCCGCGGCGGGAGAAATACTGCTGTTTGAATCGTCGCAATCGCCATCGTTCTGTACATAGCCGGCGATCTGCTCCAGCGCTTCAATGCTGTCATCGGCTGTGCCGAAGCCGTCGCCGTCGACATCGCGATACCAGGTTGTACCGCCTTCATCGATAGTGCCGTCGCAGTCGTTGTCCCGCTGGTCGGCCTGTTCTTCCGCATCCGGGTAGTCCTGGGCGCTGCTGTCGTTGCAATCCAGGTCGTTGAGCACGTGGCCAGCGGGTTTGCGACGGCTGAGCTGGCTGGACTGGGCATCACCATAGCCATCACCGTCACGGTCGGCGTAGAAGCGGATATCAACAAAGCCCTCGTCAGTCATGCCGTTGCAATTGTTGTCTTTGCCGTCCTCTCGTTCCCTGGTAAAAGGATGAACATCGGCGTCGAAATCGTTGCAGTCGCTATTGCTGGCGACGAACCCCGGGGGTTGCGTGGTGCTTGTTCTGCTCTGGTTGGACGCGCCGTAGTTGTCACCGTCCCGGTCGCGATACCAGGTGCGCATCACTGAAGTGGGCTCGAACACGGCAGACAGGCCTATGTCGCCGGAGTACTGCCTGAATTTTTCGGGTAGCGGAAACAGGGTGACGTCGCAAACTGCTGTAGGGGCACGCATACACAGTCCAGTCCAGCTGATAAAGCGATAGCCGTCGGCTGGCACTGCAGTAAAGGTCTCCGTGATCTCTTCGGTAATGGGTACTGCGCAGCTGGCTTGTGCGCAGTCGGCCTGACCTGAGGAAGACAGGATATGCCCGCCTTCGTCGGTGCTGATAACGAGGCGGCAACTCGCCAGCGCCAACATAGAGAAACCCAGTAGGACGGTTTTGCCGAAAAATTGGCGGCCAAAGTATGTTTCAGTTTTGTTCATCACCAGCTGCTCTTGGTCAGTTCAGGGAAAGCTTGGCGCTCGAGACTCCTCGTGATCGGGCTAAAGCTGTTATGTAGATTAGAATAAGATATGCTTATAGGTTATTTCTTTCATTAAAAACTGTGAAGAACGTCTAGAAAACCGACGAAAAAGCGCTTTGCCGTACCGGAGACTGTTCTTAGAGGATAAAATGAAATAAAAAAACGAATACATATATCCAAAAGATCTATATTACTCTTGCTTAAAGCTCCTAAAATTTTAGAGATGGACTAATTCGGGTGCTATGGTCAAGCCGGTGTAGTTGCCAGGGGTCCGCTAGTCCAGTGAGATTGCATTAATGTCCGAACAATACCTCCAGCCCAAGGTGCGTAGCAGCGGCGCCGTCGATGCTGACGACGACAGCGTCGAGCACTGCGATAGAGCAGAGGCGTACAGCGCTCTGCGCAGGTTCTTCGCCGGCTATGACGAGCTGTTTGTGCTAACCGGTCCTGCTGATGTGGGCAAGACGAGGATCACTGCGGAGTTACTGTCGGAGCTCGACGCAGGCACGCCACTGATCCTGTTCGATGCAGCTGTACCCGACGAGTGTGGATTGATGAATTCCGTCTGCAGTCAGTTAGGCGTTGAGGCGCTGTCCGCCGACTGGGAAGAGACGCTGGATTTGCTGACCAAGCGCCTTAGCCCTCACGCTCATGCCTTCCTTATTATCGATAACGCTCACGAGATGGGTGAGTCAGACTTCGAAGAGCTGCGATTGTTGTCCTACCTGCGCTGCGGTCGCGGTCCACAGTTACAGGTTATCCTGGTGGGCCATGAGCGCCTGCTGGGGCGGGTCCAGTCCAGCGACATGGCGCAACGGGGTTTGTGGCACTACCAGACCGCAACGCTGAGCGCCCTGACTGACTCGAAAGCGCCCTACTCACGACGGGTTGGGGCGGCACCCGGAGCAGGACCCAGGGTGAAACCAATAGCCGCGTCCACACTGACACGGCTGCCGTTGCGCACACACACTGTGCCCCCTGATGAAGTTAAACCGCGGGGAGAACTCGCCCAGCTTGTCCCGCGCGAGAAGCTTATTGCGGAAACCGGGAGTGATTACCTGGAAGCCGATCAGCTGCCCGTGCCGACGGTCGTATACGTCGGTGAAGTGGAGGCACAACAGCGCAGGCCTTTCTGGCGGCGTTCGTCCACTCTCGTCCTGATGGTGTCGCCTATACTGCTGGCGGGGGTTTACTGGCTGGGCTACTCCCAGGCCAGGGAGCCTGTCGTTGAGGCGAAAGTGGCTGCAGAGCCGGCTACTCCCGGGCCGTCCCCCGCAGCCGCAAGCCCGTCCACTGTCATTCAGCTGCCAGAGGAACCGCAGGCACCTGCGCCCAGCGTGGTCTCGCAGCAGCCTTTGCCCACCGGGCAGCTCGTTGTGCCGCCTTTCATCGACATGGCTGCCCCATCTTCTGTAATGGAAAGTCCGGCGGTTACAGCAGCGCCTTCTGAAACAGCGCCAACAACTGCCGGCGATGCAGCGCAAGTCGCGGTGCTGCAGGATGAGCCCCCTGTTGTGGAGAGCGTCGATAGCCTTGCCGACGAAATTGATGGATTACTCGCTGCTGCGGCTGAAGCCATGTCCAGGGATTACCTGCGCACACCAGCCGAGATCAGCGCCTGGAACTATTTTACCCAGGTGCTTGCCCTGCAGCCGGAAAATGCCGCCGCGCAGCGCGGTATGCGAGACATAGCTGACCGCTATGAGGTGCTGAGCAGGCTGGCGATTGAGCGCGGAAAATTTCGGTCTGCGCAGACCTACATAAACCGCGGTCTTGGTATGGCCGCGGGCCATGATGGACTGCTGGCGAAGCAGGGTGAGCTGGACAGCGCCAAAGCTGCTGCCGAGGAGGCCCGGTTACGTGAGGAGCAGGCGCGCATGGCGGCGGCAGAGGCCGAGACCGTCAGCGCTGCGCAGGAAGAAGATGCTGTTGAGAAACCCCGTGGTTTTATGGGGCTGCTGAAGAATATTTTTACGTCGGAAGACCAGCAGCCTGGTCGGTGACCAGAGAGGCTGGCCGACCCTGTCAGTGCTCCCGGCGACAGCAGCGCAGCGATGGATTGACCGCAGCGGTTGGACTTTGTCAGGCGCTCTTGGGTCAGGGGTCGCCGCCCGGGTACAGGATTTGCTGAAGCCTGGTCAGTTCATTTTCGACGCTTTCCCGGTTTTCTCCGGCCACATTGATGTGCCCGCGCTTACGCAGCGGCGCTGGCGTTTTGTTGTAGTCGTGGAGCGCGGCGTCTGCGGATAGTTGGTGCAGCACATCCTCCCTGTCATATTCGCCGAGAATGTTGAGCATACCGTGACAGCGGATGACCTGGGTTGAGCCCAGCGTCATCCCCAGTATCGCCCGCAGGTGATTCTCGAACTGACTGGTCGTTTCACCCAGCATGGTCCAGTGCCCGCTGTTGTGAACACGCGGTGCCAGTTCGTTAATCAACAGCCCCTGCGCGGTGACAAAACACTCCATTGCGGCGACCCCCACGTAATTCATAGCCCCCAGCAAAGTGCGTATATAGTCTTCGCAGTTGCCCAGCAGGCTGGCCGACATATTGGCCGCAGGTGCAATAGAGCTCAGCAGTATGCCGTTGTGGTGCCGATTCTCGGTGGGCGGATAGATCGCCGTGTCCCCGTTGGCGGAGCGCACCGCAACCATGGATACCTCCCGATCAAATGCAATCCGGGACTCAACCAGCCACTGGCCGGGCGGGTTCTCTTCCGTGAATGCACGCAGCTGTTCGTCGGTATATATATGCCATTGCTGCTTCCCGTCATAGCCCTCGGTGGGGTTCTTCACTACGATTGGCAGCCCCAGTGTGCGGGCAGCGTCGGCCACTTGCTGTGCCGAGGCCGCGATGCGATAGGGAGCAGAAGGCAGCTGTACTGAATCCAGTAGCTGTTTTTCCTTGAACCGGTCGCCACAGGCTTCTACAGCATCAGGGTTAGGATGAACCGCACACAGACCAGTAAGACCGCGCAGGAGATCGAGATCCACACGTTCCCGTTCTACGGTAATTACATCCGGCTCCCCCATCGCAGTGTAAACCTGTTCCGGCGTGTGGTCGGGCGAGAGCACTACTATGTTGCCCAGGCCCTCAACACAGCGGGTGGACTCACCCTCGCTGGCAAGGAAACTGAATTGCAGGCCCATGTTCCAACCGGCCAGCGCCATCATGCGCGCCAGCTGCCCGCCGCCAATGATACCAACGCGCGTCACTCAACGTCCCTCGGCACGCCTTCGGTGATGGCCTGGCGCCACTGGTTCAGCCTTTCATGCAAGTCGGGATCACCCAGGGCGAGGATCTGTGCAGCCAGCAGGCCGCCATTAAAAGCGCCGCTGCTGCCAATCGCCTGGGTGGCCACAGCGACGCCCGCAGGCATCTGGGCGATGGACAACAAGCTGTCCATGCCGTTCAGGGCCTTGCTCTGCACAGGTACTGCGATCACCGGCAGCAGCGTCATAGAGGCGGCCATACCGGGTAGATGCGCGGCGCCGCCGGCGCCGGCGATAATCACCTGCAGGCCACGGTCACGAGCTGATGAGGCATATTCATAGAGACGCGATGGTGTTCGGTGTGCCGAGACCACCTGCTTCTCGTAGGCAATGCCGAGTTCGTCGAGTAACTCGGTAGCTCGCTTCATCGTCGGCCAGTCGGACCGGGAGCCCATGATGATGCCCACGACGGGCTGCTGCCCATTTGCTGCTGCGCTCAATGTGATATCTCCTCTCCGGCAACTTTCCAGGATGCCAGTTCATTGTAAAGCGGTTCACCGACCACAGTTCACTGGGAAAGTAATTCCCCGGGACGCTACGCGCTGCGCCGCCTTGACCCGCACAAATTTGAAAATGACCCAAGCCTTGGGTCGGGCGTCTGCAGGCGACCAGGGCCCTGGCTGACTCCCGTTTCGCCAGCCTGCCCTTGGACCGGGCGCGGAGGATCGGTGTAATCGCGTATTTTGCCCTGCCAGGTGGCTGATGACCAGCACCGCTGCTGTCCTTTCAATACCTTACATGGCGTGGACCTCAAGACTTGCTTACAGAACCGGCCTCCCCGGGGAATAAGGATGCTGGTTATTCTGTCCTGAAGGCCTTCCCGTGCAGAACTGTAGACCGGTCGTTCGAATGTAACAAAGCGGACAGTTTTAGTGGGTTGTTCTGGGTATAGTGGGTTTTTTGCCCTTGGAGATGCCTCGCTATGCCGCGCCCCGTTATCGTCGTTGCACGACAACTCCCGCCACTTTTCATGGACGCTATTGCCAGCCTTGGTGAGGTGCGCGTGTTTGACGCCACTGCGCCCGCGCAGTCGCTGGAAGGCGCATCAGTCTGGTTAGGCAGCGCGGTTGATGCATTAACGGCCGATCGTATCGCCAGCTTTCCCGATTCCATTGGCCTCATCGCCAATATTGGTGTGGGCACAGACAATATTGACCTTAACGCGGCGGCCAAACGCCGTCTGCAGATAAGTAATACCCCGGTGGTGACGGAGGACACCGCCGATCTGGCCATGGCGTTGCTGCTGGCGACCTGCCGACGTCTCAGTGCCAGCGAGCGCTTGCTTCGCGAGGGGGATTTTGCTGCAGGTGCGGGGCAACAGGGTATACGGGTACACGGAAAAACCCTGGGCATTGTCGGTTTTGGCGCCATAGGGCAGGCCGTGGCCCGGCGTGCGAGCGGGTTCGCAATGCGGGTGATATACCACGGTCCACGGCCCAGGCCAGAGGCCGAGGCGGTGACGGGCGCAAGCTTTTGCGAACAGCTCGCACAATTACTGGCCGAGGCGGACATCGTCTCTCTGCACTGCCCATTGACTGATGCCACCCGCCACCTGTTCGACGCCGGTACATTTGCGCAGATGAAAGCGGGTGCTGTGCTTATTAACACCGGGCGCGGTGCACTGGTTGACGAAAGCGCACTGGTCGATGCCCTGGCGGGCAATCAACTCGGCGGCGCCGGTCTTGATGTGTTTGAATTTGAGCCAGAGGTGACCCCGGCCCTGAAGCGATTTGATAATGTGACCTTGCTACCTCACATCGGCAGTGCGACCGGTGAGTGTCGCGCGGACATGGCGATGCGCGCCCTGGCAAACATCAGTGCTTTTCTCGAGCAGGGTCGGCCACTGGACGGAGTCACTGCAGCGTAGCGCCACTTGGCCGTCTACACTCATAGCTAAACCAATACTAATTCACAGGAGCAGTAATCATGGAATACGCCGGTCTTCTGGGCTCGGTTGTCCTGCTAATCTGGCTGGCCCTGCGCGGCGTCGATATCATCTTTGCTGCACTGTTGTGTTCGCTGCTGGTGATTCTTACCAACGGCCTGCCGCTGGCACAGGGGCTTACCGAGTATTTCTCTTTCGGTCCGTTAGGCGCATTTACGTTTGCTGGAAAATTTTTCCTGCTGTTTGCTGCCGGCGCCATGTTTGGGCGGGTGATGGGGGAAAGCCATGCGGCCGCGAGTATTGCCCTGGCGCTGGTGAAAAAGCTGGGTGCGCATCGTGCGCTGTGGATCACCACCCTGGCCTGTGCACTGCTTACCTATGGTGGTGTGGTGGTGTTCGTGGTGATCTTCGCCATGTATCCGTTAGGACTGAAGCTTCTGCAGGAGGCGGACATACCCAAGCGACTATTTTGTGCAGCGCTGGCGCTGGGCTCGGGGACGTTCACGCTTACGGCGTTGCCGGGAACCCCCTCCATTCACAACGTGATCGCCTCCGTCGCGCTGGGTACCGACCTGTTCGCCGGCTTCTGGCTGGGCATCGCGGGCGGTGCGATGATGTTTGGCGGCGGTATCTGGTACCTGGAGCGGCAGCGCAAGCTGGCGGCAGAGCGCGGCGAGGGTTTTGTGCCGGGCCCACGGGACAAGATCACAGATGTGGGGGAGGGTGGGTGCCCGCATTGGGTTGCGGCCTGCCTGCCACTCGTCGCAGTGTTACTGACGATTATTATGCCGCGTGTCTTTATGCAGGTGCTTACCCCAGAGACCATGGCCGGAGATGCAGCGCCGATACGCCTGCTACAGTTCGCTGCAAACCAGCCCGTGGTCTGGCCGAGTATCGCGCTGTTTTGCGGAACATTCCTTGCTGTCGTCCTGTTCCCGACGATGCGTCGCCACGCTCTGCATGTGGTGGGGGCCGGCACTCAGGACTCCATCATGCCGCTGATTAACACTGCGGCGGTTATCGGTTTCGGCGGCGTGGTGACCCAGACAGCCGTGTTTGCCCAATCAACCCAGTGGGTGCTCGACTCTTCCCTGCCACCCCTGGTTTCCACGTTCTTCTCGGTAAGCCTGGTTTCCGCCATCACCGGCTCTGCCTCCGGCGGTTTACAGATATTTATGCAGACAATGGCACCGGCCTATCTGGAGATGGGTATGGAGGCGGAAACGTTGCATCGTATTGCCACCATGGCCAGCGGCGGGTTTGATTCCCTGCCCCATTGTGGTGCCATTATCGCCATGTTGACGATTACCCAGTTGACCCACAAGGACGCCTACCGTGATGTTGGTATGATTACGGTGGTCATCCCCGTGCTGAGCACGCTTATACTAATGGGCGCATTGTCGCTAATGGCCTGAGGGCCCTGCCGGCTTGGCTGGCGTGGCATGACAGGTGTAACCGGGAGATTCGAGATATGATTCCTGACAAGATAGAAGTGAACATAGCCGGCGGGTTGGATGTGGAATTTCCGCGCATGATTCGCGTGCGGCAGAAGTTTGAATGCCTTGAAATTCCCAGCGTCACTGACGCGGTTAACCAGCAGTTCGCAGAGCCGGTAATCGCCCAGCGAATCAAGCCGGGCATGAAAATTGCCGTGGGTTGTGGCTCCCGCGGCATTGCCAATGTGGCCCAATGCGCCAAGGCAGTCATCGATCAGCTGCACGCGCTGGGCGCGAAACCGTTTATTTTTCCAGCCATGGGTAGCCATGGCTCTGCTTCGGCTGAAGGGCAGATCAAGGTTCTCGACAGTTTGGGAATCAATGAGCACACCATGGGCTGCCCCATCCACTCCAGTATGGAGGTGGTGGAACTGGGCCAACTGGAAAACGGCATGCCCGTATATTTCGACAAGCACGCCGCAGAAGCCGACGCGGTGATGATGGTCTGCCGGGTGAAAGCGCATACCAATTTCCGCGCTCCCATAGAGTCGGGCATAGTAAAAATGCTGGTTATCGGCATGGGGAAGATTCGCGGTGCCTCCGCAGTTCACTGGTATGGCTTTGAGTCCTTCGCTGAATTGTTACCCCAGGCAGGTGAGTTCATCATGGGTAAGATCAACTTCCTGTGTGCGGTGGCGATGGTTGAGAATGCAGAAGATCGCACTGCGCTGGTAGAGGTAGTGCCGGGTGAGCGGGTGATGCAGCGTGAGCCGGAACTGTTGAGTCTGGCCAGGAAATGGATGCCTCGATTACAGTTTGCAGAACTGGACGTGCTGATTGTCGACAACATGGGCAAGAACATCACCGGTGCCGGCATGGACCCGAATATCACCGGACGCAACGTGCGCGATTCAGCCTGGGATGCCGGCATTCATATTAAAAAGATCGTTGTGCTGGGCCTTACTGAGGAGACCGATGGTAATGCCACCGGCGTGGGGGCAGCGGACGTGATCACGATGCGACTGTATCGCCAATTTGATCCCGCAAAGACCTATGCGAACGTCATTGCCGCGACCCTGCTGGATGGCGCCGCCATACCGATGATTATGAATACCGACCAGGAAGCAGTGCAACTGGCGGCCAAGACCATCCCGCGCAGACTCCCCCGCGACGCCACGATCGTGCACATTCCCAACACCCTGGAAATCACCGAAATTGATGTATCGGAAACCCTGCTGCCTTATCTGCGGGCCAACCCGGACAAATTTGAGATTATCGGTGAGCCCGCGGCACTGGAATTCGACGATGAGGGTAATCTGACGCGCATGCCCAGCCATGGGGTCAGTGGTGACGAATAGCTCAAGCAGGTATCCGCACTGATGGAGCCGGACGCGCGCGACCGCCTGCTGGCGGTAATCGCTGATATCTCCCCCCGCGTCATCGCCTGCAGTGGCGGTATCGACAGCATGCTGCTCGCTACACTGGCCAGCCGCCAGAACGCGGCGGCGACTACCGTCGCGCACGCTATCAGTCCGGCTGTTCCAGTCGATGCAACACTGCGATTGAGGGACTGGGCCGCCCGCGAGGGTTGGCGTCTGGAGATTGTGGTGTCCGGTGAATTCGACAGCGAGGACTACCTCAGTAATCCGGTCAACCGCTGCTACTACTGCAAGAGCAAGCTCTATGACAGCCTCTCACGCATTGGTAACACAGTGGGGGAAGGTGCGACAGTCATGAGTGGCGCTAACACGGATGACCTTGGCGAGTATCGTCCTGGCCTGCATGCGGCGAAGGAATTTAGTGTGCGTCACCCGTATATCGAGGCCGGCGTCGACAAATCCACTATAAGGAAAATCGCCCGCGAGTTGTCTTTGCCTTTCGCGGAGATCCCCGCCTCGCCCTGCCTCGCCAGTCGCCTTTACACTGGCACCCGGGTAACGGTGCAGCGATTGCGGGCAGTGGAAGAAAGCGAAGAGATGATTCGCCGCCTGGCCGGGATTGAAGTCGTGCGTTGTCGTATTCGCGAGGACGCCATGTTCATCGAAGTGTCCGCAGCAGACCGCTTCAGGATCACGCAGTCGCTGCTGCACAAGGTCGAGCGAGCGGCGACCCGCGACGGACTTTCGCTGCGGGCTGTTCATCTGGACGCCCAGCCCTACCGCCCGGGGCGCGCATTCGTGGGTGCGCCATGACGGTGAATTATGATTACCTGCGTCGCGAGCGCCTGGGTATGCCCGAGGCGGTGCTTTGCGCCGGCAAGGACATGGTTTCGCTGAACAGCATTGTTGCAGAACTGGCAGCGCGCCCGGACCACCCGGTGCTGTTCACCCGCATGGAGGCAGGCCAGCTGGGCGGCCTGGACCCGGAGCATCGCGCTGCGCTCGACTATGACGCGCTATCTTCAACTGCGGTCCTGCACGGTCACTTGCCGGCAAGGCCCGGTAATGTTGCCGTGGTAACCGCGGGCACCTCGGATCTCAGGGTGGCGATGGAAGCTGCCCGCACTCTGCACTTTACTGGCGTGAGCCACAAGGTATACGCCGACATTGGTGTGGCCGGTCTCTGGCGCCTGACAGAGCGTATCGAGGAAATCAGTCAATGTGACGTAATCATTGTTGTTGCCGGTATGGACGCGGCGCTTGCTTCGGTAATCGGCGGCCTGGTTGGTAAGTGCGTGATTGGAGTGCCCACCTCGGTTGGCTATGGCGTGGCGGCAGACGGCACCACAGCGCTGAACGCCATGCTCGCCAGTTGTGGCCAGGGCGTAATGGTGACCAACATCGACAATGGCTTTGGCGCGGCCTGTGCTGCCATACGGGTTCTCAATAGCCTCATGATAAAGGAGAGTAGCGTTTGAACAGGCAAGCCGTAGTGATACGCACCCCCTCGGGACTCAGCGGCGATATGCTGCTTACCGGTCTTTCGCGGCTGGCGGCCGTGTCAGCGGAAGAACTCAACGGGATTGTGGCGAGCATTGGGCTGCCTGCCCTGGAGGGTGTGCTGACAGTAGAGCCCCACAGTGTTAATGCGATCGCCGGATGGCGCGCGAACATTACACTGCCGGGGGAGCATCACCACAGGTCGCTGGCGGTGATCGAGCAGCTCATTGTTGATAGTGAGTTGGAGCCCGCCGCAAAACAGCTGGCGATTGACACGTTTACGGTACTTGGGGAGGCAGAATCGAGCATTCATGGCATCGCGCTAAAGGAGGTGACCTTCCACGAGGTGGGCGCACTAGACAGTATTCTCGATGTTTGTGTCGCGGCAGCACTGTGGGCACGGCTTGCCCCGTCCGCGCTCTTCTGCAGCCCGTTGCCGTTGTGTGACGGGTTGATCAGGTGCGAGCATGGTGTTCTCGCAAGCCCGGCTCCTGCAGTGCAGGAAATGCTGCGCGGTATACCCGTATATGGAATTGACTCACAGGGGGAGACTATCACCCCTACAGCGATCGCTTTTCTGCGCGCTGCTGGCGCACTGTTTGGCAAATGGCCGGAGGCCGAGGTGGTTGACGTGGCCAGGGCCTACGGTGGCAGGGTGTTACCCGGTGTTCCTAACGGCGCTCTTTTCTGCCTGGTGGCCCAGGCAGACTGAAACGGCTGAAGCACATCGGTGTCAGGGCGACACGAGCGCTCGCCTGGATAAGGACGTGGCTAGGCCTTACGGCTGCCTCGCAGATCAATCTGCTTGCGTGCGCCCAGAACGGGTTGTCCGCTGATGCCTGAATCAACAACATCTATCTTGTTGCCTGACTTGAGGAAGAGCTTGGTTTGTTCGGCGATGGATTCAGAGGTCTGTACTGCAGCAGGCTGCTTCCGTGGAGATGCTGCCCTGGTTGGTTTTCTGCTCATAATGTTTCCTGATGCCAATAGTTATATAGTCACAGGCCCCGCAGGGCCTGTCGTGATGGTCCAGCGTGCGTTTTAGTGCACGTGCCCGTGGGCGACTTCCTCTTCGCTTGCGTCGCGCACGTCGACAACCTGTACGTCGAAGTTCAGTTCAACGCCAGCCAGAGGGTGGTTGGCGTCGATCGTGATCTCGTCGTCGGCAACGCTCTTGACGATAATGCGGCGCGCCTGGCCCTGGGGGTCCTGCGCTTCAAAAGCCATGCCCGGCTCGATTTCATCGACGCCCTGGAAGGCTTCGCGCGGTACCACCTGCACCAGTTCGGGCTGGACTTCGCCGTAAGCGTCTTCGGGTGCGATAGTCACTTGCAGTGACGCCCCGGTTGCCTTTCCGACGAGGGCATTTTCAAGACCTGGAATAATATTGCCGGCGCCGTGCAGGTAAGCCAGTGGTTCAGCGCCTTCTGAACTGTCCAACACTTCTCCGCTGTTATTGGTCAGTGTGTAGTGGATAGAGGCAACAACGTTGTTGCCAATCAATAAACTCATGTGAGTCCTCGTTGTGTCTGGTGCGAGGAGTGAAGATTGCAATCACGCGTCGCCGTGGAAAATGATGTTTTCATTCCCTGGATGAAGGAACGTTAATGGAAGCAGTTATTTATGCACAACAGAAGAGGGTCAGGAATACTGAACGTAGACGCAGAACACAAACAGGGTATCTACCAAGCCGACCAGTATAAGGCATGGGCTTGATAAGTCAATGGCGGGCAGCCCCGGGGCCTGCCTGCAGCCCCCGGAATACATCGCTTTTTCAGGAGCCGGGGGCTATTATTCCCCACACAGCGACACGCTCATTGCCCCTTACCCACCATCGTAGGGGGTCGAGGACAAGATGCCAGTTAACAAGAAAGAGTGTCCGCCAGGCCTGCGGTTAGCAGGCGATGTCCAGCGCCGGGGTGCGGGGTGACTCTACTAATCCGGCCTTTACGGGGGTAATGGCGGTGGCTGCTGAAAACAATGTCCACGTAATCGACCCCGACCAAATGATGAGCCGCCCGTTGGCGGCTTTGCTGGGCGGTTATGGGATTAACGTTCGCCGTCATGCGGACATCGAAGCGTTCCTTGGTGCCGCAACAGAACAGGGGGTGGAGAACAGCTGCCTGTTACTCGAGCTTGACCCGGGC
Source organism: Pseudohalioglobus lutimaris (assembly GCF_002866825.1). Taxonomy (GTDB): domain Bacteria; phylum Pseudomonadota; class Gammaproteobacteria; order Pseudomonadales; family Halieaceae; genus Halioglobus; species Halioglobus lutimaris. The sequence continues at coordinate 216,903 of NZ_PKUS01000001.1, read as the reverse complement.
AGCGATGAGGCATTGTCCCTGCTTCGCGCCCTGCGTAATCAATTCCAGCAGCTGCCTATTGTGGTGATGGGCGAAAGCGTCCATGGCGATCTCGGAGCGCGCGCACGGGAGGCGGGAGCCACCGATCTCATTGAGCGTTCACTGGTTTCAGCATATTTGTTCAATCGACTCTCCGAGTTACTTCCCGGGGTGGGCAACCTGCCGGCAATTGAAACGGTAGTCATGGAAATCGACCGGGGCGAACAGGTCACCTTCCGCATGATTCATCCGGAGGACGCGGGGATTGAACAGGCGTTTGTTGCCGGGCTGTCTGAAAAATCCAAGTACATGCGTTTCTTTTCCGGTATGCACGAACTGCCTGACCATGTCCTCAAGGAGTTTACTTCCCCGTGTTTCCCCCTCAGTTTTGCCGTCATTGCAATCGTTGGTGAGGGTGACGAGGAAAAGCAGATTGGTGTAGCGCGCTGGGCACCCACGGGAACCGAGGGTGTCGCCGAATTCGCTGTCGTGGTTGCCGACGAGTATCAGGGCCAGGGTATCGCCAGTCGACTAATGCGCCTGTTGATCGCGGCGGCCGCGGTAGGTGGCCTGAGCCGGCTGGAAGGTCTTATCCTGAGAGAGAATGTCGCCATGCTGGCGATGGTGAGGAAAATGGGTTTTACCGTTTGCCCGGAGCATGACGCCGGACCTTCTGTCGCACTTTACGTCAAAAAGCTGCGCGGCCCGATTGATTCCTGATTATTTAGCGCGCGTGCTAAAGCTCAGGCGCGGCGATGCGTGGCAACCTCACGCCAATCCGCCACCACAGCGACCGTGTAGAGCACCAGCACCCTGACCCCGCCGCGCGCAGGCCCTCTCGATTCAGTATCACGCTGTAACGGCATCCTCAAAACTGGCATTGCTGTCAGCCGGCATCGTAACCGCAAGTGCTGGCAGCCGCTAAAAACAAAGCGTTTATCCGGTAATCAAAGGAGCGGCTCAGCCAGCATAGTACATGGCGCTTCAAGCTGCGTTATTATTAGGACAGATCGCTGTGCCACTCTGCTACAGTGGGTGGCGCTGAATGAAGTGCAATGCGCCCGGTATGGTGCTGTAAAGTCGAGTCATTCAAGGTGCCTCAGGCGCCACTTGCAGGGTTCAATTATGTCTGACAACGTTGAGGTTGCAGCCGCCCACCCGGTCAGGGATGCTTTGCTCACCCTTGCTTCCCTGGTGGTGGTGCTCGCTGGCGCGCGCTTTGCGGCCAATCTCCTCGTCCCCTTCCTGTTGGCAATGTTTATCGCGATCATTCTAAGCTCGCCCATCGGTATGCTGCGCAGCAAGGGGCTGCCTGAATGGCTGTCTATCGCCGTGGTGTGCTCCCTGGCGCTGGGCGTTCTGGCGCTGGTGTTCATGCTGCTGGGAGCCAGTATCAACGGTTTTGTAGGTGCGCTGCCCGGTTATCAGGCGCAATTGGGTGCCCTTCTGGATGGCTGGGTGCAGTGGCTGATTGAGCATGGAGTTGAGGTGGGCAGGGAAGATGTATCCAGTGCGTTCGATCCTGCCGCAGCAGTGGGTTACCTCGGCACCTTTCTTTCGGGGCTGGGGGATACATTGAGTCACCTGTTCCTGATTATGTTTGCCGTATTTTTTATCCTTGGAGATGCCAGCGGCTTAAAGCGGAAGATGGCAGTCGGGCTTCCCGATGCCAGCAGCCAGTATCTTACCGGTCTGCGTGAACTCGTAGAGTCCATGAACAACTACGTCACCACCAAGACGCTAATCAGTTTACTCACCGGTCTCTTGGTCACTGTGGGCATGTGGTTGATGGATGTGCAGTTTGCATTGCTCTGGGGTTTCCTTGCCTTTTTGCTGAATTTTGTACCCAATATTGGCTCGATCATCGCCGCGGTGCCGCCGGTTCTGCTATCGCTACTGGAGGCAGACCTGCTGCTGACCGGTATGATCATTGCGCTGTACTTGTCGGTGAATACGCTGATTGGCAACGTTGTTGAGCCAAAAGTCATGGGCAAGCGAATGGGCCTGTCGACATCGGCAGTGTTTCTCTCCCTGTTATTCTGGGGGTGGATGTTCGGACCCGTGGGAATGTTGCTGTCGGTGCCGCTGACGATGGTGATCCGGTTTATAGCCCTGTCGCAGCCTGGCAGTGCCTGGTTTGCGGTGCTGATCTCGGCTGCCCCGGAAGAGCCTCTTTCCAACGATGAATAAAGCGCACGGCCTGGCAGGCACAGAGCCGGGTATCCGCAGTTTTATGCCACAATGCGGTCTCGGCCCGGGCTCGGGCGCCTGGACCTCTTTTTTTGAACAGGCCTGAGGGAGTCAATGAGTGATTCTTAACGCAAGCTGTGCACAACAGGGTTCAGTCATTTTATGCTGAGGCGAATTATTCTCCCGGCTATCCTGCTCGTACTTGTCTACGGGTTCGCTGTGAGCAAAAGCTTCAACGAGATTGCCGCCGGTGTCGCCTTGTTCATGTTTGGCATGCTGTGTATGGAGCAGGGCTTCAAGGTGTTCAGCGGCGGAACGCTGCAGCGCGTGCTGGCCGCCAGCACAGACAAACTCTGGAAAAGTATGAGCTTCGGTGTAGTTAGCACTACACTGATGCAGTCTTCTTCCCTCGTCTCCGTGATCACAATCTCTTTCCTCAGTGCCGAGATGATCGGCCTTGCCCAGGGAATCGGTATTATTTTTGGTGCCAACCTGGGAACGACTACCGGCGCCTGGGTAGTCGCGGGGTTTGGGCTCAAGGTGAATATCTCTGCCTACGCCATGCCTATTATGGTATTTGGTGTCATCTTCCTGATGCAGAATTCGTCGCGCGTGAAGGGTATTGGCTGGATACTGGTGGGTGTCGGTTTCCTGTTCCTGGGCATTCACTATATGAAGGAAGGTTTTTCCGCATACGCCGAGCAGATAGACCTGACGGCCTATGCCATGACCGGCGTAGCGGGTCTGCTGGTATTTACCCTGGTGGGTATTCTGGCGACGGTAGTTATGCAGTCCAGTCATGCGACCCTGGTCATCACTATCACTGCACTTGCCACAGGCCAGGTGACTTACGAGAACGCCCTTGCGCTGGCGATAGGCGCGAATGTGGGTACCACGATTACGGCGATACTCGGTGCTATCAGTGCAGGCATCAGCGGCAAGCGTCTCGCCGGTGCACATCTTATGTTTAACCTGGTCACCGGTGTCGTGGCACTGGTTATGATCAAGCCCCTGCTGATTGCCGTCGAGCAGATCAGCTCGGTTGTGGGTATTGCCAGCGATGACTACACCCTGAAGCTCGCTGTATTTCACACGCTGTTCAATTTGCTGGGCGTGCTGCTGATGGTGCCAATGATCCAGCCTATGGTGAAATGGCTGGAGAAGCATTTACGCAGCGAGAGCGTTGAGCGTGACGTGCCCCGTTATCTCAGCAAGGCTTCCCTGGAGTTGCCCGAAGTGGCCAGCCGGGCTGTGTTCAAGGAAACTGTGCACTTGTTCAACAACGCATTCAACCTCGTCTGCCACGGGCTGGATCTGCGGCGCCGGGATGTTATCGGTGATATGGACCTGCACGATTTGCTGGATGAGCCCGCACAGAGCATCGAGATCGACCTGGAAGACCAGTACGTGAGGATGATCAAGGATATTTATAGCGCAAACATCGAATTTATCAGTCGGGCGCAGGCAGCAGCGCCGCCAGAGTACGCTGACAGTTACTCTGCGCTGCGCAGGGCAAACACCGACATCGTCGCGTCGATCAAGGCCACCAAGCACTTGCGCAATAATCTGCAGCATTATGCGCGCAGCCCCGATCTGGTGGTCAGGCGGGAGTACAACCGCTTCCGCATCAGGGTGGCCAGCGTGCTCCGGAGCCTTGCGGACCTCAATCATGCCGACGATGCTGTGGTCAGATTGCTGTCACTGGACCAGATCAAGGTTGAGGCGATGGACGCCGCAGATCATGCCACGGCCCGGGTCGATCAGCTTATTCGTGACGGTAAAATAGCTTCGCAGATGGCCACGTCACTGATTAACGACGGCATGTACACTCGTGACCTGATAGAGCACCTGCTGGTGGTCGCTGATGCCATTACCCGCGCAACCCTGCCGCCCGGCGAGACGCTGAGCGAGGACATGGCGCTGCAGATTGAAGATATCGCAAACATTGCCCGCAGCATGGATGGTGCGGCACTAACCCACGAGAGGGAGTTCGAGTAAATGAAACGTAAAAAGTTACTGAAGAAGCTGAGCGACCTGCTCACTATTGGCACCGAGGCCGATAAGGATGAAGTAGGCAAGTTACGCGATGTGCTGAAGGCACTGAAGGTGAAACAGGCGGACCTGCAGGAGGAACTGGAGAGCGTGCAAGGCGATCATGAGCGTCGCAAGATCAGCAAGCAGATCGAGGTGATTCGGCGTCAGCGTGAGAAAGGCATCGAGGTTTACAAGTCGATCAAGGAAGCACGTCAGCAGTAGAGACTTCGCTGCGGCTCAATCCCCTGCCCAGTCTGGACATTTATGCGTTCAGCACACTTTTATTGTCACCTTCTTTGCAGTTCGCTCTGGGTTCTACGACTATTATTAGACAACAAGCCGGTAGCAACGCCCATTCCAGAGAGGTAATGCGGTCGCCCTGCCATTAACCCGTGAGACTGTACAGGCACCTTCCTGGAGAAACGCGACATGAGCCGCAATCATACACTGCTGCACCCCAATGACGACGTGTTCATTGCGCTGGAAAACCTGGCAGCGGGGCGAGATATTGCCGAAGGCGTCAAGACGGCGGTGGACATTGTTGCCGGGCACAAAGTGGCGCGCCGTGCGGTCAAGGCGGGCGCCCCTTTGCACCGCTACAACCAGGTTATCGGGATCGCCAGCGCAGATATTTTCCCCGGCGACCACGTCCATGTGCACAATCTGGAGATGGCCGAACTTGAGCGGGACTATGCATTCTGCAGCAACGCCAGAGCCACCGACTACGAGCCTCAGCCGCGAACCTTCATGGGCATTCGCAGATCGGACGGGCGGATTGCCACGCGCAACTACATCGGTGTTCTGGCGAGCGTCAACTGCTCCGCTACCGTGGTCAAGCAGGTTGCCGAGCATTTCAAGGGGCGCCTTGCCGAATTTCCCAATGTGGACGGCGTTATCGGTCTGACCCACAAGAGCGGATGTGGCCTGGACACGCCGATAGAGGGCGTGGCGACGTTCAAGCGTGCGCTGGCTGGGTATGTCAAGCATCCCAACTTCGCGCATATTGTTGTTGTCGGCCTGGGCTGTGAGATCGGCAACCTGGGCGACATTCTTGATGGTTGGCCCGGTGACTCCCTGTCCATACAAACCTCGGGAGGCACGCAGGGCACGCTGCAGGAGTGCATTGCGCGTATTGAGGCCGTGTTGCCTGCAGCCAACAGTGTGGAGCGGGAGCCGATACCACTTGGCGAATTAAAATTGGCGATGCAGTGCGGCGGCTCAGGTGGGACGTCCGGGATTAGTTGTAATCCGGCCCTGGGCTACGCCGTTGACCTACTGGTGCGTAATGGCGGTACGGCGATTCTCTCGGAAACCACTGAAGCCTATGGCGCTGAGCACGTGCTTACCGCGCGTGCCGCCACACCTGAGGTGGGGAAAAAGCTGGTTGACCGCATCAAGTGGTGGGAAGACTTTGCGCAGGGTCGCGGGCTGGTTATCAACAACAACCCGTCTCCGGGCAATAAGGCGGGGGGGCTGACCACCATTATCGAAAAGTCCCTGGGTTCCATCGCCAAGGGTGGAACCACCAACCTTAACGAGGTATACCAATACGCTGAGCCGGTCGCAGCGGGCAAGGGGCTGGTCTTTATGGACGCGCCGTCGTTTGATCCGGTCGGCGCGACCGCGCAGGTAGCGGGCGGCGCCACGGTGATGGTATTCACCACCAGTCGCGGTTCGGCTTTCGGCTGCAAGCCAGCGCCCTCTATCAAGTTGATCGACAACACGCCTATGTACGAACTCATGGCCGATGACATCGATATCAATACCGGGACCATTCTCGACGGCAGTGAGACGGTCGAAACCATTGGTGAGCAGATCTTTGAGCGCATTATTGCGGTGGCATCCGGTGAGCGTACCCGCAGCGAGATCCTCGGCTACGGTGAGGAGGAGTTTTGCCCCTGGGACCTGGGCTACATGCTTTAGCACATCCGCGCACGTGCCCCGATCATCCTCTCCCGCTGCTTGCCCGTATATAAACAGATGAATTCGAAACTTGACCATGAGCGGTGGCTGCAAGACTTCCTCACTGACCACCCGCGTATCAGTGTGCTCACCGGCGCGGGCATAAGCCTGGCCGGAGGGATCCCCACTTATCGTGACGCAGCAGGCACCTGGCAACATAGTGAACCGGTGCAGCACCAGGAGTTCCTGCACGAAGCGGGTAGGCGCCAGCGTTACTGGGCGCGCTCCATGCGCGGCTGGCCACCGGTGCGCGATGCACAGCCCACCGCCGCGCATGCAGCCCTGGCAGCGTTGGAGCGCAGAGGCCACATTGAATTATTGATTACGCAGAATGTGGACAGGCTGCATCAGCGTGCAGGCAGTAAGCGGGTCGTTGATCTGCATGGCAGGCTGGACCAGGTGATTTGCCTGGATTGTGGGCGCACGCATTGTCGGAACCGCGTGCAGGAGCAGCTGATTCACGACAACCCGCAGCATTGCACTGCAGCGATCCCACGGCCAGATGGGGATGCCGATCTGCCTGAGGCCGTGGAACGACGCTTTGTCGTGCCCACCTGTCCTGACTGCAGCGGTACCCTGATGCCAGATGTCGTTTTCTTTGGTGGAACAGTGCCCGGAGCGCGCGTGCAGGCCTGCATGGACGCAGTAGAGCGGGCAGATGCCCTGTTGGTCGTGGGCAGCTCCCTGCAGGTGTTTTCGGGATTCCGTTTTTGCCGTTATGCCAGTGAGTTGGGCCGGCCCATTGCTATTCTCAACCCGGGTAAGACCCGGGGTGACGGCCTGGCCGATTTAAAACTGGAGTCAGATTGCCAGGCTTTACTGCAGGCGGTCCGTTAGGCGGGCTTCCCTGCACAACCCGCTTTACCTTTGTGCCTCGCGGCAAACCGCTGCATAGCCGGCCCGATAGTCAGGATAGAGTAGTTCATATCCGCTGGCGCGCAGCAGGGTGTTGCGACAGCGCTTGTGACCGGCAGGCTGCCTGGGAGGCGGTGCCGGGTTGCTAATGTCGCAGCCCAGCGTGGTGGCGATCCAGCGCTCGACCTCATGAGCGGGAGCGGGGTCATTATCCACACCGTTGTAGACGGGCGCGAGCTGTTGCTCGCCCATGGCCAGCCTGATCAGGTGGACCAGGAAGCCGGCGCAATCGTCGCGGTGAATGCGGTTGGTAAAACGCACCGGCGCTGCGGGGGTAATCTGACCCGCGCGAATGCGGTTGAGGAGGCGTCCATGTGGGTCGCCGTAGACTCCACCGAAGCGGACGACTGAGGCGGATAAACCAGATTTCAACACTTGCTGCTCCGCATCTATGATGGCCATGGCGCGCTCGTCACTGGTGGAGAGTGGCGAGTGCTCGTCCACCCAGCCACCGTCTTGCTCCGCATAGACGCGGGTGCTGGATACCATGAAGAGGTGTGTCGGCCTGTGCGTGCCCAGGCCGCTGAGGACATTGGCGGCGGCCCTGGTGAACCCGCGCCTGTAGCCCGCTACGTCCATGGCCGTTGGCGTGAAGCTGGCCAGTACAATGTCCGGACGCAGGGCCTGGGCGAAATCGAGTGCGCCGGGGACCGAATAGTCGGCCGCTATCCATTCAAAGTCGTCTTGCGCCACCGGGGGGGTTCTTCTGACGGCGTTGATATGCCAGCCCTCGGGTGCCAGCGATTTGCCCACACGCTGTCCCAGGTCGCCACAGCCGATCAGCAGCAGGGAATGTTTGCTCATGGGGTCTCCGGGTCAGCTCAGGGTGCGCGGCGGCAGATCCGGCTTGGCATAGGCCATGCGCTTCATCAGGTCGGCGCGATGGTAGCTGTCCAGTCCGGTGAGGGCCACGGTGCCAGCTTCGGTCAGGTTCAGTGACCCGTCCTCATTGACGCAGCCATTGGGAATTTCAGCCTGTACGACCTCGCCGATCACCAGGTGGGTACCATTTATCGCCAGTTTCTGGTGCTCGCGCAGCTGCATGGCGATTTGCACGTGTGCCTCGGCAACAAGGGGTGCATTAAAGCCCTCCCACCATTCCGGGGTCAGGCCTGTGGCTTCGAACTCACTGATATCGCGGGGGTAGCGTGCGGCTGTCTGGTGCGCTGCATCCACCATGTCCACAGCAACGTGATTGATACTGTAGTGACCGCTGCGCAGCAGGTTGTCCAGGGTATGCCGTTCCTCGCCCCCCGGGCGCACGACCAGTGCCAGCAGCGGCGGGTGAGAGCCCAGATGGACCACCGAGCTCATAATGGCCACGTTACAGCGCCCGTCCGCATCAGCAGTGCCCACCAGGTTGGCCGACTTGAAGCCAGAGAGGGAGTTGACCAGCGCAGCCCTCTCCCGGCTGGGCATGGCGTCTAAGCTGGCGCTATCAAGGTGCATCGCAGGAGCCTTTGTCAGTGGAACAGGATTGGCGGTAAAGACGATTGTAGCGCCACCGCGCCCAGAAGTCGTAGAAGCGGTCAGCCAGCGGCCTGAACAGCGGCCAGCGCATCCATCGCAGCCAGTGCCCGTGGCGGGTATATTGCCAGGCAGCGACATTGGCTTCCACGCCGGTGAGCATATTGCCTGCCGGTGTCTTCAAGTGCAGGGTGCGCAGTAAAGTGTGGGCATCCGGTAGCGTATCGCCTGCAGGCAGGGCGTGGATGTCGACAAGCTCCAGGTCGTCATTCTTCAGTGCGCCTAGTCTTACCATTTCTTTCACGCACAAGGGGCAGCGGCCATCGTAAAACAGCTGTGCTCGGTGATGATTTTTCATCGGAATCGTATTCACGGTGTAGTTACGTACCGATGCGGCCCGCGGATTGCTTGCGCGATAATACAGTGTGGCGCAGGCCGTTGCCGGTAGTAGCTCAGGGGCTGCTGCGAGTGCGCCGGGGTTGCGGCAGGAAGCTAGGCGAAGGCTTCGAGTAAGTTGAGAAATGTTGCTGGCACTTCGATGACGCGCTTCTCCCGGTAGTCAAAGAACAGTAGCGTGGTCACCAGGCGCGTCATTTCACATTCTGTCGTCAGGTTATTGATCCGGTAGGCCAGTTCAAAACTCTTACTCTGTATGTTGTCGACCGCCAACTCGACTTTCAGCCTCTCGCCATACTTTGCCTCGGCGAGATACTGGACTTCCGAATGGGCCATGATCAGACCGGCGTCTTCAAAGGCGCTGGCCTCGGTATAACCCAGTCGCTTCAGGAAACGCAGCTGGGCTTCCATGGCGACAGGAAGGATGCGGTCAGCCCCCATGTGGTCAGCGGAGTTCACATCAGAGTAGAGCACGTCATATTCCATGGCATAAATGAACGAGCCAGGAAGTGTTATCGTTTTTCGGGTCATTTTGACGGCCCTGGGTCAGCGGATCAGTTTGAAGAGGTGCTGGTGAAGCGGCCGCTCAGGTAGTTGATGATGTCGCCCGACTCATACATCCAGTTTACCTGGCCATCCTCACGCTCAACGCGCAGGCAGGGCACCTTCAGGTTGCCGCCGCCGGCCAGTAGCTCCTCACGCGCAGCGGGTACGCGTTTTATGTCCCGGGTTTCAATGTTCAAGGACATTCTTTTCATGGCTCGCCTGACCTTTACACAGAATGGGCAGGCCTCATACTGGTAAAGTCTCAACGACTCGGTCTGGCGATCGATCGCCGCCTGTGCGCTGGCATCACGCGCTATGCCGCGAGGTGTGAATAACCAGTTGAAGAGCAGAATAAGCTTGCCGAGGATCAGGCGGATGATGGCCATGATGGTTTCCTGTGGTGGGTAGTAAGACGGTTTATAGATCAATCAGGCGCGGCATTGTACCTCAGTGTGGGCGCGATCGTGGCGAAGTGGTTAAACCAAACCCCGGGAGATCGCGTATCCTTGCTCACCGTATTCCCAAATTCTATGGAGCGTTTCCATGTATCGCAAAATTTTGCTGACCACCGGCCTGCTTGCCTCGACCCAGTCCTTTGCGGCCTGCCCGCAGTTCCTCGATCACGATATGCGGAAATTACACTCACAGGACCAGGTCAATTTCTGCGAGCTACAGGACGGCAAGCCGATGTTGATTATCAATACCGCCAGCCACTGTGGCTATACCAAGCAGTTCAAGGGCCTCGAGGCCTTGCACAAGGCTTACCGGGACAAGGGTCTGGTGGTTGTCGGTTTTGCCAGCAATGACTTCCGCCAGGAAGCCAGGGATGAGGAGAAGGCAGCGGAGGTCTGCTATGTCAATTACGGGGTGACTTTCACCATGATCGCGCCCAGTCACGTGCGCGGCGATGAGGCCAACCCGGTCTTTGCCGAACTGGCCAGCCAGGCGGATAAGCCCAGCTGGAACTTTAACAAGTACCTGGTCGACAGCAGCGGCAAAGTGGTAGAGCATTTTGGCAGCAACACCAGCCCGGATGACGAAAACCTGGCGGCGGCAATAGAGCGCGTACTCTGACCCTGTTGGCTTTGCCCCGCGGCACAAGTGAAAAGGCCAGCTCGACGAGAGCTGGCCTGGGAAGAAGGGATAACGGCAGGGGCATCGCCCCGCCGCTACGGGGTTACAGGTCGTGCTTCAGGTCGAAGCGATCCAGCTGCATGACCTTGGTCCAGGCCGCCACGAAGTCCATGACGAAACGCTGCTGCGCATTGTCGTAGGCATAGGTCTCGGCGACAGCCCGCAACTCGGCGTTGGAGCCGAAGATCAGGTCCACCGGGGTTGCGGTGTACTTCACTTTTCCTGAGCTGCGATCAACGCCCTCGTAAAGACCTTCTGTGTCCGCTTTCTGCCAACGTGTGGACATGTCCATCAGATTGACGAAGAAGTCGTTGCTCAGTACTCCCGGACGATTGGTAAACACACCATGGCTGGCGCCACCCGTGTTCGCATCCAGGGCGCGCATCCCGCCGAGCAGGACCGTCATCTCGGGTACGGTCAAGGCCAGTTGGTCTGCTTTGTCTACTAACATTGCGGCGGGCGACTGGTAGCTCTGAGCGGCATTGAAGTAGTTGCGAAAAGCGTCTGCCTTCGGCTCCAGCAATGAAAACGAAGCGACGTCGGTGTGCACCTGAGCAGCGTCACCGCGGCCTGGAACGAATGGCACCTCTACCGCTACGCCAGCATCTGCGGCGGCCTTCTCAATGGCCGCAGCCCCGGCCAGCACAATCATATCGGCGGTGGAGATTTCCGAGCGCCGCATTTTCGAGTCGTTGAAGTTCACCTGCACTTCCCGCAACGTTTTCAGGACGCGCTCCAGCTCCTGTGGATTGTTAACTGCCCAATCCTTCTGCGGCGCCAGCCTGATGCGCGCGCCATTGGCACCACCGCGCATGTCGCCGGCCCGGAAGCTGGCAGCGGAAGCCCAGGCGGTGCGCACCAGTTCAGGCACGGTCAGCCCCGAGTCAAGAATCGCTTTCTTCAGCTTCTTGATGTCACCCTTGTCGACCAGCTTGCCTTCGAAGCTGGGGACCGGGTCCTGCCAGATCAATGCCTCGTCCGGCGCAGTGTCGCCCAGGTAGCGGGCGCGTGGGCCCATGTCACGATGGGTCAGCTTGTACCAGGCCTTGGCAAAAGCCTGTTGATACTCATCAGGGTTTGCCAGGAAGCGTTCGGCGATGGCCTTGTACTGCGGGTCAAATTTCAGGGCAAGGTCCGCCGTGGTCATTACTGGCGCATGGAACTTGCCCTTTACGTGGGCGTCCGGAACGCTGTTGTGCACGGACGTGTCAGTGGGAACCCACTGGATGGCACCGGCGGGGCTGTGTGTCTGTTCCCACTCGAGATTGAGCAGGTTCTGCAGATACAGCGTGGTCCACTGTGTCGGTGCCTGCGTCCAGGCGCCTTCCAGGCCGCTGGTCGTGGCGTCTTCAGAGTGCCCCTTGCCGCACGTGTTCTTCCAACCCAGGCCCTGGTCCTCAATGGCCGCGCCCGCGGGCTCGGGCCCTACGCAGTCAGCTGGCTTGCGAGCGCCATGCATCTTGCCAAAGGTGTGACCACCGGCAATCAGGGCGACGGTCTCCTCGTCGTTCATGGCCATGCGTCCGAAGGCGATTCGAATGTTCTGTGCAGAGCCGACCGGGTCAGGTACACCCTGGGGGCCCTCGGGGTTCACATAGATGAGGCCCATGTGGGTTGCACCCAGGGGGCGCTGCAGTTTGCCGTCTTTCTCACGACGGTCGCTGGCCAGCATTTCCACCTCTGGACCCCAGTAGACAAGATCGGGCTCCCAGTCGTCGGTGCGGCCACCGGCGAAGCCATAGGTTTCAAAACCCATGTTCTCCATGCCCACGGTTCCTGCCAGGATCAACAAGTCACCCCAGGACAGGCTCTCTCCATACTTCTGCTTAACCGGCCAGAGCAGGCGGCGGGCCTTGTCGAGATTGCCGTTGTCGGGCCAACTGTTCAGTGGGTCAAAACGCATTTGCCCGCCGTCGCCGCCGCCGCGCCCATCCAGGGTGCGGTAGGTACCCGCACTGTGCCAGGACAAGCGGATAAAGAAGGGGCCATAGTTGCCGAAGTCTGCCGGCCACCAGTCCTGTGAGTTGGTCAGTACTGCCTCGACTTCTTTCTTGACGGCTTTAAGATCCAGTTTGCTGAACGCCTCGGCGTAGTCAAAGTCCGCTCCCAGCGGATTTGAGCGCTGGTCGTGGTCGCGCAGGGGCGCCAGGTCGAGCTGGTCAGGCCACCAGAACTGGTTGCTTCTGGCCTGACCGGGAATGAGTGTCCCCGAACCCATGGGGCCGGCGGGCTTGCTGACCGTGGCAGAGGTCTCGCCGATTACGGTGCCTGGTGCCATCGCTAGTGCCAGTACGCTGGCGACAGCGGCATACATGATGTTGACGCGCTTTTTCATTATCTAGCTCCTTTGTGGATGCGCCGCAGTAGCGGCGAGTTGGTGTACCCAGCCCAAAGTAGCAAGCGCGGGAGATTAAATTAAATCGTTTAATCCAATGGCAGCGATAGTTTTTTGCTAAAGCCGTTTTGCGGCTGGTCAGCGTGCCGGCCAGTGCAGTTCCACCAGTTCCCGCCCCGCCAGCTCCCGATACAGCGCGGCCTCTGTGGTTTTCGCGGTATGGGGGACAAGGTGCTGGGCGAGCAGGCACAGTACCAGGCGGGTTATGGGCGCGAGCTGCAGCTTGTGCGCGTTTACCAGCTTTACCCAGTGCAGGTGACCCAGCTCACCGTTGCCGTTTAAATGACCATGCACATGCTCCGCTGTGCAGAGGAAGAAGCGTGCGTCGAACCTCCGCACCATGCCAGGCGGTGTGATCGCCCGGGCGAAATACTGCAGGCGGTCGAGAGCGGGAATATGGCCGGTGGCGAAAAACGGCTGCCAATGGGCTGAGCGAGACCTGGGTGGCCGGTTGCTGGGGTTACCCACGATCAGGCCGGTCTCTTCGAACGTCTCCCGCACTGCGGCCATGCCCAGTGCCCTGGCGCGCGCAGCGCTGACCGAGGTAGTGAGTTGTTTCTCTACCTGGCGTGAAAGCGGAGTAGGGCAGGGCACGCGAGCATCCCCGGCGTCGACTGCACCGCCTGGGAACACATAGCGGTGAGGCATAAACAGGTGCTTTGCGTTGCGCTTTCCCAACAGTACTTGCTGGTCATGGCGCACTATAATGAGGGTGGCGGCATCGCGCGGACGCATGGTGATTTCCCGTTTGGTTGCGATTGCCAGTGTATCCCCTGTCCGGACGCTGGCAAGCGCATGTGTTTTGCTCGGTTTGCAAGCCCCGGTGTGCAGCGCAGGGACTGCACATCCGTAATCAGGTCACTAACGTATATCAAGCATGCGCAAATTGTACTGGTTTCAAAATGACCTCCGGCTGCAGGACAATCCAGGTCTGCACGCCCAGATGGACGCCGGGGGCCTGCTGCTGGTCTATCTGCTTCCCGTCAACCGCCCCTGGTGCAATACCACCGGTATGGGGCCCCAGCGAGAGCGTTTTTTACGCGAGAGCCTGCAGGCCTTGCAGGTGGCACTCGCTGAATTGGGCCAGAACCTGCTGGTGCTGGAGGGTTCACCGGAGCTGGTGATCCCCGACCTGGTGCGGGAATACCGGATTGACGCAGTGGCGACCAGCCTGACGCCGGGCTATTACGAACGTAAAACACTGAACCTGTTGAGGGCCCGACTGGAGGTGCCGCTGCAGGTGCACGGTGGGAACACCTTGTTTGATCGCGAGGACCTGCCCTTTGCTCTCGAAGATATGCCCAGGCATTTCACGCCGTTCAAACAGGCGGTAGAAAGCCTGGAGAGCGGCGAGCCACTGCCAGTGCCGGGGTCCCTGCCGCGCCCGCCCGCCGTGCGCTTTCATCGTGTGCCGCCGGCAGCGGCGCAGCCGCACACAGCCCTGCCGGTCAGGGGGGGTAGCGAGAACGCCAGGCGCAGGCTGCGTCAGTTTGTCTTCGAGGAGCGAACCGTCCTGGTGTATAAACAGACGCGTAATTGTCTCGACGGACTGGACGGGTCCACCACCCTGTCACCCTGGTTGGCAAATGGGGGCATCTCCGCTCGCGAGGTGGCCCAGGCGGTGCGTGAGTTCGAAGTAACGCACTCGGCCAACGAGTCGACCTACTGGCTGCTGTTCGAGCTGCTGTGGCGAGAGTTCTTCCACTGGCGTGCGCTGCGCGATGATGTCAGCCTGTTCCGGATGCGGCCTTCCGGTGGGCAGAAAAGGCTGCACAGCTGCACTTTTGAGCCACGCAGCTTCGCGCGCTGGTGTAGTGGCAGTACCGACTATCCACTGGTCAACGGGTTAATGCGCCAGCTGGTCGCAACCGGCTGGATGAGTAATCGCGGCAGGCAAATCGCCGCCAGCTGCCTGATTAATGAACTGCGACTGGATTGGCGTTATGGCGCGGCCTTCTTCGAAAAGCACCTTCTGGACTACGATGTGGCCAGCAACTATGGCAACTGGCAGTACATCGCGGGAGTGGGCGCAGACCCGCGCGGCGGACGCCACTTCAATCTCGACAAGCAGGCGCAGGAGTACGACCCCAGGGGTATTTTTGTGGAGAAGTGGCAGGGCAGGCAGCCCAGGCAGCCCGAGTTTGTCACAGATGCTGCAGACTGGCCCATCCTGGATGAATGATGCAGAGGATCAGTCGTTCTCGGCACGCACCGTCGCGCTGACCGATCCGGCGTCCGCCCATGCCCTGACGATCATTGGGCGGCAACAAACTTCGCAGTCCTCTACATACTCCTGTTCCTGGACCGATGTATCGATCAATAAGGTGATGGGTTCTCCACAACAGGGACAGTGGTCGTGATGCTCCTCCATCAATGGGCTCCTGACCGCTCCTCAGACTCGTCGGCAGCGAGCTCATTACGCAGGCGCTGGTGCTCCGCCTCATCGATCGGGAAGTTGTACATGAGCGCCACCGCCGCGAGTTTGAACAGGATGCTGGGCACGCCGTAGAGGACGGCCAGCATGCGCACGTCTTCAGCGCTGTTGGCACCGGTGGCATCGAAGCCAATAAGGTCTAGCAGCGGGAAAATAAAACCGACTGCCAGCGCGAAGGCCAGCTTTGACGCCGTACCCCAGAGGGCGAAGAACAGTCCGGGTCTGCGCTGGCCATTGGCATGTGCGTCCCATTCGATGAGATCGCCATTGATAGCGCTGGGCAGGGCGAGGTCCGCACCAATCATCAGGCCCGTGCCCACAACGATGACGACATACCAGGCCGTGTCGCTGGCGCCCAGAAAGGGTGCGCCCAGAAAAAACACGCAGGCCAGGGTGACCGCGGTACACCATGTCTGGTGCTTGCCATAGCGGCGGGCAACGCGGACCCAGATGGGCACAGAGATAGCGCTACACAGAAAGTACAACAGCAACACCGGCCCCGCCAGTGCCGGCGCTTCCAGCACATGGGTGACGAACAGCAGGAAAAGGGTCGCCGGAATGGCGTTGGCCACGCCGTTGAGCAGGAAGGCCAGCAGCAGGCGTCGAAAAGGTGAGGGTTGCAGTAGAAGGCGCAGTGCGCCGCGCAGGTTGTTGCCTTCTGGCGAGGCCAGCGAATTGTCGGGTACCCAGCGTGTGGCGACGGGCACTGTGGCCGCCAGGCTCACCAGTACCAGTAAGGCGATAGCCGTCAGCGAGGCCTGCAGGGCTGTGTTGCTACTGTTGTCGATCAGCAACAGTGCAACCATGGTGCCGGCAAGGCCAAACACCACCCGTGAGCCGGCAACGCGGCTGCGCTGGTGGTAGTTGCTGGAGAGCTCTGCACCCCAGGCGTTAATCGGAACCAGGGCCATCGTCCCCGCGATGTATATCCCCATGGCGCAAAGCAGCAGGTAGGTATTACTGACCCCGGCGGGCGGGTTGAAGAGCAACCACACCGAACCTGCAATCAACGGTGCGCTGCAGATGACCCATATTTTGCGCCTGCCCCAATGCGCCGGAGTGCGATCTGAGAGAAAGCCGACCAGGGGGTCGGTGATCATGTCCCACAGGCGGGCCACCAGCAGGATGCCACCGACCGCTGTGAGACTCAGGCCCAGGGCCTGCGCATAGAATGTGGGCACGATGACCTGCAGGGCAATAAAGCCGGCGGCCATCGGAAATGCCAGGCTGCCATAGGCGGCAAGGGTAGCCAGGGGCAGCGGCGCGTCTGCATTGGAGTGCACGGAATGGGTCATGGTCAGGGTATGTTAGCCGATTTGATGTTCTGTATACGCTGACCGCGGTGGTGCAGGTCACATTCATTTCGGGGCCGGCGGACCAAAAGCCCGGAGTGCGCGAAAAAAGGCCAGCGCGAGGCTGGCCAGGGGGGTAGCAGTCAGGGAAGACTGCTGTTGGGGGAGTGGGTCAGCCGGTGAGCCGGGTCATGTTGCCAGGGCCGGATTGCTCGGGTTCGATCACGTCCTGCTGTGCCTGCAGACGAATTTGCTCAGAGAGGCCCGTGGGCAGGTTCAGCGCAAGTGCCAGTTGATCCAGGTAGGCGCGTTCCCGAGGGTCGTCTTCATCGATTGCCAGGCAGGATGCGGTGTATAGCTCGGCCTTCTGCTCCAGCCCTTCAACGCCCTGGGCAACGTCGGTTACCGAGATAGGCTGGCGCAGCATATCCAGTACCAGGGCCTTGAGATTGGAAGAGAGCTGCATTTGTTCAACAGCAGCAAATATTCTCTCCTGTTCAGCGCCGTCGATATGTCCGTCGGCCTTGGCGGCGGCGATCATGGCCGTCACCAGTTTCATTGCAAAGCGGTTATCTGTGCTCGCTGGGGGCGCAGCCCATTGCGGATCGGCTTCAGCAGCGACCTGTGGCCGGGTCTGCTGGGGAGCCTGCCGCCAGTTCTGCAGGGCGCGATAGGCGAGGCCGCCCACGACTGCGGCGCCGCCATAGCCAGCCGCCTTGCCGGCAAATTTGCGGGCCTTTTTGCTGCCCAGCAGCAGTGCGACAACACCGCCGGCGGCGGCACCGCCCATCAGTCCTCCCGGGATACTGCTACCCGCGGTGTGTGTGGCCGCAGGGCCAGGTGCCGTTTGCCCCTGGCCAGGACCGGTGTTGCCACCAAGAAACTGACCGAGAAGGTCCTGGATATTGTTCATCGTGATTCTCCTTGCGGCGCGGGCCGCTTACTCCTGACCGCCCATGGCACCGAGCAGGTGCAACAGGCTGGTAAACAGGTTGAATATGGCGACGTACAGCGTAACGGTTGCCATGATGTAGTTGGTTTCGCCGCCATGGATGATATTGCTGGTCTCGTAGAGAATGAGGCCCGACATTAACAGTACAAACATGGCTGAAACGCTGAGCGCCAGGGCCGGGACCTCGAAGAAGATCGCGCCCAGACCACCAAGAAAGCCGATGACAATGCCGGCCATCAGGAAGCCGCCCATGAAACTGAAGTCCTTGCGGCTGGTCAGGGCATAGCCTGATAGTGCAAGGAAGACGATGGCGGTACCGGCCATGGCCGTCATGATGACCTGGCTGCCGTTGGGCAGGCTCAGGTAGGCGCTGAGAATCGGCCCCAGGGTGAGGCCCATAAAACCGGTCAGCGCAAACACGCAGGGCAGGCCCCACACCGAGTTGCGCAAGCGAGTAACCGCATAGAGCAGGCCAAAATAACCTGCCAACGTCAGCAACAGGCCGGGGTGGGGCAGCTGCAACGCCATAGATAGACCGGCCGTAGCGGCGCTGAATAGCAATGTCATCGACAGCAAGGTGTAGGTGTTGCGCAGGACCTTGTTGGTGGCCAGGACCTGCTCCTGCCCTACGGCCTGCTTTGTCATCTGTGCGTTCATGTCGAGCTCCTCAAGCCTGCATCAGGCTGTGGTCGTCCTGGTCCGTCCAGGCCGGGTCTGCAAAGGTTGGCTGCGCATTGCGCGGTGGGCGAACGCGTTGCCTGGCGAGCCGCCGGGAAACAGAGCGTCCGGCGCGGTCAATAGCGCGGTTAATGGCGACGTACATATCGACTTCGGTGTCCTCCACGACAACGTCCTGCATGCGCGGGAGGACGATGTAGAGGTGGCAGCATTTGTCTTTACCGCCGCGCGGACCATTCACGTCACCGAGGCGCACCTGTATCTGTTGGATCTGCTCGTAACGTGGGCTCAAGGCAAAGTCCAGCCTGCGCCGGACGTGTTGCGCCAGTGCGTCAGTCAGTTCGAAATCACGTGCCTGTATGTCTATGTTCATGTTGCCTCCGGGGTGAGTTGATCTCACCGGCGTAGATTAGGCTGTGCAACGCATGTGGAATAGTCGTATATTTATTATCATTAGTTCGAAATACCCGAAGGTTTGAGCCGGTGATCAATTACAAGCATTTGCACTATTTCTGGGTGGTGGCCAAGCGTGGCGGGGTGACTCGTGCGAGTGAGACACTGCATATCACGCCGCAGACGATAAGTGGCCAGATCAGCCTGCTGGAAGAGAGCCTGGGGGAGGCGCTGTTCCGCAAGGCGGGGCGTAACCTGGAGTTGACCGAAGTCGGTCGTGTGGTGCTGAGCTATGCCGATGAGATTTTTTCCCTGGGAGGAGAACTGGAAGAAACCGTCCACAACATGCCAGCGACGCGCCCGATCACCTTCAAGGTGGGGGTGGCGGACGTGGTGCCCAAAACCATTTCCTACCGTCTGTTGTCCCCTGCATTGGAACTGAAGGAGCCTGTGCGTATCGTATGCAGGGAAAGCAGTCTCGACGCCTTGCTTGCCGAACTGGCGCTGCACAAGATCGATATGGTGATTGCCGACGGGCCCATACCTCCAGGCGTTAAAATTCGTGGGTTCAACCATGCGCTGGGGCAGAGTGGGATAAGCTTCCTGGCGACTGCAGAGCTGGTCAAGGGCCTGGAAGGAAGCTTTCCGCAGAACCTGGACGGTGCGCCACTGTTGATACCCAGTGACATAAACCTGGTGCAGGCACGGATTTTCAACTGGTTTGACGCCCAGCATATTCACCCGATTGTAGTCGGTGAGTTTGATGACAGCGCGCTGATGAAAGTGTTTGGTCAGGCGGGAAAAGGGGTATTCATGGCGCCCACCGAGATCGCAGATGAAATTTGCCAGCAGTACGGAGTAGAAATTGTCGGCAGCACGGAGGATGTTACCGAGGAGTTTTTCGCGATTTCGCTGGAGCGCAGAATTACCCATCCTGCGGTGGCCGCTATCACCGAAACCGCAAGAACCTGGCTGAAGTGAGTGATGGACCTCGTTCGGCACTTAGGTCAAAATCTCTGCCTTTCAATCAAGGGAAAATATAGCCGATGAGCAACAGAACGAATCTGATCAAGGCGCATCTCTTTCTGGCCACGTTTATCTTCCCGGCCGTGTTGATGTTCCTGGTGACCGGAGGGCTTTATACCTGGGGTATCAAGGGCTCTTACAATACACAGGAGTACTCCCTGGCCCTTGCAGAGCCGCTGAGTAAGGAGCTGCCTGGACTCAAGGCCTTGGTAGAGCAAGAACTGCAGCAGCGATCACTGGCCTTCCCTACCGGTGCCGCAAAGATCAAAAGTGCTGGCAACTCATTTGCTTTCGAGTGGACAGGTTCCAAGCGGGACGTCGTACTGGAGCCGACCTCAAATGAGCTCATCGCTACCCTCGTTGTCAAAGAAACCACCTGGTATCGTAATCTTGTGCAGTTGCACAAGGCCAAAGGTGGGCAGCTGTTCAAGATCTATGCAGCTTTTCTCGCGGTAGGACTCTTCCTCGTGCTGCTCACCGGCTTCATTACTGCCCTGCAAACGCCCAAATATCGTCGATTGGCGATCTATTCTTCATTGGCTGGCCTGCTGCTTTTCGCTGTAGCGATAATAGCGAGTTGAGCCTGTTTCAAACCCTGCCTGACCAATCACACGGTTAACGCCTGAGGACCTCCGATGAGTGACCTGTTATCGCAACCACTGCAGCTGCCCTGTGGGGCTGTCTTACCCAACCGTATCGCCAAGGCAGCCATGACTGAGGGGCTAGCCGACGGCGCCGGGGTGCCAACGGAAGCGCTGGAGCGTCTCTACGGACTGTGGTCCGACGGTGGTGCGGGAATGCTGTTGACGGGTAATGTACAGATAGACGCCGATCACCTGGAGCGCCCTGGCAACGTGGTAATCGACCGTGAGCCCGATGCGGCGATGCGCGCGGCACTGGCCAGTTGGGCAACGACAGCGACGCGCGGTGGTAATCATGTGTGGGCGCAGATCAGTCACGCCGGTCGGCAAACCCAGAAAGTCGTAAACCCGCATCCCAAAGCCCCCTCTGCGGTGAAGCTTGGCCTGCCCGGTGGGCAGTTCGGCGAACCAGTTGCGCTCACCGTCGCTGAGATCGAGGAAATAGTGCGACGCTTTGCCATGGCCGCGGCTGCCCTCAAAGAGGCCGGGTTCAATGGCGTGCAGATACACGCCGCCCATGGCTACCTGATTTCCCAGTTCCTCAGCCCGCGCAGCAACCAGCGCGATGACCTGTACGGTGGGTCACTGGAAAACCGAGCGCGTATTCTGCTGGATGCATTGCAGGCGGTGCGCGCGGCCGTGGGTGCGGATTTCCCCGTGGCGGTGAAGCTCAATAGTGCGGATTTCCAGAAGGGTGGTTTTGACTTCGAGGACAGCGTGCAAGTGGCGCAGTGGCTGCAGCAGCATGGCGTTGATCTGATCGAGATTTCCGGCGGTACCTACGAGCAGCCCAAACTGCTCGGTGTGGAGGGTGTGGAAGCGGAAGAGAAGCAGAATCTGGCGCTCTCCACTCAGAAGCGCGAGGCTTACTTTGTGGACTTTGCCAGGGCCATGCACGAAAAAGTAACGGTGCCCTTGATGGTGACGGGCGGGTTCCGTCTGCGCTCGGCTATGGAGAGTGCGCTGGCCAGCGGCGGTGCTGAGGTGATTGGCCTGGGCAGGCCCATGTGTGTGGATACCGATGCCCCCAGGCAATTGCTGCAGGGCGCCGCAGAGTTGAAGCGCTATGAAGATGAGCTGGCCCTGTTGCCCTCCTGGCTGTCTTTTCTACAGGCCTCAAAAACGGTTAAGACGATGGCGACATTTTCCGTGCAGTACTGGTTCTATGCGCAGTTGGACCTGCTTGGAAATCAGGGCGCAGCAAATCGGGCCCTGTCGGTGTGGGCGGCTACCAGGCAGCTGATGGCGCTGCAGAAAGCGCAGTTAAAAGCGCGAGCCGAAAGCCGGGCATAGATGGAGAGGGATGCAGCGCGTGGCCACTGGAGCCGCGTCCCCGTTTAGGGTTAGCGCTGCCTGTTTTTCCAGGCTTCTTTGTTTTTGCCTTCTGCGGCGGAATCCTGTGGCTTCTTTTTCAGGTTGGCCAGGAAGACGGTGACCAGCCCCATGATGATCTCGTCGGCGAAGGGGACTACATCCGGGATAAACAGGTTTACGACGAACAGCAGCCCTGTGATCAGCAGCAGATAGGGGAAGCGCAAGCGTGAGGCCCACTTTGCCACGACCCCGATAACCCCTCCCCGTGCCAGTTTGCCAGCAGCCACTACATTTATGCCTCGATACTCTATCCGGTAATGTATCCGGCAGCTCCCCCTGTACCGTGTCGGGTAGCCGCCGGGCGATACTTCGGTTTACAGTGCGGGAATACGCAGTTGTTGGCCGGGGAAAATCTTGTCCGGATCGCTGAGCATAGGTTTATTTGCTTCGAAGATTACAGTGTACTTGCTGGCTTCGCCGTAGTGTTCCTGGGCGATTTTGCCCAGCGTGTCGCCTGACTTCACCGTGTAAAAAGTTGATGCGGCCGCCGGTGCTGAGGAGCCTGCAGCCGCCGCGGCAGCAACTGCGTCTACCTCCAGTTGGCAGTCCACCTTCCCGATGCCGCGCTGGTTACCCGCGCACAGCACCATCTTCTCCAGCGCTTCCTGACTGGGGGCAGAACCTGTCAGCGTGGCGACACTGCCATCGACTGCAACGTTGACCTGCTCACCGTCGATATCCAGCTTGGCGATTGCGCTGGCGATTTGCTCGCCGCGAAGTTGATTGACGCGCTCAGGTGAAACTTCGACTGTTTTTGTGAGTTCGTCGCTGGCAGTGCTGCCCATTGCTTTTTCGGCCAAAGCCTCACCGGCTTCCTGGATAAAATCAAATAGTCCCATTGGTCGTTCTCTTCAGTTGGTTCAGGGTGATGCACGCTATCGCTGTGGAGCCTGATATCGAGCAGAGTCCGTTCAGGTATAGCCTATGCGGGGCCGCTCTGTCGAGTCTGTCGGCTTCCACAACCCTGAAAAAACCATTCAGGGTTTATACTCGTAGCTTCATCCGGCCGTCCCGACGCCCCAGGCGAATGGACAGGTGGCGGATCAATGGCCTGTGGCCACTGCGTCCTGATCACGCGGAGCACTAAACCTCCAGGCAGGAGGCGCAGCGACCGCACGACGGGTTGCGCTCAGCTGATCCCCCCGGTTGATTGCGCGACCGATGCGCCGGTAGCGTCTTCGACCGGCGTTGAGTAGTATTCAATAGATTCCCAGCAGCAACGGATGCCCCCTATGTCAGGCTCACTTCAGGATCAGCTACTCAAAGCCGGACTGGCTGATGCAGACAAGGCCAAAAAAATGGCCAAGCAGAAACGCAAGGAGACCCGTGTTGCCCGCAAGAGTCGGGTAGACGTGGTCGACGAGAACAAGGAAGCGGCGCGAAAGGCGATGGCTGACAAGGTCCAGCGTGACCGGGAACTCAATCAGGCATTGAATAGCAAGGCTGAGCGCAAGGCTATCAACGCGCAGATCAAACAGCTGATTGAAACCAACAAGCTAGCCAAGGGCCGTGGTGACGTGGGCTTCAACTTCACCGACGGTAAAAAAGTGAAGAAGGTTTACGTCAACGCCATGGAACACAAGCAGCTGAGCGCGGGTGTGCTGTCCATTGTGAAACAGGGCGATCAGCATGAAATTGTTCCCCGACAGGTAGCCGACAAGATCGCTGAGCGTGACGAGAGCCGGGTCATCGCCCAAAGTGTGAATGAAGATGTGGTGCTCACACAGGAAGAGGAGGACTGGTACAAAGATCACCAGATTCCCGACGACCTGATGTGGTAGCGGCGCCCGACTTGAAGGTCACGCCCTGAACAAGAGTCCACCCAGTAGCAGGAAGGCCATCACGGCATCTACCACAATGCCTGGCAGCGAGTGCTGCAGGCTGGTTTTGTCGGCCACCATCGAGTAGAAGCGCGCCAGCAGGCCGACACTCCAGGCCACACCCAGGGTGAGGTAGACCGCCGGGTCATTGAGCATCAGGGCGGTGACGCCCGCGCCCAGGTGCAATCCGCCGAAAACCACTCTTGCTTCGGAAAGGGCCATGGGGCTGCCCAGGGTAATTTGTTGTGAGTCAGTGATCGCCCGTGGTTTGAAAAATCCGATCAGGCCGAGCACAACCGTCAATGTTGCCCCTGCCCGGGGAAGCCATTCTGCAAGAAGTTCCATTGTTATTCTGTCCTGTGTGCCGCAAAGTCACAGCGTAGCAACCGCGGGAATAAAAATCATGAAGCTATGTATCACCTACGACATGCGTGCCCCGGAATTTGGCGCGCGGCGTAACAATCTATACACCGCCGCGCTGGATCAGGTGGCCTGGGCCGACGATGTGGGCTTTGACGTGGTCGGCCTGGGCGAGCATCACGGCAGCGAGGACGGCTACAATCCATCGCCGCTGATCCTGGCCAGTGCGATGGCAGCGCGCACCAGCAAGATTCTGTTGCGCACCTCGGTGTTACTCGCCCCCTTGTATGACCTGCCCAAGCTGGCCGAGGATGCGGCTGTTACCCAGACGATCTCCGATGGTCGGCTACTACTGGGTATTGGTGCCGGGTATCGTCCCAGCGAGTTCGCGACGTTTGGTCGGGATTTGAAAGACCGCTGGCGCGCAATGGGCGAGACCTGCGAATTCCTTCGCCTGGCGTGGCGCGGCGAACCTTTTGAATGGAACGGTCGGCGCTGCCATATCACGCCGGCACCGGATCCCGGACCTCCGCCCATATTGTTGGGCGGCAGCTCAAAAGCGGCCGCACGCCGCGCCGCGCATATCGCCGACGACTGGTTCCCGCCGCTGGACCCCAGACTGTGGCAACCCTATCGCGATGAGTGTATCGCCATGGGCAAAGCGGATCCCGGTGCCTATCCCGCCCAGGGTCCTATATTCTTGTGGGTGTCGAACAATCCCGATCGTGACTGGGAATGGATCCATCCGCATGTATGTCACCAGCTCGCGTCATACAGCGCCTGGACCCGGGAGGCTTTTGGTGAGGCCGCAGGGCCATACGCGGGCAAGATTACCGAGGAAACCGTGCGCCAGAGTTCCGCCTACCAGGTGCGCACGCCCGAGGAGACCCTGGCGCTTGGCCAGGAACTGGGCGAACACAGCGTGATATACCTGAACCCCCTGCTCGCAGGCATTGAACCAGCGCGCGCCTGGGAGATGTTGCGCCTGTTTGAGAATGAGGTTCTACCTCACCTGCGGCCATAGTCAGGCAGCAGCTGTGCCACGAGCATCACAGCGTTGCTAAACATCTCGCAACGACCCGTTACTGTTCGTAATCACACACCCCCTCAGGGAATATGGCTTCCAGTGTGGCGCGCTGTTGTGCGTCTGGCACCCAATCGCCGTAGAGACCGCGGTCGATAGCATCAGCAACGGGTTGCAGCGCACACTGGAACACGTCTCCGGTGATGGGCGCGCCGGCAACAATGCGTGAGGTGCTGTACAGCGGGAAGCGTTTTGTGCAGGCGCCCGGGGCGCGGTCGTCGAGAATGCCGTTCCAAACATTATCCCCGGCTGCAATCAGCTCACCGGCACTGTCAAAACAGCTGTCTACCGCTTCATCGGGCCGGCTTTCCCCCACTGTGGCGTCGGGGTTTGCCTCAATATTGGCCATCCATTGGTCGATCACGGCAAAGGCTTGCATCGTGTTGTTGTAGTTGTCTTCCTCTCCCGGCGCGATGAACCAGATGACCTGGTTGCTGGCGTCGCCGTCGTGGTTTAGCAGTCGCTGGCGGCCCGCGAAGGACTGGTGGGTGTTGTGCATGTCCAACTGGTCCTCAAGGTAGTGGCGCACATCGATCAGGGGGATTTCCACCTCACCCCGGTTGACCATGCCCGAGTCCCTGGCAGCGGCAATGGCGCCCTCGTCCGCTCTGCGTCGCGGGGCCGGTTTATCTCCCTGGGCCACTGCGGTATTGCGCCAGCTCCAGGGGTCGATCTGATCAGGATACAGCTCTCGTTCGAAATCCAGTGCCAGGCAGATGTCGATAAAGAAGGGGCATCCCTCCTGCACCATATCCTGCTCCTCTACCCATGAACCGACGTTGAAGTTGAGGTCTAGAAATTCCTCGGGAGTGATATTGCCATCGCGCAGAGCCTGCAGGCCATACTGCACACCAACGTTATCCCAGGTGCTGCGGGCGAAGCCGTCCTCGGCGCGACCATAGATATTGATGAGGTCGGCATAGTGGGTCCATTCCACTTCGGCCTGCTCTTCGGGGGTGATGCCGGGGGCGTCGCCGAAGTTGTGATTCAGCGCCAGCGGTGAAAGCCCGCGCCAGGACGCGGTGCACTCGCTGGACCCTGGCGGCACCCAGGGGGTAAGCCCAAAGTTGACCACATCATTGGGGACATCGTTGTTGGCGTTAAGTCCAATCAGCCAGGTGCGGTTATTCCAGTCCGCCCACTTCGACTGGGGGTCCTCGCGCAGCTGCAGGTCTATCCAGCGCTCGATCAATTCGCAGTCGCCTATATGAATGGTCTGGGTGATCATGTCCGGGTAGGAGTACTGCGGTACACCGGCGTCGATCAGACCCGGGTGATTCTGGGCATAGACATATTGTTGTATACCGCCGCCCGAGCCGCCAACGCCTACGGTGTAATCAGGCGCCGCATAGGCAGTGACGAAGCGGTCCTTGACCATGATGGCGGTTTCACCCCCGAGTTGCAGGTTGTAGTGGGTGCCGGTCTTGGTGCCTGTCGAGTAGGCCACGGCGTAGCCCGCTGCAAGGCCGTCGGCATACAGGGCCCGGCTCTGACTTGGGCTGCCCTGGTAGTGACCGATGGCAACGCCACCCTGGAAGTGGTAGATCAGTCTGCGGTTCCAGTTGGATAGTTCCGGAGCGCCCTCACCGTCGTCGTCCGGGGCGAGTATGGCGATAGAGTAAAGAAAACGATTTATAGTGCCGCGTTCCCAGCGCACGATGAAATCTACTGTTTCGCCGGTAATGGTAGTGGTCTCGGCGATGTCCATGGGGCGTTCCTGCCCCGGCGAGTAGTCCGCCCAGGCACCCGCTGTTGTCCGGTACTTGTAACTGACAACAGTCTCCGCGCTGCAGCTGTCATCCATCACCGGTCCCAGCTCCAGGCTCGCGCGATGATCGTCAGTAGCGCACAGGAACGGCTGCTGCTGGGGCCCGGAGAAGATGGGGCCGGTCGCCGGGTGGTTAGTAAGCACCAACTCAGCCTGTGGTGCCTGTCCGCTGGCGCTGTTTACCGTCAGCTGGTTGTCTCCTTCAGTGAGGCCGGATACCACACCCTGCAACTCAGTGGCATCTTCCGAGAGGCTGAAGTCAGCGCTCACATCGGTGCCGTCTAGGGTGATTTCCACCTCTGCAGCATCCAGGCCCTGCGGTAGTCCAACTGAGACCCTGGCAGCGCCGCCGCTGACCTGGTCCGCCGGGCTGGAGAGGATGGAGAGCACGAACTCACCCAGGGCAACGTCGCTGTCATCTTTTTTGCGATCACTGCTGTCACTGCAGGCAGCAAGGGCCGCCATGACCAATAGCAGGGTGAGACTGCGAAGGCGTCGCAGCGTAATACCAGCATTATTTTTATGCATCACACGGACTCTTACAGGAAGTAATCCCCTAAGCGTAGTTGGTGGCAAGGGCATCGTCCAGAATCAGGTTTTTTGCATCGGCCTCAGCTGCTTGCAGCGTCCCGGATCGCTCCAGAGTACTGCGTTGCAGATGGCAGTCTCAATTTTGCCGCGGAAAAAGTAAGGATAAATTAAAGCTCCGGCCTGTACTGCCGATACAAAAAAAAGAAGGCAGGAAATGGGTCCTGCTCGCGGCTTAGCGGAGTACACGGGAATATGGCAGGCGCGACACCAACCTGGAGAGGGGCCATTCATAATCTTCTCGAGGGAGATCTAGGGCGCGGGAAATCCGGCATCGTGCTTCAGCGCTTTATTGTAGGGCTCATTCTACTGAATGGCGTGGCGGTAATTCTTGAATCCAACCGGGCTCTCCACGCAACATATGGGTGGCTATTTAGTCTGTTTGAGCTCTTTTCAGTCGCCGTATTTACCCTGGAATACCTTGGCAGGGTATGGGTCGCAGTAGAAAGAGAACCGTTTGCCAGGTTTTCACCCTGGCGTGCCAGAATCAGGTACGTGTTATCGCCTATGGCGCTGATAGACCTTCTGGCCATCGCGCCGTTCTACCTGGCGCTGTTTGTGGCTATTGATTTGCGCTATCTGCGGTTTTTCCGGCTATTGCGCCTGCTCAAGTTGTCTCACTATTTTGACGGCCTGCGGATATTTTCCGAGGTGATCAGACGTGAGGCCACTGCCATTGCTGCGGCCATGCTGACCATGCTGATCCTGATCATTGTATCGGCCTGTCTGATGTTCTCCGTGGAGAACGCGGCCCAGCCAGGACATTTCGAGAGTATCACCCAGGCGATCTGGTGGGCGGTCGTTACCCTGACCACAGTGGGCTACGGTGACATTACCCCGATCACCTTTGCCGGCAAGCTGCTTGCGATGGTTATCATGATGCTGGGTATCGGTACCATGGCGCTGCCGGCCGGTATTCTCGCTGCGCGCTTCTCAGAGGAGTTGAACAGCCGTCGAGAGTACGTTAGCCGACGCGTTGCCACAGCTTATCTGGACGGTGTACTGGATGATGACGAAGAGGAAACTGTACGTCGCCTGCAGAAAGAGTTGGGGCTGTCGCGCGAAATTGTCGACCGCATGGTCTCCAGTCACCGCCATCTGGCACAGCAGCGGTCTTTCTGCTCTCACTGCGGAGAGCGTATAGATTGATGCCGCTGAGGCTCGGTTGGCCGGAACCCCGGTCGGCGGCTCTCTTCAAAACAGCCAGCGTAACAGAATCGGTACCAGCACAGCAGTGGCCAGGGCGTTGAGGCCCATGGCCAGTCCGGAGAAGGCCCCGGCCACGTCGTCGATCTGCAGGGCGCGCGCGGTGCCGATTCCATGGGAAGCCACGCCCATGGCCAGGCCCCTGGCGCGCGAGTCATTTACCCCAAGTAGTGCCAGAAGGCTGCTGCCTGCCATGGCGCCGATTATCCCGGTCAGGATCACTGCCGCGGCTGTCAGGCTGGGAAGTCCACCGAGTTGCTCGGCAATGCCCATCGCCACGGGCGTGGTCGCCGACTTTGGTGCCAGCGAAAGCAGGGTAGGCTCTGTCGCCCCCAGCGCCCAGGCGATGCCCACGGCGGTCAGTGCGGCGGTAATCGAGCCGCAGAACACTGCAACAATGATGGCTGGCGCCGAGTCCTTCACCTGTCGCACTTGCCTGTATAGCGGTATCGCCAGGGCGACGGTGGCGGGGCCGAGCAGGAAGTGCACAAACTGCGCGCCCTGAAAGTAAGTTGTGTAATCGGTATCGGTAGCGCTCAGCAGTGCGACCAGCACTAACATCGCAAAAAGCACGGGATTGACCAGGGGGTTCTTACCGGCGCGCCGGTGCAGCCAGAGACCCAGTGTGTAAGCGAGCAGGGTCAGGGTGAGCGAGAGCAGCGGCGATGCCGCGAGGTAGACCCAAATGGTTTGCAGTTCCCCGGTCATTGTTCCGGCTCTGCTGCCAGCTTCTGCATTATCCAGCCCGTTACGGCTATGGTGACCAGTGTGCTCACCACCAGTGAAACGGCAATGGGTAGGTACTCCGCGCCTACCCGCTCCGCGTGTAACATCACCCCAACCCCGGCCGGAACAAACAGCAGCGATAGATTTGAGAGCAGGCCCTTGCCCAGTTCATCCAATTGAGCCGGCACTTGTCCATGAAAGAGCAGGCCAACAAATAGCAACACCATGCCGACTACGGGCCCGGGCAGCGGTATGCCGAGACTGACAACAACCACCTCGCCGGCAAGCTGACACAGCAGCAGTAAAACAAAAAAGTTCAGCATGACGTTGTCTCCGGTACGTGACGAAAAAGCAGGGCCTGGATAATTCGAGATTAGTGGGGTTGTTAGAAAGTAGCAATGCGCGGTCGTTACCCATCTGTCTCTGTTCAGGTGCCCGATCTACATGGTGACATGTGTGCTTTTCCCGTGCTCAGGCAAGTGGCCGCATTGACTTGAACGGCCATGCTGGTGGCGTCCCCAAAGGTCCCTGGTGGTCGGCAAGGTTGAAGACATACCAATGACAGCCAAAAGCAAGATAAACCTGTTGAGTTTGCGCAAGCAGCTTGCTTGACGTACCTTGTTGGCGGACTCTGTCCGTCATTTGGGAGAACAGGTATGGCTGAAGAAACACAGGGCGAAAAAGCCTCCGTCAAGCAGCGTCTGCAGTTGGAGATGCGTGAATACCTTATCATCAGCGCATACCTCTGGGTTTGTTTCTCCACCATACTGATCTACGAAAGCGCTTTGCTCAGCGATAAAAATATAGCCGCTCTCCCCCTGAGTGCGGCGGTTGTCAAGGCACTGATCTTTGGCAAGTTCATTCTCATTGGCAAAGCCCTGAAGCCCGGAACGCGCATGACGCCAAATGTCCTGCTACTGAAAATATTCTGGAAGGCGCTTGGCTTGTTAGCAATGTTGGTGATATTTACCGGAATAGAAGAGCTCATTGTTGGCATGGTTCATGGTCAGGCTGTCGCGGAAACACTGGCAGAGCTGGCTGCCAGGCCATTGCTTCAGTTTATTGCCCCCAGCTTGCTGATGTTATTGGTTCTGGTGCCTATGATTGCCTTTGAGGAGGTCGACCGGGAGTTGGGGCAGGGGACACTGCGGCGTATCCTGTTTTCCAGTTCCGGCTCAGGTTGAGCGGTGATAGTGCCGGCTCTGCTTCGGTAATCTCTGTAAATTGCTTGTCCGCAGCGATTGCGCGCGTGACTCTCGCCGCTGGCTTTTATCTGCACTGTCCGCAACAGAATGAGGAGCGCAGTAATGCAACTGACCCGACGTGAAGCCCTGTTAACCGGGGTATCCCTGGCTACTGCGCCCCTGCTGGGGGGCTGCTCCACTGATGGATTCAATGTTGTTGTGGATGACAGTCTGCCGCTCGGTCCGTTTGGCGCCAGTTCCACCGGAGAGGAGGTGACAGCCGACCTGGACCTCACCGGCAAGGTAGCGTTGGTGACTGGCTGTAACTCTGGTCTCGGTTACGAAACCATGCGGGTGCTGGCACTGCGCGGCGCTCATGTACTGGGTACAGGGCGAACCCTGGACAAGGCTCACAGAGCCTGCGCAAGTGTCGAGGGCAGGGCAACACCGTTGGCTCTGGAACTGTCTGATTTTCAGTCGGCGGTAGATTGCGCGGCACAGGTGGCCGCACTAGGGCTTGTGCCTGACATGGTTATTCTCAATGCCGGCATCAATACTTTTGGTGACCTGGAACTAGTGGACGGCGTCGAGAAGATCTTCGTGGTCAACTTCCTCGGCCACTTCGTGCTGGTAAATCAACTAATGCCCCAGTTGCTGGCCAAGGACAGCAGCGCGCGGGTGGTGCATGTCAGCAGTCGCTCAGGGTATCGACAGGCACCTGCAGTCGGTATCGACTTTGACAACCTGCGTGGCGAAAGAGCATTTGACGCAGGTGAAGCCTATGGTCGTTCCAAGCTCGCCAACGCCCTGTTCTCACTGCAGTTGGCAGAGCGCCTGCAGGCAACCGGTATCACCTCTAATGCCATTCACCCCGGCCTGGTTAAAACCAACATTGCACGCACTGCCCCGGCGCTGCTGCGCGAGGGCTTTGAGTTGTTTGGCGGGCTGGTCGCCAAAAGTCCTGAGGAGGGGGCTGCGACGCAGCTATATGTAGCAACCAGTCCGCTTCTGAATGGTGTCTCTGGTGCCTATTTTGAGGACTGTAATCCCGTTATTGTCAGTGGTCCCCAGCACATGACCGACAAAGCCATGGCCGCCCGGCTATGGTCAGTTGCTGAAAAGATGACAGCCGGGTACCTGGTATGAAAATGTTGAAGAGGGTGCTGCAGGTGCTGGTAGCGGGTTGCGCAATCATTATCGTCGGTTTCAATTTATGGGGCGCTGTTACCCTGGGCGTGTTAACCCCGGATCCTGATGCCTACCTCGACCCGGCGGCAAACAGGGTGGTGATGGTCTTCGGTGCCAGCGGTTCTGTCGGTGATGGTCTGCTCAAGGCAGCGATGGAAGACCCGGATGTCGAGGAAATATACGCCCTGACCCGTCGCCTTTCCCCCCGCCTGGAGCGCGGTCAGGTGTCGGGGCGCGTGAAGGTGATGCTGCACAATGACTTCACCGATTACAGTGAACTCGACGACACTCTGGCCAGGGTGAACACCGTCATGTGGGGTCTGGGCGCATCATCTATCGGTATGGACGCAGAGCTGTACCGACGTATTCATGTGGACTTCCCCATCGCTTTTGTCGAAGCCTGGCTGGACCAGCCCAGTGATGCACCGCGAGCATTCCACTATGTTACCGGTATGGGCACCGGCGAGCAGGAGAGTGCCCAGTGGGCAAAGGACAAGGGCGGTGCCGAGCGCCGCGTCGCGGAAATGGCACAAGGCACCAGCCTGCGCACTTTCGGGCACCGTTCTGCCTGGGTGCGACCCACCGCTGAAAACGCAGGTCCGGGCATTTATCTGGGTGAGTTATTGCTCAAGCCCGGCCACCTGGTCATTCGCGGTATTGACCTGGGAAGGGCGATGTTGGAAATCAGCGCGCGTACAGGTGAACTGCCCAATGGCACACTGATAGACAATAAAGACGCACTCGACTATGCAGCGGCGTACAGGGTTCGCCACCAACTGGACTAGTCTTATCAACCGAGCCTGAATTGTTTGCCAAACTTAGTGGAACACCCCATCTGCCCGCGGAGCTTACACCAACGTGCTGCATTTTAAGGACATTCTGCGCCTGGCTGGCCTTGCAATCGGTATCTGCCTGTTGGCGGCTTGCGCTGCCAATGCGCCTTTACCGTCGCCTCAGGCCTCGGGTGCTGCACCGGTCTCGCCGGATGAGAGGCGCACGCTGGCGCTGCTGGGTGCAACGGGCATGGTAGGCGGGTATCTGCTGGAAGAGGCGCTTGCCCGCGGCCATGAAGTGCGCGCACTGGCAAGAACGCCCGCCAAACTGGCAGCATTCAGCGAGCGTATTACCATTGTGCAGGGCGACGCCCGCGAACAGGCCGTGATAAGCGAGTTGTTGCGTGGCAGTGACGTGGTCATCAACGCATTGGGGCCGGTCAAAGCAGATGGTGATGCGGCGCGGTTTATCAATTCCGCTGTTACCGAAAGGGTGCTGCGCGAAATGACCGAAGCTGGCATTTCGCAATACCTGGTGGTATCTGGCGCGGCGGTGGTGATGCCCGGTGATGATCGGAATCTGCTGGGTTGGTGGATAAGAACCCTGGCGCGGCTGGGTCTGCGTGAGACCCTGCAAGACAAGCAGGCGGAGTATGCGCTGCTCGCGCAAAGCAAGGTTGACTGGACGCTGGTGCGTTGCCCGTTGATTGATCCGCAGCCTTTTCGCGCAGCACCTCGCGCAGCGATGGAAACACCTCCCGCCTTCCGTTTGCGTGCAGGGGAACTGGCAAAATTTATGATCGACCAGATAGGGTCCGATACTTTTTCGGCAAAAGGACCCTTTCTGGGCAGCCGTTAATGCGGCTTTTATTCTGCAAGCTTGCTGGCAGTGTAGATCTACACGATCAACTGGAATAACAACAGGAAGCCCGACCCATGGGACAATTCTACGTTCAGTATGAGTACTGGTTTGCCGCCGTGCAGCTGGTGCTGGCCATGCTGGGCATGGGCGCCACGCTAACCGGCAAGGACTTCCGCGACGTGGTGTCGGAGCCACTCGCGGTTACTGTCGGTACCCTGGTGCAACTGCTCGCGGTGCCGGTCACTGCCTTTGCGTTCCTGCGTTTTGCCGGCGTGCATGAAGGTGTGGCGGTAGGCATCGCACTGATTGCGGCGATACCTGGTGGTACCACCTCGAACATTTTTACCTTTCTGGCTCGCGGTAACGCGGCCTTGTCCATCAGCATTACCGGTATCACCACACTGGCTTGCCTGGTGTCTACGCCGTTCATTCTCTCTGTACTGGTGAGCCAATACCTCCCCGTGGGCTTCACCATGCCTACCGGACAGATTATTCGGGAGATCGCTTTCACGCTGTTGCTGCCGCTGGCCGCCGGCATGACGTATCTGTATATGTACCCGGGCAGTGCCGCGACGCTGTCCAGGTGGAGTATTCGCGGCTCGCTGGTGGGTATACTGCTGATTGTGGTCGGCTCGGCGAGCGCAGGAAGACTCGATGCAGGTGCTTTCGGTGCAGACAATATGTTGATGGTGGCGCTTTTCGCCGTGTTACTGGCGGTCATGGGATACCTGGTCCCCAGGGTATTGGGGCTATCGCGGGTGGATGCCACGGCGATTGAGTTTGAAGTGGTCGTGCGCAATGTGAACCTGGGGGTTCTGATCAAGGCCGCTCTATTTCCGGCTGCCGTTTCCGCCACAGCCGCGCTGGGCGACCTGGTGTTATTTACCCTGCTGCTATACGGTGCCCTGCAGTTGCTGGTGTCTGCGCCATTGATATTGATGAAACGCAAACACTCAAGTACTGCCGTTTACAGGTAGTGTCCCGCCAGCGCGTGATTGATGGCAGTACGATTTTGCTTGCCAGGGAATAACAAATCTTATGCGCTGCAGAACCCGGGTGACGAGCCACCCATGCAAATCAGGGAGCTTTGCGCCGGTTCGGCAAGATCTTTTTTGCGGTAAGGCAGCGCCAGGCCCACTCCACCGGGCCCTGCCGGAAAAACCGTAGCCAGGTACTGGCGAAGACGACCTGGAAAGCATAGATGCCGATGGCGAGAACGCCCAGCTGTGCCAGTCCCAGCGTGGCGATATGACCAAGCCCCACCCCGTAAAAAATGCCGACACCAATCACTGTCTGGCCCAGATAGCTGGTAAATGCGGTGCGACCGATCAAGGTCAGGGGGTGCATCAGCTGCCGGCCAATGCCGGTTTCGAAGGCGAGCACCAGTACGCACATATAGCCCAGGGCCATCAGTAGCTGCCCCAGAACGTAGAGCTGTTTGCTAACCAGGTCCATCGGGTGACGAGCCCAGGAGGCCATGGATAGCCCCATATTCATGGCAATCAGGGTCAGGGCTACGCCACTGACCAGGCAGACGAGCAGAGTCAGCGGCCTGCGCGCAGCGCCAGTGAAAAACCCTGTGCGCGCCAGGTAGCAACCGATCAGGAAAAAGCCAAGCACCCGACTGATACGTCCATTGGGGATAAAATCGTGCCAGCGCCAGTAAATATTGTGCAGGTTAACTTCAAATATCTGCCCCCAGTCGGTAGAGGCAAAGGCAGCAATAACCGCCTCACCACTCATGTCCGGATAGTTGTGGTGCGCCAGTTTCCCGGTGGCGACTTCAGGCTCTCCTGTCAGCAACACCACCAGGTGGGTAAGCAGGAAGGCGAACATCAATGTCACGCCCAACAGTAGCTGAGACCTGGGGGAAAGCGAACGCAGGGCGATCATTACAAAGGCGAGTATCGCGTATAGCAGCAAAATGTCACCGGACCACAGCAGCATATGCAGGAAACCAAACAACAGGAGAAATGCCATGCGTCGTCGGTACATGGGTAGAAAGGTTTCGGCCTGGTGTTGCTTGCGCTCCCATTGGAGTCCGAAGCCCACACCGAAGAGAAGTGAGAAGATAGCGTAGAACTTACTGTCCACCAGGAAGGTGTTCCACCAGTAAAGCACGGCATCCAAGGTGTAATAGGGCAGTTCTGCCAGCTCAGTAAATGGCAGGAACTTGTAGCCGCTCCAGCTCTGTATGTTGGCCAACAGGATGCCAAGGACGGCGAATCCGCGAATGGCATCGATAACCTCAATACGCGTGTTTGCTGATTTTTCCATTCGAAAAGCCTAAAGTTCGTTTCGTCAGTTCAACAGCATCGCCGGGCAAAAGAAAGTGTCGCGAAGCCGTATATGTTTCGCGCAGAGCTTATCGGTGATGTGTGATACAAGCGGCTGATCCCTGCGCAGACTGGCGCTGTTTTTTTGCCTGTGCAACGCTGAACCAGGCCAGGTCATAGCTCTCCTGCAGCAGTTCAATGGCGGCGAGTATTTCGGTGGTCTCACGCAGAAACTCTTCTCTTCGGGCCAGTAATTCTGGTGCCTTGCCTGTGATCAGTCGACGGTACTCTGCCAGTTGCAGTCCCGTGCTGAACAAGTCTTTTGAAATAGCGGACTCACCGCTTATTTGCCGCCTGAGCAGCATTTCGCGGCCCTGGCCTAAAAGATCGCGGGAGAATATCTTGCTGTCCGGGGCTGCTTTGGTGCCAAGCGAAAGCAGGGTGGCGGCGACCACGTGATAGGCCTCGGCAATCGACCG
Source organism: Pseudohalioglobus lutimaris (assembly GCF_002866825.1). Classification (GTDB taxonomy): domain Bacteria; phylum Pseudomonadota; class Gammaproteobacteria; order Pseudomonadales; family Halieaceae; genus Halioglobus; species Halioglobus lutimaris. The sequence continues at coordinate 180,742 of NZ_PKUS01000001.1, read as the reverse complement.
CAGGATAGCATGACCGAAACGCGGAGGACTTTCACGCAGCTGTTTGTGCAATGAAGTGTCGCCGCGGCGCCACCGGGGGTAGCGACGTGATGTATCTACCAGGACCTCTTCCCAAAACTCATCTTTGGGCCTGAAGAAGAACTCAAACTTGAACAGGTCACGTAACTGCTCGACACGGCACCGCAGTTCCGGCTCGCCAACCAGCGTGGCATCGTCGACACTCATGGCCAGGCCTATCTCTCCGAGCGCCGCGGCGAGGAAATAGTGGGTGATCGTGTTGCGGTAGTAGGCGGCGGCCAGTTGTTGTTCCTCCGGAATGTAACTGACCGGTGTGCTGCCTCCCTCGAACGCTTTTACCAGTCGGGAGCCGCGCATGGACAGCACCGCCGCAGCCACCTGCTCCTCGTCTTCCAGGCGGAAGCCACTTGCCGTCGGCAGCCCCTTTTCCCGCACCAGCGCAGCTATTTCACTGGCCTGCAGGAAGACCTCCCGGTCGCTGAGCGCGCGGCCGTTGGCGCCCAGCAGGACCATGGCGAGCACATCTGCTGACTTGATGGGTGTGACCTGCTCCATGCGAGTGCACACCTCAAATGCCAGGCGCGTGGCCAGGCTGGGCCCTTCTTCCTCGGTAGGACCGATGTCTGGCGCTGCGGCATCATCCAGGCCCACGGGCTTGGCGAAGCGCACATAGATCTTGCCGTAGGGCTCCTTCATGCCGAAGATGAAATTAAGAAACCAGCCCAGGGATTCCTTGCGCTTGGGCATACCGCGCTGCAGCGCCACATAATCATCAATTTCGGCTATGCGGTCAAAGGCAATGGAGACAGGGACCAGCTTGACGTCGCGCATCTCCTCGCGCTCACAGGCCTCCAATACCCAGTTGAGTATGCCCAGTTTGGGAGGTGAGAGTTTTCCTGTGCGTGAGCGAGTGCCCTCGATTGACCACGTCAGCGGCATGCGATTACGGATCAGGTAGTCAATGTAGTGGCGAAATACCAGTTTGTAGATGGCGTCTTCCTGAAAGCTGCGGCGTAGAAAAATTGCACCGACACGCCGTGCCAGCGCGCCGAAGCCGAGGAAGTTCATATTGATGCCGGCGAATACCAGCGGCAGCGGTTTGAACTGATTGTCGTAAAGCGACAACAGGAAAACGAAGCTGTCCATATGCGACTTGTGTGACCAGAGGAATAGCAGCAGGTGATCCCTGGAGAGCTCGCGCAGTTGCTCTAACGCCTCAAGGTTGATATCGAGCTTGGGTTCGTAGCTGCGCGTATAGACGAAACGGGCCATCTTTGCGGCGGGTGCCAGCCAGGACTCCCGCGGGGTTGCGGCCATCTCTTCCAGACACTTGCGCGCATGCTTGCACGCTTGCAGCTCACTCTTTCCAGTCGCTTTTGCTGCCAGTGCCAATTCTGCGAGGAATGCCGGTTCATCGAGCAGGGTGTGGGCCGCGTTGGCGGTCCTGTTTTTCTTTGGCAGGTTCATCAGGCCAGTATAGCCCCGGTTGTGTAAAAAAACGTCACACACTGACATGGTGTCGACCAGTCACTGCCATGCGTTGTCGCGGGTTCCTGAAAATGGCGGTGACCAGCGATTTCTGCGCAGGGCATGCACATGCCGGCGGATACGTGCCAGAATAGCAGTTCAATTACTGAGGAAGCTCCCTGACCAATGTCTGACCTGCTCAGCCTGGGCACGATTGCGCTGCTTGGATTCGCATGCCAATGGCTTGCCTGGCGCACCCGCGTACCGGGCATTCTGTTTCTGCTGATCTGTGGAATACTACTGGGCCCGGTTTCAGGCGCCCTGAACCCGGATGCATTATTTGGCGACCTGCTGTTTCCTTTCGTTTCCCTGAGTGTGGCAATTATCCTGTTTGAGGGCAGTCTTACGCTCAAGCTGACAGAGCTCACCGAGATCGGTCCAACTGTAAGGAACATGGTGTCCTACGGGGCACTGGTGAACATGCTGGTTTCCACGGTGGCTACGCATTACCTGATTGGATTGAGCTGGCCGATAGCCGCGCTGTTTGGCGCGATTATGGTGGTAACCGGGCCCACCGTGATCATGCCCATGCTGCGTTCCGTGAAGCCCAATGCAAAAGTATCCAAGGCGCTGCGCTGGGAGGGTATTGTGATCGATCCCCTGGGCGCTCTGTTGGCGGTACTGGTGTTCGAATGGATAGTGGCGCAGCAGACCAGCGCCCACATCGGCCACGTATTCCTGGTCTTCGGGCAGACCATTGCCCTGGGGTTGATTGTCGGTGTTTTCGTGGGCCAGCTTTTTGGCGTGTTACTGAGACATGAGCTTATTCCGGAATACTTGCATAATTATTCCGCCATTGCCTTTGTTGTAGGTGCGTTTGCGGTATCCAATAGCCTGCTCCATGAGTCCGGGCTCCTGACCGTTACCATCATGGGCATTTGGCTGACCAATATGAAGGATGTGCATATTCGTGACATCCTCAATTTCAAGGAGACCCTGACCGTCATCCTGGTATCGTCGCTATTTATTGTGTTGGCAGCCCGTGTCGACTTTACCAACCTGTTGCAGCTCGGTTGGGGTGCCATCGCCGTGTTATTGGTTATGCAGTTTGTGGCGCGACCGCTAAAGGTGTTCCTTAGTACCATTGGTTCCACGTTCACGCTCAACGAGCGTATCGTCCTGGCCTGGATTGGTCCGCGCGGAATTGTCGCCGCTGCTGTTTCAGTGGTCTTCGCGCTACGACTGGAATCCCTGGGTGTGGACTCGGCGGAGCTTCTGGTGCCCCTGGCCTTCACCATTATCATTGGTACCGTCGTCATCCAGAGCGCTACGGCGCGCCCCCTCGCCAGATTGCTGGACGTTGGCGAAACGGGCAACCAGGGTTTCCTGGTGATAGGTGCGAATCCTCTTGGTGTCGCGATTGCCAAGGCGCTGGAGTCTGCTGAAATCAAGACCGTGGTCTGCGACACGAAGTGGGAGCGAATAAGGAAGGCGCGGATGGCGGGGCTGGATACCTATCATGGCAACCCCATTTCGGATCACGCTGACCTGCATCTGGAACTGGCCGGGTTGGAAGGTATGTTGGGGCTTTCACCGTTCAAAAGTGACAACCTGGCAGCTGGACTGCGCTTTCGCGAGGACTTTGGCATACGTAATGTATTCGCGCTGTCTTCACGCGCCGATGCCAAATCCAATTCCAGGCACCGAGCCAGCGCCTTTTACAAGGGGCAGGTACTGTTCGACGAAGATATTCACTATGAGCAACTGGCCAGGCTTCTGCATAAGGGCGCAACGATCAAGAAGACCCAGCTGAGCGAGGCCTACGGATTTGATCAATGGCTCGATGAGAACCCGGCCGAAGAATCGGTACTGCTGTTTGCGATCGACGCGGAAGGCAAGCTGCACTGGCGCACGGCAGGAAACGATCTGAAGGCGCAGCAAGGGTGGAGCGTGTATGCATTGCGCCTCAACCAGACCCGGTCTGTAGAGAGCGCCTAGGCTGCGCTCCTGCCGACGACGCAGGCAGCCGGGGCCATTAAGTGGCAGAGGCATCAGCCGCGAGCATTTTGCATCGGGTCCGGCGTCGGTGAGCGGTGAAGCCGAGATGCAGTCGGCTTCCTGGTAGTTCTTGGTGGTACCAGCCTACCTGACGTAACCGGCGACCGCCACGAAGTGGCAAACCGAGCCCACGAGAACGAAAAAGTGCCAGATGCCGTGAGCGTGATTCAACCACTTTGCCTTGTCCAGCAGGTAGAAAGCGATGCCTGCAGTGTAGGCAATGCCGCCCGCAGTGACCCACCAGAAACCAGCGTCCGGCAGAGCCGCACGCAAGCTTGCCATATCCAGTGAGCAGGCCCATCCCATCCCCAGATAGATCACCAGCTGCACGAACTTTACCAGACGTCCAGTTAACAGCAGTTCGGAAATGATGCCGACGACTGCAAGTGTCCATACCAGTGCCAGGATCATGGTGCCACTGCTGCCAGGCATGCTGATCAGCATAAATGGCGTATAGGTGCCCGCGATCAGTAGATAGATGGAGATGTGGTCCAACACCTTGAAGACTTGCTTGAGTTTTGGCGCCTGGAAGCTGTGATACAGCGTTGACATGGTATAGAGCAGGACCAGGGTGAGGCCAAACGCGGTAAAGCCGACTATGGTCGTCGCGTCGCCTGTCTGCAGGCCGAGCGCCAGCAGTGCGCCCAGTGCGATAAGCGCGAAAACAGCGCCCACCAGGTGACTGATACTATTCAGCCTTTCTCCGTAGTACATCTTCAGTAGTGTCCTCTGGGCTGTTGCGTGACGCTGGCAAATCGCGGGACCAAGTATATGCGATAACGGCGGGTCGCTGAATGCAGCGTTGTCATGCGCGGGTCAGGATTGAACGAAATTTGCACAATTTCGCTTTACGACTACCCTCTAAAGTAGCCCGCTGGCACACGGCCACGTATGGGCCAACAATAACGAGGGTAATAATCATGACAGCAATAAGAACAGTGGTATTAGGAATTACGGCAGTACTCATTGCTTGGGCACCCGCCGCCCTGACGCAGGAGGGCGGGGCCAAGCCCGCGCCGGTAGAGGCTTTCTACTGCAACCTGCAGCCGGGTAAGAGCATGAAAGACCTGATGAAGGTGGCAGGCAGTTTCAGTCGCTGGGCCGGCAAAAATGACCCGACGTATGCCGCCTGGATACTCACACCCCAGTTTGCGACGTTCACCGATGGACCGCAGTTGATCTGGCTGGGCTCGCATCCTTCCGGCAATCACATGGGTAAGGGCCTTGACGCTTGGCAAGCAGGTGGTGGTGATATTCAGGAAGAGTTCAACGAGGTAATTGCCTGCGGTCAACACGGTCTGGCCTCGTCTGTAGAGATTAATGCGCCAGATGGCCCCCCGGAAGACGGCGTGGTGATGTTTGTAGAGTGCAGCATGGCAGACGAAGGTGAGTGGCAGAAGGCGATAGCCGGGCACAAGAAGTATGCTGCCGCAATGCGCTCTTTGGGTGCAAAGAACTCCAACTGGGTGTTCTTCCCGATGCTCGGTGGTTCGTCGGATAGAGACTTCGATTATTGGAGTGTTGCAACATTCAGCAACTGGACCGATTATTTTGCCGCCTATGAGATCTATATGACCGGCGGTGGTTGGCAAAAAGGCATGGAAAGCCTGAAGGGTGCGGCGACGTGTGCCGCAGGCTCAGCGACTGTCTGGGATGCGAAGATGGTGCACAAACCCGCTCGTTAGTCTATCTATTGACGACAATGCCTCGTGTCGTGTCCGGAATCCCGGCGCGACACGAATTTCGTGTTATCAGGGTTCGAGGTGTTTGCGTAAATGCGTAAACAGGGCGCCTATGCCGTGAAAGACGATAATAGGGATAAAAAAGCAGGCCAAAAATAGCGGCCCGTCAAAGCCAAGCTCCACGACAGTTTGCGGCCGTTTGGCCGGTTCAACCCCCAGGGAATCTATGGGTGCAGCACGGTCCGTTTGTGCCTGACCCGGTGTAATCTCGATATGGCGCTGAATGAACGGACTGAGAATGTCCGCCTTCATCGGGTCGCGATCCAGGCTGCGCCATTCCAGGATGGTTATAAAGCACAGCATGAACGCCCAGACCACGCTGAAGTGGGTGGCACGATTGAACCTCGCAGGATTCATTGACTGTGGCATCCTGGCTGGTGCATACAGAAATCGCCCGATAACCTTTTCATGCCGCCCACACCAGCATCGCTGCGCGGCAGACCAGCGCAATCAAAACCAGCGAGGAAAGGAAGAACAGCACAAAGCGAACCTCAATTTTGTTCCACATTGCCTGTTGCAGTGTGTGGGCAATTCGAAGTCCCACATAACACCAGGCCAGGGTCAGGTTCAGGCCGTCTCCTGCCCCCAGCAGTGCCAGCGTGAGGGCAACAGCGTAAAACAGGGTGGGTTGCTCCAACAGGTGATTGTAGTTGTCGGCCTTCCAGCGCACCCGCGCCGGCAGTTCCGCCATTTGTTGTCCTTTGGGCAGCTCCGGGTCCAGTTGCATGCCAGCGCGCTTTATGGCAGGTATGCGGGTGGCGTACATCCACGCCCAGACGATACAGGTCAGTAGAAGCAGCACGGTCACCGGGGCGAGGATTTCTGTGGAGGCTTGCATGGTTTGCTCCTGATTTTGACTGGGTTGGCCCTGGGGGCAAGTTCGGATGATGCGTCATGCGTGTTATGCCATCAAGTTCAATATGATAGTCACCGCAACTTGCTTTGGCCGCTGCAATCGTTGCACAGAGAAATCCTGACTGATTCAATGTCAGGCCTATTGGCAAAGGATGTGCCCGCAGTGACTGATCGGAAGTGCTTTGGCAAAGCTATCAGGGTCACGCATCGAGGAGGCGGCTTCCGGCGATATATCTGCGTAGGCTGGAGTACTGATGCGGCAGCTTGCGAGAAATCACGACCCGGGCACTAAAAATACCTATCTGTAATGAGTGAAAAGAGGATCGACATGCTGAAGAATCAACGAGTTCTGGTAACTGGCGCGACGGGACAGGTAGCCCGCCCTATTGCGGAGCAGCTGGACAAGAGTAACGAGGTCTGGGCGGCGGCGCGTTTTTCTGACCCTAAAGCCAGGGAAGAGATTGAGGCGCAGGGCATCAAGACGGTTAACTTCACCATGGGCGAGGAGGACCTCTCGCACATGCCTGACGTGGACTATGTGATTCACTGTGCGGTAAATGTGTCTCCCGAGACAACCGAACAGGCCTTGACCGATAACGCGGAAGGCACCGGGTTCCTGATGAAACGCTATCGCGACGCCAGGGCCTTCTTCCACATGTCGTCAGACTCTGTTTATCGCGATAACCCAGACCCGCAAGCGGTGATCGATGAGTCAGCCACGCTGGGTGGCTATTCCACTTATTCGCCACACTACGCCATGAGCAAACTGGCCAGTGAGGGCGTTGCGCGTTACCAGGCGCGCGAACTGCAGTTGCCCACGGTCATTGCCCGGCTGGACGTGGCCTATGGTTTGTGTGGCCATGGCGGCGTGCCCACGGCCCTCTACCAGATGATGCGCGGCGGTATCCCTTATACGCGCAAGAGTAATGGCGAGAGTTTTTGTTGTCCGATATATGAAACGGATATCGTCGAGCAGGTTCAGGGTCTGCTCCAGCACGCTGCAGTGCCCGCGTTGACGGTCAATCTGGGCGGGGACGAGGCGGTGTCTGTGGAAGAGATGATCCGCTATATCGAGTCCCTCACCGGGATGTCGATGAAAATTGAGGAGGCCGCGCTGGCGACCTGGCAAATGAAAATCGTGGATGCCACGTTGCGCAAGAAATTGGCCGGCCCCTGCAAAACCCGCTGGCAAGATGGTATCCGCACGATTCTTGAGCAGCGTTTTCCCGGCAGTGTGACGGCCTGACCTGGTGCGGGAAAGGGGGTTTCACAACTTTTGCCCTGCTGTGGCCAGTTGTACATGCACTACGCTGGCCTTATCCCGGGCAAGGTATTGGTCGCTATAAGTGGTGCGTGCCGGACTTCAGGACTCCCGGCGCATCACTGTTTGACCGTCCTGCAGTCGTTCCAGTCCACGCACCGCCACCCAGTCTCCCCGGCTGAGCTTGCCCCTTACGCTGACCCAGGCTGTGGAGCCTTCACCCACTTCCACGGGTACGCGGTGGGCCTTGTCCTTCTCATCGATACGAAACACGTAGTTACCCTCGGAGCGCAGGACAATGGCATCCCGGGGGATCTGCACCGTCGCCTTGCCGCTGGAGATCTGCAGTGAAACGTTGACCAATTGACCGGCGATAACTGTCCCGCTGCCGGAAGAGTCAATGTCTGCACGCACCTCGAAAGTCTGCGAGTTACTGTCTGCTGCGGGAATAATCGTACGCACTGTTGATTGTTGTGTCGGTGGCGTCTCGCCCAGCAGTTGCCCGCCTTGTGCAGCGAAGGCGACCTGTTGGTTTACCTGCAGCCGACCCAGATAACTGACGGGCACCTGAAAACGTAATTCCAGTTGCTCCAGGTCAACCAGTCGCGCAATCGGCTCGCCCGGATTGACGTATTCGCCACCGCGTTTAAGGCGTTGAGCGATCACACCGGAAAAGGGTGCGACCAGGCGCGAGCGTCGCAGTTCGTCGTCGAGCTGGGCTATACGCGCCTGCAGGGAGCGTAACTCCAGCCGGGAAATATCCCGCTGCGACTCACTCTCGTCCACCAGCCGCTCGGACGCATTATTGGCTTCCATGAGTCGCTTCAGTCGCACCAGCTCTTTATCCAGATAGGCGCCATTAACCTGTTCACGCTGCGCCAGGTGCGAGAGCTCTGCCTTGCGTAGCAGAATGGGTTGTTGGTCCAGCTGGCCGATCACCTCGCCCTTTCTGACCAGGGTGCCCGGTTCCAGTACCCATTCCAGCTGTCCTGACAGCGTCAGGCTCAGACTGGCGTCATGGCGGCTATGTACCCTTCCGTTAAGTGGCAAACTGCGCTCAACCGCTTGCTCGCGCACCTGCTCTACCAGCACCGGAACAGGGCTCTGCTGGGCGAGTGCGGCGGATGTGAAGCAGGTGGCCAGTACCACTGAGCTGAAGAGTTGACGCGTAGCGTTCACACTTGCTCCTTGAACGGTTTTACTTTGCCGAAGCGTAGCAGGCTGGGTAGCAGTAACAAGGTAAACATTGCGCAAATGACCATGCCGCCGACGATCACGGTGGCGAGGCCGCGGTAAATCTCGGAGCCTACGCCGGGAATCAGCATTAGCGGCAACATACCGAAGATGCTGGTAAGTGTGCTCATGAAAATGGGCCGGGCGCGAAACAGGACCGCCTGGTGTACGGCCTCCGCGTCTGTCATGCCGCTTTTCTGTGCGCTGCGTGTCTGGTCTACCAGCAGGATGGCGTTGTTGACGACCAGCCCCAGCAGGATGATAAACCCGATCATGGTGAGCAGGTCCAGCGACTGATACGTCACCAGGTTGAGCAGCTTCAATGCCGCGAGCCCACCGGCGATGGCCATGGGCATCACCAACAGTACCAGGATCGCATCCCGTCCGGATTTGAACAGTGCCGCCATAATGAGGTAGAGAATCAAGATTGCCAGCAGGAAGTTAACGCCCACTGTACGCAAGGCTTCAGACAGGCGGTCGGCGCTGCCGCGGTAACCCAGTCGTGCCCCCTGTGGCAGCAGCGGTTTGACCTTCGGTTCCACCTCGTCGCGCAGGCGCTGCAAAGCCTCTTCCATGGTGACGTTGTCCGGCGGGATCAGGAAAATGGTGACGGTGCGCTGGCCGTCCACACGTTGCAGTTCAGCTGGGCCCACTCCCCGGCGTATTTCCGCCAGTTCGCCAATCGTCTGGATGCCGGCAAGCGGTGTCGCCAACGGCATGGCAGCCAGCTGCTCTGGCGAGTTCCAGGTCTCGCCACGCAGTATCAGGTCATAGCGGTTGTTGCCGTCGAAGTATTCACCCGCCCACAGTCCATCAGTATAGGTACGCACCACATCGCCCACCGCGCGTCGATCCAGCCCGGCCAGGCTCAGGCGCTGCTCACGGGGGTACACGCGCAGTTCCGCCTCGCCAGCGCTCAGGTCGGGGGCGGAAAATACCACGCCGTCTTCCCACAGTGCCTGGGTAAGCTCCATGGTGGCGGCGGCAACCGTTTTCAGCTGCTCCAGGTCCGAACCCTGCAGGTCAATGTTGATTGCATCCGGCCCGTCGTTATTGAGGTTGAGCATGGATGAATGGCTGACATAGGCCACGGTGTCGGTGAGCCCCGTGTACAGCTCGTTGCGCAACAGCTCGATCAGGGCGGGGATGTCTTCGGATTTTTCCGGATAAATGAAATTCATGGTGTCTGTAGCGCCCCAACTGGCGAGATTGTAGCCGCGAATATGTGGCTCCTTTTCGCCGTCGTAGTAGGGCTTCAGACGCGCGATAATATCGCTGATTAATTCCTGCTCCAGGGTGTCGAGATTCACTCCCGGCGGTGCCGCAAAATAGGTTTGCACGGAGTCGATGCGCGCTTTGGGGAGGAAATCGATCTTGGGCAGGAATATCCAGCTCAGCAACAGCGATCCGCCCAGGATGGCAACGATCCACGCTGAGCGGGCCGCGGGGTTGTCGGTTATGCGGATCACCAGGTCGGCAAGCTGGCGCCAGCGCTGCGCCAAACGATCCGGTCTTGGTTCGGCCGTCGACAGCTTCAGCCCGGCGGCCGGGAGAATCGTCATCGCGGTGATCAGTGAAAAGCTGACGGCCGTGGTGAGCGTAATCGCGAGGTCCTTGAACAGCTGGCCCTCAACCCCCACCATGAACAGAATGGGCAGGAAGATTGCCACGCTGGTCAGTGTGGATGAGAACAGTGCGCCACTGACTTCCCTGCATCCCTGTATGGTCGCATCGTAGGCGGCCATGCCCGAGGCGCGCAGGCGCACTATGTTTTCCTGCACGATGATCGCCGCATCCATGACCAGGCCGACGGCAAACGCAAGTCCCGCCAGGGAGATAACGTTCAGTGTCTTGCCGGTGAGCTTTAACACCACGAACGCTACCAGCAACGACAGCGGAATCGTGGCGGCGATCAGCAGCGTTGCGCGTACATTGCGCAGGAAGTACCACAACACGAGACTGGCAAGTACCAGGCCCAGTAACAAATTCTGCTGAACCAGAGCGATGGCCCGGCGTATATGCAGGGAGGCGTCGAAGCTCAACTCAATGGTCAGGCCCTCCGCCTCCAGCACCTCCTCGTTGATTTCCTTGATGGTGCTGTTGAGTGCATCCAACAGTTCCACGGTGTTGGCGTCATAGCTGGGTATCATGCTGATGTAGTAGGCGGGGAAGCCGTTGCGGAATGACAGGTTCACCCGCTTGCGCAGGCCGCGTTCGACGGTTGCCACATCTGTCAGCCGCACGGGTTCGCCATTCTGCCAGGCAACGACCAGGTCGCCCAGTTCCTCAATGGAGCGCTGACCGAGGTAGCGCACGGTATAGCGGCGGCGACCGACGTCGGCAAAACCACCGGATACATCCACTGCCCGTCGCAAGGTATCAGCCACTTCCGGAATCTGGATGTTGCGCGCGGCCAGCCGTTGGGTGTCGAGAGTGACGTGTATCTCTGGTTCGCGTTCGCTGGCGAGTCCAACCCTGGCGACGCCGGGCACCTGGGCCAGGCGCGGCTCGACCTCCCGGTCGATCAATTCCTGATAGGTCGCCACGTCACGGTTCTCATTGCCGGGCAGTGTATAGATCAATAGCGACGCCGCTTGACCGCGGCCGCTGCTGCCGCCGGAGCGAATCTGCGGCTCACCCGCATCTGCGGGCAGGTCCGCCGCCTGATTGAGCTGCGTAATTACATCAATCAGCGCTCTTTGCATGTCCCAGCCGACCCGGAAGTCGAGTCGGATCCGACCGCTGCCGCGGCGGATTTCACTGACCATGTTTTCCAGCCCTTCGATATTGCGCAGTACTTGTTCCTGCGGCTGCACGATGGACTCCTCGACTTCTTCGGGAGCGGCCGCGCGCCAGTCTGTCTCGATGGAGATGGCCGGTCTGTCGACATCAGGTAAAAGCTGTATGGGCAGACCGCGTACCGCAATCAGTCCAAAAATGATGATCAGAACCACTATCACCGCGATCGCCGCAGGATTGTTTATGGAGAGCCGGGTCATTCTATTATTTTTGCCCCTGTTGCTATCGGATGCTTAGATTCACGCGATCGTGGCGAGCAGTTTAGCCTATTTGCGGTTGCGCGTTTTGTACACGCACGACTTGCAGGGTCTTCTTTCGGGCGCCTCAGGATAATCTCCTGTCAACAGATACGGCGACTCGCCGGGTAGCGAGTTGCGGTCGGCCAGGCTGTCTGTGATCACTGCCCGGTGATCAGTGGGTGGTCTGCGGGCAATTGCCGTTTGATCCACAGCGCAAGCTTGTGCTCCATGTTGGGTACGCTGATATCCTGCTTGGCGAGCGGCTGGATCAGCTTGTCCTCCACCAGGGCGCGATAGATATACTCGACCTTGAGTTTGTGGGAGTCGGTCTCTTCGAACTCGCCATAGCCGCGTTTTTTGACATACACTCCGCCCACCGCGAGTGCCTTCTTTACCAACTCAGCTTCGGTTTTATTCTTTGCCATGTTCGCCTCCGGCGTTATTCAGTATGCGCGTATAAGCGGTCTGTTTCCTATGCCTGCGTGCGCAGTGCGTCACCCGTTCAACGGACCCGGCTGCAGACCCAATTTACTGCGCAGTACCCGCGCGCGTTTGTCCTCGCCATCGTGGCTCCAGCCTGGCGCCAACAGCAGGTAGCGGCAGCGATCAACCCAGTTTGTTGCTCTCTTGCAGTCTCGCCAGATTGACTGGTACTCGTGGGTCGCCACGTCTATTGGACGGTAAGAGGTAATATTGACGGTAAGTCCGTAAGTGGGCTTCTCCCCCGGCATCTCCCGGGAAAATGAACCAAACAGGCGATCCCAGATAATAAAAATCCCGCCGTGATTACAGTCAAGGTAGCGAATATTGGACGCATGGTGTACCCGGTGGTGTGAAGGAGTGTTAAACCAGTATTCGATGGGGGCCGGGAGCTTGTCCACCAGTTCACTGTGTATCCAGAACTGGTAGAAGAGGTTGATCGTCATCACGGTGAATATCATCAGCGGGTCGAACCCCAGCAATGGCAGTGGCACCCAGAAAAGGAATTTGTGCAAGCGCTCACCCACCCCCTGACGCAGTGCGGTGGCGAAATTCATTTTCAGCGCGGAGTGATGGGTAACATGGCCCGCCCAGAACAGCCGTATCTCGTGATTCATGCGGTGGAACCAGTAGTAGACGAAATCGTCCAGCACCAGCAGCAGGCACCAGGCCCACCACTGCCGCTGGACAATATCCTTCAGTGGGCTCATCTCGTGCAGGTAGTAAAAGAGTATGAAGGCGCCGAGTTTGGGTAGAAACTCGACTATCGGTGTGAACAGCAGCATCCAGAAAGAGGCCCTGGTGTCACGTGGTTCGTACAGGTCGAGGCTGTGCCGGCGGCTGTAACCATACTCAAGTGCCACCGACAGCAGAAAGATCGGTACGAAAAAGTACAGCAGCCTGTCATTGGAAAACTCGTTGAACAATTGCTGGAATGTCACGCCGGAGTTTCCGCTTGATTGTTGGATTGCATGGGCTACAGGTTAGTCAACCCTTGGCCGGGGCGCCAGACCCCTGTGCATGGAATTAAGCGACTCCGGTTCCAGGTGTGGAATGTATTCCCGGTGGGCGCAGGGGCCTGCCCGGTGAACTGCTCAGGCACCTGCGCTGCCTTTTGCCCCAGACCTTTGAACTGCCCGCACATGTGCTATGGTTCGTGGCCAGACCATGCCTAGCGGAAAACAATCATGAGTGCACCAGAACAGTCTCGCCAGATCCAGTCATTGATAAGCAAAGAGGGCCAACTGCAGCTGTCTATCGCCGCGGTGGAACTACCCAAGCCGGGTCCCGATGACATCATCGTGCGCATCGAGGCAGCCCCGATTAACCCCTCTGATCTGGCGCTGCTTACCGGCCCTGCTGACCTGGGCACAGCCGTGGCTGGGGGTACCGCGGAGTCACCGGTGGTGACCGCAGATATTCCTTCCAGGCTCATGGGTATGGTGGCTGGCCGGGTCGGTGAACCTATGGCCGTGGGCAACGAAGCAGCGGGGGTGGTCGTCGCCGCGGGCTCCTCTGATGCGGCCCAGAGTCTGTTAGGCAAAACCGTGGGCATAGCCGGCGGTGAAATGTTCGCCGAGTATCGCTGCGTGAATGCCATGATGGCGCTGCCCATGCCGGCTGCTGTGTCGCCCGCGCAAGCCGCCTCCAGCTTCGTCAACCCGATGACTGCGCTGGGCATGGTTGAGACCATGCGTGACGAGGGCTTCACTGCGCTGGTGCATACCGCTGCTGCCTCCAACCTGGGCCAGATGCTGAACAGGGTCTGCCTGGCCGATGGTATCGATCTGGTGAACATTGTGCGCAAGCCGGAACAGGAAGAGATTCTGCGTGAGATCGGGGCCAAATACGTGGTCAACTCCAGTTCGGACAGTTTTGCCGACGACCTGACCGCCGCAATCGAGGCCACCGGCGCCTACCTGGCCTTTGATGCTACCGGCGGTGGCAACATGGCCAACACTATCCTCACCTGCATGGAACGCGCTGCGACGAAAGGGATGGAGTACAACCGTTACGGTTCCGATACCATGAAGAAGGTCTATGTTTACGGTCGGCTGGACCTGTCACCCATACAGCTCACAGCCGCCTATGGGTTCTCGTTCAGTGTGAGTGGCTGGCTGCTGACACCCTTCCTGCAGCGTATAGGCATTCCACGCATGATAGAGCTGAGGCAGCGTGTGGCTGCGGAGATAAGCACCACGTTCGCCAGTCATTACACTGCGGAAATCTCCATGGAAGAGGCCCTTTCCCTGGATACCCTGCGTCTCTACAGTCAGCGCCAGACCGGCCAGAAGTACCTTATCAACCCGCATAAGCAGGCTTAGCTCAGTCTTCCCGACGCGGCTCAGCGAGAAAGACCGGAATCTTGCGACTGGTTTTAGCCTGATAGTCCTCGTAGGGCGGATAGGCGGCAACGCCGGCCGCCCAGAGGCGGGCTCGTTCCTCGTCATCTGCGACTTCGCGGGCTCGCATCGGGAATACGTCCGTCTTGTCTCGTATCTCGATGTCCGGATGTGCCCGCAAATTGTAGACCCACACCGGGTTGTTGGGTTGCCCGCCCATTGAGCCAATCAACACATAGTTGCCGTCCACGTTAACCCGCATCAGCGGGATTTTGCGAATGGCGCCAGTCTTGTTGCCGGTATGTGTAACCAGAATGCAGGGCATACCGGTATCCAGCAGTGTGTTGCCCTGCGTGCCGCCGCTACTTTCGTACAGCTCAACCTGTTCCCTTACCCAGTCGAGCGCGGGTGGAATGTAATCTGCCATCTTTGGTGCTCCTGTTCAGGTCTGATGCGTTCACCAACAGCATAGCCCACAGGGCTAAAAGCGCGATCCCTGCGCCCACTGCCCGGGGGCTACACCAGCTTGACCGCCATGTAGATCAGGCAGCCCAGCGAGCCCACCCACACCAGTGATCGCATATGATGAACGCCGAACAGGTAGCAGGGTATGTAGACAATACGCAGTACCAGCCAGCTCAGGGCTACCGTACTGAGGTCTACGCCCTGAATCATGGCCAGCAGGCACAGGGCCAGGTAGGCCGGCAGGCTCTCCTGCAGGTTGGCGCCGGCGCGGGTGACACGCTGCTGCAACTGCGATTGCGGAGGCGGGTTGTCGCGACTGGAGGCAAGGTAATCGGTGTGTTTGAGGAGCAGGCTGGCCGGCAACAACCAGAGTTGGAATAGCACCAGCACCAGTGCGGCAACGATAAGTAGCGACATAATGAGTCCCTGTTGATTATGAGTGAATGATCCACTATACATTACGGCCGCAGATGGCAGGCAAGGGCGGCGATTTTTACGGGCGTCCTGTGCGGTATAGCGTTCCATCGGTGCAAGGCATTGCTACCTGGGCGGCAGGGATGTAACCTCTCGCTAACTGTCACCTCACGTTCATAATCAACATTACATATCACCGGGATACGTAGCCAATGACATCTGCCCGCGCTGTGTGCGCCACATTGGGCCTCACTGCCCTGATGCTACTGGGCGGTTGTGGCGAAGGCCCCTGGAATAATCCGAATCCGCCCTCGCCAGAGGGACAACTGGTCTACCAGTCGGTGATGTCGCCTGCCCCCCCCAAGCATCTTGATCCCGCTATCTCCTACGCATCCGACGAGTCCCTGTTTATTTTTCAGATCTACGAGCCGCCCATGGGATATCACTTTCTCAAGCGGCCCTATGAACTGGAGCCGCAGGGGGTGGAAGACTTCCCTGTAGAGACTTACCTGGATGAATCGGGAAATGAAGTAACCGCCGACAGCGATCAGATTGCCTTTACCCGGTACACCCTCAAGGTGCGGGAAGACGCGCACTACCAGCCGCACCCGGCTTTCGCCACCAAGGAGAACGGAGAGCCACTCTATCTTTTCAGTACTGCAGAAGAGGGAGCGGGTTACAAACAGGTGCCGGACTTTCCTGAAACCGCCAGTCGCCCGGTACACGCCAATGATTATGCATACCAGATAAAGCGGCTGGCGGACCCCGCCCTGGGGTCGCCGATGCTGGGTTTCATGGCGCAGTATATTGTCGGCATGGCAGAGTTCACCGCCGGGTTGGAAGCGCTGGATCGCGACGGTTGGCTGAACCTGGACGACTATCCCATGGAAGGCCTTGAAGTTGTCGACGAGAGAACCTTGAGTATCACCATCAAGGGGCGGTACCCGCAGTTCGTCTACTGGCTGGCGATGCACTTCTTCGTTCCCGTGCCGCCCGAGGCCGACAGGTTTTATGCCAACCCCGGATTTCTTGATCGTAACCTGACCCTGGACTGGTGGCCGATTGGGTCCGGGCCTTTCATGATGGTCAAGAACGACCCCAACAGTGAGATCGTGCTGGAACGCAACCCCAACTATCGCGAGGATTACTTTCCCACGGAAGGCGAGCCAGGAGACCTTGAAGCAGGAAATCTGGTCGACGCAGGAAAGCGCGTTCCGTTTGTTGACCGGGCAGTCTATCGCCTGGAAAAAGAAGTGCTGCCGCTGTGGACCAAGTTCCTGCAGGGCTACTACGACCGTTCCGGAGAAACCCATGGCAACACCAATTCGGTCTATGACCAGGCATTCGTAGTCGGTCCGGATGGCGTGGAGATGTCCGCAGACGTGGCGGACCATGGGATTCGTATGGACCCCGACGTAAAGCCGGGCATTTATTATTACGGCTTCAATATGCGTGACCCGGTGGTAGGCGGCTACACCGAAGAGAAGCGCAAGTTGCGCCGGGCTCTGCAGATTGTGTTCAACGTTGAGGAATACCTCGCTATCTTCCGCAAGGGTAACGGAATTGTTGCTCACAACGTGATTCCACCGGGTATCGCCGGCCACCTTGAAGGGGAGGCCGGGATCAATCCGTATACCCACGTGTGGAAGGATGACCAGGCCGTGCGTCGATCTATCGATGAAGCCAAACAACTGTTAGTTGAGGCAGGTTATCCCAACGGGCGTGACGCCCGTACCGGCGAACCGCTGAAGATATTCATTGATGTACAGTCGCAGGCCGTGGGCAAGACCCAGATGAACTGGATGGATCGCTCCTTTAGCCAGATCGGTATACAGGTGGAGTTCAGGCCCGCCGACTGGAACCGCACCCGGGAGAAGCTGCTGACCGGGAACAGCCAGATTTATTCCTACGGCTGGCTGGCCGACTACCCTGACCCGGAGAACTTCCTTTTCCTGCTGTACAGCCCCGAGAGCCCCCTGGTCTGCAAATGCGATGGCACCAACAACTCCAATTTCGAGAACGCAGAGTACGACGAACTGTTTCGCAAGGTGCGGGTAACACCGCCGGGGCCGGAGCGGGATGTGATGGTTGCGCGTATGGTCGAGATCTTCCGCGAGGAAGCAGTCTGGCTCTATGCGTACTACCCGAAGGATATATATCTCGCCAACGCCTGGGTTACCAATACCAAGCGCCATGGCATTACCAAGGCCACGCTTAAATACATAAACCTGGACGCCGGGATGCGCGAGCAGAAACGCGCCGAGTGGAACCAGCCCGTCACCTGGCCACTCTATGCCGGGGCAATGATGCTGGTGGTGCTGATTCTGCCCGGGGTTATCGCCTACCGTCGACGCCAGAACGCGACGGCCCGCCGCAACCACAACGGATAAGCCCATGCTTGCCTATATCATCAGACGTTTGATCTACGCTATCCCTATCCTGGTGGGCGTGAACCTGCTGACCTTTACGCTGTTCTTTGTCGTCAACTCGCCTGACGATATGGCGGCCTCGCAGCTGGGTGACAAGTATGTGACGCCCGAGGCCATCCAGGCCTGGAAGGTCAAGAATGGCTACGACAAGCCGCTCTTTATCAACAGCGAGTCCGAGGGCCTCCAGAGTGTCACCGACACCATATTCTTCAACAAGTCACTGCGCCTGTTCGCATTCGATTTCGGTCGATCGGAAAGTGGCCGCGACATTACCACGGACGTCTCGACGCGTATGTGGCCCAGCCTGGCGGTGGCCCTGCCTTCCTTTGTGATTGGTATCTGGGTGAATATCTGTGTGGCGCTGATGGTGGTAATGTTCCACGCCACGCGACTGGACCGGTGGGCGGTGTTTCTTTTCGTGTCCCTGATGTCTATCTCCTACCTTTTCTACATCATAGGCGGGCAGTACCTTGTCGCGAAGACCTGGAAGCTGGTGCCGGTCTCCGGCTTTCATTCAGAAGGGGATGTCTGGCGTTTCCTTATACTGCCCGTACTGGTGGGTGTAATTGCAGGTATTGGTTCGGGGGCTCGCTGGTACCGCACGCTTTTCCTCGAGGAAGCCAACCAGGATTATGTGCGCACGGCGCGTGCCAAGGGCGCCAGTGAGATGAAGATTCTGTTCGGGCACATTCTGCCCAATGCGATGATCCCCATACTTACCGGCGTGGTGGTGCTCATTCCCTCCCTGTTCATGGGTAGTCTGTTGATAGAGTCCTTCTTCGGTATCCCAGGCCTTGGCAGCTATATGCTGGACGCCATCAAGTCCCAGGATTTTGCGATTGTGCGCAGCATGGTATTTATCGGCTCTATTTTGTATATCTTCGGCCTGATCCTGACTGACATTTCCTATACCTGGGCCGACCCCCGGGTTCGACTGAACTGAGGGTCGCGAGAGAATGAAGCCTGTCCTGCTTTGGTCCGATGCGCTCATCTTCCTGTTGGTGGTGGTGCTGGTTATATTCTTTTATCGCCTGCGCAGGGATCCGCAGACGCGCGAGCGCTGGGGAGACGTGTTTTCCTCGCGCCTGGGAATGGTCACCTTTACTGTCATCATGACTTACGTGGGTATCGCCCTGGCGGATTCCGTGCACTTCAGGAAGGCGCTGGAAAACCCGGAGGGATTGCAAACCGAGGAAGTCTTTTACGACAACAAGGTCACCAGTCTGCTGGACGTGATGCTGCGCGGCATGGGGGAGCGCTTCGAGCGTACCTACTCGGCGCCTTTTGCCCTCAACTCTTTCGAAAAGGAAAACATGAAAGACGCCAACGGCAACGCCGTGCGCGACTTTCCGCCGCTAATGCACGCCGGGCAACACCTCACGGACCCGTCCGGGCAGTTCGGTGACATTGTCAGCAAGAGCCTGCAGGCCCTGCTCTGGGGCTTATTGATTTCAGCGCTGTTGCTTGCACCGCAGTGGTTGCTGCTGCGCCACAGCCAATATCCGTGGCACGCCTCCTGGGTGGTGCAGGTCGGGGTGATCTGTTTCTTTACCTGGCTGGTGATGATCAGTGAGTACTATCACGTGCTGGGCACAGACCAGGGTGGGGCAGACGTGGCCTACCAGAGCATCAAGGGGGTGCGCACCGGTGTGCTGCTTGGCACCTTGTCCACGCTGATCATGCTGCCCATTGCCGTGACGTTGGGAGTCAGTGCTGGTTATTTCAAGGGCTGGGTAGACGACGTGGTGCAGTACCTCTACACCACCCTGAGCTCTATTCCAGGCATTTTGCTGATTGCTGCTTCGGTGCTGTTGTTCCAGGTATATATAGACCTCAACCCCGACTTCTTCTCCATCGGCATGGAAAAGGCAGATGCCCGGTTTATCGCGCTATGCTTTATCCTGGGGGTAACCAGTTGGTCCTCCCTGTGCAGGTTGATTCGTGCGGAGACCCTGAAAATCTCCCAGTTGGGTTACGTGCAGGCGGCCCACGCATTTGGTGTGAGCCATGTCAGGATTCTCAGTCGCCATATCCTGCCCAATGTTGTGCACATTATCCTCATCACGTTCGTGCTCGACTTTTCATCGCTGATTCTTGCTGAGGCGGTGCTGTCCTATATCGGCGTTGGCATCGATCCCTCCATGGGTAGCTGGGGCAACATGATTAACGGTGCCCGCTCCGAGCTGTCGCGGGAGCCGGTTATCTGGTGGACCCTGTCCGGTGCGTTATTCTTCATGTTCGTGCTGGTGCTGGCGGCCAATCTGTTCTCCGATCTGGTGCGCGATGCCTTTGATCCGCGAACGGCTTCGAGGAGGTCAGAGGCATGAGTGCAGCGAGAGATATTCGCATGCAGGTCGAAAACCTGCGAGTGGTGCTGGCGGATTCCGGCGACGAGATCCTCAAGGGTGTGTCGCTGGAGCTGGAGGCGGGCAAAATCTTCGCACTGGTGGGCGAATCCGGCAGCGGCAAATCGGTCACCTCCATGGCGGCAATGCGCTTGCTGCCTGATGCGTTGGAGATTACCGAAGGTGCCGTGCATGTCGGCGAGCAGGATTTGTTCAGTCTGTCCGAGTCACAGATGCAGACCGTGCGTGGTCGCAGGGTCGCGATGATTTTCCAGAATGCCATGACCGCGCTCAACCCGGTACAAACCGTGGGTAAGCAGGTTGCGGAAACGTTGAAGCTGCATACCACGCTGCGCGGGGACGCGCTGCGTCAACGCGTGGTGCAGTTGTTTGACGAGGTCGGCATTCCTGACCCCGCACAGCGATTTACGTTCTTCCCACACCAGCTATCCGGCGGGCAGCAGCAGCGGGTGATGATTGCCATGGCGCTCGCCTGTGAACCGGAGATACTGATTGCCGACGAGCCCACGACAGCACTGGATGTGACTATCCAGGAGCAGGTGCTGGAACTGATCCGCGAATTGACCCGGTCACGAAAACTGGCGGTGCTGCTGATCACTCACGATATGGGCGTGGTGCGCAATACCGCCGATGAGGTCGCGGTGATGTACCGCGGTGAAATTATCGAGCGTGCAGATGTGGAGACGTTCTTCCACAATCCCAAGCAGGCATATAGCCAGCGCCTGATTGATGCCCTGCCGGATCTCACTCATTTCCAGAGCGCTGCGGTAGAGGAGGCGCTGCTGCAGCTGGACGACGTGAAGGTGCACTTTCCTGTTCGCAAGGGCGTTCTGCAACGGGTTGTCGACGTCACTCGTGCAGTAGATGGCGTGTCACTGAAGATCGGGCGTGGCGAAACCTATGCGCTGGTGGGTGAATCCGGCAGCGGCAAGTCGACGCTGGGACGGGCTATTCTCAACCTGGAGCCTGTTGCTGGTGGCACAGTACGATTTAACGGTGAGCTTATACAGCAATTGGGGCGTAAGGAAATGCTCCCCTACCGCAAGCAGATACAGGTGATATTCCAGAACCCGTTCTCGTCCATGAACCCGCGCATGACCGTGGGTGAGATTATCGCCGAGGGCATGGTGAGCCTGGGGCTTGGACTGAGCCCACAACAGCGCCAGGCCAGAATCGGTGAGTTGCTGACCCGGGTACAACTGGGCCCGGAGTTTGCGACGCGCTATCCCCATGAGTTCTCGGGTGGCCAGCTACAGCGCATTGCCGTTGCCCGCGCACTGGCGGTGAACCCTGACTTGATCATTTGCGACGAACCCACCAGTGCCCTGGATGTGAGCATCCGTGCTGAAGTACTGGACCTGCTGCGCGAGCTACAGCAGGAGTTCGGTGTATCCTACCTGTTCATTACCCACGACCTGTCTATCATCCCCAGCATTGCCCATCACGTGGGCGTAATGCAGTACGGCAAGATAGTGGAGCAGGGCAGTGCGCAGCAGATCCTCACCCGGCCGCAGCACCCTTACACGCAGGCGTTGCTGAATTCTGTGCCGAGGATTGACCCCTAGCATCGATACCGACAATACAGCGAGCACCCGCACGGGGCCCCCATAGAGGGTTATGCTACCCGGTGTAATGCACAGATCTTGTTGCCGGCAGGGTCGCGCAAGTAGGCGAGGTACAGCGTGCCGGAAACGCCTGAACGCTCACCGGGTGGCTCCTCACATGCGGTTCCACCGCTGGCCAGGCCTGCCTCATGCCAGGCGTCGGCTTCTTCAGGGCTGTTTGCTGCGAAGCCTATGGTGCTGCCATTACCGTGGGTGGCCGGCTGCCCATCTATGGGTATGCTGATAGAAAAAATGCCGGTTGGCGTGAAATAGAAGCAGCGTCCCTTGTCATCCATTACACCCGGCTCGTATCCCAACGCCCCCAGTACTGCGTCGTAAAACGCTTTTGACTGTTCCATGTCGTTGGCGCCAATCATAATGTGGCTAAACATAATCTTTCCTGCCCGTGCGTGAGTAAGCCAAACAGTTTAGGTGAGAGGGTGGTGCATTGCCAGCATGAGGTATGACCAGCCGCACATTGAGCGGGTGTAGTGAGTAAGCGCGGTTACATTGCAGAGAATGCGGGAAATAAAAAGCTGACGATTCAGCTGTCTTCCCGCAGTGCCTTCAGCTCGGCTTTCACCTTTTCCAGGGATTGAGCCAGCGATGCCTGGCCGTCCGTGTCCGCTTCTTTTGTGGCGCTCAATTCACTGAGTTGCAGTTCCAGTTCTGCACTGAGTGCACCAAGGCGTTCTATCTCTCTCGCCTTGTCGAAAACAATTTCTTCTGCCTTGACCCTTGTCGCGTCGGCCTCAGCTTCCGCCATCGGCGCCGCACGCGAAGGGATCATGCGCACATCGTCCGCCTGGTTGATATGCCGGGTAATTGACGGGGACGCAATCTCAACATCGGCCGCGTGCAGGGTGTTCAGCAGCTGGCGATTCAGCTCTGAGCGTGCGGTGAGAGCGCTTTCAACATCGACCAGCAGGCCGCATACTTTATAGGTGATCGCAAAGTCCCCGAGTTCCATGACATGCACATAGGGGTCCATCAGGCCTGCCTTTTCGGCGGCCTCAAGCATCAGCGGCTCGACGGTGCTGTGACCCAGGTCGTAGCCCAGAGACACTTTCGTCCAGACGATCACGCCGGAGCTGCGCACGACGGTCACTGACTGGGAAATGAAGGTCGCATTGGGGATGGCGACCAGTTCGCGGTTTTCAGTTTGTATTTCGGTGTCGAAGATCCCGCGTTCAGAAACTTTTCCGTACAGATCGCCGACCCGTATGAAGTTGCCAACCCCGAATGGCTTGGTCACGCGCAGCATCACCGCCGCCATGAAATTGGTGACGAAAGGCGCAGCCGAAAGTGCCGCGACGCCTGACAGGACGATGCCCAGCAAACCCAGTATCTGGTTGCGGGTAGACTCCTGGATGGGTGCAACCACAATAAGCAGGATGACCGACAGGATAGTTAACACCAGCAGTACCAGCTGCCTGGGTAAACGGGCCTCGCTGCCCAGTTCCTTGTTTCGAGCCAGCAGAACATAATGCGCGACCCCCAGCCCGAGCAGGACCAGAGGCAGCACGATAAAAACGGGGAGGTAGGACCAGATCACAGTATTGGGCATTGTTTGTTGCTCCCTGACGGTGGATCGCTGCGAGTAGACGCGCGGTGGGCGAGACTCACTGACTGAATTCACTCATGGGTACGATAAGCAGGCGATCGCCTAAAAATGAGCCAAGGTACACCTTGTCGTCATGGGCGGTGGCAACGGTGGCTGCGCCCATCGGAGGACCCTGATGCTGGAAAATGATCCGCGTTTCCATGGTATCAGGGTTCAGTGCGACGACCTCAAAGGCCATGCCGCAGGTGCGAAGATGCTCCTTGGTGCAGGCCAGGTAAACAGCGGGCTCCATCTTGTGACTGGTCAGCCACAGTTCACCGCCTGGGCCCCAGGCGCTGTTGTCTACATGGGCGACTGCGGCTTTTGCGACCCGTTGTTCGGCCTGCAGATCGTATTTGTGAACCTCCTTGTTCATGTACTGATTGATGAAGATATAGCGTTCATCTGCGCTGATCTCGATACCATTGGTGAGTGCGCCATTGGTGCCCGGTAGCAGTTTCAGTCCGTTGCTGCGGCTCCAGCGCCAGACATCGCCTGAATCCAGGCCCACTATCCCGCGCATTTCCCCGAGAAAGTCATCGGGTCGGAACATCCGCGTGTAGATCACATCCCCGTTGGCGAGTCCTGCCACGTCATTGATCATGGTGTTGTCGGCGGGAAATACACAACCACGCCACGCGAGTGCGGGCTCTCCCAGCTGCGTCAGTTCCAGTGAAAACAGCTCTACTGCTTCGCGGCCCCCATGATTGACCACAAGGTAACGCCAGCTATTGTCTTCAAGTTGCACCAAATGTGTGCCATGTGGGCTCAATTCCCGGCCGGGGGGGCGGGTGCATGTCGGGTCGCCCAGCAATGCCGCCGGTGTGGGGCTATCATCTTCCAGGGGATAAACGGGTTTCCAGCTCTCGTCGCTCACCTTGAAGGCAACAATACGTCCCGGATATGCGCCCATGTTGCCCAGTTCGCTGAGCAGGAGATACTCTCCACCGGGGACGATGGCAATGTCTTCGGGGCTTTGCATGCCGCACACGGGGTGAAGTGCGCCCTTGTCTACACAGTCGGTAATAAGGGTACCTTCGGGTACGCTGCAGGCAGACAATCCAAGGCTGGCTGCGGCCATAACGCAGCAGGCGATTCGTTTGATCATTTCTGTACGGTGTCCATGTTATCGGCGACAACCTCGCGCCGCGTTGAAATTACCAGCTCACCTGGCTCCGGCGCACGCAGCTGCTGCCAGAATTCCCCATGTGTCCCCGGCCAGTTTTGCGTGACACGGCCTTTGCTGTTCTTGTACCAGCTGGATACCACCGGTGCACCCCAGGCCCGCTGACTGTTGAGTTCGTCGATTCGGGCGTTATAGGCATCGGTCAAATCCCTGCGGCACTCCAGGGTGCGGGCTCCTTGTTCGATTTGCAGCTTGATGCACCCGCTGATATAGCGCATTTGGCACTCGACGAAGAAAACGATGCTGGAGCCGACCACGATGTTGGTGTTGGGCCCGTACAGCGTATAAAAGTTGGGGAAGTCCGGAACCATGACCCCCTTATACGCATGGGCATCGCCATCCCAGCTACTGACCAGTTCGCGGCCCTCGCGACCATAGACTTGCAGCGTCGACAAAAACTGGTCGGCGGCAAAGCCGGTTCCATAAATAAGCACATCAATCTCGTGCAGGGTACCATCCGCGGTGACGATACCCTGTTCGACGATTCTGTCTATGGGGTCAGTGTGCACGCTGACCTCTTCGCGCTTCAATGCGGTGATATAGCTACCGTCATCAAGCACCGGGCGCTTGCCACCGGGAGGGTAGTCGGGAATCAGCTTTTCCAGTAAGTCGGCATCGTCACCGACCTGTTCCGCCAGTGACTCGATCAGTGCATCGCGCAGCATCTGGTTACTTGCGCTGACGGTATTGGCGGGGCCGTCCCAGCCCGGCTCCGTGAACAGAAAGGGCAGCTCACCGTCTATCGCCCTGGCCCTGAACAGGAAAAAACGATACCAGCGCGCATAGAAGGGCAGTTCGCGCAGCAGCCACAATTCCTCTTCGGTCATGGCTGCGTGGTACTCAGGTACTGGCAGCAGCCACGGCGCAGAGCGTTGGAAAACGTCGACGTTTGCGCAGGCCCCGGCGATTTCAGGCACGAACTGAACTGCGCTGCAGCCTGTGCCGATCACTGCCACCCGCTTACCGGCCAGGTCGTGTTGGTGTTCCCAGCGCGCAGAGTGAAAGCTGATACCCTGGAAGTTCCCGGCACCTGCGATATCCGGATATCTGGGGATATTCAGTTGTCCAACGGCGCTGATCACGGCATTGGCTGACAGCTTCTCGACCCCGTGCTCGCCGTCCACGGTGACTGTCCATTTACCACTCACTTCGTCATAGTCTGCGCGCTGTACGGGGCAATTCAGTCGTACGTGTTCACGCAGCTGGTACTTCGCGACGACCTGATTGAAGTACTTGAGCAGCTCACCCTGGCCCGAGAAGTGGTTTGGCCACTGCGTGTTCGGCTCGAAAATATAGTTGTAGAGATGGTTCGCGGAATCGACCTGGCACCCCGGGTAGGTGTTTTCGAACCAGGTACCGCCTATTTCTGGATTCTTTTCCAGGATAAGAAACGGAATTCCCTCCTGCTGCAGGCGTATTGCGGCAACGATTCCGGACATGCCTGAACCGATGATCACCACGCGAAAATCAGTAGCCATAGAGGTCGTGTCGATGTGCACCCTTCGTGCATCTTCGCCAAACAGGTTGAGCTCCTCGCGCAGCATGGGCATCAGGTCAGCCGGTATGTCTTCCCCGGTTATCCTGTGCATGGTTGTTTCAATGTCAGCTGCTGTCGGTTGCGCCAGCTCTGCGCCGTTGCGATATCGCTGTAGCGCCGCAAAGGCCAGTTCTCTTGCGATGGCCCTCTGCGCTTCGGTCAAACCGTCGGGGTCTTCGGCCATCAGTTCGAATCGGGGTTGGACCTGATCGAAGTGAGCTGTGTTGCCGGTCAGGTGGAGCATGGATGCCAGTAGAGCAGGTATAGCGGCCTGCTCGAGCGCGGCACACAATTGCTTGTCGTCGACTTCTGACAGGGTTTTATGCCAGTCGTAAGCCACATTTCCATCCTCTTATTAGCGTTTATCCAAACCAGTATGGTCTATAGACTGTATCCGGACAAATCCTCTATCTCCCCGTAAGGGAGCGCTAAACAAGTCCCCGCGGTTACGCTACTATTTGGCCAGAGCCCGAATAGGCAAGATCAGGTTCCCCCCCACCCAAGCCGAAAGGAAAAACAGCCAGTGGAAGCGCGTTGCCTCATCCTGGACCAGGACGTTGTTCATGCCCGAATGCTCGTTGATATCGCCGGCGAACTCGGTTTCGCCGCGACAGTCGGTGATCTTGATGAGGCTGGCAGCTACCAGTCCCTTACACAATACGATCTCGTCTTTGTGGATTTGCCCGAAGGCCGTGAAGATCAGGTGATGTCACTCATGGAGGCAGGGCTGGAAGAGGGTACCGAGGTCTTTGCGATGAGTGAGACAGACACCCCGGAGGCTGCCGACAACGCCATCCGTCGCGGCGCCAGCTACTTCTTCTGTAAGCCTGCCCAGACTGAAAATCTGCGTCACCTGCTCGAGGATATTGCTACCGAGGCCATATCGACAGCACCCTCCCAGGGTGATCAGGATGCCGCCTCGATCGACCAGTTCGGGATGTTGCGTGGCAGTTGCCGCGCCATGCGCAAGTTATACAGGCAGATCCGCAAGGTGGCACAGACGGACGTCAGCGTGATCGTGGTGGGAGAGAGTGGGACGGGCAAGGAACTGGTCTCACACACCATGCATCTGCTCTCTTCACGCCGGGATGGTCCCTACATGGCATTTAATTGCGCCGCGATGCCTGAGAGTCTGGCTGAAAGTGAGTTGTTTGGGCACGAGAAGGGCGCTTTCAGCGGGGCGACCCACAGGCACCTGGGGCATTTTGAGCGTGCTTCGGGGGGCACCCTGCTGCTTGACGAGATCACCGAGATGGATATCGACCTGCAGGCAAAGCTGTTGCGCGTTCTGGAGACGCGCAAACTAAGGCGTTTGGGATCTGAGCAGGACATCGAGGTCGATGTGCGGGTGGTTTCCGCCTGCAACCGTCCGCCTGATCAGGCGGTGCAGGACGGTCTGCTGCGGGAGGATCTCTATTATCGGCTCGCGCAATTTCCACTACGCCTGCCGCCCTTGCGTCGACGCGGTGAGGATGTCTTCGGGCTTGCCCAGTTCTTCCTGCGCGAATTGAATCAGCGGCACAACACCGGGCTAACGCTTTCCGATGATATAAAGGACACGCTGGCGAGTTACGCGTGGCCCGGGAATGTGAGGGAGCTCAAGAGCCTTGTTGAGCGCGCTTACATCATGTCTGAATCGCTGATCGATGCGGAGTTTATTCAGGCTATAGGCGAGCAGGCGAATGCCGCAGAAGCCGGCGATCAGGAGGGGGTGAGAGTGTCTATCGGTACCAGCATCGCCGAAATGGAGCGCAAGTTAATCCTTGCGACGCTGCGGCATACCGGAGACGATCGTAGTGCGGCGGCAGATATGCTTGGCATCAGTGTAAAGACGCTTTACAACCGTTTGAAAGATTATGCTGAAACCAGCTGATGTTTCAATTGTAGCCGGCATCCCCCAGTAGCCGAAAAGCGCCGCTGGGTTCATCAATCCCGACTCTGCACCAGGCGATCCTGATATTCTGGCCCGGGGTGGTGAGCTCAATGTACTTCACCTCTCCGCTTCGCAGGTCTATCCCGCAACATTCCACATCGCCTAGCTGCCGGCCTCGCAGGCCCAGCAGCTTGCGCTTCTGCGGAAAGCGCGCCCTCGTTATTGACGTCACTACAGGTTGCTGTTTCTTCATCAAATACATTGCCCTTGCTGCCTACAACAGACCGGCTGCACGTCATTAGTGCATATGAGATGGAGCCCGGTCTGGCTTGAGTCGACGCAATTTGTGTGCCAGCGACGACTGGCGACAACCCCGGGTATTCCTGCTGGATCGAGACCTCAGCTTGGCAAAGTTTACCGGTTGATCTGTAAATTATGCCGAAGCGTTGGAAGAAGTATCTGTGAAGCCCGTCTCTGTGTGCGATTTCGGAGCTGGCACAGTGATTGCAGTATCCCTTGTGAGGCGGGAATTCCGCTCCGCGCTGAAAAGCGCGTCATATACCAAACTGTATCAGGAGTAATGATATGAAAAACGAGCAAGACAACCACGATAGCTACGCATTGATCATGGGTGCGCTCGATGTTTTCAACGCCGCGATGGACAAGTATCGCGAGAAGCCGGTCATCAAGAATATTGTTTCATTGGTGGACGAGCAGGCAGAAGGTCGCAAGCTCGGAGTAGCCGTTTACGCCGATGACCCGGACAGCCCTTTTGATTACTTCACCCTGCGTCTGCACAACAAGCGCCTTGAGTTTGATTCGCGCGGTAAGGACGCGCCGGATGTCGACTGGAAGGTATCCACCGATTATCTGGAGTCGATTAACGCCGATCCGGAGAAATACATCGATAACCCGTTGAAACTTGATTTCGACTGGCTGAAGAACCGACTGCAGGATGCCGCCTGAGCAAGCGGTGATGAACTTTATGCCTGTTGAAACCAGCCACAATGCCAGCGCCGTTCTAGCGGCGCTGGCTTTCCTGTTGCTAACTGCGTTCTCGTCAATTGAGGTGGTTGCGCAGACGGGTTCCGCGTCTACCGATGCCGTATCCACAGCCGGGGAAAGCCTGGACGAGCTGGTTCAACTGCTCGAGGATCCGGAGAGGAGGTCGGTCTTTCTGGAGAGAGTCAGGACTTTGGAAAGTGCGAACATTACTACGTCTGAGGAGGATGGGTCACTGGAGATAAGCACGGCCATCAACCTGGACCAGAGGGTTGGGCTGTTTCTCAAGAATTATCTTTCCCTGATCGACCAGTCAGATATGCGAGCGAGCAATGTGGGCAAGATCGCGGCAATCAGCGTGATCACCCTGTTGCTTATGATGTTGGCGTGGGTCAACACCTTGCTTTCGCGATACATCGACCGAAAGCTGGGTGCGTTTCGCAGTACTGCACAGCTCAGTGGCGCAAGGTTCGGCACCATGTTCACCTGGCAGCGCACCGCAGGGTGTATCATTTGTTTCTTCGCCTGGTTGTACGCGCTTGTTATCGTCGTCTTCGACCAGACGCTTGCCTCGCCCTATGTCGAAGCGCTCACCACCGGGGCGCAGACAGCATTTGCCGTTCTGTTCGTGGCCCTGCTTTTTCTGGTGATATGGGAAGTGACGAACGCTGCCATGGAGTCACTGGTAAAGCGTAAAAGTGAGCTCGATAACGGTCGTGTTAAAACGCTGCTTCCGGTGGCGCGCAATGTGTTTACGTTCGTGCTTATCCTGCTTTCAACGCTGGTCATCCTGTCAGAGCTGGGTATTGATGTAGTGCCACTGCTGGCGGGTGCTGGCGTGGTGGGTATCGCCATCGGGTTTGGGGCGCAGACGCTGGTGAAGGATTTTCTGACCGGGTTCACCATCATTATCGAGGACCTGCTGCAGATCGGTGACGTTGTCGGCGTCGCAGGAAGACAGGGGCGGGTGACGCACATCTCTATGCGCAAGATTGAGCTCAGGTCGCTGGACGGAACGGTCCACACGGTGCCATTCAGTGCGATCGATATCGTCGACAATCTGACCAAGGATTTCAGCTACTATATGTTGGAAGTCGGAGTAGCGTATCGGGAGAATACGGACGAGGTCGTACAGTGTCTCCTCGAGATCGATGAGGAGCTGCGCAACCAGCCGGACTTCGGCGAATCAATTCTTGAACCCCTGGAAGTGCTTGGCGTTGACCAGCTCGCAGACAGCGCCGTTATCATCAAGGCAAGAACAAAGACCAGCCCACGCGAAAAGTGGCGTATAGGCAGAGAGTTCAATCGCCGGATTAAGCTTGCTTTTGACGAGCGCGACATCGAGATTCCTTTCCCGCACCAGACGCTCTACTTTGGTGTGGACAAGGATGGTAAAGCGCCGCCACTGGTTATAGAAAGTGAGAAGGACGACCTGCCGGCAGGCAATGAGCAAAAATCCAATCAAGACAAGAAGGAGAGCAAAGCATGAATATTGAAGTGACAGGTATTGTCGGCTTCCTGGTTCTTATTCTCGATATCTGGGCTATTCTGAATATCGTCAATGCGGGCGCCAGCATGGGTAGCAAGCTCGTCTGGATTCTGGTCATACTGCTGCTGCCGGTGATCGGAGTGATTCTATGGCTGTTGTTCGGGCCGCGCGCCGGGAGGGCCTGATGGCGGGTGTGACCACTTGAAGGGTACGGGCACGCCGGCTTTGCACCCGGCGTATTCACGATGAAGAATTATGCTGATGATATCGGACGGTTAGCGTGACGAATAACAGCGCCATGCACTTCGCGGTGAGGCCCGGCGTGATAATGCGCCTGCTCTCCGACATGTATGGCGTAGTGGCAGTGCTTACCGCTATTCCCACGGTCTTTGCCCTGGCCTGCAACAGCGAGGCGTTGACAGGCTATCTGGTCGTACTGGGTTTGCTCGGCGTGGTCTGGGCAGCAGGGCGGTTATTTCCGCGGCCTGTGCGCGTGCAGAAGAACGAATCCCTGTCGATGGTGGCTCTGCTGTTTATATCAGTATCATTGCTCTACAGCATTCCCATCATGGCCTATGGTATCCCCTTTGCCGACGCCTGGTTTGAGGCGGTGTCAGGCGTCACCACCACCGGGCTATCAACACTTGAACTGGATCAACCATCTCCTGCATTCTTGTTCGCCCGGGGCTGGATGCAGTGGGTCGGTGGATTGGGTGTGGTGGTGCTTGCGCTGGCCCTTTTTATCGCACCGGGCCAGACCGCGAGAAGTCTCGGCTTCAGTAACCAGGAAATGGATGATGTGGTGGGCGGTACCCGGGCGCACGCTCGACGGGTCACGGTCGTCTATGTGCTGATTACGGCTGTGGGCGTACTGGCTTTGCTGCTAACGGGCTCAGCGCCACTGGATGCAGTTGTACATACCATGGCCGCAATCTCCACAGGTGGATTTGCCAACTACGGGGATAGCCTTGCCTCGCTGCCATCAGTACAAATCTGGACTATCAATATGCTGTGTATAGCCGGTGCCGTCTCCTTTCATGTCTATTACCGGTCGCTGTTATTGTCTGGTCGCGGTGGCTTCGCCGACAACCAGCTATATTCATTACTGCTGGCGATAGGTCTGGCGTGTATGGTGGGTTTCGGGCTGGTGTGGCAGGGTGGCCTGGATATCGGTTTCACTGAGCTGGCGACCCTGGTGGTCTCCGCACAGACGACGGCGGGCTTCAGTGCCGGGGATATCAGTGTCTTGTCACCGAGCCTGCTGCTGTTGCTTGTTGTATGTATGGCGATAGGGGGTGGTGTCGGCTCTACTTCGGGCGGTATCAAGCTGGGCCGGGTACAGGTCATGTTCCGGCTTGCCCGGTCAACCCTGGGTCGAACCGGCCTCTCTGATCACGTCTTTACCGGAGAGGGCAAGAACGGGGGTGCCGGTCGCGAGCAGGAAGCGTTGGCGCTGTTGTTGCTGTTTCTCTTTTCGATCAGCTTATCCTGGCTGGTGTTTTTGTCATATGGCTACCCTGTCATGCCGTCGCTTTTCGAAGTTGTTTCAGCGGCGACAACATCGGGACTTTCCAGTGGACTAACCCAGGCGGGCATGCCGCTGGCACTCAAGGTCTTGCTTTGCTGTCTGATGCTGCTTGGCAGGCTGGAATTTATTGCCCTGCTGGTGCTGTTGTCGCCACGCAGCTGGCTGGGACGCAGGCGAAGAATACGTAGGGAGTGATTATGAGAGCAGTATTGATTGGTGCCAGCAGGCTGGCCATGGCAACCGTTACCGAAATGCTCGAGGCTGGGCACGAGGTTGTTGTCATTGACAAGGATGAACGCGTTATTGAGGACCTGGAAGCTGATTTTGACTGCAGCTTCTATTGTGGCGACGGCGCCAAGCCAAGTGTGCTGGAGGACGTGGACCCGTCAAATACAGATTTATTGCTTTGCCTCTCAGACGACGACACCTCAAACGTGCTGGCGGCGGTGGTAGCGAAGTCACTGGAGTTTGATCGCGTGGTACTGCGCCTGGATGACCCTGACCTGTTAAGCATCTGTGAACAGCTGGGCCTGGAAAATGTGATCGTGCCCGACAAACGCATCGCCTGCGAGTTGCTCTCTTTCTTTGAGGGAGAACGAGACAAGCCTGAATAGTTTCGCTGCTGTCAACTCGCCCGGCATTGCCTGTGATGAGTAACCATTGAGCATGCGCAGCACTGCAAAGCGGAAATTACACCACTCACCCCGTTCGCCAGCAGAGTCCAAGTCCTGTATAAGGGCCCCATGAAAACGCCTAAACGTATACAGCCACTGGTAGAAGACGGCCTCGTCGACGAGGTCGTTCGCCAGCTGATGAGCGGCAAGGAAGCGACTGTCTATGCGGTGCGCTGTGGTAGTGATATCCGCTGCGCCAAGGTTTATAAGGAAGCAGCCAAACGCAGTTTCAAACAGGCTGTGGAGTATCAGGAAGGACGAAAAGTACGCAACAGCCGACGCCAGCGTGCCATGGAAAAGCGTTCGAAATACGGGCGCAAACAACAGGAAGAGGCCTGGCAGAACGCCGAGGTTGATGCCCTTTACAAGCTGGACCGCGCCGGCGTTCGCGTGCCCACGCCCTACGGCTGTTTTGATGGGGTGCTGCTGATGGAGCTGGTGCTGGACGGCAACGGTGAAGTTGCACCGCGACTGAACGACGTGCATCTCACTCAGGAACAGGCGCTTGAAGACCACGCGGTGATGATGGATTACGTGGTGAAAATGCTGTGCGCGGGCCTGATACACGGTGACCTTTCCGAGTTTAATGTACTGGTGGACGAGTACGGCCCGGTGATTATTGATTTACCGCAGGCCGTGGATGCCGCTGCCAATAACCACGCCGAGGCCATGCTCACACGCGATGTGGAAAACATGACTGAGTATTACGGCCAGTATGCACCCGAACTGCTGGGTCGAAACTACGCCGGCGAGTTGTGGTCGTTGTATGAGGCCGGTGACCTTACCCCCGATACTGTACTCAGTGGCGGTTTTGAAGCAGAAGAAATCAGTGCAGATGTCGATGGACTGATGCTGGAGATCAAGGCGGTGATGAAGGAGGAGCAGGAACGTCAGGAAAGGCTGCGTGAGCTGGAGGCGGGCGACGAATGAGCACAAGATCCTTCGACAGCCTCAAACTGGCACCTGCTCAATTGCAGAATCTGGCCGATCTCGGCTACAGGGAGATGACGGACATCCAAGCGGCTGCCCTGCCTGCGGCAATGGCTGGCGAAGACCTTATCGCCCAGGCCAAGACTGGCAGCGGAAAAACTGCCACGTTCGCTCTACCGCTGTTGAGCAAACTCAATCCGCGTGATTTTGGTACCCAGGCACTGGTGTTGTGTCCAACACGTGAACTTGCGGCGCAGGTAGCGTCTGAGATGCGCCGCCTGGCCCGCTATCAGCAGAATATCAAGGTGGTGGTGTTATGCGGCGGGCAATCCATAGGCCCGCAGATTGGCTCGCTTGAACACGGGGCACATATCGTGGTGGGTACCCCGGGACGGATCAAGGATCATTTACGTAAGGAAACGCTTTCCCTCGGGCGGGTGAGCACGCTGGTGCTCGACGAGGCTGACCGTATGTTGGAGATGGGCTTTATAGATGATATCAGTGCCATTATCGACCACACCCCGCAGACGCGCCAGACGCTGCTTTTCTCAGCAACCTACCCGGATGACATCAACGCGTTGAGCCAGAGGTTTCAGAAATCACCGCGCGAAATCTCCGTGACAGCGTTCGTTGATGACAGCCTGCTGGAGCAACAGTTCTTTATATGCCAGCGTAACGAGAAGTTATCCGGGCTGGAAAAATTGCTGCATCGTATTCGACCCGACTCTGCCATTGTGTTTTGCAACACCAAGGAAAGCACGCGCGAGGTCTGTGAGCGACTGCTTGAGTCAGGTATTGATGCCCTGTCTCTCAACGGCGATCTTGAGCAGCGTGACCGGGACCAGGTGCTGGTACAGTTTCGGCAGCAGAGTTGCAGGGTGCTGGTGGCAACGGATGTGGCCGCCAGGGGTTTGGACATTGATGGCCTGCCTGCTGTGTTTAACTATGACACCCCACGGGATGTAGAGACCTACGTGCATCGCATCGGCCGCACTGGCCGTGCCGGTCAGCCGGGTTTGGCGGTCACGCTTCTGGCGGAAAACGAGCGACACAGGCTGGATGCCATCTCCGCCTATCAGGGCAAGGAACTTGCCTTTGAGGTGCTGGCTGCAGTGCCTACTGCGAAGCAGCACATGCCCAGGGCGGCATATGCAACCCTGGCCATCGCCGGAGGGCGCAAGGACAAAGTGCGTCCCGGGGACATTCTCGGCGCTTTAACCGGTGAAGCGGGTATTGACGGCAAGGCGGTAGGCCGCATTGATATTATGGATCATGTTGCCTATGTCGCCGTGGACAATGATCTTGCCGGCCAGGCATTGAACCGACTGACGAATGGCAAGATAAAAGGACGGAAGTTCAAGGTAAGAAAGCTCAAGGGTCAGCCCAGGGCCAGGTCACGAGGGAGTACAGGGCGACGATAGCGGGTGGGTCGAGATCGGCCAGGACTTGCGAGTAACTGTTTTGCTAATTAGCCACGCCAATGCTGGTACCCGGCGGCGGATCTATAACGAAGTATTCGTTTGGATACGGCTTCGGCACCCTGCGAAGGATCATACCTGCCAAGCACGTTGCCAGAGCATGGCGACGCAGCCTTTGTAGGATGTTGGTTTGTGGGGCTTCCTCCGTCCTGGCTTTCTCCCCCGGACCGGAGAGGAGAAAGCGACAGGCAGCCCTGGAAACCCTGACAAGGTCTATGTTTCTGTTTGGTTCAACGCTGTTGGTTTTTTCTGCCTTACTGGAGGCCGTGTTAGCCTCCCGTATGGCCGCGGGGGCACCTGCATCAAGCAGGGCGGCTGGATCAAGCGTGCCGGGTTGTTTTCCCGGCGGCCTGCTTGCTGATCGCTATGTGGATGCCAGGTATTCCTGACCTGTAAGCGTTCACCTGCAAGCACATGGTCCCGCCCCGGTGTGCCAGATTCAGGCTGCTTGTTCTTCCGCTTCCGCTTCCGTTTCAAGGTCCGTTTTAAGCTCTGACAGCTGCGCTTCCAGGTCGCTTACCTTGCGCTGAGCTTCTGCCTTTTCGCCCTTGATCTTGGCCAGGGACTTCTGCAACAGGCTGTTGGCTTTGGTTTGTTCCGCCAGCTTCTTCTTGTTGGCGTCCAGGTTTTTCTTCATTCTGGCGGGGTCAAACTGCTTCAGCTTTTGCAGCTCAGAGCGCTCTTCAGCCAGGTCTTTCTGCAGTCCTTTGACTCGCTTCTTCAGTTCGGCAACTTTCTCTTCGAGGTTGCCTGCGCGGTTGTTCAACTCGCGGTTCTGCTGTTCCACTTTCTGGTTTGCTTCTGTCTTGCGAGACAGCTCAGTGATAGTTTCCAGCTGCTTCTCGACAGTTACTTTGTAGTTGTCGATCGCCGTTTGCAGTTCTGCCTGCTTTGCTTCCTGGCTCTCTATGAGTGCGGCTTTTTCATCAATCTGGTTCTGGTACTCGGCCCTGAGGTTCTCTTCCAGCTCTATGATCTTTTCCAGTTTGTTTACGCTTAGCATAAGATTTCTCCTAAGTGAGTCGGGCGCTTCGGTGAGTCCCGATTGGTTTATCTGATATTGAGTTTGTCGACGGCTGCAGTGCGAGGGTGTTCCTCATTTCAGTCTGCGAGCCGTGGATTCACCCTGGGTTCATCTGTTTCTGAAGGCTCAGGCCGCTCAACGGTTACCGCTGGCTGAGTGCGCCCTGGAGTTTCCGGACCGGCTTCTTCCGCCAGCGCGGCCATTTCCTGCGCGCCCCTGGTTCCTGCCCCTGCCCTCACGGCCGCCCTGGTTGCTCCTGCCTCCGCGTCCGTTCTGGATGGGCTCGGCCTTGATGCTGGGGTCAACGTCGTAGCCTGGCAGGTTTATCTTTTCGATATCTGTGCCCAACAGCCTCTCTATATCCTTCAACAGCTTCAACTCGTCTACGCAGACCAGGGAAATTGCGTGACCTTCCTGTCCCGCACGCGCTGTGCGACCAATGCGGTGCACGTAGTCCTCAGCGACATTGGGTAGTTCAAAGTTCACCACGTGCGGCAGTTTGTCGATATCGATGCCGCGAGCCGCGATATCGGTGGCAACCAGTACCCGTACCCGACCGCCTTTGAAGTCAGCCAGTGCCCGGGTGCGGGCCCCTTGTGATTTGTTGCCATGAATTGCAGCGGCAGTGATGCCGTCTTTGCCAAGTTGCTCGGAAAGCTTGTTGGCCACGTGCTTGGTTCGGGTAAACACCAGTACCTGCTGCCAGTTCTCTTCGCCAATTTTTTGCGACAACAACTCACGCTTGCGCTTCTTGTCGACCGGATAGACGATTTGGCTGACCAGTTCAGCGGCAGTGTTCTGCGGTGTGACCTGTATTTCAGTGGGTTTGTTCAGGAACTCCGCCGCGAGTGACTTGATCTCTCTCGAAAACGTTGCGGAGAACAACAGGGTCTGGCGTTGGTCGGGAATGATATTCAGTATCTTGCGGATATCCCGGATGAATCCCATATCCAGCATTCTGTCGGCCTCATCAAGAATGAGGATCTCGATTCTGGAGAGGTCGATGCTGCGCTGTTGTACGTGGTCCAGCAGGCGCCCGGGTGTGGCCACTACGATGTCCACACCTTTAACCAGTTTCTGCTTCTGGGGATTGATGCTGACGCCGCCAAATATCACCGCCGAGCGAAAAGGAAGAAAACGGCCGTAGTCACGCACGCTTTCATGAACCTGGGCAGCCAACTCGCGTGTTGGGGTTAGCACCAGAACCCGGGGGTGACGCCTGTGGCCTTCGCCCTGGCTCTCCTGCAACCGCTGCAGAACCGGTAGGGTGAACCCCGCTGTTTTGCCGGTGCCGGTCTGGGCGCCGGCTAATACGTCTTTGCCTTCCAGTACTAGAGGAATAGCCTGCTCCTGGATCGGAGTCGCTTCATCGTAGCCCTGTTTTTCGACAGCACGCAGCAATTCAGCCGATAGGCCGAGATTTTTGAATAACATTTTTTGCTCCTGAATCTCTCTAAGAGAGCGCCTGACCAGAACGCGGTACAACAATGTGAGAGCGCGCTTGGTTCGGTCCAGGACTGATATACCTGAGGTGATCAACGCCCGCCGTTTGCGGGGCTGATGTAAGGTGCAGACCGAAGTGCACCGGAACGGGGCGCACTATACCAGACGCGTCGCTAAAATAAAGTGCTTTGGTATTTTCATTGCTTATTGGTGCCAATACCCACAAAAACGAATGCTCCTGTAGCGCCACGTCCCGTGTCTGTGCGTCTATCGTATTGTCATCGACAAGCAGGACCAGGTCGACGCGGTGTTGTTTCAGGCATTTTTTTCGTCTGGCTCTGTTTCCTCCAACGCCTGCCCCGTCGTAGCGATGGTAAACGCAGCCTGATCGGGCGATACTGCGGCGCCCCGTCGCCAGTGAATCCTGTTTTGCCAGTTGCCGTCGAATCAGCGTAACCTGTTGGCGGTACCATCAACTCTGGAATGCACGCGCCATGAACGCCAGTCGGTCGATTCGACTCAATAAATTTATCAGTGATTCAGGCTACTGCTCGCGCCGCGAAGCAGACAAGCTAATTGACACTAACCAGGTCAAGGTTAACGGCCGGCGCCCTGAGCTGGGCACGCGAGTAGAGGCCGGTGACGTGGTGGAAGTTTGCGGTCAGCAGATTCAGGGCAGTTTTGAAAACAAGGCAGACCGCGTCTACATCGCCTATAACAAGCCTGTGGGCATTACCTGCACCACCGAGCAAAGTGTCAAGGGCAATATTGTCGACGCGATTGATCACGACCAGCGCATCTTTCCCATAGGCAGGCTGGACAAGCCATCTGAAGGCTTGATTCTGCTGACCAGTGACGGTGATATCGTCAACAAGATACTGCGTGCGGAGAATGCGCATGAGAAGGAGTACCTGGTTGCAGTAAACAAGGCGATCGCGCCCGGATTTATTGAAAAGATGTCTCGTGGCGTACCCATACTCGATACGGTGACCAAACCTTGTAAGGTCCGGGCTGTGGGAAGGTCAACATTCAGGATTACTCTGACCCAGGGCCTTAACCGGCAGATTCGCCGCATGTGTGAATACCTCGGCTATGAGGTCAAACAGTTGGTCAGGCTGCGCATCATGAATGTGGAATTGGGAAAGTTGAAACCCGGGCAGTGGCGCAACCTGACTCGACAGGAAATGGAACAGATCAATGCCGCAATCGCCGAATCCAGAAGTGAATCTGGCGGCGACAAGCCGCGTGCAGCGAAGAAGAAACGCAGGCCAGCAGCGCCCAACCCGCGAGCCTCTCAGGTGAAGAAGCCAGGCAAGAAATCGCGCAGGCCCACAGGGCAACCTGGGCGGGGAAGTGACGGTGCGTCCGGCAAGCGGAATTCGTCGCGAAAGCCGGGCAGACCCTCATCGAAAAAGTCATCTCCTGGTTCCAGGGGACGCAAGTAGCTGCTGTTGTTGAATAAATGGTAACTCAGTCTCCACAACACCGTTTTGATGTCATCGTGCTTGGGGCAGGCGCATCCGGGCTGATGTGTGCCGCGATAGCGGCTCGCCGGGGTCTCTCTGTGCTGGTTCTGGAAAAGTCGAACAAGGTCGGGAAAAAGATTCTGATGTCGGGCGGTGGCCGTTGCAACTTCACCAACCACTTCGTGGACGCGGACAATTTTATCTCGGCTAATCCACACTTTTGCAAATCAGCGTTGACGCAGTACTCACAGTGGGACTTTATCTCCCTGGTAGAGCGTTACGAGATTGATTATGAGGAGCGCAAGCACAGCCAGCTATTTTGCGTGGGTTCTGCCCGGGAAATCCTGGACATGTTGCTTGCCGAATGTGCTGCCGGGGGTGTTGTTATCGAAGATCACTGCAACGTTGAGTCCATTGGTGCTCTGCCGCCAGCAGCGTCTTCTGCGCAGAATGCAGCTCGTTATGAGTTGACTCTGCGGGAGGACGGGAAGAGGCGGCTGTGCTGCCACTCCCTGGTGGTGGCAACCGGGGCGCTTTCCATTCCCACGCTGGGTGGCAGCGACTACGGCTACGAAATAGCCCGACAGTTTTCTATAC
The DNA here is from genome assembly GCF_002866825.1 of Pseudohalioglobus lutimaris. Classification (GTDB taxonomy): domain Bacteria; phylum Pseudomonadota; class Gammaproteobacteria; order Pseudomonadales; family Halieaceae; genus Halioglobus; species Halioglobus lutimaris. Next base: position 141,140 of record NZ_PKUS01000001.1, on the reverse strand, counting down.
CACTGACGGAACGCAGGGCCGGACTGGTGCCCTTCATGTTCAGTGACTCACTGAAGGCGGTTTGTGAGCGCCTCTCGGGCCTGGCGCTTGAGGTTGACCTTTCCTGCAACAGTCACTCCTTTGTCGAGAACATCCTGTTTACCCACCGCGGCATCAGCGGTCCTGCGGCATTGCAGATATCCAACTACTGGTACCCCGGGGGTGAGCTCGTTATAAATCTCCTGCCCTACCGGGAGGCCGCAAGCTGGTTGCTACAGGAAAAGCAGGAAGCCGGTAGAGCTTTGCTGAGGAGCCGCTTACAGCAGGTGTTGCCAAAGCCACTGGTACTTGAATTGCAGGCGTTGTGGTGGGCGGAGCTTGCTGACAAGCCCCTGGCCGAGCTCAGTGACCAGCGCCTGGTGCAGATAGGGGAGCTGCTGAATTGCTGGCGGGTTAAACCGTCGGCGACTGAAGGCTACCGAACAGCCGAGGTAACGCTGGGAGGCGTCAGTACAGATGCCCTAAGCTCCAAAACCATGGAGGCCCGCCATCAGCCCGGATTGTTCTTCGTCGGCGAGGTCGTCGACGTCAGCGGTCACCTGGGGGGCTTTAATTTCCAATGGGCCTGGTCGTCGGGATATGTTGCCGGCATGAACGTCTGACATTTCCGTTTCTTCTGTGTCCTCCCTGGCCAGGTTGATCCCGGGATCGCCCGGCACGGCTGGAGTCAGCGTGTCCGCGACAGATTTACGCGCGCACGTTCCTCTATACTCATGCTATGGATGACATTTCCGACAATACAGCCCTCATGCAGCTCTCGCGCGACAGGCGTTTGGCTGCGCGTGTAGTGGCGGGCGATGAGCGCGCATTGCGACAGTTTGTTGATGAGTATTTTCCGCGTCTTTATCGCTATGCTCATCATCGCTTGCGGAATCCAGCAGATGTAGATGACGTGGTCCAGGTCGTATTGGCCCAGGCCGCCCGCAGACTGGAAACCTACAGAGGTGAGGCGACACTGCTGACATGGCTGATAAGGATATGTCGTCATGAAATTTCACGGCAGTTGCACCGCGACACGCGGGACTCAGACCTGATGGTTCCGTTCCTGAATGACGATCTTCTGCGCTCCGTTGTTGAGTCTATCGAGGTGGAAGGCGGCAGCACGCCAGAGGCAGATAGCAGGCGCCTGGAGTTGATAGGCCTGATCCAGACTGCCCTGGATCAGTTGCCCGAGCGCTACGCCAGCGCATTGGAGATGAAGTACATAGAGGGGCTTAACTCAATAGAAATCGCAGAGCTCATGCAGATCAGTGACGAGGCTACGCAGTCCTTGCTGGCGCGGGCCAGGCGCGCGTTCAAGGAAGTATGTGGTGAAGCCTTACATACAGCATTGCAGGTTTAACTATGAATGAATCAGAGCGTAAAGACGAGGAAGATAGTGATATCTCGCTTCTACTGAAACTGGCCGGGCCGCGTGAAAAGCTCCCGCAGGAGCTGAAACAGAATTGGGAGTCTGTTTTCCGGCAGGAGCTGAAAGCAGCAGCGAAGTCACGTCAATCGCGCAGGAGAAAATGGATCGCAGGGGTGGCAGCCACGGTTGCCTTTTGTGCGCTGCTGCTTAACTTCATACCGCATTCGCCAGCGCCGGAACCTGTGACAATGGTCAGGGTGAGTAGCCTGTCAGGCTCCGCCGCAATGACCGGGGTGGACGGTAAAACGACGGAGCTGGAAAAAGGTATGCATATCGCCACTGGCAGCCTGATTGAAACCGGCAGCGACAGCCGCGTTGGCCTCAACTACGGCGGCTACAGTTTACGCATCGATATAAACAGCCGCGTAACACTGCATGCTTCTGCGGTCCATCTTGTGTCTGGCCAGGTGTACGCAAGCGACGCAGTTCAACGAATCGGGCTGACGCAGCTCAACATAACGACACCGCAGGGTTCGGTAAGGGACATAGGCACGCAATTCACGGTCAGGGTGAGTGCTGAGGGTACCGTGGCCACCGTTCGCCAGGGAATCATCCTGGTTGATACAGGAGCCAGCGAATTCCAGATAGAAGCACAGCGAGGTTCTGCTGCCAGGCTCTGGGTCAACAATATGGGCGAGGTGCAATCAACACAGGTGTCAGCAACCGGCGAAAACTGGCGGTGGATTTACGCGCTGGTGGAGCCTTTTGAGCTCGAGGGAAAGAGCATATACGATTTTTTGCAGTGGTCGGTGAGCGAAACTGGAGGCGAACTGGTATTCAGTCGCGCCTCCGACGAGCTCTATGCGCGCCGGGTTTTACTCCATGGCTCGGCAACCGGCCTTGATCCGGAACGGGCGCTACTGACGGTGTTGGAAGCGACCGACCTGAAAGCGCAGCGACAGGGCGACACCCTGCTTGTTTCATCGCGGCGCTGAGGCTCAAAAAGACAATGTGATACCGACGGAGGGAACACGACCCAGCAAGGTCTCGCCGTCGGGACTCAGGTCATAACCTCCTTCTACTTCCTCAATATCAAAGTCGATTCCCGCCTGGTTTTTTCTGTCGGTCAGATTCACGATATCGGCGTACACTTCTACTCTACAGCGTGGGAAGATCCAGTGTTTGCGGATATTGATGTCCAGCGAAAAGTAGTCGTCCAGCTCGGTATTATTCAGAACACTACTCACCGCTACGGTTTCATCTTCCGCTACGAAACTGGGCATCAGGGTTGAGCGCCAGCCGGAATGCCAGGTCGCGCCCAGGGCAATACTGAAGGTTTCCTTCTGCCATACGATTCCCGTATTGATTGTGTGCTGCTGTGACCAGCGACGATCGACCCACTTGCCGTCAATCTGGTCCCGGGCGTCCATGAAGCTGTACCGAAAGTACGCGCTCAGTGCTTCTGCGAGAGAAACCTTTAAATCCATATCGGCCCCTTTCGCTACCGCCCTGTCAGGAAGCAGGCCAACCCTGTCAGGCTCCATTTCTGGCAACAGCACGAAAGGATTGAAGATGTTCTCAAAGCGTCCCTTAAGGTCTTCGTAGCGCTTGTAATAGAGCTCGCCTGACAGCTCCAGTTTCTCGCTTCGCCACTCTATTCCCGCCACTACCTGGTCGGAATGCTGTGGTTTGAAGAAGGTGGTAAGGCCATCGATGACCTGGATTTCCTGTATGCCTTCCTGCTGGTGAAAGCGCCCAAGGCTCAGGCGAAGTTGAGTAGCGTCATTCCATTGGTAGCTTACGCCCAGGCGAGGGGAGAGCTGTTGTTCTGTGCCCAGCTCTATGTAGTAGTCCTGTACGTCCCAGCGCAGGCTGGGCTGCAGGGTGAGGCGTTGGCTGATCTGCCAGTCGACTTGTGCATAGCCGCCTCCGGACCAGCCGCTGGTATCTAATGTAATGTCTCGCGAGACGTCTTCTTCTGTGCCCAGTATCCCGGCCAATTCTCCCCTGTCGATGTACGCCCGGTGACGGTAGTCTCCCTTGTTGTACTCAAGCTGCCAGCCAAACTCCCAGAATTTGTTGTCATCGTTAAACGACCAGTCATTGCGCAGGGCGAGTCGGTTAACTTTCTGCCGATGATCCAGAAAGCCGCCCTTGCCCGGATCTTCCTCATCTATCTCGAAGCTTGCCTGGTCTTTGTCTCTTTCGAAATCCAGCCACGACAGGGTAAAACGAGATGCTGTTCTGGAGTTGAAAACCCAGGAGCCGCCCACCCAGGCGTACCAGGTGTCAATAAGCGAGGTGGCTCGTTCCTCTTCATCATCGAACTTGATGTCGTCCTGCGCCAGGGCCAGGCCCGATGTCAGTTCCAGGCTGTCGCTCATATCGAAATTGACCCTGGCGGAAAAGTCGCGATACCGGGGGTCGCCGGAGCGGGTCTCGATGTAGTCGGTAAGGTCCGTCAGGTCGCCCTGGCGAAGCGAGAGCAACCAACTGGCCGGCCTCTCCTTGCCGAACTCTCCCCGGGTGTGAATAAAGTTGGAAAAAGACGAGATACCGATGTCAGTATTGTAATCATCCTCATGCCATTGATTACGGATGTCCATGACTCCGCTCATTCTGTATCCGTAGCGAGAGGGGAAACCACCCGTGTAGACGTTTAAAGACTCAATGGTGTGGTAGTCGATGGAACTGTATGGGCTGTGATAGTCAGCCAGATGGAATGGCTCCATTAGTTCTATCCCATCCTGCATAACCAGTAACTCATCCTGCAGCCCGCCGCGTATCCGGGGTTTGGCAGATACACCCAACGACGAGACGCCGGGCAGCCGCAGTGTCGCTCTCATCGCATCCGAGCCCAGCGTCGGTACCAGGGCGAGTTCCTCCGCCGACAGCTGCACTACAGAGCTGCCAACGCCGATATGGGGCAGGCGATGCAGGCTCCCGGTTACGATAACTGTTTCCAGCAGAGGCGTCGCTTCTTCCGTTTTCGCAACTGGCTTGTCTGCAAGCCGGCTAATCACCCAGATGCCGTCAACCGCCTCGACCCCCAGTCCGTGGTCCTGTAACGCCTGGCCGAGGCTTTCAATGCTGAAGTCCTCAACCGTCACCATCTGGTCCTCTCTTACTAGTGCAGAGCTATACACGACCTGTTGTTGGCGCGACTGGATTTTGTCAATCAGGTCGAGCAACGACATTTCATGAGCCTGGGCCCAGGCGGTTGAGGCAAGTAACAGGCACCATAAGCTTAAGTGTGCACGGCAGTTCATCTTCGGACTGTAGAAGCCTGGGATAGCGGTGTCAAAGACATAAGCCTTACGGGGGTCACTGGCTTAGAGGGTCGTCTGCCAGAAAAACTGTCGTGATGTCTGTAAATTTAATCGTCGCGAATGACGACAGCTTTTTCCATGAGGCGCGCTCTATAAAGGAGAACAACACGGAGGAAGCCATTATGTTCAAGCCTGAATTCAAATTAACTCTTCTCAGTGCAGCAATCAGCACATTCATACCACTGAACCTGGCCGACGCAGCAACCGGCTGCGAGAACAGTGCCAGGTTAATGATGAGGTCCTGCGTGGCCGAGGTCCGCGAAGAGCTCACTGCCACGCTTGCCGCCTGTCAGAGTGAATCCAATAACGCAATTCGAAAGGCATGCCGTTCTGCGGCGCAGGAGGAAGTGGCCGAGGCTCGCGATACCTGTCAGGAGCAGAGAGCCGCGCGCCGTGATGCATGTGATGAACTGAATGAAGACCGTTACGACGACCCTCTGGTTGACGGGAGCATCAAGTTTGTGGATCCGGACGATATTGGTGACACCTGGCCGAATAACCCCTATGTGATTTTGCAGGCGGGGCATACGCATGTTCTGGCAGCTGAAGATGAGATTGTGGTGGTGTATGCGACCGAGGAAATCAGGGAGATACAGGGTGTACCCTGCCGGGTGGTTGCCGATGTCGTAGTCGAGGAGGAGTATGACGACGAGGAAGGCGAGTGGGACTACACGCCTATTGAAGTTACCGATGACTGGTTTGCGCAGGATGAGAACAGCAATGTCTACTATTGCGGTGAAGTTGCGCAGAATTTTGAGGACGGTGTACTGCGAGACCTGGATGGTTCTTTCGAGTCAGGTCTGGATCGTGCCAAAGGTGGTCTGTTGACCCTGGCCATGCCATCGCCTGGCGACATTCACCGGCAGGAGTACTTCCTGGGCGAGGCTGAGGACATTGTGCAATACCTGGACTTGAGCGCTTCTCCTTCAGAAGAAGAGGGCGGTGAGAATGAAGCCTACCCTTGCCAGGGAAATTGTTTGAAAACCTTTGACTTCGCACCGCTGGAACCCGAGAGCACAGAGTACAAGTACTATCTCCCGGGCACCGGCTTTGTGCTGGCGGTCTCCCTGGAAGACGGTGAGGTCGATGAAGAAGGCCGGGAGTCTCTGGTATGCGCCGGTCCTTCGCTCGAAGTGCTGTTTGATGATGCGTGCGGGATCGAGGATCCGGAAGAGTTAATGGAGGACCTGTGTGAATTCCATAACGAATTCTGTGAGGATGATGAAGACGGTCAGTAGCATGTGGTGACGTGAAATCTGGTCACAAGAGGGCACCTGGAAGTTTAGAGCGGTCGACTTTCAGGTGCCCGGGGTTGGTCCGAATGGTGGACTTGAGAGGTGGGCGTGTTTATGCTGATGCGTCACCGTTGCCAACAGGCTCAGGCCCATGACTTCATCAGCGTTCACACCCAATTATCGCGCTTAGGTTCTGTTTCTACTCTGGCTTACCTACATACTCAACTTCGTTGACCGGCAATTGATGACTATTCTGCTGGAGCCGATCAAGCTTGAGTTTGGCGCCAGTGATACCGCCATGGGTTTTCTCAGTGGTTTCGCTTTTGCCCTTTTCTACGCCAGCCTGGGCGTACCCGTGGCGCGCCTTGCAGACCGTTGGTCACGACGTAATGTCATTGCTATTTCTGTGGGCTTGTGGAGTGCTATGACCGCGGTTTGTGGCCTGGCGGGTAGTTTCTGGCAACTGGCCCTGGCCAGAGTGGGCGTCGGTATTGGCGAGGCCGGCGGCACACCGCCATCGCACAGCCTGATTGCGGACTATTTCCCGCTGCAGAATCGCGCTACCGCACTGAGTATTCACGCTACGGCGACGCAGTTTGGTATTCTTATCGGAATGCTCGGTGGAGCGGTTGTGGCTGCTCAGTACGGTTGGCGTATGGCATTTATTCTCTTCGGCATACCCGGGGTTATTGTTGCGCTGCTGGTTGCCTTTACGGTGAAGGAACCCGTCCGAGAAAGCCCGTTGAACAATAGCAGTATGCTCGCTGACATCAAGCACATCTGGGCTTTGCCTGGATTTTCGCTGATCGCCACTGCCGGCGCGACCACAGCACTGGCAGCCTACGGCCTTGGCACCTGGTCTCCTAGTTTCCTGATACGTACGCACGGTTTGAGCCTGGTTGAAACCGGGTTGTTGCTCGGTGGTGCCGGCGCGCTAAGCGGAATTATAGGCGCCGTGACCGGCGGTATTCTTTGTGACCGGTTGAGCAAGCGTGACAAACGCTGGCAGCTGTGGCTGCCTGCCGGTGGCGCTTTTGCTACCGCGCCGCTGATGCTGGCTTTTCTGCTCTGGCCGGAGTCCCAGCAGTTTACGGTGGGCGACTACAGGGTGCCCGTTGCCATTATCTTCACCCTGCTTGGCGGCGTGGTGGCAGCCTTCTGGCTGGGTCCGACTTATGCCGCCATACAGACGCTCTCGCCGGGAAACATGCGGGCACAGGCGGCGGCAATTTTCCTGTTTATGTTTAATCTGGTCGGTATGGGCCTGGGGCCGTTGGTCATTGGTGTGCTGAGTGATGTGTTGGAGCCTGGCTTCGGCGTTGACAGTCTGCGCTATGCCATGGCGATCAGTTTGTCGCTGGTGCTGCTGGGAGGTGTTCTGTTCTTGCGAGCCGCGCCCAGGTATGTCACGGCGAGTTCTGCTGCGTGAGCAACTGCAGACCGGGCTGATAAGTTCACTGTTCGCCACTGAAACGCAGCGCATTTGCAGCGAGTTCCAAAACAGGTTGCCGAGCTGGCCCGGTGCGCGGTATCAGCAGGGTTCCACTTGAACAGTGGGCCCCCGGCCCATTGAGCCGTTGCATGTCCGCTAGCTTTCGCTTGGCGATAATCCGGGCGATGTGACTTCCAGGTTCAGCCGCATAACCACCTCGCCTTCCACTATCTCGCCCGTTTCAACAAAACCCAGGCGCCGGTAAAATTCCGCTGGTCCTTGTTCGTGGTCTATATAGCTCAACAGCAACTCACGCGCATTCGGTTGCTGCTTCACGTGTTCAACCAGTAATTCAATTGCCCGTGCCCCGAATCCACTGCGCTGAAACTGCGGAGCGATCATGAAGCGCCAGAGGTAGTACTCGGGCTTCTCCGCGTCCGCTTCCAGCATGATGAAGCCCACCGGCGCCTTGCCCGAGTAAACGGCCCGGTACCAGGCTTTGTGATTAAACAACGCCTGCGCCAACGAGTAGGCGTTGGGTGCGACAAATGTATTCTGGGGGTAAGTAACCACTTCACTCAGCAGGCAGATTCCGGTTACGGTATCTTCTGTGATCTCGCGCAGGCTGACGTCAGTGTAGGGCCCCAGTCGCGAGGTCAGCTGTGTGTACAGATTTTCCAGCACCGCAGAGAACTCCGCTTGTAGTGCCGGGTGCTCTGCAATGCCCTTGCGGACAATGTGCAGCCCGGTCTGCCACCAGTGGCTGTCGTGTTCTTCGGGGGCGGTCAACTCACGGAGCAGGGTTCGTTCCCCGAAATCGATCTGGTAAAGCAGCGCGGGCGGATAGAGCGGTCGTAAGGCGGTTGCAGCTGCAATAAATTGTTCCACATCCTTGGTCAGCCCCGGGGGGAATTCAGCCTTGCGAAATCGATCTATGAGTTTTTCATTGCTCATCACTACTGTTCCTGTGGAAAAATTTTTATAGCCGCTAATCAGGCCAGCCAGTGGGTTATCATTGATGTCTGGGTGAGCACAGCGAGGGTACACGATGTCACCGACTGTAAACAGAATAGACCACGTCCATGTGTATGTTGCTGATTGGGCCGAGTCCGAAAGCTGGTACCAGCGTGTGCTGGGGTTCTCGCGCGATGAGGGCCTGGCCGTTTGGGCGGTAGACGGCGGCCCCCTTACTTTGAAGAACGATGATGGAACAGTGCACCTTGCACTGTTTGAGTCGGCGGATCCCCGGCCGGCCTCTACGGTTGCATTCGGCGCAACGGGTGATGAGTTCCTGGCCTGGCTGGAGCATTTGAAAGCACAGGCTGTGGACGTGCGTCTGGCGGACCACAGCCTGGCGTGGTCAATGTACTTTGTGGACCCTGACGGAAACTGCCACGAGATAACCACTTACGATCATGCCGTGGTGGCCCGTTCCAACCCTTCGTAGTGTGTAGCTGATTATTTGCTGCGCACTAAGACGCCGTAGTCTCAAGGAGAAGACAACGATGATTTCCCGTTATAGCCCGGAGGCGGAGTTCCATACCTCGGAACAGTGTCACATTCTGGAGTTGCACAACTCGCCTCTGGACGAGGGTTGTTCCATCGCCCGCGCCAGGGTGGAGCCTGGCGTAACCACACAGTTACACGCGCTGCATGGCACCGCAGAGCGCTACGTGATTCTCACCGGTGAAGGGCAGGTATCACTTGGCGGGCGTGAAACGCTCACGGTGGGTGAACTGGATGTTGTGACCATTGCTGCAGGCGAAAGTCAGTGCATCACCAATATCGGTGAACAGGACCTGGTGTTTCTTTGTGTCTGTACCCCGCGGTTCAGGCAGGAAAATTATGTGAACCTGGAACCCTGAATTCGCGTGCCGTTTGCCATGGATAGTCGTTAGTGGAAAAGCAGCAACTCATCGTTCATGCGGGAAGCCATAAGACCGGCTCTTCCGCGATCCAGCGCTACCTGTTCGATAACTGGCAGCGTATGGATGGTGTCGCTTACCTGAACAGGGGTAAACCAAACGCCTCCCCGTGGATGCTGCAGGCTTTCAAGCACGATATTGCGGAGCTCCCTGCCTTTCGCAGCCGGCAGCTGGATGCCGCGGATAGTGCCGATATGCGCAAGCGCGCCAGGTCGGTTCTGGCTGAGCAGGCGGGCCAGAGCAGCGCACCGCTGTCTATTCTTTCTGCCGAAGCGATCGGTGCGTTCAATCTGCCAGAGCTGCAGGCGCTGCGGGATTTCGTATCGCCCTTTTTCAGCCAGATCACGCTCCATCAATATTTCCGACCAATCAAGGCGCGCATGGAAAGTGCATTCCAGGAGAAACTGAAGCACGGTGCCACGACGCTGGAGGATAAGTTCCCGCTCGCCTACTGCCATACACTAGATTTGCAGGACAGCGTCTTTGGCAAGGAAAATGTTCATGCCTACAAGTATGACAGCGCGTGCTTCCCACAAAGGGACGTGGTCGCGCACTTTCTGGATAAGCTGGGACTAAAGGCCGCACAGGGCAGTGTTTCGACTCCGGTCAATGCCGGGCTCTCGCTGCCGGCCATTCAGTTGCTATATGCCTACCGCAAGTTTAATCCTGTCCTGGCCAGGGGAGATCGCGCCCTGGTGAGAAAGCTGACGGAACTGCGCGGTGAACCTTTGCGGTTTAACAGTGCGTTGTATCAGAAGCTGGTGGTATTAACGCAGGAGGAAATTGAGCGCTTTAAAGAACGAGCGGGATTCTCTCTCGCTGAGGAAACTGATGCAGATGATGACATTGGCATCCGTGATGAAGAGGATCTGTTGGCGATTCCACAGCGTTCCATTGAATGGCTGCATGAACAGCTTGGCCCCCGCCTGGCCGTCGGGAAGACTGACTTACAGGCCGTCGCTTCCATGGTCTCTTTACTGGCTGAGCAGCAGAACCGGCGAGGGTAGCGCCAACGGGCCAGGATGGCGCGCTGTCTCGTAGTGATCTGTATTCGCAGAGGAAGGGCTCGAACTCCGGAGCCGTGGTCGTTCTCTCTCCCACGACCTGTTGGGTGACAAGACCTGAAAACGCAGGCGGGGGTTTGTCAGGTCAGCCGGCAGGATACTGGTCGAGGGAGGGCTTGAGTGTCTCTTCGAGTTTGCCCAGGAACGGTCTGAAGTTCATCCATTGCTCGATACCGCTTTGGTATATGGGCTGCCGAACCTGTTCCGAGCTCGCTGTGCGTACAGCACGCTCTGTGTTGTGGAAGTCGAGACAGGCCTGCTCAAACGGTAGTCCGCAATACTCGAGAATTCGTCTCACCTGCCCTTCCAGGTCTGTCACCACGTTTTCGTAGTGCACGCGCAGCACGGCATCAGGTGCAACCTCATCCCAATGGCTCATAAGTTCAACATAGTCGTTGTAGTACCGGCCAAAATCGACAAGGTCATAGCTGAACTCCTGCCCTTCTGCGAACAGTTGCTTGAACCCACTAAAACAGCAGGCCATGGGGTGCCTGCGCGCATCAATGATCCTTGCGTTGGGCAATATGAGTTTGATAAGTCCGATATGACGGAAGTTGTTAGGCATTTTATCGATGAAGAACGGTGCTACTTGCCGGTGGATGCTCGTTTCATCAATATACTGCTGGCCCAGTGAGAGGAGTTCCTCGTCGTTGAGGTCCTGCAGTAGTTCCGGGTAGGGCCTGCCGCTATTGTTCATGCCCTGACGCCGAAGTTTCTGCGCCGTTGAAAGGATGTTGGGGAGTTCCATCGTGCCCTCGACCTTGCTATGCGAAGACAGTATTTGCTCCAGTAAAGTTGATCCGGCTCTGGGTAAGCCGACGATGAAGATTGGGTCCGGCGCCAAACAGCCAGCGTGCGCCCGGCTGTCGAGAAGCGCACGAGTGAAATACGAGCGCTGTGCCTTGAGCTCTTCCGACATCTTGTCGGGATCATAGTTACTCTGCTGACGCTGCAGGCGGTTTCCCCGTGCATAGAAGGCAAATGAACGGGCGTAATCGTGCTGATCCTCGAGCGCCTTGCCGAGTGCGAATGCCAGGTGTACCTGGCTTGCCGGGGCCAGTTCCTCGCGTTGTTCCAGGGCCAGCATCGCCGCGACTTCATCTTCGGTGAAGCGGTAGGTTTTCAGGTTGGAAAGCGCGTAGTAGGCCTCGCCGTACCAGTGGTTGCTGGCAATCGCTGCCCGATAGCTTGCAATGGCCTCGCGTTGCTGGCCGCAGGTTTTCATGGCGTGGCCGCGCGATGTCAGGGTGATTGCATCGCCCGGCAGCCGTTCCAGTACCAGGTCGAACAAATCCAGCGCGCCCTCATAGTCTCCCATTTGCATTTTTTCGATAGCGTACAAGGACATCAGCTGGGGGTTTTCTGGCTGTCTCCGGTAGAGCGTTGCCGCCGCCTCCAGGGCCTGCGTGAACTTATGCCGCTTGCGCAGCACACCGACCAGATCCACCTTTACCTGAGTGTTGTCAGGGGCGAAGTCCGCCGCGCTCTCCAGCAGGTACTCAGCGTCTTCCAGGGCGCCGAACTGTACAGCCAACTCAGCCAGCAGCCGCATTCCCTCCACGTGAGTCGGGTTGGCCTGCAGGAACCTGCGGCATAGCGTGTCAGCCTTTAACAGCTTGCCTTGAGACATCAGGTCCGTCACCGCGACCAGCGCTTTGGGTAAAGCCTGCAGGCGTTGCACCTGGGCGAGCGCTTGCTGCGCAGCAGCCGGCCGGTTCATCGCCATTAGTATCTGCTGCTGATTGCGCCAGCTCGCCAGCAAAACCGGGTTCAACTGGGTGGCGTTGGCGAACGCCGCCAGCGCCTGCTCCGGGCGTTTTTGAGCCATATGCAGGTGACCCTGCTCCTGATACCCCCGTCCCCTGTCATGCGGCAGAGGCATGAGCCTGCTCAGGCATGCCTGTGCCTGATCGTATTGCGCTGTGTAGCGGTAGCATACTGCCGCCATATAGAGCGCTTCGGCGTCGTCCGGGTTAGTTGCGAGTAGTGCGTTGATATCCTGCAGGGCGGCGGTAAAGTCGCCGGACGCAATTTTCTTCTGGATATCGGCAGGCTGGGGATCAGCCGAGGTGGCCGTCATGGGAAACCCTGGGGCAGAATAAAGAATGTCCCGGCAGTTTAACGCCGGGACACGGGTGTGGCGAGTAGCCCATCAGAAGTCGTAAGTGAAGCGCAGCCCCAGCGTACGGGGTCTGGTCACGGTCACTCTGGCTCTGTTGAATATGGCGTTGCCCGAGATCTCCGCTCTTTCATCGGTCAGGTTCTCCGCGTACAGCTCGGCGGTCCAGTCAGCCGCGCTAACACCGGCGCTGGCGCCCCACAGGTACCAACTGTCCAGCGTGATGCTATTGTCCGCCACGATATCGGTGTTGACCTCATCCGAGTAGCTGACATAAGACATCACGTGACCCAGGTTGCCGCCGGAGAGGTCCCATTCATACCTGGCATTGAGCGTGGCCTGCAGCTCTGGCGCAAACGCCAGTTCGTCGCCCTCCTTAACGAAGCTGGAGACGAAGCTTTCGGTGATTTCTGTGTCGAGGATGGAGAATCCGCCGGACAGAATTAGGCCGGGCACAGAACGCGGTGCCCAGGTGATGTCACCCTCTATCCCGGTAACCTCTGCATCCGCAGCGTTGTCGGAGAAAAACAGGTTGGTAATGCTGGGGTCGAAGATACCAATCTGCATGTCCTCGATCTCCACGAAGAAGATGTCCCCGTTGAAGCGCAGCGAGGCGTCGAGAAGATCAAGCTTCCAACCCAGCTCGTAGTTGGTAACATTGTCGGTATCCATTGCAAAGGGCACGGTGTAACTGCCATCTTGCGATACCGAACCGCCTGGACGGTTGAGGAAGCCGGGGCGATAGCCTTCCGACCAGGTAACGTAGTAGAGGCTGTCCGCAGTAGGTGTCCAGGTGAGACTGACTTTACCAATCACGCCATCAGTTTCGGCTTTGTCATTCTCGCCACTGAAAATTTCGTCGAGGTTGTTGCCTGCGTTGTTGTCTTCGTCTGCGCCCAGGTTGCCAAAGGAGCCCGACGCGCTGCCCAGCAGGTCAACTTCGATGTCGTACCAGCGCGCGCCCAGGGTGGCGGTGAATTGATCGGTCAGATCGAAATTAAGCTCACCAAAAACACCCTTTTGTTCATCAGTGCGCTTCACATCGTTACGGAAGATAACACCCGGATCCCACTGGCCTCTATCCTGGACCGTCGCGCCTTCGGCGGAGAAGTTGGGGCCGAAGCCAATGCTTTCACCATCAAAGGCGACCACCTGGGTCGACCCAGGATAGGTGAACTGGTTGTCCTCAAGTATTTCCATATCGCTGTAGAAGGCGCCAACGATGGCGCGAACGCGACCGCTCTGGTCGGTAGAAATCCGGAATTCGTGGGTTTGCACTTCCGTATCCACAGCACTCTTTACAAACAGGTTGGGTGCCTGGCAGGTGCCACCGGGTCCTGCGTCACCGGGATATGAAACCGAGGCGTCGCAGATATAGTAGGGAATGTACTGGCCGACGAAGAGGTAATCGGTGTAGTCGATATTGGACTGGGCTTCACGCTCCGTGTACGCACCTGTGTAGATCACGTCCAGTGTCCCCAGGCGCCCGTTCACGGTCCAGTTGTAGTTTTCGAAATCGTCGTCGAGCTCATCTCGCTCGTAGCGGGCGATTTCCAGGTCGTCGAGTTCCGGGTCCTGGAAGAAGACGCCATCAGTATCGATGTTCTGCTTTGCGGCGCCGACCAACAGGCTCCAATCATCGTTGATGTCCCAGAGCCCGCTCAGGCGCGCGCCGGTGTAGCTTGCCTCGTTGAAGTTTTCCTTGGTTTCCCGGCCGTTCTCAGCGCTCAGGAAACTAACATTGGAGAAGTCCTCGCTACCCTGAAATCCACCGGGCTGGAAGCGGGCGCTCTCCCGCGTGGTCAGGGTGCCAGCCACGTTGTCGATATAGCCTCCCTGCTTATCGGTGTAGCCAACAGCGCGCAGGGTGAAGTTGTCTGAAATGGGGACGTTGACCATGCCTTCCAGGTTGTAGCTGGGGTCACCTTCCTTTGTATATGCCGCGCCTACTTTGACGTTTCCAGCGAAGCCGCTGGGGTCCGGCTTGTTGGTAATAAGGCGTACCGTACCGGCCTGTGAACTGGCGCCGAACAGAGTGCCCTGCGGGCCTTTGAGAACTTCAACACGGTTGAGGTCGGCGGCATATACGTCCAGGTTTCGTCCGGGTTGCGTGAGGGGCTGCTCGTCCAGGTAGAAGGCAACGTTGGGTGCAAGTCCGGCGACGCCGGAAGTGGTCGTGTTCGGTGTGGTGGAGGCGACACCCCGGATGTAAATAGTGTTGACGCCAGGGCCGCCACCACCGGCCGTGACGCCCGGTAAGTGGATAAGATAATCAGAGAAGTCCTTGATGCCCAGTTGCTCAAGGGAGTCTTGCCCGAGTGCAGTGATCGCGATAGGGATATCCTGAGTGCTGGCGGACTTTTTCGTGGCGGTAACGATTACTTCTTCCAGTTGAGCGTGAGCGATGTTCGTTACAGATGAAGCAGCGAGGATGGCCCCGCACATAGCATTCTTTTTAAACATGGAGTTTCCGAATTTGAAGTGGGCGCTCTTTTCAGGCTTTTATTATTTGAGCAGAAATTATTACGGTACAAATAAATAGGGTAACGCTTCTGTACGTTCAATCTCAAGTTGGATGGTAATAAGGCCGTATTTATCTGAATATCGCGTCATTTTGGGGTATTTTAGACTCGTTAGGCCCCAGAAATAGAGTGTGTATTAATTTGTAGGCTATGTATTTGGCGCGCCAGCAATCTCAATCTGCGTATAATGCTTGGCATTCTAATTAAGTGACGCTTCGCGCGTCGTGGGGCAGATGGCGACTAAATACCGTTCGGACTACACCATAGGGGAAGACAATATCCAGGTTATGGGCATGGATATCCATAACCCGGTGTTCTTCGTCAGCGCCAGTTTCATTGTTGCCTTTGTCCTCTTTACCATCCAGTTTCCTGTGGAGACTAACCAGGCACTTGCGGCTGGCCGAAGTTGGTGTTTGGCAACTTTTGACAGTTTTATGATGATGTCGGTCAGCGCCATATTGCTGTTCTGCCTCGCGCTTACGGTGCTGCCCGTCTCCAGGGTCAGGTTGGGCGGGGTGGATGCGAGGCCTGAGTTCAGCCGCCTCAGCTGGTTTTCGATGCTGTTTGCCGCAGGTATGGGAATTGGCCTGATGTTCTGGGGGGTGGCTGAGCCGATGACCTATTTCACCGGGATTTCCGGGACACCTCTTGGGGTTCAGCCGGGGACACCGGAGGCGGCCGAAATGGCGATGGCTGCAACCCTCTACCATTGGGGGCTTCACGCCTGGGCCATCTACGCCGTTATCGCGCTGGCGCTGGCCTTTTTCAGCTACAACTGCAAACTCCCGCTCACTTTGCGCTCCGCCTTCTACCCCCTGCTAGGCGAGCGCTGCTGGGGGTGGCAGGGGCATGCTATCGACACCTTCGCCGTGCTGGCGACAATATTTGGTCTGGCAACGTCCCTTGGCCTGGGGGCGTCGCAGGTCAATGCCGGCTTGACCATGCTGTTCGGCGTAGAGGAGGGCCTGAACACCAAGGTGGCTATTATTATCTTCGTCACTTTTATTGCCACGCTTTCAGTGGTTCGCGGGCTCGATGGCGGCGTCAAAATCCTGAGTAATTTCAATATGCTGCTGGCGCTGGCCCTGCTGGTTTTCATCATCCTTGTTGGCAGTAGTGTCAGCGTTGTCGACGCGGTAGCAAGTACAGCAGGGAATTATCTTGGCAATATTGTTCCCCTGAGCAATTGGGCAGGCCGTGAAGATGAGCAGTGGATGCAGGATTGGACGGTATTTTACTGGGCATGGTGGGTGAGTTGGTCGCCGTTCGTGGGGCTTTTCATCGCTCGCGTCTCCAAGGGGAGAACCGTCCGCGAATTCATCATTGCCGTGCTGCTGGTCCCTACCCTGGTGACGCTGGTATGGATGAGTGTATTTGGCATGAATGGCCTGCATCAGGCGCAGAATGAAATTGGCAGCCTGGCCGATGGCATGATCTCAATGAGCCTGGCAACCTTCCAGATGCTTGAAGCGTTGCCTTACAGTGGCCTGACAACGCTGGTGGGAGTAGTGTTGGTGTTGGTGTTTTTTATTACTTCTTCTGACTCCGGTTCTCTGGTTATCGACGGTATCACTGCAGGCGGCAAGCATGACGCGCCCGTTTCCCAGCGCATTTTCTGGGCGACAATGGAAGGCCTGCTGGCGGCTGCGCTGCTATACGGTGGTGGGAAGCAGGCGCTGTCGGCTCTGCAGGCCGGGACGGTAATCGCCGGTATACCCTTCACTCTGATTCTGCTACTTGTGTGTGTCAGTCTGTACAAGGGGCTCAGTGCCAACTTGCACGAATTAAGAGTGTCATGATTTACCCTGCGACCAAAATCGCTAAAATGTCTGCCTGACTGGACTCTCAGGACCGGAGATTATCGTGGATCGTCTAGAGCAAGTATTGATGTCGCTGCGCAGGGTTATTCGGGCCACGGACATGCACTCCAAACACCTCGCCAAGATTTCCGGGCTCACCGCGCCGCAGATACTATTACTGCAGGCTATCCGTAAATTGGAAGGCGCCACCGTCGGGCAGTTAGCCAGGGAAGTCAGCCTGAGCCAGGCGACGGTGTGCTCTATTCTGGACCGGCTGGAGAGGAAGGGATACCTGGAACGCGAGCGCTCCAAGGTGGACAAACGTAAAGTGCACGTGCAACTCACTGATAGCGGCATCGAGATTCTCAGGGATGCACCGCTACCTCTGCAAGAGCACTTCTCCAGTCAGTTCAATGACCTGCAGGAGTGGGAGCAGAGCATGATCATCGCTTCGCTGCAGCGAGTGGCCTGCATGATGGATGCCGAAGATATTGATGCATCCCCGGTGCTCGACGTTGGTGCGCTGGATCGATCTCTTGAGGTCCCGCCGATTCCCTCTTGAAATTCGCCTCATCGTTCAAGGATAAATAGCCAAGGAATACCCGCCATGCCTCATTGTTTTTCATTTATTGTCCCCGCGGTAATCGCCCTGGCGATTAGCCTCGCACCCAATGCCCACGCCGAACAGGTGGACGCCGGAAAACTATCCGAGATGGTCAGGGTGCTGGCTTCCGATGAGTTTGAAGGTCGCGCACCCGGGGGGCCTGGCGAGGAGAAGACCATTGCCTATCTGGTGAAGCAATTTGCAGCGCTGGGGCTTGAGCCCGGCGGGGAGCGGGGTGGCTGGACTCAGGCCGTACCGCTGGTACACACCCGAATCGCAAACGACCCCGATATTCGTTTTACCGTGGGTAAGCAGGATCACCTGCTGCGGCAGGCTGTTGATATAGCCATTGAAACCAGCCGTCCGGTGGACACTATTTCGATAAACTCTGCGCCTCTGGTATTCGTGGGGTTTGGCGCCACTGCTCCCGAGCGTGGGTGGGACGATTACGGCGATATCGATCTGCAGGGTAAGGTTGCGGTCTTTCTGGTCAATGATCCGGATTTTGCTGCCGTAGAGGGCGAAGCCGTCGCGGGGGTCTTTGGTAACAGGCGTATGACCTACTACGGGCGCTGGGCCTACAAGTTTGAAGAGGCAAAGCGGCGCGGAGCCCTTGGCGCGCTAGTCATCCATGAGGATGAAGCTGCCGGCTACGGGTGGACTGTAGCGGCATCGGCACCCGGTGAAAATTTTTCCATCGTACGCAGTCCGGACTCTGCGCAGCCGCTCAGTCTCAAGGGCTGGCTGCACAACGATGCGGCGGAACGTCTATTTGCCGGTGCCGGGCTCAATCTGGATGAGCACCGGGTGCTCGCTCGCAGGCCGGATTTCCAGGCATTTGAACTCAAGGGCGTGACCTTCAGTGCCCAATTGCTGGTCGATACAAACTATATCGAAAGTAACAATGTGCTGGCACTGCTGCCAGGCACAAAGCATAAAGACGAAACACTGATGGTTGCTTCCCACTGGGATGCCTATGGTCATGGCGAGCCAGACGCACAGAATCGCACGATTCGCCCCGGCGCCAACGATGATGCGTTGGGTACGGCGGGCGTGTTGGAGTTGGCGAGGGTATTGAAGGCGGAAGCGCCGCTGGAGCGCAGCGTGGTGTTCGCCGTCTGGACGGCTGAGGAGAGCGGCCTGCTGGGTTCTGCAGCCTATGCCGCCAACCCGGTTTATCCGTTGGAGAAAACCGTTGCCAATTTCACCCTGGATATACTGCAGACCGCCGGCCCCGCCAGGGATGTGATACTTGTGGGCGAAGGCCAGAGCGATCTTGAAGGGGATCTGGAGCGTGCCGCCGCCGCGCAGAATCGGGTGGTCACACCTGAGAACCTGCCGGAGAACGGTTTGTTTTTTCGCGCCGATCACTTTTCTATGGCGCGGGAAGGCGTACCCGTTCTGTTGATCATGGGTATTGCAGGTGGCGCAGACCTTGTTGAGGGTGGCCGCGCCGCGGGGGATGCCTGGATCGCTGACTATATTGGCAACTGTTACCACCAGACCTGTGATGCCTGGGATCCCGATTGGGACCTGCGTGGCGCGGTGCAGGACATAGAGCTTTTCCACAGCATCGTCCGCGATCTCGGCAGCTCACGTCGATGGCCGCAATGGAAAACGACTTCAGAGTTCCATGCTGTGCGTGCAGCAAGCGATGCGGCGCGAGCGCCAGGCCCTTAAGACTGCAGGCCCGCTTCACCGGCAGGTTATTTTTACTTTCCTATGGCTTGGGGTCGATTTTGCGTAACAGCTCATTGACCCGTTTACGCGTATCAAACAATGACGCCGTAGAAGCCTGGTTCTTCACAAAATCCTTGTAGGGAACGGGCGGGAAACCGCCGTAAAAACCAGGCTTGGTTATGTTCTTGCTGATAACCGAAACCGGGCCCATGGTGACATTGTCACATACACTGATATGCCCATTGGCGCTGACACGCCCCGCGAATTTACAATTGTCGCCGAATGTAGAGCTGCCGGCGACCATAAACCCGGCGGTGATTAAACAATTTTTACCAACAATCGTGTTGTGGGCGAAATGGCACTGGTTGTCGATCTTTGTGCCATCGCCTATCAGTGTGTCGTCGAAGGTCCCGCGGTCTATGCTGACCCCGCAGCCTACTTCCACCCGGTTTCCGAGAATAACTCGTCCAAAATGGGGCTTGGCATGGTGTTCGCCATTCCTGTCTGTGCCATATCCATACCCATCCGTGCCAACCGAGCTTTGCGGTTCAATGCGGCAATCGTCTCCGATGTGTACGGAGTGACCGACAAAAACGTTTGCTTTAATAACGCAACGCTTGCCAATCGTTATGTTGCCTTCCAGAGTGGAGTTGGCGCCAATAATGCTGCCTTCGTCAATAGCGACGTCCGGACCGATTACGGCGTTGGGCTGGACGATTACGCTCTCATGCAGCCTGGCACTGGGGTGAATCTGGGCCGAGGGATGAACGCGATGCTGTGCAAATGGCTCCCGGCCCCAACTCGGAAGAAAATACTCTGTGTTCAATATTGCCATCGCTGCCTGCAGGTCATCGCTGGTAAGAACAGCGCTGCGACCCGGGTTAAGTCTCTTTGCCTCGCTGCTCAATTCCGGAGGTATGACAAGTATTGCAACTTCGGCGCTCAGGCAGGCTTCGAGATACTGTTGTTCCGGGCAGAAGCACAGACCGCCGTGCAGGGGGGCAGCGCTTGAGCACGGCCCGATGGCAACGGCGAGTTTGTCTCCGGAAGACCATTCCACCAGCCCGGTGAACGATTCAAGAATACCTTCGACTCCTACACTGCCCATTTTTCTACCCCTGCCAGGTTGATTCAGTAGCTTGCGTACAGACAACCAGGAAAAATTATTATCGATATAGTATTCAACTCGCGACCCTACCGCTAATGATGTCAGGCAGGCGACTATCGCGAGACTTACTTTCCGTACATTGACAGCCTAACAGAATTCATCATATAGCAAGTGCTCGATCTACGAGACGAAGACTTCACGCGTCCTCGTTGCCTACAGTTTTCCCCTGGGCAAGTCTTCCTGCCCTTGCATCGCCTGGTGTCGCTCATTCACACTCTGGGTGGTTTCACCGTCAGTGATCGACCATGCCCAGAGCTGCTGTTTGCCCGTTTGCTCAGTGAGCGGTGAAATGCTCAACGTCAGCTCGCGCGCCGGGTCAACCTGGAAAGGCTGTGGGAGAGGAAACAGGATTTGATCCCAGTGGGTGGGCAGATCGTCAGGGCCGGTGCCAAAAGCGACTCCGGGGCTGAGTTTGGTGCTGAACCATCCGCAAAGGGCATACACCAGTCCCTTTTTATCGGGCCGTAGAGTGCCCGTAAACACTCGTGGTGTGTTTGTTTTAGCTACGGTATGCATGTTCAGAGTGCCTAGGTCGGCCGTGGCCTCCAGCAGGCTTTCAGGGTCCAGGGTTACCAGGTCGGATTGCTCGAAAGGCACCTGGGCAATGGGTGAGAAGTTGAAGCCGTAGGGTTTCTCCCGTAAGAAGGCCAGGTCCTCCAGCACTTCTTCGTCGCAAACCAGGCCGGCATGGAGTGTCACCTCAGCGGGAATCATAATCCCGTCCTTGGCCAGGTAACGATCCCGAACTGTCAGCAGGGGTTCCAACATGGCCTCATAGAACAGACAGTGGCCCATCCACTCCGAGACAATCACATCTACTTTTTCATCGAGTTGCAATGACTGCTCGTCATCATGGTAGAAGTCGATATTGTCCAGGCCATTGGCTTGCGCTATCTCCCTGGCCGTTTTTATAAAGGGTGAACGGTCCACAGCGACCACCTTCCCGGCACCCGAGCGAGCGGCAAACATCGACAAAATGCCCGTACCGCAACCAAAATCCAATACCGCATGTTCGGGCAGCACCAACTCGGCAACTGCCTGTTCATACGCTTCAGTCCGCACGACATCCTGCAGCATGACTTTGTGCATGGCGACGTCGCGGTAGGACATACGCTGCCATCCGGGATCCTGGTCGGTTTCTTTGTCGCTGCTCATCTATTTCTCCAGGGGGAATGGGGTTCGCGCTGGGCAGGGAGGGTTATGGTTGCCCTGTGTCGTTCAAGATCAACTATGGCGCCCCCCTCGTTGCTCAAGGACGGCTTACTGGCTGGCTTTTTTCTGATCTCTACGGCCGCGTTTGGTCAGTGCTACGCCATCCGCGTCTACCGTGCTTTTTGGCCGCTCTCCCTTGGCGAGTTTAGATGCGCGGCTTATCGCAATGAGTTCAAGCGTCTCAAGGTCTCTCAATTTGGTCGCATTCTTTTCGAGCGTGACCAGTTCTTCAAAACTGTAAACGTCGCCTCTCAATTTCTCTAGTCTGTTCATCTTGCCCTCGCCTTGCTGACATGCCGATAGGAGGTGGATCATAGTGCATTCTGCAGTCCGGCGCCCCTGTTCAGTGACGTAATACCGACCCGCGCGCTCCACTGCCTAGGTACCGGGCGTAGACAACAGGTAGCCTGTTCCGGCCCCGAGAGCCATCATGACGAAGCCGCCCAGCGACGCGGCCTGAGCTGGTACCAGAGCCGGAATGTCATTCGTTCGCTGCAACAATCGCCAGGCGGAAAAGCTTGCTAGTGGCAGCCCGACAAGGCCCCAGAGGTAGCCTGTCGCACCGGGAAACGCGAGGCTGGCAAATGCCAGCCAACAGTAGGCGGAGGCTAGCAGGACGACGTAAGCGTTGGCGGCACGATCTGTTCCCAGCCTGACCACCAGATGACGCTTCCCCGCAGCCTTGTCGGCGCGGGAGTCAGGGAACTCATTGATCCACAGGAAACCTGCGACATGTAATCCCAGCGCACATGAAACGTGGACTAGTGGCGCAGACAGGGTGCTGGTTTGCACAAAATAAGTACCGCAAACGACTAATGGCCCATAGGCCAGCGCCACTGCCGCTTCGCCCAGGCCGCGGTAGGCCAGGCGAACGGGGGCGGCGTGGTAGAACCATGCGAGCGCCATACCGGCCAGGCCGAAAAACAATATCCGGTAGTCGATTAAGAAAACCAATACCAGGCCGATTGATACGGCGGCGAGGAAGAAAAGCCTGGATATACCCGCGGTCTGCTCTCGGGTCAGCAGACCATCGACCAGTACCCGTTTCCCTCCCGAAAATGGCGTTCTTTCAGTCTCATTGATGGCCAGGTCTGTCCCACTGTCATAGTCGACAATTTCCCCCGAAGCGTTTTTGGCAACTTCAACACAGAAAACGCCAAGTATGGTCAGTGCCAGCCATCCCCAGTGCAAGTTGCTGTACGCTGCTGCAGAACAGGCTCCTAGCCAGAGGCCAGCGAAAGATGCCAGTGATATCTTGGGGTCGGCCAGGCGCCAGAAACCCTGCCAGAATAAAGTAGCGCTCACTGGGCCTCCATATAGGGTCAAGCGTCGCGGACCCATATGTTACCAGCGTAGTCCAATTCGGAAAGACGTATTTCTGCAGGCCTGGTGGCGAGGGCGTCCAGGCTTCAGGTATGCAGCCGGTGAGCGGCCAACCAGACTCCGCTGTATCTTGAAAGCTATAGCGCTTTAATACAGAGGGAAATGGGTACTGCCAGCAGGGCCATCAGCGCTCCCGGCAGTATGTGCCACATCAGGATATGTCCCGGGGCATACATGCAGGCAATTTGCATGTAGAGCGCAGGAATCATTCCCGCAGCCAATCCTGCTATGGCAGCACTTTGCAGAGGCTTGAGCGGAAACAGGCGATTCTGCCAGTATATAGCCGCCAGTGCGGGAGGTAAGGCCAGGATAAGTGTCTCAAGGTAGCAATGCGGGCGCTTGCCCAGCATGCTTGGCTCCAATGAGGGGCTGAAAAACCCCAGAGGATAGTTCAGTAACCAGAGCAGGGTGACTCCTAAAGTGAACAACAGCCAGTGGCGAGGTAACGCTGCTGGCACGGCTGAACGAAGTCCGGCCTGTGCAAGAATGGCAATTGCCGCCACACCGAGTAGCGTCTCCAGCAGAAATCGCGGATGTGCCAGTAACTGATCCAATACACCGGGGCGTATAGGGCCGAGTAGGGAAGACGTGGTAACGACGTAGGCTGTGCTCAGGCAAAACCAGAGCAGAATACCCAGTCCCAGTCCGCGCCCCACAGGCCTGACCGGTTGAAGGTCGTCTGTCAGCTTGTCAATAAGGCTGCTTCCTTCTTTCACAGCGCCTCTGCCTCCATTAGTTTGCGCAAACTTGATACGGCCCGGTGCACACGAACCTTCATGGCACTTTCGGAAATTGCAAGTCGGGAGGCCGCCTCCGCAGTGGTAAAGCCCAGAATCTTGGTCAGTTTAATCGCCTCCCGGTGTCTTGGCGACAGGGCGCTAATCAGTCTGCCCGCGGTCATACCGGATTCCAGCGGCGTATCTCCTGCGATGTGATCTTCAACCGTGCAATGACCGGCATGTAGCTCAGTGCGCACTGCCTGGCGACGGATGGCGTCAATAGACTTGTGACGAATGATCGCGAACAACCAGGGCCTGAATTTCCGGCGGGGGTCATAGGTGTGTCTCGCTTCATGCACAGCGATCAGCACTTCCTGGGCACAATCGTCAATAAAGTCATAACCGCCCAGGCGTGACACCAGGTAGTTATTCACCATGTCGGAGAGTTCAGACAACAGTTGCCGGTAATCCGTTTCATTCCCCGATTGCGCGCTGATCATCAGCAGTGACCAGCGCGTCTCGTCAGCGGAATAATCGCGCTCTTGGATTTCAGGCATACGTTCCAGGCAGGCGGCCACCCGAGGGGATGTTTCGCTTCCAGACTTAGTTCATACGTCTGACAGTGATACGTGCCACCGGGTTCCGCCAATCGTATTGAGCGGGCGAAAGCGTGTCGCCGCCCAGCTCATGGAAGCCATTGCTTATATGAACAAAGCCCTCATCGCCTTCGCCCGGTGCGCCAACATAGCCAACGCCGCCGCAGGTCGGGCCTGGGATGTTTGCACAATTCTGATCGTTTGCCTCGGTGCCTGAATCATAGGCCGGGACCATGAACTCCAGCGTTCCCGCCGACGGAAGTCTTGCTCGATTGAGCGCCATGAACGTATCGTTGGTCGGGATCATCATGGCCGCGACAGACAGGAAACGACGCCCTGATTCGGCGCTCACTGTAGTGGTCGTGGTCTGCCCCGGCGCCAGTAAACCATCAATGGTTTTTACTTCATCGACGGCGGGCGCTAATCTCTCGGTTAACGGCCCTGTGTCCCCTCCTTCTGCGAGAATCTCCAGGGTCTCACGCGCTTTGTTGCCAAGCCTGAACAAGCGCACGTTGCCGGGGTGTGTGACCACCAGTTGAGGTGTGAAAGACTGTGCGAGGGTTATGTTGGTTATTGATACTTCGTACTGCACATTTTCCTGGGATATCGCTTGTGTAGCGAAGAGGGTGAGTGCAATAGCGAACAAACGTGTTTTGAGCATGGTTTGCTTCCTGCTGTTGTGGGTTTGATACCCAATTCGCAGTGAGTCGTAAAAAGGTTACATGCATGAGAAAATAAACTTTAAGCAAGTTGCCGGCATTGCAGTTGGTTTGTGGTAAGCGAAACACGCCGGTTTCCACCGTCTTTTGTAACTGCGTTACTCTGCTACCCCGCAACGCGCTATCTTGCCACTACCTTATGCCACATCAATCAGCTTTCAACAGTGAGCGCTACCGCAGATACTTTCCAGCGGCGATTTGTTCGACCCTGGGTGGGTGGACGGTGCGGTTCCTGTTGGGATGGAGCGCCTGGGAATTGACGCAATCTGCGACCTGGGTCGGCGTGGTCGCAGGCCTGATGCTGGCGCCTGCACTGGTACTTTCTCCAATGTTCGGGATCGTCGCCGACCGGATCAATCCGCGCAATGGATTACTGCTAACGGTAGCGGCCCAGGGTGTACTTGCCGTTGCGGCCAGCGTCGCCCTCTGGCTTGAGATCTTTACTTTACCCGTCCTGTTGTTGTTTTCTGTTGCGCTAGGTGTCGCGACCTCGGCGCAAACGCCTATACGCCTGGCTCTTGTCCCCGTGCTGGTGCCGCGGGAGGCCCTGCCCAGCGCTATCGGCTACTCAGCCGTCACTTTCAATACCTCGCGCATACTGGGTCCTGCACTGGGTGCCTGGCTACTGCTGGTGGCATCGCCGATGGTGGCGTTTCTGGCCGCCGCATTCCTCATGCTGGGTGCGCTGCCGTTCCTGTTTTACATTCAGGGTATTTCCATGCAGCGGGTAGACAAGCCCGAAGCGCGATTCTTCCAGCAGTTGGCGGATGGGTGGCACTACACCCGCCATCACTTCAGCATACGCCTGACCCTTGGCTTCACCCTGGTGAACGCCATGCTGGGGCGCACGGTTATAGAGCTGTTGCCTGCTCTCTCGGGGCAATTGCTGGCAGGGGACTCTGCCACACTGGCAACGCTCACGGCCAGTGCAGGAGCCGGATCAATCGTTGGCGGCCTGGTTGTCAGTCGCCAGGGCAGCAGTGAGGTGCGGCTCTTTGCGATCATGAGTGGTGTACTGGCAGCGGGAGCGTTGCTGGTGGCGATACTTGGTTTCGCGGGCAACCTGCCGACTGTGGGGGTGCTGATTGCCCTTATCAGTCTGATCACCACCATTGCTGGAACGTCTGGCCAGGCGCTGGCCCAACTGTTGGTCGACGATGCTTACCGGGGCAGGGTGCTCAGCCTTTGGACCATGCTTGCCATGGGTGCGCCAGCGTTGGGCGCAGTGTTAATGGGCTGGTTGGCAGATCGCTTGACATTCTCACCTGTTCTGGCGGGATTCGGTCTGCTGTCACTGGCGGCTGTGTACTGGCTTAACAAGCGGCGTAAGGGTATTCACCCGGACACAGCGGGGTCGCCCCGCTGAGCCCCGCGTGATGCGCCAGAAGTCTGTGTTGTACGGCGGGGCGGTGTTGCCGTCGCTATCGATTGAACTCGCTGTGACGCAGCCTGGATAAGACCTGTTGTCTGGGTCGCGTAGATATGTCCGGCTCGTTTGTGGAAACTCCTGCCTTTCCTGGTGAGTACCAGTACGGTGCCAATGATTACACAGGGCTGAATGTGGCGATGTGCAACAGCATCAGCGTTTTATACATGTTCTGACGGCTTTCCGAACAGTGTATACACCAGGGGCGCTGCAAAGCGCGAGCCAGCCGGTTTGCATAGGCTGCGGTTGCCTGCCGTTGTCTTCCTCACCTGAATGCCAATCAGGGCAGCAATCCAAGTTTCTTGCCAATAACTCGATCTAGTACCCGCTTGGGAGCAAACCGGGTGAGCAGCTTTTCGGGCAGCGAGTTGCTGACGGCGGCATAGCGCACCGCGGGTTTCGCTGTGGTCAGTGCTTTGTGCACCAGCAGGCCAAGGCGTTCACGGGAATAGCCATTGCGGCCCTGGGCGATAAACATCTTCTGGAAGCGCTCCATGATTGCGCGATAGGGCGAGTCCGCATAGCGATTGATGTCGATGTCTTCGGCTTTATCCCAGATGGCCGTTTGTACAGGTCCGGGCCCGATAACGATTACGTCTATATCAAACATCATCAATTCGCGTCGCAGTGCCTCCGAGTATCCTTCAAGACCGAATTTGGAAGCCGCGTAGGAGCCGAGGAGGGGAAGGGCACGTACACCGGCTGCCGAGCTGATGTTGATGATGCGTCCGGGCTTGCCTTGCAGTGATGAATCAACTCCCAGCAGCGGTGCGAAGGCCTGGGTGACGACCACTGGCCCCATCAGGTTGACCTCCAGGCATTCACGGAACTCGGCAGGGTCGATTTCAATCAGCGGGCCGGTAGCGGCAATGCCGGCGTTGTTTACCAGACCGAACAAGCGCTTGCCATCCAGCGCCTCGCGCACTTGAGCCGCTGCCCTGGCTATTGCCGCTGAATCCGTGACGTCGAACACCAGGGGGGTGAAGTGCTCACCAAATTGCTCCGACAGGCGCTGTGCATCCGCCTGCTTCCTCACCGACCCGAAGACATGAAAGCCCTTGTCGATTAACGTCTCTGTGGCGCCGTAACCGATGCCGGTGGAGACACCGGTGATCATTACTGACTGCATGGGGTTTCCTTTTTCGAATTTTATGGAGCACAAGTGCAGGGCGCCACTAGCGGCCAACGCTTCTGGCGTTGTCAGCAGCGCCCTGATCACGCTATCCGCTGATTATGACATGTGCTTTGCTGTCATTGCATGTCCGCACTACAGGTTAGCGATGATCCGCCAATGCATGGCCTGGTGTTGACCTTTGCCGGCAGTGCAAGCAAGCTCCCTTGATGACCAACAATGATGTGTTACGCCGCCTTCGCTACATTTTCGACTTCAACGATGCGAAGATCATCGAGATTTTCGCGCTGGCGGACCTGGCCGTGAAGCGAGGACATGTTATCGCCTGGACCATGAAGGACGACGATCCCGCTTTCGAAGCGTGTAACGATCGAATGCTGGCCACGTTCCTCAACGGACTGATTGTTGAAAAGCGCGGTAAGCGTGATGGCCCGCAGCCCGAACCGGAGCACCGCCTCAGCAATAACCTCATATTGATGAAGCTGAAGATTGCATTGAAGATGCAGTCGGACGATATCATTGCAACCATGGCGATGGCAGGTTTCTCACTTTCAGCATCCGAATTGAGCTCTTTTCTGCGGCGACCCGGACACAGGAACTACCGTGAGTGCAAAGACCAGGTACTGCGTAACTTTCTCAAGGGCTTGCAGGTAGAGTTGCGTGGTAGCGCTTCGGGCGGACCTGAAGCCAAATCACCCTGGAAGCCCCTGAAAAAATAGCTCAGCAGTGCCATTGCGCTCCGCTAATCGTGTGGCAGTGGCGCAGCCGCCGCCTGAGAATTGCCTTACAATAGCACCCTGCCCAAATTTTCAGGTACAGTCCCCATGCTCGACATCGGCCGCTTCAACTCGCTCACAGTACTGGAGACAGGTACTCATGGCGCTATTCTTGACGGGGGTGATGCAGGTCGCCTGCTACTTTCACTGCAGCAGTGTCCCAGGGGCCTGGCGCCGGGTGATGAACTGGATGTGTTTATCTTCCTCGATGCAGAGGGAGACCCGGTGCCGACCACGCGCCGCCCTGCCGCCGAACTGGGGCAAGTGGCCTGGCTGGAGGTTGTCAATGTTACCGACATCGGGGCTTTTGTGGACTGGGGGGTGAGCAAGGACCTGTTCATTCCCTTTGCTGAACAGCAACACCCCCTGAGTATCGGGCGCCATACGCTGGTAAAGGTGTATAGGGACAATCAGGGGCGACTGGCGGGCTCCACCCGGATAGACCATTGGATCAAGGACGAAGCCGTTGGGCTCAAGCAGGGCGAAAAGGTCAGTCTGATGATTGCCGACAGAACTGAGCTGGGTTTCAAGGCGATCATCAATCACGAGTTCTGGGGGCTGCTGTACAGTAATGAGCTGTATAAGCGTATTCGCAAGGGCGAGCAGATCGACGGCTACATCGCACGCATTCGCGAAGACGGCAAGGTCGACCTGACCCTGAATCAGCCTGGCTTCAGTAAAGACAAGATCGGTGGTGTCAGCAATGACATTCTTGCGGCACTGGAGGCCGGCGGCGGATTCCTTGCCCTAACGGATAAAAGTCCGCCCAGGGAGATCTACGCCACGTTCCAGGTCAGCAAGAAAGTATTCAAGCAAGCCGTTGGTGCGCTTTACAAACAGCGGCGCATAAGCCTGGAAAGTACCGGTATCCGGCTCGTTGAGCGCTAGGCAGGCTGCGTTTCACCGGGGTAGATTGACGCGCCTGTCGGGCTTGCCCGGGGTGTAAAAATATCCACACGCAAGGGTTTTGTCCTAGAAAATCTCGCTCTGGGCTTTGCCCTGCCAAAAGAATGGTGCTAGCGCCTTGTTCCCCGAATGTACTTCCTTCAATGTCTTCGCCTCGTAAAGACGGCCGTTGGCCATGACATGGCTGACTTTGTCGGTATTACGAATATTCTCCAGTGGGTTGGCGTCAAGAACAAGCAAGTCAGCGAGCTTGCGTTCCTCCAGAGAGCCGATGTCGGCATCCATCTGCAGGTAGCGAGCGGGGTTGATGGTGGCCGTGGACAGCGCTTCCATTGGGCTGAATCCGCCGCGGGCGAAGCTCCACATTTCCCAGTGTGATCCCAGTCCTTCGCGCTGTCCGTGCGCGCCTATGTTTACGTTAATGCCCAGCTCCAGAAGCTCCCTGGCCGCCGCTGCCGCTTCGTTATCCCGGAATTCGTCAGCCGGAGCCATGATTCTGCGCACCGACTTTTCCCGCAACAGTGCGGGTGGTACAAAGCGCGAAAGAATGGGGTGCTTCCACACCTCGGTATGCTGATAGTAGTAGTCCTCAGCGGTAAGCCCTCCAAACGTAACCACCAGGGTTGGCGTATACCCCGCACCCGATTGCGCCCAATACTGGCTTACGTCGGCATACATCTTCAGGGTCGGCACGTTGTGCTCTATGCCCGTAATACCATCGGCCAGCAGGCTCATATCCAGATGATAGAGGGAGCCGCCCTCTGCCACAGTCATCAGGCCTTCCCGGTAAGCGGCTTCGTTCACCTGTTGGCGCTGCTCGCGGCGTGGCTGGTTGTAATTTTTCAGGGTGACTGCCCCCTGCGCTTTTAGCCTGCGAGCGTGATTCAGTGCATCCTCAAGACTGTTGACCGGGGAATACCCGGTGCTTCTCGCGCCGTATACGATTTCACCGGTAGAGAAAATCCTGGGCCCCAGGATCCTGCCGCTGCGTACATATTCGGCTGCTGCGAATGCCAACGTTGCCTTGCTGGAAGGGTTGTGAACGGTGGTCACACCCAGCGCCAGATGGGCGAGCAGGTTCCAGTTTTGCTGGGGAATGATATCGCCGTCCCCGTAGGGTCCGTGGGCATGAATATCGATCAATCCGGGAAGGATGGTCTTGCCTGACATATCCACCAGCGCATAATCCTTGGGTATTGAAACATCTTTTTTTCGCCCTATCGCCTCGATGCGATTTCCGCGAATCAGTAACGTGCCTTCTTCGATGACCTCGCGCGATTCATTCATGGTGATGAGACGGGCATTGGTCAGGGCCAGTTTGCTCTGGGGGATATCCGCATCTACCGGCAGTGATAAATCGGTGCGCACTATGGACGGTTGCGGTGTGGTGTCACTGGTGCCGTCGACAGCGGCCGTCTTCAATTCCGCGCCAGTAGACCAGCTAACACTGTCCCCCGTAAGCGACCAGTGCATAAATGCGCCGCCGACCGTCGACAGTCGTTGCTTGGGAAACGCAGTTACAAAAGCCTGGCTCTCGCCGTCCAGTGCCAGAGGTTTGCCACTGTGCATTACCGGAATCAGGTAAATCTGATGACTGTCAGTAAATGCAATATGCCGTCCGGTGGGAGAAAGTTGGATGCTGGTGGCGAGTTCCGAGTGAGCCAGCTGACGAACATCGTTACCATTGCGTGTCATCGATATCAGCATGGTCCTGGCCGTTTCACTGCCTCTGCCGGTAGCATTCTCTGCGCGCTCCTGGGCGTAGATGCGCGCGTCCGGCCCGAAGTGCGGCTGGGTACCTCGTTTGCTGACGAAATGTGTTGTTTCGTTTTTAATGTCGTGCAGGTAAATGCCCGGTGCCACAGTGTGGCGTGGGCTGAGCAGGGCGTTCGCCCCGCGTTTACGCAGCAGCAGTTCTTCTCCATCCGGGGAAATTGCTAGTTCTGTATAGTGACCTGGCGGTACCTTAAGTGCCCTGGATTTGCCGCCTCTGGCGCTCACCCTGCGCACACTGGTTAGCCTGGTATCGTTCCAGCGCATAAAGTAAACAGATTTGCTGTCGGGGCTCCATACCGGGCTGTAGTCTAGGCCCTGTCCGCGGTCGGTACTCAATACCCTGGCGGCGCTGTTGCCAAGTTTGATGTATAGCTCACCTAATGACTCAAAGACCACCGCTGAGCCATCCGGAGAGCGGCGCGCAAAGCGCACCATACGCGTATCAAAACGATCCGGTGCGACATCTACCGGAAACTGGATGGGTGTATAGAGTTCTCGCGAGTCCACCACCCGGAAGGGGATCTCCACTACTTCTCCGCTGGTGACAGCAATTTTCCAGATTTTCCCCTGTGCCCAAAAAACCAGGCTCTGGCTGTCTGGTGTCCAGTCCATGTTGGGGTATAAACCATGAACTGCCCAGGTCTCCTGCATGTCCAGGTCAAGTGCGTCGAAGAGCATGCGCTCCTCGCCGCTGGCCAGGTCCATCACGAAAAGGCGGGAACGTGCCCTGACTCTTTTGACATAGGCCAGTTGCCTGCCATCCGGGGAAGGTGTTGGTCGCGCTGCGCCGCCAGGGCAACCGGCCACGGTTTCGATGCTGCCGTCTGCAAGCAGCACTTTACGGATCTGGAAAAGTTCCTTGTTGCTGTCCTGGTGGTAAATAAACGTGTCGCCCGGGCTGACATCGCGACTGAAGTAGATGCTCGTGCCGTCGGCAGAGAACATGGGTTCGCCCTGTTCTTTCTGGAAGGTAGGGCTGGGCCGCTCGACCACCTGCTGGCCACTCTGATCTGCGCCGCCTTCAACGTGATACAACCAGATCTCACCAGTGCCCAGTGACCTCGATGTAGTGAAGTGTTTGCGCGCGGCAATATACTGACCGTCTGGACTCCAGCTGGGGTTGTTGAGCAGGCGAAATGTTTCGTAAGTCAACTGGCGGGCGTCACCCGTGTGTATATCCTGGAGCCAGATATTATTCCCACCGGCTCGGTCGGAGGTGTAGGCGATGGTGCTGCCGTCAGGGCTGAACCTTGGCTGCATATCCCAGGCCAGGCCGCTGGTGATCGCTGTAGCTTCACCACCCTCTATGGGAATGCGGTAGATATCCCCCAGCAGGTCAAAGACAATGCTCTTGCCGTCTGGTGCAACATCCAGGCTCATCCAGGTGCCCTCAGTGACATCCAGCCTGGCAGTCTTTTTCTTCGCGCTGAACTCCGGGTTATTGACATCCCATGTCTGTTCTTCCGGGGCCGCGGTCGAAGCAGGTGTCCAGGGTAACGCCAGCGTGAAACAGAGTAAGGCGTATCTGAGCGTCATAAAGCATCCTTCGGGATTTTTTGCATGAATATACCTGGCGGATTAAGGCCAGCGGAGTTTTTGTCGCGCGACGGGTGACTAGTCCAGCATGGTGTATTCGTCCGCTTCAAAAGCTTCCCTGAGTTTGAACTTCTGGATCTTGCCGGAGCCGGTCAGTGGCCAATCGGTAATTCTTATCCAGTAAGCCGGTGACTTTTGTGGTGAAAGCCGTTCGCGGACAAAGTCCCTCAGTTCTGCCGCGGAAAGTGGATCATCGGACCCGCTGCGGATGAAGCAGGCGACCTGTTCGCCCCACTTTTCGTCAGCGACGCCGACAACAGCGACCTCGTCTATCGCATCATGTTCCAGCAAGGCGTTCTCTATTTCGACAGGGAACAGATTCTCGCCGCCGCGAATGATCATCTCTTTTACGCGTCCGGTAATCTTTACGTAGCCTCGCTCGTCCATTTGCCCGAGGTCTCCGGTATGCAGCCAGCCCTCGCTGTCTATGGTGTTGGCGGTTGCCTCGGGGTTATCGTTGTAGCCAAGCATCACGCTGTAGGCGCGAGCACAGATCTCCCCTTGCTGGCCAATTGGCAACACGCTGTTGGTCTGCGCATCGCGGATGGAAATTTCGGTATGAGCAACCGGCTGGCCAATCGTCTGGGTCAGGTCTTCGATGGTGTCTTCATACCACGCCTGGGTCAGGACCGGGGACGTTTCGGTTTGCCCGTAAACTATCTGCACTGGCGTGCCGAACACTTCTTTCGCATCACGGCAAAGTTGCGGCGCAACCATTGCGCCACCGGACATGATTCGCTGTGTCGAGGAGACATCCCGGCCACTGCGGCGGACTTCGTCTATAAGGGCGAACAGCATCGTGGGCACACCCAGAATGAACTGGGTGCGCTCCCGCTCTATAACCCTTGCAATCACTACCGGGTCGAACATCGGTGCCAGCAGCATGGTGCAGCCGGTGCCCAGTCCACCCAGCACCAGAATGGCGCATCCGGTGGTATGGAACAGCGGCATATTGTGGATGAACGTCCCCCCCTTTTGCGTGCCGCCTCGTGTCATGGCGTCTATACCATTGCGTACCAGGCCGTGATGATGCAGTAGTGCGCCCTTGGGGAAGCCCGTGGTGCCGGATGTATATTGAATCTGTACCGCGTCATGCGGACCTGGATTGCGCAACGTGCCTGATGCCTCGCCGGCATAGAGCGCGTCGTGGTCTGTCAGCAGAATCCGGTGCTTGATCGCGGAAATCTGGTCGCAGACCGCATCTGCGATCTCCTGCATAGGGTTGCCTCGAAAATCGGCGACATAGTAAATTGCCTCAGATCGCGATTGTTCTAGCACATATTTCAATTCTTGTTTCTGGTAAGCGGGATTTACGGTCACCAGAATGACGCCAGCCAGACCGCAGGCGAGCTCCAGCAAGATCCACTCAGGCACGTTATTGGCGTAAACCGCAACGCGCGCACCCTCATCGTGGCGGCTTGCGAGGGCACGAGAAAGGCGCTCTACGTCAGCCAGCAACTGCGCGTACGTCCAGGAGCGGGCTATCTCGCCCTCATAGGTCAGCTCCTTCAGGGCGGGCTGATCCGGCGCGTGCGCAGTCGATTGGCGCAGCATGTCGCCAATGGTCATCGGGGCTGGCTCAGGCCCGCCCTGCGCCGGGAAGTAGGATTCGGTAAGTTTGATTTTATACATTTTGTCGTCTCCTTTACGAGCTCTACGCGACCAGGTGCGCGCAAGCCGGGGTCGATTTGAGCGGGACTGTCCCGAGCGTCAAGTCCCTGACCGCCTGGCTATTGAATCATGAGCAGCGGGTTTGGGGCTGGAGAACCTGAGAGTGCCGTCTGCCAGGTCATCCTGCAGAAACATTTTACGATCCTTGCGATAGTTTTGTGGGTTGATCCAGGGTTCGCGGTCTCCCTGACGGGGAAACAGGTGCATTACCCGCTCCATATAGCCTGCCGGGAAGTCGGCAATCCACTTGCGCGCGGGCATGGATTTCAATGAATCAGGCAGTATCGGCACCACACAGGTCGAGCCGGTTGCTTTCATCTTGTTGAGCACCCGGCAAACCCACTCTGCAGTCAGGTCAGCGCGCAATGTCCAGGATGCGTTGATGTAGCCGAACGTGGACACCAGGTTGGGGACGCCGCTGACCATAAGGCCCTTGTAGGTCCACTCCCTGGCGAACTCCACTGCGGCGCCATCAACACTGAAGCTGGCACCGCCCATCACCACGAGCTCCAGGCCTGTTGCCGAAACAATGATGTCCGCCTCGAGACGCTCTCCAGACTTGAGCTGGATGCCGTTTTCGGTGAACGTTTCGATATGGTCGGTTACCACGCGTGCCTTGCCCGACCTGATCGATTTGAACAGGTCACTGTTAGGCACCAGGCAGAGGCGCTGGTCCCAGGGGTTGTACCTTGGGGTGAAATGTTTGTCGACGTCGTAGTCCGGCCCCAGTTCCTTGCGTACATCCTTCAATAACTTTCGCTTCACGCTTTCAGGCGCCACGCGGGAGCGATGGTAAACGAACTGTTGCATCGCTGTATTCTTGAATCGGGTGATGCTGTAGGCCCAGCTCTCGGGCAAAATCTTGCGCAGTATATTGGCAACCCGGTCCTTGTCTGGACGTGAGATCACGTAGGTCGGCGATCGCTGCAGCATGACCACTTCACTGGCCTTTTCTGCCATGGACGGCACCAGGGTTACAGCCGTGGCGCCGGAACCAATTACCACCACTTTTTTGCCGCTGTAGTCCAGTTCTTGCGGCCAGAACTGTGGATAGACGATGTCCCCTTGAAAGCGGTCCTTGCCGGGGAAGTCAGGGCGATGACCGTGCTCGTAGTTGTAGTAGCCGCTGCAAAGCAATAAAAACTGGCACTGCATGGTGACAATTTCGCTGGTCTCGCCGCGATTAACCTGCACCGTCCACAGCGAGTCCGTGGAGGACCAGTCAGCTGACACCACGCGGTGCTGGAAGCGGATTTTCCGGTCTATGCCGTATTCTTCAGCAGTGTCGCGTACGTACTTGAGAATAGAAGGTCCATCGGCGATCGCCTTCTCCGCCCGCCACGGTTTGAAATTGTATCCCAGCGTATGCATGTCGCTGTCGGAGCGAATACCCGGATAGCGAAACAGATCCCACGTACCACCGATCGCATCCCGAGCCTCGAGGATGACCACGCTGCGATCCGGACACTTGTCGCGCAAATGATATGCAGCGCCAATGCCGGAGAGGCCGGCGCCGACGACAATGACGTCAAAGATTTCCTGTTCCATCAAGTGTCCCCGGTGGGATTTTTTATAGTGGTTGCCAGGGGCTATACGCCCTTAATCCGGGCAGGCTCGCTTCACGTAACTCGAGCGCTGCATGGCATACACTATAATTCATCATGGCGCTGACAGGCGCAAGTCGCGCAAGTCGCGCAAGTCGCGCAAGTACAAGCCCGTTCGTGGTTCAAAGCAAACGCATATGCAGCTTTTCGCCGCGAAAGTCGATGACATCACCGTTCATGATCTTCTTGCGTCTTCGTGTCTCAACTGCGCCATTCACCAACACCTGGCCGTCTCCAATGAGCAATTTCGCTTCGCCGCCTGAGGAAACAAGCCCTTCGAATTTCAGGATTTTATAGAGCTCTACAGGTTCTTTGGTAATTTCAACTATTCTCATTGGGAAGTGCCTTGCGACAGGGTGTCTGTGGTTGGGTGAGCCGGAGGTCTCTGTGCAGACTGCGATCCCTCGCCTGAAATTATACAACGTTAGCGCGACGTTATGCGCTGGCACACCTGTACGCGGACGAGCGGCATACTGCTCCTGATGGGGTTTACCCGGCATCTGGTATGTGTATGCTGTGACATAACTCCTCTCAACCGATCAGCCTGGAACAAACTCATGCCACGCCTGGATCGCCACCTCAGCGCCTCTCTGGGTATCAAGCGCAGCCATATTCGCCTGTTGCTGGCACAGGGCCGGGTCGAGGTCGACGGTGCTCCCCCCACCGGCGTCAGTCAGGTCATCAACCGTTTCAGCGAGGTGCGTTGCGATGGCAGGTTTACCCAGGCGCGCACAGCTCGCTACCTGATGCTGCATAAGCCACGCGGTGTTGTCAGTGCCACGGTAGATGCTCAGCACAGAACCGTTGTCGATTTGTTGGAGCAGCCCTGGAAGCACCAGCTTCATATTGTCGGACGACTGGATTTCAATTCCACTGGGCTGGTATTGTTGACCAATGACGGACAGTGGTCGCGACAGCTATCGCTACCGGGTTCAAAGCTGCTCAAGCGTTATCGAGTACGGGTGGAAAAGCCGCTAGGCAATGAACACGTTGATGCTTTCCAGCGCGGCCTGTATTTCAAGTATGAGGGTATAACCACTCAACCTGCTCAACTCAAAATACTCAGTGACTTCGAGGCAGAGGTTGGGTTGATTGAGGGGCGCTACCATCAGATCAAGCGCATGTTTGGCCAGTTTGATAACAAGGTGTTGAGTATTCACCGTTTTGCGGTCGGTTCTCTGCAGCTCGACGCTGCCCTGGCGCCGGGCTGTAGCCGAAATCTCACTCCGGGTGAATTGGCGGCGCTGCCTTGACGCCAGTCCACGCGGCGGAAATGGAAAGCGCCGGTAAAGAACATACACTGAAACAGAAAGCAGGAAGTGCTACTTATGAATGAATTTAGCGGCAAAATAGTCTGGATCACCGGCGCCTCTTCCGGGATCGGCAAGGCGCTGGCGCAGGCTTTCGCGGCATGCGGTGCGCACCTTGTTCTTTCGGGCAGGCGGATAGATGCACTGCAGGCAGTAGCCGATGAGTTGTCTGGCGAGACCCTGGTTCTTCCTTTTGAGGTGACTGACTTTGCTGTGCTTGAACAAAAGGTAGAGGATGCCTGGGGCTGGAAGGGTCGAGTAGATATTCTGGTCAATAATGCGGGTATCAGCCAGCGTAGCCTGGCTATTGATACCCAGCCGCAGGTATATACTGAGCTTATCAATATCGACCTTATCGCGCCTATCTGGCTTACCCAGTTGCAGTTGCAGAGAATGGTCGACGCCGGCGGAGCTCACATTGTTGCAATCAGCTCTGTGGCCGGTCGTATCGGCGCGCCTTTGCGCACCGCATACTCCGCAGCCAAGCATGGCTTGATCGGTTATATGGACGCGCTGCGTTCAGAAGTGGCGCAGCCTCACAATATTAATGTTACCAATGTACTTCCCGGTTCAGTCGCCACCGACGTCTCGCGCAATGCACTTACAGCGGATGGCAGTACCCATGGTAAGTCTGATGCCAACATTGACGGAGGAGATCAGCCGGCAGATTGTGCTAAAGCAATTCTAGAAGCGGTGAGGGAAAATGTGCCAGAGCTGATCTTTGCACGGGATATGGAGCTGGATCTTGCGAAAATGCGCCATGAAGATCCAGAGGCTTTGTTCGAGTTGGTGGCTCAATTGGGTGCGCAACTGGCGGAAGAAGGCATCCCGGAATGACGGGTTCGCTGGGAATAACCTACCTAAAAACAACCTTCCTAAGCCAAAGAAGCCGTAGATAACCAGAGCGAAAAGGCGGCTACAGCGCTGGCAGCAGATCAAGTGTATGTTTGGTAAGCGTTAAGCATCCAGCTCGCTCGCCCCGTCAGCGTCAGGCGACAAATGGTTTCGAGCATTTCCCTGTTACTGTCCTAAAGGTTGCGGTGCGCCGCCCGTTTTTCCGGAGTAGCTTCTGATTACCTGCAACAGTTTTCTGATGGCGTCACATTCTCCGATTGACAGCTCGGGCCTCCAGATTTCGAAAATCAACACTATTCTGTCGCGGTCGCTGTGATTCCACGCCTCGTGCTCGATTGAATCATCAAAGATCAGCAACTCTCCTTCGGTCCATGGACGACTCTCGTTACCGACCCGCAACTTGCCACAGTTTTCGGGAACAATGAGGGGGAGGTGACAGATTAAACGGGTATTGAAGAATCCATGGTGTGGAGGGATGTTGGTTCCGGGCTTCAGTCGGGAGAAAAGTACATTTGGGGAGCCACCGGGAATGTCAGCCAGAGGCAGCTGGCTCATGATGCCGACCGTTTCGGGAAACCTGTCGGCGACGGTTGTATTGAGTTCCCCATCCTGCCAAAGGTACAGCGCACCCCAGTCATCACTGCCCCAGATGTCCGTTGAACTGGTCTTGGGTATTACCTGAGACTCCTGCAAATACGGCTCAAAGTCGATGTTCTGCGCAATAGCCTGCTGTAGCTCATGTTTGATTAAGTCAGTTGCTGATTGCAGCCCGGCAGACCATTTGAACTGGCCGGGATCAAAAAACTGGATATGCGGCAACTCCGGGAAAAAGAACTTGGATGGCTGCTGTGCGTAAAATTCTTTCTGGCCCTGGCTGATGGCGAGTGCCTGGCCGAAGCGCGGGCTTACCTTGTTACCATCAAGGTTCAGTGCCTCCAGCTCACGCTGCAGGAAGCTCAACTGTTGGTCTGCTATTTTACGTTGGCGTTGCTCTGCCCGCGGTAACTGGGCGGCCAGCTCCGGCGGCACAGAGGCCATTGACTGACAGGTCTGCAGCAGTGCACCGTAGAAGGCTGCGGCGCTCTCCTCCTGTTTACAGTGCCACAGGTGATCTGCCTTGAACAACAGGGCCTGTGCGCTTCGCGGCTGCAGGGTCAAGGCATGATCTACTGCCTTGAGTGCACCCTGGCTATCGTTACAGTTGCCGCAGGCATAGGCCAGGCCCATCCATAGCTGCATGTTCTTCCTGGCCGGTTCAAAACCGGGTTCCTGGCCTGAGAGCAAATTCTGGAACCGCTCCCTGGCCAGTTCGTGCTGTCCGCCCTGCAAGGCCTTTATCGCGTCGTTAGCTAATTCTTGTAGTGTCGGTCTGGACATGATGGTGAAAATCGCTGTAGTAGTGTTGAGGGAGTGCAACGGTTGTGCGTTTATCTCTTTCTTCTATCGGAAAAGTAACGAGCGCTCCTCCGGGGAGGAACGCTGCATATTGCATCCAGGGTGTTACCCGGTACATTGAACAGGGCATACCAGCCCCCTGTGTTGCTATTGGCTGGTGGTTATCCCAGTTCCCGTTCGAACAGCGCCAGCAGTCGGCTCCAGGCACGCTCCGCCTGGGCCTCGTTGTAGACTACGGAGTCCGGCGGACACCAGCCGTGCAGGGTGTCCTGGTAAACCTCGACTTCAGCGTTTACGCCATGACTATCAAATGCCTTGCGCAGCAGGTCCTTGGCGTCGGGATCTTTCTCATCATCGTTGGCTGCAATAGCGATCAGTACCCCGGCGTTGATCTGCGGTGCAAGCAAATGCGGGCTATCTTCAGCGTCGGTGGCGAGGCCGCCGCCGTGGAACGAGGCTGCTGCACCTATCCTTTCCGGAATTGCAGCGGCCAGTCGCAAGGTATATGACCCTGTCATGCAGTAGCCCGTGGTACCCATTTTTCGACTTGTGTCGACCGAGGGATGCTTTTCCAGGTGAGAAACGAAGGCACGGCCGTCGGTCACGCAGGTTTCAGGTGAGAGCGAGCGGGCGTAAGGCATTAGTCGCTCGCGCACCTCAGGTGTGCTGAACGACTCACCGTCCTCAATAACAGGCCCCCTCACTGAGCGATAGTAGGGATTGACCACCAGTACCGTGTAGCCGGACTGTGCAAGGCGCTTGCCCATCATCCTGAAAGAAGTGCGAATACCCATAATGTCTGGCCAGATGATCACCGCTGCATGCGTTCCTTTTTCCGGGTGAACAAAGTAGCTATCTGCCATCCCATCGGGCGTCTCCACCAGAATGTCCTGCTCTACGACATCCATGGCATTGGCGATCGGCGGTAGCATCATCGCCAGGGCAACCCCCATGCTGTAGCGGTTGAAGTCGCGCCGTTTCAAACCCTTGCTGCGAAGGTATCGGTTATTGTCTTTCTCGGTGATTTCATCGCACATGATATTCTCTACTGGCTGGTCGACAGGACTTTGGATATTACCCCTGTTGGAGCGATTGCTCCAGAAGGCCGGCGCTGGTGCCTTCAGCAGCTGACTGATAAGTTGTCAGCATCCACAATCAACATTAAGAGACATGAGAGGCCACATGCGAATACTGAAAGCCACTTTTAAGTTGGTCGCTATACTGCTTGCTGCCTGTGTCCTCGTCCTCGCCGTAGCGATCAGCTATAACAAGGACTGTCCTGGACCAGAGGGTTTGGCACCTCCGGGTACAGAAACCTTCACCGGGGTGTCCTATGCCTGTTACGGGCCGCCTGAAGTGCTGCAATTTACGCAAATGGAAAAACCTGTTCCCGGTGAGCAGGAGGTTCTGGTCAGGGTGCACTGGGCTGGTGTCAACCCGCTCGACTGGCACTATATGCGCGGGTCGCCCTACCTCATGCGCCTGGGCTCAGGTCTGGGCTCACCTAGTGATACCCGCATGGGCGTGGATTTTTCTGGAACGGTGGAGGCGGTGGGAGCCGGCGTTACCCGCTTTAAGCC
Source organism: Pseudohalioglobus lutimaris (assembly GCF_002866825.1). Classification (GTDB taxonomy): domain Bacteria; phylum Pseudomonadota; class Gammaproteobacteria; order Pseudomonadales; family Halieaceae; genus Halioglobus; species Halioglobus lutimaris. The sequence continues at coordinate 100,217 of NZ_PKUS01000001.1, read as the reverse complement.
GGGTGACGAGGTGTTTGGTGGTGCAAACGGCAGTTTTGCCCAGTATGTGATAGTGAAAGAGGCCGGGGCCATCGCGCTGAAACCTGCCAATATTTCCTTTGCGCAGGCAGGCACGGTAGCTATTGCAGGTGTTACCGCACTGCAGGCGCTGCAGGAGAAGGGCCAATTACAGCCCGGACAAAAGGTGCTGATCAATGGCGCATCGGGTGGAGTCGGAACATTTGCCGTGCAGATCGCGCGGTCGATGGGGGCTGAAGTCACCGGTGTCAGCAGTCAGCGTAATCATGAGTTGCTGCGCAGCCTGGGTGCCAGTCATGTTATCGACTATAAACAACAGAGTTACGCAGAAGGCGATGAACGCTATGACCTTATAGTCGATATGATCAGCAACCATTCGCCCATGGCAAATAGTAGAGTGCTCAACCCGGAGGGTCGCCTGGTGATGATAGGTGGCGCTTCAGGTGACTGGGTGGGGCCGTTGAAAGGTCCGCTGCTGGCCATGCTGCAGTCACCAATGGTTGAGCAGGAAGTCATTGTGTTGATGGCTCGGCTCTCCGCTGAAGATATGGAGGGCCTGGCAGAGCTGATGCGTAACGGAGATCTCACGCCAGTGATAGGCAAAACCTACCCGCTCAAAGAGATCGCGGACGCGATGGCCCTCTCCGAGTCGGGGCGCGCCAGAGGGAAAATAGCCATCGACATTATGCATGATGAGTAGCCGTCAACGAACTGCAGTAGTGCACCTGTAGCAGCTAGCAGCAAATGCAGGCTTCCGGGTGAGGCGTCAGTCAGCCGCCCAGCCGGGCTTCTATCACCAGTGCCTGCAGGGGCATGGGCTCCGGTAAGTCGCGTTTCAGTGCGCGAGTTATTGCCGCATGAACTGCTTGTGGGTCGGCACCACGATCGAGTATCTCCTCTTCCAGTGGATTTCCAAAGACCAGTCCCCTGGCGAAATCCTCATGCGGTTCAGCAGTGGTGGTGATTTGCAGAAGCTCGCTGCGAGTTTCGGTAAAGCCCGCGTTTCGAAGCGAGGTCTCAATAGACTCTGCGTCGTGATAGCTGAAGGGGACCTGGTAAAACCCCGGTGGATTTTCGGGGAAAAGTTCTTCCACAGTGCGGTTGGCAATGTTGGCGAAGGGATTGCCCTGCAAGGAACCCCATACGTTGAATACGTAGTGCCCTCCGGGCACAAGTACCCTGGCGACCTCGGCGTAGGATTTTTCCCTGTCAGGGAAAAACATAACGCCGAACTGGCAGGCTACGGCGTCGAAACTGTTGTCTTCCATGGGCAACCGGGTGGCGTCGGCAAGCTCGAAACGTACGCGATCGCCGTCTGTAAATTTTTTGCCGGCCACCTCCAGCATGGGCTGGTTGAGGTCCGTTGCCAGCAACTCGCAGGAGTCGGGCAGTACGTTACGCAGGCAGCGGCTGAGAATGCCTGTGCCCGCTGCCAATTCCAGTGCTTTTGCGGGTCGTGTCCGGGCAATTCGCCGGGCCAGGTCTTCTGCGTATCCCTGAAAGATCCGCGGACCCAGGTGCTTATCGTAGTTGCCGGGTACTGCGCCGATGAAGTTCGCGGCCTGCCTGTTCATGGGTATTCTCCCTTTGGCCCGCCCCGATATGGCCGTGCAAGTCGAGGGGTGGCAGTCAATCGGTTGAACGCGCTACGTCCCGGCGCGCAGCGTTTGGCTGGCGTTGCAGGGGCCTGAGCATTCCCTCTAGCCCATTGAGTTTCACTTCGTAGATTAACGCAAGTTGAGCACCCAGCTTGCCCTGGGGAAAGCCTTTGCTGTGATACCAGACCAGGTAGGGCTCCGGCAGATCAAGCAGCTGCCGCCCCTTGTACTTGCCATAGGGCATAACCTGATTGATGGCGTCCAGCATATCCTGGTTATCCATGACGTCTGAACTACCCGAAAAGCCTGGTTGGCGCGCCCGGAGAGATTCGAACTCCCGACCAACTGGTTCGAAGCCAGTTACTCTATCCAGCTGAGCTACGGGCGCGTGGAGGCCAAGTATACACACACCCACCCTGGTTAGGAATGAGTCAGGACTCGGTTGGAGGTTCAGTTCTGGTCAGCGGTGTTTTAAGTCTGCAGCGCCGTTGAGGCGGTCGATAACTTGCCGATGCTCACCCTGTCGGTGAATACCAGCCCCCCGTCACGTTCCCGGCGGCCCACGAAGTTGAAAGAGCCTGTCCCGGGTTCATCTCCGCATGTCAGCCTGATTCCGCACTCCCGCAATGCCCCGCATGATGTGGGGGCCTTGAGGTCTATAGCATCCGGTTCCAGCAGCACTGTCATCTCGGATTGATTCAGTTTGTGCAATCGCGCGGACAGCCTGCGCAACAGTCTCAGCTCCCGTTGTTCAAAAACAAACGTGGAGGCGCCGAGTTCCGTAGGAGGGTGGTGTGGCTTGCTCCGGTGATAGGTGGTCAGGGACAGTTGCATGGCTATCTATCCTTGCTCACGGCCTGTGTTTGGCCGCGCGTCTCTTGTGGCGGCCCGGGGTTTTGCACTGTGGCTTTCGTGCGGTTCGACTTGTTTTCCCTGACCAGTGTCGCGGGCTCTATGCTGCGAATGGTGGTGCAATGACTGGTGCTCTCCATGTATGACGATAGTGCTTTTTCAAAAGTGGTCACAGTTCTTCCTTGGTGGTTACTCGTTTTGCTCAAGCTACATGTTTCAAGTTCCGTGCCAGCACTGTAGTGAATAATGAAGCGCCCTTATCTTATTGTTTTAATTGATGTTTCCTTTCCAGCTCCCCGCCACCGTGGATCCCAGTGAGCAACAAGCTCGAACAAATGATGCAAAATGCGCATATAATTGCAATTACCGCAAACTAACGACCCTACGGGAGCTGTGCGCTTTGACCCACAATGCATTTGTACTGACCAGACACGCAGAAGACGAGCTGGCATGTAGTGCGCTGGCAAGCGCCGGTTTCGGTGTTGTTGAAATACCCCTGGACGAACCCGAGCATATCGTCAATCAAATCGGAACGCTGGCGCCGGTAGTGCTGTCTGTTGATGCTGTTATTTCCCGTCATGATCTGGCGTCCATCCTCGCGGCGACCGAAGGAACTGGCGCCCAGCTGTTGCTGTTAGGTGACCAGAGCCAGCAGGCCCGTTTCACATCGGAGGTGGCAGCGGGCAAGGCAATGTATATCCGCCGGCCACTTGACGAGGGTTACCTTGTCGAACTGCTAAAGGACATGTACCAGGACGCCGAAGCAGCCACCCGTAGCGGCAGACGCAAGCAGCAGGCTGTTGCAATGGACCAGTTTGGCTCACTCTATGGCAGCTCTGTGCCGATGAGGACGATGTACCGGTTTCTGCGCAAGGCTGCCGCCAGTGAGGCCGTGTTGTGTATTCATGGTGAGAGCGGCACTGGCAAGGAGCTGGTAGCCGAGGCGGTCCATGCCTACTCTGTTCACAGCCAGGCCCCGTTCGAAGCGATCAACTGTGCTGCTATACCCGCAGAACTGGTGGAAAGTGAACTTTTCGGGCACGAAAAAGGAAGCTTCAGTGGTGCCGTATCGGAGCACATAGGCATATTTGAGCGCGTGGGCCGCGGCACGTTGCTACTGGATGAAATCACCGAAATGCCACACGCGATGCAGGTGAAGCTGTTGCGGGTACTGGAGTCCGGGCGTTTCCGGCGAGTGGGTGGCGAGGTGGACCGCAGTTATCAGGCACGCGTGCTGGCTGCAACGAATCGCAATCCGCTTGAGGCTGTTCAGCAAGGTAAGCTGAGAGAGGACCTGTTCTACCGGATAAGCCAGTTGGAGGTCCGGGTCCCTGCCTTGCGCGAGCGTGGCCAGGATATCGTTGAACTGTCCCGCCTTTTTGTCGCCCGCTTTGATCAGGAAAACGACCGGCGCCTGAGGCTCGTCCCGGCCGCTGAGAAAGCGCTGGCTGGGTATGACTGGCCAGGAAATGTCAGGCAGCTATGGAATGTAATCCAGAAAGCCTGTACGACATCGCGGGATAAAATAGAGGTTGAGCATCTGCCAATAGAGCAAAAAGCCGGTGCGCATAACCAACAATCACTGGGCGCGCTTACTTTGCCACCTGGCTGTTCACTGCAGCAAGCCGAGAAGATGATGATCAACGCTTATTTGAAAAAGTACTCGGGCGACAAAGAGCGCACGGCGCGCACCCTGGGTATCAGCCTGCGCACTCTTTATGCCCGATTGGAAAAGTATCGGCATAATGGCAAACAGGATGCCAGCTGATTTCTTCATGGTGCTGAGGGGTAAGCGGTCGCAAGTTGCCAGGGTCAGTGGCGAGTGGATCAGAAAGACTTACAGCCCAGCCTGCGCTGGTCAATCCGGGCAATTTTAAATTTAATGTTCTATGTGTGTTTCCTGAATGAGGTTGAAGAATATCCTGTATGTTATCTACTCCATTACCGATTGTAGAAATAGATCCCCCGGTCGCGCCGGTCGCCGTTGTTATCTGGCTGCATGGTCTGGGTGCTGACGGGCATGACTTTGAACCTATTGTGCCGGAGCTCCGCCTGCCCGGTGAATTGCCTATCCGTTTTGTATTTCCTCACGCGCCCGAAATGCCGGTCACAGCTTTCGGTGGGCAGCGGGCCCGGGCCTGGTTCGACTTCGACCCGGGTGGTGGCTTTGATATGGCTGGCCTGGGAAGGTCAACTCGCCAGGTCCATGACCTAATTCAGGACGAGATTGATAGCGGGACGCCTGCTGAGCGTATCCTCCTGGCTGGCTTCTCCCAGGGTGGTGTGCTGGCACTGCACACTGCGCTGTATTACCCGAAGCGCCTGGCGGGGATTCTTGCTCTATCCACCTTTCTTGCCGATGAAGAAAGCCTGGGCACGAAGAAGGCGGAGGTGAATGCGCAAATCCCTATTTTAATGTGTCACGGCAAGCAGGACATGGTGTTGCCAGTAGCACTGGGAGAGTCTGCTTTCGCGACCCTGAAGAATGCCGGTTACGAGGTTGTATGGCGAGAGTACCCCATGGGGCACGAGGTGTGCCTGGAGCAAATCCAGGAGATCAGTCGTTGGTTGCAACGGGTGCTCGGATTACAGTCTTGACCCAGAATAAACACATACAGTGCGGGGAGACTCTCGAAGCGTAAGCGTAAGCGTAAGCAAAGAGCTGTGGCCGTATCGCCTGTTTCAGATACGGTAATCGGAGATCTGGACTTCCGCGCCGTAGTCAGCGAAATCGCCGTCTGAGCGCTTTCCGCGGAAATCACCCCACCCAATCGGTTTGTAATGACGGGGGTTCTTCGCATCGACCACTGACGGCACCGGGGCCACGAGGCAGTCTGCAGCGGGATTCAGGAAGAAGGGGATACTGTAGCGTTCGCGATGATCCATCGCCAGCACCCGATGGATTGGCGCCTGGTAGGCGTCGTTTGACCATACTTGCATCATGTCGCCGGTGTTGACCGTCATCGCGCCCTTGACCGTCGGCACGTCGTACCAGAGTCCATCACGGTAAACCTGTAGTCCAGTGACGTGATCTTGCAGCAATAGCGTCAGGCCGCCGGCGTCCGTATGGTGGTGAATACCCAGGTCTGCGGTCCCGGAATGATCGGTGGAGATCCCCGCCAGGGGGTCCTTGGTCGGATAGTAATTCAGGCGCACGAACCCCGTGTGGGTGCCCTCAAAATGTGGATGCAGGAACCTGGCCGGCAGATTCAGGCCCAGGCAAAAAGCTTCCAGCAGTTTCAGGCCCAGAGTGGTGCACGCCTCCAGGTGAGCCAGCATCGTGGCTTTGAACTGCGGATGCTGCCGCGGCCAGCGATTGGCTTGATGATAGATTGGGTCGAAGTCTTGCAGCGTGAAGTCGAACACTTCTTTTTTGTCGCGTTGGTTCTTGGTGAGCTCATGATTGTAGAACCCCCAGGGGTTCTGCCTGCTTCTCATCAGCGCAAGTTTCTCCTTTGTCGGCAATGCAAACAGGGCGTGGGTTTGTTTCCACACTTCCTCAATGTGGGTAGTGGCGATGCCGTGGTTGATGACCTGGAAGAACCCCCAGGTTTTACAGGCCTGGGCAATTTTATCGATTGCGGTCAGAGCTGCATTGCTGGACGAGTCATGAAGAAGCTCGGCCAGGTCGATGACAGGTACCTGTTTTATCACCGGGTTATGTTTTGCGACCGGTTGCCGGTCGATATCATTAAGCTCGGGCGTCATCTTGGAATTCGCTTTCCCTGGCTGTAGTACAAGCAGAATCGGATTCGTGACCGCAATGGTAAGTCGGGGGTGGTTTCTCGACAAGCGCGCCCGATGCCGCCCCTCGCATTATTGGCTCAGACGCAGTCCTTGCGCAAAGCACACGAGGGCTTAGTAGAAGAATGAACAATGTGCTTACTGCTGCCGGTGTGGAGGCTGAGCTTGCAAACTATCTGATATTATTGCCGAACTGGCCGCAAGTTGACGCTGGTTGCTGCTTCCAGGTTCCCATTGCGGGCGTCAAATGTCACGGAGTTGGCGGCAGGGGTCATGTCAGTGTCTGGTGAATTGAGTGCATAGTTGCGTGGGTTGGGCTCACGCCCGCCCCATTTCCTGTAACTCACTGAGATCCCTGGAATGATTGGAGAGCCGATGCATTTTCACCGGTTATTTAAACGCATGAAGCGCGTAGTCCCCCCGGCGCTTGGTATTCTGGCGCTTGTAAGCCTTTCCGGGCTCGCCGCTCCTGCTTCGGGCAATGGCTACCGCCATGTCGCGTCCGACTCCATCTTTGGCAGTGCGGCACGGCGTTTCGGGCATCTGGAGTATGTCGGCTTCTATGCTTCCGCACAGCAGCACTGGAACTTTACCGAGGAGCTGTCGCCGTTCACTAATTTAACCTGGGTGAGCGTATACCATACCGAGGACATTGTCCGGCGCATCCGCCAGGCGAAGGAGGCAGGTGTCAAAGCCGTTCCAGTGTCCAGCCACACGTTTTCGACCAGAACTTCCGCAAGAGACGCGACTTCATGGCGTCCCTGGTGATGCTGCAACAGCGTTTACTCTACGAGGGCCTGGCGGACAGCGTGGCGATGATCTATCCAGTGGATGAACCGCTTCATCATGCGGCGGCAAGCGACGCCACCTCGCGTGGACAGATGCATCAGGACCTTGCTGAGATCAACGAGGCAATCGCGGCCTTGTTTCCCGGCACTCCCATTGGTGTCATTTTTCATTACAGTGAGGTTTTTCGCGACAGTTTCCGTATTCCCCAGGGCTACGACTGGATCGGCTTCGACTGCTATTACAGCCTCTGGGATTGTGATGGCAAGCCGGCGACCGCCTACTACGCCAGGCTGTTGCAGCAAATAACGGCTGAGCAGCGCCTGATGGCTGTGCCGGAGTCCTGGGTCAAGCACCGGGACTTTAACCGCAGGAGCCTGGAGAGCCGCTCAGCTTACGAAAGAAGGATAAAGCGCATGGTCGTAAACCTGCGAAAGCGGCTGCTGCATCATTACGAGATTGCGCTGAGTGACCCCCGGTTTGTAGCGTTCATCCCTTTCCTGTGGTCCATGGAGCCCGCGCCGGAAAAGCCTGCCAATAGTGGCTTTGGGGTTGACCAGTTTGTTGAAAATTTCCAGGAAGGGGGCGAGGATTATCTCCGGTCTCTGGTGCAGATAGGGGAGCAGATCAAGAGCGGTCAACACGTCTACCCCGGTTTGAGACTCAAGCAGACCGAGCGGAGTTTTTTCAGACCGCGTAATCAATATGAAGGAAAAATACTTGCTGTGGCGCAAGACGGCATGGTCAGTGCCTGGGGTAGAAATACCGCTCTACCGCACAAAAGTTTACGAATGCAGACTGTTGTCACCGTAGACGGGCAGGAAGTCTACGCGTCTAAACGAAAGCGCAGCTTTATATTGGATGATGAGCTGGGCCCCTCGTGGCCCTGGCCTTCTTCATTGGGTGTGCATGGTTACAGGCACAGGATTCCTGCGCCAGTCTGGCAGCGTTTACGGGACGCTGACGCTAAGATTACCGTACGCGTATTTGGCGACCGTGCCTCGAATAGTGATTATCTTGAGTTGGTACAAACAGCCGACTATTAGGTCCATGCTGTCAGGTCACCCTCAGCGCTTCTCCCTATCCAGAGGAGTGCGATCAGCAGATGGAGCAGAGCGGTCGTTTGATGCACAATACCAACTTGCGCAGGCACGCGCGCAGTTCTACCAGTATCCGCGTTGGTAACCGGAATCGGCCCTGTGGTCAGGAAGCATCTATGGCTAAATCTTTATGCAAATGGAAGAAGAAAGAGATTGAGAAGGGCGTTGATGAATTGGCCGATATTGTTCACAGGCCTCGTTTTGTTTGCAAAGACTGTGCCCGAGCAGCGCACGACAAAGGGCATTTGTGCAAAGCGATGAAGCTTCCCCAAACCCGGCTTTCCCCCGGCTGAGAGTCCCGCGGAACATACCGGCTCCGGCTTATAATCCTGCCTGTCACCTTCTACCAGGCTGAATTCACTAACCGCAGAAATTCGCTGGTTTGCATTGATGCGTTCCACTAGCCAAACATGCGAACATGCCTTTTTGCGCGCATGGATGTATTGGGTGGAACTTATCGTTTTTGATCTTGATGGCACACTCCTGAATAAGGAGTCGGCAATCTCGGACTACACGAGCGAAACACTTCGGCTGCTTGCTGAACACCAGATCGCCTATACAGTTGCTACTGGCCGCACCTTGCATAGTGCGCGGTCCGTGCTGGGTGAGCATGACTTTTTGCTGCCCCAGGCGTACAAGAATGGCGTAATGACCTGGCATCCAGAGGAGATGCGCTTTACTAAAGGCGCCATGTTGACCATGAGCGAGCTTGATCATGTTTTCAGGGCATTTAGGTATGCCGATGTAACCCCGCTGGTCTTTACTCTGGACGAGAAGCAGAGGAGCACTGTTTACCACGCGCCGTTGAAGTCAGGAATCGAGCAGGAACTGGTCAGTCACGCCGGGCTCGGGGACAACTTAAGGACGCGAGCCCTTGACGAACTACCGGGGGACGCGGTGATTACCCACGTCAATGCCATAGGGCCTTGTGAAGCGATAGAGACAGTATTGCGAAGCGTCAATGAAGAGCCGCAACTGGTGGCATACTCTGGCACCCTCCGGGATGACCGGCAGTGGCGATGGCTGGACCTCCACCATAGCGAGGCAAGCAAGGGAGGCGCCATTGCCGATTTAAGGGATATACTGGGCATTGAGCGCGTCATCTGCTTCGGAGATAGCGACAACGACCTCAGTATGTTTGCAGTGGCCGATGAGAGCTACGCCCCCGCAAACGCCAACGATGCAATAAAGGCAGCGGCCACGGCTGTTATCGGGCACCACGATGAAGAGGGTATCGCTCGTTTTCTACGAGAGCGTTTTAAACTGAACTAGGCCCATCCATAGATTCAACGACTACGGGTCACGGGCTTGCTGTTTGCTAATGGCAGTGAAATTAAAATTGTGAACAAGTTCACTCGCGTTGGATGTCTTATCCCTTTAGACTAGGGGGTAATATCCTTCATTTCCCGGGGGCTTTTTTGGGGAGGTGAAGCAAACTATCCAAGCGACGGGACAAGAAAGGGGACAAATGAAACGCCTAATATTAATGCCTTTGGTGGCAATGTTTTTCAGCGCCTGTGTGAACGCAGCGGTAACTATCAATATTCAGGAATCGGGCGGCGACGTTGTTGCGACGTCCAGCGGGTCTCTGGATATTTCCACACTAGGAGTACCTGGTTCTGCCCCTGCACTCAGCAGCATAATTGCCGGATCTTCATGGAACCCTAGTTTCCAAAGTATCGTCTTGGTTTCTGGCGGAGGCGCTAGAGATACCTACACCATCGACAGTGGAGCGACCACATTCAGTACAGGCAGCTTATTTGTCGGCGGTACTAACTCGGGAAGCGCTGTGGGCATAGATTCACTCAGCAGTGGTACCAACACTCTGATCGTGGCTTCTGGCTATACTTCGGGCACGCCGATCTCGGGTAGCTCTACCTTCGCCGGACAGACCATTCTCTCCATGGGGCTTATCCCGGGCAGCTATACATTCACCTGGGCCACAGACTCGGTAACGATTAATATCATCGCCTCTACTTACACGATTGGTGGCAATGTAACGGGTCTTACTGGCAGCGTGACGCTACAAAACAGCGGTGGTGATGACCTGGTTGTTGGTGCGGATGGTGCCTTTACTTTTGCCACGGCCGTTAACGATGGCGGTGCCTACGCGGTCACCGTGTCAGCCCAGCCGGCCGGCCAAACCTGCACGGTTACGAATGGTAGCGGCACCGTTGCCGGAGCAGACGTTACGAACGTGGCGGTGGCCTGTGTGGATAATGCTCCTCTCACGTATAGCGTTGGCGGTAATGCAACTGGCCTGACTGGCAGTGTTACCTTGCAGAACAACGGTGCTGATGACCTGGTTGTCGGAGCCGATGGCGCCTTCAGTTTTGCCACCCCGGTGAACGATGGCGGCGCCTACGCGGTCACCGTGTCAGTCCAGCCGGCTGGTCAGACATGTACTGTTACAAATGGTAGCGGCACAATTGCCGGCGCGGATGTTGCAGATGTGGCGGTGGATTGTGTAGACGATCCAGTAGTGGGCCCCGGCCCTGGGGGGGCGGCAGCAATTCCAACCTTGCCACTGCCTGGTCTTCTGCTCATGATTCTTGGGATCCTTGCCGCCGCTGGTGTTCAGCGTAGAGCGACTGCCAACTAGTATTTCTGGCAGGAAGTTAGAAAGGCCCGCTGCCATGAGGCAGCGGGCCTTTTTTTGCATTCAGTTTTGTGATCACGCATGCTGGTGTTAAGCATTGCTGTTGTTTGAAAACGGTCGTTATCGGCTGCTGTATTACGGTAGGGTGACGCGAGAGAAAATCTCCCTGTAATCAGGCTTTTTCAGTTGCTATTGCGGTGGCCTCCCTAACGCCTGAGCCAGTATTTACCAACCACCTTCCCCAACCGCAGCTTATTGCCGCCACTACTGCGATGCCCCTGTGATTACAACCCAGGCGTATTTTGTGGCATATTGGACGGTCAACCTCTAAGGAGGCGCAACATGCGACTGATCGCCGTTTTATTAGTGCTTGTCCTGCCGGCCTGCAAACTCATTGTCGAGGTTCCGGAGACTGGGCGGGTCACATCCGCCAGCGGTGCGCATTACTGCTTTGCAGGCAAGACCTGTACCATAGAAGTTGACAACGCAAGCTTTGAAGATACGTTTACCGCGATTCCGCTCAGCAGCGAGTATCGTTTTGTCCGCTGGAAAAAGCGCAAGAACGGTCTTTGTGGCGGTAAAACGAAGGCCTGCAAGCTTGCTACCGTGGGTTTTGACTCCAATCCAGATTTGATGGCAATACTGGCGTCAGATGAGAGGTATTTTCTAGAGCCGGTGTTCGAGCCCATTGGCGGTGCTGGCGCTAATATAGCGGAGCTTGAAGTTATTGAGACCGGGAAGCCCCTAGTTATTGACTCACTTAACCGGACTATCGGTACCCTGCAGTCTGGGACAGGTTCGGGATACCGGTTCGATGTGCACTTTGTGGGGCATCGGCAGGCTTACACGCTCAAACTGGTGCGTTGGCTCGCACCTGAACTCAGTAGTGGCTACTATTGGGTAGCCGGGTCAATGGTTCTGTACTTTGAGCTCGAGAACTGCAGTAAAAAAGGCAAAGTGTATGCTCATGCGGCAGAGGCTGCAGGACATGTGGCTGCCGCTTCATCAGGGGTATACTACATTCCCCACCCAGGCAGCGCGGAGATTGGGGCCACGCCCGGTCTTGCCAGGAGCAGCTATATAGCCGGCGAGAATGAGTGCAGGGCCCTGATGTTCAGCAGCAGCGACGACTATCCTGTCGTGGAAATGATGCGCACCAATCTCAAACTAAAACTACCGGTACAGATTGACGGAGTTTTGCTTATGTAGAATGGCACTGTGAACCGACTGTGATAATGCAAACAGATTTCCGCTCTATTCTGTCTTTGTGCTTTGTCTGCTCCGCTTTTCAGTTTCTTGGTTTACTCGCACCTGGTGATAGACAATTGAAAGAGGTTTTTCGGGCGCTAGATGTTACATCACTGTTCAACAAAAAAGTGTGTAAGTTGTCTGGTAGTTGCCAGCGTATGCATGCTGTCCATCTATTGGTTCAAGACCCAGGCGGGAATCAACCTATTCCACGACACTTCCTTCAGCAAATACCTCCCTTTCAGGCTATTCAAGCTTGAATACTCAATTCGCCAGAACACAGATAGCGACGGCCTTAAAGAAGATTTTGAATCATCGCTTCCCATCCCAAATAGATGGATATCAGTGCATACACCTATACCCCAGAACATTATCAGAAATTATGGGAGAAGCTGCCCAGGCGACTCACGCTGTCTTATTGTTAAGAACAAGGGCGATGAATGGTGGCACATCACGCATCGGTACCGATTCGACGTAAGGGAAAACGAACGCTTTTCTCTGGGTGGCCTGCTTTGGCGTTCCAGTGCCGACGGATTCGCGCAGATTCAGATTACTGCCTATGACAAACAGGGACATATCATTGCGCGGGATAAGTGGTATATCGAAACCAACCTCGATGAGAAGTTTCAACGTGTAGAGGAGGAATTCTCAATTTCACCTGGTGTTTCCACAATTCGGCTGCGAATTGCGGGGCAAGGGCAAGGTGAATTCAGGTTCGACAATATCAGACTACGGCGTCTGAGTTGCGCCAGTGCATCGAAAAGCTGTACCGCCCTCTTGAAGCCGCAAAGTAAAGTTCCAGGAAACGATAATGCCGAAATTGAGCGTACTCATTGATGCACTCACCCTTCAGGACCCGGATTCTCGAAGAGCTGGCGTTCCATTCCATGCATATTTATAGGCTGTAAAGTTCCAATCGGATCATGCGCAGTTGCATGTAGAATATCTAATGAGGGCGTTGTCAATTTGACTAGTCAGCGTTTATAAAAAATCGGAGACTTTATTACGTCTGTACGGCCTAAATCGATGCTTTTCCGGGTCTCTTGAAAGTTTCTGAATGAAGAGTCTCTCCTGTAGTTAGGACTGTGTGACTTTGTTTGGCGGCAGCTGAATTCGCTAAACTTCCGTGACATTGAGGGTTTGTTCACAATCTTTTGAATCCATGTTGTGCTGTACTCGTCCGTACCTTAGACTCGCCCGATCTAAAGATAGAGTCAGAGACTCGCATATGGCTGTCATGAGGGTTGGCGAATAGGGTGCCTGGCTTTCACAAGCTTGCGTTAGTGATTCACCCACCACTTGTCTTTTTTAAGCCACTGATTCACACGAAGTTATGAAGTATAGAAGAGAAATTGATGGTCTTCGTTCAATAGCAGTTTTACCTGTTATCTTTTTCCATGCAGGAGTTTCTGTTTTCAGTGGTGGCTATGTGGGTGTTGATATCTTCTTTGTCATAAGTGGATATCTAATCACCACCATCATTATCGCGGAGAAGGGTGCTGGAACCTTCACCATAGCAAATTTTTATGAGCGAAGAGCCAGGCGAATTTTGCCAGCGCTCTTTTTTGTGATTCTCGCTTGCCTTCCATTTGCGTGGCAATGGATGACCCCGATACAGCTTAAAGAGTTTTCTAATAGCGTTGTTGCTGTTTCCTTGTTTTCTTCGAATATTTTGTTCTGGCGCGAAAGTGGATACTTTGCCCCTGCCGCTGAGTTAAAGCCACTCCTGCATACCTGGAGTCTCGCTGTCGAGGAGCAGTATTACTTGTTCTTCCCATTGTACATTCTGGCTACCTGGCGCTTTGGGAAGAATTTCGTTTTCATATCACTTCTCATCGTTGGCGGGGCAAGCCTGTTGCTTTCTCAATATGGTGCTGAAAACGCTCCTAGTGCAAACTTTTATCTTTTGCCAACAAGGCTATGGGAACTACTAGTTGGTTCATTAATCGCGATATACCTGCTAGGCAAAAACTCCGAAGGATCAGAAATGTCATTGAAGGCAAATCTTTCTGGCCAATTGTTGAGCGCTCTGGGTCTAGTACTAATTTTATATTCAGTATTCGCTTTCGATAGTGAAACGCCTTTCCCGAGTTTCTATGCCCTGATCCCAATCGTTGGGACCGGCCTGATCATCCTATATGCCTCCGGATCAACGCTTGTGGGAAAGCTTTTGAGCAATAGGGTTCCTGTTGGTATAGGCCTGATCAGCTACAGCGCATATCTATGGCATCAACCCTTATTCGCTTTTGCGCGCCTTAGAAGCCTCCACGAGCCTGGTCATTGGCTAATGGCATCTTTGGGGTTCCTGTCCCTCATTCTTGCCTATCTTTCCTGGAAGTATGTGGAGAAGCCATATAGAGATAAGAGACGGTATAACCGGAAGCAGATATTCCGCTTGGCCGCTTTTGCATCGTTAGCATCGATTTGTATTGGATTAGCGGGCTATATGAGCAAAGGCTTTCCTTCGAGAGCCTTTGCCAATGGTTCGACTTATGCGGACGCAGAGTTTGACTACAGGATCCGAGTGAATCGCGGGCTGAGTGAAGCTTGTGACGGCGATTCTCTGCTTCCAGCGGATTGTCGAACTAGCGATGAGCCTGAAATTCTCGTATGGGGTGATTCCTACGCAATGCATCTGGTAGATGGAATTCTGGCGTCGAATAGTGCCGCTAAGATTATTCAAATGACCAAGCCGGTGTGTGGGCCTATGCTTGGATTAGCACCAGTCAGCAAAGAATATCCAGAGAGCTGGGCTGAGGGATGCATTAGCTTCAACAAAAGTGTTGCCGATTGGATAAGTGAGAACAGTAGTCTGCGATTCGCGGTACTCAGCTCCCCATTTGAACACTATTTGATGGACAGTTGGAGAATTAGGGATGCCGACGGCGTGAAACCGCCCGACGCGTCCATTGTCTACCAACACTTGACAGCAACGTTAGATTTCTTGATCTCTCAAGGAATAGAGCCTGTCGTGTTTGCGCCACCGCCGACTAACGGTGAAGATATAGGTACTTGTTTGGTGAAGGCCTCCGTTTTGGGGTATGACCTCAACAACTGCAAGATACGCGTGAGTGATTACCCTGAAGAGTATAAGCTTGCGCTAAGGTTTCTTGAGCAAATCGACCAAAAGTATCACGTGATCTGGTTCGATGAATTCTCATGCGAAGAAGGTGCCTGCCTCGCCTCGCTAGACGATGCGTTTCTCTATAGAGATAAGGGACACTTCTCCTATGAGGGGTCGGCTATCATAGGGGAGAAAATGGATTTCTATCGGCTCATAGTAACTGAGGTTCCTGTGAGATCGACGCATAGATAAGGAAATGGTCTGTACTGCGGCCTACAGCCTCACTTGATTCTGTAATTCGACCGATTCACGGAAACTTCAGCTCCCGTAGCCACTAGCTTCAGAGATGAGTTATTGGCTCTCCTTTCACCCAATCTGCCATTGGAGTCTCGGGGGCGTTCCTCCGCTTACAAGAGTGAGAAAATCCTTGTGACTTTCTGGGAAGCCCGATCTATATAGAACATGGCAGGCAATGCGCGTAGCGCGTAGGCAGAAAGTTTGGGGAATAAGTCTGTCTGAGGATATATGATCTAAAAATGGACTTCATATGAAGTGGACTGCCGTTCCAGCTCTAAAAGTAGTAGACCATTAACAGGTTTACTGAGGGGCGGGGCGCTTATAAGTGAAGGGGGCTAAAGTACTCGAGACGGCTAAGCCGCGCATACAGGCGCTGGCGGTGTGTTTCGAGCTTTTTCTTTAGCAGTCCATATTAACCCCGGTCATTGCGATCTTCTATACTTCCTGCAATGACTCAATGCGGCTGAGCCGAACCGTATTACGATTAGTTAAAAAATGTGATTCAGTGAATGAATTGTGTCAGATTACGCAGCTATACTCATGCTTTAGCGTAAATTCACTCACCGAACCAAGAGACATATTCTTATGATGACACGGAAAAATTTTCTGAAAGCCGGTGCGGTCCTCGGCGCAGCAGCGGTGGCTGGCAAGTTGACTCTGGATAAACTAACTCCAGCCAGAGAGTTTTCCCCCAATCACCAGGTTACTTCTGACGGAATAACGACCCGGGCCATCCCCAGCAGCGGAGAGCAACTTCCCGTGGTAGGTATGGGAAGCTGGCGTAGTTTCGATGTCGGGGAGTCGACAGAAGAAAGAGCGCCTCTGCAAGAAGTGCTGCAGCTCTTTTTCGAGTCTGGTGGCCGTGTTCTGGACAGTTCACCGCAGTACGCGAGATCTGAAAAGGTGATAGGTGACCTGTCGCGTGAACTTGGAATTACAGACGAGCTGTTCATGGCGACCAAGGTGTGGACGGAGGGTGAGCAGGATGGCGTGGACCAGATGAACGCGTCGTTTGCAAAGCTGGGCGTAGAGACTATGGACCTGATGCAGGTTCACAATTTGATCGATTGGCAGATACACCTGAAAACGCTGAGAGAGTGGAAGGAACAGGGAAGAGTCAGGTACATAGGGGTCACCCACTGGGAAGACGACGCCCTGGACGACCTTGAAAAGATTATGCAGAACGAACCGCTGGACTTTGTCCAGATTCATTATTCGATTAAGGAAGCGGAAGCTGAGAAACGTATTCTACCGCTGGCATACGACCGTGGCATTGCGGTACTTTCGAATAGACCCTATGCCTCCGGGAAGCTATTCAAGGCGGTGAAAGGGAGGTCCCTGCCCGACTTCGCTACAGAAATGGAATGCGAATCGTGGGGTCAATTGTTCCTCAAGTTTGTCATTTCCCATCCGGCGGTTGTCAGCGCGTTGCCTGCTACCAGTAAGCCTCATCACCTGTTGGACAATATGGGGGCGGCCAAGGGTTACCTGCCGACAACCGCAGACAGGGAGAAAATACGCAGTTTCGTTGAAAATATTCTGTAGAAATGCGCGTACGTTTTGTAAACCTGAAGGAGCAACTCCAGGTTTCTGCCAGCACACGTGGCTTGTATCGATAGCTGGTTGAGGTTGACTTTTGCGTTGCCGTTCCCCTTTGGGTCACACCGGGCGACGTCCATCTTGCACTCATCGAGTGCGCAAACAGGCGATAAGCTGCTTTTTGTCTTGGAACTCAGAATGTTGCAGGTCTCCTGGCCGAACACGCTTTTACTGGCGTTGCCAAGTGGTAGCGCAAGTGTGAACCACGTCACACATCAGAGAGCGCTGCGCTGATAAAACTGGATTGACCCACAAAACCATCTATAAAGAAAGGGTATCAGTCCTTCCGTTCGCTTGAAGGGGCAGGGGGCTGAGACCATAACAATTTCGGAATTGAGGGATAGTCCTATGAAGCGTTTGCAAGTGATTTTATTCAGTGCCCTGATGCTCGCTACGTCGCTGAGCTATGCAGGCGGCAGGCACCACGATGGAGATAGGCAGTGGAGTCGTGATGGGCAGCACCAGTCTCGTGGGGACCGGCAAAAGCAGTTCTCGCGTAACTACACGCGAAACGGCAAGCAGTGCCGGGATAAGCCTAAATCGGTACCAGAGCTGGATGCTGGTGGTGCAGGGTTGGCCCTGGGTCTGGTGGTAGCAGTGGCCGCAGCAAGGCGTGAACGGTTAACGCACGCAAGCTGTAATTCAATCGTCAACATATTGCGCCGGCCTGGTGAAGTTCCCTGAATCGCTTTCCTTGGGGACCCTCACCCTTCCCGGCTCATGCTCTCTTTGAGCTGTTTTCAGGGTGACATGGGAAGGAGTACATGTGACCTAACTCTACAATGCCAACGTTGAACCAGACTCAAGCTCAAACCTGAGTTAAATAGTCTGCTCACTGTTTACAGCATCGTTGCAACAGTCCAGTTGTTAATGGTCATGGTCAAGTCGCTCTCTCAGCTGACCCGGCGCTTGTAGGTCCTGAGGCATCGCCAGGTGGCCGATGGCGTCGCTGGGATAGATGCCTGATCGGGAGAGGTTTCTTAGCCCAAATTCCTTATTTAAAAAACATGCAACAGCTTTTCGACGTCTGGCTGTGACCCGTCCCGCGCAAAAGGATTTCTGGCTCTATTCTTGAAACTGGCTAGTGCTCACCCTGTTGAGGCGTCCGTATTGTGTTTGCCCAGGTCCGCTATAGGCAGTTAGTCCTGCGGGATGGTCTCCGCTCCACCGTCTTCCAACTGGACCCATTCATTGTTGTACTGTACAAATATCGAGAGCAGTCAATCACAGGTTTAATTGCGGATGGAATTCAAGGACTACTATGAGATTCTGGGTGTCGCCCCGGATGCTGAAACGGCTGAGATTAAGTCGGCGTATCGCAAGCTGGCCCGCAAGTACCACCCGGATCTGAATGCAGAGAAAGACGCCGAGGCGAATTTCAAGGAGGTGGCAGAGGCCTGGGAGGTCTTGAAAGACAAGGATCGTCGAGCTGAATATGATGAGCTACGACGTTACGGGGGCAAGCCACATCACGATTTCGAGCCACCACCCGGTTGGCAATCCTCTACCGGCGCTCAACACCAGCACTTTAGCGGCGATTTCTCTGATTTCTTTAATTCGATTTTTGGCGGAGAGTTCACGCAGGAGGGTCGTAGCACATCAGGCGCTTTCGGCTTTCGCGGTCAGGACGTCGAAATTGAAATGCCAGTATTTCTGGAAGAAACAATTGCGGATGTCGTTAAGCCCATCGAGTACGAACTGCCGATAGTCGAGAAGGGACAGCTGCGTCACAAGCGTAAATCGTTGAGGGTTACCATCCCCGCCGGTGTTGGGGATGGCGAACGCATTCGGTTGAAAGGGCAGGGTGCTCCGGGACAGGGCGAAGCCCCGCCGGGTGACCTTTACCTTCATATTCGTCTGGTGCCACACCCCATCTTTGATTTGGAGGGCCGCAACCTGCTGGTAACCGTGCCCGTCGCTCCCTGGGAGGCGGCGCTTGGGGCAAAAGTGACTGTGCCGACCCTGGATGGCAGGATAAACCTGACGATTTCCCCGGGGAGCCAGTCAGGGCAGAAGTTACGAGTAAAGGGGAAGGGGCTTGTCGGTAAGACGGGTAAGGGCGACCTTTATGCAATATTGAAGGTAGTCATGCCAGATAATACCGGCCCAGAGGTGGAGGGACTCTGGAAGAAACTGTCGGAAGCAGCAGCTTTTGATCCCAGAAAGGAATGGAGGGATAAGCGATGATCTCCACCGTTGTAAAAATATCGGTCAGCGAACTCTGCGAGAGGGAAGAGCTGTCGCGCTCACTGCTGGTACAGCTTGTACAGTACGAGATTGCACGGCCTGTTGCGGGCTCAACAGTCGACGACTGGATCTTTGACGTCACCAGCGCACACTGGATGACGCGAGCCGTTCGCCTACGGCGGGACCTGGATATTGACTGGGTTGCCGTTGCCATGCTGATCGACTTGCTGCGAGAGCGAGATCGGCTAAGCCAGGAAAACGAATACCTTCAGCAGCGACTGGGGCGGTTTATGAACGATGAGGATCGTGGTCCGAATTAGTCAGCGGCCTCGGAGCTTACAATAAAGCTTGCCACTTTGCTCCACACCTCATTGAATTCAGCTTCGCGAAAACCGCTATTCGTTATCAACCAGTCATAATGCTTGATAGCGTCGTTGGAGCCCTGGCCATGGTGGCCGATGATATCCATGTGGTCGGCCTGTACCGCAGCAATACATTGACCCCATGGCTGTGAAAGCGTTGGAACTATCCCGTCGTTGGCGGAGTTGTCAGGCATTTCGCCCAGGCTGCTCTTCAATGCGGACCTATGCTCCCGCTTGATAGCGGTGAATTCATAACCCTCAGAGAGTTTGCTCAGGCTGTAGTACAAACCCAATTGCGCCTGGGCGCCCGGGTTGAGCCCCAATTCCCGGGCCGTATCCAGACCAGGCGGTCTGGCTCGAGTCACTACCGAGCCGTACCTGACGGTATCCCGGTCTCCAGCAGCCGCATTGAAGAGATCCATTGCTTCAACAGTAAGCTGAGTGAGCAGCGATTGATCGCGTTGCAGCTCCCCCAGTAGCTCTTCTACCTGCAACCGCCGTGTTTTGTCGAAATTCGCCAGTAGCTGGTCATAGAGTTGGTCCGCCAATGAACCCGTTGCTCTCTCAAGGCTTGAGGGAAGTGCGAATAGTCCCGCCATTCTGGTCCATGCAGAGAGTGGCATGTGTCCATGCCGTATGGCGACCATGGTTGCCAGTGACAGCAGGCGCAATAGTCTCTGCCCGAGCATGCTGTTGAAAAATGAAGCGATTGGGGCACCACGGTGCGGCGTTGCAATGCTGATACTGGAACGTACTTTGCCTGCTACATTGTCGACGTTTTTCCTTGTCTGAAGGTCGACTGCCGGGGTCAGCAGCAATCGTGCATCAAGTCCGCCGGTGGAGTGGCCGACGAGGTGAATTCGGTCATCTGCGGCGTTACGTGCCGACAATATGGTGTCGAGCAATACGCGGGTGCGTGTGCGCAGGCTGGCCGTCGGCAGTGACTTAACATAGTGGATTTGTGAAACCCCACCCTCAGCATCAAGGAACTGTTGCAGCCGTTCGCGTACCGGCCCCCAGTAGGTGAAATCTCCCAGATTGGTGAATCCGAAAAAACCGGGTATAAGGAAAATATGTCTCTTCACGACGCTGCTTCCAATCCAGCCCAACTCGCTGGATTATTTGACTAATCTGACCGTGTGGATCGATGGGTGGCCTTACCCGGAAAGTAAGGCCCTTCTGATTACACGCGGCCGCCTTTATCTGGATTGAGTCGACAGCTCTGGTAGGCAGACTTCTGCCTGCGATCTGCAGCCGGCGACCGCGTCGAAACGCTGTCGCCTCGCTGCGTTATTCAGGCTTCGCCTAACTCAGACGTACAACCAGGGCACCTGGTGGCTTTAATCGCAATGCTGGAGAAGCAATAGGGACAATCTTTCTCGGTCGGCTCCGCTGCCGGCTCCTCTTCTTCTGCCTGCAGTTTGTTGATGCTTTTGATCAGCAGAAACACGGCAAAGGCCACGATCAGGAAACTGATCACTGAGTTGATAAACACTCCGTAGCTGATCGTTACCGCGCCGGCTTCCTGTGCAATCGCCAAGCTGGAGTAGGGGCCTGCAGTAGCACCCTCTTTGAGGGTAATAAACAGGTCGGAAAAGTCTACTCCTCCAAGCAGAAGCCCAATGGGCGGCATTATGACGTCGGCGACCAGGCTCTTAACGATCGTTCCAAACGCGCCGCCGATAATGATGCCCACTGCCATATCAACGACATTACCGCGCATGGCAAATTTTTTGAATTCATCAAGCATAATAAACCCTCCTGGGAGACAAGCCGCAGCCTTTATTCTTTTTTTGAAAGGCGGCGCAACCGAACCATCCGACAACGCCGGAAACCATTATCAGTATACTGCAATTAGCGCTTGTGTAGAGTTGATAATTCGACCGCAGCGGGAAACTGTGCAATTCACAGGTCACAGGCAACCGTCCAGTTCCTGCCAACCGGCTAAACCGGGTGTTAGGCTTAATGATTTGGTGTCGCTGTCAGCAGCCCCCGGAAAGTTCATGCAAAGAGCGTAGCAGAATGTTTGCCTGAAGCTGCAAACCGTCAGTTCACAATCTCGGCAGTTCATCCGTTCATAGCGCGCAGGAATTCTTCCGCAGCCGCTAGCGTGCGAAGAGTATCTCTTCTGCGCGCGACGCTATGCTGAAAGCGCGTGCGGCATCAATGGGTGACCCGTCACGGTTGTTGGCCATCATAATCACGACGTAAGCGCCGCGTTCATCAGATTCGAACAGCCAGCTCAAGGTGAACACGTAGTTGCCGTCTGCGTTCGCCAGGGATCCTCCTTTTTGCCAGACACGATCCCAACGGTTACGTACCCAAAGTAGAACCGCCTCTGAGCCCATGGCCTGGTCCATTAACTCAAAATGTTCGCTGCGGTTATTAAACTTTCGAAGGCCGGCATAGGCGCGACACACATCGTCGGCACTTGCAGCCCAGCTACTATCGAAAAGTGCGTCCTGGTTTGCCTGAGGAAATGACATGACTGGCCCCAGCGGCTCTATCGTGTTGGTCAGGATGTCGCGCTGCTGTTCCTCGGTGCCCTGTGCGTAGGCCGTGGCTTCATTGGGAGACAGGCTCCAGAAAATGTGGAATTGTTCGTTCGTACTGAGAAAGGGAGTCATCAGCTGGCGGTTGCGGTGGCGAAAAGCCTTCAGAGTATCTTCGACACGCTTGCGGCCCACCAACTCATGGATGTGGTCCGTAGCGGTGTTGTCCGAGACTCCCATCATCAGGCTGGCCATATCGCGCAAGGGAAACTGCGTTCCCAGTGCTACGTCGTTAATGCTGGATCCAGCGGGTACAATTTCATCGGCATCCAGTGGAACCATCGTATTAGGGCTGATTCTCTTTACGCGCATTTCTTCGGTCAGGGCACCAAGCACCCAGATTTTGAAGATGGAGCCCGTCGGTTGCGGTCTGTCGCCGCGCAGGTTGTAGATTGCCTTACACTGGTCGTTGTCGATGCGCGCCACCAACATGCTGGTGTCTGAGGCCAGTGCTGCAAAGCGGGCCCCGAGTTCGTTGAGGCGCAGACCTTTCTCGGGCTCCGCGGTGTTACTGCCTCCCTGCGGGAAATTGTGTTGAACGGAAAAACTGGTAATCAAGGCGTCATCACTGTACTCCGTGGCCAAACTTACAAAACTGCCAACGGCGTTGCCGGACGCCGGTGCGATCAAGCCTCGCGCAAAAACCGGGGTCGCGGTGACCAGGTCACGTACCGCAGGATTGTCAGTGCCATTGCGGATTGAGTTAATGTCGTCACGAATGCTGGATTCACCTAACCGGGCCAGAAGGTCGGGGTGAAAATGCTGACGCAATTCGGTCGATGTGGTGCTGCCACCGCTGACCTCTTCAACCAGCCATGCCAGCTGTCTCGCCGCAGGGTTGTCAGGTAACAAATACGCTCCGCTGTTGTTACGAAACAAGGGCCTAATGGGTCGTCGGAAGCGGGCAACTGCGCTGGGAATCTCGGCATCCTTGAACTGCTGAACAGTTTCTGCCGGTATATCAAAGCTACATTGATTGCCCTCGGGGGTCTGGCAGCTTTCCCAGGCATCATGCAACCAACCGGCCGCGGCGTCTGCTGTGAACGTTTCCTGATATCGGCCTTCGACCTCATAGCGACACGGAGCGGTTTGTCGATTGCAGTCTCGTATGCCCGAAGCGGAGCTGATACTTCCCTGGCCGGAAATGGCCACGCCGTGCTTGCAACCTGCGGTAGTGAGAAGGCCCGCTGCTAGGGTGGTCACAAGGAGAAGCTGAAAAGAGGGCTTTCTGCCGGGTCGTAGAGCGAAACCTGCTTTCGCTTTGCTTAACATCAGCTGAGACGCCGGCATGACTGTACCCGGGGTTCGCCTTGCTGTGCAGATATGCGGTCGGCACTGTCAGTATTAGCTGTTGGCAGTTCGTTTACGAGCACAAACTCCGTGGCCGTGGTCATGCTAGGGATAGCGCTTTTCATCTTTTCTCCCGGAGCGTCGGTTAGGGACTGGTAAAGGCTGAGGTCAACAAGTCAGTTGAGTATAGGACGTATATACGGGCTGCGCTCAGATGGCGTGGTTATTCACGCTATGGTGCAATCTCGTGAGCAATTTCGCTGATAGAGCGCCCGATCACTGATCAGGCGCCTTCAATTTAGGTAGCCACAGCCCTTCCTTTGCATAGGCTTTCCAGGCCCAGGCTACCCAGCGAATCAACCGGCTTGCCAACCAGAGGGACCAGACCAGCATAACCAGGCGATATACGGCCAGATTCACACTGATCACGGTGGCGGTCGGGAAATCATTCTGTCCGGCGCGGTCCTGGAAAAAGTTGTACAGGTGCGACCAGCTGTTGTTCCCGGAAACCAGCATATCCGGGCTGGAAAGTAGCCCCATAGGTATGGCGGATACCAGCGTAACCAGTGTGATCAGCGCCCAGATACCCAGGCCTGTCTGCAGCAGGTTGAAGTTGATACGACTGATCGATGCTGGATCAAGCCGTTGCCGGAATGCCGCCAGAAAGAAGAACACGGCAACTATAATCACGCCATAGCTGTTGACCGTCGACAGGCCGATGCCCAACAGCAGCCAGCCAGGTAGTCCTATCGGGATCGACACAGGTAGACGCCGGCTCAGCACGGTCAGCAGCACCGCGCCCAGTATAATCACGCAGAACACACCCCAATAAAGCATGGCGGGGCCGATGTCGGGGCCAGTGAGATACAGCGGCCAGCGATCCTGCGGCAGAGTGTAGGTCAGGGTGATATTACTGGCGCCGTCCGGCAAGGTGACTTTTGGTGTCGTACTCAGCCAACCGGACCCGCCTTCCTGCTCAAACTCAACTTCGATATGCTGCTCTCCTGGCTGCAGAGCCACGCTGACCCGGCTGGCTTCAGGTAAATTCAGGCCGGTATTGTTGCGGCTCAGGGCTGTCACCCGGGCGTCGGCTGGCAACTCCAGTACGTAATCCTGTCCAATGCTTGCCTTGATCTTCAGCGTCAGGGTGTTTTGCTGTACCGCACCACCTGCGCGGTGTACCAGGCTGGCTTGCTCCACCGTAAATGTGGGACCGGCAATGCCAGGTGGACGGGCAAACTGCAGTCTCAGGGACTCTCCCGGCCACGGCTTCCAGTGGGGCTGCATACTGCCCACGCCGGAGGGCGCGCGGGTCGGGGGCACGCCTTCGTGATCTACGCGCCACAGTGCTGAGGGCAGCAAACGCCAGGTTTCAACATAGTGCGTTCCGTTCGCGGCAACCAGTTGCAGGCTGTCCACGGGCTGCATGCTGGACTCCCAGGCAATGTCCCGCTGGCGATCATTGAACTGCAGACGCGCATGCCCGTCTTTGAAGTTGACGGAAGCAGATAGCGGCCGTTCGAATGCCAGCAGTGCAACGTCGACCGAAACCGGACCTGACATCGGTGCCAGTCGGGTGACGCGGGTTGTTACGCGCCATTGAGTCCCCAGATAAAATTCCCTATGTACCGCAAAGAATGGCGTGATGGGCTCCGGGGTAAGCGTATCGCGCTTCTTTTCACGCACAGCCGCCGCAGCGCGCAGTGACAGAGTGCCTGATGGCACCCTGCCGTCAACCAGGCCACTCAACTGCCAGTGCTGGCCGCTAGCGCTGAGATTGTGAATCGGAGTGGGCAGGCTGACACTGGCAATGTCACCGCTCAACTTCCCGGATACGCTGATGACATGGTGGCCCTGGGGCAGCAACACGGCAAGGTGACCCTGGTGTCGTCGTGAGGCGGTATTGTTGTTACCGTCGATAAGCACGTCCGAAACCTGCCACCCCTGGCGCGGCGTGGGTAGCAGCAATAGCACATCGGTGTCGGCGTAGGCGCTAAACCCAATGCTAAGCGTATCCCGGGTGGTCTGGATAACACCCTTTTCCAGCGAGACACAGTCTGGCGCGCAGGCGGGAGATTTGATGAGGCGCCGTTCCAGTTCATCCAACAGGTGGCTGGGCGGATATTCTCCCGCATCCACGGTTTGCGACAGGCCACCAAAGGAAAGGCCGGCGATCAGGGCAAGAACAACACTCGCCTGGGTGACAGCTGGTGCATCTCCCGCGCTGTCCGCTACGGCACCATTGCTGCGCAGGCCGCGCAAGGCCGAGTACATCAACAAGCCTCCATAAGCCACTGTAAGCAGTGCGGCAAACACCCGCCACAGACGTGTCATCCAGGGCGAGCTGTACCACAATGAAAGCTCCGAGGATTCCGGCACCGGGCTGGTTGATTTCAGCTGTACCGTGTTCCACAGCCAGTTGGGTGCGCCGGGCCCAGTCTGTACGCGATCGTTTTCGCCAAGCATATAGGCGTCCTGTCGACCCCGAGTGGGTGCGGCAGCGCCCGCACTTGACTCAAGTTTGCTGCGCACCGCTTCCGCGACGGGTGCCCTGAGCTCTTGCCTGCTTTCGGTGAGGTCATTGGTCAACATAGATACGGCGCTGTCGGTGCTGGCTACTGAAGATTGGTAAACACCCACCGAGCCGCGCTCCAGAGAGGGGTAGATAGCGAGCCGGAAGTTGTTGATTGAGAACGCCACCAGGGCGAGGGTGAGGCCCGCACAGGAGAGCACTAATGCAACATCAATACTGCGTTTGATACGCCCGGCGGCAATCACCGAGATCGGCAACAGCAGCAGTACGACAGCAAGCAGTCCTGTGGGCATCCCCGGCTCATGGTAGCCAGCCAACAGGGCGGCAAGCGCGAGGCAGGCGGCCGGGAAACTGACCAGCCTGCGCGTGGCGGCGACTATAATCAACACCAGGAAGATGCCCCAGAGGTCCCAGTTGCTCAACCAGGTGCCGTATATGCCGTCTACCCCTGTCGCGTGCATCACCCGCCAGCCGGGGGGAATGTGCAGGGTCGCGCTGAACCCGTCGGCCCGGATGTCCCAGCCTGTAGCTGAGAAGCGTGTGGGCGAGCCGATACGGGTAACGGCCTGCAGGGCGATTTCCGGGCTGCGTATTTCCACGCCATCTGCCTCACCATGTGTTGTCACCAGCACGGGGTGGCCAGAGACCTGCGCACTGCCAAGCCGAGTGTCGGGTTGTGCGTTGAGTCGCCAGTCCCGGCGCATTGAACCGGTCACCGATTCAACGCCGGTGAGCGTGGTGCCATCGAAATCCAGCCACAGGTTTCTATTCACGGTGATGGTGTTTGCAGCAGGGGATTGGTCACCCCGATATTCAGTGACCATTTGCAATGTGGTACTGCCGTCCAGTCGCCAGGCAGGCAGTTCTTTCCATTGTGCGGGGATCGGCACCTGGGAGGTGTCGATCCCCGGTGCTCCAGAGAATTTCACCTGGCGCAGGTCACTGTTGCCGGCAAAACTCAAGTATTCAAATTCGGGCCAGGGCTCGCCGTGGCGCTGTGGGGCAAACTGCTCCGGCGACTTCAGTAGACGAGACATAACGACCACTGAGTGCCGCCCCGCCGAGAGCTGTACGCGCAGGTTACCATTCTCTTCGATGCGGGCCGGAAGGGGTGACTCAATGGCCATAAGCGCCGTATTGGGCCAGGCGAGCTGGCCCACCTCCACTTCCCGGGGTTCGCCGCTCACTGTCAACACCGCACGGGTTTCCAGGGTCATGGGCACGCCATCGGTCAATTTGCGGAACACCTCAATACCCAGCGCATTGCGCAGTTTTACCGGCGCGGCTTCCGTATCCCGGCCTAGCACAATCTGCCCGTCCCGGCGCTCAGGACTAGCGGAGCGTCCTTGATCAGTCAGCGTGACCAATGCAATGCTCTCGGGTACAGCGAGGCCGGAGGGGCGACGCTGCCACTGGATCTGGCCTTGAATGATGTGCTTGCCCTTGTTGAGCGAAGCGTGGGGCACGCCCTTCCGGTCAAGCACCGCAGCGCGTGTTGCATTCACCATTACGTTCATCGGCCACGAACCGGGCGCACCCGGAAGAGGTACCAGGGCATCATCCTGGAATACTTCCACCTGGTAGTTAAAACTCAGGCCTTTACCGCGTAGTTCAATTTCCAGACGCCCGGGCCAGATGCATTCCCTGGAACTCGCGCTCCCCAGTACCCAGGGGCACTCGCGGTCGATGTGCTTTTCCAGTACCCAGTCCCGCCACTGGCTGAGATCAGCAGGGCTCGCAAAACCGGGCTGAGTGAAAAACAGGAATGCAAAGCAGGTGAAATACCTGAGGGCGGGACGACTCATCGGGTTCTCCGGCACGGTACTTATTTGAAGATAACCATAGCATCGTTGCCAGGTTACGCATAACAGAGCAGGGTTTCCTGGCAGTGCTGCACCGGCGTCAGCTATAGTCAGCCGGTCGGTAATGTGGTGACTGTGTCTCCAGTCCGGAGCTAAGTATGCTCGTCAGATGAAACGACCCTGTTCCTGCCGCGTCGTTTGCCTTCGAACAGATATTCGTCGGCTTGTTTCAACAAGGCATCCAGCTGATTCGCGTCACCGGGAAAGCTCGCCACCCCGAGAGTCACGGTCAAATTGCCACTTGGCTGCTGCTCCTGGCAAGGAAAGTCAGCCTGCTCTATCGCCAGGCGTAGCTTTTCAGCTAGCTCCACCGCAAGTGCCTTCCCACAGTCAGGCACTACAATGACAAACTCCTCACCGCCAAAGCGTGCGGCAAGGTCACCTCTTCGCAAGTTAGAAGCCAATAACGTTGCCACGCTCTTCAGAGCCTCATCACCCATCTGGTGGCCCTGATTGTCGTTATAGAATTTGAAGTTATCCACATCAATCATTACAAGGGAAAATTCACGCTGGTTTTCTGGATAGACAGTGACGAGTGCTTCGAGTAGCTGGTCTAGCCGGCGGCGATTGGCTAGCCCGGTCAGCGGGTCGGTTTCGGCGTCGCTCTCCACCCGGTCCAGCTCGAGGTTCTTGTAGTAAGCCACCCGCGTCCTGCTAATGATGTGCTTGAGATCGAATGTGGGGCAGGGCTTGCCGACAACGTCATCGGCGCCATGCTGTATGAGGAACTCTCGCCTGTTTGCATCATTACAGGACTTGCTCAAAATGATAATGTGGGCGCCTCGCAGCTTCATCGACCTGACGAAAGAGGAAATTGAATTCCAGTCGTTTTGAAAATCATCAAAAAAGTCGACATCTGAAACAATGACGTCAAAACGATATGCGCTCGGAAAATCCAGAAAGCTACGGGGGCTGTCGAACTCCATGATCTCGGCCTCCTGCCAACAACTACCCAGCGCCTCCCGCGCGGCCACTCGATCCTCCTGATTGGTGTCAATTACCCCTATATGGATATCACCTTTGGACGTTATTCGCTGGTTCCTGCGTATCAGTGACTGCGCAGTAGTGATGCGTAATTTGGCGGCCATAGCATGGGAAAACAAAACGTACAGGACCGAAGCGTGCGGAGAGTTTTTCTCAATTTTCAGCAATTCAGCGGGAAAGGTAACCAGGTCGCACTCGGACTCTGCCACCACATCTGCCGAGCGGGGGGTGCCCTGGATAACGGCCATTTCACCAATCAGGTCCCCGGGCTGATTGAGGCGCAGGACAAACTTGTCATTGGAAATAATGGCCACCGAGCCCTTTACAAGAATATAGATTTGCGGTGGTGCCGTATCCCCTTCACGAATCAGCAGCGTATCTTTGGCTGCTTTTATGAGCGACCCCTGCCTGAGAATGCTCCTCAGTATGTCCGGAGCCAGTCGTTGGAAATACCTGCCGGAGCATATGATTTTTACCAATGCCTCCAGCGCGGAGTGATCCTTGGCTGTATGAAGAGGTCCTGGTTGCATAGTAAATCGTGCTGCGTCCATGAATGCGGGGCCGTGACTCCTGATGAGAGCAAGCTAGTTCAGAAATCGACTCAGGGCAAGTCAGTCTGTCCGATGTTGTGACCCAGGTTTACGTGGCAACGTCCAAGTCTGATAGACTCAGGGTCCCCTCCAGTACCGCTCGCGCTTTAAGGATATCCTCGGACTGAACATCCTCGTCGAAGTATTCCAGTACCGGCTTGAGAATGTTCCGGGCTTCTTCAGGGCGACGTCCAAGCAGGTGCCTCGCGTATGCAGTTGCGATGCGCAATTCAACTGACCGCGCTCGCTGTCCGCGTGCATGGGTCAGCGCTTCGTTAAATATATCCTCGACTGGATCGTTATCGTTTTTCTGCAGCTTTAGCTGTGCCATCAACTGCAGCATTTCACCTCTGAAAAGCTTTTCCCCTGTTCTCTGCATCAGTTTCTGAGCCGCTAGAAGGTAGGTTTCACATTCATCAAACCGGGCGCGTGTAAGCAATACCTCCGCGATGCGGCAATAGAAAAAAGGAATGAACATCGCGACCCCAAGTTCGGTGGCTGCGGTAACGCCCGACTTTAGTTTCTCCAGGCTTCCCTCGAAGTCCTCTTCCAGGTTTGCCCAGCCGAGCATCGCCGCGGCCAGTGTCGGCCAGGCGCCTATAGATTGCTTTTCGGCTAATGCCAGCATTTCACTGGTATATTCGCGTACCGATTCGCGGTCCCGGTTCAGGAAAGCGACCAGGCCGCAGAAATGCAGGGAGATGGCATGTGACTGCAGATGATTAATTTCTCGCGCTTCCTTTAGAGCATTGGCGCAGCTCTGTTTCGCTTCTTCTACAAATCCCAGAAGCCAGAGCACCTCGCTGAGGAAGCAGGCGCCAGCAACTCTTAGATTGAGCCCATACACAGCACTGAGGCACGCGTGCTTTTCTGGCTCGTAGTCCGCCACCAGCTTACTCAATTCCAATCTCGCCTGTTGCAGCTCCCCCTGGCACATATGCGATGCCCCCAACATTCGATAACGGGCGTACTTTGCGATCTCGTCGTTCTGCCGGTCTGCCAGTTTGGAAAACTGATGGGCCGTGTGACGGGACTCCTCCATCATTCCGACAGTGAGCTGGAATCCCCACTGACTGCACAACAGCGAATAGATATCGGGCGTATATTTGATCCGCTTACTGACCGTAAGTGCACTGTTGATACACTGCTGTACTTCATCACTGGTGTAGCCTGTTTCCACGATCAGTGGCATGGCCATGCCCACCCATAAGGCGAATTCAAGTTCATCCCTGTGCTCGCTATCAGGCAGGTCTGGAATCAGCTTGAGGCCGTTACGAAAATGAGCAATCGCCTCGGTGTTGGCTGACGCTGCAGCGGCTTGGCTGCCCGCCTCTTTCCAGTGGTCGATCGCGAGCGTCGTCTCTCCGGCACGTGTGAGATGATGGGCGATAAGTTCGGGGCTTTTCTGCGTGGCGGCTTCATCCATTACCTCGGTCGCGAACCTTCTGTGCAGTTCACGCCGTTGCATCTTCAACAAGCCGTTATAGGCCACATCCTGAATCAGCGCGTGAGCGAAACGGAACACCCTGTCATCCCGGCTCTGGTCTTCAAGCAGCAGCCCGGAGCCAATGGCGGTGGCCAGGGCATCCATTAACCCTGATTCAGTGGTCGCTGCCAGCGCACGGCACTGACACAGCTGAAATTCACGCCCTATAATAGATGCTACTTGCAAGACGCGCTTGGCATTACCCATGTGATCCAGTCTCGCTGCCAACGAGGCTTCGAGAGACTCCGGGAGTTCCAGCTCTTGACCGTCCGGCCCCAGCTCCATAGCGGCCAGGGTGATCTCCTCCGCAAACAGCGGTACGCCATCGGCGCGCCTGGCGATATTGTTTATGTCATCGGGCGAGAGTGCGCCGCCGGCATCCATGCTCTGGACCAGTCGGCCGATGCTTTCGTCGTCGAGCCGCTCCAGGATGAGCTCAGTGTGCTCTGTGGATGCCTCAAGTTTGAAGCGCTCTGTGGGGCGGCAACTGACGAGGATCAGAATAGGCGTGTCGTGGATGTCCTCGATAATGGCGTTAAGCACTTCCAAAGTGGACGGGTCCACCCAGTGGACGTCCTCCATCACTAACAGGACAGTACTTCTGCCGGCCCGGTACAGGACATCTTTGACCATCAATTCAATTGTCTCGCTGCGACGCTCCTTTGGCGTCAGGCTGGCAACAGAGGAATCATCGACTCTCTCGATAGAGAAAAAGTTCGACAGAAGGCTTATCGAGAGAGGGTTTTTTGCCGTTGCCGGGTGCAAGGCTCCCAGCATTTTTTCGAGCTTTTCAGCGTCGGAGTCACTGCCCTGTAAAATACCTGCGCTTTTGGCGAAGGATTGAATAACGGGATAGAAGGCGCTGTTGGAATGGTGAGGCGAACAATGAAACTGCAGGATCTCGGTTTCTTTTGGCACACAGTGCTCTTGGAAATACTTCAGCAGCCTTGACTTGCCTATCCCCGGATCTCCCCGCACCAGAACCACGTTGCCCGTGCCAGACCGTGTTCTCTCCCAGGCCTGATTTAACGTATTCAGTTCTGTGTCGCGCGCTACGAACTCCGAGCGACCGCCGCGCCGTGATTCGAATCGCTCAACGTAACGACGTTCCTCCAAAACAGCCCACGCGCCCTGGGGCCGGTCGAAACCTTTCAGTTGAGCGCTTTGCAGGTATTGAACCAGGAAGCCGTCGCCGATGGCACGATAGGTAGTGGAATCGATAACGATCTGGTCCACTTCAGCAAGAGATTGCAGACGGGCAGCCAGGTTGGGTGTTTTGCCAAACGCACTGTCCAGGTCTTGCTGTCCGCCGACGACAACTCGCCCCGTGGCGATGCCTACCCGGCAATGAACCGATATCTCTTCTTCAGACTTGAGCTTATCCAGGCTGCGAATGGCGTCAAGGCCAGCCCTGACGGCCTGTGACGCCTGGTCTTCATCCGCATGAGGCCAACCGAAATAGGCCAAAACGCCGTCACCCGTGAAACGCGCCACAAAGCCACCATGGCGATTGACTGCCCTCACTACCGTATCCTGATATAGCTTCATCTCTCCGCGCAGCTGCTCCGGGTCGATTTCGTTTGAGCGAGCTGTGGAACCCACCATGTCGCAAAAAAAGACAGACAGTAGGCGCCGTTGGATGCTGCCTTGTGCTTTGGTAACGGACAAGAGGCGTATTTCCTTTAGAAGACGCTTCCTGTCAGCAAGGCGATGGACATCCAGTTCCTTGAGGTCTTCACTGGTCAGCTCCGGGAGTAGCTCCAGGTCAATGCCATTTTCAGCAAAGCAATCAACAAACTGTGCCATCCCCACACGTTTTAGCCATACCGAGACAGCATTCTCTCTAGCGTCGCTCATCACCCGGCGCCTTTGCAAACTCGATGTGGTAGTGAAGCAGGTCCTTTGCCCGGAATGCCCCTGCAACAGAGAGGAAAAAGTACTCGAACATTAGCCGCATGGAGTCCGAGTAGTGTCTGCTCAGACGAGGCCAGGCCGAAATGAAGTTGTCATACCAGTACCGCAGAGTCCGTGCATAGTCATCACCGAACTCCTCAACGCCGGATCGCTGGAACAACCCGCTTATTGCCTGGTCGATTTTCGGCAGGGTGGGAATCACCCCGCCGGGAAAGATGTACTTGTTGGTCCACGGTTCACAACAGTTTGTTGATCTCAATGAGCCCACAGTTTCCATGACCATTTTTCCATCAGGTTCAAGCAAGCGATGCATGATCTCCATAAACTGGCGATAGTTTTTTTGTCCAACGTGGGTGAACATGGCAATGACCGCAATCTTGGTGTAACTGCCACTGAGCTCCCGGTAATCGGATTTAACGATGTCGACATTGGCACTTTTACAGTGGGATCGCGCATGATTGATCTGCTCGTCCGCTATGTTGATGCTGGTGACGTGGCACCCGGTATGCTCTGCAGCAAATTTGGCGAACTCGCCCCAGCCACCCCCGACATCAAGAAGGCGGTCGTTTTCGTTCAATTCCAACAACTCGCATAGGCGCAGTAGCTTGGCATGCTGAGCGTCGTCGAGGTTGTCGGCCTCACGGAAGTATCCGCAGCTATAGTTTTTGTAGTGACCGAGAAACTCGAAAAAAATGTTGTTCCCCAGGTTGTAGTGATGCTCTGCGTTGTGAAGGGCCCTGGATTTCGTCTGTTGGTTGAAAACCGGGCTCAGGTGCTGGTAAGCCATTAAGAAAGGTGTGCGTTGTGAAGTTTGTTCAAGGCCAGAGGTAAGCAGGCGACAAAATAGCGCTTCTAGATCTTCAGCGCTCCAAAAATCGCGCATGTAGGCCTCGCCCAGCCCAAGGGAGCCTTTCAGCATGACATCGCGGTAAAAACGATCATCTTTTACGTGGATATCCCACGGAGCGTCGCCGTCGATGGTGACCCCTGCACGAGAGAATGCTCTCTCGACGGGAAATCGAAATACTCGCACGAGCACCCTACCCCAAATTCATCCTGATCGCCCGATTGTACGGTACAGTCTGGCCGCAATGAAGCAGTGCTTTCTATTAAACTGCAGTTTCCCTGACGTTGTTGGTGGCCTGCAGTAAACTGATTTTTTATAGTTAGTGTTAGGTTTTGCTCAGTGAAATGACTCTCTCCGGGGAGGGCGCTGGAAACAACCTGACAAGTTCGGGTCCAGCCAGTTCCCGGTGAGGGGAGTGCGCTATTTTGAAGTGGACGTCCCGAGTGGGAGGTTCTTGATCCAGTAGCGCATGCGCTTCGCTGTGGCCGCAGGCTGGTCGATGTCCTTCCAGGTGAACTCCACCTCGAGTTCGGGGTGCTCCAGATATCCCAGTGACCCCCAGAGCTTGTCAAGTGGATGATACTCCGCGGGCCGCTGGGGGTGGTGGTCATCGCGTTGCACAGCGCAGAAACAACAGCGGCGATATCCGTTTTCCACTGCATGCTCTTCACGTAGCTGAAAGAATTTTCGACCCAGGCCACTGCCGCGATAGGCCGGCAGCAAGACTGAGTCTGCAAGGTAGCAGATCTCCTCGGGGTCATAACCGTTTGCGCGAAACATGCTCTCTACCCCATCTGTCACCAGGCGATTGCATAGCGATCTTGCGGTGGAAGCTCCAACGAGGTTTTTGTCGTCAAAGGCAAGCGCGAAGAATGGCGATTCGGCATTGGCGAAGAACATTGACAGCAGTCGCGCTTCAAATTTGGGGTCACGGTCATAGAGGTAGGGAAAGTCGCGAAATACCTCAACATGAAGCTTGGCCACCTCGGGTATATACTCCAGTGCATCGGCTCCGGATAGACTGAGTATGGCGACATTTGTAGACATATGGGTTTCGCTATAGCGCTGGAGTTTACTCCACCGTTGACACCGTGACTCGGTGCAGCTTCCTTGGCTGTCCCTCGTAGCCGCCGGTGGCACGATGTAACACGGAATAATTGTCCCACATAACCAGCATGTCTGGCTGCCATTTGTGTCGATAGATAAACTCGTCACGCGTCTGCCATTCGCGCAATTCCATCAGTAACTTTAGGCCTTCTATGTACCCTTTATCTTCCAGGGCTATGATGTAGCCGAGGCAACCGAACAGGGCCTGCATGCCAGTATGCGGATGATTCATTACAAGAGGGTGAGGCTCTGTCTCCATGGCCGTTTCAGATGGTCTGATATCAATGCTGGACGACTTTCGAGCCTCTTCAGTCCCATAAATGCCTTGGTAGGAGTATGCGTCCTTCGCTGAATGCGTCGCAGTCAGTTCGAGTACCTTCGAGCGCAGGTCGGCGGGCATCTGTGCCAGGGCCATGCGTTGATTTGCGAAAAGTGTGTCGCCGCCTTCATCGGGAATGGTTATACCATAGAGAACACTCACCTCGGGCGGATCAGGGAGAAAGCTCCAGTCAGAGTGCCATACTTCTGCATGTATCGCGGAATTCTCATCCGCTTCGCGAACAATTTCTACCACGTGTTCGTGGCCATCGATATGGCCAAGGTACGGATCCGGTCCGAGTGGTCCAATCTGGCCCCCAAACCGTTCAAGGTCGCTGTCACAGAGATGCTGGCCCGGAAAGCAGATAACGTGATGCTCGAACAACGCGTGCTTGATCGTCTCTATATCCACGGGACTCAGGTCGGTGGCGAGGTCCACGCCTGTGAGCGTGGCACCGCAGGACTGCCCGCTGGGATCTATTGAAATAGACATTTTATTGACTCCAGTCCACTACTGATTTTTCAGTCGGCAACCACCTGATTGCTCTTTTCTAAAGAAAGTCTAGCGATTGCAAGGCGTGGAATGCCAACAGGGTTGCAATTATGTGACGTAGTTCTAGGAAAAAGTGCAGATAGACGCTCGGGCAAGGCCGAACCATGCAGTCCTTTGCTTTAGAATGACCAGATAACGACGATTGTGAGGCCTATGGGGCCATGGCAGATAAGAAATTACTTCAGGAGTTTTGCAGGGGGCTGGTTAAACCGTCGATGACGGCTGTGCTGGTAGCTTTGGGCTCATTGTTTCTTTGTTGTCTGCTGTTTTTATTGCTGGTGACGTCCCGAGCAATGGCCACCTTCGGCGACGATTTCTTAACAGTGTCTACGGACGACTACGACCTCGCGGCAACGACCCGTGTGCTCAGGCTGCAGCATGCTTCGGCTTTGTCCCGGTCACTGGTGATATTGGGAGCCTCCACAACCCGATCTTCCCTGTTGGAAAGTGACCTCGCCGTAACCCTCGATTCTGTCGGTCTCGACGATGTCGAAGTGGTGAAGCTCTGCACTTCGGCTCAGTATCTTTGGCACAGCTTTACCATGCTGAATTCCCTGCCCATGGATCTCCGGGGCGTTGTCGTTCTGGGTATAGGCCCGCCAGGCTTTGCTCGTGAACTGGATCAGCTGGAAGGTTCGATTGTCTACCGACTGGGTTTGCGCTCGCTAGTGGCGGACGACTTCCTTCGTGCGCGCAATGTTGCTCTTCGACGGAACTGGGGAAATGTATACGCTCTGAATAATTTTGATTTTCTGTTCACGCGGGATAGGCGCAGCGCGGCTGTCAAGAACCTGATTACCGGGAGGTCGCCACAGTTGGTAGACAACAGGCACTTGAACAAGCCCCCTATCTCGGTGCAGAAACGACGTATTCTGGGCGATCAGGTGGTGGAACTCCTCAGTGATTACCAGGAAAACTACACGGAAAATTTCCAGATACTGGAGATGATCAGGCGGGAGGTCGATAGCCGCGAGGGCTTATCACTCATCCTGTATGAAGCACCGGTAAGCCCCTGGTTTTTTAAAGAGTACGGGCAGGAAGCCCTTTACGAGTCTTTCGATCAGGCTATGGCATCCTACGCTGCGACCCATGGGCTGCTGTTCCTGCAAGCGGACGAACTGGCAAGCTTGCAAGAATCACACTTTTCCGACTGGGCGCATTTGAGCTCGCCGGAAGTCGCAAAAACACTGAGCAGGAAAGTCGTCGATGCGGCGGCTCCCTTATTTTGAAGAACGGTTCACACGGAGCGTGATGTTATGAGCGAAAATCGAATTAAGTGGCCTGCACAACTGGGGGCAGTCATTCAAGGGCTCGCACTGGGCGGCATGCTCATTCTGGCTTTGTCAGAACTGGCGCTGCTACAGAGTGGGGCCAGCATTTTCAAGTACCAGGGGTTCTAGGGGCGGGTATGGAGACTACGGCTTGATTACTGACCCCAACTACTGGTTGCTACTCTGCTTGGGTTTGCCGCTTTACTGGCTGGCGCGCCCAGCTTTACGCCCGTACCTGCTGTCAGTTGGTTCGTTCACGTACCTGTTTACATTAAGCTCTGAAAGTACCTTGATTCTTTTAGGCTTCACGCTATTTTTTTACCTGCTTTATAGTTTGCGGAAACGTGGTGTGGCGACCAACAAAATGCTCCTGCTGGGTATTTTTTTCACTCTCGGAGTCCTGGCGTATTTCAAATACATACCGGACTTTTCTTCCGCTTTTAACGACGAACCTATTCTGCAGCACATAATCATCCCGCTGGGAATAAGCTACTACACGTTCAAGTTGATTCACTATGGCGTCGAAGTCCAACGAGGAAATTTTCCTGAGCATTCACTGGGTGATTTTCTCAGTTACATCTATCTTGCGCCTATTTTCACCGCAGGGCCAATCGAGCGTTTCGAGCACTTTCTCGCCCATCGTGAAGACACATGGAAGCCTGAATTCTTTGTGGAGGGTACGACGAGAATAATTCACGGCCTGATCAAGAAACTGGTGCTCGGTAATATAGTGGTGCAAAACCTCATGGACGCACTGCCAGGCACTGAGGATATCCTTCTGGATGTCAGCAGTATTCCCGCGTTCGAGCTCTGGGCGTTCTGTTTCCTGGTATTTATTTATCTGTACCTGGATTTCAGTGCCTATTCGGACATCGCCATAGGCACCAGTCGATTGTTCGGTTTCCGCATAATGGAAAACTTTAATTGGCCTATTATTGCCCTCAATATCAGTGATTTCTGGAAGCGCTGGCACATGACACTTGCCGGCTGGTGCCAGTACTACGTTTACCTCCCCATGATCGGGCTCACAAGAAATCCCCATATGGCGGTATACGCCACTTTTATTACCATCGGCTTGTGGCATTCGGGAACCGCGGGCTGGCTGCTCTGGGGTTTGTACCACGCCACCGGTGTTTCAGCATTCGGGTCATGGGGGCGTTTTCGGCGCAAGCGTCGCTGGAAAGGACTGGACCGTCCGGGATTGCGTTGGGTAAGCACATTGGTCACGCTGATGTTCGTCTCTTGCGGTTCTGTGTTTACTGCCCTGGACAGGGTCGGTAGCGTGTCAGATATGTTTCAAATGTTCAGACAAATGCTGTTTTTCGGACTGATTTGAGTAACACTTTTGCAGATAACGTGTATAGGGAGAGAATCTTATGACCGCAATTGTTGCCAACCTGAAAGAATTTATGAAGGACACTCTTGGTATTGACGCAGACGAGATCGCTTTGGATGAACCACTGTTCAGTTCAGGAATTGTCGATTCCTTTTCACTGGTTTCCCTGTTGTCATTTATCGAAGGAGAGTTTCGCATTCAGATCGCGCCTACCGAGGTCACAATCGATAATTTTGACTCTTTCGATCGCATACTGAAATACCTCGATGGAAAGTCTGTTAGCTAGGGTGATGGGGCTCTAAAGTGCCGGGGAATACTGAGGGACGTTCTACTCTCCTGAGAGAAGCGGCAGACAAGTTCGGCACGCCGAGCTATGTCTATTTCGCTGATGATATTCGCCAGCAAGCCAGGGAAGTCGCTAGCGCATTCAAAAGCAGCTTTGTGACAAGCTATGCAGTGAAAGCGAATCCCAATCTACAAGTTTTGGCCATTTTGCAGGAAGAGGGGTTGGAGCTCGATGTCTCCTCGATCGGTGAGTTCAGGCGAGGCGTCAGCGCGGGGTTTGACCCGGCTAAGATCAGCTTTACCGGACCCGCCAAAAAGGCATGCGACATCCGGGAGGCCATAGAGCAGGGTATTGGACACATTGTCTGCGAGTCTATGCAACAGCTGGAGACCGTCAATCACTGCGCCAGGGCTCTGGGAGTTAAACAAGATGTGCTGGTTCGGTTGAACCCCATGACAGTTCCAAGGGGGTTTGGCTTGCAGATGGGAGGCCGCCCCAGCCAGTTTGGTGTCGATGAAGAAGTATTCGCAGAACTCTACCCGCGAATCGCTGAACTTCCGGGAATCTGCCTCAAGGGCCTGCATGTTTTTTCAGGCGGAAATTCACTGGATGCCGATATAGTTGTTGAAAATTTTTCCCTTCTGGCTGACATTTTTTCCCGCCTCTGTAGCGCCCTGGACATCGTTCCGCAGAGACTCGTCTTTGGCTCGGGCTTCGGTATTCCCTACTTCCAGGGCGATAAGGTACTGGATTTTTCAGCAGCGTCGGCCGCCATCAGCTTGCTGGCATCGAACCTGACCTCCTCCTCCCGGTTTAGCCAGACGCAGCTCGTGCTAGAAATGGGAAGGTTCCTGGTGGGCAGTCATGGCTACCTGTTAACGTCAGTGGTGGACCGGAAGCACAGCAGGGGCACTGATATTTGCGTATGCGACGCGGGATTCAATAATCACTTGAACGCCGCGGGCATGATGGGCGCGGTCATGCGCAGGGACTGGCCGTTTTTCAATGTATCCAGGACAGGAATCCCTGTTGACCGCGAGTACCAGCTGGTTGGTCCACTCTGTGCTTCATTCGACGTACTGGCCAACAAGGCCAATTTGCCGGATACCCGCGTCGGCGATGTGTTGGCTGTCGGTTCATCGGGTGCCTACGGCTTCAGTGCGAGCCCGATGCACTTTATCAGTCACCCGGCCCCGCGGGAGTTGCTCGTTGAGCTCAGTGACGGTAAAGAGCAGATCCGGGATATCAGCGAAGCAGCTTATGCGTGATTCGCCCCGCACAGTAATTCCCGCTGCATATTCTGATCACGAGCCTACATCGTAAAGCATGAATACCTGGGGGAGCTTTCAGCAGCTGGTGGCAGAATGTCCGGAGCGCCTGGCATTTATTCAGGGTGACCACGAGACCAGCTTCAGCGAGTTGGCAGCCAGGACGTGTGACTATCAACACCATTTTCGTTCTCTTGGAATCAAGCCTGGGGATCGTGTACTGGTGTGGACGCAGAACCATGCAGAGATTGCGGCGGCAGTTCTAGGCACCTGGGGTGAGGGCGCGATTGTGGCCCTTATGGACGCAAGCTACTCTGCCCTGCAGTTGCAGCGTGCCCTGGCTGTGCTGGAGCCCAGCTGTATCGTGCATAAGGGAGGTCTGCCGCCTACAGGAATCGCTGGCGAATGTTGCACCGTATCGACTGACGAAGTACCAACGCGACCTCATGACTTCCAGTTTTCAGGCCCTTCCGTCAATCCAGCCGAGCCGGCATCGGTCGTATTCACCTCCGGTTCCACAGGGGGCCCGAGGGGGGTTACCCAGTCTCACAGGAATCTGGTGGGAGCCTGCGCTGCGGTCTACTCGTATCTCGGCTATCAGCAGGAGGATCGTATACTTTGCCCGGTACCGTGGTCCTTTGACTACGGCTTTGGCCAGCTACTGACAACCCTGTTGTGTGGACTGACCCAGATCCTCCCGGTTCACTCCAACCCGTTTGGTATCGGTGAAGCCATTACTCAACATCGACCAACCGTGTTGGCGGGTACCCCCACGGTTTATGGCCTGCTTACGGGTGCCATGTCTCCCATCGAGGACCTCGACGTGGCTTCGATCCGACTGCTGACCAGTAGTGGTGGAAAGATGCCGGCTGAACTGTTGGCCACACTGGCCTTAAGATTCCCTGCGGCAGCGCTGAGCCTGAACTACGGTCTCACCGAGACCTACCGCAGTTGCTATCTGCCCGTAGAACTCGCGGACAAACCCCCGGGCACTATCGGCCGCCCGATACCGGGTGTCGACATCGCAATAATCGGTGCCGACGGCAGCCCGGTCGAGACGGGGGAGGTCGGGGAGATCATCCACCGGGGGAAATACATTATGCTCGGTTACTGGAATGATCCCGACAGTACTGATCGTGTGCTGAAACCCGACCCGATTGCGGAGCCGGGGGAGGAGCCCCCCCCGAAAGCCCTGTTTACCGGTGATCTGGGGTATCGAGACGATGATGGTCTGCTGCATTTTGTCGGTCGTTTCGACCATCAGCTGAAGTCCATGGGGGTCAAGGTCAACCCGGTCGAGGTTGAAAGTATATTGCTGGAATTGCAGGAGTTGACCCAGGCGGCGGTGTTCGGTGTGGAGCACGATATTCTCGGCGATGAAATCTGGGCAGCCTGTGTCCCTGTCCAGAGAGCGCAGTGCACTCCTGCCACGCTTCGCCTCAAACTGCTTGCCTTGATGTCACCCTACATGCTGCCCAGGCAATACCTGATTCTGGATGAGCTACCAAAGAACATCAATGGCAAGGTGGACTACTGCGCACTGCGGGAAATGGCCCGGCAGCGCTACAGGCCATGAGCGCCGGAATGGGGGTGAACGGCAAGCATTACTTCCTGAATTCCGGTTCAGCAGCAAGCAGGTCCTCGTAGAGTGGCCTGAAGCTGAATTTGCCCACCTCCGGAGTGCCAACCTCCAGGTAGGTTTCTGCGGCGCACTCCGGGTCAATGGGGAGTGGCTCGCCAACCGCCTCTGCCAGCAATTGGCTCTGGCAGCATCGTTCCATGGTGATATACCACCAGGCTGTCTCCTCAACGCTGAAGCCCACCGTGAGTAAGCCGTGATTGCGCAGAATCGCCGCCTTGTTCTCCCCCAGGGCCCGGGCAATATGCTCTCCCTGGCTGCTACCCAGAACGACGCCGGTGAACGTGTCCAGCAGGATGTGATCTTGATAAAAGGCGCAAGCATCCTGGGAAATAGGGTCCAGCAGCCTGCCCAGGGTGGACCAGGTCTTACCATAGAGCGAGTGTGAGTGTGCGGCGGAGACGATGTCCGGGCGCGCGAGGTGTATTTTGGAGTGAATGGTAAATGCTGCGCCGTTAAGTATCCCGTGACCCTCGATCACCTGACCCTGGTGATTAACCCGGATCAGGTCCGAAACGCGCATCTGTCTGAAGGACTTACCCATGGGATTTACCCAGAAGTGGTCCTGGTGTACCGGGTCGCGGACAGTGAAATGCCCTGACACGCCCTCTGCGAACCCCAGCTTGCCGAAGATGCGCAAAGCTGCGGCCATGCGCTCCTTGCGGTATGTCCGCTCCGCCTCCGGCGTCCGGTTTTCTTTCGGTGTGAAGCGTTCGAGATGCTGCACGTTCATCAGTGCATCATTTGAATCTCTCTCTGACATGCCGCCCCCTCAGGTTTAACGTACCCTCCAGTTATATTAATCCATCGGTATCAGAAAAACCTCTATATATATCGAACGGCCCGACAGGTCAGCTTCCCGAGGCGCCTGGCACCCAAGGGGGACCCCATGCAGGCGGTCCCGGCTCCCCCGGGGTCATCGCTTACCCCGCCTGGCGTGTCGCCGAATCATTCTATGCCAGTGCGACGTTGAGGACTTTTCGCGTCCGTCAGGGGTCGCTGTCAGCCGCCGTTCTGCATTGCCTTCACCGCCTCGGTCGTCAGCGGTTGTCCACCAATGCCCCAACAGCCGCTGTCTATCTCTATGAAGT
The DNA here is from genome assembly GCF_002866825.1 of Pseudohalioglobus lutimaris. Classification (GTDB taxonomy): domain Bacteria; phylum Pseudomonadota; class Gammaproteobacteria; order Pseudomonadales; family Halieaceae; genus Halioglobus; species Halioglobus lutimaris. The sequence continues at coordinate 57,836 of NZ_PKUS01000001.1, read as the reverse complement.
TAACCCAGGTCACTCCGCGCAGGGATTCTCCTTCGATGCTCACCATAACGTCGGTGATCCTGGCGATTACCTCGCGTTTCTGCTCTTCTGTAAAAACACCTTCTATGGCCTGAACTTGAACGAATGGCATGATAGTGCTCCTTGGTATAGCTGACTCTGAATGAATCCGGAGGTCAGTGACTGCCCTCCAGGAATTACAGTCTGCTACAGCTTCGTTGTAGTGAGCGTTGGAATGGCCGTGGAACTAGTACGCTATACTGCCAGTAAGCGAAGGTGTACTGGTCCAGAAAAACCTCGACAAGGCAGGAGTCAGCAGCATTATGAGCGACGGCCAGCCTGATATCTGGATAGGTCTGCTCGATGAGGTCTGCGTAAAGGTGGATGGAGTGGCTTTGCCTCTGCCACCATCTCGCAAGACCCGGGCGCTTCTGGCTTTACTTGTTATTGAGTCAAGGCCACAACGGCGTGAAGCATTGTGCGAAATGCTTTGGAGTACCAATGACGATCCGCGCGCGGGTTTACGTTGGTCCCTGACTAAGCTGCGTGGTTTGGTGGGAGACTTGCTGGTTGCAGACCGCCGCGCTGTCAGCCTGCGGTTGGACCATGCAAAAACAGATTTTCATCAGTTGCATGCTGCGCTGGAAGCAACCGTAGATCCGGATTTACGGCAGTTGCGCGAATTTGAGTCTGCTTTGCGCAATGGGTATTTGAATAACCTGGACTGCACAGAAAGTCCAGGCTTTGAGTTGTGGTTGGATTCCCAGCGTTTTTCTCTGCGCAGGCTGCATGATGCCCTGCTGCAGAAGCTCTGTGTAGCAGCGGCTGCGGAGCCCTCCCGGGCAATCGACTATGCAAGAAAGCGGGTCGCGATTAACCCGATCAACATAGATGCGAATCTGGCGCTGCTCGAATTGCTGCTCACTTATGAAGGAATGTCTGGGGCCCGCACCTGTTTCGAGCAGTGCCGTCAGCGCCTGCGGCGGTCCCGTGTGGATGAATCCCTGCTTCTACAGGGATGGCGGAAACTCGCGGGGATATCGCCTGCACGATTGGCTTTCGAGCCGTTAACGCAGGAGCGTGAGCATGCGCATCACGAAGCTGCCGCTGAGCCGCAGTTGCCACAGAAGCCTTCTCTCGCGGTGCTGGGCTTGCGGGATGTTGTCGCCGGTGACAGCGCGATCACCACCGGCTTGACCGCCGATCTGATTACGCGTTTGAGCAGGCTTGGCAGTTTATTCGTCATTGCCCGGGCTTCCTCCACAAGGTTCGACTCGCTTGCGTATACCTTTCCACAAATTGGCCGGATGCTGGGCGTACGGTATCTCGTTCAGGGCACCACTCAGCAGCACAATGATCGTCTGCGCATCAATGTTGAACTGGTAGACGCGCAACATTCCTGCATTATCTGGGCGGAATCATTTGAGCGTAGCCTTGGAGATGTCTTTCTGATGCAGGATGAAGTAGCCAATGCAATTGTTTCTGCGGTAGGGCCTGAGATCGAGCGCGCGGAGTATGAGCGTGCACGGCCCAAGCCGCCAGAAAATCTTGATGCATGGGAAAATTATCACATGGCCCTGTGGCATAGCTTTCGCTTTACAGGTCGGGATACCGAGATAGCGGCTGTTTACCTGGGCAAAGCGCTGTTACAGGATCCGCTATTCAGCCGCGCGCACGCAGCTCAGTCGTTAACGCATTACACCCGCGCGTTTCTCGATAGCTGCGATGATGTCGATAAAGAAATTCAACTGGCTCTGGACAGTGCGCAGCAAAGTGTGAGCCTGGATTGTCGGGATGCCATGGCGCACTGGTCCCTGGGTAGAGCGCAGTTTCTTGCGCGCCAGCATGACATGGCGATGCTGTCGCTGGATCGCGCTTTACAGGTTAATCCGAATTACGCTCAGGGTTACTATGCCAAGGGCTTCGTCGGCAGTCATAGCGGGCTGCTGGATACCGCCATGCCATGCCTTGAGTCGGCGGAACGTCTCAGTCCTTTCGATCCGCTGCTGTTTGCGATGAAAAGCAGTCGGGCTGTTAACCTGGTAGCAAGGGGTGACTACGAGGATGCTGTCGAGTGGGCAGTGCGAGCCACACTGGAACCTAATGCACATTTTCATATCTATGCGATTGCCGCAGCCTGTCTGCAGTTGGTAGGGCAACATGCGGACGCGCAGCAGTATATTGAAGCGACGCTGCGCCGACACCCCGGGTACTCACAAAAGATCTTCTTTCGCAGCTTTCCCTATCGGGATGCGGTGCACCAGAAAGTGGTTGCAGATGCACTGGCGAATGCGGGCCTGAGCTGATATTCCTTACTGCTACATCTCGCGTTGTGCTCAACAACACAGGTGGTGGAATATATACCAACATGTATTGGAGGCATGCTCCCGTTGCTGTACAAGGCTGCTTTAACGCCGGGTCCTGTCATAAAAAGTAATCAGTGGAAATTGAACACCGGCGGCCTTAGTGTGTGGTTTTACTGTGTTGCTACCTGTTTCTATCGGTATAGATGTTAAAATGATGCTGAGTCGAGCACTTTGTTGGGGTATGCAAATGAGAATTGTCGCTTTAGTCCTGTTTGCGGCCATCGTCATAGGGTGCTCTTCCGAGAAGGCCCCGGATTCAACCGACCAAAAAAATGTTCAAGGTGTTACTGAATCCCTCCGGGTGGATGTGGCAGAGTCAGAAGCGGCGGGCGAATCATTTGAGTTTGTTATTGATGTTCGCTCTCAAAGAGAATGGGACGCTGGTCATGTCGAGCGTGCCGCGCATATTCCGTACACCGAAATTACCGAACGCATCGCGGAAGTGACCGGCGACAAAAACGCCAGGATCGTTGTGTATTGTGCGGTTGGTGGTCGGGCTGGCAAGGCCAAGAGGGCTTTGGAAAGACTAGGTTACACCAATGTTGAGAACGCGGGCGGTTACGATGATGTCAAAGCTCGATATGAGTAGTGCTGATGTCTGGGGGCCCTGTTGGCTGAACAGGCAATGCGGCACAAGCCGAAGAAGATATGTTTTCGCGTAACATTGTGGTCCGCAGTGAGAGCAAACTAGAGACCAGAGTATTCTGCACCGCCCCCCATAAATGGAGAAACCATGAATTCGCAAGCAACTATCGATGCGCTTAACAGCCACGCACTACCCTTTATCGCGATGCTGGGAGGTCGTGTCACAGGACTCGATGTGGAGCAACAAAGCTGCACATTCGAGTTCAACGTATCGCGGGAATTCTGCCACTCTGGCGACGTAGTCCAGGGTGGCTTTATTACGGCAATGCTGGATGCTGCGATGAGCCACGCGGTCTTTGGTCTCGGCACTGATATTGCCAATGTGTCATCGCTGGAAATCACTACCCGCTACCTGGAGGCAAGCCGAGCCGGCCGGCTTGTCGCCGTGGGTAAAGTCACTAAAGAAGCCTATAAAACTGCGTTCCTCGAGGGCGCGCTGTATGATAGTGAAGGTAAAGTGCTGGCTACCAGCCAGTCCGTCGCCAAACTTGTGCGCGGTAAGGAAGGCTACTCAGCAAACCCCGGGGCCTGATACCCTCCTGACCCGGACTGATTGGAAGGTGGTGATCGTGCCATGATGTATTCAGTGGCCTCCACAGGGCTTAGTATTGGCCGTAAAGTCCAGATAGAGTGACGCATATGCTCCGGGTTATGACAGTGCTGGTACTGCTGGCGACTTCGGCGCTTGTCCATGCCGTTGAAAACAGTTATGCGTTTATGGAACTGCGTAAAGAATTGTCTACAGCAAGGACTGCCCAGCAGAAGCAGGCCATTGTTGAGCGTATGCGTGAGGGTTTACGCGCGGGCATGGTGCCTTCAGGTCATATTGGCGCCTTGATTCACGGGTTCGCGCAGCAACAGATGCTCAACGAGCCGTTCACCGTTTCCTTTATGCTGGAGTTAATCGCGACGCCGGGTACCGCCGAGGCCGCTACGACGGCAATCGCGGGCAAGTTGGGGGGAAGTGACTTCAATGGACTGGCGAGCAAGACCTTTGCTGAAGCTCTGGGCAACTATCATCGGCAGGCCGGGTTATCGGATCAGGCCATCAGTAATCTGTTGAGAGCATTTCAACTTTCCACGCCCCTGAAGAACCGTGAGTATGCGCTGGAGATCCTTTTGCTCAGGCCGATGGAAGGCGATAATCGTAGCGATTTTCTAGTAGCGGTGGCGTCCCTCCTTGACCCGGATATGCCTGTCAGTGAAAGACAAGCGGCCATGCATGTCCTGGTCGATGCCGCAAAGACCGGCCCTCTTCCTCCACGCGCGAAAGCGGCGATCTACAGGGTCGCAACCGAGGAGCGAGATGCGGCCCTGCGAGTCACTTCCTGGCCGCCACTGATGCGCGAGCGATTCGAGAATCGAGGGAGCGCACGCAGTGATTACCAGGTTTTGGGAGTCCGCCTCAGTGCACAACTTATCGCTCCGGCAGCGGATTTAACGCCTTCTTTCACTGACGCGGATGAAGCAAGTCGCGAGCGAGCAGTCGCTTTGCTCAACGACTATTGGCACCCCGAATACAGTCCCGGGTATATCGATATACTTATAGAACTGGTGGACAGGCATGGATCACCTGCGAGTATGAGTAAGCTCCTTGAGCTGCGCAAAATTAACGTACTAAGCAGCGAGCAGGTGATCGCGCTCAGCGGGATCGTCCCGGAAAGCCCGGCGATGCAGCAGTCACTGAGGGCGGTCACTGCCCCGAATCTCGCACCGGGCTCTCTTGTTGGTCCAGTGGAGGTCATCGGCAATTCAGACGACCGGGGAGAGTGGCCGCAAGCAGCGGATAAACTTTTGGCGGAGTACCCGGAGGGCACTGTACCCAGGGACGTTGCAGAAGCCGCATATACCGTGATGGCGGGCCTCGCCGAATACAATGCATCTGCCGTCAGCCTGTTTTCGCGTGGTGACGAGCCGTTTGCGGCACGGGAAGCGAAGCTGCTGAAACTGGTCGATCGGTCGCCCCGGTACGCTCCCAATATAGTCAGGGCATTACAGCATCTACATGGCGATGTTGGCCTGGAGTTTCTTGTGCGTCGCTACATAAACGACGAATCAATTGATGAGTCGTTTCGCTTAACCTTGCTTGGCATGTTGCACGTGGAAGTGCGGGATTCTGGTCGAATGGACCCCGAAACCACCGCGTCCGTTACCGATTTCGCACGCTCAGCCGACAGTGGTTTCAGCGTAGCACGCGCGAGCAGCCTACTGGAGGTCTCAGGGGAGGATGTTCCCTGGTCGATTCGCATCAGGCATCCAGACTTTCAGTGGAGGGGCTTGACCTTCATCGGTTCACTCTCGTTGGTTGTCGGCACCGCAGTCGCTGTCTACCTGTTGGTTCTCCTGTCGTTACCGGGTCGGGTGTCGGGACTGGGCGGTGCACAGCGGGTGACTGGTTTCCTGCTGTGGTTGATACTCAGCGCGCTGTTCACCGGCGCGGTTGTGCTGGCAATGGCGCACTCTATTGGCCATGACTCGATGCCGTCGCCTGACCGTGCCGCGGCCTACTATGCAGCCACGCTGTCCATCGTCGTTGTGCTGGTGATTCTTACGATTGTTCTTTACCGGCGACGATCGTCGCCGGGCGATCAGGTCAGTACTAAACCAGGAGTGACTCAATAGTCACCTCGCCAGAGGCCTCACCGGAGCACTATCACCTCCGTAATCGCGGTGAACGATCAACGAGTGTTTCCTCTCGCCCAGTTGGGAAGCGTGCTCCAAAAGCTTGTGCAATGACGTTACCAGGGGAGGGTGCCAGGCTTGAGCCAGCGCAATGCGAACATCATATCGATTGGTTAAGATTAGCGGTTAACTTGGCATACAGGGAGGCATGAAATGGGCCTTATTGATCTATTGAAACAAAAAGTCGAAAAACAGATGGCAGCCTATGATGAGCAGCTTGAAGCCGCCCAGGCGAAGGCCAGGGCGAGAAAGGCGCAGGCGGAAGCGGATGTGGCGGGAGCCGATCTGGAAGAGCAGTTCCTGACACAGGTCAACGATCTCAAGGACAAGATCGCTGAAGGGCAGGCTTACCTGCAGGAACTGTCGGAAGCAGGCGAAGATAAGGCCGATGAGTTAAAGGCGAAGGTCGCTCGTTTCTTCCAATAAGTGAGCGGAATTGGCAAAGGCCTCGTCGCCACCGGCGCTATACCCATCAGGTGGTATGAGATCAGTGAATTCGCGCCCTGGACTGAAGAAAGGTAACACTATTCGGCCGCTGGCGGCGCAGAGCACTAAGCAGGAGCCCAGGTGTAGCGCGTCTTCATGCCTGCGCATTTGTGCTCCAGGGGTCGCCTGCCCGGTTAGCTGCCCGGTTACCTGCCCGAGTGCGATGGCTTGTGCTCAACTGAGCCTTGGGGTATACCGTGAATGTCAGGGTTTTGATTGAGTCCCGAGAGGCTCGAAATGGCCCGAGAATGGAGTCCAGTGGGTGACAGAGCCGGAAAACGATAAAGACAAGACAGAGGTTGTTCCCGCCTCAGGGGGTGATCGCACCGAGCACACCCCGGACCCGGGCGGTAACTCGGCGGGCTTTACCCAGGCCAGGGCGATGGCTCGCAACGCCAGCCGGGAGGCGGACCGTCTTCTCAAAGAGCGATTCGTGCTTGAAGATGTCCTGGGGCGGGGCGGCATGGGGGCAGTCTACAGGGCCCGTGACCTGCGCAAGGTCGAGGCGCAGGACAGTAACCCGCATATCGCGGTCAAGGTATTGGCAGGCGATTTCAAGGCCCACCCACAGGCTTTTGTTACATTGCAGCAGGAAGCGGTAAAGTCACAGACCCTGGCTCATCCCAATATCATTACCGTGTACGATTTCGACAGGGATGGCGACACGGTGTTTATCACCATGGAGCTGCTCAAGGGCGATGCCCTGGATTCCCTGCTACGGCTTGAGGCACCGTTCAGCGTTGAAACTTCTCTGCGCTACTTCCGCGAACTGTCGGCGGGGCTGGAGTATGCCCACAAACGGGGGCTGATTCATTCTGATTTCAAGCCCGCGAACGTTTTCGTTACCGCCGGCGGTACCGTCAAGATTCTCGACTTTGGCATCGCTCGCGCCGCCAGTCAGGAGCGTGCCCAGGGTCAGTTTGATGCGGGGACCCTGGGTGCTCTGACCCCCGCCTATGCCACCGTAGAAATGGTCAATCGAGAACCCCCCAGTTTCAGCGACGACGTATACGCCCTGGGCTGCGTACTTTATGAGATGTTGACGGGAGAGCACCCCTACCAGCGCGTTAGCGCGCCAGAGGCGCTGGAGCAAGGGCTCAAGCCCGCCAAGCCGGCCGTGCTGAATGCTGCCCAGTGGCAGGCCCTTAGCCAGGGCATAGAGCTGAACAAGGCGAAGCGTTTTTCCTCGGTAGAAGCATTTCGCGCGGCAATGCTACCAGCGAAGAAGTCGCCCGTACGACTGATCAGCGCTGCCGCGACGATATTACTTATCTTTGTCGCCTGGATGGGCTACCAGCAGTATCGCGGCGAAGCGGAGCGCGAGGCCGAACTGGCCAGCCGGCTGGAGGCCGCCAAGGACTGTTTTTACCAGCAGGACTACGCTTGCGCGCGTGATAATGCCATCGTGGTGAGTAATCTGCAGGAGGGTCATATGGAGGCTGCACGGATCCTGCAGGCTTCCCAGGAGAACCTGGAGCAGGAGGCGACCGAGTCTGTTATCAAATCCCACCTGTCGGCGGCGTCAGAGTGTTTGGCTGGCGGTGACCTGGATTGTACTGGGCGTGCGCTGGAGCAGGCCCGTAATGCCGGCGCCAGTGACGCCGACACTTTTCCTATCGAACAAGGTGTGAATCAGGTGATGGCGTCCAGGGCGTTAGAGGCAAAGGCGCTGGAAGAACGGATAGCAGACCTTTTGGCACAAGCGGAGGCCTGTTTTGAGCAGGCAGACTATGAATGCAGCGACCAGGCCGCAGAAGCGGTGCTTGAGCTTGACGCCAACAACACCTCGGCTATCGAGATCCGCCAGCAGGCCACTATGGCCGGCCAGCTGCGCAAGGCTAACGAGGAGACCGTCGCTAACTTTCTCGCTGACGCCGAAATCTGCTATCAACGGAAAAATTTCAGCTGCGCCATCGCCAAGGCAGAGTCTGCCCTGGCAATCCTGCCTGATTTTGCTGCGGCCCGTCGCATGCGCGATCAGTCCCGGTCGGCGCAACAGGCTGCCAAAAAGAGCATCAGCATAGAGTAGCGGAGGTTTAACATGCGTATGTACACCGTCATTGTCAGTCTGGCCTCGTTGATACTTCTGGCCAGTCCCACCAGGGCCGATTTCTGGAAAGATCTGCGTGATGCTGTAGAGGAGTCGGTAACCGATACCGCGGAGGACATTGCTATCGGCACAGCGGAGCAACTGATCCAGAATATGATTATCAAATATTCAACCCGCCGCACGCGCAGCGAAAAGGAGGTCAGGGAGGAGTATGAGGAGGAGCAAGGGGAGCTGCCCCGGTTCGCCACAGCCACTGAATATCGTACCGAGATACTGCCGGGTTCCCTCGTCGCCCCGGGTGATGACGTGCGTATCCGCTCATACATAGAGATTATTCCGGGCAACACAGGCGAAGAGGCGCGGATTGAGGAACGTCTAACTATATGGGATAACGAGAACAACAGTGTGGCACTCAAAGACATGACCAAGGAGGCCGGCAAGGAATCCGGTGGCGTGTTCCGGGGTGAATTCAGTTTTACCCTGCCCGAGGGCCTGCCACAGGGTCTCTATCCAATAACCACGGAGCTGTTGCTGAACGGGGAAATGTCTGGCGACCGCAAGCTGCAACTGCAGCTGGTATTGCAGAAACGTAACAGCGGGGCCGTAGTGTTATTGGCCTCAAACCAGGATCAGTAAAGGAGAAACGCCATGAAATATACCTTGCCCGTTGTCTGCACATTAGCCATGGGAGCGGCAATGCCCGTCTCTGCCGATATCAGCTTCAGCCAGAAGATCACGGTGAACGGTGCCGGTGGTATGTCCATGTTCAACTCGGAGGGGAATGTGCTCACCCAGTTAGCCAGGGACAAGTCCCGGTCTGAAAGCAGCATGAAGATGCAGTCGAAGTTCGCCAGCATGATAGCCGGCAGTGGTCGCACCACAACGATAACGCGCCTGGACAAGGGGTTAACCTGGCAGCTTGATATGGATAAAGAGCGTTATACGGAGATCACGTTCGCAGAGACCCGCAAGCAGCTGAAGGACGCACAGGAATCACTGAGCAAGGGCGGGGGTGGCCAGCTACCGGTGAGCGATGAGGGCTGCCAGTGGTCCGAAGCGAAAGTTGAAATAGAGCATGCCAAAGGTAGCGAGGATATAGCCGGTATAAAAACCAAAAAGCATACCATTCGCATGCAGCAGAGCTGTACCGATCCGCAATCGGGAAACACCTGCGATATTACCTGGCTCATGGATACGTGGCTGGCAAAGAAAGTGCCGGGCCAGAAGGAAGCGTTGGCGTTCCAGCGTGATTATGCAAAGGCCCTGGGCCTGGACGAGACCCTGAGCCAGTTGGGTAGCCCGGCGCAAGGCCTGCTAGGCATGTATGCAAACAACTGGGACGAAGTACTGGAGGAGTTCCAGAAAATGAAGGGTTACCCGATGAAAATGGCCATGCAGATGGGCATGGGTGGAGAGCAGTGTAAAACACCCTCCGGACAACCGATATCGATGGATGAAACCTGGGCAGATGCCTCCACCGCTATTTATGACAGCGCGCTGAACAGCATGACTGACTCGGTTACCAGCTCGATCGGTAGTACGGTGGCCAGCAGTCTGGGCGGCGGCAAGGCTGGTGCCGCAGCCGGGCGCCTGGTTAAGAGCCTGGGGGGCATGTTCGGCGGCAAGTCAGAGCAACCCGACCCGGAGCCCGCGGCTGAGCCCGAACCTCAGGCCAGCCCCGAGCAGCCCTCTGCGGGCGACCAGCAGGTTACGCTGTTCCGGGTGACCAGTGAGGTCACCAACTGGAGTGAGATCAGCATTCCCGCTGAGCGTTTTGAAATTCCCCCGGGCTGGACGCGTAACTGACAGCGAGGTCGCGTCCTCGCCTGAGAAAGCACCTGTTATGTGAGGTGCCCGGAAGCTCCCGGTGACTAGTGGTCTATGCGCAGATAAAGCGAATCGTCAGATACGCTTCGGGTGCCGTAGACCGTCTTACCGCGGGGCTGTGATTCGGCCGGGCCAAAGAGCTGCACCCACTCGCCGGGCTGAGCCTTCAGAGTGGTGGTGTAGCGCTGTGTCTTGGTACCCTGTTTACGCGCCAGGTCCAGGGAAACGGTCACTGATCCATCCTCCTCCAGCGTCGGCGTAAGGGTTACCGATTCAGCATCAAGGGGCACTTCCTGCACCTGTGTCCAGAGAATGCCCCCCCGGGCCTGTTGCTGGTAGTCGCGACCCGAGGTCCGGGCAAAGGCGACCGCATGGCCGGAAAGTACACGCAGGGCCAAATCTTCCGAGCTGCGTGTGCTCACTACGCCCGGCAGCGGCGGCGTGCTTGCCAGCTTCAGCACCAGCTCGCCGGCAAACCCCGGCATACTGAAAACGAAAAGCAGTAACGATACGAATGTGCGCATGGGACTCCTCCCGGTGTTCGATGCCTGTATCTCTTCATCATGCCACAGTACAGAGTTCGTGCTGGTTAATAATTCCGGGAACACCCGGAAGTACAGGGCAGATAAATCGGCTGTCGGATGATCCAACCTTGGCCTATGCTTAAACCTCAAGCATGCTGCAGGAGATAATAATGAAAGCATCCGATCTGTTTGTTCAATGCCTGGAACAGGAAGGAATAGAGTACATTTTCGGCGTGCCGGGCGAGGAAAACGCTGACTTCATGATGTCCCTTGAAAAATCCAGTTCGATTACATTTGTGCTCACACGGCATGAACAGGGCGCAGCTTTCATGGCTGAAGTGTATGGCAGGCTGACCGGCAACCCGGCGTGTTGCCTGGGAACCCTGGGTCCGGGCGCGACCAACCTGATTACCGGCGTGGCGGATTCGAATATGGACAGGGCACCCATGCTGGTACTGACCGGGCAGGGTGCGACCACCCGGTTGCACAAAGAGTCACACCAGATTATGGATGCAGTGCAGATGTTTCAGCCGGTTACCAAATGGGCCACCAGCATTTTGCATGCCGACACCATCCCTGAAACAATCCGCAAGGCGGTGCGTCTGGCCAGGACTGAAAAACCGGGCGCGGTGCATATTGAGTTGCCCGAGGATGTGGCAAAGATGGAGACCACGGCGAAGCCTCTGGACCCGAAACGTTTTCGCCGCCCGGTGACGGACGACAAGATAGTCAATCGCGCATTTGATTTGATAAAGGCGGCAAAACAGCCAGTGATCATAGCCGGCAACGGATGTATTCGCCGCCGCGCCAGCAAGCAACTTCGCCTGCTTTGCGATCTAACCGGTATCGGCGTTATCAGCACGTTCATGGCAAAAGGTGCGGTGGACAAGGACGCTGACTATTGTCTGTATACGGTGGGTCTGGGCAAGAAAGATCGAGTCAATTGTGCTATCGACGATGCCGACCTGGTGATTACGCTGGGGCTCGATATGGTCGAGTATCATCCAAAGTTGTGGAATCCGGGCGGCGACAAGGCCGTTATTCACGCGGACTTTTTGCCAGCGGAAATCGATGCCCATTACCACCCGGAGGTAGAGCTGGTCGGGGATCTCGCGCACACGCTGTGGATGTTCAATGAAAGGGTGCAGGCGCTGGGGTCGTCAGCACGCTTGAAACTCGATCGTCAGCTGCGGATTCGAGAGGAAATGACCGCCGATCTGGAAGAGTACAAGGATGACGACACCAGTGGCAGCATCAGACCGCAGAAAGCGATCTGGGATGCCAGGGATGTGATGGGCCCTGACGACATTCTGTTGTCCGATGTGGGCGCGCATAAGATGTGGATCGCGCGTCATTACCACTGCCATCAGCCCAATACCTGTTTAATTCCCAATGGTTTCTGCTCAATGGGCTTCGCTTTGCCCGGGGCTATCGCAGCCAGCCTTGTTTATCCCGACAGGAATGTGTTGGCGATCGCCGGTGACGGTGGGTTCCTGATGAATGTGCAGGAGATGGAGACGGCCCGCCGCCTGAACTGCAATATGGTAGTCATGGTGTGGGAGGACTCCGCCTATGGGCTTATTGCCTGGAAACAGGATGATCACTTCAAGCGGCATACCGATCTGTCTTTTGACAATCCCGATTGGATGCAGCTGGCATCAGCCTTCGGCTGGCATGGTCACCACGTTGAGGAAAGCAAGCGTTTGAAGGTGGTGCTTGCAAGCGCGCTTCAGGAGCAGGGTCCAAGCCTGGTCGTGATTCCAATTGATTACCGGGAGAACCCTTTGCTGAGCCAGAAACTGGGGGAACTCACCTGTCCTATATGAGTGTTGGGTTGTCCCTGATCGACCTCATGTAAAGCGGCCTGGCAGGTTCGACTGCCGGGCCACGGCGTGTTGACGCTCATCGATTGTTCCGGTTGACAGGTCATGGCCTGATTTCTTCCTGCTTCAAAGGCTGACATGCCAGTGTCGGAATGTGCCCCATTCCTGCAGGATTACCCACGCAGTGCAGTAATTTGATCCGCGCAGTAGGCGCTTTTTCCTATAATTGATGACTTTGCGCATTCGCCCAGACATGGGCATTGCTCAGTGTAGGTAAAAAGAGAGGGACCATGAATTTCGAATTTTCCGAAGATCAGTTGTTCATCCGTGACCAGGCGCGCAACTTTCTGGGTCAGGAATCTACGGCAGCAGTCGTGCGCAGCATCCTGGATAACCCGGAGCCCTACCACCAGCCACTGTGGCAAAAGATTGTGGATCTGGGCTGGACCGCAATGGCGATTCCCGAGGCCTATGGCGGCCTGGGGCTTGGCTATCTGGAGTTGTGCGTTGTGGCTGAAGAGCTGGGTCGCTCGCTCGCACCCGTGCCATTCTCGTCCAGTGTGTACCTGGCCACCGAGGCGATTAAAGCCTGGGGCAATGAGCAGCAGAAACAGCGCTATCTGCCACGACTGGCAGCGGGAGAGCTGATCGGTACGCTCGCCAGTAGTGAGGGCCAGGGCGCGCTGGAGGTTAACGCGACAGTGGAAGAGGGCGTACTGCAGGGTGTAAAACTGCCCGTACCGGATGGTGATGTCGCTGACTTTGCTGTTGTCATCGCCCGGGACCCCAATGGCGATGCCGGACTTTACCTGGTCAATCTTGAGGGGCCCGGTGTACAGCGCCGCGTACTTGCCAGCATGGATCCAAGCCGCTCCCAGGCGCAGCTGACATTCGCTCAGGCTCCTGTAGAGCGCCTTGGTGAAAGCGAGGATGGATGTCATGCTCTGGCCGAGCTGTTGGATAAGGCAGCTGTGCTGTTTGCCTTCGAGCAAATTGGCGGCAGCCAGGCCGCCATGGATATGGGCATAGCCTATACCAGAGAACGCTACGCGTTTGGTCGTCCCGTTGCTTCGTTTCAGGCGATTAAGCATAAGTTCGCGGATATGTTTGTTGCGCTGGAGTTGGCCCGCGCCAATGCCTATTACGGTGCCTGGGCATTGTCTTGCGATGCGCCGGATCTGCCTTTGGCCGCAGCCACCGCCCGTGTTTCGGCAACCGACGCCTATTATCAGATCACCCGGGAAAATATCCAGGCGCATGGCGGAATGGGCTTTACCTGGGAGTTTGATTGTCACCTGTACTATCGCCGCGCGCAGTTGCTGTCCGTAGCAATCGGCTCGCAACCGCAGTGGAAGGATGCCGTGGCCAGCCGCTTACTGGACGCCGCCTGAGGAGAGACTCGCATGGATTTTGAAGATACCCCGGAACAGGCACAGTTTCGAGCAGACGTTGTCGCCTGGCTTGATGCCAACGCCAGGCGCCGTACCGATAACCTGCTGCGAGGCATGGAGGGTGAGCAAGCCTTCCTGGAGGCCAAAGACTGGTATGCCAGGAAAGCGGCTGCTGGATTTGCCTGCCTGACCTGGCCCAGGGAGTATGGGGGCGCCGGCCTGACGCCACTGCATGATGTTATCTGGGCGCAGGAAGTGGCAAAGTACGAAACGCGAGACGCCCAGTTTGTGATCGGCATCGGCAATTGCGGCCCGGCCATCATGCACTTCGCCGAGGAGGCGGCCAAGCTGGAGTTGCTGCCGCGCATGGCCAGTGCCGAGGATGTATGGTGCCAATTGTTCAGTGAGCCCAGTGCGGGTTCCGATGTCGCCGGCCTGCGCACACGCGCGGAGCGCAAAGGTGACGACTGGATACTCAACGGGCAGAAGATCTGGACGTCTGGTGCACAGCATTCAGATTACGGGGTTGTGCTCACGCGCACCGACCCCACTGTCTCCAAGTACCGCGGCTTAACGATGTTTATGATCGATATGCGCCAGAGCGGGGTGGAAGTGCGGCCGATAAAGCAGATGGATGGCGGGCAGCATTTTAACGAGGTCTTCTTTAACGATGCCGTGGTACCCGATAACTACCGTTTGGGTGAAGTGGGTGGTGGCTGGACCGGTGCCCTGACGGTACTGATGAGTGAGCGCCTGGCTATCAGCGGCGTGCAGCCTACAGGCTTTCCCCAGTTTCTCGATCTGGTCAAATCACTTGAACTCAATGGTGAGCCCATTGCCAACGATCCCATTGTTCGCGAGCGCCTGGCGACCTGGTACAGTCAGTACGCAGGTTTACAGGCAGCCAACAAGCGCATGCTTACCGCCGTGGCAAAAGGCGGTGTTGCCGGTGCAGAAGCCTCTCTGGGTAAGTTGGTCGGTGCGGTGATGAACCAGGAGATCGCAAATTTTGCCTGCCAGTTATTCGGTCAGGCGGGAATCATCCAGGAGGATGAGCTCAGCCCGGAGCAGGCGCACTTTCAAAAAACGGTGTTGTTCTCACCGGGAGTGCGCCTGGCCGGCGGCACCGATGAGGTCATGCGCAATATCCTGGCGGAGCAGGTACTGGGCCTGCCCCAGGAGCCGCGCGCAGACAAGGGTATGGCGTTTCAGGATATTCCGAATGGGAAGGGTTAGCTGCCAGACGGCTTTTGGCGAAGTTCGTCGCTTATGCAGTCAGATAGAGAATAAGCAGCGCGTAGCAGGTAAACACCGACACTAACGGCTTGAACCAGGCGGGTCTTCCGGCAATCAATAACATCAGGGCGGCGCCTGTAAGTGGAATGCCGATAGAAGGTAAAGGCGGGTTGCCAAACAGGCTGATATTCACGTGGGGACCCACCGCGAAGTATCCCAGCATTGATAGCGCAGACCCTCTGCCTAGTGAGCGACTGTGTTCCAGAAAGTCGAGCTCTGAGTGATCCGAAATGTCATAATCTTCTCTTGGCAGGGCTAACTCGGCTGCTCCGTATATGAAAATGGCTCCCAGAACGAGGGCAAAAAAGTCAAGAATCGTCCACTGTGAAAACGAATGGAGTTCCCAGCCCACCCACCACAGCTGCAAGATGAACAGCATCACGCATAGCGCCCACAGGGCGGTCGCCCAGTGAAAGGTCACATTCCTGGATACCCGAATCATGTCCGCTGCGGAACCCAGCAGGCGTGTAATAGCAAAGCCCAATATGATTGAGATCGCGACGAACACGTATTCATGTTGCGTCATGGGTCAGAACCGGCCGTTCTCAGACAGCGCCTTTTCATGGGCGGCCTGAATCGTTTCATCAAGCGATGCGCGCTCGTCAAATGGGTTCGACGAGATCACGGGACTGGACTCAGTCGCGGCAGTAACGCCCGGCAGTGCCCACAGCCGTGCCAGTAACATCGTCACGTTGCAGGCCTTTACTCCAGGATGCGCACACCTGGCTGACGCCAGCAATAGCCGACGGGCCCGCTTTACAGGTTCTGATGTCATAAAGCTCAACGCTCACCTCGCTATTCGCAAGTGCAATGCCCAGGCCGCTGGGTGCAGCGGCCCTGGCTTCTCAAGACTAGTTAGCTTTAATCCTCCTGTAAACACATGCAGTTGACAAAGAGGCGACTGGCAAGGGGACAGGGCCCTGCTACAATTCGTTACCCGGCGAATCCAGAAGGAGGCTAAATCCCGTGCTTAAAGCAATCGCTTTTACTGTGTGTGTGTCAATCATGGCAGGCGTATGCCCTGCATCCGCAATAGCCGGTACCGTTATGACGGTGTTGGTAACGGGTGCCAATCGCGGCATTGGCCTCGAGATGGTCAAGCAATTGCAGTCACGTGGCATGGACGTGATCGGCACTGCGCGCAAGCCCGGTGAGGCAGCTGAGCTCAAGGCCACCGGTGCCCGTGTGGAGCAACTGGACGTGACCGATGCGGATAGCCTTGCGGCCCTTGCACGGCGTCTGGATGGGGTCAAAATCGATATGCTGATAAATAACGCCGGAATCGGCGGCCACACTGCGGCAAGTTTTGCAGAAACCGACTTCACCCAACTCGACAAGACGTTTGCGGTTAACACGCTTGGACCAATGCGCGTGACTCAGGCGCTCTTACCCCACCTGCGGCGCGGAGAGCAGAAGACGGTGATTCAGATTAGCAGCAGGATGGGTAGTATCGAGGGTAACGAAGGCGGCTACTACGGTTACCGGGCCAGTAAAACCGCCCTCAACATGATGAACAGTTCGCTGGCGCTCGAACTGGGTGAGCAGGGTTTCACCTGCGTGGTTGTGCATCCGGGCTGGGTGCAGACCGACATGGGCGGCGCCGGGGCCGACATTACCCCCGAAGTTAGTGTGAAGGGGTTGCTTGACGTGTTTGCGGGTCTTGGGCCAGGGGACAACGGCAAGTTTTATGACTACCAGGGAAAGAAAATTCCCTGGTAGGGCATACTGGCAACCCTCAACGGCCATTACGCCAGCGGCTATCGTTGTAAGAGCGCGACTTTGCCGGCTCAGCTGACCTGCGCCGTACTGCACCGTGACGCCTCCCAGGATACCGGAGCGCTGCTGGTGGTATGAGGCTCCGGCTGTCTGATAATGGAGTTCAGATAATGGTACAGCAGTCTAGCGAATCGCCGGGCCTCAAGCTTGAGGTTGACGGGATGTCATGCGCCTCTTGTGTAAAGCGGGTTGAAGACACCCTGGCCAGTGTTGCTGGCGTGACGGAAGCCTCGGTGAACCTGGCAAGTGAAACCGCATTGGTCAACGGCACGGCGGCGGCGCCTGAACTGGCCGCAGCCCTGCACAGCGCAGGCTATCCGGCACGCACTGTGACCGTTCGCCTGCAAGTGCGGGAAATGACATGCGCCTCGTGCGTGAGCCGTGTGGAAAAAGTACTGGCCCGTGCACCGGGAGTGTTGCAAGCGAGCGTCAACCTGGTCGACGAAACGGCTGACGTCACCTATTTTCGCGGTGCCACCGGGCCAGCGGAACTAGCTGCGATTGCTACCGCTGCGGGTTATGCAGCGCAGGTCACCAGCCATGAGCAATCAGATCGAGACGACAACAAAGCCGCTGAAGCTTCCAGCCTGGCCCGAAGGACGTGGCTGGCGCTGATCCTCACGATGCCGGTTTTCATCCTCGAAATGGGCGCACACCTGATACCGAGTTGGGAGCAGGTGATTGCCAGAAATATCGGTACAACCAATAGTTGGCTGATTCAGTTTGCGCTGACCACATTGGTTATGGTCTGGCCAGGTCAGGTCTTCCTGCGCAAAGGCATTCCCGCACTGTTCAAAGGTATGCCAGACATGAACTCACTGGTGGCCATCGGTACGCTGGCCGCATGGTCGTTCTCATGTGTAGCACTCTTCTGGCCTGACCTGCTGCCGGCTGCAAGCCGCGCCGTTTACTTTGAAGCGGCCGCCGTCATTATCACGCTGATTTTGCTTGGCCGGTATCTCGAGTCACGCGCCAAGGGGCGCACCGGCGAGGCAATCCGCAAACTCATCGGGCTGCAACCGAAAACTGCGCGCATAGAGCGCAACGGTGAAACAACCGATCTGGCGGTCGAGCAAATTGTCATCGGCGATATTGTGCAGGTACGACCCGGCGAGCGGATCGCAGTTGATGGCACGGTAATCGATGGTAGTTCCTACGTCGACGAAAGCATGCTTTCGGGTGAGCCCGCGCCGGCGCAAAAGCAAACCGGCGCCGAACTGACTGGCGGCACTATCAACGGCACCGGCACACTGCGCTTTGAGGCAACCCGGGTGGGCGCGGACACTACGCTCGCGCAAATTGTGCGTATGGTCGAGCAAGCACAAGGGGCGCGGCTGCCAATCCAGGATGTCGTTAATAAGGTTACAGCCTGGTTTGTCCCGGCAGTTCTCGCAATCGCCGCGCTCACGCTTGGGCTATGGCTGTGGCTGGGACCGCAGCCTGTGCTCAGCAACGCGTTAATAGCCTGTGTATCCGTGCTTATCATTGCCTGCCCTTGTGCAATGGGTTTGGCCACGCCAACTTCAATAATGGTGGGCACTGGCAGGGCAGCCGAACTGGGTGTGTTGTTTCGCAAGGGCTCAGCCCTGCAAACTTTGCAGGAGGCCACCCTCGTTGCGGTTGACAAAACGGGCACCCTCACCGCCGGGCAGCCCACCCTTACTGACCTCCATGTCTCCGAGCCCGGCAGCGAAGACGAAGTCCTGCGTCTGGTTGCTGCCGTGGAAGCAAAGTCAGAGCATCCGATTGCCCATGCGCTTGTGCGCGCCGCTGGCGAACGGCGACTGGAACTGCCACCGATAACAGACTTCGAGTCGATCACAGGCTACGGTATCCGCGCTATCGTATCAGGCCAGCAGGTGCTAGTGGGTGCCGACCGGTTTATGACCCGGAATGGCATTGATCTGGACACCCTGCAGGAGCAGGCCGAACAACTAGCCAGCGCTGGGCGAACCCCTTTGTACGCAGCCGTTGGCGGGGACCTTGTTGCGGTGATTGGCGTTGCCGACCCGATAAAGCCCGGCAGTCGCAAAGCCATTTCGGCGCTGCATGAGATGGGCCTGAAAATTACCATGATTACCGGCGACAATAGCGCTACTGCCAATCACATCGCTGCGCAGCTTGGCATCGATCAGGTCGTTGCCGAAGTACTGCCAGAGGGTAAAGTCGACGCTGTAAACGAATTGCGTAGTGGCGGTGAGAAACTGGCGTTTGTCGGCGACGGCATCAACGATGCGCCGGCACTGGCCAGCGCCGACATCGGCATTGCGATTGGTACTGGTACTGATATCGCCATTGAAAGCGCTGACGTGGTTTTGCGTTCCGGTGACTTACGCGGTGTGGCCAACGCCTTTGAGATCAGCCGCAAAACCATGAGAAATATTAGCCAGAATCTTTTCTGGGCCTTTGGCTACAACGCTTTGCTCATACCGGTGGCCGCAGGGGCGCTATACCCGTTTAACGGTACTGTGTTGTCGCCTATGCTGGCCGCCGGCGCGATGGCGCTTTCCAGTGTCTGTGTTGTGTCAAATGCGCTGCGCCTGCGCCGGGTAAAGGCGCATCTTGAGGAGCCGGGGCAATCGTCGACGCAGCCAGGATAGGTGAATGGGGAATGCGTCGGATCAGGCAGGAGCAGTGATTGTTTGGCACTTACTCTTCTTGTATTCTGGCCCCGGTTTCTGAACACCAAAACAGGCCTCAATCTGATAGAGTTGCACCACACCGCAATTCTGGCCAGGTTTCATTCAGGAGTCGTCTAGTGCCCAGGCAAAAGAACCATGCCACTTCCAAACCCAATGCGCTATGCGTATTGAATTGTTTGATCGTTACAGCTCCGCTATCGGCTTGCCTGGGGAGCCCAGGCAGGCTACCACGCCTTTTTTTCCGATACTGCCTGGACCACCTAACGGATGATTATTACGCGATCGAAATCACACCGTAGCGTGCTGCAGTCAGGCACCGCCAGCTAATCCCAGCCATAGCCAACACCAACCCTATCAGGAATACCGATGAGTGCACTATTAGATGAAAAACTGGAACCAATTTTCCGGGATGTTTTACACCGCAATGCTGGCGAAACAGAGTTTCACCAAGCCGTTCATGAGGTGCTGGAAACACTGGGGCCAGTTCTGGTGAAGTACCCGGAATTTGCCGACAAGAAAATTATTCAGCGAATTTGTGAGCCTGAACGACAGATAATATTCAGGGTACCCTGGCAGGACGACAAGGGCGAGATCCATATTAATCGAGCCTTCCGGGTCGAGTTCAACAGCGCGCTTGGGCCGTACAAAGGAGGCATGCGTTTTCACCCCTCGGTGTATCTCGGCATCATCAAGTTTCTGGGCTTTGAGCAGATCTTCAAAAACGCTCTGACAGGGCTGCCGATTGGCGGCGGTAAAGGCGGAAGCGACTTTGACCCCAAGGGTAAATCAGACGATGAAGTGATGCGTTTTTGCCAGAGCCTGATCACAGAGTTGTATCGGCATATAGGCGAGTACACTGATGTGCCCGCAGGTGATATCGGCGTGGGCAGTCGTGAAATCGGCTATATGTTTGGTCAGTACAAGCGCATTACCAATCGCTACGAGTCCGGAGTGTTCACCGGCAAAGGACTTGACTGGGGTGGCAGCCGGGCCAGAACCGAAGCCACGGGCTACGGTACGGTTTATTTCACTCAGGAAATGCTGAAGGCCCAGGGTGACGACATGGAGGGTAAAAGGGTGCTTGTCTCGGGCTCCGGAAATGTTGCGATCTATGCCATTGAGAAGGCCCATGACCTGGGTGCTACCGTGGTTGCCTGCTCAGATTCCAGCGGGTTTGTTCTGGACGAAAAAGGTATCGACCTGGAAACATTGAAGCGAATCAAGGAAGTCGAGCGGCAGCGGATCAGCAACTATCTCGAGTACCACCCTCATGCCAAGTACATCAGCGGCGGCAGCATCTGGAGTGTACCCTGCGACATCGCACTCCCCTGCGCAACTCAAAATGAACTGAATGGTAGTGATGCAAAAATGCTGGTGCAGAATGGTTGTATTGCTGTTGCAGAGGGCGCCAACATGCCAACTACCCCGGAAGGTGTTCAGGTATTTCAAGCGGCCAACCTGCGCTACGGCCCGGGCAAGGCTGCCAATGCCGGTGGGGTGGCCACATCGGCACTGGAAATGCAGCAAAATGCGAGCCGGGATTCCTGGACGTCTGAATACACCCAGAGGCGGCTACGGGAGATCATGGTCGACATTCACACGTCGTGCTATGAAACGGCCAGTGAATTTGGTTGCGAGGGCAATTACGTTATGGGGGCGAACATAACCGGCTTCATCAAGGTCGCCCGCGCGATGACCGCAATGGGCGTGATTTGAGCGTTTGGATAAAACTAACGGGTATTGTGAGCCGCTTGCCTCATGAACGTCATTTGCGAGGCCTGGGAATGCCGCAGAAAAGCTTGTTCTTTGCGGAGAATATCGCTTTCCTGATGGAAAGCGCTATAGAACGGGGGAGTGAAGACCCCCGTTCTACTTGTCATTCTATGCGCTCGTTGATGCGTTAGCGGGCTCACGGGGGTGCCTGCAGCGAGCTCTCTTACTCTCTACCACCTTCCGCACTGTCTTCCGCAGTGCCTTCAGCACTCTCTTCATAACTCTTTTCAAATGCTTTGGCACCCTCTTCAAACTTCTTGAAGAATGCACCGAGCTTCTCGCCGGCTTCTTCGGGCGTCATCTGGTCTATGTTTTCAAGCTCTGCCAGACCCGCCTCGAGGGTTTCACCGACTGTCTCAGGCGACTGCCCGTCATTGTTGCGCGCTGAGTCTCCTGGTATGCCCAGTTTTTCCAGTCGCTCTTCCAACTGTTGAGCCTTAGCGGCTATTTTACGGCTGGCAATCTCCCCGGAAATTTGTGAGAACACCATTAATGCCGCCAATATACCCATGACGATTCTGGCCGTTTCCGCCTTGATTTCATGGACTTTAATACTTGCGGTGTACATCAGGTATACGCCCCACAGCACGCCGATTACCGTGCCCACATAAGGGACAATATTCAGCAGACCCATGATCGGGTAGATGGCGGTTGCGTAGGCTATGCAGCGATAGGCTGTTTCGTAGCTCTGTGACGAACCCATTAGCTTCCAGATTACGAACATCACCAGAGCAGCGATAAAACTGCCGATGACAGCAAAAATCGGCATAATGATTATCGAGGCCACTGAAATTGCCATAGCGCCCAGGTGGCCGGCGCCGAACATGGCGAAAATAGTCATCAGCAAGCCCAGTATGGCTGCCATGACCGCGACAAAAATTGCCGGTTCAGCATAGCCTCCGCTCTTTGCCATGTCGCTGTAGAATCCGCTGGGGTCCGTGCAGACTCGCCTGGCGTCCTCCACTACGGTCCCCAGGCTGAAGCCCTTGGCCGGCGGACTTGCACTGGGGCTGGATGCGACCCCTGGGCCGCTGCTTCCACTGGCGCTGGTGTTATTTTCTTCGCTGTCTGTGTGTTGATGTGTGTCGTCGCCCACTGGAGGTCTCCCGTTGATTCAAAAATCGTACCTGGCGTGTAGAAGTGTAGTCTGAAATCTGCAAATTGAGAACTGATCAAACAGCCTGCTCCGGAGGGTGGAGCCCCTATACGATGCTGCGAGTTTTCTACTTGTTGCGTGACGATTCCCCATTTATTTTAAGAGGTTCGTCATGCCAGGCTAGAACCGGTGGGAATGGTTTATCGAATATCGTTGTCATGTGAGGTTGATGGCGACCGCGTGGCGGCGCACTGTGATAAAAGAGAGGTGGGGCGCACTGAGTGCGCCCCGGAGGGCAGGTTACTTCAGCAGAGACTTACGCTTTTCTCGCTTCTCCTGGCGTTTCTCTTTTAACGTTTTCTGTGCAGTTTTTTTCACTCTTTCCTTACTCATGGTTACATCCTCTATTTGCCGCTGGCAGCGGGACTGTCGCCGTATCCCGTCTTGACCAGGGCGCAGATAAATAGCTGAGTGTGGCGACAAGTAGACTGCTTCATAGTGACAGTACTCCTGTTTCTAGAGTCGAATACTACAAAGGGTAGACGTCCTGAATTTGGAACATCAGGCTGCGCCCGCCCACGTTAATCCTCGACGTATCTCCTTTCTTTAGGCCCAGCAAGTTCGAGCCCAGTGGCGATAGCACGGATATTTTTCTTCGCTCGGGGTCGGCATCGCGGGGCATTACCAGTACGAACCGGCTTTTGCTCTGGTCTTCAAGGTCCAGCAGGTCAACGACAGAGCCGGGGCCAGCCTGTGGCGTCTGTTTTTTCAACACATGCTGTTGTTCAGCCAGGCGCTCCAGCTGGTGTAGGGTACTCGCCAGTAAATGTGGCTGGTTGTATATCTGGGTTCCCGCCAGTAAAGATTTATTCTGCAACTTTGAATGGTAATACATGTTAACTCCCCGTGCAGGCGCACGCAGGCCTGTACGACATCAGAAAAATGGTTGGTAGAGAGAAAACTGGACCAAACGTCCGCAGACGTTTGGCTTAAACGAGAAAGGTGAGAGGTGGCTCGTAGATTCGGTTGTGCGGGGCGTTCATTTAAAAAAACCCTATAAAAGTAGTGATTTTTCAACAAAAATGATTATAGGCCATTCATTTCGTAAAGGCAAACACCGGGCACTGCAACGTGTCAGAAGCGAGCGCGTAAGCGACAAAGGAATGGTCGAACCCGGTTCTTGCTGATGTTGGCCAGGCTACCATTTTCGGGCCCGGATCTGGTCGCCTACAAGGAAGAAGACCGCATTCTCATGAATGACTGCACGGGCGTTGTATACGTCCAGCTGTGGCCAGGAAGTTTCATCCTCCCGCTGTTCGACTAGAAGCGTGTCGCGCAATGATAGTTCGCCCGTAGCAGACGCGATATCAAACAGGTATAGACCGGTGTCGCTCCAGTTGTACCATTGCGCCGAGTTTGGTGGATTCATATCCGGCGTTTTGGTGAAAGCGTGCCGGACAATCGGCAGGGCGATACGGTGCCCATCGTCGGTCGTTTGGACGCTAAGGCTATGGTGGTTGGATAGCGCAGGGCTGTAACTGCCGCGCTTACCAATGACTTCGCTGGCCAACTCCGCGGGCGCTTGTATATTTGCCACATCGAACAGCGCAATTTTGATTCCCTGGACCAGGCCCTCTGCCTCTGGAGGCACATCATGACCAATGCCCAGCAGCAAGTCCTGGCCCAGCGGTTGCAACATGGTAGAGAAACCCGGCAATTCAAGTTCGCCGCTGACACGGGGGTCCTCCGGCGTAGAGAGATCAATAACATAGAGAGGATCGATGATCTCAAAGGTTACAATATAAGCGCGGTCATCAACAAAGCGAGCGGCGTAGACCTGTTCCCCGGGCTTGCCAATCTTTTCGGTGTGCGCAGCATTCGGTATCTGGGCCAGTTGTTCCAATTCTGTTCCGTCGATGTTCTCTTTAAGCACTGTGAGACGATGGGGTCCGTAATCAGCTGAGGTGTCGACTTCTGCCGCATTGTCGGTGAAAGGCTCTGGCCGTTCAGTCCACAAGCTACTGACCACACGCAACTCTTTACCTGACTCAGACATAAGAAATGCGGGGTTTTGGGTGCCTAAATAGCCGGGCACCTGGCCACTGCCGCGATATTCAGGACCGCTTTCTCCGAGGTGGATTTTGTGCACAAGAGTTGCGTTGTCTGCACCGCCCCAACTGACATACAGGCTTTGTGGGGAAACATAGTAACCATCGCTGTCAGTGTTCAGGCACAGGGACTGGGGATTGCCGGCACCGGTGAGGTCGATGGACGTGACCGTGACAATTCCGCCACCGGCAGTCGCGCCCTGCCCACCTTCGTAGTCGGGATTCGGCAAATAGCAGTCCTGCGCCGAAAGTAACTCCGCAGGGGGGCCGTCGTCCAGTCGGTAGTCAGGTAGCAGATCGTGCAGGGGTGCGGAGGAAATCAACTCCTGGTTGGCATCAACTTGCTCCTGGGTCTGGGGATAATCAATCACACCCTCCACTGAGGGCGTGAAACGTGTGACCAGGTAAAGGCGATTGTCGATTCGGCGCGAGGCCAGCAGACGGCCGTCAAGTTCCAGCTTCCAAGCGTTTAGGGGTGTGGCCGGGTCGGTTACATCCCACACTGTCACGGATGTCTGCCCATCCTGCCAGTAGTAGTCCAGCGCTAGAGCCTCTACGGGGGATGCTGAGTGGCTGCCCCCCAGGGCGACCAGGAATTTGCCGTTCGCAGACTCGTGGATATACAGCCCCTCAAACCAATCACTCCCATTGGAAAGGTCGATGCTGGCCAATTGCGTGACGGACGGTGTGTCAACATCGGTGCGTAACAGCTGGATGCGGCTGGACTGCGGCTGTGGGGCGATCAGCGCAGCGTCGGCCGGCTGCTGGTCGAAGGGGAGTGCGTTGTCTTCGCGTTGGATGAAGTACAGGATTTCTCCGTCGTACTTCAGAATGTCTGCCTCTTCTACTCCCGCTTCCTGCAAGTTGGTTGTAGTGAAGTTCCCGTTTGTGGCGAAGAGTCCGGCTGTATCCTCCCCGGTGTCTACCGCCGGCTCTGTTTTGACTTCGTCGTCCAGGAAGCTGGCGGTGGACAGTCCCTGTCGCAGGCTGTCCAGTAGTTCCAGGGTGGATTCAGCTGGCTTGAGGGCGCCGAAAGAGGTTGCTTCCGGCTGAGGTGCCTCCGGTGCAGCGGGGCCGCCGCTGCTACCGCCTCCACCGCAGGCGCATAACAATATGAACGATAACCCAACCCCCAGCCTGAAACAGTGGCCCAAAACCGTCATATCGTCGCCTCACTCCAATACAATACGTTAGTCACCTACACCGCACTATAGTCTCTCAGCGGGAGGAATGCTGTGAAAGTCCTGCCCGGAAATATACCGGAAAACCGCCACTTCCGAGCCTGGGCGTTCAATGCTGCGCAAATTTGAATCAAGTCGGGCCCTTCCGGGGCGGGACAGTGCAGGTACATTTCTTCGCGCGCAGAGCAGCCTTTACTCGCGAATTTTGACATTTACTGATGTGCATTCAGCTTTTTCTTCCTTGCAGAAGATGTTCATCTTGCCTTCTTTCTGTTCACAGCGTTTGTGTACTTTTTGACGTGCTCGCTTCTCCTTTACCGCTACATCCACATAGTTGCGATTGAATGGTCGCAAAGTGCAGGAATACATTGAGTAGACCCTGGCCACTGGTTGCGTACTGCTGGTGGCGCTTGCGCTATTGGGAGAGCAAATCGAGATCGCTGATATGAAAGCAGCAATATATGCTGGGTAGTTCATAGTTTACTGGCTTGGTAATTTAGATGACCCTTGCGAGAATAGCATACTGCGTCTCTCTGTTGTGTGGGCCCACAAGCTGGTGCACGGTCATCACGATCTGCTAGAGTCTGGACTTCAGGCATCACGATCACTCAAAAAGAATACCGAGGGCATCATGAAGGTCGCCTATCTGGTTTTAGCTTTGCCGCTCTTGCTGGCTGCGTGTTCGGGGCAGCACACAGATGTTTCCTCTCAACAGCAAGCGACAGGTGAAATTGCTGCACTGAAGGCAGAACTGGCAGCGAACAAGGCTGAGCTTGAGCTTGCGAGAAAAGAGCTGGAGAAAAACCGGTCGCGCATCGCAGACCTTACACTCCAGCTTGAAGTACTGCGCCGTCAGGGAGACGTTGAGTCTGCCCGCGTCGTTGCGCTGAAAGATCAGCTCGATGTTGCCCGCGCTGCAGAGCGCAGTGCCACGGAAAAGTCACGAGCATTTCTACAAAAAAATCAGCAACTGGAAGCAGACCTCGCCAGGCAGGGTCGAGACTATCAGGAGCTCTTGAATAGCCTGGAGCCTGCAGCAGGATCAAGTGCTCCAAGCGCGCTTGATCCGGCGGTAGTTGCCGATAAAACGCTGGTGGTGGAGACAGGTGTCAGCCCGTCTTTTATCAAGCGCGTGTACTACGCGACCAACAGGAACTCTCTGAATCGTCAGTCCTCGGATTACTGGAAGCCTTTTCTGCTGCCTGTCGTTGCGCTATTACTTGGCGTGATTTTTCTGTTTCTTATCCGTCGCTATATCAAGGAGCGCTACCAGCGGCGATTTCGATTAACTGTCGCCATTGGTGCTGGACTGCTTGTGCTATTGACGTCGGGGCGAGGGTTGCAGGAAGCCCTGCAGATGTTGCAACGTGATCGGGGCCTGAGCATTCAATACGGCAATGAAATTCGTAGCGCTGGAAAGGGGGCGATACCCTACCAACGCGGCTACGTGGACGTATCTATCCCGAATAAACGGGAGGTAGGCGAGGTTCCGCGCCCCCAACTCTTCCGCTTTGAATTGGTGGTTGATTCCACGAAGCACTTTCAGCTGGATTCTATACAGCCCGGTAGCAGTGAAGATTTCTATGCCGGGTTGAATAAGATAATCGAGAGTGACACGAGAAAATCCGCTTTTGTATTCGTCCACGGCTTTCACAATACGTTTGAAGATGCTGCATTTCGAACTGCGCAAATTGCGCATGACATGAAATTTGCCGGTGCTTCCATTTTCTTCAGTTGGCCGTCTCAGGGAGCGGTTATGGACTATCTGACTGACGCCAAAAACGTGGAGACGACGGTGGTTCACCTGCGGGCGTTTCTGGAGGAACTGCATCGGGAATCCGGGGCCACGCGAATTCACTTGATAGCCCACAGTATGGGAAGTCGAGCCCTGGTGCAGGCCGTCGAAGATATGAATGGCCGTCTTCCCGAAAGTAACCGCTTCGGCCAGCTCGTCTTTGCGGCACCCGATATCGCAAGGGATCTCCTGGAGCAAAAAATCGCAATCCTCGCACAGGTAATGAAAGGGGTGACTCTATACGCATCAGCACACGACTCCGCATTACGCCTTTCCCGAGCGCTGCAGGGCGAAAGTGAGCAAAACTATCAACGTGCGGGCGAAACCTACCCGGCACCTATGGTCGCGCCGCCCATGCAGACAGTGGACGTGAGTGAAGCATCAACAGGACACTCATATATTTCAGATAGCCCGCTTATGCTCAAGGATCTCGCCGGGTTGCTGGGAGGGTCGCGGGTGCTGAATCAGCAATCGCAAAACTACGTTCCTGCAGGCTACTGGATGCTGCGGGCTCAAGCGAGTGAGCAGGAGGGCACCGTCTGGCCGGGCACACAAAATTGACCGAACCCGCTGGTGAATTCCGCCCGGCGTCGTCGATTCTGCGCCATGATGACAGCTCGTTAACTCATGGCGGGTAAGTTATGGAGCGTTGACAGTTCCGGCGATATTGGCGCTACGCACCTCATTCCTGTCTTCGTAGGCGTTGCTGTAGCGAAGAATAAGTTGGTTGCTTAGCTTGTCTCCATTGGCAAATTGGTCACCGCGGATGACAACCTCGATCATTGCCTGACCGATTTGTTCTGCCTTGACAGCGGCGCCGACGGGTGCAAAGAACCAGTAAACTAATGCCTGCCCAATGTGCGCTTCTTCGTCAGTCGGACCAATATAATCAGGTCGGTATGCAATAACGCGTAAACTATTGTCTTTCGCCAGGTCGGACAGTGTGTTTTCAGCCTCAATTTTTACTCGCGCCCACATGGCAGTTGAGTCTGCGGAGATATCGCTGGAGCTAATGAAGTGAAAAGACGCCGAGGGTTTGGTGCCAACATTGATCCATTCTTTTAGAAACTGTTGGGGGAAATCAATATGGATCCTGCGGTAAGTTTCTTCATCGGCGCCTATCGAGCTGATGCCGATCGCCCAGAAAACAGCATCAACCTCAGCTAACTGTTCGACAATATCAGAATAGTCCAGGTAGTCCCTGTGTGCCGTCATCAGGACTTTACCTGAGGCGATACCCGCGTCGATTCGCGCCGTGGATCGTCGCGTAATCACATGTATCTTGCTGATCTCGGGGTTCGCCATCGCCGCTTCGAGAATGCCGTCACCGGCCGTTCCGCTGGCGCCAAATATGGCGACCATTTTCAGGTTGGCGGGTGCAGTCACCATTGCAGCTACACTATTGTCGTGGGTTGCAACACGGATAGCCAATGCAACGTAAGCGACGGTGAGCAGGATGACGGGTGTAAGCAGGATAGTTCTTGGTCTGGGTAACTTCATAGTGGCCAATATTAGCAGCCTGGTTGTGTACGGGTATTGCGATATTGCCAGATAAAGCCGTTGCGCCTAAGCGAAGCGATTGGTTGAAAAATACAAGCGTCGCCCATTCCCACCGGTTACCAACTGACCTGGAGAAGTTGCTTTTTCGATGTCCTCACCCTGGTGGTAAAGTGGGGTGGTTGTGAGGCGAAATCGCATCGAGACAGTGCTTGCGGCTATACTGCGGATCTTTCCAGGCCGTGCTTCCCACCCTCTTCGTTATGGCATTGCGCCTGGGATGGGGCATTCCAGCTGGCAAACTGCGGGGACCTTATATTGAAGACGATTGCAATCCAACTGGAGCGGGGAGTAGTAGAGGGCAGGGTGGCAACAGGCTTTGAGCCAGTGGCCCTAGCATTTGCCGACAATTTTACCAATCACCAGGAAGTCGGCGCAGCTTGTGCCCTCTACTACCGTGGGCACCCCGTGGTGGATATCTGGGGCGGCCTGGCGGATGTGGGCAGCGGAAGTGCCTGGCAGGAAGACACTATTTGCCTGGTGTTTTCTGCGGCCAAGGGACCTACAGCGACCTGTATCCACCAGTTGGCAGAGGCGGGTCGACTGGATATCGATTTACCCATCGCACATTATTGGCCTGAGTTTGGCTGCAATGGTAAGGAGAGCATTACTACCCGGTTGGTGCTGACACACAGCGCAGGCCTGGCAGCAGTGGACGGAGACCTCACCCTTGAGCAGGTGCTGGCCTGGGAACCGGTAGTCGCCGCGATTGCCGCGCAGGCCCCCAACTGGGAGCCGGGCACACAGCACGGCTACCATGCCCGCTCTTTCGGGTGGATTCTTGGTGAGCTGATCCGCAGGATTACCGGGGAATCTCCTGGGGCTTACCTGGCCAGGCATATCGCGGCGCCACTGGGCCTGCGTTACTGGGTGGGGCTACCGGAATCTGAGCTTGCCTGTTGCGCCACGCTGGTGCAACCGGAGGGGGGCAGTGACGCCGTTGCAGAGCTGCTGGGTGCTGACAGCCTTACAGCGCGTGTTATGAGTGGCCCCAGTGGCCTGTTTGGCTATAACGCAATGTGGAACAGGCCCGATGTCCTGGCTGCTGAGATGCCCTCATCCAACGGCGTGGGCGATGCTCGCTCCCTGGCGAGGCTTTATTCCGGACTGATTGCTGAAGTGGATGGTGTGCGCCTGCTTGGACAAGAGCAACTGGCGAAGGCGTGTGAGCAGCAGGTGAGAGGGGCTGATGCGGTTATCTTTCACGAAACCTGCTTCGGCCTGGGCTATGGCCTGCAGCCGACCCTGGCGCCGGGTGCCGGCCCCAACAGTTTTGGACACCCGGGAGCCGGTGGCGCGCTCGCATTCGCCGATCCCGACGCACAGTTGGGGTTTGCCTACGTGATGAACGCCATGCATTTCAATGCGGAGGGTGACCCCCGAACCATAGGGCTGGTCAGGGCCGCCTACGAGTGCTTGGAGGCGATCTGACATACGGGATTCACAGCCTGACTCTGAGGCCCCTATCTAGACGGAACCGATTGCATTTTGTGTTATCGTGCTTCGCCTTAATCGACAGGCTGCGGCAGTAAAAGATGAACAAATGGTCTCTTCTTGGCTCGGCTACGATACCCAATGATGGTGGCGAACTGAAGCTGTCGCAGCGAGGCGATGAGTTCTCTATCAGGCTCTCCGGAATACGCGGTGAGCTCATGAACAGCAGGGTGCACGGCTCGGAAGAAGCATTGGCGACTATTGGTTGCTCTCGCCTTAAATCAGTAGGCTCAGCGCAGGTTCTGGTTGGGGGGATGGGGATGGGCTTTACGCTCGCCGCTGCTTTACAATCCGTCTCTGCGACAGCCCGGGTGACGGTGGCCGAGCTAATCCCCGAGGTCATCGAATGGAATCATGGGCCACTCGGTGATTGCGCAGACAGGCCATTGGATGACGCCAGAAGCCGGGTTTTTGTCGGTGATGTTGCCGAATTACTGGAGAAGAGTGAATCTGAGTACGATGCCATACTCCTGGACGTCGACAATGGCCCTGAGGGACTCACTCAAACTGAAAACCAATGGCTATATTCCGAGGCTGGGCTCAAGGCCATATTTCGGGCGTTGCGCCCACGAGGTTCACTCGCCGTGTGGTCGGCAGGGCCGGATCGGCTTTTTTTGAACCGCTTGAAGAAAGCGCGGTTCAATGCATCGGTCCGATCAGTGAGAGCTCGACCGGGCAAGGGGAGCCACCACACTATATTTCTGGGGCACAAAGCGTAAGACCAGTTATTACCGGAGGGTAGACGCAGCCTCCAGTAAGTCATTAAGGGCCGATTCCAGGCAGGTGAGGTAGTCATCGGCGTTGGTCATCAGTTTTCTGCAGGCATTGAAAGAAATCGAAAACCGGCTGGATGTGCTGCTGATCGTGTGGAACAAACCCATATTATCGCGTACAGGCCCCAGTCCCAGGCACGCCAGTAATGGCGCTCCATCAAGTTGTTGATCACCTTCCGGCCCTGGCACATTTGATATCATCGTGTGGAATGGCACAGGAACGGGAGCCACGCGACTGGCCCAGGCCAGTGTTCGTATTCCCTCTGCCAATACTGGTGGGGCGATGCTGTCGCTGATATCCATAATTGTCCCGGTCCCCAGGGCGCTGATTGCCTTCTTGCCTGCCACGGCATAGCGGTGAATCCTCCTCAGGCGCTCTACAGGGTCCTCGAGCTCTGTTCCCAGTCCCACCGACATGGTGGCAATTCTATTGCTGCCGGAGGGTTCATCGGCAGAAGAGCGAAGGCTGATGGGCATACCCGCAGCCAGGCTGCCGGATGGCAGCTCGCCTTTCTTCTGCAGGTATTTTCGCAAACCGCCTGCGATCACGGCAGAAGTGATGTCGTTGTAAGTGACTCGCCGTACCTGTCGCTTTATATGTTCAATATCGGCTCTGGATATCAACAGCACGCCCACGCTGCGGCGAGCGCTGACCTGGTCATTAAAGCGGGCCCGGTTACGCAAGGGAGGCGGAAGCTCCGGTGCATTGTGCCTGGTCTCCCGTGCACGCATCAGTCCCGGCAACAGCTTGCCCATGGTCTCGGCAAGTTTGAGCTGGCGGTTGAGAGAGTGGAGGTTCGCCCGCGACCAGATATCCCATTGGTTGGGCTGCGATGACTGCCACTGCCCGCCGCTCTGGTTTGCCGTCTCCATACCATGCAGACGCGCCAGTAGCCGGGCAAGAGAAATTCCATCTATCGCCGCGTGGTGTGCTTTGAGTATAAGCACCTGGCATTCAGGTGGAAGGTCAGGGATGCCATTCAGTCCCGTAATCAGGGAAAGCTGCCATAGAGGTTTCTGCAGGTTCATTCGCCTGCTGTGCTCGTTTTGCAGAATCTCCTGAAATGATTCCCAGGTGCCCCCGACCGGTATACGGTTTGATTTGAGGTGGTATGACCACTCAATATCTCCTGCGGGGACCCAGTAGGGGGTATCAAAATCCATGGCGACACGATGTAGTTTGCGCTGAAACAGGGCCTCCGACAGCAGGCGAGTACGTACCAGCCTTTCCACCAGTGGCAGGGTCAGTGTGCTATTCGTAGCATCATAAATCAGGGCGGCGGTGACGTGCATGGGCGTACGGGCGCTGTCCTGGTGGACAAACGCGGCGTCAAGCCCTGACAGCTGCTCCATGGGTGGTTACTTCCAGGTTCCCGCTGAGGTTTTACCAGAATAGCCCTTTAGAGAGAATCGTGCAGCCCTTTACCGCGTCAACAACCTGCGCATGAAACCCTGGTTTTGCTTATCCTGGCTGCGCATGAGCAGCATGTCGGCCACAAGGCCTTCAATGCTGGCTGCCGTCGCCTCACGTACGGAGGACTGTATGCGTTTGCTCACAGCTTTTCCGGTGCAATCCGGAACTTCGATCGGCTCCCCGAAGGCGAGGTAACAGGGCTCGGGCTTGGGTAGCAAAGTGTTAAAAAGTCCGCGCGGGATTGGCGGTACGAGATCGGGGCGGATATCACCGACGATCCCTCTTTTTTGTAATAGTTTCACCAGCTTACTGTTGAGGAGTTCCTCACCCTCCATGGCGTGATCCCACCAGTCATCAGGACCTACCGTACCAAAGGGAGTGATATTGTATCCGTGCTGTGCAGCCATGCGCACAAAGCCGTAACGCTCACGCCATTTGAGTGTGTATTTTTCACCTGCCGTTTTATTCGCCTCGCCTGCACCGCCAGGGAATACCAACAGGTCGTGGCCGTTTTCCATCAGGGCGCTGCACACCTGGGGGTTGCCCAGTACCATGCCGCCATCAGCCATCTTCATCCCCGTGGGAGTCTGGAACCAGGCCTTATCGCCCATTGCACGGAGGAAGCGCCCTGTCTCGGCATAAACGGTAGGCATAAGGATCAGTCCGTCCAGGCCAAACATGGCATGATTTCCGATAAACAGCGTAGGCTCATCCGGTATGTTTTCCAGGCCGACGACTGTGGGCCTGAAATAGAACTGAATGAGTCTGTACAATTGGGCAAACATTTTTTCGTTGGGACCTTCGATGGAGAGGAAGGCCTCGATCAGTTCGGCGATTTCCTGGTCGGTGAAATCAGTTTTGGTTTCCTGCGCTTGTTTCTTCGCACTCATAAGTCTCTCCGACTTTAGCTACTCATCAATAGAAAAGTAGTCTATTACTTGCCCCGGAGCAGCGGCAGTGTGAAAAATTGCAAAATTCCATGGCTGGAATTTTCACGCCCCTCTCTTTTTCCGCATAAGTGGTTTGTCGCTTTCGCCATTCACCAATTATTGCTTACACAAATGGGCGGTATATGTTCTAAGATAAAGAGGCAGTATCAGTCATGATAAAAAAATAACGTCATCGTTCAGGAGATTCAGAATGAGCTACTTCGTAACAGGTGCAACCGGGTTTATCGGTAAGTTTCTGGTAGAAAAGCTATTACAGAGAGAGGGCTTGGTATATGTGCTGGCGCGCAGAGAGTCCCAGCACAAAGTAGATGCCCTCAAGGAGCGCTATGCCATGGCCGCCGACCGCATCGTGCCGGTATATGGCGATTTAAGCGAACCGCTGCTCGGTCTTGATGAGGGCGAGCGCCAGAAAATGCGCGGTCAGGTGAAACACTTTTTCCACGTAGCGGCCATATACGACCTGAATGCATCAGCCGAAAGCCAACAGATAGCCAATGTCGAGGGCACTCGCAACGCCGTTGCGTGTGCGCAGGACATAGAGGCCGGCTGTTTCCAGCATGTGAGTTCAATTGCCGTCGGGGGCAAGTACCAGGGTACCTTCCGCGAAGGCATGTTCGAGGAAGCGGGCGACCTTGCCCACCCTTACTTCCGCACCAAGCACGATTCCGAGGCGATAGTTCGAAAGGAGTGCGAGATTCCCTGGCGCGTCTACCGTCCCGCTTCCGTTGTTGGGCACTCCGAGACTGGCGAGATTGACAAGGCCGATGGACCCTACTATAGCTTTCAGACCCTCTCCAAACTGCGTAAAGCACTGCCGCCCTGGTTTCCACTGATTGGTGTCGATATGGGCAGCTTCAATATTGTGCCGGTGGATTATGTGGTTTCGGCCATGGACTATATTGCACATAAGGAGGACTGTGACTCCCGTGCCTTCCATCTGACGAACCCGGACCACTACGGCGCTGGCGAGATGATGAATATCTTTGCCGAGGCCGCGAAGGCTCCGCGGTTCGCCTTGCGCCTGGATACCAACATATTTTCATTCATCCCTTCCAACCTGGTCTCAATGCTAAGCAAGCTGCCCCCGGTAAAACGAATGATGGCAACCGCCATGGAGAGCATTGGCATGCCGGTGGACGCCACCATGTTCTTTACCTGGAATACCAAGTTTGACAACCGGGAGACGGAGATTGCCCTGCGCGGCAGCGGCATCGAAGTACCTGAGCTGAAAAGCTATGCCACACGTCTGTGGGACTACTGGGAACGTAACCTCGATCCGGAGCTGTTTATCGACCGCTCGCTGGCGGGCAACATTGGCGGTAAGGTGGTGATCATCACCGGGGGCGGCACCGGCATCGGCCTTGCGTCAGCTATTCGCCTGGGTGAGGCCGGTGCCAAGGTAATCCTCAGTGGGCGCACCATGGAAACTCTGGAAGACGCCAAGAGGCGGGTCGCTGAGGTTGGTGGTGAAGCACATATCTACCAGTGCGATGCCTCAGTCATGGAGGCCTGCGACGCCTTTATCGATCAGGTTATTGCCGACCACGGCAGGGTCGATGTACTGATCAATAATGCCGGTCGCTCAATACGACGGGCCGTTGAACACTCCTATGACCGCTTCCACGACTTCGAACGCACTATGCAGATCAACTATTTCGGCGCCCTGCGCCTGAGCCTGCGCGTACTGCCCGGGATGACTGAGCGCCGTAGCGGTCATATCATCAATATTTCCTCCATGGGCGTAGTGGGTCCGCCCGCACGATTCTCCTCCTATATCGCGTCCAAATCTGCGCTGGAAGGCTGGACTCGCTGCGCGGAAGCGGAATTTTGTAACCGCAATATCGCCTTTACCAACATCAACATGCCCCTGGTGCGTACGCCCATGATCGGACCGACCGCGATCTACGATGTCGCCCCCACCCTTTCGCCGGAGCAGGCCGCTGACATGGTAGTGGACGCGGTTATCAACCGCCCCAGTCGCATTGTCACCGGCATGGGCAGGATGTTCCAGATATGGCACCTGGTAGCGCCCAAGCTGGCGGCTACTGCGATGAACATACCGTTCAGCATGTTCGACGAGTCTGCCCTGTCCAAGGGGATGAAAAAGCCCGAGAAGGTGGAGGCATCGAGCGAGCAGGTGGCCATTGCCGCCCTGATGAAGGGGGTACATTTCTAGGCGCTGTTTCTGGCGGGGGGTGGCTTTTATCGGCTTGACCACACAGTCGCGGGCCACTCCCTAAAGCGCGCTCTTGATAATTACATCACGCTGGGCGGCATCAATGCTTTGCAGGGTTTTCAGTAGTGCAGGCCTCTTCTCGTCCGGGTTATCTGCCAGAGCGTATTCCAGAAATGCCAGCATCACCTCGTTGGATAGAGATTTCTGACGATCGGTAGACATTGTCGACCCTGACGGTAGCGGGTACTGACAAGGTGGGGGTGCACTGAAATCACCCACCCCTGCAGCGGACTTGCGATTTTGAAGGTCTGTATGAAAAGTTATGCTGCCGTCATCCTTCAGCTTGTCAGCAGCCAGCCAACAAGGCAGGTTGTCGAAATTGAAAGCGATACTGTGGGCCTCGCCATGGCCTAAGTGAGTCCCGCCGACTAGCTGTACCAGTACACGTGGTGCATTGGCTCGCTCATAAGCTTGGGCGCTGGTACTGCTATATTCAACCAGTCGATCATGGTCGCCATGGATTAACAGCATGGGGAGGGCCCGGGTCTCATAAAAGGGCGGATAAAATATATCGCCAGCACCGGCGGCAAGCAGAATTGCGGCCTTAAGGCGTGGCTCCATTAGTTCCCTGTCAAATGCTGCCAGGTAAGTAGTCAAGCCCCCGAATGAATGTCCGGCCAGTGCTATGCGCGAATCGTCAACTGCATCCTTCAGCCTGTCCGGCAAGCCGGTCTGCAGGCCGGTGGCGACATCAATCACCCAGCTAATGTCGCCGGGCTGGTTGAGCAGGTCGTTCATGTCCAGGTTATCCGTATCGCCGCCATTGGTTTTCGGGAATCGGAGTGCAGCCACAATAAAACCGTGGCTGGCGAGATATCCTGCGGCCCAGCGGCTGTCTTCAAGATCGCCGCCAAATCCATGTGCGTAGATGACTAAGGGATACTTTTCCCGTTTGTCGATACTGGCTGGAGCCCACAATCGAATCGTTATGTTGCGATCACGTTTGCTGTCATGGGTGTTGATGTCGATAACGGGCGCTATGGCTAAAGGGCCTGTATTCTGGGGCTTTGGGCTGCACGCACAGAGCAGCAGGCAGGCGGCAATCAGGCTGTATAACAGATAGGCTGTTTTCACTATGATTCTCTTATACTGTTGAAATTGTGTTGGGTATACCGTCAATGGCGTGGCGCTCTTGCCAGGTCAACGCTCAACTAACGCGCGGATATCATGACCCGTTGGTCCCTCGTGTGCTCTAAGGCCGAACGCTGGCAACACCGCAAAAATATGGTCAAATATATCAGACTGAATGTCTTCATAGGCGACCCAGGATGTCGTGTTGGTGAACGCATAGATCTCGATTGGAAGTCCTTCACTCGTTGGACTCAGTTGCCTCACTATCAGCGTCATTTTCTGGTGAATGTCCGGATGTGATTTCAGGTACGACACCATATACCCTCTGAAGGTGCCAATATTGGTCAGCCTGCGGCCATTGATCGATAGCGACATATCCGTCAGCGTTTTACTGTTGGCGTAATCAATGGACTTGATCTTGTCATCAAGGTAACCGGCCAGAAGATCTGCCTTTTTGAGCCGTTCTATATCGTCATCGCGCAGGAACTGAATGCTGCTGGTATCTATCAGCACGCTGCGCTTTATGCGTCTTCCGCCTGATGCGGTCATGCCCCGCCAGTTCTTGAACGAGTCAGATATCAGCGCATAGGTGGGAATTGTGGTGATGGTTTTGTCCCAGTTTCGGACTTTGACCGTGGTGAGGCCGATGTCTATCACGTCGCCATCTGCGCCATACTTTGGCATCTCCAGCCAGTCGCCAATGGCCAGCATTTCGTTTGCCGACAACTGAATACCCGCCACCAGACCCAGGATAGGGTCCTTGAATACCAGCATCAGGACCGCGGAAATCGCTCCCAAGCCGCTTAGCAGGATCAATGGCGATTTACCCATCAGTATCGAAACAGCCAGAATTGCGACAAAAATGCTGGCGATGAGCTTAAGTGTTTGTAGTAGACCACGTAGTGGAAAGTTGATCTTGCTGCTTCTCGCATAGGTGAGTTTTTGCAGGAAATCCAGCAAGGAGAAGAAAGAAAGCAATGTAAACAACAGAATCCACTGGTCCGTCGCCGTCTTGATGAACAGCAGCAGCGTTTGAGAGTCGTCCAGCCAGAGCCCAGCCTGTATCTGCAGGACAATGCCCTGAAATACAAATGATGTTCTGCGGAACAGCTTGAGCGCATCGGGAGATTGCTGCCATTTTTGTCCGGCCTTTTCTGCCAATCGTTTGCCCGCGCGAAGCACAAACCCATGCAAGAAGAAATGCAGTAAACCTGCGAACACAGCCAACCAGATGACAACGAGCGTGTTGAACTCCAGCTGTGTATCTCCTGGCCAATACTTGTCGAGCCAGGACAGCAGAAATACCTTGAATTCGTCCCGTAAATTATCCAAATTTTAAGCCCCACAATAAGTAACAAGACGTGGCGTAAGAGACCATAGATATTGCCTCCACTTTCCCAGCGAAGTAAACGAGTCCGTTATAGCGGCTTGCGCAGCCAACTTCCCGAATCAGCTCATCTATGATGACTTTCAGAAATCGGCCCATCACCACTAAGGGGGGACACCGGCATTCATTAAACTGATTTTGCGAAGATCGTTATATGAGGAGAACACCAATGACCCGCGCAGGAATGATTATAGGCATACCTGGGCCTGAAGTTGTACGGGTAAAAAGCAAACGAGGCATGGAGGCTTTCGCGGAGTTGACCATTTGCGCAGCAGGAAAAGGTGTAGCCTGCCCGGCCGGAAAGGCAACTGAGCCACCTGGCACCTGGGCAAAGATCATATCGGAAACATAGGCTACGGAATGTAAGTTATTGGTCTGGTGGCCGCACCTGGGTGCTAACAGGAAGGGGGTTAAACCTGGCAGTCCGCAGCGGGCTGGACGCCACCTACAATTCAGGTTTCCGTGATGATGAGAATGACCTGGTCGGACATGGTGTTATCCCATTTGGGCCGGGAAAGTGTAAACCCTGTGTCCGCTTTAATCGGTAAAGAATGCCTACGGTAAGGACCACCTGTAAGGCGAAGTTCAAGCCAGCGCCGAACTGCGCTATTACGCAAGTGGGCCAAGAAGCGAGAGCGAGCTATGTGGTAACTTTAAACAGCCGTTCAGCCTCGCAAAAATTTTTTAGCCATGCTGCGATTAGCTGGCTTTCCAGCATTGGAAGGCATCCAATGCCCGTCGCAATTTTTCAGAGAGACTTTATCTTTGACCTCCACTTGCGAACAAACCCGCCCCGGCCTCCGTACCGAATTAGCATTTCGGGTAAGAAAGGGTGGATGCCGATTGGAGCCAGTAGGGTCTCGGCAACCCGGTCATAAAGGTTGCGAATTGCTTTTCGAGGGGACTTATTCAAGTCTGATTCGTTCTTCCGAATACTATTGACGAGCGTACATCGAAAACTGTCGTGCTTCATTAAGTCATATATATAAGCGTGCTCGAACGTCGATTCATTGGAGTATGAGCCTTTCCTCGCTCCACTATAGAGGGCAATCAATGACGGTTCCTCGGTACAGGAAATTATCTTCCCGACTCGGTACGCTCTGAAGAGCCATTCTTGAGACGGAGGTATGGCCAACTCATTCTGGTCTTTCCATTCCCCTACATCGAGCGCATCCTGACGATACATAAACCACGATGAGGCGATGTACCATTTTGCCGGGTGATATCGAGTTTCATTCAGAGGTGAGCCTCCGTTAACGATTACTGGATCGGAATTGTCAGAGAAAGGGAGAACAACTGCGTACCTGGCAAGAATGATGTTTGCCTTATTCAGAGCTATCGTCCGCACCATCTGCTCAAGATGATCCGGGAAAAACATGTCGTCCTGATTCAAAAAACAAAGGTACCTGCCAGTGGCCTTTGATACGCCATAATTATTTGGCGCGGACTGCTGGCCGCTGTTGGTCGGAAGATTGTGATACTTGATTCGACTATCACCAAAGGAGTTCACGACTTCTTCTGTGTCGTCTGTACAGTGGTCTCCAACAACAAGAAGCTCCCAGTCCCTAAAAGTCGAATTAACCACGCTCTGGATAGAGAACCTGAGTAAGTGACTGCAGTTGTAAGTAGCCGTTACTATGCTAACTAATGGCTGCGAAGGCGTATTCTCTGTTTTCAAGTCTATAGCGCCTCAGTTTCCCAGTATCTCATGTGAGACATGAAGCGCTAACCATGGCGCCATAGAGTACTTGCCAGTGTCAACCGAGTACCAGTTGCCCGTGCGATGTATGCCCACCTGATCCCGCCTGTGGAGAGATGAATTTGGATCGCTCAGTAACCCTCTGCCGTTGGCGAAGACCCAGCCCCCCTCAACCGAGATACGTGTAGATGCCTCCATTAACCTGCGGCTGGCGGGAATTACTGAGCCAATACTAGTGAGGGTTGTTTCACTAATAGCTCCCTTTTCTGTGTCAGAAAGAGAAGGTGACACTGCATTGAGAACATCGGTGGTAGATGTTACGAGGCCTGACTCGTACCAGGACAGGTAAAATTTTTTCGGATTGTAGGATTTGATATCGCCAAATGGACCGGTGCATATTACCGCCGACGGAACTTTGATCTGTCTAGAGGTTTCGACAAAAAGCGAGCACCTGTACCTTAAGCTTGGCTGACTCAAGTTATTTACACCTATGGAAGCGTCTACTTTGGGCCGGCCTTCCCAAAGACAATTCACCACATGGAAAAATTTTTCTGCATCACTCGTTGTTTCAACGAGGTAGCTAAGCCCGGTGCTTTCATCAAATCGTTTTGCCCCTAGAACCTTGCTGGAGGTTCGTACCTCTATTCCTGGTTCGGCATATACTGCCGCCGACAAGCTATCCGCTATCGATTGGGTGCAGACAGATCTTTCCGGGGACACAAATCCAGCGTCCACATATTCTGGATTGGATAATTTCTCCAGTTCAACCCGTGAAAGCCTTTCCGTTTTTGTGCTGGTGATTGACCCCCAGTATTTCTCTTTATCCGGGTGGTCGTGTAACAGCCGCGTTAGATTTCCGAAATACTGATTAACATGGTCAGGCGTAACAACTGAGTCCCTGTGCACAAGGTAGAGGTCGTCTTCCTGGGTTATGTCATTTAAAGTGGTCCCAATGATCTGCTCGATCAGCGGCCTGAATTGCAGGCCCCCCGTTATAATCTGCTTCGCGGTTTGAAGAGACGCATCACCAGAATACAGGTATCCGAGATGAATTTTCCCCTCATTCCATCGGCTGGCACCCAATAGAATTTGCGGTCTTGCTTCATATAATGTGACGTCGGCACCTTTTCGAGCGAGCAGTAATGCCGTGCAGGTGCCCATTATTCCGCCACCTAGTACCGCAACACGCGGAATCTTTTTCGCTCGCTGCGTTGAAAGTACTTTAGTAATCAAAACGGTAGTCAGCAGGATCGTATGGCCCGCTGGCCATGACTAATGCGACCGTTGATTCGCTCTCGAATAATTGTGAGCCCCACGTCCCTGGCTCTAACAAAAGACCCATTTGTGAATTATTCAAAGTTAGATCAAATTCAAGGTGCTTATGACGTAGATGAATGCCAAGCGCTCCAGATACACAAAATATCAGCTGCCTCTGGCGCTTATGTGAATGTCCACCGCGTACAGTTCCCGCTGGCACATTTGTTATGTGGAAGCTTCTGCGGGGAACAAAAGGAAGTTGAGAGAAGTCACATTCGTGAAGAGTTCCCCGCTCTTCCCTAAAGCCTGGTAATTCTACCAGGGATGCCAATGACGCCCATTCTGTGCTGATTGGACTTATAAGGTAGCTCATGACCAAATGCTAGCAATCCGAAGGGGCTGATTATATGTATAAAAATGCTGTCAGCCTAACTTTCTGAATGAGTTCATGATTACTTCCGGGAGCGAAAGATAGCGACCGACGGTAGGTCGATCCCATGAAATACTCGGGTGCACTGAACACGCTGCGCGAAACCCGTTCACCTACCAGCGCCGGCGCATGATTCTGCTCTCTTGGTCGCGTGCTCTAAGTCGTTAAAACTATTTGAAATATATGGAAACGGTAGGCGCAGGTGGACTTGGGCGGCAGCGGTCGAGCGATTTCCGGGCGACACTTCTGGTGTCAGCATCCGCTGTGATGGATGATAGAATCGCGACGGGACTATTCGGGCTGGCGATGCAAGGTGGCTGAAGGCAATTCGCCAAAAGCATCCCGATAATCGGCGGCAAGCTGGCCCAAATGGCGAAATCCGTGGAAACGGCCAAGCTCTGCGACCCCGGTAACACTGGCATCGCCATTCAGTAACGCCCTGTTCAGCCTGTGTAGTTTCAGCGCTTTGATGTAAGTCGCCGGACTGACACCCAGCACGTCCCGGAACGCATTCTCCAATGTCCTTCTCGAGGCCCCTGTCACCGATGCAAGTTGCGCTACGCTGATCGAGTTGCCCTGTGCCGCAGCAATTTCGCGCAAGGCCCTGTCGAGAACCTTCCAGCGTTTGCCACGAGGGACGACCGGCTCGCGAGTATGGCTGGCATACAAGCACGCCAGCACCATATAAGCCATCTCACGCTCCACCGGCGGAGCAAGCGGTGGATTCAATGCTCGCTGTGTTCCCCCCTGGCCGGGTGCGTATTTCTGCAGCAGGTGCCTTAACCGAAACAGGGGAGCTCCGCCATTGGCGCAGAAACCGCGCTCATCCGGCATCAAGCGATGCAGCGGCTGACCGAAATGGCTTTCGGCCACATCACTCAGGAGTCTTATCGGCAGGGTGAGGTGCAGGGTGTCGAGGCCTGCGCTGGAAACTGACTCGAAATCGCCGCCCAATGGCATGACCAGCAGGCTGTGTGGCGTTACTGACTCTCCGCACCAACGCCATGATTGCGGCCCGGAACCAGAGGCCAGCAGCGAAACCGTGCGGTAGCCCGGTGCCACCGCGCCCTGTTGGTAAAAACGAGCGGGCAGCACAGCGCGGCTGATCATCACCGACGAC
This sequence comes from Pseudohalioglobus lutimaris, assembly GCF_002866825.1. Classification (GTDB taxonomy): domain Bacteria; phylum Pseudomonadota; class Gammaproteobacteria; order Pseudomonadales; family Halieaceae; genus Halioglobus; species Halioglobus lutimaris. Next base: position 14,990 of record NZ_PKUS01000001.1, on the reverse strand, counting down.
CCGGCAATTTGCTCAATGAAAAATGGCGCGTTGGCATGACTGAACTGACAGAAATCGAGTTCCCAGCCTACAGCTCGGGTCGCCAGTTCCTCAAAAAGGTTGAATTCGGCTCTTATAAAACAGCCGTCTACCGTTGAATCACCCAAGTTGGAAACCTTTTTGCGCAATATTGATATCCAGCCAGCATTATAGCCCAGCGCGGTGGCTGCATGAGATCAGATCGCCTAAGCTTGCGGGGAATCAAGCAGGTTGTTATTCATGACTCAGCTTTCGGTGTTGGTGGCCCTGCCCGGCTCTATGAAACCGGTTTTGGCTGTTTGTGCCCGATACTGGCAATTTCGGGATATTTACCTGGCAGCACCTGGTGCGTAGTTAAGCAAAGTGGATTACTACCAGAGTGCTGGCCAGAAAATCCTAAAGGAGATTATAAGGTGAAAATAAAATCATTGTTAACGACGGTAGCCTCAGTGGCCCTGGCTGCCGGTTCATTAGTGGCTAACGCCAAGGATATTGTTCACGACGCCGAGCACTATGTGCTGCTGGCACAGTACAAGGACAAGTGGGCGGCGCAGGATAAAACGCTGGACCAGAAGCTTGCCGAGCTGGAAAAGAAGCACGGTAAGCGACCGAATATCATTCACATTATGTGGGACGATACCCCGGTCGGCGAGATAGGAATTCCGGCCATACAGAAAGTGCGTGGCTGGGAAACGCCCAACATGAACCAGTTGGCCGCCGACGGCATTAATTTTATGCGCATGTACACCGAGCCCTCATGTACACCGAGTCGGGCGGCGGTGATGACCGGCCGTCACGCCAAGCGCAACGGCATGTACAACGTGGGCTTTCCCTATGAATATGGCGGACTGGCTGCCGAAGAAGTGACCATTGCAGAGGTGCTGAGCAAAGCCGGATATGCCACGGCTTTTTATGGCAAGTCTCATTTGGGAGATGTGGAGTCCAGCTACCTGAATAATCAGGGCTTTGATGAAGCGTTGTGGACCCCCTACAACCAGGTCCCCAGTTTGTATGTCCCCCGGGCGCAGATCGGTGCGTTGTCAGCGGCCGTCATGTTTCCTGAAATGTTCGGTGAAGACCCCTATGACATCGATAGCGGCTGGAGGCCTGATGGCTATGTCTGGGCGTTGGAGGGTAAGAAGGGAGGCCCGGTTCGCGAAGTGGGCACACCGCCTAACCACGATGACTACGTGGCTTTGGAGGATGAGTTTTGGAAGCGCGCGTCTGAATTTGTGCGCAAGAACGCAAAAAGTGACAAGCCGTTCTTTGTAGCGCTCTGGCCTCAGGTGACTTCTTTCATGGGATTCCCCGACCGGGTGACAGCCAGCGGTGGTTTGTTGCAGGAAGCGCTGGCCCGTATGGATGTCAGGGTCGGCAAGCTGATCAAGGAACTGGAAGCACTGGAGATTGACGACAACACTCTGGTCATCCTGATGGCTGACAATGGCCCCATGACGCACAACGGCCCTCCGGGAATGGTGGAAACGCTCTACACCGGTGGCAAGGGCGACTACACGGAGGGCGGCGTGCGCGTTCCCGCTATTGCTTACTGGCCGGGTGTTATCGAACCTGGGCAGGTCATAGGCGATATCATTCACGAGACCGACCTGTTCACTACCTTCGCTACTCTTGGCGGTGCCACCAAGCATATCCCGCGAGACCGTATAATCGATGGTGTGAACCAGACGGCGCTGTTCCTGGAGGGCGATACGCAGAGCCGTCGGGACTATGTGCATATCTACACGGGTCCTGTATTGGCAGCCACGGTAAAAGGGCGTTACAAGAAGCATTGGACCGGTGCAAAGCCGGGTCTGTCCGGTCCTGAGTTTTACGACCTCTACAGTGACCCCAGAGAAGCCAGCGGCCAACTGCTGCCCATGTTCCCGGCCAAAGGTATGTTCAATATCATGAAGGTTCGCCACCAGCTGATGAAGGAGAAGTACCCCGACAAGGGCCAGAACCGCGACTTCCCACTGAAAGGCATCGAGAATGCGCGGCCTGAAACTATTGAAGCCAGCAAAGGCAGGGTACTCTCTGGCGATGCGCCTTTCGATCCCAAAGACGTTATCCAGAATTTGCCGGAATGGGACAATGTGGACCGTGGCTGGGGTCTGAGCGAGTAATACAGCCCCTATGGTCTAAGGGCCCTCGCCATGGCGGGGGCTTCTTTTTTTTGCCTGCACATCGAATAGGTAGATGCGTAAAAAAACGGGGACAGACCACGGTTGATTAATCGTGGTCTGTCCCCGGTTTTCGAGACGCTGATTCGCGAAGGCAAAGATGCCAACAACCGGGCGGATGTTAAAAGCAGGTAACATCGCCACCGAAGTCGCGATGCATGGACAGTCTCCACCGACCTTTGGTCTCAGCCTTCCCGAGTTGCTGCTGACGCCCCGGCCCTAATAACTGCTACCTAGAAACGATAGCCGATCTCGATCTTGCCCACGTCAAACTCGGGTTTATCTCTACCGATTTTTTCATCCATCCACTGACGGCCGTAGCTGGCACGCAGAAAAAGGTTGTTGCTGAGATCAGCTCTTAAGCCCAGGGCCGCATTGTAGGTGAAAGTCGTCTTATCATAAGACGAGGAGTAGCAATACCACCCCCAGAAGTAATCTGGAACACAATAACCGCGGCCATCACTGACATTAGAGTCGATCGTGCTCCAGCCGAGCCCGGCTGACACGAACGGTGTGATTGGCCCCTTCATGAAGTGATAAGTACCATTCAGGTTATTGGTATAGAAGGATGCGGTATGACTGATCGTGCGCGGATCGCCCTCGGCATCCCGGAAGCTGGTGTTATAGCGCGGTGTGTTCTTGCTGAATTCCCAGGCCAGATTCAAGTGCTCATCAAAATTATAACCAACCGTGAAACCCCAGCCATTGTCGCTGGAAAATTTTACATTTGCCTCATCGGGCCCTTCGGGTGCACCAAAGCTCTCGCCGCTTTGTGACTTGTAAAACAAGCTGGCTTCCCAGTCTCCCGCCTGCCTGCTTTGACCCATTGCTGCGGCACTTACTGCCAACGTGAGGAACAATCCCAGATATACTTTGTGCATGCCCATTCCCATGAATTTTTGAGGATCGCATCCTAGCACGCCTAATGCCCATATATGAAAGCGTTTTCGTGCGGTTATCTGCCTGCCGATTGGAGTTGCCAGAACCTGCGATGGAGCAGGCAACTAGCCCAGGGGCTGAATGCAACATAGTGTTGGAAAGAAATGCCCCAGGGCACTGCATCGCGCCCCCGGGTTTCTAGGTTTTACTCTGCTGGTGCAAACTCCAACACTTGTTGGAACGTGGGTCGATTGGTAGAGCGGAAGGTTTCGGGGATAAGCCCAGGCGCAAAACTGCTGCGACTGCCTTCCTTGAACCAGGTCGAAACATCATCACCCAGGTCAGCAGCAAGCTCCAGTGATACAGTCTCTACAACCTGCCACAGGGAATCCCTGCATGCCTCCAGACTACCCGCACCGCAGTAGCTCAGGTTGAAGGGGCCCTCTACATCCTGCCCAAGCAATGTGCGCAAGTCCTTATCGACATAGTTGGCACCCGGTTGATTGCCACTGCCGGGATCACCACTGAGACTGCGGACTTCGTCCAACGCGCTGGTCAGGTCGCCGAAGACCGGTTGCATCACGGCTGCGGCCAGTGGGCCCCAAAGAGCGTCCATCACGGTGGGACCTGCGCTATCGTTAAACCCGTCATCGTCGCCGTCCAGTCGGGGAGCGTCATCGGCCACCCATTCGTCCAGAAGGTCAACCACGTCGGCAGCCAGCGGACTGGGCGCATCACCACCTCGCAACACTTCGCTAACCGCAGGCCATGCAGGTGAACGCACATCTTCAGTGGCTGAGCGGTTCATTACGCCGACCAGGCCGGCCAGATCGACCTGTTCAGGGAATTGATCGAACAGCCGAACACGATGTACCGGGCCATAAGGCGTGCCATCACCGTGCATAAAGCCGGGGGCCGCCTGGTTGTTCCAGTTGAGCATACGTCCGGACGGTGCCTGTGCCGCATGCGGGTGCTCAGCCTGGCTCAGAAAGCCTTGCCACTCATAATCGCCGTTACCCCAGGTGGGCAGGCGTCTATCAAGCCCCGCTGGGCGAACAGGCAGGCGGCCGGAAGAGAAGAAGGCCACGTTACTGCGCGAGATATAGCCCCAGTTGAAGGTAAAGCCAAACTTGTTCGCGGACTCATAGAATGTTTCCGGAGTGGTGGCGTTGCCTTCAGTCATATTCTTAAGGCCGGCCAGGTTCAAACCATCGCGTCCAAAAGTGGAACGCTTGCGAGTGAGCGCAACGGGCTCGCCATTGACTGTAGCCGTACCAATCATAGGCCCATGAACCGATACCGGGTAGATGAGTGGGTCGCCGTTCAGCTCCCCAGCATTGAAAATTTCAAAGGGCGTGCATTCACCATTGAAAATATAGTGAAGTGAATCGCGAGAAGGTTCAGACCCATCCGGGTTACACAGCATCTCTACGTAAACATCGCGAACATCGTGATTGGCTGAGGTCAGGCTCCACGCATAGTCCTGTGTGCGGCCAATAAGCAGATACATAGACAGACCGGGGACGGCAGCGCCCTGCGCCTCCACGTGCGGCCCGCTGAGGCGAATCTGTTGCACTATTTCAGGATAAAAATACCCCAACTGTGGACCCATTACGGCCATTGTAGTGCCATTCACAGATCGGTCAGTATCCATGATCAGGAAATTAGACGCCTCTCTGTAAGGCGGTTGGCCAGCCGCTGCAAACAGGGCAGGCTGCTCCTCAGGTGACGACACCACTTCGGGGCTGCGCGGATCCAGCGATACGATAGAGTTCTCATCAATGAGCACGGAACCCGTGACTGCACCGCCTGTCATTGGCCCATATTCAAAACGCGCGGTAATCGTGGTGGGCGCTTCCGGGTCATCGAACAGCATGGCATCGTCCCAGGCCTGGTTGCCGACACCGGCGCCAAGTCCGTTGATCAAGGTAGACAGAAACTCAGAGTTGGTCGCTTCGCTACCACCGCCTGCACCAAATATTGATCCGATAAAAGCTGTAATGGCCACCACGTCGTTGACGTTCCATGGCACGGGGTTATTGATATCATTAGCCTGTTCATAGGCGTTTATGCCATCCACGTAAGCCTGCGCATCGTCGATGATCTGTCGTCCTTCATCTCCGAAGACCTCGACCAATAACTCAACCTGATCAGTCACCAATTGCTCTGTTGCGGCACTGGGCACAAAGTTCTGGCCACTGGTCACCAGACCGAACGCGTTAATACCCGGTACATCCGCTACCGCTACCCTGGAGGCTCCGCGCCCAAGCCCCAGCAGCAGACCGCGGTCGCGTATGGCTACCCAACCGGCTCCGAACGCCACATCCTCACGAGTCTGGCCAGTGATGTGTGCTACGCCATACTCGTCGTAAAGGATCTCCAGGCCGGGCCGTTCAGTTGGTTCCAGTACCGTCTCGCCAATAGGCATAAAGTCTTCGGGTAAGTAGAGTCTTTCAATGTCTGCATCGGTCACATTGCCGCGCAAAGGTGTCAGGCCGTCATAGAGAGGCAACTGATCCAGCGAATTCTCAGTAACCGGCAAGCCGCCAAAATTTCCCGGCGGTAGAATGTAGTAGGCGCGATCTACGAGAGGTACAGGCTCAGGACCCGGCCCGGGATCTGGGTTATTGGTTCTGTCTGAGCTATCGGAGCAGCCGCTGATAAGCGCGATCAAAGTGACACTGCATGCGCCTGCAACAAATGAGCGCAGGACTGGACGGAAGGGTATGCTGTTTGACACTGTGATTACCTCTGAGCCAGATGATCATATGTATGTATTATGTGAATACATAGTAGCGTTAGCTTGACCACGGAGTAAACCGGCGTGGAGAGTTACTTGGAGGATGGCCTGCCCCGAATGTTAACCCGCCGAAAAAAACGGGGACAGACCACGGTTGGTTAATCGTGGTCTGTCCCCAGTTTCCCCGGAGCGGGGTTTTGGGATTAGCCCAACAGGGGCAACGCCCTCCGCATAACCATACAAAGCGTGCGACCTGTGCGCAGAATTCCCACAACTGACTTTAGCAAACTGAAGTTGCGATTAAGGGTAAGGTATCATTAACCATAAAAAGCAACTTCCAGGGGAGCTCATGTCATTATCCGTCCGCGCGTTGCTCGCCTCCACGCTTATAGTCGGCTTTGCGCCCGGCCTCGTGACTGCAGCTTTCGCCCAATCCCTGACCCATGACGCGATCCGGACGCTTCAAGCCGAGGCCAGAAACGGCCAGTCCGGCACGACGACCGTGAATAAACATGTGACAAATATCTCCACGGGAGACTGGCTGCGTTTTGATAATGTCAATCTAGGGGCGGGTTTCGATAGCGTGACGCTGCGCTATTCCAAGTCAACGGCCGCCGCCGCGGGATATGAATTACGCCTAGATAGTCCCACGGGGCCGGTTCTGGCCGAAGGGCCACTCGAGCAGACTGATGGTCCAACGAATTACAAGAGCAAGCGACTGGCGGCGGACAGTCGCTCTGGAACGCAAAGCCTCTTCCTACGGTTTACTGGTCCGGTTGATCGTGTCAATTGGGCCCAACTCGGCCGCGCACAGCGCCTGATCTATCAGGCCGAGGGTGCGGACGTGTTTGGCGGAACCGTTGTGTCGAATCGGGTCGTGATTTCAGATTCTCCCAATGAATATATCGCCTTCACCAATGACAGGCGCGGGCAGGGGTTTAAGAGGCTGCGCGTTCGCTATGCGCGCGGCGTAACGGGTGATGCGGGTATGGATGTCCATTTTGGCTCGCTCAACACGCCAGCCGTCGCCTCCATCCCCTTGCCGTCTACGGGGTCATTCGAAACGTTCAGAGTGCGCGGCGTCAACTTCAACGAGACCCTCACAGCGGGGCGGAGCGATGTGTTTTTCAAATTCAGGGGCGACGGCGACGTTGATGTCGATTGGGTCGATATGCGCCGTCAACCGCTCACCACAGAGCTTTTTCCGGGCAATAGGTCGGCTGCGTCGAATATGAATTTCTTCTTCGGCCCCGGCGGCGGGGGCAGCAGTGCGGGCGTTGATGGCAACCCGGCCTGGCTGCGCTTCAATAATGTGTCGCTCTCCTATAATCCGGAAATCACGGTGTCCTATGCGCGCGGGTCCAGCCTTCCCATGACCATGGAAGTTAGAAATGGCGGCCCCAACGGAAAATTATACGGCACCGTCAACCTCCCCAATACGGGCAGCTATGACAACTATACTGACGCGACGGTGAAGCTCACAAATGACCCGCAGGGCTTCCGCAATATCGTCCTGGTTTTCAAGGGCTACGGCGGCACGAATTTGCAATCTTTCGAAATTAACCGTCTGTCCGAAGGTGATGGTGGGGTGCCCATGCTCGGCGAGGTCGACCTTGACCATCTTCTTGTCGATCAATTCGGTTATAAACCGGGCATGACCAAAGTGGCCGTGATCCGCGACGGCATTACCGGCTTCGGCAGTTCTACTGCCGAGAATTATGTCCCGGGGAGGACGCTCCAGGTCATAAACGCCGCGACCGGCAGACAGGTTTTCTCCGGCAATCGCACGGTGCGCAATGGCGGCGGCGAACAGGCGTTTTCAGGCGACCGTGCGTGGTGGTTTAATTTCTCGCAGGTCAACACGCCGGGCGAGTACTATATCTATGACGCGGAAAATGATGCGCGTTCCGCCACGTTTGAGATTGGCGATGATGTTTATGACGAAGTCTTAAAAACGGCGTTCCGGACTTTCCTCTATCAGCGCTCAGGCTTTGATAAGAGCACTGTAGAAACCTCGCCCTGGGCGGATACGGCCAGTCACCTCGGCCCGAACCAGGATCAGGATGCGCGCTTCTGGAATACGTCTCAATCCGCGAACCGCAAAGATTTGCGGGGCGGTTGGTATGATGCCGGTGATTTGAACAAATACACGAATTGGACAGCAAATTATATCCTCTGCATGCTGCATGCCTATCGTGACACGCCGGATGTGTGGGGCGATGATTTTGACATGCCGAACTCGGGAAATGGCATTTCCGATATGCTGGACGAAATCCGGTGGGGCGTCGAATCCCTCGTGCGGCATCAACAGTCGAATGGGTCCGTCATCTCGGTCCTGGAATCGAGCGATGATAACAGCCCGCCCTCGTCTAACACGGGCCAAAGTCGTTACGGTCCGCCCACAACCTCAGCGACATTGAGTGCGGCTGCGGCCTTTGCCTTTGCGTCAAAGGTATTTGACGATGCGGGCGTGTTCCCAACCCTCGCAAGTGACCTCGAACAACGCGCGATTGATGCCTATAGTTGGGCGCAGCGTAATCCGGCTGTGAAATTCTGTAATGAAAGTAATGGCGTAGCCGCCGGTGAGCAGGAAGACGGGTTTAGCGGCAATTGCGGAAACAACGATCTGTCCTATCAGCAGCAGCGCCGACGCATTGCGGCCATCTATCTCTATGACCTCACCCGAATCGCCTCTTATCAGAACTATATCTCGAACAATTGGCGAAACGCGAAGTTCAATGCAGGGTTTGTACAGCCCGATGTTTCCGACGAACAGACTGCCTTTATGTATTACACCAGTATCTCTGGCGGGAATAGGGGCCTGAAGAACTCAATCAGGACAGCGCTTGATAATGCGTTCTCCTTTGGGTTCGGAAATTACGACACGGGCTGGGCGACGGGCGACGACATATACCGCGCCTATATGGTCAATGATTATGCGAATGACCCCGATCAGCTTGGCTTTGTCGGGTTTGGATCCAACCGCGCCGTTTCACATCGTGGCGTGATGTATCAGCAGATGAACACCTTTGGACTCGGCCCGAATAATGCGGAGGAGAACAAACGCTCAGCCTCTGGCTATCTGCACTATATCCACGGCGTGAATCCCTTCGGGCTCGTCTATTTGTCCAATATGGATACGTTTGGTGCGGAACGCTCGGCTGACGAGTTTTACCACACATGGTTCAATGACGGGACGGATTTCGACAATGCCAGGACGAGCCTGTTCGGACCGGCTCCGGGCTTCCTCCTCGGTGGGCCGAATCCCAATTATGCGGCAGCCAAGAAACAAGCGGCTGGCCTCGCAGGTCAACCGCCGCTAAAGGTCTTCCGTCAGAGCAATCAACGTATTAGCCAGTCCGGCGTTGACCTGACGCCGTGGGAGTTGAATGAGAATTCGAACGGCTATCAGATCGCCTATCTGCGCCTGCTCGCCTCTATCGCGGATGATTGAAAAACGGGGACAGACCACGGTTTCATCCAGCGCTTTGAAGCCGGTTCAGTTCACCAGGGGCGTCAACTTGTCGGATGAACAAGACGCGAATGCCGGTCGGCACTCGGCTAATCGTGGTCTGTCCCCAATTTCCTACTGGGTGCACGCCGGTAGCTGACATCGGGCAATTCCCCGGCCAATGTATTACTCAAAAAGAACCGTGCCGCCTCTCGCTGCTCTGCTTTGGGCGCAAAAACACTCTGGAAGAAACTGGTCACAACCACTGAGGTAATCATCTGCTGGCGAAGAACGTTGATCGCTTTCGGTAGCGGGTCCACCAGACAAAAATCGTTTTTCGTTTTGTGGTCAATTCCCTGCGCCTCTGTGCCAATCAGGTCATACCAGGTGTCTTCCTCATCCCCGTCGATGTTGCGATTAGCCATATAGCAGCCCAGGGCATCCGGATTTTTCATCCAGCGCAATGGCGCTGCGGGCCCCGCAAAACCCGTGTGTGAGCCGCCTGTCACGGTGACCAGTTGGGAGCCGGGAACCTTGTCTATTACCGGTGCGGCATTGGTGAGGTACGGAACCAGTGCATCGATGTCGCCAGCCAGCATCAGGAATGGCACCTGCGTGAACGTAAAAAAAGTATCGGTAAATAAAGCAGTTGGGCCGGCGATGGATAAAGCAGCACCGATGCGTGGATCACGCATTTCAGGGTGAAAGCTCACCAGGGTCGTCGTCATTCCTCCCAGGGAGATACCAGTAACGCCGATACGGGAGCCATCCAGCATTCCCTCCAGCACATGACCGGGGGTATTATTTTGTACCAGTAAACGATCGATAAGAAAGCTGATATCGCCGGGCTGATTCACAACATCCTTCGCATTGGGGCCGCCCGGAGCGCCGCGGCTGGTCAAGGGGTAGTCAACGGCAGCCACCACGAACCCCAGGCTCGCCAGCTGTTCTGCCAAATAGGCGCCGCCTTCTCTGTTGGAACTGAAGCCATGGCTGTACACAACGAGTGGGTAAGGCCCTCCGTCTTTAGTGCTGGGGTGCCAGATGGTGCCTTCCAATCGGCGTACCTTATCACCCGCGTAGCCGCGGTTGGCATTGGTGGGGCGGCTGTCGTCGATGAATACCTCGTCGTGCTGAAGCACTTGCAACGGACCGACCTGTAGCAGCGCTTTACTGCGTGAGCTGGCTGGGAACGGCTCAGGCTGTCGCCCCATATTTAGCACTGCGTACGAGACACTCAGCAGCAGTACAACGATCGATAGTGTCCACATCCACTTTTTCATCAAATTTCATCAACCTGGAGATTGCCCGGAGAGCATTATTGTATGGCAGTGGCGTGGTGGCCAGTAAGTTTCGGGGTACTGACAAGTTGAATGTGCAAATTGTTAGGGTCGGTGTATGAAAGCATACAAACGTCACCAATTCCCTTCCGAGATCATTTCCCACGCAGTGCCCAAAGCACCTCTGGGGCAGGCTCCCTGGCTCTACTATCGCTTCAACCGGTTAATAATAGGGGACAGACCACGGTTTCATCCAGCGATTTGAAGCCGGTTCTGTTCACCTGGGGCGTCAACTTGTCAGATGAACAAGCCGTGAATGCAGGTCGGCACTCGGGTAATCGTGGTCTGTCCCCAATTTCGTTCGAGGCTAGTTCAGGGGTATGTAGCGCAGCGCGAGGGCCTGTTCCTTGGCAGTCGCCGGAGACAACTCCTGAAGTACCGCTGGCGTCAGTTCGCCCATCACGTTGACGAAAACAAGCTCTTCCCCTTCTACAGCGAGAATCGCCAGGCCAAGAATGGCCTCATTCGAGTGCTTGATCAGGACGTGCGTAGTCGCGTCATCTTCCTGGACACGTACGATCCGCTGCCAGCGATCATCCATGGAGTTCGCCACCGCGTTGATGTGGCCTACAAGCTGCGCAAGATCGGCCTTTTCATCAATGTGGTAAACCTTTACCCGCACACCGTCCAGCGCTGCGAGCAGCACTTTTGCTTTAGGATCGTCATCCACATGTCGCGCGGCGACGGTTAGCAAAGCAGGACCTATGGAAATGGAGGTGTCGCGCCGCAGGTCGCTGTAATGTGCTTCATCGAAGCTAACGTAGCCGGGGTTTCGCGATGAAGCCGTGAAGCCACAGGCGCTGGTGAGCACCACCAACACCGCAACAGGCACAATCTTATACAGAGCACGCATCACGGTGTGTGCATGGCCATGTCGACGTCGAGATCAACGTCCATGTGTTTTACGACCCCGGCAAGTTGCTCGGGATCGACATCACCGAGGATATTGATGAACACAGCTTCTTCCTCATCTACTGCCATCACCGTGAGGCCGTGCACGATGTTGTCGCCGTATTTGATATAGATGTCGACCTGCTGGTCGGGCTCGCGTACGCGCACGATCTGTTCCCACTCCAGCGCCTGAAGCGATTCGTTTATCGCTGTCATGCGCTCGTTCGCCGGCGTTGTGTCACCTGCCGTGTTGTAGACGTGGACGCGGACGGACTCAAGATTGCGCAGCGCTTCCTGGGCCATGGGATCCTCGTGCTTAAAATTGCTGATCAAGGTCAGCAGCGAGCTGCCGAGATCGATCATAACCCGTGGCTGGCCATAGTCCCCGGAAAGGCTACTGAAGTCCACGTAACCGGGCCGGTCTGCAAGGGGTTCTTCGATCGCAAACGCGGGTGCGCTTATGAGCGTTAGTGTTAACAGGAGCGTTGATATCTTCATCACAGGGTTTCCAGTCTGGTTGCTGAGACTGAAGCATGACGCGTCTTGCATGTACTTGCCTGCGTTACACGACAGATAGAGTGACTCGTGCGGTGAGTTGCGAAACAGCCGCTTACAAAGAGTGTTTATTTACCAAAATATTGAGCCATTTTCGGCTGGAAATTGCACGATGGTCTGACTCGCTGGGCGGCCTATGTTTGTTGGCCGTTCAGATAGATACACTGTAACTGCCGCGGTGATAAGGGGTCAGCTTGAACTCAAGAATCAAGTGCAACACGTATGAGGCCTTCCTCTAGCTCCTTTTCCATTAGATCCTGCGGTGTCCTAAAGCCAAATCGCTTTCTCGGTCGGGTGTTCAGCAGAAAAGCTATGTAATCCAACTCCGCCTGGTCGTGTTTTTTTAAGTCCTCCCCTTTGGGCAAGAACTGCCTGATCAAACCATTGATGTTCTCACTGCTGCCACGCTGCCAGGGCGCCTTACAGTCGGCAAAGTAGATCTTCAAATCGAGATGCCGCGACATCAACGGGTGCTCGGCCATTTCAGCGCCGCGATCATAAGTCATCGACAAGCGTAGAAAGTCCGGAACATGCGCCATGCTCAACTCAAAACCTTCGCGAACGTGTGACGCCGATTTACTCTCCATTCGAGCCAAAATCACGAACCCCGTCTTACGCTCGACCAATGTGCCGACGCAAGATTGGTTCATTGCTCCCACAATCAGGTCACCCTCCCAGTGACCAGCAATCTCGCGAGAGTTCACTGCCGCTGGACGGCTGGCTATGCGCTGCTCCGGCGCAATCTTCAGGCTGGAATAGTTGCTCTCCCTTGAACCTCTAGGGCCGCGCTTCGACTTTCCACGCCGGAGTGACTCCACGCACAACTTCCTGAACTCGCCCCTGGGGTATGCATAGATATGTGCATAGATTGTTTCAGGACTAACGTGCATATCGGCTCGTTCTGGATAACGGATCTTCAGGGTCGCTGCAATCTGCTCCGGCGACCATTTGTCAGAGACTAACTGCGACTCAACAAACTGCCATAGTGCAGGGTTGGCCACAAGCTTACGCGGTTTAACGCATCGCTCGCGCCTGCGTTGATATGCCTTACCGGCGCGGGTGGCACAGTACTCGCTTGATTGGGTGTTTCGCTTGAGTTCTCGAGAGACGGTAGAGGGGCTTCGGCCCAATCGACTCGCTATCTGTCGAAGGCTGGCTCCGCGGTCTCGCTCAAGCATAATGACGGCCCGTTCTTCCGGGCCAAGGTGATCATAGTAGGTCATGCGCTCTATAATGCCCTGAAGTGTTGCACTAGCAACTAGAGTCTAAGCTGACCCCTTTTCACTAGGTGTTGATAGAATTTTGAGTAGCGGTTCAATGCCTCAGGACTCTGACTACGAACCTACGAGTGATTTGCGGTAGCACACCAGATTGGATGGGCCGCTTACAGGTTAAATTTGTTGAATACCAAACCCTCGCATCGCCATCCACTGCCTCCAGTCAGCCTCGAGTCGCTGTAATCCACCCTGATAGGCCTCGTGCAGAGCTTTCTTTGTTGCGAATGGCTTACAAAGATTGGTATGGGCTTGCTCCACTACCTCCTTCATCGCATACACCCCCGGTGGACCCTGCATTAAGAAGTGCATCAATGACCAGGCCACAGCGTAGTTCATCTCTCGCATTTCGCCGTTCCATTGTGATCGAGTTACGGATAGGAAACTATCCAGCCTGGGTATGGGGTTGCGCTGTAAAAGCCTGATATGGGCCTCGTTTGGGTAGATGGTTCCCCCTTGATGGCTTACCTCCATCGTCTCGAAGTACTCGGCCAGTCCTTCAGTAAGCCATGGTGGTGTAGAGCCCAGGTGCCCAGCGGTTATAAGGTGTGACACTTCGTGAAAAGTCGTTCGGATCGCATTTTCAGGACGCTTGGGGTCATATTTCACGTAAGCCACATTTTTACTGGGGCTGTAGAAGCCGCCCGCGGGCAGGCTATTTGGCCATACCTCTTTCCTGAAAGCGTCGAATCTGGCGGGACCACCAATCACCCGGACCGTGATGTGTGTTTGACGGAGCTTCTCCTCACCCAAAAAGAAGTTCCAGGTGTCGTAGATACGCTTTGCGCCGGCAGAGAGTTTCCCCTGAAAGGCTACCGGAAGGTTTGCGCCGTCATCGTTTACCGTGTAGGTAAACTCTTGCTTGCTATCTGATAGATCAGTTACAGAAGCAATGTGGTCTTTAGGTGGTGAATCTGACATATGCGTCTGACCGTTTTCATCGATCCAACTGTAGACAAGGTTGCGCTTTACGTCTGAGCGAGATTTGGTGGGAGGGCGATTACAGACAAACTGGTCGCCTCTACTATGCGCTTGCCAAGGCCGGTCGCGTTTTGAGGCGTGGTTCGTGGCGCTTTCGCTGATAGACAGCGGTGTATCTGATGTCAGTTCCTGAGGTGGGTTTTCGGAAGCGTAGGTGCCAGGTGTGCCGTAACTCTTGGTGAGCTTTGTCAGTGCTCCAAGGATGCCTGCGTTAGTTCCTTCCTCCAGCCAGAACACTGCCATAACGCTGGCCACGCACAAGAAGCCGAAGATCATCCAGGATCGTATTTCTTTCATTTGGGGGTTATAAGCCTGCTTTTCGAACTATCCAACATTGTGGCGTTTCTCGCCGTGTATCTTTGCTCAATGCTATCTTATGCGGATGTTTAACAAACAGTAATATGTTGAGAAAAACCAAGTCGCTTTTGATAACCTCGAAGTTCTCACTTAAACGAACGAATGGATTGCTAGCCGGACAACGACAATGTCTGTTGAATTGCACCGAATATTGATTCGTCTTCAGCAGCTATTTGCATGACGGCCTGGCCCACCTGGACGCCACATTCTTATGGATACTTAAAGATAGGGCTCGAATGCCTGTTCATTTTTCAGTGCAAACCCTGGGGATGCGGCCCTTTTCTTGGACTTATTTAGTTCGTTAAACCCAAGCTATCACGGTAC